>CAWABH010000021.1:0-112398 GCA_963780095.1 uncultured Alphaproteobacteria bacterium
CCGCATGTGGCAGCTACCGACTGCACCACCTGTGCGGACCCTGCCGATCGGCTACAAATTGCCGGCGCGATCGGGCTCGCCTGTCCGCTCGTCCCCCTATGACGATTAGGATCGATCCGGTTCGGCAAGCTGCCCGGCCGGCAGGATAGGGTCGCGGGCGAGCTGCACGATCATCACGCCCTGGCATCGGCCGCACCCCGAGGATATGGGCGATCGCGAAGGTCAGGTCCGGCCGGTTCAGCGTGTAGAAATGGAACTCGTCCACGCCGTTGGCCTGCAGCAGCCGCACCTGCTCGGCGGCCACGACTGCCGCCACCATGCGCCGGATCTCGGGGTCGTCTTCCATGCCCTCGAACAGATGGCCAAGCCAGGCCGGCACGCTGGCGCCGCACATCGCCGACATGCGAATCAGGCCCGCGAAGTTGGTCACCGCCATGATGCCTGGCACGATCGGCGCGGTGATCCCGGCCGCCAGGCAACGGTCGAGGAACCGCAGATAGACCTCGGTGTCGAAGAAGAAGTTGGTGATCGCGCGGGTCGCCCCGGCGTCCAGCTTGCGCTTCAGATTGTCCAGATCGGCGTCCGGGCTGAGCGCCGCGGGGGATGCGTCTCCGGATAGGCCGCCACGGAGATCTCGAAGTCCGCGACGCGCCGCAGCCCCGCCGACCAGGTCGGTGGCGAACGGCATAGCCTCCGGGATGCGGCGTATAGGCCTCCCAGGCGGCGGATCGCCGCGCAGCGCCACGATATGGCGGATGCCGGCCTCCCAGTATTGCCGCGCCACCTCGTCCACCTCGTCGCGGCTCGCGCCGACGCAGGTCAGGTGGGCTGCGGGGACCAGGCCGGTTTCCCGCACGATGCGCGCCACGGTGGCATGGGTGCGGCCCGCGTGCTGCCGCCCGCCCCGTAGGTGACCGAGACGAAGCGCGGCGGCAGCGGCTCGAGCCGGCGGATGCAGGTCCACAGCTGGTGCTCCAGCGCGTCGGTCTTCGGCGGGAAGAACTCGAACGACAGGAGCGGCGGCGGATGCGTCGGCACCCCGCGCCGGCAGCGCGGAAAACCGCGGGCCGGTCAGCCAGCGTTCCAGTGTCGGCCGCCCCGAATCACCGTCAAGCCGCGTGCAGGAAGGTCGTTCATGGCTCTCTTCCCCAGGTTCCCCCGACAAGCCAAGGGCCAATTGCGTCGCCGGCTCCGACGTTGCGCGCACGGCTCAGCCCGTGCTTAGTGTCGCATCACGGAAACCTCAACCTACGTCCTGTTCCCAGTGGGCGAACAGAGCTGCCATGTGCTGCCTGTCCACCCGGCTTGGCAGCGAGACCGATATTTGTGCTTCGTCCGAGGAATATTGATGCGCGCCGTCATCCGTCGTCACCTTCTGGTGATCACCGCCGTGCTGCTGGGCAACCTCGGCGGCTGCGCCACGCCACCGCCCGCCAACGACCCCGATGCGGTCGCCGACTTCAAAGAGAGCCAACGATCCGCTCGAGCCGACCAACCGCGCGATATATGCGTTCGACGATGCGCTCGACACGGTCATCCTGCGTCCGGCCGCGCAGGCATACCGCTTCTGTACCGGCACCGGCACGGACCGGCATTCACAACGCGCTGAACAACCTTAGCACGCCCGTCCAGTTGGGCAACGACATGCTCGACGGCAAGCCACGCCGCGCCGGCGACACCACCATGCGCTTCCTGATCAACACCACGGTGGGGGTGCTGGGCATCTTCGATGTCGCCAAGGACTGGGGCTACCCGGATCACGACGCCGACTTCGGCCTGACACTGGCTCTGTGGGGCCTGCCGGACGGGCCATTCCTGTATCCTGCCGGTGTTCGGCCCATCGGACCCGCGCGACGCCATCGGGCTGGGCGTCAATTCGGCGATGGACCCCTTCACCTGGGTGGGCCAGGGCACCACGGTGCGGGCGCTCGACTGGTCGCGTCGCGGTATCAGCGCGATCGATCAGCGCGAGCGCCATCTCGATGACATCGACAGCACCAAGAAGACGGCGCTGGACCCTTATGCTACGTTCCGCAGCCTGTACCGGCAGCATCGTGCATCGGACAGGTCGAGGATCTTCGCAATGACAAGCGGGCCACAATTCCGGTATGGTTCCCGCAATCGGGCGCACCGAGTACCGTCACCTATTCACCGGCCGTATCGCCGGCCTATTGACCGAGGCCACAGCACGCCATGCCTAACCGCCGCACCTTCCTGGTCCTGATCGCAGCCTCGCTGCTGCCAGCCACCGGTCGACTGATCCCTCCCGCATCGGCCCAGGCGGGCGGTGGGCACGCCAGCGACTTCGTCAAAGGCATCGGCGACAAGCTCGTCGCCGTCGTGAACGGTCCGGGCAGCGACCGCGACAAGCGGGAGAGGCTGACCCAGATCATCAACTCGGGGGTCGATGTCGATGGGGTCGCGCGCTTCTGCCTGGGGCGTTTTTGGCGCAATGCCTCGCCCGAGCAGCAGAAGCGCTACATGGAGCTGTTTCACCAGGTGCTGGTGAACAACATCACGAGCAAGCTCGGCGAATATCAAGGCGTCCGCTTCACCATGGGCCGCTCGCAGCAGCGCGATGATACCGACGTGGTATCGACCGTCGTGGAGCGGCCGAACAACCCGCCGACCAATGTCGATTGGATCATCAGCAGCGCCAGCGGCAGCCCGAAGATCATCGACGTGGTCGCCGAGGGCACGTCGCTCCGTCTGACGCAGCGCAGCGACTATGCGTCCTATCTCAGCCGCAACAACAACAACATCGATGCGCTGATCAACGCCATGCGCCAGCAGGTGGCCCAGGCGGGATAACGACGCTCGGGATAGCGACGCTCTCGTACATCACCATGCGGTAGCCTTGCTGCACGAAGGCGGCACATGCGGTCATGCCGATGCCGCCGAGCACCATGCGCGAGGCGAAGTTGTCCTCCCGGGCCACCGCGACAATCCGCCGCAGCCTCGCCTGTCCGTGGCCGAAGCGCAGAGCGGCGCCGGCCGCCTCGCGCGCCAGACCTCGCCCCTGCGCCTCGGGCCATAGCGCGAACCGCAGTGCGACGCCCCGGCCGTCCGGCCGCAATTCCAGACCCGTGATTCCGACGAAGGTTGTCCGGTCGCTTTCCCCCAACTCGCGGATCGCCCATATGCCGAAGCCGTTGGCGCCCCAGGTGACGACGTCCTCGGCCAGTTCCTCCGCCGACTGCACCGCCGAGCGA
This sequence comes from uncultured Alphaproteobacteria bacterium, assembly GCA_963780095.1. Taxonomy (GTDB): domain Bacteria; phylum Pseudomonadota; class Alphaproteobacteria; order Acetobacterales; family Acetobacteraceae; genus JAMXLO01. The sequence goes on from CAWABH010000021.1 coordinate 3,213, forward strand.
ACGCCGCCCAGCATGATGGCAAAAACGCGCGGATCCGATTTGATGGCGCACAGGTCGGGCAGGTCTGCCCCACCCACCGGCGTCAGCACCAGCCGCGCCGTGCGCAGGATCCAGAGCGGGTTCATGGCGGGCCCGGCGCCATTCGGCACCGCCGGGCCGGATCGCAGCGTTCAGTCGCGGTAACTTCGGTCGATGCCGTCGAGCAGTCGAAGATAGGCGGGCCACTCAGCCGACGCCCGCCCCCTGTCATGATGTTCATACTGCTCGGCGACGTGCTCGCAGATCTCGGGGGCAATCTCCAGCAGCGGCGCGCCGGTCGCCTCCATCATCAGCTGAATGCGAGCGGCGCGAACGAACTCCTTCATCAGGCTGAACGCCTCGCGCGCGGTGACGCCGACCGTTGTCACCCCGTGATGGCGCATGATCAGCGCGCGGTTCCTGCCCAACGCGGCGACGATGCGTTCACGTTCATCGAAGCTGTCGGTCAGGCCCTCATAATCATGGTAGCCGACCCGCTTGTAGAAACGCATCGCGTTCTGCGACAGCATTCGCAGTCCATGCCTCAGTCCGGAGAGCGCGATGCCTTCCTCCGGATGGACGTGCACCGAGCAATTCACGTCGGGCCGGCCGCGCAGGACGCCGCTGTGCAACGTGAAGCCGGGACGGTTGACCCCGGAACGTTCGTCCAGGTCGTCGTCCATGCTGACCTCGACCAGGTTGGATGCGGTGACCTCAGTATAGAGCAGCTCATGGCGCTTGATCAGGAAGCGTCGCGGATTTGACGGGCAGCGCATGGCGGCATGGTTGAAGATCACGTCGCCCCAGCCATGATGGGCGAGCAACCGGTAGACGGCGGCCAGATCGACGCGCGCCTGGTGGTCATCGCTGGAGGTGGTCGTCGGGGCCGCAGTCTCGATGTCCATGACACCGTCCTTCGTTGTCAATTCAGGCGGTTATGTAGCGGCAGGTTGTGCTGGCGCGCAAATGCGGCCATTTGGCGGGGCGGGCGGAAAGGAATTCACTACAAAGGACGCAAAAAACACGAAGCCCGATACCTCTCTCCCCGCTGCCTTTACAGTAAACCGTCATGGCCGGGCTTGTCCCGGCCATCCACGTCTTACTGTAAGGTGCCCCAGCAAGGTCATGGATGGCCGGGACAAGCCCGGCCATGACGAAAAGAACGAGCGGTGACGGAAGGTCATTGGTTCGGGCCGCTGGTATGAGTGGCTTTGCGCGTCAGGTTCCGGTTCCGCTGATCTACAAGGACAAGCTGTTGGATTGCGGTTATCGCCTGGACCTTGTCGTCGACCAGACGGTGGTCGTGGACGTCAAATCGGTTGAACAGCTCATCCCGATCCACACGGCGCAGCTACTCACCTATCTCCGGCTGAGCAATCACAAAGTCGGTCTATTGCTGAACTTCAACACACTTACATTGAAAGACGGCATCCGCCGCCTCACGGCCTGACTTCGTGCGCTTCGTTCTTTGTGGTGAAATCCTATCTAGCCAGCGGCCGATACTTGATCCGGTGCGGCTCCGTCGCATCCGCACCCAACCGCCGCCGCTTGTCCTCCTCGTACGCCTCGAAGTTTCCCTCGAACCACTCCACGTGACTGTCGCCCTCAAACGCCAGGATGTGCGTCGCCAGCCGGTCGAGGAACCAGCGGTCGTGACTGATGATCACCACACATCCGGCAAACTCGATCAGCGCATCCTCCAGCGCGCGCAGCGTGTCCACATCGAGATCGTTGGTCGGCTCATCGAGCAGGATCACGTTGTGTTCGGTCTTCAGCATCTTCGCCAGATGCACCCGGTTGCGCTCGCCGCCCGACAGGATGCCAACCTTCTTCTGCTGATCCGCCCCCTTGAAGTTGAATGCGCTGACATAGGCGCGTGACGGCACACCGCGCTTGCCCAGATAGATCGTGTCCTCGCCGCCGCTGATCTCCTGCCACACGGTCTTGTCGGCGTTCAGGCTGTCGCGCGACTGGTCGACGTAGCCCAGCTTCACCGTCTCGCCGATGCGGAGCGCGCCGGCGTCCGGTTGCTCCTGGCCGATGATCATGCGGAACAGCGTCGTCTTGCCGGCGCCGTTCGGGCCGATCACGCCGACGATCCCGCCGGGCGGCAGGCGGAAGTTCAGGTCATCGATCAGCAGGTTGTTGCCGTAGCCCTTGCGCAGGCCCTCCGCCTCGATCACCACGTTGCCAAGCCGAGGGCCCGGCGGGATGGCGATCTCGGCCATGCCGCCGACCAGATCCTGTGAGCGTGCCAGCATCTCCTCGTAGCGCTGGATGCGGGCGCGGTTCTTCGCCTGGCGCGCACGCGGCGAGGCGGCGATCCATTCCTGCTCGGCTGCCAGCGCCCGCTGCCGAGCGCTTTCCTCCTTCTCCTCCTGCGCCAGCCGTTTGCGCTTCTGGTCCAGCCACGACGAATAGTTGCCCTCGAACGGATAGCCGCGGCCGCGCTCGATCTCGAGGATCCAGCCGGTGACGTTGTCCAGGAAGTAGCGATCGTGCGTCACCACCATGACCGTCCCGGCATAGTCGCGCAGGGTGTGCTCCAGCCAGGCGACACTTTCGGCATCCAGATGGTTGGTCGGTTCATCGAGCAGCAGCAGATCCGGCTTTTCCAGCAGCAGCCGGCACAGCGCCACGCGTCGCCTCTCACCGCCCGACAGCGTCGCCACGGCAGCATCGGCCGGTGGGCAGCGCAGCGCATCCAATGCGATGTCCACGCGCCGATCGAGGTCCCAGCCCTCCCCGGCATCGATCTGCGCCTGGAGGTCGGCCTGCTCCGACAGCAGCGTGTTCATCTCCTCGTCGTTCATCGGCTCGGCGAATTTCATGGAGATTTCATTGAACCGGTCGAGCGCCGCCTTCAGTTCAGCGAACGCCACTTCCACATTCTCGCCGACGGTCTTGGCGGGGTCGAGCTGCGGCTCCTGTTCCAGGTAGCCCACGCGCGCGCCCTGCGCCGCCCAGGCCTCGCCGCCGAAATCGGTATCGAGGCCTGCCATGATCTTCAGCAGGGTGGACTTCCCGGCACCGTTCATGCCGAGTACGCCGATCTTCACGCCTGGCAGAAACGCGAGCGTGATGCCGCGAAAGACCTCGCGGCCGCCCGGAAATGCCTTGGTCAAATCCTTCATCACATAGACGTACTGGTAGCTGGCCATGCTCCTGGCCTCCTCGCGCGTAATCAGGCGCGTGTTCTAGGTGCGCGCGTCCGCGCGCTCAATACCAGCCGTGCTGCTGCCAGAACGCGACAGCGTTATCGGCGGTGCCGTAGCGCTGCTGGATGTAGCGGATGCCGCCCTGCGCTTCCTCGATCGCGTTGCCGAAAGAGCCGGCGCCATTCGGGTTCAGATGGTAGTTCGCCGCGGTGAGCTGAAACAGGCCGCGTGCCGAGTGGACCGGGCTCCTGGCATCCACCGTGCCAGAGGATTCCTTTGCCATGATGAAGCGCAGCCCCGGCTGCCAGGAGGCGGGCACCCCTTCGAGACGCATCGCCTGCTGCAATGCGACTTCCGCGTGGACCGGGATCGTCGAGACCGGCGGCTCAGATGCCGTCGCATGGGACAAGGTCCGAGGAGCATTGAGCATCGCCGTCTGAACGGCGGCGCCTGAGTTCGTCGAGCCGAGGCGCCTGGCGCCATGTGAGATTGCAGCCGCCAAGACATCATGAAATGCCGGGCTCGCCCGGTGACGGCAGGAACGCCCCGCGCCGCCGCCATGTCTGACAGCGGCAGGCGAATCGGCCGCTCCTGGTCGCAGCACGTCAACCATTCCGCAAATTAGCAGCAGGTTGGTTTCTCTCCGGTTACCGCCGCCGAAGCAAAACGTTTGCGCGTCCGGATCCTGCTCGCCGCGCCGAGCAATTCACCACAACGGGGGTGGCCGTCGAGCCGACCTCATTTCGGGGCCGTCCTTCCCCGCGCGCCACCGGGATCGCTCTGATGCCCGGCGCCGGTTGCCGAGTTGGGCGTAGGCGAGCCGTAAGACCCGGCGATGCTGCTGCCCGGGCTTGTGGCACCCGTATCGGTGGTCCCATCGGGAGTCCCGCTCGCGGTGCCGGCGCCAGGGGTCATTCCCGACGAATAGCCGGTATGCGGCGAGGCCGCGTTGCCGGGGTTATCTGCCGCCGCAAACGCGCAGGCTGCCGGAGCAGCAACCAGGGTCACCACCAGAAAAAACGTTCGTGGGCTTCCGGACATATCTCTGATCCCTCCTCCGTCGCCGCGCAATGCAAGCACTGCCACGATGCCACAACGCCACAGGGGAGACCCGGTTTGTTTTGGTCGTGGGCACTATGGTAAAATACGATCGAGTGCTGTCACGTCGCGAACGCACGAAGCCCATGTGCGGGCACCGCAGCGGTTGCTGGCGCGCGGACGGCGCGATCGAAGCGGCTGGTCAGGTCAGGACTGCGCCATGAAGAGCTGGCCGAAGTTCAAAGGCTAGCCGGATTGGATCGCGGAGCACGACGCCATAAGCTGCATCGCAGTGGCGACACGGAATTTCGACCCGATGCGGATGACCGACAGCGACGTGGCAAAGATGGTTCGCGTGGCTTTACGAGCGTGTTCGCGCGCGCCACCGCCAGCCGAGGCTTCCGCGTATCCACACGAGCGGTCCGTCTCACCGCCCCGGATCGCTCTGAGCGGCTTCCCGCCGTTGCGGCGCCAACAAGAATTCTTCGTCCACATGATCCACGCACTGAACGAATTAACGATATTTTAACGGTTAGTTCGGGACGTTGTCGTGGAAAGTTATTGATGAATAACCGAAAACCACCGGTGCTCACAATCTGGGCATCTGGCTGATGGACCCCGTTCCTCACCAGATTTCATGCTTGTCCCCCGGGTTATCCCCAGGCTTCCCCCATGAACGGGGGATAACAGAACTGCAATATTCGAGCAGCGTGTGGCCACCCCAGATTGCCGGCTGTGCATTCCGGCAAACGGCTGCCAGTGGGATGTTGATGCGCCCGGCAGGATTCGAACCTGCGACCAAGCGGTTATGAGCCGCCCGCTCTGACCAGCTGAGCTACAGGCGCACCGGCCGGGCGATGTGCACCGAGAGTATCGGCCCATGCAAGGGTAGGGATCGTCGTTAACCCACGTATTTGCCTGTGGTTAACGCTTCTGGCATATCCCCGCCCCAACTCGGCCCACCGCTCCACCCTCAGAGCCTCCCTTGGGTTGACCGGGATTTGGGCTCCGACAGAGGAACCCGACATGCAATTGGCGTATATCATGATCATCGCCTGCGGCCTGGTGGCGCTGGTCTACGGCTTCGTGACGAGCAAAGAGGTACTGGCCGCCGATGCCGGCACCGCGCGCATGCAGGAGATTTCGGCCGCCGTCCAGGAAGGCGCGCGTGCCTACCTGAACCGCCAGTACACCACGATCGGCATCGTCGGCGTGGTGATCCTGCTCATCCTTGGCTTCACGCTGGGCATCCATGTCGCCATCGGCTTCGTCATCGGCGCTGTCCTGTCCGCGGCGGCTGGCTATCTCGGCATGAACGTGTCGGTGCGTGCCAACGTCCGCACCGCACAGGCTTCCCGTCGCGGCCTCGCCGCCGGCCTCGAGATCGCCTTCAAGGCGGGCGCCATCACGGGGATGTTGGTCGTCGGCCTCGGTCTGCTCGGCGTCTCCGGCTACTACCTCTACCTGCGCCACAGCATGCCGGACACCGATCTGCGCCCGGTGCTGGAGGCGATGGTGGCCCTCGGCTTCGGCGGCTCACTGATCTCCATCTTCGCCCGGCTCGGCGGCGGCATCTTCACCAAGGGCGCCGATGTGGGCGCCGATCTGGTCGGCAAGGTGGAAGCCGGCATCCCCGAGGATGACCCGCGCAACCCCGCCGTCATCGCCGACAATGTGGGCGACAATGTCGGCGACTGCGCCGGCATGGCCGCCGACCTGTTCGAGACCTACGCGGTCACCATCGTCGCCACCATGCTGCTGGCGGCGATCTACTTCACCGGCGAAATACGCGACCGCCTCCTGGTGCTGCCGCTCGGCATCGGCGCCGTGTGCATTCTCACCTCGATCGTCGGCACCTATTTCGTCCGGCTGGGCCCCGACAACGGGATCATGAAGGCGCTCTACAAGGGCCTGGCGGTCACCGGAGCCCTGTCGATCGTTGCGATCGCGATCATTGTCGCCTGGTTCGTCGGCTTCACCACGCCGCTGCCGCTCTCCACCGGGGGCGCGGTCAACGGGCTGCAGCTCTTCGTCTGTGCGCTGGTCGGGCTGGCGGTCACCGGCCTGATCGTCTGGATCACCGAATACTACACGGCGACCGAATACCGCCCGGTGCGCTCCATCGCCCAAAGCTCCACCACCGGGCACGGCACCAACGTGATCCAGGGTCTGGCGGTATCGATGGAGGCGACCGCGCTGCCAGTGATCGTGATCTGCATCGGCATCATCGTCGCTTCGATGATCGCCGGCCTGTTCGGCATCGCGGTGGCGGCCACCACCATGCTGTCGCTCGCCGGCATGATCGTGGCGCTGGATGCCTACGGGCCGGTCACCGACAATGCCGGCGGCATCGCCGAGATGGCCGATCTGCCAGCCGATGTGCGGGTGACGACCGATGCGCTGGACGCCGTCGGCAACACCACCAAGGCCGTCACCAAGGGCTATGCCATCGGCTCGGCCGGGCTCGCCTCGCTGGTGCTGTTCGCCGCCTACACGCAGGACCTGCAGCACTACTTTCCGAACCTGAACGTGACATTCACGCTTCAGGACCCGTTCGTGGTGATCGGGTTATTCATCGGCGGCCTGCTGCCCTACCTGTTCGGCTCGATGGGCATGACCGCGGTCGGCCGCGCCGCCGGTGCCGTGGTGGTCGAGGTCCGCCGCCAGTTCCGTGAAATTCCGGGCATCATGGAGGGCACCGGGAAGCCCGAATACGGCCGTGCGGTGGACATGCTGACCCGTGCGGCGATCCGCGAGATGATCCTGCCCTCGCTGCTGCCAGTGCTGGCGCCGATCGTGCTGTGGGTCGTGATCGACGTGATCGCCGGCCGTACCGCGGCGTTCGCGGCACTTGGGGCGATGCTCCTCGGCACCATCGTGACCGGCCTGTTCGTGGCGATTTCGATGACCTCGGGCGGCGGCGCGTGGGACAATGCCAAGAAATACATCGAGGAAGGCAACCACGGCGGCAAAGGGTCCGAGGCGCACAAGGCCGCGGTGACGGGCGACACGGTCGGCGATCCGTACAAGGACACGGCGGGGCCGGCAGTGAACCCGATGATCAAGATCACCAATATCGTGGCGCTGCTATGGTTGGCGATCCTCGCGGGCTGGCTGCACTGAAGCCGACTTGGAATCACAGAAGCCGCATCCCTCCGCATCGCTGCTGCGAGTTGTGCCAGCATAAACTCCCTCTCCGCCCCTGTGGGGCGGAGAGGGTTGGGGTGAGGTGGGGCTAATGCCTACGGGATGATGCGGAACGGCAAGTGGGGAAGCATCCCCCACCTCACCCCGGCCCTCTCCGCCCCACAGGGGCAGAGAGGGAGTATTCTCCGCCGGCCTCTTACCGCCGCGCGTGCAGGTGAACGATCGCCTGCCCGGTCTCCGCCGACACCATCTCTGCGACGAAACGGCGATGGCACGTCATCGGGTCCTGCTCGAAGCACAGCAGACAAGCCCGCACACCACGGGCTAGGTGCCTGGCGTTGGCCAGATCCGCCTGCGCGCGATCGGACGTCATGTGCTCGCGGAAGATCGGCTCCATACGCTCGGGGTGCCCGGCACGCACCGCGTCACGCCCGGGCTTCGGCGTGCCGAGGCCCTGCAGATGCACATAGGCGATTCCCTGCTCGTCCAGGCCGGCGGCCAGTTGGCGCTTGGAGAAGCCCGGCTTGCGCGACTGCGGCACCGCGCGCACGTCGATCAGCAGCCCGACCCCCGCCGCGCGCAGTTCCGCCAGGACCTCGTCGATCGTGCAGCCTTCGTATCCGATGGTAAGCAGGTCACTCATTGTACGCGCGGCTTCACCACCTGCACGCCGCCCGGCGGCGCGAGCCCCTTCGCTCGCATGCATCTTAACACTGCCTGCCGTTTGGCCTCTCGCAGATCGTAGAATGCCTGATAAAGGTTCGAGGTGTAGTCGCCGTTGGTGCGCGAATAGATCGCCTCAACCGCGGGATCCTTCTCGGCCTGGCGCTCGCATTCCGCCTGGGGACTATTGTCGGCAGTGCCGGTCGAGCAGGCCATCAACGCGCAGCAAAGCATCACGGCGACACGATTGCTCACCCGGCCGCCATCCAGTCCTCGATCAGTCGGCGCGCGATGCTGTCGACGCGCGGCAGATGGAAATCGTGCTTTTCGTGGTCGCGGATCTGCTCGCGTGAGAACCAGCGCACGTCGATCATCTCTTCCGGATCGATCGTGATCGCCTCGCTGAGCGCCTCGCCGTAGAACCCCAGCATGATGTTGCCGGGAAACGGCCAGGGCTGGCTCGAGTGATATTGCACCGCGCCCACCATGATGCCCGACTCCTCGAACACCTCCCGCCGCACCGCCTCCTCCAGCGTCTCGCCGGGCTCCACGAAGCCGGCCAGCGTCGAATACATGTTGGCGCGCGGGAAGCGCTGCGAATGACCGAGCAGCGCATTGTCGCCGCGTGTCACCAGCATGATCACCGCGGGGTCGGTGCGCGGGAAGTGCTGCGCCTCGCAGGCGGTGCAGGTCATCACGTGGCCGGCGCTGCGGGCATCGCACACGCCGCCGCAGACCCCGCAGAAGCGGTGCCGCGCGCGCCAATGCATCAGCCCGCGCGCGTGCGCCAGCACCGAGGCCTCCGGCCGCGGCACACCCCATCCGACCGAGCGCAGGTCTACGAATTTCCCAAGCTCCTCGGGCAGCAGCGGCACCGGGTCGTCGGCCGTGCTGATGTCCACCGCGAACACCGCCTGCTCGCCGTGCAAGCCGAGAAACGCCCAGGGGCCGCCGTGCATGCGCAGCGCGTGGGCCATCTCGCCCGAAATGAACACCGCTTCCGGCGCGCCTTCATCCGTGCCGCGCACCAGGTTGCGGTTGCGCCAGACCGGCACGAACAGCGTCTCGGGATCGTGCAGCCGCTGTTCGATCCAGTCCGCCTCTTCGCGCCGGGTGCCGGCCCGGTCGAGCGGACTGGATGAATACACGTTCGGACGGCTGGCCAGGATCAGAGTCACTGAAATTGCTCGCGGATGAGGGTTTCGTTGTCCGTCTGACGGTGCCATGTGACGGCCTGAGCGGCAACCGCCCGGCGACACGGAGCCGTCATCGCGGCAGCGAGACCGGTTGTGCTACAGGAGCGACCACTCGCCTTGCGCGAACAACCGGTTCACCCCGACGCCAGCACCGCCAGCGATCGGACCGCCAGAGGAAAGCGTTATGGATCTTGGCACAAGCTATCTCGGCATCGCCCTGCGCAATCCGATCATTGCGTCCGCATCGCCGCTTACCGGAGATGTCGGCACTATTCGGGAACTGGAGGATCAGGGTGCCGGTGCCGTGGTCCTGCCGTCGCTCTTCGAGGAGCAGATCCGCCAGGAAGAGGAATTGGCGGACATGCTGACGAGCGTCGGTGCCGACAGCTCTCCGGAAACCAGCTCGTATTTTCCCGCATCGACGAAGTACAACGCCGGCCCTCACGGCTACCTCGATCTGGTCGCCCGAGCGCGCGCCGCGGTCGACATACCCGTCATCGCCAGCCTGAATGGAACGAGCGAGGCGGGCTGGGTCGATTATGCCCGGCTCATCGAACAGGCCGGCGCATCCGCGCTTGAACTCAACATCTACCGGATCGAGGCGCGTCCCTCCATGACAGGCGCCGAGGTGGACGCAGAGTGCGTGGGCCTTTTCAAGGCCGTCCGTCGCCGCGTCGAAATTCCGATATCGGTCAAATTGCACCCATATTACTCAGCTCTCGGCGCGTTGGCTCGGGAGCTTGATGATGCCGGCGCGGACGGGCTGGTTCTGTTCAACCGCCTGTATCAACCCGACATCGATCTCGTTCGCGTTGCCTGGAACAACGATGTCGCGCTCAGCGGCGCAGGCGAGATCCGGCTTGGCCTGCTCTGGCTCGCGCTGCTTGCCGGGCAGCTGCACCGAGCCTCCCTCGCGGCGAGCACAGGTGTGGACACGGCGGACGAAGTGATCAAATACCTGCTCGCGGGCGCCGATGCGGTGATGACCACGTCGGCCTTGCTTCGCCATGGACCGAAGCGTCTGCGATCCATGGTCGCCAGTCTGGAAGCCTGGCTGAGTGCGCGCGGCTACACTTCGGTGACCGCGATCAAGGGATTGATGCGCCGCTCCCACCCGGACGGGCAGGCCGAGCTTCACGGGCGCAGCAATTACATCCAGAGTTTGCTGGGCTACCGGGGTCCGTATGCGCACCGGTAACCTTCAAATGATCTCTGGTGCAAGCAGGTGAATTGACGATGTCGATACCGAGCACGACGCATGCGCGGCTCGATGGGCCGCTGGTGATGGTAGGGTTCGGTTCCATCGGCAAGGGCACGCTGCCGCTGATCCTCCGCCACATCGACGTGGCGCGCGATCGGATGGTGATCATCGACCCCGACGATTCGGCGCGCGCAATCGCCGAGTTCGCCGGCATCCGCTTCGAGAAGGTGCCGCTGCTGCCCGACACGCTCCGCGATATCCTGACGCCGCTGCTGACGCCCGGCGGCTTCCTGGTCAACCTGTCGGTCGGCGTCTCGTCCGTCGCGTTGATCGAACTCTGCCGCGAGGTTGGCGCCCTCTACCTCGATACCTGCGTCGAACCACCGCCCGGCGGATACACCGATCCAAACAGGTCGATCTCGGAACGGTCGAACTACGCGATGCGCGAATCGGCACTGGCGCTGCGCCGGCCCGGCTCCGATCCCACCGCGGTGGTGGCACACGGCGCGAACCCCGGCATGGTCAGCCACCTGGTCAAGCGCGCTTTGCTGCATCTGGCGCGCGATCTCGGCCGGCCCGCCGCGCCCGTCACACGCGAGGACTGGGCCAGGCTGGCGCGCGATGTCGGCGTGAAGGGCATCCACATCGCCGAACGCGACACGCAGCGCGCGAGCATCCCCAAGCGGAAGGACGAATTCGTCAACACGTGGTCGATCGACGGCTTTCTGTCGGAAGGAATGCAACCGTCGGAGCTGGGCTGGGGCACGCATGAGACACACATGCCGCCCGACGCCGCGCGCCACGCGTTCGGCTGCGACGCGGCGATCTATCTCGCCCGTCCCGGCGCAGGCACGCGGGTTCGGAGTTGGACGCCGCTCGCCGGCCCGATCCAGGGATTCCTGATCACGCACAACGAGGCGATCAGCATCGCCGACTACCTGACGCTGCGCGAAGACGGGCGCGTGAATTACCGTCCCACCTGCCATTATGCGTATCACCCGTGCGACGATGCGGTCCTGTCGCTGCACGAGCTGCAGGGCAACGCATTCCGCCCTCAGTCGCGCTTCCGCCTGCTGAACGAGGAAATCGTCGAGGGCATCGACGAGCTTGGCGTGCTGCTGTACGGCCATGCGAACAACGCCTACTGGTATGGCTCACAGCTCTCGATAGAGGAGGCCCGTCGCCTGGCGCCGTACCAGAACGCGACCGCACTGCAGGTGACATCGGCCGTGCTGGCCGGGATCGTGTGGGCAATCGAGAATCCGCGAAACGGCATCGTCGAGGCCGACGAACTCGATCACGAACGCATCCTCGGGATCATGGAACCCTATCTGGGCCGGATGGCGGGGGCCTATACCGACTGGACGCCGCTGCAAGGACGCGGCGGCCTGTTCCCGGAAGACGTCGATGCCGCCGACCCATGGCAGTTCCGCAACGTGATCGTGCGATAGGGCAGGTTCGAGCGGCAGGCGAGCGCGCGCGGTTGGCGGGCTGACGTGGGCGAGCACGTTCGTGTCGACGAAAACCGGATCAGCGGCCATCGTCGCCGTACATGTCCTCGCGGCGGAGCGAAATGCTGTCGCCCCAGGGGATGTCATGGACCGGCATGTCAGCCAGGCGGAAACGCTGACCCCGGCGTGCCTACGGCCCTGATGCCGGCATCATGCTCCCCAGGGGGCACGTTTCAGCAGACGCGACTGGCGACGAATTGCGGCGCAATTCGGTTGAAGGTTTCGCTGTCGTGCGATAAGTCCTGGACATGTGGTCCAGTTGGTGGATGGAGGGGGCCGATTGGCAGATGGACTTGACCTTTCAGGCGGCACGCGCCGATGCGTATAAGAGCGCGTCGCAGAAAATCAGAAACTTAAGCGAGAACTGGGTCAGTCGGGAGGCTTACTGTCCAAATTGCGGTCAGCCCAATGTGGGAGAATACCATAACAATCGTCCTGTCGCGGATTTCTTCTGCTCTTGCTGCAATGAAGATTACGAATTGAAGAGCCAAGCGAAGATATTTGGCCCCAGGGTCGTCGACGGCGCCTATCGGACAATGATAGAACGGCTCAAAGGACTTAACAATCCAAACCTTTTTCTTCTTCATTATGACGCTGTGGGACTGTCAGTGCTTGATCTTCTCGTGATCCCTAAATATTTTTTCGTTCCGGAAATCATCGAGATAAGGAAGCCGCTGTCTCCACTGGCCCGCCGTGCTGGGTGGATTGGATGTAATATCTCACTTCAAGGTATTCCACACGCTGGGCGGATTTTTCTGATCAGGAACCGTTTGGTCGAACCAAAAGACCAAGTACTCGCAAAATGGCAGAGCACCATCTTTCTTCGTGACCTGAAAGACGTGCGTGCGAAGGGGTGGCTTCTCAGTGTGATGAAATGCATCGAGAAAATCAGGAGACGTACGTTCACAATCGACGAGCTGTATCGATTTGAAGATGAGTTGAGGGTGACTTACCCGTCGAACCGACATATAAAGGAAAAGATGCGGCAGAAGCTCCAAATGCTCCGTGATATCGGCTATCTGGAATTTGTTGGCCGAGGGACTTATCGCCTGGTGGCCTCGGACTTTGAATAGTGTTTTCGCTGGCCAGGAAATGATATGGCATGGTTTCGCAACCATTATCGGTGTGATCGCTGTGATGGTGAATGGACTGATGAGTGGTCAAGCATGTGCGATGACGATTGTTCAGTCTGCGGAGCGCGGCATATGTCGCCGTGTCGTAGCGACGACCTGACGGAAATCGTTGTGCGGCAGGCAAACCTGTTCGTCGTATTCCGGTCCTCGGCGCTGGCAGAACATGCACCCGATTATGAGCGGATTGCGATTTCCCGACGCGGAAGCTGGCCGAGCGTATATGCGGGCGGTGATCGGGTGAATAGAGCTTCGATGTGAGCCAGCGGTCAGAAAACGTCGCCTTTTCGGCGCATTACACTCGCTGAGCTCACGTTCCTCATTGGCGCGGTCTGCCGCCTCCCGCGCCCATCGACGCCCAAGATGCCACCCCCGGACTGATTTCGGAAACATACGACCCGACCCAATGCCGAAATCCCGCTCAGCCACTCGCGCCCGTCCGCCGCGCCATCCGTCGCGCAAGCATCCTGCCGGGCGCTCGCCAATCGCCCGCACCCAATGCCGCGGCCGCCACGCCGTATGCCACCAGCCCCACGCCAACCAGCGCAGCCAGCGATGTCGCTCGCGCCACTCCATGCGGCGGCGTCGCGAACAGCGCATGCTGCGTCAGCGCCAGCGCCACGCCCATCACCCCCGTCGCCGCGGCCATCCGCAGCGCCCGCCGCCGCAATTGCGCGTCCAGCCTCAGCAGTCCGCGCCGCGCCAGGACCACACCGAGCCCGCCCACATTGAATATCGCCGCCAGGCTGGTCGCCAAGGCCGGGCCGATGTGCTGAAGCGGCACCATGAAGGCAACATTCATCGCCAAATTCAGCGCCACCGCCGCGACGCCGATCTTCACCGGCGTTGCCGTGTCGCCGCGTGCGAAGAAACCGGGCGTCAGCACCTTGACCAGCACGAACGCCGGCAGCCCCAGCGCATAGGCGGCCAGCGACTGGGCCGATAGGCGCGCGCTCTCGGCATCGAATGCACCGCGGCCGAACAGTACCCACATCACCGGATATGCGCTCACGATCAGCGCCAGCGCGGCCGGCAGGGTGAGGAACAGCGCGTATTCGATCGCACGGTTCTGCGTGCTGTGCGCCGCCTCACCCTCACCGGCGCGCACCTGGCGCGACAGCAGCGGCAGCATGGCTGTACCGACCGCGGTGCCGATCACGCCCAGCGGCAATTGCTGCACCCGGTCGGCGTAGTACAGCAGCGACACCGTCCCGGGCGGCAGCAGGCTCGCGATGATCACATCGACCGCCAGATTGAGCTGGGTCACGCCGGCGCCGAGGAGGCCTGGCAGCATGCGCCGCAGCAGGATGCGCATGCGTGGCGTGAGCCTCGGGCGAGGCAATGACAGCGGCATGCCCGCGCGCCGAGAAGCCCACAGCAACAGCGCCAGCTGTGCGACGCCGGACGCGGACACGCCCCATGCCAGCGCGTGGCCCGCCGTCGGCACGTAGGGCGTCAGCCCCAGCATGAAGGCGATCGAGATCGCGTTGAACAGGACATAGGAAGCGGAGGCGGCGGTAAATCGATCGAGACCGTTCAGTACCGCCCGACACGAGCGCGGCGAGGCAGATCAGCAGGACATACGGGAAGGTGATGCGCGACAGGTCCACCGCGAGGGCGAATTTCTCCGGCGTTGCGGCGAACCCCGGCGCCAGCACCGCCATCATCTGCGGCATGAAGACCTCGCCCGCGACGGTCAGCGCGCCGAGCCAGAAGGTCATCACCGCGAATGCCTCGGTGGCGAACTGCCGCGCGGCCTGCGGCCCCTCGGCCGTGAGCAAGCCGGAAAATTCCGGGATGAAGGCGGCATTGAAGGCGCCCTCGCCGAACAGGCGGCGGAACAGATTGGGCAGTTTCAGGGCGACGAAGAAGGCGTCGGCGACCGGGCCGGCGCCGAGCATCGCCGCGATCAGCATATCGCGGGCAAAGCCGAGCACGCGGCTTGCCATGGTCCAACCGCCGACCGTCAGGATGCCTCGGAGCATGGGGCCGTCTAAAGCGTATTGGGGTCGAGGGGAAACGCCGCAGCCCCCTTCCCCCGCAACCGGCCAGCCGTCATTCGTCGCGCCGCGGCCGCGCCAGCACCTTGGTGATCGCCTCGGCCAATGTCGTGCGCCCGGCGAGCAATTCGGCCACCGCGGTGCAGATCGGCATGTCGACCCCCGCCGCGCGTGCCACGAGGGCGGGCGCGGTGGCGACGCCCTCGGTCACGGCGCTGCGGGCAGCCATGACATCGGCCAGCCGCTCGCCGCGTCCCAGCGCCAGACCGAGGCTGTAGTTGCGGCTGGCTGGGCCTGTGCACGTCAGCAGCAGGTCGCCTAGGCCGGAGAGGCCCATGACCGTGTCCGCGCGTCCCCCCAGCGCGACGGCCAGCCGGGCGAGTTCGGCCAGACCGCGGGTGATGAGGGCGGCGCGGGCATTCTCGCCGAGGCCCGCGCCGATGACCGCCCCGGCCGCGATGGCGATCACGTTCTTCGCGGCGCCCCCCACCTGTGACCCGATCGGATCGTCATTGCCGTACAGACGGAAGGACGACGTGGCGATCAAGGCGGTAATCCGGTCGCGCACCATGGCATCCGCGGAGGCGACCACCGAGGCGGCGGGGAGGCCGGCGGCGACCTCGTGGGCAAAGTTCGGGCCGGTCAGCACCGCGGTCGGCGCATCGGGCCGAAGCTCCGCCACGACTTCCAGGGGCAGGCGCAGCGTGCCGATCTCCACGCCCTTGATGCAGACGACAAGCGGCGCGGCGGGCGTGGGCAGGCGCTCCAGCACGCTCCGCAGATGCTGCATCGGCACCACGAGCAAGGCGGCGTCGGCGGAACCGGGCAGCGCGCTGACGACCTGAATCGCGTCCGGCAGGCGTCGGCCCGGCAGGCGCGGGTTTTCCCGGCTCACGGCGATGGCCTGTGCCCGTGCCGGATCACGCGCCCAAAGGGTCACGTCGTTCCCGGCACGCGCCGCCTGGATGGCAAGCGCCGTGCCCCAGGCACCGGCGCCAATCACCACCACGCTACTCATCGGCGATCCGCCTGATCGTCGCGTTCTCGCCGGCTTCGCGATTGCCGAGTCGATCCAGAAGCGCGGCCAGGATCGGCTGCACTTCCTCCTCGAAGCGATAGGGCGGATTGACCACCAACATGCCGCAGCCATTGAGGCGGGCCGGATCGAGTGGCTCCCGCAGACATAGCTCGGCGGTGACGATGTCGCGGATGCCACCCTCCTGCATATCCATCAGGAACCTGCGCGAGGGCGCGCGGTGCTTGATCGGATACCACGCGGCGAACACGCCGGTTCGAAAACGTAGATAGCCGGCCGCTAGACCAACTGCCAGATCGGTGAATTCCTGCGGGTCCTCGAAGGGTGGATCGATCAGAATAAGCCCGCGTCGTTGCGTTGGCGGCAGCAGCGCACTCAGCGCCTCCCATGCATCGCGACGATGGACCGCCACCTGGCGATCATGCGCGAACTGTCGGCGTAGCGCAGCGACGGCCTCGGGATGCAGCTCGCAGCAGGCCATGCGATCATCAGGGCGGATCAGGGCCCGGGTAAGTGTCGGCGAGCCGGGGTACAGCCCAAGCGAGCGGACCAGTCCGACATAGTCGGTCAGCGATGGCGGCGGATCGTCGAGCAGTCTGCCAATGCCCTTCCGCCATTCGCCGGTGCGTGCGGCCGGCTCGCCGTCGAGGTCGTAACGGCCGGCGCCGGCATGTGTGTCCAGCGCGAACAGCGGCGCCGGCTTCCGCATCAGCGCGCGCAGCAGCCACACCAGCACCGCATGCTTCATGCAGTCCGCGAAGTTGCCGGCATGGAAGGCGTGGCGATAGTTCATGCTGCCGAACTCTCAGCCAGCGCGTCGAGCGGCCACCGCGGGCGCGGCGCAAATTCCAGTTCGTCCGCCAGCCCCAGCCGCAGCCGCTCGACGCCGGTCCAGGCGACCATCACCGCGTTGTCGGTGCACAGCCGCACCGGCGGTGCCACCAGAGCAAACCCCGCGCCGTCAGCCACCTCTGCCAGCGCCCCACGCACAGCCGCGTTCGCCGCCACGCCACCGGCGACCACCAGCAACCGTGCCGCTGGCGCCCGCACCCGCATCATCGCCATCGCATGCGCCGCCCGGTCCGCCAGCACCTCGGCCACCGCGCGCTGAAAGCTTGCCGCGACGTCCGCCGCCGTCTGCATCGGCAACGCGCCAGCCGCCTGCCGCGCAACCTCCTGCGCCACCGCCGTCTTCAGCCCGGAGAAACTGAAATCGCACCCGGCCCGTCCCAGCAGCGGCCGCGGGAACGCATACCGCCGAGCGTCGCCCCCCGCCGCCAGCTTCTCGAGCGCCGGCCCACCCGGCCAGCCCAGGCCCAGCAGTTTCGCCACCTTGTCGAATGCCTCGCCGACCGCATCGTCCAATGTGCTGCCCAGCCGCACATGACGCCCAACCCCTTCCACCGCGACGCACTGGCAGTGGCCGCCCGACAGCAGCAGCAGCAGATACGGAAATTCGGCCCCGCCCGGCACCAGCCCCGGCAGACGCGCGGTCAGGGCATGCGCCTCCAGATGGTTCACCGCCACGTAGGGCACCCCGTGCGCGATGGCGATCCCCTTGGCGAACTGGCTGCCGACGATCAGCCCTCCGATCAGCCCCGGCCCGCCGCTTGCCGCCACCCCACCCAGATCGCCGAAACCCACGCCCGCGCGCGTCATCACGCGCCGCACCTGCTCGGGCAGGAACGCCAGATGCGCCCGCGCGGCAATCTCCGGCACGACGCCGCCATAGGGCGCATGCTCGGTTTCCTGGCTCAGCACGGCCTCGGCCAGCACCTGCCCGGACTCGTCCAGCACAGCCGATGCCGTTTCGTCGCATGATGTTTCGATGCCCAGCACCGGGCCCATTTGCACCAACCCCATCTTTTCATGGCCAAGCGAGAGCAAAAGAGTAATAGGACGCACCCATGACCGCCGCCATGCCGCCAGTGCGCCCCGCCACGGAAATGCCGCACCCCATGGTGAAGACCCACACCCACGCCCTGCCGTTACGCGTCGGCACCCGCGGCTCCCCGCTGGCATTGATCCAGACCCGCGGCTTCCTCGACATGCTCATCCGGTTCTGCCCGGTGCTGCGCAACATGGACGTGTTCGAGGAACACGCCATCCGCACCACCGGCGATACGGTGCAGGACCGTCTCCTGGCAGAAATTGGCGGCAAGGGGCTGTTCGCAAAGGAAATCCACGAAGCCCTGGCCGACCGGCGCATCGACTTCGCGGTGCACAGCCTGAAGGACCTCGAGACCGAGCTGCCGCCCGGCATCGTGCTCGCCTGCACGCTGCGGCGGGAGGACGCGCGCGACGCACTGATCCTGGGCGATGGCTGCGGCGATGCCGATCCCGCCGATCCATTTGCCTGCCTGCCCGCCGGCGCCGTCGTCGGCACCTCGTCCATTCGCCGACAGTCTCAATTGCTGCACGCCCGCCCCGATCTCGCGATCACCACCCTGCGCGGCAACGTGCAGACCAGGCTCGACAAGATCGCTGCCGGGGCATGCGCGGCCTCGCTGCTCGCCTATGCCGGACTGAAGCGGCTGGGCCTGGCCGAGCGGGCCTCCGTGGTGCTGGATCCTGATGCGATGGTGCCGGCCGCCGGCCAGGGCATCGTCGGGGTCACCGTGCGCGCCGACGACACTGAACTGCACGAACTGCTCGCCGCCATCGAGGACCCCGAGGCGAAGGCAGTCGCAACCGCCGAACGTGCCATGCTGAAGCGGCTCGACGGGTCGTGCCGCACGCCGATCGGCGGCCACGCCCGGCTGCTGCCGAACGGCGAACTGCACCTCACCGGACTGGTGGCGCGCGGTGACGGCTCTTTTATGCTCAAGCGCAGCCTGCACGGCGCGGCGAGCGACGCCGAACGGATCGGCAGCGACCTGGGGGCCAGCCTGCGCGCCGACAGCCCGCGCGACATCTTTGCCTGACGCCAGGGCGGGCGTGCTGATCACCCGGCCCGAACCGGGAGCCAGCGAGACTGCCGCACGCGTCTCGGCGCTGGGTTTGCGGCCGCTCGTCGCGCCGGTCCTGGAAATCCGTGACCTGCCCTGCCACATCCCGCCGGCCGCAAGCCTGCAGGCCATCGTCACAGCCAGCAGCAATGCCATCCCGGCACTCCCGCCAAGCCACCATCACCTGCCATTGCTCGCCGTCGGCGAGACGACAGCGTCGCGCGCCCGCGCGGCTGGATTTTGCCGGGTCACCAGCGCCAACGGCGACGCACAGGCGTTGGCGGCATTGGCAGATCGAACCTGCGATTTTCAGGGTGCGCCGCTGCTGCTCGTCACAGGCCGCGGACAGGGCGCAGGCGCTGGCCACCGATCTGCGGGTCCGCGGCTTCCGGGTCATTCGCCGGGCGGTCTACGCGGCGATGCCCGTTCCGGTCCTGCCGGAAGTGGCGCGTCAGGCCTTGGCGGGCGGCGACGTCACCGCCGCGTTGTTCTTCTCCGCCGAGACTGCACGCCATTGTGTGCTGCTGCTCCGGCGCGCAGGACTGCATGAGGCTGTCCGTGCCGTCGACGCGCTGGCTATTGGCCAGCCCGCCGCCATGGCATTAAAGGTGTTGCCTTGGCGCCGCATCCGCGTCGCCGCACAGCCTACCCAGGATGCCATGCTGGCGCTGCTGCCATGACCGAACCTGAACCTCCCGCCACGCCACCGCCGGAGACCCCGGAAGATCCTGTCCCCCCTCCGCCGCCGCATGAGGCGGCGAGGCGTGACCGGCTTGCCTGGCTTTCCGGCGCAGGCTTCCTGATCCTGGCTGCGGCGCTCGTCTGGGTGTGGCTGAACCCGTTCCATGAGCCTCCCGCCGCGACGCCGGTCGATGCCTTCGCTCAGCCTCTCGCCAACCTGGAAGCCCGAATGGCCAGGCTGGAGCAGCGCCCTGCCGCCACCCCCACGCCAGCCGGGCAGGTCCCCGACCTCGGCCCGCTGACGGCACGAGTGGCGGCCCTCGAGCAACGGCAGAGTCCCAATCTGGCGCCGCTGGAGGCGCGCATCGCCGCGCTCGAGGCCAGGCCACCGGCCGACAGTCAGTTGGCTGGCCGAATCGACGCTCTCTCGGCACGCGCCAATTCGCTGGAGACTGCCTTGCACACTGTTCAGTCCGATCTGGCACGCCGCCTCGACGCGGACGAGGCGCGCATCGCAACGGCCGAGCGCAATGCGAGTCAGATTACCGCACTGGCGGACCGGGTGGGTCGCGCCGCCCATGTGCAGGCAGCCCAGCTGGCGCTGAGCACCGGGCAGAAGCTTGGTGACATCCCAGGGGCGCCCCCAGCCCTCGCAAGGTTCGCCAATGCCACTCCGCCAACCGAGGCCACGCTGAGGCTCGCCTTCCCGCAGGCTGCGCGCGAGG
The DNA here is from genome assembly GCA_963780095.1 of uncultured Alphaproteobacteria bacterium. Taxonomy (GTDB): domain Bacteria; phylum Pseudomonadota; class Alphaproteobacteria; order Acetobacterales; family Acetobacteraceae; genus JAMXLO01. The sequence goes on from CAWABH010000021.1 coordinate 23,665, forward strand.
CACTTGCCGCCGCTAAACCGCCCTCCGAGGGGAAGCCACTGCTGGCACGCCTCTGGGACGAGACACAGGATCTCGTCACGGTCCGCCAGGGCGATCGCGTTCTGGTCGGCGATCCCGCCGCCGGCGTGCTGGAACGCGCGCGTGCGGCTCTGGCAGCCGGCGATCTTGGCGGAGCGGTCGCCGCGGTCGCTACGTTGAGCGGACCTCCGGCACAGGCGATGGCCGGTTGGCTCGCTGATGCCCGCTCGTTGCTGGACGCCAGGGCTGCGCTCGCCGAGTGGGCCGCGCACGCGTGATGCTTCGCGTCCTGCTCGTTCTGTTGGTCGGCGGCGTGGTGCTCGCTCTTGCATGGGCGTTGGCCGGGCTGCCAGGACACGTCACCGCCCAGATCGGCGATACGACGTTCGAAGCCGCAACGCCGGTGGTGGCACTCGGCCTGCTGGTGCTGTTCACCGTGCTTTACCTGGTGCTGCGCCTGCTCGGCGCCGTCGTCCGCCTGCCGCGCACACTGGCGGCCACGCGCGCGGCACAGCGCCGTCGCACGGGCGACGTCGCGGTGACGCGCACGCTGCTGGCGCTTGCCGCCGGCGAGAAGGGCGATGCCCGGCGCGAGGCCAGCCGCGCGCGGCGCCTGCTGGGCGATACGCCGCAAACTCTGTTGTTGGCGGCCGAGGCGGGTCGGCTTGCTGGCCGCGACGATGAGGCGGAGACCGTGTTTCGTGCGCTGGCGGCGCGCCAGGATGCCGCGTTTCTTGGGCTGCGCGGACTGCTGCGCCACGCCATCGAGCGCGAGGATTGGGCCGAGGCCGCCGCGTTGGCGCGCCAGGCGGAGACGGTGCAGCCGGGTGCTGCCTGGCTGCGGCACGAGCGTGCCCGGCTGGCGGTTCGGGCCGGCAACTGGTCCGAGGCGCTGGCGCTGGCCGACGCCGATGCGCCGAAGGCCGCGCTTGCTGCCGCGGCAGCAGAGGCCGAACCCGATGCATCGCGCGCGCTGCGGCTGGCGAAGCAGGCCTGGCAGGACGACCCCTCGCTGCCGAGCGCGGCACTGGCCTATGCGAGCCGGCTGCGCGTGGCAGGACGGGAGAGCCGGGCGCTCGCCGTGATCCGCCATAGCTGGAGTGTCGCGCCGCATCCGGACCTTGCCGCGTTTGCCCTGGTGCCGATCGAGGACGCGCTGGGCCGGTTGAAGGCCGCGCAGCGCCTGACCGACGCCAATCCCGAGCATATCGAGAGCCGCCTGCTGCTGGCGCGTACAGCGCTGGAAGCCGGATTGACCGGCGAGGCGCGCCGCCACGCCGAGGCGGCGCGCGCCGCCGGCCTGAACCAGCGCCGCCTGTGGCTGTTGCTCGCGGAAATCGAAGAAGCAGAGGGTGGCGACACCGAGGCAGGCCGACTGGCCCAGCGCGATGCGCTGCGACATGCCGCGACCGCCGATCCGGATCCTCAATGGCGGTGCAGCGCCTGCCATACGGCGCATGCATCATGGCATCCGACCTGCCCGGATTGTGGCACGGTCGGCAGCCTACGCTGGAGCACCCAGCCGACCGCCACGCCGATCACCCATACCGAGACTGCCGTGACCCTGTTGCCCTGATATGGGCCGCCATACGGGACGAGTGGTGTCGCCGCGGTCAATGAAATCCGGCCTTCTTCAGCCCTTCGAGCATCTTATTTCGCTCCTCCTCGGTGCCGAACTGATCGGCGAATGTCCGGGCGTTGAGGAGCGGCCATAAACGCCCGGCGACGGCGCGCTCCCGGTCCGCATCCTGCTGTCGGCCCAGTTCGCCATAGGCGGCCGCAAGTATCGGATGCGTGAGCATCTGGGTATTGCGTCCGGGGTTGCGGGAAAGGGCACGGTCGTCGGCATCGAGCGTCTCGGATAACGACGAAGAAGGTAATACGTCATGCAGAGCCGCGCGGATGCAAAGCCGTCGGCCTGGTCGAAGCGGAGCGCGCCCTCCAAGCACGGCAATGCTTCCCCGGCCTTGCCCGCCCATACCATGATGGCTCCGCCGGCACCTGCGCATGTGGTGATCGCCGACATGGCGCCGATTGGCAGGGGCACCCTCTCTAGAGCGCCCCAGAGATCGAGAGCAGGGCGCCACGCACCGGATAGATGAGACACCTTCGGTTGCCCGCCGTGCACTTACTGATGGCACAAGGGTGTCAACAACATCGCCAACCGTGCGGTAAGCCAAGCCTTACTCCAGCCCATAAATTGCGCGCGCGTCGCGTACACCGCGCAAACTGTACCGACCGAGCGGTACGAGACGGCAGTCCTGGCCGGCCGCGGCGGCGAGTTCGGCCGACACCAGCACGCTTCTGCCCAGCGGCTCGCAGAGAGTTTCGATGCGGGCGACCTCATTGACCGCTGGTCCGATAACCGTGAAATCGAGGCGGTCTGCGGCACCAACGTTGCCATACAGCACTTCACCCAGATGCAGGGCCAAATCGACCGCCGCGGGCCTTTTGCCCGCAGCACGGCGCATCCGGTTCATGCGGTCGATCTGCCTCATCGCTTCGACCGCTGCGTCGAGCCCCTGGCAACACGTCTCCTGTGGCCGCGCATTTTCGAACGGGAAGATCGCCAGCATGCCGTCACCCAGGAACTTCAGGATCTGGGCTCCCCGCGGACGCAGGCAGCTCGCCAAGGTTTCGAACACCTCGTCCAGAAGTTCGATGACGGCGGGCCCCGGCATATCGTCCGCCATTGTCGTGAACCCGCGGATGTCGGCGTACCACAGCATGGCGCTGATCGTCTCGACTGAGCCGCGCTCTACCGCCCCCTGGTGCACGCGCCGGCCCGCGTCATGGCCGAGATACGCCGAGAGGAGCCCTGCCGCGATTGCTTGCCCCGCATAAGCTCTCATTGCCAGTGCGACCACAGGCAGCACCGCGCGCAACGTTGCAATGTCGTCGTCGCCAAAGCCGTCGGTCCGGTCCGTCGCGAATGAATAGGCGACCGCGTCACCACGCGACGCATCCTCGACCCCTGGGCCGACGAGTTCGGCAATGTAGTCCGTCGCCCCATGCGCGGCGAGGTCTGCCAGAACAGGGAAATCGAGCTGGACCTCAGGTCCGGCCAGCCGCCGCCGCAGTGATATCGAGGGCTCACCGTTTCCCACGACGGCCGACTTGCGCCGCAGATAGCCAAAGACGCTGTCTGCGACGATCTGCTCATAGTGGTCGCCGCGCGGAAACTGCGCCGGCTCGATACCACCTCCGTCGCGCCACCACGTATAGCTGTAACCTGCCCATTGCGGATGCAGGGTGCGCGTGGCAGCGAACGCCCGCCACACCGGCACGCCGGCATCGACGAGCCGCTGACACAAGCCCATGAACAGCGTCGCCGGCTCAGTTCCGCGCAGCCCTTCGCGGACGGCCCATGCGTGTATGTCGACGATCCGCCTGCCCGCTGGTTCGTCAAAGTTTTGCTGTGGGTCCGGCGTGTCGATCATTGCTCTCCACCCCTCGCGAAACTGCGTCGCAACGAAGCCTCGCGGACGGACGCCGCTCCCCGCCTCGTCTGTGTCAGCGTTGGAACGCTCACCACCGCCCTATTGTTCTGGAATGCCGACCAATCGCATCACGAAGAAGGATGCTGCCTGTGGCGTTGCGCCATCATATGGACCAAGTGTGCCCGTGATTCGAACGCACCCATCATGCGGGTCGCCGCCTCGTGGAACATGTTGTTGGCCACATGATCGAGGAGGTGGCTTTTGAACTGGAAGTCGATAACGAGATCCACGTGAGTGCCGCCGTCTACCGGCGTAAATGTCCACGTGTTTGTCAGGTGCTCCAGCGGTCCTCCTTCAGTAGCGCGCACCAGCACCTGCCGCGGTCGATCCAGCGTGACCTGGCTCGTGAAGCTTTCCCGGAATGGCCCGAACCCGATCTCGAGGTCAGCGATGATTTCCCGCTGATCCTCGCGATGGATACGCGCGCCGCTGCACCAGGGAACGAATGAGGGATAGTCCTTCACGTCCGCCACGACGGCGAAAAGCTCATCGGCCGTATAGGCAAGCCTCTTTTGTTCCTCGTGACTTGGCATGTCGTCTTCCCCTAAATCGGGCGGTCAACGTCCAGCATGCATAGGGCACTAAGCCTATCAAGCACCTATCCCGTTGTCATGATTGGACGATACTGACAGCTTCCGACGCGGCGATAAGCGACCACTACTCCCGCGCCTCCGGGCCAGCTGGCATAAGTTTGACCTCGCCGCAGATCGCGCAGATCGGAAAGTATGTTGGCACTTGCCTCGAGGCTGGCGGCGCAACGGTCAAGGACATAATCTTAACGATCGGCTCTGTCACAGCCCCTGCCGACCTCGACAGATACGCCGACCATCCGGCGCGGTATTTCGGGCCAGCGTCGGCGAAGAGCGCCACGGTGAGCCTGCCCCAACTGTCGAGCCCGGACTTTCTGCTGGAGGTCGAGGCGCTCGCGGCTATCAAGTGAGCACCGCCTTGGTCATGAAACGTGAGACCTAGCGGTCGCGTCGGCCGTCATCCGGCGCGCGGGCTTCCTCCAGCGGTTCCTGTGCCGGCTGGCGGCACGGGGCGAGTGCCAGGTAGGGTTTCGGATCGACCGCCCTCCCATCGACCCGCACCTCGAAATGCACGTGCGGGCCATGCGCACGCCCTGTCATGCCGACACGGCCGATCACAGCACCCTCGGCCACCGGGGCGCCCGGCGAGATACCGGGAGCGAACGCCGACATGTGGGCGTACCGCGTGATCAGACCATCGCTATGGCGGATGTCGACGATATTGCCGTAGTCATAGTACCAGCCGGCGTAAAGCACCGTCCCGCCCGCCGCGGCGCGGATCGGCGAGCCCAGCGGCGCCATCAGATCGAGGCCGGTGTGCCCGTGGCCGAAGCCGCGGGAAACCTCCCGCAGCCGCTCGGGCGGCATCAGCATGCCGTTGCAGGCAGAGTCCGCCCTCGCGGCTGCAAGGGCAGGCACAGGCGAGGCACAGTCCAAGCAGGAGGTCTGCCACACGCATCCGTGTAGGCAACAGGAAGTCGACCGATAAGTCGAGTCGGCCTCAATGGAGGCCCGCGACCCGCCGGGTCGGAGGGATCTTGCCGTTGGCGCCGATCATGTCGGCCCGGGTCCGATGGACCCCGCCGGTGCATTGCGGCACGCCGAGATAGGGCGCCGGGTCCACCGGCCGGCCGGACAACAGCATTTCGAAATACAGATGCATGCCATAGGTGAGGCCACTATGGCCGACGACGCCCAGCTTCTCGCCCGCCGCGACGGTGGTCTTGCCCTCGGCGAGCGCGGGCGTGACCATGCCGAGATGGCTGTAGATGCCGACGAAACCGTCGTGCTGCACCACGACCTCGAGCCCGCCGGGGCCCTTGCGCTGGATGCGGATGACGCGCCCGGGGCCGGTCGCGCTGACCGGGGCGCCAGCCGGCGCCGGCATGTCGACGCCGTAGTGGTAGGACCCCGCGAGCGGCCGGTTCGGCAGGATACGCGGCCCGAACGGTGATGAAATGCAGGCCGAACTGACCGGCGGCCGCAGCGGTGCCTCCGGTCCGGACAAGGCTGTCGCGTTGGTGGCACACGGCACAAGCGACACGACGACGGCGAGCCAGCAGCGTGGCGGCATATCTTCTCCCCGGCTAGCGATTGAACGGGCGAGTTGGTCGGCCTGGATCATACCAGGTACCGTTGCTGTTGACTTCCCTGCACGGACTTGCACCGGTCACGCCCGGTGGACGGTCGGTTCAGCGACCTGATAGCGGCGAAGCACATCCATGTCCGGGTCGCGGCCAAGGCCTGGTCCATCGGGCACGAACACCTTGCCGTCCTTCGCCACCACCAGATCATGGAACGGGCTTGCCTCCAGATCGATGAACAGCCGCTCGAATGGTGCATCCGGCGCCACGGTCGCATTCACATGCAATGACGCGAGGAAGCCCGGGCCGAAATAGGCATTGTGCGGCACCACGCGGACGCCGAACGCCTTCGCCAGCGCGGCGATCTCCAGCATCGCGGATGGGCCGCCGATCTTGATGACGCTCGGCTGCGCCACGTCGACTGCACCGGCCTCGAACTGGGCATGGAAGTCGTGCAGACCGGCGGCATTCTCGCCGGCGGCGATCGGCACGCCACCCTCGCGCCGCACGCGCGCCAGGCCGGCGTGGTCGCCCGGCGGCGAGACCGGCTCCTCCAGCCATGTCAGATCGAACTCACGCATGCGTCGCGCCATGTCGATCGCCTGCCACACCGTCCACGGGCAGTTCGTATCGACCATCAGCCTCGCGTCCGGGCCGATCGCCTGCCGCGCCGCGCGCACCTCGGGCACGGTGATCTCGTGCAGCTTGATGTCGCGATAGCCGCGCGCGATCGCGCGTTCGCAGGCCGCCGCGACCATGCCGGCCTCGCCGTAGCGCAGCAGGCTGGCATAGCAGGCGAGCTGCGCCACCGGCGTCGCGCCGAACAGCCGCCACAACGGAAGGCCGGCGGCCTTTCCGGCGATGTCCCACAAGGCGATGTCGAGCGCCGACAATGCAAATACATGCGCTCCGTTGCGGCCGAAGCCGTGGAACGCCCTGGACAGGCGCTGGCGCAGGCCGCCGATGTCGCGCGCGTCCTGGCCGAGGATTGCGGGGGCGAGCTGGGTGTCCAACACCGCCATCGTGGTTGCGGCGGAGGCATGGCCGAACGCCTCGCCCCAACCTTCAAGCCCCTGGTCGGTGACGATGCGCAGCCACACCGTGTTCATCGACTGCCAGTTGAGGCCACCCGTCGTCGCGGGCTTGCCGCCCATATCAAATGGAATTCGCGTCCAGCATGTCTCGACCGCGGTGATCTTCATCGCCGTTCCCCCATTTCGCTCCGTGCATCCTGCAATGATTGGAGTTGCGAGGCCAACGGGGTGAGATACTGGCCACGTCCGGAATTCCAAGAGCTGGCATGACAACCCCTTGTATTCCGCACGGCAGGTAGCGATATCCGTTCTGTCAACAGGCGAGCGATATTCGGACGACATCGCTCCAAACCACGCTGACAGCGTGCCCTGACGAAATCTCTTGATTTGCGGTGAATGGCTGCGATTGCCGGCGATGGAGCCCGCAGCCGCATCACACGGCTCGACTTGAGTGTCTTCCCGTCCAATAACGAAGGTTCATGCCATGTCTGGCAGGATTGCGAAGGCGCCGGTCTTGACCAGCCTTGGGCTTGCCACGGCCGGTCGTGGTTACAGCACCGGCGACCGCGCCGCTTCTGGTGGTTTGATCGGCGGCGGCATCGGTGCTGTCGGCGGTGCAGTGACAAGCGGCAACGACGTCAACCTGGGTCGCCCGGTCTGGTGCTGATGCCAACTGAAGCGCCGCCGGGACGCACTGACATACACAGAAGGTTCATCACCATGCGCAAGTATCTCTCGATCGCCCTTACCGTCTTCGGCCTGATTGGCGCAGCGTCCTTGCTGGGCGCCTGCCACACCACCGCCGGCGTCGGTCAGGACGTCTCCGCCACCGGGAATGCGCTGACCGACAGCGCCCAGAAGCACACGCCATAGGCGCCGCGACGCGGTCGGACGATCGTCTGAACAATCGGGAGAACGGTTTTGGCCAAAGGTCACAGTCGAAGTAACCGTGAAGCAAAGAAGCCGAAGGGAGGAAAGAAACCCGCACAGAGCGCCGCAACTTTCCTGCGCCCGATTCCGGCGAGTCCACAGCCGACAACAAAGCAAAAGAACCAGGCAGCATGAACAAGGACAGGGTGGCCGGTGCCGGCAAGCAAGTGGTCGGCTCCGCAAAGCAGATCGTCGGCTGATGCCAAGCTGCAGGTCGACGGCAAGACCGAGCAGGTCGAAGGCAAGCTGCAGAATGCTGCCGGAAGCGTGAAGGACACTCTGCGACGCTAGGGAAATCCGATCCCGCCGACCAGACCTTGTAGCACCAACCCGGGTTATTTCCCGAGTGGCGGTCTCGGCTTGGAGCGCATCGTCATGGTGGTCCCGATGCTGGTTGGACGGATCTGACCCCAGCGACGATCAAACAGCGTTCATCCGAAGGTACGAACATGCGCACGTCCTTGCGACAAACTGCAATCGCGACAACGGCGATCATCGGTCTGAGCGCCTTTGCCGCCATCGCGGCTCCGCCCGCCGCCGGAGATCCCACCGCGACTCGCCCGTCCACCATGACCAGCGGCCAGTCAGTGACCAAAGACCATGCGAGCGTTCGCCACAACATGGTTGGCAAGGTCGAGCAGCGGATCGCCGATCTGCATGCGAAGCTGCAAATCACTCCGGCACAACAACCGCAGTGGAACCAGTTCATCCAAGTGATGCGCGAGAATGCGCAGAGCATGGATGAGACGTTCCAGCAGCGCGTGCAATCAATGCCTACGATGACCGCGACGGAGAACATGCAGTCCTACGCGCAGCTCGCGTCGACCAACGCACAGGATGTGCAGAAACTGGTGCCTGCCTTCCAGGCGCTATACGACACGATGTCCGATGCCCAGAAGCGGACGGCGGACCAGGTGTTCCGCGACGATGCCCATCATGGCGGTCACACACGGCACAGCTAGAGCATGTTCACCATGACTGAATACGTTGCACCTCAGTACACCTCGCCCACGAAGTGGGAGAGGTCGGCGCGAAGCGCCGGGAGAGGGTGCCTGCGCAGGCAATTACAACTGGATGCACCCTCTCCCGCATCGCTGCCGCGACGCGACCTCAGGCAGTGGAACGGGTCGCGGCAGGAGCATGCACATCAGCAGGTCCAGCAACAGGAGCACAGGCGGGAACCGCAACACTATCAAGGCTATTATCGACAGCCCAACGTGTACTACAGCGCACCCCCGGTCGTTTATCAGCCGCCTGGTGCATCGATCTATCTCGGTTTCCCGTACTTCTACAATTGACGGGGTCTGACACCAGGCCAGAGCGAACGCCGCACCGTTGCCAGGATTTGCGCATCCCGTCCTGAAAAAAGTCAATGTCGCATCGGCGCACTTGCGGTTGATCGGCCCCGCACCATAGGCTGCGCCATGCTGCGTTTCCTGTTGCGCCGGGCGGTGCTCGCTCTCTTGGTCTGCCTGACGGTTCTGGTGGTCAGCTTCGCACTGACACGGCTGTCCGGCGACCTCGCGATCTCGATCGCAGGCCCTAACGCCACCACGGAAGACGTGGCGCTCATCCGCAAGAACTATGGTCTCGACCGCCCCCTGGCGGTGCAGTTCGTCGACTGGGCCGTGCATGCCGCCGAGGGCGATCTTGGCCGCTCCTACCTCTATCACGCACCCGTCGCCGGTCTGATCAGGGAGCGGCTGCCGATCACGCTCACCCTCGGGCTCACCGGCCTGTTCATCGCGCTGATCGTCTCCATCCCGCTCGGCATCGTTGCTGCGATGCGTGAGGGTTCCGCTATCGACAAGGCTATCACCGTGCTCGCCCTGTTCGGCCAGGCGATGCCGAGCTTCTGGCTTTCGCTTGTGCTGATCATATGGCTCGGCTTGAACCTGCAGCTCCTGCCGATCTCCGGCATTGACACGTGGGACGGCTACGTCATGCCGGGCGTCGTGCTCGCGTTCTCCGCCATCCCCGCGCTGATGCGCCTCACGCGCGCCGGGATGATCGATGCGCTGTCGTCCGACTACATCCGCACCGCGCGCGCCAAGGGACTGTCGACGGCAAAGATCGTGCTGAAGCACGGGCTGCGCAACGCGGCGATGCCGGTGGTATCGGTCGCTGCGGTGCAGCTTGGCTTCATGCTCGGCGGTTCCATCGTCATCGAGGCGGTGTTCGCCCTGCATGGCGTCGGGTACCTGGCATGGGAGTTGATCAGCAAGAACGACTTCCCCGTGGTGCAGGCGGTCGTGCTGATCCTCGCCATCATCTATATCGGGTTGACGCTCGCGGCCGACATGTTGAACGCGGTGCTCGACCCGCGGCTGCGCGCCGCATGAGCGCGACCGTGCTGCGGACGCGGCACGGCCTTCCCGCAGTGCGTCATCTCGCCGCCGGACTTGGCTGGCTGATTGTCGGCGCCGTGCTGCTGGTGGCGATCTTCGCGCCGTATCTCGCGCCGCACGATCCGTTCGTCCAGGACCTCAATTTGCGCCTGGTGCCGCCGGAGTGGATGGACGGCGGGTCGTCAATGCATCCGTTGGGCACCGATCAGCTTGGCCGGGACTACCTGTCGCGCCTCATGTACGGCGCACGAATCTCCATGACCATCGGCATCTTCACCGTCATCGCCTCCGGGCTGATCGGTATCACGCTGGGCGTGCTTGGAGGTTATTTCGGCGGACGCATCGATGACATCGTGATGTTCGCCATAACCTGCCAACTTTCCATACCACTCATCCTGGTGGCGCTGACCGTCGTGGCTCTGATCGGCAGTTCACTGACTGTCGTCGTCCTCACGCTTGGCCTGCTGCTGTGGGTCCGCTTCGCCGTCGTCGCTCGCACCACGACGATGCAGGTACGCAACCTCGACTATATCGCCGCCGCCCGGGCTGCTGGCGCCTCGCGCGCGCGCATCATGCTGCGCGAGGTGCTGCCCAACATCCTGACGCCGCTCATCGTCGTGGCGACATTGGAGATGGCGCTCGCCATTCTGCTGGAGGCGGCGTTGTCGTTCCTCGGGCTCGGCGTGCCGCCACCGCTGCCATCGTGGGGGCTGATGATCGCCGAAGGCAAGGACTACATGTTCTTCAGTCCTTGGGTGATCATGGTGCCGGGCGCCGCGCTGTTCGTGTTGGTGCTTGGCATCAACCTGCTGGGCGATGGGCTGCGGGATTTGCTTGGCGCGGGGCGTCCGCAATGAGATCAAATTTCGTTGCGGCAGGACCCAGCCAGGACTCCCCCTCCCCTTGCGGGAGGGGGTTGGGGGGAGGGGTCTCGCGGCAACGTCTTTGCGGTTGGTCCCCTCCCCCAACCCCCTCCCGCAAGGGGAGGGGGAAGCGAGCGGCTTGATGACCTCCGTCCTCGAGGTTGCCAATCTGCATGTCACCTTTGGCAACTCCATCGCCGCGGTGCGTGGGATCTCGCTGACCGTCAATCGTGGCGAGACCCATTGCCTGGTCGGCGAATCCGGCTGCGGCAAATCGGTCACCGCGCTCGCTGTGATGGGCCTGCTGGCGCGCGGCGCCCAACGCAGCGCCGACGTGCTGCGCTTCCAGGACATGGACCTCACGCGCCTCTCCGAGCGCGGCATGGCGCGCCTGCGCGGCAACAAGCTGGCGATGATCTTCCAGGAGCCGATGACCAGCCTCAACCCCGCCTACACGATCGGCTCCCAGATGGCCGAGGTCCTGGAGCGCCATCGCGGTGTCTCGCGCGCGCGGGCGCTCGACCGCGCTGCCGAACTTCTGGGCCGCGTCGGCATCACCGCGCCTGGCATGCGCCTCAAGCAGTATCCGCACCAGCTTTCCGGCGGCCTGCGCCAGCGGGTGTTGATCTCGATGGCGTTGATGTGCGAGCCAGAACTGCTGATCGCCGACGAACCCACCACCGCGCTCGACGTCACCGTGCAGGCGCAGATCCTCCGTCTGCTGCAGACGCTGCAACGCGAACTCGGTCTCGCCCTGCTGCTGATTACCCATGACCTTGGCATCGTCGCCCGCATGGCGGACCGCGTCTCGGTCATGTACGCCGGCGAGGTGGTGGAAAGCGCGCCGTCCGACGGCGCTGTTCGCGGCGCCGACGCATCCCTACACGCGCGGCCTGCTGCGCTGCATTCCGGTGCCCGGCAGCGTACGGCGCGGCGAACCGCTGGGCAGCATCCCAGGCGTGGTGCCGCGCATTGCGCCCGACTTCGCCGGCTGCGCCTTCCGCGACCGCTGTGCGTCCGCCATTGCCATGTGCGCGCGCGACGTCCCGCGGCGGGCCGTATGCGCAGGCCACGACTACCTGTGCCGCCTGCCGTCCGATTGGACGCAGGCCGAGGCCGCGTGACGCACGCCGTCGAAGCGCGCAATGTGCGGCGGGTGTTCCGGACGCGCGCCGGCATGCGAACACCGGAGCGGGTGGTGCGCGCGGTGGACGGCGTATCCTTCGTTCTGCCGGCCGGCGATGTGCTCGGCATCGTCGGCGAGTCCGGCTGCGGCAAGTCTACACTGGCGCGCCTGATCCTCGGGCTGCTGTCGCCGACCGAGGGCGATGTCCTGGTGGACGGCCGCAGCCTCGCCAGTATGGATCGGCGCGAACGCGCGCGACTGATCCAGCCCGTGTTTCAGGATCCGTTCTCCTCGCTCAACCCACGTCAGCGCATCCGCGACATCGTCGGATTGCCGCTTGTCGCTCAAGGCAATGTCCCGGCCGCGCAGCTGCGTGACCGGGTGAAGGAAATGCTCGCCCGCGTCGGCATCTCGCCCGATATGGCGGACCGGTTGCCGGCCGAGTTGTCCGGCGGTCAGCGCCAGCGCGTGGCGATCGCACGAGCGCTCGTGCTGCGGCCGCGCATCGTGGTGTGCGATGAACCGACCAGCGCGCTCGACGTATCGGTGCAGGCGCAGATTCTGAACCTTCTTGCCGAACTCAGGCGTGATCTTGGGCTGACATATCTGTTCATCAGCCACAACCTCGCGGTGGTGGAGCATATCGCGACCGAGGTTGCGGTGATGTATCTTGGCCGCTTCGTCGAGCAGGCGCCGGTGGATGCGCTGTTCCACGAGCCACGTCATCCCTATACGCGTGCGCTGCTGGCCTCCGTGCTGACACCGGAGCCAGGATTGGGAATTCCGGATGTCGGCCTCGGCGAGAGCTACCCCGATCCGGCGAACATCCCATCCGGTTGCCGGTTCCATCCGCGCTGCCCGATAGTGATCGAGCGCTGCCGCGTCGAGTTGCCGGAGGGTATAATATGCAACGGCCGTTTGACCGAGTGTCTGTTGGCGTAGGGCTGCATTTGGTCCTACCGGCAGCAGCTCTCGGACAGAAGACCGGGAGACGTCGAAAAGGTAACGGAATCAGACGGTCACCCGCACGGCCTCCTCGGCTACCACCCTCTCCTGCCGGCGACCGAGCCAAACGCTGTTTCCGAGCCATAGGCAGGAGATCGGGATTGCAACCAGCGCCGCCACGCTGGTCCCCCCACCGAGTCCACCAAGCAAGGCCGAGGACCATGCGCCGACCTGATCGCCGAGGCGATAGACGAAGGTATCGATGAAGCTCTTGGCCTTGAAGCGATCCTCGCGGGATACGACGGTGAACAATACCTCGCGCGTCGGGCGCGTGATCGCGAAATTGCCGGCGCGGCGCAATACCTGAAATGCCACCACCGCGGCAATCGTCGGAAACAGGGCGAGCACGCCAAAGCCGATGACGGTCAGCGCCGGCAACATGGCCAGCGTCACGGCAACCCCACAGGCCAGCAGGACGCGCCCGGTGAGAAACAGCTGGCATCCGAGGGTCAGCACATCGACCATCAGATCGACCTTCGCGAAGAATGCGATCTGCGCGCCGCGCCCAGGAATGCTGTGGCTGACGATCCCCGCCTGCTGAAAATAGAGCAGCGTCGAGGTGATCGAGTAGAGCAGCATGAACACGCTGACATTGATCAGATAGGGCGATCGGAGGGCGTGTGCGATGCCGCCGATGACGCCGCCGCCGATCGGCTGTTCGTCGGACTGTTTGTCGCGCGCCGCGGGGTTGTGGTGCAGGCTCGGCGACAGGCGGCCCAACCGGCCGACGCAGAACACCGCCACCTCGAGCAGGATCGCGGCACCGAGCAGCAGCACGATCGGCGACACGTATTGCGCCAGTGCCGCGGTCAGCGCCGAGCCGACCATCGCCCCGACCGTGGCGCCGGCGGCAATAAATCCGAACAGCCGCTTGCCCTGCTCGGAATTGAACAGGTCGACGTTCATCTGCCAGAACACCGAGACGACGAACAGATTGTAAACCGATACCCAGATGAAGAAGGCCCGACCGATCCACACCGCCTGTGCGCTCGTCGCAAAATGCAGTGCCACTGCAAACAACACAATATTGGCGGCGAAAAAGCGGTAGGTGATCGGAATGAAGCGGCTGCGCGGCAAATTCTTGACGAGCCATGCGAACGGCAGGTTCACCAGCAGCATGCCGATCAGGGTGCCGGTGAACAGCCATTGCAGATTGTTGACGCCGCCCGCGATCCCCATCTGGTCGCGGATCGGCCGCATGACGTAGTACGACAGGAAAATCGAGACGATGTAGACCCAGCACCAGAGAAGGACGGGGACCTCTTCCGGCCTCACATCGATGACGCGGCGAAGCAGCCGGACGACGGTCCCGCCGCCCGGCGCATCGGTCTGCTGCAGGGGTTCGCTCAAATGTCGGTCAGTGCAGCGTTGCGGCGATCTGCTTGATTTCGGCCGGCGTGTGCTCGCCGCCGAGTGGTGTTCCGGGCACCAGGTATTTGCCCATCGCCAGCCCGCCGACCAATACCGGCTCGAACCCGATCTGCTTGATCAGGCTGGAGGCGACCGCGATGGCCTTCTCATCGTCGCCGGCGATGGGCACGCCGACGGGGTCGCCCGGGCGATGCGCGTCCGCGGTCAATCTGGCGTAGCCGATCGCATTGAAGGCGCGAACGACCTTGGCGCCGGGCAGCATCTTGGCGGTGGCCAGGCCGGCGCCGCCCTGTTCGGCAACCCGTTTCACAAGGTCCTCGCCGTCGCGCTGCGCGATCGGGTTGCTGACATCCAGGACCAGCACCTTGCTGGCGAGCGCGGCGCCATAATCCTTGCCGATCTGCTGCATCGCGGTATAGGGCACGACGATCGCCACGACATCGCCGAAGGCGATTGCCTGCTCGACTGTGCCGGCCTTCGCCGCGGGTCCGATGCCGTCGACGAGGCTCTTCAGGTCTTCCGGGTGACGCGAGGAAAACATCACCTGATGGCCGGCCTTGGCGAACAATGTGCCGAGCGCACTGCCCTCGCGCCCGGCGCCGATGATGCCGATCTTGAGCGGCGGCGTCCCCTGCGCGAGAAGCGGAAGCGGCGCGATCGCGACAACCAGCACTGCCCCGGCCAGACGGAGCAGGTCACGGCGCCGCATTTCGACAAGCGAGTGCATCATCGACTCCTCCGGAATTTGCGGCATCAATGTCACTCCGGCTTTCTCCGCGCAAGGTGCGGTATACTGACAGTCGGGTGATACTTGATGACGCATTGGTTCACGCGGCACGAACATTGGGCGGGTCGCCGATCCGCATTACCGAGAATTCGTAATCAGTGGAGGCCGCCCCGTTCGATGTTGACGCCACGGTGCGACGCGGCATTTCAACGGACGCGCCGCCTGCGCTCGCGCAATGCGATATAGAGACCGGAGCCGATGATCACGAACGCCCCCAGCCAGGTCCACAGGTCGGGGAAGTTGCCGAAGATCACGTAGCCGAGCACGGCGGTGCCGACCAGTTCGACATAGCCGAGCGGCGCGATCACCGCGGCCGGGCCGAACTGGAAGGCGCGGATGATCAGATAATGGCCGCCGCCGCCAAGCAGACCGAGGCAGCAGAACAGCAGTGCGTCAAACAGCGTCCGCGGCGGCACGAACACGAAGGGCAGCACCAGACTCATCGCCAGCGACCCGAGCAGGGCTGCGAAGACGATGCCGGTCGCCGCGCTGTCATATCGGCCGACCCAGCGGGTGGCGATCTGATACAGCGCGTAGGCCAGCGCCGATAGCAGCAACAGCAGCACCGACGGGTCCTGCAGGCCGCTGCCTGGTCGGATCACCATCAGCGCGCCGGCGAACCCGACCGTCACGGCGCTCCACCGGCGCCAGCCGACGCTCTCATGCAGCAGCGGGACCGACAGCGCGGTTACGATCAGTGGCGAGGTAAAGCCGATCGCGGACGCAGTGGCGAGCGGCACCCGCGCGATGGCGATGACAAAGACGAGGTTGCTCAGCAGCATCAGGGCGGAGCGACCGAACTGCACGGCAGGACGCCGCGTCCGCAGCAACCTCCACCGGTGATGCGGCAGGAATACCAGCAGCATGATGAGAAGATGCCCGGTGAAGCGCGCCCACACGATCTGGGCAACGGGATAATTCGCGGCGAGCAGCTTGACCGCTGCATTCATGAACGGGAAGAGCGAAGTGCCGGCGCACATCAGCAGGATGCCGCGCAACACGTCGGACCAGCCGCGCAGGACTCCGGCGAGGCGCTGATTGTCTGGCATCGCCGAGACCCTACCGGACCGACGCTGCCACGTCAGCCAGGGCCGGATACCAACGATGCAATGCGTCCTGGCAGGAGACGGTCCAGATCAGCCGCGCGTCGGGTCACGTTGAAGACCGGCGTGGGCCGAGCAACGTTCAAACCCGGCGCCACGATCTCCGATGAGGCAACAATCGCCTTACCTACCGGCACCCGTCGCGTGGTGCGGCACGCAAAGGCGATTGTCGCCTACGTCAGGACTGACTGCGCTGCGTCATTTTCCTGCTACACCCTGGGGATCCGGCGTACACTGCCCCGCAGGAGGAGCAGCTGGGTCGGCAGTCGGAATGGCGCTCAAATAGTCGTAGATCGCATCCAACTCGTTTTGTCGCAGCGTCGCCCGGAAGCCTGGCCACGGCATCACCTGCAGCAGACCGCAGCTCTGCGGATCATTGAAATTCGCATCTTGCGGGTCGCAGCCCGTGCGGATCACATATTTGAACTCCCCGCGCGTGAGACCTGCCGGCAGATCCTTGCCCGGCGCAGGTGTCAGGTTTCTGGAACACACGTTCTCTGTAGGGAGTGCGAACAGCCGCCCTCCCGCGAGGTAATTCGCAATATTGACCTGCTCCGTTTGGCGGTTGTACGGATTACCATTGGCCGCATAATTCGGCCACGTATGGCAGTCGTTGCAACCCAAGGCAGTCACCAGGTAACTGCCCAGGCCGAGAGCCGGGATATTGTGGTCGAGAGCAATTCCTTGCTGGTCCGCGATATCGAACCCGACTTTGATACGCCGATCGACTCTCGGTCCCTGGTCGCCATCGTCGGAAAGTGCGCTACCGACAACCAGAAATTGCAGCACGGTCGTAGCCATCATTACGGTAAACGCGCGAGTGCGATTGGCTGGCATCTTTTCCCCCTTCAACGACACTTTTTGCAATGATACCGTGTCGATCGAAGTATTATAGCGGAGGCGGAGGCTCCGGAGTCCCAAAGCGCACGAAATCGTGTCTACGATGACCCCATGGGCGAACTTCAAAGCTGTCCCAAACGTCCCGCTTCCGGGCGGCCGATCGCGCGGTTACGGTGCGCGGTCAAAACGGCCATAGTTCACGGTCAGCGTCGCGGGCACGCGGCTGCCGTCAAAGCCTCGGGCCTGCGGTGCATCGGTATCGAACCTGAAGGTGATCAGACCGGGCGAGATGTCGGGATTGGGGAAGGCGAGCAGGAACGTGTCGCCGGACCAGTGCGTCAATCTTGCCGGATGGTTTTCGATCGACACGTCAAGCCCGTCGCCTTTTCGGTTCACGCGGAGCGATCCGTAGAGTGGGCTTTCGTACGTGCCGGCATAGGCGCCGAGTTCGTGCGCGGCGGGCTTCGTGTCGGCGGGCGGCTTCGGGATATCGAGCAGCGCCGTCCACGCCGCCTGCTCGCCATGGATCTGCGCCTGCAGGTCGCGGCCCGAGGGACCGATCTCGCGCTCCAGGAATTCCGCGCGGACCGCCTCGGGGAATACGGTGAGCTGCCTGTTGGCAAAGATGGCGATGCCGACACCTAGATCGGGGATCAGCGTGACGATGGTGCGCATGCCGTTCAGTGCACCGTTCTTCTCGATCACCCGCTCGCGCAGGAAGTGGTAGCTGTCGCAACCGAGCCCGGCCGAGGCGTTAGGGTCGTGCAGCGGCCCGCCCGCGCCCTCCACCATGCTCGCCGCGAAGATCTGCGCGACGGTGGCCTTCGCCAGCACCTGCCGGCCCTCGAATGAACCCTCGGCCAGCAGCATGCGCATCCAGCGCGCGATATCGGCGCCGGTGGAGACCACCGCGCCGGCGCCGCTGAATGCGTCCACGTTCTCGTACGGCATCACTGTTCCGTTGAGGTTGTGGGCGGCGGCGCGGTCATCGTCCTCGAACAGCTCGGCCTGCACCGGTCCACTGCGCGTCATGCCAAGCGGCTGCAGGATGGTCTCCGAGAGAAGCTGCTGAGCGGTCATGCCCGCGGCCTGAGCGGCGCTCTGCTGGCCAAGGAAGATGCCATAGTTCGAATAGGCCATCGCCGAGCGGAAACTGTGATCGAAAGGCAGGAACCGCGCGCGATGCACCAGTTCATCGGCGGTGAGATCAAACTGCGTCAGCAGATCGCCAGTGTAGGCGGGCAGGCCCGTGCGGTGCGCGAAATAGTCGCGCAGCGTCGCGGTCTCTGTTGCGTACGGCACCGCCAGTTCGGTCTGTGGGGAGTAGCCTGTCACAGGACCGTCCCACGAAACCACACCGCGATCGACCAGCGTGCCGACCGCGGTGGCGGCGATGAACTTGCTCATGGATGCGATCTGAAACCGCGTATCCGGACCGATCGGTGCCGGCTTGCCCCGTTCGCGGACGCCGTAGCCCTTGACGACCACGGCGCCGTCCGCGCTCGCGATCGCCACGACGGCGCCTGGGACAGCGTCGTCGGCCAGCGTCTTTTGCACAAATTGGTCGAAGGAGAGTCCGTTCACCACCCGGCCAAGCGGATCATCGGCATGTGCAGCATGTAACGCCGCCCCAAGCCAGATCGCAACGAGCCAGCGACATGCGTGGTGTCTCCTCCGTTGGGCAGCTCTCATTCAAACGTCCCCAATGCTATTACCCGGCTGAGACTCACCGAAGCGATGAACGATTTATGGTGCCTGGCGCAAGCGCTTCCAGTACCGGGCGACGAAGCCACGTGAGTCCACGGTGCTGATCTGTCGCACAATCTCAGCACTGCCGTTGCGACACCGCCACTGGTAGATTGTGTCGTGTCCGGTCGCAACAGCCGGAACGAACGCCGCACTCGGATTGTCCCGGCACCACTCGGCCGCACCAGTGCTCGTGCGGCTCACATTCGCCTTGCCGCATGGGAGATTGGCACCAGTCGTGCAGGCCAGCACGTGGCCGTCGGCGCAGCGAAACACCGTCGAGTCGAGCGCCATCTGTGGCGGCATGCTGGTATGAAACAGCGTGTTGACCGCAGGCACGAGCGAGATGGAAATCGGGCGAAGTGTATCGTCCGTGCCGACGCGCGAACATGTCTGCGTCGGCGTCTCGGCGCGTGCCGGCGAAATCGACCATGAAGCCAGCGCCGCGATGGCCGCACTCGGCAGCAACCGATGGATCGCGCGTTGGCTCTGCATGCCTTTGTCCACCTTTTCTGATGCTGCTGCCTCAGCTTGTCCGCATGTCACCATGTCGATCGGCGCTCTTGGCGACTTCTACGACCCACTGCGTGGCCGCCCATGCGGCGAGAATCGGCTTCATGTTCGGTGCGTTGCAGCGGATGGGCTTCGTCTGCCGCACTGTTTAGCGGTCGCGGGATGCCACCTTCTCTGGGACGAGGCGTCTGTTGGGTTGGCAAGAAGGCATTTTAACACGGAGGAGAAGGGAGGACCACGGAGGGCACGGAGTAGTAAGTATTCTCGGCGCTTCGCGCAAAAATACAAACCACGCGCAGCGCGCCCTGGGCGCTCATGAAATACCTCTCCGTGGTCCTCCGTGATCCTCCCTTCTCCTCCGTGCTAAAATACTTGCTTACTTCTGATGCAAGGTGACAACGTACCCGTTGGCCCATTCCTCGCTATTCCAACGACAGTCCCTGCTGATGCCAACCGTCGGTGCCGTCACGCAACACGGCGACATCGCGGAGCCCGGCGTCGAGCAACGCCGCCGCGGCGCGCGCCGAACGCCGGTCCGTCTTGCACACCAGCACGATCATCTGCCGGCGTGCGGCAAGATCCGCCGTCCGCCTCGGCAGGTCCCCGAGCGGCACATTGATCGCGCCCGGCAAGTGCCCGGGCGGCGACGCGTATTCCTCGGGCTGACGCACATCGACAAGCACAATCGCATCACCGGACGCGATGCGCTGTTGCAGTTCCGCGGCGTCGATCCACGCCGGTTCCTCGGCGCGCGCTCGGCGGAACAAGCGGGACAGAAAAGCGATCATCGCCAGCACTCCGCTTATCGTTCAGCCCTGCGCCACGATCTCCGCCAGGGCCTTCCCCACATCGGCCGTTCCCGCCTGGCCGCCCATGTCGCGCGTCCTTGGGCCGCTCTCGCGCAGCAGCGTCTCGATCGCGGCGACGACCGCCCTGCCCGCCTCCGCCTCGCCGAGATGTTCCAGCATCAGCCCGGCCGACCAGATCTGACCGATCGGATTGCAGATGAACTTCCCCGCGATGTCGGGGGCCGACCCATGCACCGGCTCGAACATCGAGGGAAACCGGCGCTCCGGATTGATGTTGGCCGAGGGCGCGATGCCGATGGAACCCGCCACAGCCGGACCAAGGTCGGACAGAATGTCGCCGAACAGGTTGGATCCCACTACCACATCGAACCAGTCCGGGTGCTGCACAAAATGCGCGCACAGGATGTCGATGTGGAACTGATCGGTGCGGATGCCGGGATACGATTTGCCCATCAGCGCGAAGCGTTCGTCCCAGTACGGCATGGTAAAGGTGATGCCGTTCGACTTGGTCGCCGATGTCAGATGCTTCTTCGGCCGCGTCATCGCGAGTTCGAATGCAAATTTCAGTATACGGTCCACGCCATGGCGGCTGAACACGCTCTGCTGCGACACGAATTCGCGCTCGGTGTCGATGAACATCCGCCCGCCGACCGAGGAGTACTCGCCCTCGGTGTTCTCGCGCACCACGTAGAAGTCGATGTCGGCCTCGGTGCGGCCGGCGAGCGGCGTCCGCACGCCAGGCATCAGCTTGCACGGGCGCAAGTTCACGTACTGGTCGAAGCCGCGGCGGATCGGGATCAGCAGTCCCCACAGCGAAACATGATCCGGTACGTCCGGCCAGCCGACCGCACCCAGCAGGATCGAGTTCGACTGCGCCAGACGCTCCATGCCATCGGCCGGCATCATCGCACCGGTCTTCTTGTAGGTCTCGCACGACCAATCGTAATGCGCGAACTCGAGCGCGAAGCCGAAGCGGCGCGAGGCCGCGTCCAGCACCTTCAACGCCTCGGGCACCGTCTCCTTGCCGATGCCGTCGCCTGGCACAACCGCGATCCTGTGCGTCTTCGCCATGGACTATCTCCTTCGCCGGTGATCAGTTATCAGGGATCAGTGATCAGAGTGAAAGAGGCGACGGCAGACATGGCCAAGCACGTCCCCGCAATGCCGAAGACCGCCAGCACCGACTGGGACCGCGACGCGGCGTTGACCACCGCACGCATCCTGCTGGAGATCCAGGCGATCAACTTCCGCCCGGAGGAGCCGTACACCTTCACATCCGGCTGGAAGTCGCCGGTCTATATCGACTGCCGCCGCATCATCTTCTTCCCCCGCGCGCGCGCCAAGATCTGCGAACTTGGCGTGGAGAAGATCAACCGCCATGTCGGGTACGAGACGATCGAGGCGGTGGCCGGCGGCGAGACGGCGGGCATTCCGTTCGCTGCCTGGATCGCGGATCGGATGCTGGCGCCGATGGCCTATGTGCGGAAAAGGCCGAAGGGCTTCGGGCGCAACGCACTGATCGAGGGCGACGTGCCGGAGGGCAAGCGCACGCTTCTGGTGGAGGACCTCACCACCGACGGCCAGTCGAAGATCCGCTTTGCCCAGGCACTGCGCGACGCGGGCGCGATCGTCAACCACGCGTTCGTGGTGTTCTTCTACGGCGTGTTCCCCGGCGCGTTCGAAACTCTCGCGCGGATGGACATCGCGCTGCACCACCTGTGCACCTGGTGGGATGTGCTGGAGGCGTGCAAGGACCGCCCGTACTTCGCCGAACCGGCGCTGGCCGAGGTGCGTCGCTTCCTGGAGGATCCGGTCGCATGGTCGGCCGCGCATGGCGGCATCTCCTCGGCCGAGGAGGCGATGGCCCGCAAGGCCGCAGCGGACGCCTGATCTCGTTATCGCGTCGCCGTGCGCGCCGCCGTCCGCTGCGGCGGCCTTGGTACCATCGGCACCGGCTGCGGGCAGGCGTCGCTTGTATTGCCGGCGGGGTCGTGCACGTCGAACAGCAGCACCTGGAAGCACGGATGTTGATGCAGCAGCAACTGCGCCGCCTGATCGAGCGCCTCGATATCCGCAGGCTTGATCGTCCACGCCGTCGGGATGTTCTTCACCTGGTCGCGCAGCACCGTCTGATCCGGCAGGAACTGGTCGAAATCGACTTCGATATCGTAGACCCGCGTGCCACCAAGCAGCGCATCCGGCGGTGCATTGCTGGCGGCATCGCGCAGTTCGCTCAGCAGCGTGCGCAGCTCCGTGGCGTTCCCCGCGGTCGCGGCGTCGATCGGGTTGCTGATGACGCTGTTCACCATGCTCAACACGCCAGGGGTCTCCGGCTGCGTGCTCAGGCTGTTCGACGGGTCCGACCGCGCGTTGACCTCGATCACCACGATGCGGCGCACGCTGCCGGTGTTGATCGCGTTCAGCATGCGCAGACTGCCGTGCGGTGAGGTCAGCACATCGAGCAGCGAATGGGCACCGACGTTGTCGGCCAGCCCGCCATCGAGCAGATGCAGATAGTCGATCGGCCGATAGGCGTCTGGGCCGTGCCGCAGTGCATTCGCGTAGCGTGCCCGCTTCAGCTCCTCGACATCCAGGTAGCGTGGATAGCGCTTGTTCAGCATGTCGCTGATCCACTGCGCCGGCGGCAGGTTTCCCGTGCAGCCGACGGCATAGTTTCGCAGATCGACAGGTGACAGCACGATGGGAACCGCTGACGAGGCGGCCACGCCGACCGAGACCGGCAGCGCCGACATGTCCGAGCAGATGTCGTTGAACCGCTCGGAGGTGAAAGCGAACACCTCACCGGAGCCCATGTCGGTCGCGTTCAGGATCACCATCGGTGCACCCGGCCGAACCATCTGCGCGAAGGTCGCGCCATGAAACAGCTGCCGATCGAACAGGTCACGCACCACCTGAACGCGGGTATAGCGGCCCGAGACGAGGCGGACCCAGGTCACCGGGTTCGCCGCCTGCCACTCCAGCGTCGCCATATTGTCGAGCGCGAGGAAGTCGGGCACCAGGCGATCCAGCCCCGCCGCCCCGAAGAGGCCGAACTGCGCGGCGGTGACGCTGCCGCCGGATACCGAGGAGACCACCACGACATCGTCGAGCAGCGTGCGGCCAGGCTCGCCGTCGGGATGGCGGCGCAGTTCCTCCAGGACGAACAGCGCCAGTGCCGCGGCACGCGAGCCGCCGCCCGAGAATGACATCACGATCGCCGGCCGGGTGGGCGGTATGTCCAGGGCCTGCCCCGCCGGGTTCGATGCACCGGCCGCCAGCGGCTGGTTGGGGTATTGCGTCGCCGCACCGCAGCCGCCGAGAGCAAGCAGCAGCGCCAGTGCGGCGAGCTTAGGCAGCAGCAAAGGTGACGACCTTTGGCCTGACCACCGATGTTCCTGCCAGTATCACATCCTGCGACGGCGGCAGCGTCGGCGCACCATCCAACGTGATGGTGTATTCGTTCGCCGGCAGCATCAACGTGTGATTCGTCACGCCCACCGGATCGTCATCCGCCAGTACCGCGCGCTGCCCGGGAAAGACCACAAGCAGGTATTCGAGACTCATGCTTTGCTCCACGCCGTCAGATGATGCGGAATCGCTCGTTCGCCTCGGATCCATGTTGCCGAACCAGCCCTGCCCTCCGCCATCATATGCCGGCGTTCCGCCAGAACAACCCTTTTTGTTTCACGGCCGTTCGGCTGCGATCAACCTGTCGTGGTAATTTGCGGCAGCGTTCCCCGGTAAACTAGGGTGCCATCAAACTGAGGAGGTTCTTCATGCGCGCGGCGAAGTGGGATTATGGTTTCAGCCGCCCGCGGGCGGCGGGCGCTGCCGGCGGTCGTGGAGGATGACAATGGATCGGCGCTCCCTTCTCGCGTTTCCCGCGCTTGGCCTGTTGCCGCGACCGGCCGCCGCCCAGACGCTGGACACCACGAGCATCGACAGCGCACTGGCCCGGTTCGCCGCCTTGCCTGGCTCCACCAGCTACGTGGTCGAGGCGGAACGCACGCCGTCGCCATGGCGCGCCGAACATCTGCCACAGGCGTCGATGTTCGTCGGCAGCGCGATCAAGACATTCATCCTGGCGACGTACCTTCGCGAAACGGAGGCGGGCCGGCTGTCGGAAGACGAGCAATTGCCGATCGACGACAGCATCCGCTCGCTGAGCAGTCCGGTGTTCCTCCATCTGACGGGGACCACGACCGCGCGCTCGGTTCTGGAAGCGATGATCACGCACAGCGACAACACGGCGACCGATGTCGCGTTGCACCGCCTGGGCGTCGAGCGTGTCCGAGCGTTCATCGCCACTGCGGGGTTGGACGGCGTTCTCATCCCCAACTCCACCCGCCGCCTGTTCTCCTATCTGGCCGGCGCAGCCCTCGGCACCGACCTGAGCTGGGAGGCGATGCAGCAGGTCATGGACAACAAGCTGCCCGGCACGCCGCGATCACCGATCAATGATCAGCAGTCGATGATATGCAGTGCGGCGACATTCGTTGCGTATTACCAGCAGGCGCTGCAAGGCAAATACTTCACGAAGCCCGCAACCCTCGGGGAGTTCAAGCGCATCCAGGCGATGGCCGACGCGATCGCACTTGTGGTGCCGCCGGACACGGTGGCCTACGCCAAGGGTGGCAGCATCGACTGGCGAGATTTTCATGCGCTTTGCGTTCCCGGACAGATGCTGCTGGGCCGCCGGCCGGTCACATTCTGCTTCACGTTAAACTGGACCGGACCCGATGGCGCCGTCGCGGCCGCGATGCAGGGTTTCAAGGATTCGGTCGCCGGTGTTCTGGCCGAGGTCGCGAAAACCTTCGGCTGAATTCAGGGTTTTGATATATGATTCCGACAGCCCGGGGACGCGCCGCGGCAAGTTTGACCGGGTGCGGGAAGCCGCCGTAAGCTGCCAATAACAAGAAGAGCGGCTTTTGCTGAAGCCGTAGCCATGATGGAGAGCCGGTGCTCCGGCGTCCGGCCAGCAGGGAAGGAAGACGGACATGGATCGCATGAGCCGCCGTTTTGTCATTGCCGGGTCGCTGGGACTGGCAGCAACCGGGGCCCTGTCGCGGCCTTATATCGCAAATGCCGCGGGCAAGACCGCGACCGTCTGGCAGGTCCAGGGTTTCGTCCCGGAAGAGGACGCCGCCTTCCGCAAGACGGTCGCGGACTACGAGAAGGCCAGCGGCAACAAGATCGACCTCAGCGTCATGCCGTTCCAGGCGCTGAACCAGAAGGCAATATCGGCGATAACCAGCGGCGAGGTCCCGGACCTCATTTTCCACGACGCACCGGCGACGATTTTGCCGCAGAACGCCTGGAACGACAAGCTGGTGGACGTGAGCGACGTCGTGGAGGATTACAAATCCAAGCTCAGTGAGACCGCGCTGCTGAACTCGTCGTTCTACAACGGTGCCACGAAGCAGCGCGCTTTTTACCTTTGTCCGGTCAAGCAGGCCACGTCGCCGTTCCACATCTGGGGTGACCTGGTCACGAAGGCCGGCTTCAAGCTGTCGGAGGCGCCGAACACCTGGGATGCCTTCTGGAGCTTCTTCAAGCCTGTGCAGAAGGAACTGCGCGCCAAGGGCATGCGGAAGATGTATGCCATGGGCATGCAGATCACCACCGTCGGACCGAACGACGGCAACGGGCTGTTCAGCTATTTCATGGTGGCCAACGGCGGCCAGAACATCCTCACCAGGGACGGCAAGCTCCACACCGACGATCCGCAGGTGCGAGAGGCGGCGATCCGGTCGGTCGAGTTCATGACGAACTGCTACAAGGAAGGCTACATCCCGCCAGAGGCGCTGACCTGGAACGACGCCGACGACAACAACGCCTACCACGAGAAGCTGTTCGTGATGGATCTGGATGGCACGCTGTCGACCGAACTCGCGATGATCAAGAACAAGAAGGCGTATTACGAGGAGGCGGTGGTGACGGGCCTGCCGAACCGCAACGACGGCAGTACGATGCCCTGCTTCCTTGGCGCCGGCGGCGGCTTCATCCCGAAGGGAGCGAAGAATGTCGAGGTTGCCAAGGACTTCATGAAGTTCTTCATGCAGCCGGCGGTGATGAACGAGAACCTGAAGAACGGGCTCGGCCGGTGGGTGCCGGTCATTCCCCAGATCGTGAAGGACGACCCGTGGTGGCTGGACGACAGCACGGACCCGCACCGTGCGCCCTACGTTCGCGAGGCCGTCCTGGGGCCGAATATCCCCGCCTTCAACGGCTTCAATCCGGCCTGGGGTCAGGTCAGTGCCGAGCAGCTCTGGGGCAACTGCCACGCCGATGTCATCAAGAATGGCATGACGCCCTCGGCCGCAGTGGACAAGGCGTTCAAGCGTGCCGAGGCGATATTCGCGAAGGTCACGTTCGGCTAGGATCACGACGATTGGCTGCGTTGGTGCACTGACCGCATGGCAAATGCTTTGACTGTCTGCGGCAGGCGGACGTAGGGTGATTCAAGGATAGCAAGCGCTCGCGTGAGCGCCACCGCAAAGAACCGGCGCCCAAGCAACCGGTCAATCAGTCAGGGAAGGAGAACGGCCATGGAATACATGAGCCGGCGATCGGTGATTCGCGTATCTCTCGGCTTGGCGGCAACAGGGATTCTGGCGCGACCGCACATCGCCAACGCAGCAGCCACGACAGCTATCGTCTGGCGGGACCAAGGCTTCGTGCCCGAGGAGGACGCCGCCTTCCGCGCGACGGTCGCGGAATACGAAAAGGTCAGCGGCAACAAGATCGACCTCAGCATCATGCCGTTCATGGCGCTGAACCAGAAGATCGTCTCCGCCCTGACCAGCGGCGAAGTTCCGGACCTGATCTTCCACATCGCACCCTCGACGCTGCTGCCGCAGAACGCATGGAACGACAAGCTGGTGGACGTCAGCGAAATCGTCGAGGCGCACAAGCACGAACTCAGCCGCACGGCGCTGCTGTCCTCCAGCTACTATAACAACGTCACGAAGCGGCGCGCCTATTACCTCGTGCCGCTCAGCCAGGGCGCGGAGCCGTTCCACATCTGGGGCGATCTGGTCGAGAAGGCCGGCTTCAATCTGGCCGATGCGCCGAAAACCTGGGATGCCTACTGGGAATTCTTCAAGCCGATGCAGGCGGCGCTGCGCGGCAAGGGGATGCGCAGGATCTACGCCATGGGACCGCAGATCACGACGGTCGGTCCCAATGACGGCAACGGGCTCATGGCGCATTTCATGATCGCCAATGGCGGCGCGGATATCGTCACCGAGGACGGCAAGCTGCATACCGAAGATCCGCAGGTGCGCGAGGCGGCGATCAGGTCGGTCACCTGGCTGACGAATGCCTACAAGGAAGGTGTCGTGCCGCCCGAGGCGCTGAGCTGGAACGATGCCGATGACAACAACGCGTTCCATGAGAAGCTCATCGTGATGGATTTTGATGGATCGCTATCCACCGAACTCGCGATGATCAAGGACCGCAAGGCGTATCTCGAGGACATGAAGACAGTGGGTCTGCCGCTGTCGAATAACGGCAAGCCGATGCCGGCGCAGGTCGGCGCCGGCGGACTGTTCATCCCGAAGGGCGCCAAGAACCTGGAAATTGCCAAGGAGTTCGCGCGGTTCTTCCTGCAGCCGGCGGTGCTGAACGCGAACCTGAAGGGTGGACTGGGGCGCGCGGTCCCCTCGATACCGCAGATCGTGAAGGACGATCCGTGGTGGACCGACCCCGCCGACCCGCATCGGCCACCCTTTGTGCAGGAATTGGTATTGGGGCCGACCGTGCCGGCCTATACCGGCTTCAATCCGGCATGGGGCCAGGTCAACGCCGAACAGCTTTGGGGCCAGGCGCATGCCGATGTCATCAAGAACGGCATGACTCCAACCGCGGCCGTGGACAAGGCGTTCAGGCGCATGGAGGCGATCTTCGCGAGATATACGTTCGAGTAACAGCCGGCACGGCGGGCCGGAGAACACACACAGGTTATTGCAGTCGGACGGCCCGCACGGCCGAGCCGGCCCTGACGCGCAACCCCCGGCAGCGGGAGGCTGTGCTGCGCGGGGGGTTTGACTAGGTTCGGTCAGCCGCCGTAAGGTAAAATGACATACGAAACCTATTCATCCGAAACCGGCGCCAGAGAGACCGGTCAACAGAGGGAGTGCGGCCTTGGTCAGCATAAGCCGGCGTTCGGTAATTGGCGGAGCCCTGGGTGTTGCGGCGGCGGGCGGCCTCGCGCGTCCGTACATTGCCAACGCCCAGGCAAAGACGGCCGTCTACTGGGCCGGTCAGGGCTTCATTCCTCAGGAAGACGCCGCGATGAGGAAGGTCTGCGAAGACTACATGAAGGCGAGCGGCAACACGCTCGAATACAGCCTGATGCCGTTCATGGCGCTGAACCAGAAGACGATATCGGCGTTGACCAGCGGCGACGTGCCGGATCTGATCTTCATGGACGCACCCGAGACGATCCTGCCGCAGAACGCCTGGGACGATAAACTCGTCGATGTGTCGGACGTAGTGGCGCCGTTCGAGTCACAGCTTTCGGAAACCGCAAAGCTGAACTCGACCTTCTACAACAAGACGACCAAGAAGCGCAGCTACTACATCTGCCCGATCAAGCAGGGCGCCACGCCGTTCCACATCTGGGGCGATCTGGTCGAGAAGGCCGGGCTCAAGATGGAAGAGATCCCGAAGGACTGGGACGGGATCTGGACCTACCTCAAGCAGACCCAGGCGCCGCTGCGCGCCAAGGGAATGCGGAAGATCTTCGCCTGTGGTCTGCAGATCACCACGGTCGGACCGAACGACGGCAATAACCTGTTCAGACATTTCCTGATCGCCAACGGCGGCGAGGATATCCTCACGACGGACGGCAAGCTGCACACCGATGATCCGAAGGTACGCGAGGCGGCGATCAAGTCGGTCGAGTTCATGACCAACCTGTACAAGGAAGGCGTGGTGCCACCGGAGGCGCTGAGCTGGAACGACGCCGACGACAACAATGCCTATCACGAGAAGCTGTTCGTGATGGATTTCGACGGCACGCTGTCCACCGAATTGGCAATGTTCAAGGACAAGCAGGCCTTCTATCATGACATGAAGACGCTGGCCCCTACGAACAAGAACGATGGCACGCCGATGAAGGCGCAGGTCAACGCCGGCGGCGGCTATATTCCGAAGGGGGCGAAAAACGTCGAGGTCGCCAAGGACTTCATGAAGTATTTCATGCAGCCGAATGTGATGAACGAGAATTCTGAAGGCTGGTCTGGGCCGTTGGTTCCCGGCCATCCCGCAGATCGTGAAGGACGACCCGTTCTGGACCAGCACCGAGATGCCGTGCCTGCTGCCCTACATCACGGAAGGCGTGCTGAGTCCGACCCTGCCTCTTTATAATGCGTACTCGCCTGCCTGGGGCCAGTTGGAAGCCGAACAGATCTGGGGCCAGGCCCATGCCGACGTCATCAAGAGCAACATGAAGGTGGCGGACGCGGTCGACAAGGCGTTCAAGCGCGGCAACGAAATCTTCGCGAGGATCGTGATATAGCATAGTGAGGCGATCATGAGCGCAACACAGCAAGCAATTGCAGTCGGACGGGGCCTGGCGGCGCCGCGTACGTGGCGACACGCCTGGTTCGGCGGACTGCATGGCGCGGATTACATTTGGGCGCTCGCCTTCGCCTTGCCCTACGCCGCGATCTTCTTTGCGTTCGTCGTCTATCCGATCGCCTTCGGGCTCTGGATGGGCAGCGACATCGCCCTTTACGAACAACTGTTCTCCGACCCGCGCTACCTGACGACTGTCCTCAACACGCTGCTCTACGTCGTCATCGGCGTGAACGTGAAGATGTTCCTGGCCTTCCTTCTGTCAGGCTTCTTCATTCGCAAGGGCTGGTGGGTCAAGGGGCTCATGGTGATCTTCATTCTGCCCTGGGCCACGCCGGCATTGCCCGCATACATGTCGATCCACTGGTTCCTCAACGGCCAGTGGGGGATGCTGAACAACATCCTGTACGCGCTGTTCGAGATTGATGGTCCGACCTACCTGAATGAGCACTGGTCCGGTCTGGCGAGCAACATCGGTGCCTATATCTGGAAGACATTGCCGTTCTGGACGGTAATCCTGCTGGCGGGCCGGATGGCGGTGCCGACCGAGCTCTACGAAGCCGCCGCGGTCGACGGCGCCACGGGCCTGCGCCGGTTTGCGCATGTCACGCTGCCGCTGATGGCTAATCTGTATCTGGTGTGCACGCTGCTCGACATGGTCTTCGCGCTCGGCGACTTCAATTCGACGTTCTTTGTCTCCGGCGGAGGGCCGGCGATGTCCACCGAGGTGCTCGCCACCCTCGGCATTCGCTACGCATTCACCCTTGCGGTGCCCCGGCTTGGCGTGGCGGCCGTGATGTCCGCGTTGCCCGTGCTGATCCCGCTTGTGATCATTCTGATGCGACGGCTGCGTCCGTCGGAGGGTCAGCTATGAGCGTGACCACCGGCGGCCGGCGGATACGATCCCCGCTGTTCTACAGCCTGCAGCGCTTCGGAACGGAGGCGCTGTGCCTGGCTCTCGGCTTCGTCCTTGTGGTCTGGTCGCTCACGCCGATCTACAACATGTGGAAGATCGCGCTGGACAGCCACGCTGGCATATTCGGCGGGTCGATCTGGCCGGAGGCGCCCACGCTGGAGAGTTTCCGCGTCGTGGTGACCCAGGACTTCTGGTACCTTGAGCGCTTCTGGCACCAGTTCGGCAACAGCTTCATTGTCGGCTTGGCAGTGACATTCCTGACACTGATGATTGGTTCGCTGGCCAGCTTCACGGTTGGCCGGATGCGTCTGCGCAACGGCTGGATGCTGACCAACGCGGCGCTGATGACCTACGTGATTCCGGCGTCGTTCCTGGCGATTCCGATCTACCGGATCATGCAGATCTACGGACTCGGCAACCATCTGTCGTCGCTGATACTGACGCTGACGACATTCGCCACGCCGTATGCGATCTTCATCTTCTCGCAGTATGGCAAGTCGATCCCGATGGAGCTGGATGAGTTGGCGCGCATCGACGGCGCCAACCCGCTGCAGATCTATTTCCGCATCTACCTGCCGCTGATGGCACCGGCCCTGGTTGCCGTCGGCACCTACGCGCTGTTGCTGGCGTGGAACGAATACCTTTACAACTTCCTGTTGCTGTCCACGCCACAGAGCATGACCGTGGCAGTCGCGCTGGCGCAGTTCCTCAACAGCGACGAATCGCCGTGGAACTACATGATGGCCACCGCGATCATCTATGCGGTGCCGCCGATCGTCCTGTACTACGGGTTCCGGCGCTACATGGCGGCAGGACTGACCATGGGCGGCGTCAAGGGCTAGACGGCCCACGCGAACAAGAAGACTGGCCCCCGATCGCGGAGCCAGCACACATCGTCAATGGCCGGCCGTGTGCCGGCCATTCGCGTCTTTGCTTCCCGAATGACGGAAACGGAAACCGGGACAGGCCCGGCTATGACGGTGTAGGGTGGCGCATGAGCATCACGCAGCGGACTATTGCACTTGCAAGGGCACCACCGGCCACGCGGCCCGGACGGCATATCTGGCGCGGTGCCCTGCGCCATTCTGAGTTCACCTGGGCGATCGCCTTCGCCATGCCCTATGCGGCGATCTTCCTGGCGTTCGTACTATATCCGGTCATCTACGGAATCTGGATGGGCAGCCGCCCGGCGCTCTATGCCCAGTTGTTCGACAGTCCGATCTATCTGACCGCGCTGCTCAATACGCTGATCTTTGTCGGCGTCGGCGTGAACCTGAAGATGGCCCTGGCCTTCCTGCTGTCGGGCTTCTTCATGCGCAAGCGGTGGTGGACCAAACCGCTTTTGGTGATCTTCATCCTGCCCTGGGCCACGCCGGCATTGCCTGCATTCCTGTCGATCCACTGGATGCTGAACGGCACCTGGGGCTTCCTCAACAGCGTGCTGTGGCAGGTGTTCAACATCGAGGGTCCGATCTGGCTGATAGACCGCTGGCTCGCACTCGGCGCAAACATATCGGCCTACATGTGGAAGCAGTTGCCGTTCTGGACGGTGATCTTCCTGGCCGGCCGGATGGCGATCCCGCAGGAACTCTATGAGGCTGCCGCCGTGGACGGCGCCACGGGCCTGCACCGGTTCCGCCATATTACGTTCCCGCTGCTTGCCAATCTCTACCTCGTCTGTACTTTGCTCTCCACCATTTGGACACTGGGCGACTTCAATGCGGTGTACTTCATCTCCGGCGGCGGCCCGGCCATGTCCACCGAGGTACTCGCAACCCTCGGCATCCGCTATGCGTTCACGCTGGCCAATCCGCAACTTGGCGTAGCCGCGGTGATGTCGGCGCTGCCGTTGCTGATCCCTGTCGTGGTCGTGCTGTTCTACAAGCTGCGTACGGCGGACGTTCAGTTATGAGCAGCACACAGCAGGTGCTCGAGTTCCGCCGGCCGGCGGCGATCAGCCGGTCGTGGCGCCCGCCATGGCGCGGACTGCACGGTTCGGAAATCTCCTGGGCGATCGCCTTCTTTGTGCCGTACGCGGCCGTGTTCCTAGCCTTCGTCGTCTATCCGATCGCATACGGGCTGTGGCTCGGCAGCAAGCCGGAACTCTACGTCACGTTGTTCGAGGACCCGCGTTACGTCGCCACGGTTATCAACACGTTGTTGCTGGTCGGCGTTGGCGTCAATCTGCAGATGGTCCTGGCATTCCTGCTGTCCGGGTTCTTCATGCAGCCAAGCCGCTGGATCAAGGCGCTGCTGGTGCTCTACATGCTGCCCTGGGCGTTGCCCGCGTTGCCTGCATTCCTGTCGCTGCATTGGATGTTCATCGGCTACGGCGGGTTCCTCAACAGCACGCTCGAGGTGCTGTTCGACGTCGACGGTCCGATCTGGTTCAATTCCTACTGGCTCGCGATGGGGGCCAACATCCTCGCCTATATCTGGAAGTGGATGCCATTCTGGACCCTGGTGTTCCTGGCCGGCAGGATGGCGATCCCGCAGGAAATCTACGAGGCGGCCGCGGTGGATGGCGCCACCGGCCTGCGCCGCTTCACGTTCGTCACTGTGCCGCTGCTGGCCAACCTCTACCTCGTCTGCGTCCTGCTCTCGACCCTGTGGACCGTCGGCGACTACATGGTCCCCTATCTGGTCTCCAGCGGTGCTCCTGCATTGATGACGCAGGTGCTGGCCACGTTCGGTTTCCGGATGGCATTCGATTACGGGTATCCGGAGCTTGGCGTAGCGGCCGTGATGGCGACCCTCCCGGTGCTGATCCCGCTCGACAATCCTGCTGATGCGGCGGCTGCAGGCAACCGAGGTGCAACTGTGAGCCTCGCGCTGGCGGTGGGTCGATCGGCACGCCGGCGGCGCTACAGGCTGCGCCGGATCATGATCAATGCCGCCGCCACGGCGCTTGGCGTGGTGCTGATGATCTGGACGCTGATCCCCGTCTACAACATTCTGCTGATCGCACTCAGCGAGGACGGCGACGAGTTCACCGGCACCGTCTGGCCCAGCGATCCGAACCTCGAGAGCTTCCAGGCGATCTGGGCGGAGAGCAATGAATACCTCAGACACTTCTGGCACCAGTTCGGCAACAGCATCTACATGGGTCTGGCGACGATGGTGCTGACGGTGGTCATCGGATCGCTCGCCAGCTTCGCGATGGGACGCATGCGGCTGCGCAAGGCCTGGCTGCTCGGCAATTTCTCGCTGATCACATATGCGGTTCCGGCCTCGTTCCTGGTGATACCGTTCACCCGGCTCATGCGTATATACGGGTTGACGGACAATCTGCTGTCGGTGATCGCGGCCGAGGTGGCGTTTGCCACGCCGTATGCCATTCTGATTTTCCATCAATACGGCAAGCTGATCCCGCTCGAGCTGGACGAAGCCGCGCGGGTGGATGGCGCGACGCCGCTGCAGGTATATCTGCGGATCTATCTGCCGCTGATGACACCGGCACTTGCCGCGGTCGCGACGTATGCGCTGCTGCTGGCGTGGAACGAGTATCAGTACCAGTTCCTGCTGCTCACCTCCGAGCGCAGCATGACCGTGGCAGCGGCGATCGACCGGTTCTTCGACAGCGATGAGGCGCCGTGGAACTACATGATGGCCATGGCTCTGGTGTATTCGCTGCCGCCCGTCGCGGTGTATTACGGGCTGCGGCGCTACATGGTGGCCGGCCTGACCATGGGTGGCGTCAAGGGATAGCGCCCGTGACGTCATGGCCGGGCTTGACCCGGCCATCCGGGCGCGACACCGGCGCTTGAGGGGATGGCCGGGACAAGCCCGGCAATGACGATGAGGCCCGGCCAGGATGCGTTGATTGCTGGCTTGCCCGTGTTGCACTGCTGCACGGTCGCGCGCAGGCTTCGCATTGACCTGCTACTCCGGACGCACCGCCATGGCCAAGACCTACGACACTCTCCAAACCACTGAACCGCAGCCGCACACACTGCTGGTCACGCTCAATCGTCCCGAAATCGCCAATGCGATGAACACGCAGATGGGCATCGACCTGCTCACGCTGTTCGACTCCGTCAACGCCGCGCCAAACCAGCAGCGCTGCGTCGTGCTCACCGGCGCAGGTCCGCGCGCGTTCTGTGCCGGCGGCGACCTGAAGGAGCGCAACGGCATGACGGATCAGCAGTGGCAGGACCAGCACCTGATCTTCGAGCGTGCCATCCGCGCCATCGTCCAATGCCCGGTGCCGACCATCGCCGCGGTGAACGGCGCAGCCTATGCCGGCGGGATGGAGATCGCGCTCTGCACCGACTTCATCTACGCCGCGGAGCACGCCCGCTTCGCCTTGACCGAGGTGACGCTCGGCATCATGCCCGGCGCCGGCGGCACGCAGAGCCTGCCGCGCGCGGTGGGCGCACGGCGCGCCAAGGAGATCCTGCTCACCGGCAAACCGTTCACCGCACAGCAGGCGTTCGAATGGGGCATGGTGAACCGCATCTGCGCGGCGGAAACGCTGCTGACCGAAGCGCTGGAAACCGCCGCCGTCATCGCCGCCAACGCACCGATCTCGACGCGGCAGATCAAGCAGTCGGTGAACTACGGGCTGAACATGGACCTCGCCAGCGGCATGATGTTCGAGATCGAGGCGTATAACCGCATGGTGCCGACCGAGGATCGCCGGGAAGGCATCCGCGCCTTCAACGAAAAGCGCAAGCCGAATTTCCAGGGACGCTGAGGAGCATCGCGACATGAACGTCATCACCGACATTGCATCCCAGGGCCTCACGGGCGCGCTGTCCGAACAGGCGCGCACGCTGACCTATGCCGACCTGCCGGACGAGGTGCGCACGCTCGCGCGGCAATGTGTGCTGGACTACGTCGCCTGCACGCTGGCTGGAGCGAAGGAGGATCTCGCCGACATCCTGCTCGCCGAAATGGCCGAACAGGGCGGGGCGCCGACCGCGACGGTGATCGGCCATGCCGAGCGCCTTCCTGTGCTGTCCGCCGCGCTGGTCAATGGCGCTGCGTCGCATGCGCTCGACTTCGACGACGTGAACCTGGCAATGACCGGGCATCCTTCGGTCGTGCTGCTGTCGGCGCTGCTTGCACTGGCTGAGGAGCGCGGCAGCTCCGGCGTTGATGTCATCACCGCCTTCGTCGCGGGCTACGAGTTGCAGTGCCGGCTCGGGCTGCTGCTGGCGCCTGGCCATTACAATGTGCTCGGCTTCCATGCCACCGGCACGCTCGGCAGTTTCGGCGCCGCCGCCGCGTGCGCGCACCTGCTGGGTCTCGACGCGGAGCAGTTCGTCACCGCGCTTGGTATTGCGGGGACGCAGGCGGCCGGGTTGAAATCGATGTTCGGCACGATGTGCAAGCCGCTGCATGCCGGCAAGGCGGCGTATCACGGCCTGCTCGCGGCGCGGCTGGCCAAGCGTGGCTTCACCAGTCGCGGCGATGTGGTGGAGTGTGCCCAAGGCTTC
This sequence comes from uncultured Alphaproteobacteria bacterium, assembly GCA_963780095.1. Classification (GTDB taxonomy): domain Bacteria; phylum Pseudomonadota; class Alphaproteobacteria; order Acetobacterales; family Acetobacteraceae; genus JAMXLO01. The sequence goes on from CAWABH010000021.1 coordinate 59,710, forward strand.
GCCCGCACGCACAGCCCCGATTACCATCCGGACAAGGCGCTGACCACGCCGCACGGCGGTTTCCACATCCGCAACAACCTCTTCAAGTACCATGCCGCCTGCTACATGACACACGCCCCGATCGAGGCCGCGCGCATGCTGCGCGAACAGCACGCACTCACGCCCGATCGGATCGCACGCATCCATCTGAGCCTGGACGAGACGTGCGATCGCATCTGCAACATCCCTGCCCCGCGCACCGGCCTGGAGGCGAAATTCAGCCTGCGCCTGACCACGGCTATGGCGCTCGCCGGCGTCGATACCGGCGGACTGGCCAGCTACTCCGAAGCGACTGCGGCCGATCCAACGCTGATCGCCTTGCGCGACAAGGTGGAATTCGATTTTCACCCCGGCCGGTCCAATACGGTGGCCGAGCTTGAACTCGAATTGACCGACGGCTCCCGCGTGACGGCACGGCACGATTCCGGCGTTCCCGCCGGCGACATCGACGAACAGGGCAGACGGCTCACGGAAAAATTCACATCGCTCGCCGAGCCGGTCCTGGGCGGCGCGAAGGCCCGGGACCTGCTCGGCGAAATCGGCCGGCTTGAAACGTTGCCCGACCTGCGCGGCCTGCTGCGTCTCTGCGCGACCTGACGCCGAACTGATCTACCGGACGGCAACTTGCTCAGGGTCTGCGCGTTCCTCTGGCCGCAACAACGCCAGAGGAATGCGACATGGCCAGCATCGACGATCCGAAGAACACCTCCGGCCGCCTGATCGGCGCCGACCAGGTGCAGGGCACCTACATCTACAATCCGGCCGGCGACAACCTCGGCAGTGTCCAGGACGTGATGATCGACAAGGTCAGCGGCAGGATCGCCTACGCTGTGGTCGGCTTCGGCGGTTTCCTGGGGATCGGAGACCGGCACTATCCGCTGCCGTGGGAGAAGCTGAAATACGACACGTCGATGGGCGGCTACGTCGTGGACCTCGATCGGCGGACTCTGGAGGGTGCACCGTCCTATGCCACCAACGAGACAGCGGGGTGGGAAGACCCGGCCTGGGGTCGCCGCGTTGACGACTATTATGGGGCGCATCCGTTCTGGGACGTGCCGTAACGCAAACGGTCCGGCGGCCTTTCGGGGCTGTCGGGTTCCGCTTGGAATGCGTGCACCTCGCCCACGAAGTGGGAGAGGTCGCGTCGCGGCAGCGATGCGGGAGAGGGTGCATCCAGTCGTATTTGACTTCGCAGGCACCCTCTCCCGGCGCTTCGCGCCGACCTCTCCCACTTCGTGGGCGAGGTGTACGAAGGTGCGACGTTTTCAGTCATGGTGACTATGCTCTAGCCGAACGCAGCGTATATCTCTTCCAGTGCCTTCAGTTGATTGCCGGCAACCGAGGACGGCACGATCACTGGGGTGCGCACGCCGGCAGCGTACCATACGTCCAGTTCGTCGCGCACGCGGGATGCCGGGCCGAACAGCGAGACATCCGCCAGCCACCGATCCGTCAGATAACGCGGCACGTCGTCACGCCGATCCTCGGTTATGGCACGTTCGATCGCTGTCATCTCGTCGACGTATCCTGCCTCCTTCCAGTAGTTGCGGTAGTTCGGCAAGAACGCATACGACGTCAGCGTGCGGCGGCAGACCGCCTTGGCGGCTTCGATGTCGTCGCTGATGCAGGTCGGCAGCATGTTGCCGATGAAGAACGCCTCGTCGCCGCGCTTCGCCGCCGGCAACGCCGCGAGCGACGCCGTCATGTGCGAGCGCGCGGCATTGGCGAACACCACGCCCTGCGAAATCTCGCCCGCCAGCGCCACCATCCTCTGCCGCAGCGCCGCGATGATGATCGGCGGCATCTCGCCGAGCCCCTCCTGAGCGCGGAGCTTCTCGACGAATGCGCGCGTGTCGCCGAGCGGCTTGCCCACCGTCACACCCATGCGCAGATGGCTCGGCGCATGCGCAACGCCGATGCCGAAGCGAAAGCGCCCACTCGGATACCTCGTGCATGAAGGCCGCGCTCTGCGCGAAGTCCTGCACGGTGCGCGCGTAGATCGGCGCGATGGCGGTGCCGAATGTGATGCGCTCGGTGTTCCAGGCCAGCGCCTCGCACAGCGACATGTTGCCGAACATGCTGGGCGAGAAGATGCCGGAGAACCCGCGGCGCTCAATGTCGCGCGCGATGTCGATGGTGAGCCGACGGCGGCCGGGCACGGCGACCAGGCTGATGGCGGGAAGCGTCTGTGGCATCGCTGGACTCCTTCAGGATTGCGCCAGACGCTGCCCAACCTCTCCCACATCGTCAAACCGTGCTAAGCGGCACACCAATGCGCATTCTGTTCGTCACCTCCAACCGCCTCGGCGACGCGGTGCTGTCCACCGGCCTGCTGGACCATCTGATCCGCACGCACCCCGCGGCCCGCATCACCGTCGCCTGCGGCCCCGTGGCCGAGGGCGTGTTCGCGCGCATGCCGAACCGCGAGCGCACCATCGTGCTCGACAAGCGCCCCTACAGCCTGCACTGGCTGCCGCTCTGGGCCTGCGCCGCGACAACACTCTGGGACCTTGTGGTGGACATCCGCGGTTCGGCGCTTGCGTGGACGGTGCTGGCGCGCAGACGCGCGGTGATGCGACGAGGCTCTGGCCACAAGGTCACCCAACTTGGGGCGGTGCTGGGCCTCGATCCGCCGCCTCTCCCGGTCGTGTGGACCGCTCCCGAGGATCGCGCGCGCGCTGCTGCGTTGCTGCCGGCGGGCCGCCCAGTGATCGGCCTCGGCCCGACCGCCAATTGGGCGCCGAAGGCATGGCCCGCCGAACGCTACGCCGCGCTGTTCAATACACTGGTCGCCGGCCCGCTGCCGGGTGCCGTTCCGGTTATCATCGCCGGACCCGGCGAGGCGGAACGAGCTATGGCTGCCCCCCTTCTCTCTGCGCTGCCCGACGCAATCGATCTCGTCGGCAAGCTGACGCTGCCGGAAGCGGCGGCATGCCTCGCGCGATGCGCCCTGTTCGTCGGCAATGATTCAGGGTTGATGCACTTGGCCGCCGCCGCCGGCACACCGACGCTTGGCTTGTTCGGGCCGACACCGGCGCACGAATATGCGCCGGCCGGACCACGCGCCACCGCGGTGTTGTCGAAGACCGAACGCATGCAGGATTTGTCCGTTGGCGCCGCGCTTGCGTCGGCCACACGGCTGATCGCACACGCCGAACTCGTGCCGTCGAAGCCTATCCCGCCTCGTCCAACTCCGATCCCCACATCTTCTCCAGCGCATACATCGCCCGCGCCTCGGGCTTGAACAGGTGCACGACGATGTCGCCGGCATCGATCAGCACCCAGTCGGCGCCGTTCGAGCCTTCCACCTGCACGCGCTTCAGCCCGGCCTTGTGCAGCTTCTCCGACAGATGCTCCGCCATGGCGGTGATCTGCCGGTCGGCCAGGCCGGTCGCGATCACCATGCGGTCGCAGAACGACGCCTTGCCCTCGAGATCGAGCGTCACGACGTTCTCCGCCTTGTCGTCCTCCAGGCTGCCGACGATCACCAACTGAAGCCGCTGCAACGTGGACGGCTCGGCCTTTCGTGCACGGCGCGGCGTGGCGGCGCGTGGACCGGCCGCGATCGTCTTCTTGCGCGGCGTGCCAGGCGTCTTGCCTGCGGCAGGCAACGTCGGCTTGGCGATCTTCTTGCGCGGAGCGGCGCGATGCCGCGCGGGCGAGAACGGTTTCGGCAATTTGGCTATGACTTTGCTCCTCTGCTGGCGCGGATCGCACTGGCCGAAGCGGCGTGCTGCGGAACGCACAGGAAGACCCAGGCGGGCGCGGCAAATTCGGACAACACCGCAGCCGACCGCATCGGCCGTCTTGCACGGGCGAGCCGACGCGCCGCCTGACTGGCCAGTGCGCGATGATTGTAGCCGGGGCGCGGCAGAACGGCGAAGGGAATACGGCGAACGATCTCCAGCCATCGTCGCCAGCGCGGCAATTGTTCAAGAATATCGGCGCCCATCAGCCAGATGAAGCGCGCACGCGGAAATTGCCGCAGCAGACGCCGCAGCGTATCGACGGTGTAGCGCGTGCCGAACGCGACCTCGATCGCACTTGCCAAAATGCGTCGTCCGTCAGCGATGGCGCGCGCGGACGCCAGACGTTCGCCGAGCGGCGCCATTCCGCATTGCGGCTTCAGCGGATTGCCGGGCGAAACCAGCAGCCACACCTGATCGAGCCGCAGACGCCGCCGCGCGAGATCGATGATATGGCGATGCCCCGCATGCGCCGGATTGAACGAGCCGCCGAGCAGGCCGATGCGCATGCGGCGCCGGTCGCCGAACCGAGGGATCGGCTCATGCCACGGCGCGGCGCGTTCAGGGACGCACCTGCCCGGTGCCGGTCACCAGGTAGCGATAGCTCGTCAGTTGCTCGGGCCCCACCGGGCCGCGGGCATGAATGCGCCCGGTGGCAATGCCGATCTCCGCGCCGAAGCCGAATTCGCCCCCGTCGCAGAACTGCGTCGAGGCATTCCACAACGCCACCGCGCTATCGACGCCGTTCAGGAAACGCTCGGCAGCCGATGCGTCTTCGGTCACGATGGCATCGGTGTGTTCGGAGCCGTGGCGCGCGATGTGTGCCAACGCCGCATCGACGCCATCGACCACCGCGACCGACAGAACCGCATCCAGCCATTCGGTGTCGAAATCCGCTTCGCTCGCCGCGGGAAGGTCGGGCACGATGTCGCGCGCGGCGGCATCGGCGCGGAAGTCGCACCCCAGCGCGCGCAGATCAGCGACGATGGCCGGCAGCAGCGCAGGCGCGATGGCACGGTCGATCAGCAGAGTCTCGGTCGCGCCGCAGATGCCGGTGCGCCGCATCTTGGCATTCGCCACGATGCTGCGTGCCATCGCGTGGTCGGCGGACGCGTGCACATAGGTGTGGCAGAGCCCCTCGGCATGCGCCAGCACCGGCACGCGCGCCTCGCGCTGCACCCGCTCGACCAGGGATTTTCCGCCGCGCGGCACGATCAGGTCGAGCAGTCCGGCCGCCGCCAGCATCGCCGCGACATAGGCGCGATCGGCATTCGGCGCGACCTGCACGCAGGCTTCCGGCAAGTCCGGCCGCGCGCAATCCCGTCACCAGCGCAGCATTGATCGCCTGCGCGCTGTGCAGGCTTTCCGAACCGCCGCGCAGGATGACGGCATTGCCCGACTTCAGGCAGATGCCCGCGGCATCGGCGCCAACATTCGGCCGGCTTTCGTAGATCATGCCGATCACGCCGATCGGCGTGGCGATGCGCTGAATGCGCAGACCGTTCGGCCGCGTCCAATCGGCCAGCGTGCGGCCGAGCGGATCGGGCAGTTGCGCGATGTCCTCCAGCCCCTTGGCCATGCCATCGACGCGTGCTTCGGTGAGCGTGAGCCGATCGCGGAATGCAGGGGTGCCGCCGCAGGCCGCAAGGTCGGTGGCGTTGGCGGCGAGTATTTCGCCCGACTGCACTCGAAGTGCCGCCGCCATCGCACGCAATGCGGCGTTGCGCTCCGCATCCGGCAAGCGCGCCAGGATATGCGAGGCGGCGCGCGCGGCTTTGGCAGCGCGTTGCAGATGCTGGGTCGCTTCGGTCTCGATGTGCATGGCCGCTAGTCCACTTTACGTACGCGCCGATTGTGCCCATTCGGGCGCCATCTTGCTAGTGGATCAATCTCCTCACGCTTCAGATTGTACGAACGGCCAAGAAAACGGCGTCGTTCTTCGCGAGCCAGGCAAACTCCATCTGCACGCCGGAGTGGGTCTTCAGCATCCTTCCACTGCGTTCGAAGATGTGTGCCTGCGCCGCATGAAACCCTGCAAGATAGGCCGCGCGACCAGCCTCGTCGGGCCATCCGTGATCAAGCATGCTCTGCGCTTTAGCCAGAAACTCTCTCGGACTTTTGGAGAAAGGCTGCCGACTCCGGCTTCATAGATCGATGCCATCCTCCCGGATTTCGTGCATCAAAGGCGTGCGGTCGCTATAGGACCCGGCACCATAGGGCAGCGCATGAACCAAACCGCCGATGTCATAGAGAATATCCGTCCCAATATCGGCCACCGATCCATCTCTTGGCTCTGTCTGACAGATCACGAAGAAACACGGCAATATCGTAATCGGAGTCCGAACGGGCGTCACCGCGAGCACGCGACCCGTACAGGATAACGCGCTCGACGCGCGGACCATACGCTTCGTCAACCGCGGAGCGAAAGCGCGACAGGACGGGGTCCTTCGGCAGTCTCACTGGCATGGTGAACTCCAACAGTGCTTATTAACACACTAACGCATTGGGGCCGCTTCGGTCATAGCAGCACCAGATCATCGCGGTGGATGATCTCGTCGCGCCCGCGCCAGCCCAATATTGTCTCGATCTCATCGGAGCGATGCCCGGCAATGCGTACCGCATCGACGCTGGCGTAGGCTGACAGACCGCGTGCCAATGGCTGACCGTCCAGCCCTCGCACCACCACCGGATCGCCGCGTTCGAACATGCCCTCGACACTGCGCACGCCGGCAGGCAGCAGGGAACGACCGGCGGCGAGCGCGCGTACGGCGCCGACATCCACCACCAATGCGCCGAGCGGGGCCAGCGCGCCGGCGATCCAGCGCTTGCGTGCCGAACGACCGTCGGGCGCGGCCAGGAACCAGGTGCAGCGCGCGCCGTTCTCCAATGCCGCGAGCGGGTGGTCGGTATGGCCATACGCAATCGCCATCGCACAGCCCGCCTGCGTGGCGATGCGCGCCGCCGCCAGCTTGGTGCGCATGCCGCCGGAGGAATAGCCGGGCGGCGGCTCGCCACCCATCGCCTCGATCTCCGGCGTGATGGCCGTCACGATCGGAATGTGCGCGGCGGCAGGATCGCGTCGGGGATCGGCAGCGTAGAGCCCGTCGATGTCGGACAGCAGCAGAAGTTGGTCGGCCTGTGTCATCTCCGCTACCCGCGCTGCGAGACGGTCGTTGTCACCGAAGCGGATCTCGGTGGTTGCCACCGTGTCGTTCTCGTTGATCACCGGAATGCAGCCGAGGGCGAGCAGTGTGTTGAGCGTCGCGCGTGCGTTGAGGTAGCGGCGGCGGTCCTCGGTGTCGTCGAGCGTCAGCAACAGTTGCGCCGCGGTGAGGCCTTGTGCCGACAGTGCCTGGCTCCAGGCCTGCGCCAGCCGGATCTGTCCGACCGCCGCCGCGGCCTGCTGCTCCTCCAGCCGGAGCCGCCGTTGCTGCAGCCCGAGCGACCGCCGCGCCAGGGCAATGGCGCCGGAGGAAACCACGATCACGTCCACGCCCCGCGCGCGCAGTGCAGCAATGTCCGCCGCCACGCCGTCGAGCCACGCGGTGCGAGGCGCGGCCTCGTCGTGATCCACCACCAGTGCGCTGCCGATCTTCACCACGATGCGCTGGGCGGACGCGAGGGAGGGGGTCATCGCAGGTCCACTTCTCCCTCTCCCCTTATGGGGAGAGGGTCGGGGTGAGGGGTTTCGTCCGCTGGCTGCTGGGGCCTCATCCCCTCTCCCCAACCCTCTCCCCCAAGGGGAGAGGGAGTTGACTGGATCATCCCCTGCAGCGCCCGCAGCACCTCGGGCACGCCCTGCCCGGTGACACCGGACAGCAGCATCACCGGCTGGCCGGACGCCTTCGCGAGCACTGCCCTCCGTGCCGCAGCCTCGCGCGGCGTCATCGCATCCACCTTGTTGAGCCCGATCAGCTCCGGCTTGTCCGCAAGCCCGCCGCCATAAGCGGCAAGTTCCTCACGCACCGTCCGCCACGCCTGCACGACATCGCCGGCGGCACCGTCCACCAGATGCAGCAGCACCGCGCAGCGCTCGACATGGCCGAGGAACCGGTCGCCCAGCCCGGCGCCCTCATGCGCGCCCTCGATCAGACCGGGGATATCGGCCAGCACGAACTCTTCCCCCGCCGACAGCCGCACCACGCCCAGTTGGGGGTACAGCGTGGTGAACGGATAGTCGGCGATCTTCGGCTTCGCAGCCGATGCCGCGGCGAGCAAGGTCGACTTGCCGGCATTCGGCAGCCCGACCAGCCCGGCATCGGCGATCAGCTTCAGCCGCAGCCACACCCAGCGCTCCTCGCCTGGCCAGCCCTTGTCCGCCCGGCGGGGCGCCCGGTTGGTCGAGGACTTGTAGTGCGCATTGCCGAACCCGCCGTCGCCGCCACGCAACATGACCACGCGCCTGCCCGGCACATCCATGTCGGCAAGCAACGTGGCACGGTCCTCGGCCATGATCTGCGTGCCCACCGGCACCTTGATCACCACGTCGGGCGCGCCGGCGCCGGTGCGGTCGGCGCCCTCGCCGTTGCCGCCCTTCTTCGCGCGGAAATGCTGCGTGTAGCGGAAGTCGATCAGCGTGTTCAGATTGACGACGGCCTCGAAGACGATATCGCCCCCCTTGCCGCCATTGCCGCCGTCAGGCCCTCCGAACGCGATGAATTTCTCCCGGCGGAATGCGCACACGCCGTTGCCGCCGTCGCCGGAGCTCAGGTGGATCTTGGCCTGGTCGAGAAACTTCATCGCCTGCTTCCAACGATGGCCGGATCAGGTCCGGCCATGACGCTTGATGAGCGGGCGTCCGCCCGCAGCTACACAGAAAAACGGGGGCCGGCTGGCGCCGACCCCCGTTCGAAACGCAAAGGGTCCCGGCGCCTTACTCGGCGGCGGCCGGCAGCGGCGCGACGGACACGTGCACCCGATCGTTCGACCGGCGCTTGAACTCGACCTTGCCATCGATCAGGGCGAAGATCGTGTGATCGCGCCCGAGGCCGACATTGTTGCCCGGCTTCCACTTCGTGCCGCGCTGGCGAAGGATGATGTTGCCGGCGATGACTGCCTCGCCGCCGTACTTCTTGATGCCGAGGCGCCGGCCTTCCGTATCGCGTCCGTTGCGCGAGGAGCCGCCTGCCTTTTTGTGAGCCACGCGTGCTTACTCCTTCCGCTCGGCGTCGGGTGTGGCCAGGTTCTCGGGCGTGTCGCCTTCGACGATGCCCTCGCCTTCCGCTGCCTCCAGGCCTGCCGCATTGTCGGGCTCGGTGACGTGCATCGGCGGATGACGGGGGTGGTGTTCGGCTGGCGGCGCCACGTCGGCTGGCGGCGCCGCGTGATGGTGCTCGGGAAGGACGGCCGGCGTCTCGCCGTATACGATGCCGGTATCTTCCGCCGCCTCGAGCGCGGTTCCCGACGGCTCGGACGCCGCAGCCACGAGCGCCTGACCATCCTTCTCGAACCCGGCGATGCGCAGCACGGTGACGTGCTGGCGATGGCCGTTCCTGCGGCGGCTGTTCTGGCGGCGGCGCTTTTTGAAGATGATGATCTTGTCCAGCCGGTCCTGTGCGATCACCGTCGCCGTGACCGAGGCGCCCGCCACGGTCGGCGCGCCGAGCGTCAGGCTGCCCTCGTTGCCCACTGCCAGGACATCGGTGAAGGTGACGGTCGCGCCGGCCTCGGCTTCCAGTTTCTCGACCTTCAGCACCGCGTTCGGCGTTACCCGGTATTGCTTCCCGCCGGTGCGGATCACTGCGAACATCACACGAATTCCCACGCCATCGCGGGCCGTCAGGAACCCCTGCGGCCGGAAGCGGGCCTTATAGCGTGGGGCGGTCGGATGTCAACGCGCACGCCGTGGGCGAACGCGGCCCGCCGCGAAAAACGTGGGAGCACTCAGTAACCGGGCACAGCATATCCGTAGGGCGGCGGGTAGTATGCCGGTGGAGGATAGTAAACCGGCGGCGGCGGATAATAGATCGGCGGCGGAACAAAGATCGGCGGCACGCCGATGAAAACCCCGCCGCGCCAACAACAGCCCCAGGTTCCACCGTGCCAGCCCCAGCCCCCTCCGCCATGCCAGGCGCCCCCGCCACGCCAACCGCCGCCGTTCCAGCCTCCGCCACCACCGTGCCAGCCGCCACCACCCCCATGCCAGCCGCCACCGCCGCCGCCGCCACCGTGCCAGTCAGCACGGGCCACCGACGCCGAAACGACAAGACCGAGCAACGCGACGGCAGCCGCGCTTGGGATGTGCCTCGCCAAAAACCGAATCGATCGCATGATAAAGAGCTCCAGAAGTCTCCGAATATGGGCGCCGATCACGGCGGAGTTATGACGTTCCAAGTTCGATGAGGATCAGGGCGACAACTGAAGGTACATGGTGCTTCCTGGTGATCGCCGTGAGTCCTTGATCCAATTCAGGTGGGTGGCACATGGTTATATGTTGCACATTCGACACACTCGCCCCGTCGGCGCCATCCGACGGACTGCCGGCAGCGACCGCCGCCCGGCCCGGGCCGGGTGCTGGGCTCTGGAACTGAGCCTCGCACGCACCCCATCCTGACGCATGGCTGCCCCGGCGCCATAATCGGGGGACAAGGAATCCCCCAAGGAATCCCCCAAGGAATCCAACGCATGTCCCAGACGCTGCTTCGCCCCTCGCCGCCCGTCCTGTTCATCCCGGAGAAGCAGGCGGCCAAGCCGCTGACCCGGCGGTTCAAGGTGGTGTCCGACTATGAGCCGAACGGCGACCAGCCGACCGCCATCGCCGAGCTGACGGCGGGTGTGCGCGCCGAGGACCGCGACCAGGTGCTGCTCGGTGTGACGGGGTCGGGCAAGACCTTCACCATGGCCAAGGTGATCGAGGCGGTGCAAAAACCCACGCTGATCCTGGCGCCGAACAAGACGCTGGCGGCGCAGCTCTATGGCGAGATGAAGGGCTTCTTTCCCGACAACGCGGTGGAATACTTCGTTTCGTATTACGACTACTACCAGCCGGAAGCGTATGTCCCGCGCACCGACACCTACATAGAGAAGGACGCACAGATCAACGAGCAGATCGACCGCATGCGCCACGCTGCGACGCAGGCGCTGCTCGAGCGCAACGACGTGGTGATCGTCGCGTCGGTCTCCTGCATCTACGGCATCGGCTCGGTCGAGACCTACGCGAAGATGGTGGTAAAGTTGGAGACCGGCGGACGGATCGACCGCGATGCGCTGGCCAAGGCGCTGGTCGATCTGCAATACCGCCGCAACGACACCGCCTTCCAGCGCGGCACGTTCCGTCTGCGCGGCGAGACCGTGGACATCTATCCGAGCCACTACGAGGACCGCGCCTGGCGCGTCACGCTGTTCGGCGACGAGGTGGAGGCGATCCATGAATTCGATCCGCTGACGGGTGAAAAAACCGTCGCGCTGAACGAAATCACCGTCTACGCCAACAGTCACTATGTCACGCCGCGGCCGACGCTCACACAGGCGATCCGCGACATCAAGGTCGAGCTGAAGCAACGCCTGGAGGAACTCACCACGGAAGGAAAACTTCTGGAGGTCGAACGGCTGCAGCAGCGCACGACGTTCGACATCGAGATGATGGAGACCACCGGCTCCTGCAAAGGCATCGAGAACTATTCCCGCTATCTGACCGGCCGCAACCCGGGCGAGCCGCCGCCCACGCTGTTCGAGTACCTGCCGGAGAACGCGCTGCTGATCGTCGATGAAAGCCACGTGACTGTGCCGCAGCTCGGCGGCATGTATCGCGGCGACTTCAATCGCAAGTCGGTGCTGGCGGAGTTCGGCTTCCGGCTGCCGTCCTGCGTCGACAACCGGCCGCTGAAGTTCGAGGAGTGGGAGACCTACCGGCCGCAGACGATGTTCGTCTCGGCGACGCCGGGTCCGTGGGAGATGGAGCGCACCGCCGGCGTGTTCACCGAGCAGGTGATCCGCCCGACCGGGCTGATCGATCCGGTGACCGAGATTCGTCCGGTGGAGCATCAGGTGGACGACCTGCTCGCCGAATGCCGCACGATGGCGGCGCAAGGCGCGCGCGTGCTGGTCACCACTCTGACCAAGCGCATGGCCGAGGACCTCACCGATTACCTGACCGAGCACGGGGTGAAGGTGCGCTACCTGCACTCCGACATCGACACGCTGGAGCGCATCGAGATCATCCGCGACCTGCGGCTTGGCGTGTTCGACGTGCTGGTGGGGATCAACCTGCTGCGCGAGGGGCTGGATATTCCGGAATGCGCGCTGGTGGCGATCCTGGACGCCGACAAGGAGGGGTTCCTGCGGTCGCAGACCTCGCTGATCCAGACGATCGGCCGGGCGGCGCGCAACATCGACGGGCGCGTGATCCTGTACGCCGATACGATGACCAACAGCCTGCGCCACGCGATCGAGGAGACCGATCGACGTCGCAACAAGCAGCGTGCGTGGAACGAGGCGCATGGCATCACGCCGGTGTCGATCAAGCGGCAGATCGGCAAGGTGCTGGAGAGCGTGTTCGAGCAGGACTACGTGACGGTCGCGCCGGTGAAGGACGCGGGTGTCGGGGAATTTGTCGGCAAGGATTTGAAGGCGGCGATTGCCGAATTGGAGAAGCGCATGCGTGGCGCCGCGGCCGATCTGGAATTCGAGGAGGCAGCGCGGCTGCGCGACGAGATCCGGCGGCTGGAGGCTCTGGACCTGGGTCTGGAGCCGCCGCCGGCGCCCAGCGCGTCGTTGCGTCCCAAGCGCGATCGGACACCGGAGCCGATGGGGCCCGGCGGCGGCGGGTATGATCCGAGCAAGCGGCGCGGGCGTGGCGGCATGCGCCGCAGGGGGCCGTGAAAGCCGGGTTTCCGGTGGTGAACCGCCCGGCTGGGCAGGGCTTCGAACGATCGTACTGCATCACCTATATAAGCCCATCTCACCAGGTGAGATGCCAAAAGCGTTATTGCTGGAATAGAATTACTTCGTGGCTTCCTTATCACGGTTGTGTTATCGCCCGCCGTCGCGGCGGCGTTGCCTGACGATACACGCGGCGCGTGCGTTGATGCCCCGAGCCATGCTGGAGGGATAGAGTGCTCAGCGGAGCCGTGCCACCCGAGTATCAGGCGATCGTAAACACCGCGATCGACGGCATCGTGGTCATCGACGATCAGGGCCTTGTCCAGTCGTTCAATCCCGCTGCCGAACACATGTTCGGCTACAGTCCAGATGAGGTGCTCGGTCAGAACGTCAAATTGCTGATGCCGCAAACGGACCATGATCAGCATGACTTGTATATCAAGAATTACCGCGAGACGGGTGTAGCCAAGATCATCGGTATCGGCCGCGAGGTTCAAGGGCGCCGGAAGGATGGCTCGTGCATTCCCCTTGATCTGGCGATTGCCGAGTGGACCTCGAACGGACAGCGCTATTTCACCGGAATCATGCGCGACCTTACGGAGCGCACTGCAGCCGAGCAAGAAACGCGTCGCGTGCGGAATGTGCAGCATGAGCTTGAACGGCTCAATCGGAATCTGGAAGAGCGCGTTGCCCAGGAAGTGGCAAAGCGAGAAGAGGCGCAGACGAGAACGGCGCAGGCGGAACGAATGCAGGCCCTCGGCCAGCTTGCAGGCGGAATCGCGCATGATTTCAACAACCTGCTGCAAGTCATATCTGGAGCGGCTGACTTGATAAGCAGCCAATTAGACAAACCGCGGAAAATCATCGATGTGGTGCGAACGATAGAGAATGCTGTCGAACGCGGCTTATCGGTTACCGAACGCCTTCTTGCCTTCGCGCGGCGTCGCAACCTGCGCGCCGAATCGCTGGACGTGGCGGCAACTCTGGACAACATCAGCCGGTTGCTGGCCCAGACACTCGGTGGATCGGTCGCAGTTCGGGTCGAAGTTGAAGCTGCATTACCCATGCTTATGGCTGATAAGGGAACGCTTGAGACCGTCTTGATCAATCTGGCCACAAATGGTCGGGATGCGATGCCGCAAGGCGGCATCTTGACCATGTCCGCGACAATCATGGTGGTTACCGGAGGCGACCACGAGATGAATGGCCTTGTTCCGGGACGATATATCAGGATCGCAATGGCGGACGCGGGCATAGGCATGGACGCAGCTACGCTCGCGCGGTCCACGCAACCCTTTTTCACGACCAAACCACAGGGCAAAGGCACCGGCTTGGGATTGTCGATGGCAAAAGGGTTCGCCGAGCAAACGGGTGGCGGCCTCTTCATCGAGAGCGTCCCTGGAGAAGGGACGGTGGTTTCCCTTGTTCTTCCGATCGCTGACATTTCGACAGAGCAGCATTCAAAGCCTACGGACGATCCACAACAATCTCGCATACTCCTGGTCGATGATGACATCCTGGTGCGTCGGACGATCCAGAGCCAATTGGAACTGGCGGGATACAAAGTCGTGTCCGCCGCAGACGGAGCAGCGGCAGTCGCGGCATTTGAGGTGGATGGGGCAGATCTGCTTGTGACCGATTTCGCGATGCCTGGGATTGATGGTCTGACGCTGATCAGTCGGTTGCAAGAGCGGGCACGGAATTTGCCGGCCATTCTGATAACCGGCTATGCCCGGGACAACATCAACTTCGATGAGAACGGATCATACCGGCTTCTTTACAAGCCATTCACTGCGGCGAAAATGCAAGCGCTGGTCGCCACGTGCCTTGGCACGAGCCTGCACGTCTAGAAGCTTGCTGCGGGTTTTTGATTTCGCGAAGACCGCTGACCGCAAGCGCCGCCGATGCCACGCTGCGGCCCGCCTCGGCGTGCTGTCGCGAGTATATCGGGCAACCGGCGGCAATCGAAGCCGATCCAGGCGAAACTGCGTGCCACGATCCGGCGAGAAGGCCCTGCGCACCCGGTCGCAGAATACGCTAACCTATCCGCACAGCTGGAGGGGGGTGCCATGACCAATATGTTGGAAGGCGGCTGCGCCTGCGGGAGACTGCGCTATCGCATGCGTTCCGCCCCGATGTTCGTGCATTGCTGCCACTGCAAGGACTGTCAGCGCCAGACGGGCACCGGTTTCGTGCTGAACGCACTGATCGAAGCCGATCGGGTGGAAGTGCTGTCCGGCGAACCCACGCCGTTCGCGATGCCGACCGACAGCGGCCGGCCGCATACGGTGTTCCGGTGCCCCGACTGCGGCACCGCGGTGTGGAGCGAATACGGTGGCCTCACGGCGCTGCGCTTCGTCCGCGTCGGCACGCTCGACGATCCGCAGGCCCTGCTGCCCGATGTGCACATCTATGTCCGATCGAAGCTGCCGTGGATCACGCTGCCCGCAGGGGTGCCCGCCTTCGAGGCGTATTACGAACTCGAGGAAGGTGTGGCCGGCGGCAAGCCTCGAACGTCGCAAGGCGGTGGTAGGCTGAGGGCGCCGCGCGCGCCTAAGCATTGACACGTTTATTCGTCCGTGTCGTCGTCGGTATGAAACTCATCGTAATCAGACTCTACCCTGTTGCTGATGTCTTGAAGCCAAGCAACTTTCTTATGACTGAGCCGCCACTCATCAGGATAGCCAGCATACGTATCAACCTTGTCCACAAACTGCCGCATCTCAGCTATGAACCGTTCTTCTCGCACTGTCAGACGAGGATCACCCTGAGCAGCAAGCACGATCTCTTTGATCCACTCCGCTCAGCAAGAGCGGCAAGGCGTTGCTTGGTTGATGGTCGCTTCCCTGCCATGAGGCGGCATAGTAGAATGATCTCTTATCTGGCACAACATGTTGTGTTAGTTCCGGACACTCCGCATAGTTGATCGTCATGGCCGGGCGTGTCCCGGCCATCTGTCGCGCTACCGCTACTGGTGGAGATGGGCGGATCAAGTCCGGCCATGACCAGGGAGGTGCGACTGTTGCGTCACTCAGAGCACTTTTTCCGCAGCGCGCCCTCAGTCGCCCACCGCTTGAAGCGGCCGGCGCTTCGTTGCTGTCAATGGCTTCGACTGCGCCCGCCTGCCCGACGCGACCTTCTTGTCGGCGGCGGGTTTGGTTCGCGGACGGCCGACCGAGCGCGTCGCAGCCTTCCGGCTGGCACGTGGCGGTTTGCCTTTGACGGCGATTACGGGCGGAGTGTCGGCTCCGGCCATGTCCAGACCGAACATCGACGACAGGTCGTCGGCGTCCAGCACCTTGCCCTTGGCGGGACCCGTCTTCGACATCGGCAGGGCCTGATCGATTTGTGCCACCAGCTCGTTCTCATTGACCGCACGCAGCCGGAACAGCAGCTCCGGCTGTTTGTCCAGCCGCGCTCCGACGCCGTACAGCACCGCGGCCACGTGCTTGCACATCGAGGCATAGTCCGGACAACTGCACGAAAACCGGATGTCGGAGGGCCGCGGAAACAGCCCGTTGTCCTGCCGGCAGATGCGCTCCATGACCCCCTTGGAGAATCGGCCTTGCAGCAGCTCGACCAGGGAATCGATCCCGCCCGCGCAGTCCTTGCAGATCGACTTCCATTGCGCCTTCACGACCGCGCCAATGCTGACGGTGACATGATAGATCGATGATCCGCTGACCATCGCCTTGATCTCGCGCGGTCCGATCTGCAGATCCACCACGGAGCCGTTGCGGACATAGGTGCGTCCTCGCGGCAGGCGATTCTCGTAGTCGTGGTAGCCTTCCAGGTTGTCGCACCAGGCCTTGCCCCAGAAGGTGTCGGCGATGGCGCGCCCGGCGATCACCACCGGCGCCACGGGATGCCCCTTTTTGCGCAGCTTCTCCATCGCGAGCAATGCTTTGCGACGGCGCTCAGCGACCGGAACGTAGGGCGCCCAACCTCCGTAATAGCGCGACATGGCCGTCAGTCCTTCATCGCGGCATTCAGGTCAAGTGCGACCAGCTTCAGCAGATCGTCGTTCTTCATCTCGGTCAGGTTGATCTCGCCGGAACCCGACAGCAGTTCATCAGACACATTTTGCTTCGAGTTCGATCAAGGCATCGATCTTTTCTTCGACCGTGCCGCGGCAGACAAATTTATGCACCAGCACATTCCGCTTTTGTCCAATGCGGTATGCGCGATCGGTCGCCTGGTTCTCCACGGCCGGATTCCACCAGCGATCGAAATGCACCACGTGCGAGGCCGCCGTCAGTGTCAGCCCCGACCCGCCGGCCTTCAGCGACAGGACGAAGAACGGCACGGTCTCGTCGTCCTGGAACGTCTGCACCAGGCCGCGCCGCTTCCGCACTTCTGTCTCGCCATGCAGAACAAGGCCGGGACGCCCGAATATCTCCCCCAGGAATGTCGCCAGCGGCGCCGTCATCTCGCGGAACTGCGTGAACACCAGCATCTTCTCCTGCCGCGAGGCCACGACTTCGGAGATCTCGCGCAGCCGGGCCAGCTTGCCACTGTCCTGCTCCGCCCAGGCGTTGTCGTTCAGCCACTGCGAGGGATGGTTGCAGATCTGTTTGAACCGCATCAGCATCGCCAGCACGATGCCCCTGCGCTGGATGCCGTCGCTGGATTCCAGGGCATTGCCGAGATCGTCCACCGCCTGGGCATACAGCGCCGCCTGTTTGCGGCTGAGACCGCAATACGCCTTGACCTCGGTCTTGTCCGGCAGATCGCTGATGATCGCCTTGTCGGTCTTCATGCGACGCAGGATGTATGGCCGCACCAGTTCACGCAGCGGGCCATACGGATTGACCTCGCGTTCGGTCAGCCCCTTGGCATAGCGCTTGAATTGCCCGGCCGATCCGAGCAGTCCCGGATTGATGAAATCGAAAATCGACCACAGGTCGCCGAGGTGGTTCTCGACTGGCGTTCCGGTCAGGGCGATGCGCGCGGTTGCCTTCAGCGCCTTTGCCGCGCGCGTCTGTTTGGCGTTCGGGTTCTTGATCGCCTGCGCTTCATCCAGAATGGCAAAACGCCACTCGGTTTCCGCCAGGACCGGCATGCGCAGCAGCGAACCGTAGCTGGTGATCGCCAGATCGAGCTTTTCTGCCTGTGCCGGCGTGAACGCCCTGATCTGCTCCGCGGTCATCGCCGAGGGATGGATGATCGTTGCTTTCAACTCGGGGGCGAATTTTTCGATCTCCGCCGCCCAGTTCGCCAGCAGCGAGGCCGGCGCCACCAGCAGGCTCGGCCGACGGCGTGCATCGCCATTGTGGTGCGTCCCCCCGCGCTTCTGCGCGAGCAGCAGCGCCAGGACCTGGATCGTCTTGCCGAGCCCCATGTCGTCGGCCAGGCATGCGCCGAGGCCCAGCCCGGATAGCAGGTGCAGCCACTGCGCACCGGCCCGCTGATACGGCCGCAATACGCCATGCAACGCCAGGCCGGGATCGCCACCGGCACTGTTCGGCGAACGAAGCTTTTGCAGGGTCTCCGCCAGCCAAGGGCCTGCCGTCACGTGCGACCAGTCGGCGGTAGCTCGCTCTGCTGCATCGTCCGCGACCGTAGCGCCGGTCAGCATCCGCATCGCCTCGGCGAACGTCAGTCCATCCCGTGCGGCCAGTTGCTCGGCTTCCTGGAATGCCCGCATCGCACGATCGAGCCGTTCGCGGTCGACCTCGACCCATTGTCCCCGCAACAGCACCAGGGAGTTGGTGCCGGAAAGCAGTGTGGCGATTTCCCGTTCGCTCAGCGTCTCGCCGTCGAGGGTGATTTCCATGCGGAAATCCAGCAACCCGTCGAGGCCGACTGCCGATGGCGCGCGTGCGCCGACGGTTCCGGTGACCTGCGGACGCGACGGCCGGTTCGCCCGCCACGTCGCGGGCATGCGCACGACGACGCCGGCGCTTTCCAGGTCAGGAGCGCTGGCCAGCAGGCGCGAGGCTTCCCGCGGCGTCCAGCGAAGCGGATGGAAGACCTCACCGGCATCGATGATCGGCCTGAGCCAGGCACATGTCTCGGCGGCGCGCTGCACCGGCACCAGCAGCGAAAGCAGCTTCTGCCGGTTTGCCGCCCCGGCGTATTCGCGCAAGGCTTGTCCGAGCGGCAGATGCTGGGCCTTGGCCTGCGCCGACAGTCGCGTCGTATAGGTCGCCATGAAGGCGAACGGCGCTTCCGCGTCTCGGCGATTTTCCGCCAGATTGAAGTGCACGCGCCCGACCAGGTTCCAGGCCGGATTGAGTTCCTTCAGAAAGCTCTGAAGATCCGTCTTCGCCGCGGCGAGCGACTGTGCCAGCGCCGCCGCCGTGTCCCGCCAGAGCGCAAGCAGCACATCCGGCGTCAGATATTCCGCCCCCGCCATCATCGGCGCCGTCAGCACAAGAGACGCGAGTTCGGCCTCCGTTGGTGGTGCTATATCCGGAATGCTGGAAGACGATGAGGCACCGCCGTCCATGCCCGGCGATTGCAGGCAAAGCGCTGACACATAGCGCGCCGCAAATCCGCGCCACCACAGGAAGACCGGTGGCAGGGCCTGCCCCACCTCGCCGGCGCCAAGCTGCAGCAGTCCGTGCCCACCGCCGTGCGCGAACGCGTCGCCGAGGCGGCTGGCAACGCGCCCGTCGAGTTCCGGTGCGTCTGCAACGTGCTCGAGGACGAGGTGGCCAAGCGGTGTGAGGCGGAGACTTGGGGAAGGCATGCATGAAGGACGATGCATCGCGCCGTGGCGGTCAAGCACGATTGGGTGGCACAAAGGGATTGTCCCCGACCAGCTCTGGCTTTGCCGACATCAAATGCAACTATGTGCGGGATGTCGCGAGCGAGCGGAGAATGGCACAGTCGATCCTGCACGCATCGAGGCGGAGGCCGCGAGACCAGACACGCCCTGTTGCGGCTGAAAAGTAGGGAGCGTCGGCTCGCCGCGATGCGGCACTGTACGCATGCCAGGTTTCGGCGTTAAGCGACGTTCGGCGCCCATACCGAGCCGCCAGCGACGCCATAGCGACAGTGATTCTCACCACTGGTGATTGAGATTATGACCGCCCTACCCCGCACACTCGCGCTCTATGGTGCGCTCCGCCCGGCGAGCGGCATTGGAGTCAAGTCGCTCCGTTATCCAGGTTCTAGCCGAACTCTCAGCCTGAAAGCCCGAGGTCACGTACATGGCCCCCTCGGGATCAGTCACCTCAACGGCAAAGCCTCTCTGGTCGTCGCGAATCACTCGATAGCTTGTCATGCCCGATCTGGCGAATGCTTGCCATGCCAGAATCTGGCGAACCTTCGCCGATTCGCGCAACCCCGGCTCGTGTATCGTGCTGAACCAAAACGAGGTTTGTTTCGCGGCCGGCAAAGTGCTGTGCGAATGCTTGGTTGATGGGCCGGGGAGGACTTGAACCATCCGACATCACGCTGATCTAGCGTGCGCTCTACCGCTGAGCTACCAGCCCGCTTGTCCAACCACAGAATGAAACATTTAGTGCCGCAAGTTCCGGTAACATGACGTGTCGTCAGGCGCCCAAGGTGGAACTACCGACCCTCAGTTCAGCATGTGAGCGCGGCACGTAACGAAGAGGAACGTGCGCATGTGGCTCGCGCACGCCTAGAGGTTGGGGAGGACGCGCAAGTGTGCGCCAGTAAGGTCGATAGCAATTCTCCCAACAGTGCGGCATCGCTTGGATTCTGGCAAATGAAAAAAAGCGACATTTTGTAACGCTGATTGAGGGTGCCGTAGCCCAAAGAAAAGCCGCCCCGAGCGTGAGCCGGGGCGGCGAAGGTGCATAGGGAGATGGGACGTAACCGCATTCCGGCTCCGGGTGGATACGGCGGTTCCAGACGTGGTTCAGGCGCTGGCTGTGGATGATCCGGAGGCGCGTCGTCGTCTGGCCTCGAACCAGTAAGGTCAGACTGAGGGCTTGCGGCGAAAATCGATGTCGCCGACCTGCGATTGGAAGCTGTCACGTTTCGTGGGCTCGCCTGCCGCTCCGATATATGTCCGATGCTGGGCGGCGAACGACGGCTCAAGCTTCAGCGAATAGCCGCACCACGCAGTCTCATCGGGTAACCACCAGTACCAGCATCGGCTGCCGCGATCGTTCAGGATCAGGTGTGGCCCTTCCTGGCTCGGGCTTCTGCCGTTCCCGGATTTGCGGTGTCCGGCCATGCGCGCTGATCACGCATCGCCGGTCCCTCCCTAGCGTCGTGTTACCCAATTTGTTACCAATGGCGTCCGTTGCGATGACGCTTCTGCCTGAGTCTCTGGTTTCATTGGTGAGCCCGGTGGGACTCGAACCCACGGCCCCAAGATTAAAAGTCAAAGGAGATACCGTTTAGTCCAGCCTTCACCTTGTGCTTTCCTTAGGCGTTCTGCGGGTCATACGTCTTTCCTAGTGCACTGGGGTCTACCATGGTATTGCTTAAGCGCGCCGATTCTGGACCCCCGGGGGTCCAGATCGGAGGCGCTAGGTCGAACCACGGGGAGCAACTGTGCGGCGCGAACTGACCGACGTATTCATCCGCAACATCGCCTCGCCGGCGGCCGGCCGGCTGGAAATATGGGACAGCCGCACGAGCGGACTGGTGCTCCGTATCATGCCCAGCGGGGCGGCTACGTGGTCCGTTAGGGCACGCACACGGGATGGCAAGCGTGTCCGCCCCAAGCTTGGCGCGTGGCCCGCCCTAGGCGTATCTGCGGCGCGCAGGCTGGCCCGGTCGGCGATCGTCAATATTGAGGCGGGCGGTGATCCCGTTGCGGAAAGACGCGCAGTTGAGGCCGAGCGACTGGCGCGCGCTAATCAACCTACGGTGGCGGACAGGCTGCGCGACTGGCGTGAAGCCCGCTCCGGATCATGGGCGGACGGCTACGCGGCGGCTGTGCTGCGACTCTGCAAAAAGGAGATCCTGCCACACCTCGGCGACCGGCCATTGGCCGAGACCACACGGGCGGACTGGACGACCCTGATCGCGCGCAAGCAGCGTCAGTCCGCCTCCTCCGGTGCGAACCTGTATCGCACCTGCAGCGCCTTTTTGAACCATGCCGAGGCGGCGGGCTGGACAGACAGGGCATTGCTGCCCAGGAAGGGCGCGAGCGTGCTGGCGCCGGCTGTAGGCGCCCGCGCCCGCGTGCTGACCGATGATGAACTGCGAGCGATCTGGCAGGCCGCAGACGCCATGCGGCCGAAGCCGCGAGCTTTCATCCATTTGCTAACGATGACGGCCGCGCGGCGACAGGAAGTCGCAGACATCTCAACGGGTGAGATCGACCTGGATCGCGGCAGATGGTCGATCCCGGGCACCCGAACGAAAAATCGCGTTGGCATCACCGTGCCGCTACATCCGCTAGTTGTCGCCGAACTGCGCGCGATCTGGCCGGAACACGGCGACTGCGCCTGCCGCGGCTGGCGATTGCTGGGCGACATTGCAGGATCGGGGCTTTCAGGATTCAGCAAGATCAAAGCCCGCTTGGACGCGAATTCTGGCGTCGCTGACTGGCATATTCACGATTTACGCCGCACAGCGCGCACCGGGATGACGCGTCTCGGTGTGCTCCGTGACCATGCCGAGGCGGCGTTAAATCACGTCAGCGGCCGTACAGCACTAGAGCGCACATACGATCGGCACGACTACGCGCCCGAAGTGATCGAGGCTCTGTCGCGGTGGCAGGCGCATGTGGCAGGGCTCTTGACCGAGATGCCCGCGGCGGAAGTCGTGCCGCTTCGAAAGCCGTGGGCCGGGATGCGCACTTTGGCCTGGTGATCTACAACGATGCCGTTGCTCGAATTGACGCAAAAAATGATCGGGCCCGCTCGGACCAGGCTCATCTTAACTTACATCGAAGGCGTGATGTTGTGGCCAAACGATGAACAGCAAAGAGTCCGTGCACAAGATGCGGCTGGCGTGAAGCACCTCCAGGAAACAGCAACCTCGATAGCGAAGGGAACACCCGGTCCAGACGTGACATTGCCAAAGGAATTGATCTTTGAGTTGGGCCATCGCCTGACGAATGCGCCGAACCCAAGCGATGTGGTGCATCAGGCGACGCCCGCGTTCGCCCGGGGAGTGCTGGCCGGAAGGATTTTCTTGGGTGCTCTGGCAGACCAGATGATCGGAAAGCGCGAAGGCTTGCAGGCGATCAAAGCGGAGGTAGCTCAGCGGCACCGAGGCCAGGAGCACTTCGAGGAGTTATCGGCAGCGACCATCGAAAAGCTGATCTGGGGAGTATATCGACCTGTTTCTCACCTTTGGGCGGCCTGTGGCCAGCTAGCCGTCGAGACGGGGGGAGGCGTCGTCCCGTGCAGATTGGCAGACCTTCCCCTTTTTCTCGCTGTCGCGGAGAGCTTACGCCGAGATGGAGAATCATGCCGGCTGCGGCAATCGAAAACTCTCTTGGACCCCAGTAAGACTTGGAGAGTCCCAGCCGACTTGCAGTTGCCGGTAGTGAAGTGGGGGGCGTGGCGCACCCAACCCACATCGTAAGTGTTGTACGGCCGTGTACAAACGACTTTTCGGGACAGGAGCGCGGCGTGTAGATACTGGAGGGCACTCATAGCAACGAGGGTGCCATGCCAGACGCCACCGATCTCCCGCTCATCGCAAAGGAAGCAGCCGCAGAAGTGGGGCTATCTCTCGCTGCTTTCTGGCGCGCGGTGGGCGCAGGGCGCTTGCCGTCACCGGTTTATCCGCTACCGCGCGCTCCGCGGTGGTATCGCTCGGAGTTGAGGGCTGCATTGCAAGAGCACCGCATGCTTCCCTCTGCTGCAAAGGAGCAACGCCGCACCCGTCGGCTCGCCCGAGACGCCGCGCACCCAACCCCTTAAGCAAAATCCCCGCGGCTTCGCGGGGACTGCTCAATTCTCTGATCATCGGCGGGCCCGGTGATCTAGCGGAAATCGGGCAGAGTCCGCAAGAGCCGCGTCCAACGAAAGACGCGCACCATGGCCGACCATCTGGCCACCGCCATCGTCGCCAATCGGAAATCCCTATCTGCGCCGATGCGCTGGACAGCAGGCCAAGGGTCCGCCGAGACTTCGCGACTAGTCCGAGGCTTCGCCGAAACCGGCGATTTTTCAAATCCACCGGCCGGATACCACGCTGTTCACCAGCCTGGACGGGCTGACCAAGCAGACCGGCGAGCCGGCCGACCGGCTGCGCCGGCTCATGTGCAAGGAACTGACCGACAACGCGCTCGACGCCTGCTGACGCCGCCGGCAGGCCCGGCGAGGTCACGATCGAGAAGCGCGGACCCGACACCTACATCGTCACCGACGAGGGCGACGGCATCGCCGGCTCGCCGACGATCTCGCCGCGCTGTTCACCGATCCACCGACCGATGGTCAGCACGCAAGTATCCTCCGCAAGCCGGAGCGCGGTGCGCTCGGCAACGGATTGCGCGTCGTTGTCGGCTGCGTCGTGGTTTCGCGCGGGCACCATCGAGAGTCATCACCCGCGGCAAGCGTGTCGTGCTCCGCCCGCGGCGCGTCGGTCCGACCGAGATCGTCAGTGTGTCCGACGCGCCCGAGACGATCGGCACGACGCTGATCGTCACGCTCGGTCCGACGATCCCGCGCGACGATGAGCTGATCTACCTGTGGGCAGGGCGGCGATCGACCTCGCCAAGCACGCCAAGGCGCCGCCTCCTACGCACGCCAGCCGTCGCCACACTGGCTCGATCTCGACGCCTTCGTCGAGATGCTGATGCTGATCGAGCCGGCCACCGTGACGGTGCGGCAGGTCGTCGAGCATGTTCGACGGCTGCAGCGGAGCGAAAGGCCGGCAGGCTCGCCGCACCGTTCGGCAAGAACCGACTGGCGCGCAGCATGACCGACGACGAAGCCGCTGCACTGCTCGCGTCGATGCAGGC
This sequence comes from uncultured Alphaproteobacteria bacterium, assembly GCA_963780095.1. GTDB lineage: Bacteria > Pseudomonadota > Alphaproteobacteria > Acetobacterales > Acetobacteraceae > JAMXLO01. The sequence continues at coordinate 84,166 of CAWABH010000021.1, forward strand.
GACGCGCGCGGGAGGTGAAGCACACCGCGCTCTGTCCGATCGGCGCCGATGCGTTCGATCCCGATGACTACGACTATGCCCGCGCCAGCGGCACGTTCCCTATGGCGCGCACGAGCCGCACGCGAAATTCCGTACACTCGTCGAGGCGTGGGTATCCGCGACATCGCGCAAGGGCACGTCGGTCGAGATCGAGCATGTATTCGCGAACCGCTCGCCGATCGTCGGCGACGACGATCGACGCGCAGCGCAGCGTCTATCTATGACGCCAAGTGCCTGCTACCTCGACGGCTGTGGCCTCGATGACGTCGATTCTTCGATGACTTCCCGCTCGGCGACTTCACCGCGGTCGCTGCACATCATCTCGCCGTTCATCCCGCTGCTGTCGATCGGCAAGCGGCCGAACCTCGGCCGTTCCTGCCGGCGATCGACACTGCGCTGCGCCGCGCCTTCACCAAGTCGCGCAACCGGCTGCCGCTCGACATGCCGGAGCCGAAGGAGCCGCCGCCACCGAAGCCGCCACGGCCGCCCAAGGTCGAGAAGCCGCCGAAGCCGCCGCGTGAAGTGTACCAGCCGCAAGGCACGCTCGGGCAGCTTATCGCCGCCGCGGCCGAGGCAGCCGGCGTGCACGTCAACGATCTGCGGGTCATGTCGGCGAAGCGCGATCCCTACACGCTCGACACCGAGCAATCACCGCATCGGCCAATGGTTCGCGCGAACAGGTCGATCGCTTCGTCGTGGCGGTCGCGCATCCATCTGCGCGGGCTGCACTACATCATCTCGTCGCTCGACCGCCATCGTGCGACCGGATACGGCAAGCTCTACGTCAACGATCGACGAATGCTGGAAATGGCTACAGGATGACGCCGCGAAGGCCGCGCGCTGGCTCGGCTATGTCGATTTCGATCGCATCCACGACGCACGGAACGAAGATCCGATCTGGTATGCGACCGATCGCCGATCGGATTAGGCGAGACAGCCGAGCGAGTGGCGCGCACGATCGCCGTCGATGACGGATCGCTCGAGGCCGAGGTGCCCGCCCTCGACGGACTGCTGCCGTCTCTCTCGATCAGTCGGCAGCACCAGGCCGGTGCAGCGCCTACCGGCTCGGACTGATCGGCGAAAAGTCGATCGCTCGATCCTGTCGTCGAGCCGATCGCCGTGCAGTACGGCATCGACGTGGTGCTCGACACTGGCGATGCCATCGCGATAGCCATCTGTACCAGATGGCCAAGCGGGCATCGCCGATCCGCGCCCGTTCGTCGTGTTCTATCTGTCCGACTTCGATCCGGGCGGGCACAACATGCCGACCGCGGTCGCGCGCAAGTTCCAGGCTCTGTGCGATCTGCACTTCCCCGACCTCGACCTCCGCCTCTATCCGGTCGCGCTCACGCTAGAGCAGTGCATCGAGTACGACCTGCCAATCGACGCCGTTGAAAGCAACCGAGAAGCGCAAGGCGAAGTGGCTGGAACGTATGGGCCGCGAGCAGACCGAGCTCGATGCGCTGATGGCGCTGCGGCCCGGCGAGCTCGAGCGATCCTGCATCGACGCCATCAAGCCGTTCTTCGATCCGACGCTCGACCGCCGGTTCGATGACGCCAATGCGCTGCCGGAAGACGCCGACGCATGGTTCAAGGCACTGCCGGCATACACCGACGCGGTCGAGGCGCATCACACCACTGCATGAGGCCGCGATCGATGCGGTCGATGCACTCAATCGAGGCCGTCGAGCGATCACGTCGCAGCGGTGCGCAAGGCCGTGCACGAGGCCGAGGACGCACCGAAGCTCGATCCGGTCGAGATCAAGCCGGAGATCACCGTCGAGCTCGCCCGAGCCGCTGTTCCATCGCCGCGACGACTTCGTCACCGCCACACGCAAGCTGATGGCCCGCAAGAGTCTCGCTGTCGACGATGACGAGGGAGCGCACCATGATCGCTTTCGGCATTCTCGATTGGCGGCCGCTTCGCAAGAACAGCCTTCTCGGCTTCGTCAAGGTCGAGTTGCCGTCCGGCATGGTGATCGCCGACGTGACGGCGCTGGACGGCGAGCGTGGAGCGTGGGCGTCGCCGCCGTCGAAGCCGATGATCGACCGGGACGGCGCGGTGATGAGGGACGCCACCGGCAAGGTTCGATACACGCCAATCATCGAATTCACGTCGAAGGAAATCCGCAACAGGTTCAGCGAGAGCGTCATCGCGGCGTTGCGGCAGTCGCATCCGGAGGCGCTGCCATGAGCTCCGGTTTGTTCGACGGGCCGGAAGGCGTCACGGGGGACGACACCGAGGACGACGCTGCCCGGCGGAGTGACGGGCGCGATTTGCTAACAACCAGCGCACTGGACATTGCCGCGCGTGGCCTACCGGTATTCCCATGCGGCCGGGACAAGAGACCCTGTATCAGCAAGAAGGAAGGCGGCAATGGCTTCAAGGATGCCACAACCGATCCCTCCGTGGTCCAACGTCTATTCGCCCATGCCGGCGCGCGCCTGATCGGCGTACCGACCGGCGAACGGTCCGGCTTTGATGTGCTCGACCTCGATTATCGCCATGGCGCAGGCACTTGGGAAACGGCCAATGCCACGCGCATTCCGGAAACTAGAATGCACCAGTCGCAGAGCGGCGGTCGTCACCTACTGATGATCCATGCGCCAGGCGTGTGCAATTCCAAGTCAAGGATCGCGCCGGGTGTCGATGTGCGCGGCGAGGGCGGTTACGTCGTGTTCCCGCCGTCGAAGGGCTACAGCGTCATATCGGACGCCGAGATCACGCACTGGCCGGACTGGCTGCTGGAAATCGCGCTGCCGCCACCCATGCCGGCGCGTCCAGCATCCGCCTGCTGGGCGGCACGGCTGGACATCGCAGCGAAGCGATACGCGCGCTTCGTCGATGTCGTGCTGGATCGCGTACCGCACCGCGCCGGATGGTCAAAAGCACCACGTCCTGCGCAACGCCGCCCTGTCGATCGGCGGCATGATGGATCAGGCGCAGTTCGGCGAGGCAGACGCAATAAAACAGCTGCTCTCTGCCCTGCCGGCATCTGTGCGCGATTGGAGGGCGGCGGAAGCCACGATAGCGTGGGGACTGGCAAACGGACGCGCACGCCCGATCGAGTTCCAAGGCGATCAGCCGCCTCCCCTATATAACGGAAACGGCACAGGCAACGACCATTCCTCTGCGCCGCCATCGACCGATGAAGACCCCAGCGACGGTGCGAGCTCTCCCGTAATTCGGATCCTCGCAGGCCTGCGCCATCGGGCGGCCGATGACGGCCTCGCGGCTATGCATGCCGCCGGCGTGCCGTTCTACCAGCGCGACCGCGCATTGGTCCGCGTGTGCCTTGTGCAAGCAAAGACGGCCGGCGGCGAGATCGTTCACGTCCCGGCAGTGACTCCGGTCACCATGCCCATGCTGGGCCGCGCACTCGGCCGCTCCGCTCGCTGGGAACGTGTCAACAAGGATGGCCAAGTGTTCCGTGCCGATCCGCCGAAGGAGGTCTCGGAGCAAATCCTCAGCATGATCGATGAATGGCCGTTCCCGCCCCTATATGGCGTGATCGGCACGCCGACACTGCGGCCCGATGGCAGCCTCCTGGCGGCAGAGGGCTACGATCCGACGACGGGCCTCGTCCTGTCTGCCCCGCCGGCGATGCCGACCATCGCCAACGCGCCAACGAAGCGAGACGCGCTGGACGCGCTCGCGACGTTGAACGCGCTGCTGATCGAATTTCCGTTCGCCAACGAGGCGAGCCGTTCGGTTGCTATGTCCATGCTGCTTACCCCGGTCCTGCGGGGCGCCTTGGCCCCGGCTGTGCCCATGCACGTGATTACGGCGCCGGAAGCCGGCACCGGAAAGAGCTACCTGCAGGACATCGCCTCGTGCATCGCCGTCGGCGACCGTTGCGCGGTGCTGTCGGTTGCGCACGATCCCAACGAAGCCGACAAGCGGCTGATCGGCGCGGCGCTGATCCAGCAGCCGATCATCGCGCTGGACAACGTCAGTTCACTGCTGTTCGGCGACTTCCTCTGCCAGGCGACCGAACGGCCGCTGCTGCAGGTCCGGCCGCTCGGCACCAGCAATCTTGTTCGCATCGCCAACACCTTCACCATCTTTGCGAACGGCAACAACCTCACAGTCGGTGCCGACGTGGTGCGGCGCACCCTTCAGTGCGCGCTGGATGCCAATATGGAGGTGCCCGAGGCGCGCGAGTTCGCCGCCGATCCCGTCGCCACGGTGCTTGCCGACCGGGGGCGCTACATCGCTGCTTGCCTCACTGTCGCCCGCGCCTACATCGTCGCCGGTCGGCCTGGGCGGTTGCCACCCAGGCCATCCTATGAAGGCTGGTCGGACACGGTGCGCAGCGCCCTGGTCTGGTTGAACTGGCCAGATCCCGTGGACACGGTGGCCAATATCCGCGTCGAGGACCCGATCCGGCAGGCGCGCGCCGCCGTGTTCTCGGCCTGGGCCAAGGAACTACAACCGGAGATCGGCTACCAGACCAAAGAGTTGATCAAGGCAGCGGAGTTCTGTGCCGGAACAGAGCGGGCGCATCCGGCACTGTGGGATGCGCTGTTCGCGATCGCCTCGCCGCGCACCGGCTACCAGACGATCGACGCGAACACGTTAGGCAGGTGGCTGCGCGACAATCTCGACACGATCTCCGCCGGCCACAAGCTGACGGTCGACCGCTCTGATGCCGCCAGGCCGCGCTGGAAGCTCGAGCGCGAAGGTGCCCGGTGAAATGTGGGCATGGTGGGCATTGTGGGCATCTTTCCACCCCTCCCCACCCTTTACCCGCGCGCGTGTGCGCGCCCATGCGCACGCGCGCGTCATGCGAAGGGTTGGAACATGCCCACAATGGCCACAATGCCTACATTCCGCGCTGCGTGTGGCTGAGTTACGGACTACTAGGATTCAGCGCGGTTACGGGAGGTGGCCGAGATCATCAACCGCATCCTGCCTTGGTACGGGTCGATGAGGGTCGGTGCGGGTCGGTGCCACAGGCATTCGCCTGGTACAGCTCCCAGCCGATCCCGGAATTCTGCGATCAGACCGCTGAGGACATGGTTCGCGCCTCAACGTCGTATTCTGGGACTGGGCGCCGGACCCGCCACACGCGGTCAGGGTGATCGACGACGGCCACTGCCGCGGCCGAGCATCGCGTCACGCCGTGCTTCCGAATGAAGGTATCGATCGCATCCCCGCCTATAGGCAATCGCCGGCACCCGCCGTTTTTCCTGCGTGGTCAGCCAATCGTCGAACGGCTTCTTAGATGCAAAGGGGCCGGCCACCATGTTGTGGCCGGCGTCGCATACCTGCGGCGGGTGCTGGCCCATCGCCCCCCGGACGATGCGGGCATCGCCAATCACGCACATCACCGGCGCGTTGGCAATCGCAAGCGGGCAGTAGCTTGCCTTGCATGTAGCGCCGCTGCCATTTGGATGTCGCCCGCCCGTCTCGTGCGGCGCGCCCTATGGAGGCGATCGTGGACGAGGTTGAGCCATGGCGATCGCTCCGGCGCGCTGATCGGCACCTCGGCGAATTTGGTCACGCCGTCTTCCGGCCCGGTGCCGAGGCGATGAACTTCGCCATAGAAACCAAAGGTTATCGCCTCACTAAGGATGGTGATGGCACAATTCTGGCCAGCACGGAGGGCGGGACCTACTATCTTCGGTCTAATGAGGAGATCATAAGGCGATTGGGAACCATCGTGTCCCGAAGGTCGACGCAAGCTAGTTGATTGGCTTGCGGCAGGAGTGCGACTTCCTATGCAGCTGCCTTGTCTTCTTTGTCGGCTCCTCGCATGACAATTTTCAACGCATCGTCCGGTAGGGGCCGCTGGAGTAACCTTTGCCTCCTCCCACGGTGCCCGCATCCACACATCGCGCTCCTCGTTGGTCGTGAGGATCACTGGCACGGCCTTGGGATGGATTGGTTCAACCACGGGCGTTCGGCGCGGTCGTCAGGAAGCCATAGACCTGATGAGATAGGCTTCGACTTCGTCCCTCTATCACCGTTGAAGGTCGTCCAGATGCCCGCGAACGCAAACAGCGGCCTGCTTTCGTTCAGCGCAAACCACACCACGTCTTTCTTATTGGTCTCAGGGTTCACCTCCGGCGCGTACTCGGCGAAGCTGTTGGCAGGCACGAGACACCGGCTCTCAGGCTTCAGCCACCCGCGCGAATGCGGTGACGAGGTATTCCTGATGTTGGTCACAGGAGGCCCGCCAGTACGTGGTGGAGGAGGCACCGCACGCGCATCGGCGTCGTGCGGTCGTTGAACCGTCACGTCGAGCGCGTGTTCGAATCGTCTGGAAAAAAGCATCATTGGGGAAAGCGGAAGCTGGCGCGCGATCGGTAACGCAACGCAATCGAATTGCTGCACTGCAATTCGACGATCGGGGATTAAATCGCGGCGAGGTTGCGGGATAGGTTGCCGCGCCGGAACGGGAATGGGAATGTCGCGTCGTGAAATTATGGATGCGGACATGGCTTGCCGCTGGCGTGTCTGTACTTCAACAATCCCTCAGCACTTCAAATCCTCACGACGTTGCGGCCAAGGTCTTTCAGGCGATGTCTGAGGCTCGTGAGGCCTCGCGAGAGCGGAAGGCCCGTGAGGACCTTCATCCATAGGAGACGGCCAATCGGTGGGCTCCGTCGCCGATAACTTCCAGTCGGCGCGAACGCTCTCAGTCCAAGAATAGGTTTCGTTTGCAGTGAGGTCACACGTTCAAATCGTGTCGGGTGCGCCACTTCAGAATGCGCTGTTGACGCCGAATCCCGCCGACTTCCCCCGTCCGATCCGTTCGGTTTCGTGAGCGGCCACCATCGCGATTCCGGTGAGGTTCGGTGCAATTTAGTGCACTGGCACCGTAATCCTCCGTTTTTCTGGAGCGGGCATTTGAAAACGGGCCGATAGCACGCATACCTTTTCAGCTTTCGGCAATCCGCCGGAGCCCGTTGGGATCAAGGAGGATGGTGGATGCATAGGTGCGTCGGATCAAACCTTCGCGCTCGAAGTCGGCGAAGTAGCCGTTCACGGTCTTGCGCGTCAGCCCGACCATTTCGGCTAACGCTTCCTGGCTAAGGCTCAGCATGGGTTTGCCACCTTCGTGCTCTTCCCGCGCATGGCGGACCATTCGGGCGGCGACTCGCTGGCGGGGTGGCAACGCAATCGTCTCGGCAAGGAGTTGGAGCAAATCGCGGGATCGCTGGTAGAGCAGCGCTGCTACAGCCTCCCAAATCTGGGGCCGTGTCGTCGCAATTTGCGCCAGAACCCGGTCTGAGACGAGCAGGATCAGACTGTTCTCCACGCACTGAACCGTAACTAATCGCGGGCCTCCGCCAAATCGCGACGTCTGACCCATGGCGCCTCCCGCGCCAACTTGGCCCAACAGGACCTGCCGCTCCCCGGGCGCCATACATAGGATGTGAACCAATCCGCGGATGATAATCAGCAAGCCCGTATCTTCGTCTCCTTCCGCGTACGTCCACGTGCCGGGTTGAAAGTTGACCAACCGCCCATGGGTTAGCAGCGGTTCGACGAGGTCAACGTCATGCAACCACTTCTGTCGTCTCAGAATTTCGCGCGCTCGAGCAAGGTCGGATTTTTCCATGCCTGATTGTAGCAGGAGTGACAGTCTTGTGCATCCACTCGGGTATCCTGAGCTGACGAAATAGCAGCAGAGGGAGAAACTCGTCATGGCTTCCGGAGTGATAGATGTTCGTCCATTGGATCGTTGCGGCGCCTCCATCGATGGGATCGATGTGACTTGCGCAAGTGATTATCAGATCGACGCCATTCGCGCCGCCGTCTTTCAGCGCGGCGTCGTGTTCATCCACGGCAGGGTTCTCGCGCCGGAGGAACTGATCGCCTTCGCACGCAGGCTCGCGCCGATCGTGATCAACCGCTACTTTCCCAAAGCCGAACGCTATCCCGAGATCGCCAAGGTCGAAAAATCCGAATCCCAGCGCACGAATATCGGCGGAGTATGGCACACCGACCATAGCTACGATGTGGCACCGTCGATGGGATCAGTCCTTATGGCGGTTAAGACGCCACCCGTGGGCGGCGACACGTTGTTCGCCGACCTCTACGCCGCCTATGACGCACTATCCCCCGGTCTCAAGGCCACCTTGCGAACGCTCAAAGCCCATCACGCATCGGCTCACGCCTTTGGCGAAGGAGGTCACTACACCAACACCGACCGAGCGGAACTGGGCGGTTTCACGGATACACCCGAGGCGGTCCATCCGGTCGTCATCACCCACCCCGGCAGCGGCAAGCCCGTGCTGTACGTCAATGCTGGCTTCACAACCGGTATTGTCGGCTGGACTCGCGAAGAAAGCATGGCCTTGCTCAACTATCTTTATCAGCATTGCCCATCTCGCTGCATCAAGCGGTCCACGCGTTGACCTACGCGAGGGCCCGGCGGTGACCAAGGCGCAGCGGGAGCGAGTGCGGCGGCATGCAGCGATGGTCGCCATTGCACCTAGTGACCCTGGGCTTCTTACTTGACGCCGTTTTCCGGTCGTTCTGAGCACGGGAAGTGAAGTGCGAGGAGGGAACAGCTTCACCTTGTGTGACCAAAGAGACGATTCGATCAGGTTGGGTTTGGTGGGTCGAGGCGTTCGACGAGCTTGCGGAAGACGGTCTCAAATTCCGGTTCGTACTGGTCTGGGTGTTCGAGGATGAAGTCGATGACTTTCTGATAGTAGTAAGCGGCCTGCTTGTGATCGCCCCTGGCCTCATAGACCATGCCGAGACGATCGTAGCCGTCGTGCACTTCGGGGAACCGCACCAGGAGGTCGCGGGCGGCCTGCTCGGCCTCGTCGAGCTTGCCGGCGCGGACGAGGTCGACAGCGGCGTTAGACGCGACGGTCAGTTCGTCCTCTTCGTCGTCCTCGGCAGCGAAGCCCGCTACGATGGCGGCTCGCGCTTCTTGAAGGTGCAGGCGCTTTCGGCGCGCCTGGCTTCGACCTTGGCAAGCTCTTCGCGTTGGGCTGCTTCGTCCTTGGCAAGACAACACTTTTTGTACTTGTTGCCGCTTCCACAGGGGCATGGATCATTGCGTCCAGGTTTGGCCATCGTGGTCAACGCCCTTGAGCCGAGAAGGATGGATCCAATGTATTCAACCCTGCTGGCTGACGCCACATTCCATCAGCTGCTTCTTGCCTTCGATCAGGATGACCATCATCAGGTGAATTCGACAACTGCAACTGCAATTTTTGCGGAGATCGTCCAGAACATAAAATTGCTCCGGAGCAAGCCAAACACATGGCGAAATGCATTACTGCGGCGCTGAGCGACGCCGGGCTGGAAATCCGCTTGCATGACCGACCATCAGGTGGGCTGTCTTCCGTAAATTTGGAAACGCCGCAAATCTGGAACAGTTCTCCTCGCAAAGAATTAGACCACGCCAAGCTGTTCAGGAGCACAAGATGGAGACCGGGGCACAAGTTGCACGGAGTACGATGCCGCAATGAAGCCCGCCCAAGTTTTGTGTTCAAGGTGCCATGGCCCAAGATGGCACCAGATTGAAAAATGTATCGGCCTGCCTGCTGACCGTGGCCGTTTTTGGCCGTTTTGATCGATGTACGGTAACCGGGCGCTTAGCCTTTGGATTGGATGAGCGTCCGCTGAACATTCTTGCATACCTATTCTCGCCATCCGGCATCTTCATGAGCATCGCATCTGCTTTATCCATGTTCTTTAGATTGCAGGACGCCAATTTAGGAAAGGTGTTAGGCCTTGCACATTGTCTTCCAGGGCGCGATGAGAAGAACCGCTCGGCGCTTTGCTGTCAGCCGCCTCAAAGCAGCTGAATCGCCTGCGGCAAGAAACCGCTGCGGCGAGCTGGAACTTTTACCCGCTGTAGGGATATTTTTGTTATCGCACGTCCCGAAGTGGCTGCCAGGACCAAGCCCTTCAGCTGTCCTTGCGATGGCCGGCGCGTCGAAACAGCCGAAGGTTCTGAGCTTGTCCAACCATATCGATCCCGATCACGACGACATCCTGTATCCGGACCTCGTCCCGTTTTTGGCGGTCCACGCCGGCTGCCTTGCTGCGATATGGTCGGGTGTCACCTGGCAAGCGACCTCGATTTGCGCCGTGCTATACTGGTTGCGCATGTTTGCGATCACCGGCGGCTATCATCGCTACTTCTCGCATCGGGCCTATTCGACAAGCCGGATATTTCAATTTGTTCTTGCATTCCTTGCGCAAAGCACCGCCCAAAAAAGCGTGCTGTGGTGGGCAGCGAAACATCGGCATCATCATTTGCACTCCGATACCGAACGGGATGCGCATTCGCCTAGGCATAAGGGCCTCGTGTACAGTCATGTCGGCTGGATTTTCTATCGACAGCATGACGCCACCGACCTGGTGAAGGTCTCCGATTTTACTTCGTACCCCGAGTTGATGTGGTTGCACAAATTGGAGGTCTTGCCCGCAATCATGCTCGGAGCGCTCTGCGTCCTCATTGCCGGATGGTCCGGGCTCGTGGTCGGCTTTCTCTGGAGCACTGTCCTGCTATACCACGCTACATTCTGCATCAATTCGCTCGCGCACGTTCGGGGCAGCAAGCGGTATGTGACGGGAGACGATTCCCGCAATAATTGGCTGCTGGCTCTGTTCACGATGGGTGAGGGTTGGCACAACAATCATCACGCTTGCCAAAGCAGCGCGCGACAGGGCTTTCATTGGTGGGAGATGGATGTGACCTATTATGTTCTGGTTGTCCTGTCCTGGCTCGGGATTGTCTGGGACCTCAAGTCCCCGCCCGAGCAGGTGCTGCGCAATGAACAGCGTTTGGGGTCACGCGCCTTACGAAGAACGGCAGAGCAGCTCGCCGGACGTTTCGATCCCGAGCACATCGCGCACGCGATCAAATTGTCGGTTCATGAGTTCGAATTGCCGTCGGTTCGGGACACGCCGCTGGCGTTGCGACATCAGGCTGATTTGCTCTGGAATCGGCACCTGCCGAACATGCCAACTCGGGAACTGCTCCTTACTGAAGCGCGTAATATGTTCCCAAAGACGCCATCCCTAGACGACATCGTCGACGTCGCCTATCAGCTTCTTGTGGAAGCCGTCGGTGCCAGCAATTCTAAATCCACCCCTCCCAAATTTCAGCCTGCGATCTGCTTTTCGATTTCGGGGGGTGGTTTGGAGTTTATCAGGGTTGTCATGAGGGACCTCCAATCTGGGAAGACGAGATAGGCGGTGATGGTTCGGATGTGTTCGAAGAAGCGTTTTCTGGAGCGCTTGGCCTCGCGGGCTTTGACCCATAAATCTTCGAGGCAGTCGCAGACGGTGTGCATGGCGAAGGCCAGCAGGTTCATGGCGGCGAACAGCATAGCGAGGTTCTGTTTGCCGTGGCCGAAATTATGTTCGAGATGATAGCCGTTGTTTTTGAGGATGTTGAAGCTCTCGTTCTCGATTTTCCAACGCGCCCTGGCGCAGGCGGCGATCTCGGCGACGGTCTCGCGCGAGACCTCGAGCGAGGTGACGAAGGCGCCCTCGTAGGTCGTTTTGCCCTTGGCGTCGCTGATGGCGAGGCCGATCCAATTGACGCTGAGGGCGTCCTTGCCGTCGCGCAGCGGCGCCTCCGAAAACCAGCGGTAGCGATAGGTGAGCTTCTTGCCGCCCTCTTTACGCAACTGCGAGACTTCATCGAACGTCGCGCCATTCATGAAGTCATATAAAGTCTTGTGGGAGTCGGGCTTGGCCGTGAACAGGAAGTCGGCGCCGTTCGCCAGCGCGGCTTCACAGATCGGCTGGCAGGCGAACAGATCGTCACCGAGATAGACGGGGCGCAACTCCTTCATGCGCGCGCCATACGCCGCAAGCCAGCGCTTGGCGGCGTTGCGCTCGCAATCCTGTTTCTCGGCGCCGTCCGGCTTGGCGATGAACTCGGGCATCAGCGGCACGACCATGTTGTGGCCGGGCGCGACGAGTGTCGCCGCCAGCATCGAATGGTAAAATTCGGTCTTGCCGTTCGAACGCTTGCGCGTTTGGCACTGCGGACAGCCGAGCTTTTGCGAGCAGAAATATTCGGTTCCATCGAGCGCGATCAGCGCGCGTCCGCCAAGGCGCTCGAATTCTTTCATGCCGCCCCGCGCGCGCAGCGTCGCAATCACTTGATCGAACGAGGATTGCAGATGCGAGGGATGAACTGGGTCGAGCATCGAACGGATGTGATTGTCCGTCGGAATTTTCGCCATGCCGAACAGAGTATGGCAATTGGAGGTCTTGCGTCCTTCTTCGAGCGAACGCTGATAGGAAAGGAACGACTCCGACTGCATGAAAAACAATGAAAACGCCGACAGGCCGATGTCGGCCATCGAATAGTCCCCCGCCCCCTTCCGTTTGTCCGGAAAGGCCGCACAGGCGTCATGCAGTCCGGTCAGGAGGCGGTCGAGAATCAGCACCCCAACCTTGAATCAGAAACCCAAGCCCATGAAAACCAAAAATTTCAACCCAAGACACGCCATTAGCCGCCATTTAGAATTGCTGCGTCGGTGCCTTGTTGATCGTTCCACCGCAATGGGCCACGGCAACTCCGAAACTCCAATCGAACACCTAGCGCAGGCAAGAGGGTGGGCTGATGGCTCGCGCCCGATCTCGGCGAGCTCGCCGCGCGCATGGCAGGCGATGTGCATCGGTGTGCTGAAACGAGGAGGCGCTTCGCGATTACCATCCGCGTTACCTTCGTCGGAGCCTATTTGTTGGTTTTCGCATTGCCTCTCCCGCATTGGCGGCGAGTGGATGCGGTGTCGGATGTCACGCCACGCCTGCAGGCGTATGCCTTCCGACGGGTGGCAGGAAGGTATGTCGCTCCGGATACTTCACAACTCAGCCCCCTTGCGACGACAGATACCGATGGAGTCGACAAGCCATGATGTGCGTTGAGCGGTAGACGTCCGGAGGAACCATTACCGCATTAAATTGGCCCGACGCGCCGGAGCCCCGGTGCAATCCGAAGGCGCCGTCACGTGGTTACCTCCAGCGGCTGGGGCTTGGATTTCGCATTTCGGCCTCCCCCGCGTGTCAATGCCGAATGCGTAAAAGTGCGTTCAAACCCTTCATTCCTACCCTCGGACCAAGGTGCCGGGAAAACCATTTGCGGACCGAGGCGCTTTCTAAGGGAGACCTGCGTGATTCGCTCTGAAGCGCGCGCCCTGCGCAGCACTGATGAGGGACCGGAGCTAAACGTTATGCGGAGGCCCTCCATAGGGGCCCGGTTTCCGCTTCGGATCAATCGTTACCGGGCGTGCCCGGCGGAAAACCTCTACAGCCGCGCAGGGTCCGCAGCGCGCGGTTGAAGTCGATGCCGGTCGATACCAGCGAGCGCAGCGTCAGCGGATTGCGCGCAACGCCACGAAGCACCGTGCGCAGATTGATGTCACCGTTGGGCTTGATCGCAGACTGCGCCAGCGCCGGCAACGCGCGATGCGCGGGGTCGCTGATGACGCGAAGCGCCGCGAACGGAAGCGCGGCCTCGGCGGCATAGGCGGCCGCGATGTGGCTTTCCATGTCGACTGCCGCAGCGCCGGTTTCGGAGCGCAGCGCGGCCTTGCAAAACTGGCCAGCAATCACCCGTTCTACGCCCGCGAGGCCGCCCCTGACAACGCGGCGGCGCTTGAGCGCGATGCCGGTGATGAGTTCCCCGTTCAGCGAGGAACAGGTCAGCCAGCGGGTGTCGCCAGCCGTAACCTCGGTCGCGACGACGACGTCGCCGGATTCCAGGGCCGGGTCGAGCCCGCCAGCGACGCCAAAGCTGATAATGCCTCTGAAGGTCGAGGAATCGACCGTCGCGAGCAAAGCCCGCAATTGTCCCGGGTCGCTGCCGCTGCAGATAACAATCATGCCTGAGCCGGCTGCGATACGGGCCTCCTGCACCAAACCTGTAACAATCAAGACCGGCCGCTGTGGCGATTTTCTCCTGTCCATCGCAGTCATCGGCGAAGCAATATCTCGGGTCATCGGGCAGCCGTCCAGATTTCCGGTTGAAACGAAGCGACCGGTGGATCGTTCCTAATTCGCTGGCATTCGTTTTAACCCTTTAGTTCCTTCCACGCGGCGACGGCGGCCACTCCGCGGTACAAGCCGCCACTTGAGCTCGCGTGAGACCGTGCGTTATCTGCGTAGGAAAGGCACCCGCCTTGGCGCCGCGCCGCCTTGGCCGGCGGGAGCCTGTCGCTGGTGCCGCCACGTTAAGGGCGGCTGTTGTTATTGGTGGCCGCGTCATCCGCAGTTTGATGTTCCAATTCGGCGTTGATCTTGGCGCCCACGAGGATGACGATCGTTGAGATCCACATCCACGTCATGAAACCGACTGCCGCACCCAGCGAGCCGTATGTCTTATTGTAGCTGCCGAAGTGCGAGGTGTACCAGGAGAACAGCAGCGACGCCGCGATCCAAACCAAGGCGGCGAAGAGGCTTCCCGGCGAGATCCAGCGCCACTGGGACCGATCGCGAACTCGGGCCGAAACGATAGACCACAGCGATCATTAAGCACGCGACCACGAAAAGGATCGGCCAGCAGCGATGTTCACGATCTCGCCGATGCCCGGCAGTCCGAGGAAAGACAGAAGTTGCGGAACGACCGTGATGGTCAATAAAGCGGCTATGACGAAGCCCAGGATGCCCAGCGTAAATGCCAAAGAGACGGCGTTAAGTCTGATGAAGCTGCGCTTTTCATTTTCGTGGTAGACCGCGTTGAGGCCCTCGAACATCGCCTTGATGCCACCGTTCGCGCTCCATAATTGATGGCCGCTATGATAGCTCAGGGGGCCATGACCGTCATGGGGTCACCGGATTCTCGGCCTTAGCCGTCGCTAACGCTCCTCTCGATGCCAAAGGTCTAGCGGCCAAGTTCAAGCGAACTAAGACCACCGAGAAAAAGGTGGAAGAAGTTTTGGCATCGCTTGCGCGTGTTGGCTACGCAACCTCTAAGGACGGCAAAACTTTCAGGCTGCGCCACATTGCCTGATTGAGCGGGATTCGTGTCGGTGACCGGGAAATCCAGAGGCCGGTCGGATCGATCACTTTGCTTAGGGAGCAATAAATGTCGAAACCTTGGACGGTGATAAGCCCTCACGCTCCCATGGGCGGCATTTGCCACGGACTTGGCTCTGCATTGCGCAAATGGAAACCGTTAGCGCTTGGACTTCTTCGCCTTCTTTTTCTTCGCCGTCTTCTTTGTAGTTTTCTTTGCGGTCTTTTTAACGGCCTTCTTCGCAGCCTTCGTTGTGCTCTTCTTGGCCTGTTTTTTCTTTGAGGCCTTCTTCTTCGGGGTGGCAGCCTTAGCAACGGTCTTCGCTGCTTTCTTGACCGATTTGGGAATACGTTTGGCAACGGCCTTTTTCGCCTTCGTAGCCACCGCCTTTACAGCAGTTTCAGCTAACGCACCCGCGGCCTGCGCTGCTAAGTCAGTCATCTGGTCGATGATCGGCTTCTTCTCCTCGCGAGCCGGCTCATGCCCATTTGATGCTGCTGGGCTCTCGGTCTTTTCGGTGTCAGCCTTTTCAGTGTCTATATTGTCCTCCACTGAGTCTCCGCGGATATTAGTTCATTTCGGCTTCAGGCAGGACCGCTAAGATGGGTTATGCCCCGAGAAGTTATTCAGCGGTCAACTATAAAACGGAACTCCACGCGCCGAAAGCGACGGGGATCGCTGTTATATGAACCGCACGCCGATCCTCCTGCCGTTTTTCCAAATGACTTCACAGGGCTTGCGCGCCATAGCGTAGGGCACCGTCGAGAGATAGACGATGCTGCCGATGGTCGGTTTGATGTGGGTGAACAACTTCGCGCCGCCATCGGAGACGTCGAGCACGCGGCAATCGAAGCTGCGAAGATCGTTATCGAGTGTGATCCAGGCGTCGTGGTGCCGAGTACGCCTCACTGACTTTCGCCGAGTGGTTACGGAGATCAACATAGTCGCGAACGTACGCGGGCGAGGCTTGACGAAAGGTTAGTTAATTTCGCGGCACGGGTGGTCGCCTAATACCGCAACCCGCTCCTTTTGTCGGCGCGCCAGCGGCCGTGCCGCACAACTCTTTTGCTATGCCGGGCCATCAAGAGGCCGCGATTAGCAAAACCCAATAAGTCGGGGAGAAAAACAGATGGCAATAGCAATCGAAATCAACGTGGCCTGTGGGGAATGAGTATCTGCGGTGGCGCTAAGATCGCACAGTTCGCAGCTATGATATGCTAGGGAAAAGTCCCACTCCGATGTTCACTACCGCCCATGCTTAGCTGGGCACCAGGCCGAGCAGCGAAAATCGCGAGAATGACTCTCCGAAACCCCGAGCAGGGTGGCTGGTCGGGTGGTTCGACTTCACCCTCTCTTTTTCCGAGTAAAGTCGGTCTCATGGCTTTCGGTCGTCGAACTCGACGAATCGCTTGTATTGCCAGCGGTAGCCGTCATGCCGTCGCCAAACGCGGCCCCATAGCAATCTTCCAGTGATCGACCGGCGCGGAATGCGGACAGTCCAGAGATGCCAAAATTCCGCTCCAGCGGGCTTGGCGCTACGTGTGTCGTCCAAGGGTTTGCGCGAACGGATCATTATGGCGCCACCGGAAAGGCCCTGGAATGATAGCCAGCGGCCTCCCTCACGTTGTATTCCGAACCCGGAAGCTGTGTCCGGCCGTTCGACTTTAGAGAGAAAGGAGACGGCGGCGACACGATCCCTGCATTAAGCTTGATGCTCCTTCCAAAGATTGGAATGGGAACCAGGCCGCACTTGAAATCGGTCGGTCTGCCGATATGTTCGACGGCAAGGGGCGCCCTTGGGAAGGAGCGCGACCGCCATGAGAGTGAGAGTAGTGTTCGTAGTTTTGTCCATCGCTTTTGGCATCGCGGTTTTCGGTGCGGCGATCACCACCAAGAAGTTTATCGAAACTCATCAAGCCGAAAGCCGGCCCGCAGCAAGTCGACCGGCGGTTTGACCTTCATCCGGGTATTGGGTGACGTTGATGGGGCATCGCAACTGCGCACGAGGGCAGTGAGTGTGATGACCGAGGTGGCACACCGCGGCTCGGTTCCACATGGTTTGCGTCAGCAAATCCTCCACCGCCGTCGACGGTCACGACGGTGCGCCCCGTTCTTCAGACCTCTGCAACGGCATAGGAGCTTCACCCCCGCAGTAAGCCCGCCGGGAACGAGGCCGGCGGCCTCCCGATTTCTCTTCGGAGTGGCGCGCGGGATTGCGGTGGTGTCTCGCCGCGCGGGGCATGCTGCTGCACCTCCACCGATCGCGGGAACGCCGGCCATCCCTATCCCGTCGGGACGGGCGGCCGCCGAATCTCTCACCCTAGCAGCCTGACTTAGCGCATTACCGGGATATTGGGTAGAATCGCGAGACCAATTTTGATTCTCTGTCCCGGGCCCGCAATGAGCAACTTTCGCCAAATTGACCGCGAGACCGGCTTTTTACTGCCGCCGTCGGTGGACGAATGGCTTCCGGAGCGGCATCTGGCGCGGTTCATTGTGGAAGTGATCGCGGGTCTTGACCTGCGCTCGATGAGCGGCAGCTATCGTGGCTCGGGCTCGGCGTCGTATCACCCGGAGGTTTTGCTGGGGCTTCTGGTTTATGGCTATGCGACGGGAGTGTTTTCGAGCCGCAAGCTGGAGCGTGCGACGTATGACTCGGTGGCGTTCCGCTTCATCGCCGCGAACGATCATCCCGATCACGATACGATAGCGACGTTTCGGCGGCGATTTCTGCCGCAGATCGAGAGCCTGTTTGTACAGGTGCTGGTTCTGGCCCGCGAGATGGGGGTTCTGAAGCTGGGCACGGTTGGGCTTGACGGGACCAAGATTCACGCCAATGCCAGCCGGCACAGTGCGTTGTCCTATGAGCATGCCGGCAAGATCGAAGAGCAATTGAAGGCCGAGGTGGCCGATCTGATGGCGAAGGCCGAAGCGGCCGATCAGGCCGATATTCCCGATGGTTTTTTGATCCCGGAAGAACTTGAGCGGCGGGAAGAACAGTTGCGCAAGCTCGCCGAGGCGCGCGCCAAGATCGAAGCGCGGGCCAAAGAGCGTCATGCCCGAGAGCAGGCCGAGTATGAGGCCAAACTTGCGGCCCGCAAGGCCAGGGAGGAGAGCAGCGGCAAGAAGACGGGCGGCCGACCGCCGTCACCGCCAGCATCCGGCGCTTTGCCCACCGACCAGATCAATCTGACCGACGAGGAATCGCGGATCATGCCGGCGGCCGGCGGCGGGTTCGAGCAATGCTACAATGCGCAGGCCGTGGTCGCCGCAGGCAGCATGTTGGTGGTTGCGGTCGACGTGGTGCAGGCGCCCAATGACAAGCAGCAACTTGCGCCGATGCTCGACAAGATATCGGCTTTGCCGGATGAATTGGGCGAGGCCGAAATGCTGCTGGCCGACAGCGGCTACTTCAGTGAAGCCAATGTCGAAGCCTGCGCCGCGGCGGGCATCGAACCGCTGATTCCCCAGGGGCGGCAGACGCACTATCCGCCGCTCAGCGAGCGTTTTGCAAAAGCGCCATCCGCTCCAGAGAATCCAACGCCGCTTGAGACCATGGCGCATCGGCTGAAAACGCCCGAGGGCAAAAATCTCTACGCGCTGCGTAAGCAGACCCCGGAGCCAGTGTTCGGCATCATCAAATCGGTGATGGGCTTCCGGCAGTTCTCGATGCGCGGCCTCGAAAAGGTTCGCGGCGAATGGAGCCTCGTGACCATGGCGTGGAACATCAAGCGCATGTTCACCCTGATGCCCGCCTGAGAGCGGGCTCAGCCGGGCACAGAGCCAACGGCTGACTTCAAAAGCCCGAAAGTTGGGCTAAAATCGCCTCCGCACCCGCCCGACGCGCGGCCAGTTTGCCGATCGCCGGCTACATACCGCTTGTTACCACGCGGCTGAATACCTCAGTCCAACAGGCTGCTAGAGAATGCCCCCACAGCGTTGGCCGCTTGCCCGTCCCACCTCACGGCTCTTGGATTGCAAGAGACTGTCAGGGATCTGGCGAGGCCGCCCGGCATGGCAACGATTAAGGGATTCACCATCATCTTCGTTTCCGGCACGCGAATCCGGCAGGTCACCATGGCGACCACTGACGAACGGTTCATCGAAAGGCAATTGGAATGTCCAAGATCCTGTCCCGCGCACCGTCAGATGCCAAGGCCCTTGGGCTTCTCAACCTGAAGCACGGCGATTGGTTGGAATGGGCGCCGATTGCGGCACACGCTAGCTGCTATCAAATCCCTTCGCCGCTCTTTTCCGTGCGAGGGGCGGCATCGCCGTTGACGGTGAGTTTGACGACATTGCCTTCAACGGACCCAATCAGTTTCTTGTCGATGTAATGGTGATGACCCTCGTGGCCGGGCGGACTGTCTTTCTTGGTGAGCTTGATGCGGTCGCCTTCAACTTGGTCAACGGTGCCGACGTAAATTCCGTCCTTGCCGACAATCTTCATGTGTTCCTTAATTTCGACCATTGCACAGTCCTCCTCGCGGCGGATAACGCCGAACCCACTAAGTCGTTGCATTTTCGAGGCCATGCGCGAGCTAATCCGCCAACGGATTCTCCACCACCGGCTGCTTCCCGCGCTTCTTCAAAAGGTCATTGGGCGCCTCGATCGCTAGCGCGTTCAGCGTGGTATCCCGCTCCGCGGCCAACATCCGCAGCTCCCGCCAGCCCGCCAGGTTCATACGGATCAGCAACCCCTTCAGTTCAGCCGGCTGTTCAAGGAGGCCGCGAAAGCCGCGGGGCTGCGCAAGACAGTCTCTTTGCATTCGCTTCGCAACTATGTAGCGTTCCGGACTATGTCGCATACTGTGACAGAGCTCTGCAATTTTAGCCGTAAATTGCAGATCGTCCGGCCCAAAGGGCTGGCCAAGCACGCGACATAGTTTTCCTGAGCATCACCCTGCAAACCTGCAGGTGCCGCGCGCGATCGCAGGCTCTTGGCAAAATTTCTAGCGAGGCTTCAACACCATCTCCACTTGTGACCGACCAAATCCGGCAACAATACGAATCGTTCGTAGCAGTGAAAAACAGCGCACATCCGCTCCTACGCGCCAGATCTTAACAGGAGGCGCTTTGCGTCCCACCATCGCAGCAAGACCATTAAATCGCTGTCGCTGCACCTCAGGGTCGCGTCCCTTCGGTTGACGAACCTGACAGAGGGGGCTCGACTATATCGCGGCGGATTGAAGATTTTGTGCGGAAAACAACGTTGAAACAGAAGGTACGCGACATAGTCCGGAAGGCTACATAGCGCAGAGCGTTTTTAGCCCGGCGGCGCGGCCACTGGCAACGCGGTTGAGCGCAGGATTCTTGATCCGTGCCGGTAGGCTAAAAACGTGTTGGACAGAACCGCGGGGCACTGAAATCGCCCCAGCAGGTCTTCATGGGCGCGGCGCGGCACTGTCAGCCGATTGGGCCAGCAGTGCCAGACCTCGTTCAAGTCGATCGAGCGTCACCGGCTCATCGAGCCTGTTTCTGGCGGTCGTCATTCAGACATGGTCACGTCTCCTTGCCGCCCGGTGTTGGTTAAAGTTCCGGAACTGCCTTGGGCCGATAGAGTCCGCCGCGGAGGTAGCCCCGCAAGCGCCGACTCGTGACGCGATGGTGCGGTCTCGGATGCAAATTGTCTACGTATCGGCCACCGTTTCCGGCCGTCATCCGGCTTTTCCCCAGCAGCAAATCTATGGAAACCGCTGCGCTGCAGTCAGTCCGTTGATCAAAGAGCCAGAAATGCCTGCACCGCGACGATTTCTCAACCGCGCAATACGTCAGGTCGGCGTGTGTTGTGTAGAAGTCACAACCTGAAGAAACCCGCGATGTTCTCGATGGGTTCTCGATCGATCCGGCCAGGGCGCTCACGCCCCGGTAGGGAGGGTGGCAAAGGACTCGCATCGCCGGCACCGTCGACTATCTTCAAGGATATAGTGGAGTGGAGCAGCGTAATGCCTCATGCAAACTGGACTCCCTCGATCGTTCCCGGTGGCGACGAGCAAGATGTCTGCCTGGTAGTGGAAGATTACGGCCGGCAGGGCCGCGCCTGGCGCGAGACCGATGTCGAAGCCACGGACCTTGAGACCGTCATTCAGGACCTGCTCACCGGCCAATACTCCAACCCTGTCCGCGTCGTGGCCTTCAACACCGCGGAAGGTTGGTCGCGCGATATCTCGGCCGACGTCGCAGAGGAAATCAGACGACGCTGCGAGCGAGAGGTACCAGCTTTCATACAGGGCTTCGTCGAGCGGCATATGGCGTAAGCGGATTCGCATTCCCTGATTCGTCGCCTCTGTCGTCCTGGTCGTCCCACAGGTCGCCTTTCGGCAGGTCGTCGATCGTGGGTGTCTTCACCCACCTCCACACATGTGGAGGTTGGTTTCTGTCGGCCCTTCGGCCCGAAGCCATCCGCCGGGCCTGGTTGATCTGGGGCTGAAGGCAAAAGCAAAATTAACATTGGCGGATGCGATGCCTTATGCGAAAGCAATCGGCGGTCCGGCGGCGCAGATACTCGGAGCGAAGAAATGAGTGTGAGTGAGGAAGAATTTTCCTACGTGAAGCTGATCGCGGCCGTGAGCGGTCTCGCAGTCGGAAAGGGCTTGTACGACAACGTCACCGTCAAGGGCGACATCGGCCGCAAGTTTCAGATCATCAAAGTGCTAGACCACGCCCAAGTCCTCCAAGGAGACTTCGCCGAAGATCACGTTGACCACGTCAAGGCCGCTTTTGCGAAGTGCGGCCTGGCGTACCCTGGCAACGATATCGACTTTTGGATGCTGGCCTGAAAGTTCGCTTTTATGGGCGCCTCAAAGGTTGGGATGGGGAGTCATCGGCGCGGTTTCATCTGGCCAATTTGTCCGGCAGGGTTTGATGAGAAATCTTCAAGCTCGCACTCGGTAGTGGACGTACTGCCCCTACCTGATCTTCTTCGTCCGACGAACGATAGATGCGAATGAACCTTTTAGCGCCCACCCCGACCTACAAGCATTATGCGGGCCTGGAAGCCCGTTCCCTAAACTTTTAGCCGCCAGCGGCAAGCTGTCGGCGGCACCTTCTTTTGAAATCTGATGAGCACCTTGCGCGGGGCCAGCGGCGACCCAAAAGGCTGGTCCCGCCAATTTGACGATCCGATCCCGACCGGCGAGGTGGAGCTTCGAACCCTCCGCGACGCCGGCATGCACATCCTGGCTCTACCGCCAATGGCCGCCAACTCGGATTCCGGGATGGTGAGATGCACCACGGTACAGTCGGTCTAAACTACGGGCCTCTCCGGAAAGAGTGCCTTGATGCTGTCAGGCACTGGCCCGGCTGTGAGTCCATCGCGGGCATTCAAATCCTTCGGCATGGCAGGCCGGGGCGTTTTTCCGTGAGGATAACCGAGTATGGAAATGCCGACGTGAGAACGGCTAATCGCGCGATCATGTGCGTTCAGCGCGAGAAGCGACGGCATTATCATCTGATCGATTACGCGCATGCGCCCGGGGCGCTGAAGCGCATATCGAGAGCCTGAACCGCCACCACGTCGCGACCGCAAGCCTCGGGGAAAGGGCAAGCGGAGAGACCTATGAAAACCGTCCTGATCTATGTCGACACCAGCAAACAGGTCGGTGACGTCGACCATCTCAAGGTCTTCGCCAACGAAGAGGCTGCGGAAAAATGGTTCGCGGAAAATGATCCGGAGGGCGTTGCGTTTGAATATTCGGTGATCGGAGCTGAGGAAGAAATGATTCGCATCGGGCGCCACATCACTTCGGCGGCTTTAGCTCGCTTTGCAGCCAGCCGGAAGCGAAGCGGCTTGTGAGGGGATCGAGGCGGTCGCAGTCCTCACACAAAAAGGATGGCGGATTCTTTTCGCCGTCCGGTGTCGGCGCAAAGATCATAGGCAACCCACAGTTAGGGCACTTGAGCAAGCTTCGGTCGGGCTTTCTCATAAACCGAACTCTGAGACCGAAGCCGGATGAAGTCCATTCCAAATCGGATCATAGACTTAGCAAATTCTTGCGAGGTCAGAGTGATTTGACCACCCTGACCAACGCGCGCCGCGTTATGGCGCCTCGGTGGTCTTCCGGAAGAGCCGACGCGTAGCCGCATTCCGTGTGGTATTTTGTTTCGGTGATTCGCCGAGAATCTTTCCGGTGTGTCAGGCCGGCGCGAGGTCCATCCTGTGCGGCGGATGTTCACCCGATCTCATCGCGCAGGATTGTTATGTCGAAATAGAATCGTGCACCGACTGTTCGGCCAGCCATTCGCGCCGCGCGTCGACCTGGTCGAGAATTTGGAACACTATGATGTTCTTGCGTAGCGAATCGCTCGGGACTTCGTCTCGGCGACGCTTGCGAAGCCTCCCGAAGAAGTACTCGAAACTGTTGCACATGATCTGGCGCAATTCCTCGCGCGATTGGTTGCTCCTCGCCATGCTGTCGACGTGTCGAGATGTTTCCATCTCAATTGACATAGCGATCGCTGGCCGTCTTCGGGGGATACAATGGAATTCGATCTGCAATCTAGCGCTCCTTTCCTTTTTGATCTAAGACCCGATCCAGTAGTTCGATCTGGCTGGGATGGGTACAGGTCGTTTTCATCTGGTCGACAACTTCTGCAAAGGTCATGAACGCTTCGCTCGTAAGATAGAATGTTGATTATGCGTGTGGACATCTCATTGGGGCGGCGTCGCGTGCTGTCATCGACGGCTCGGCCGACGTGATCGGGCCTCCGCCAACAAAGGTGGTCGGAAACTGACCGGCGCGCCAAAGGTCCGCTTTATCGGGGTAGATCGGAAATGATCGGCGCATGGTCGGAATGACGCGATTGACCCAAACCAGGCACCAATACCTTGTGCGGGCGGCCACGACGTCCTGATGATTGCGCCGCCTGATGAACTTGGCGCATCCAACTGAGCCACCCGACGATCGAGGCGGCAGGCTGGCTGCTGGTTGCCTGAACAACCCCGCTTCGTGGTAGGCTGTCGCAGGCACTAGGCTTGTGGGAGCGAGCCGTGGTCGAGCAGCGCGTCGAACGCAAGCTCGCGGCGATCCTCGCCGCCGACATCGTCGGCTACTCGCGCCTCATGGAGGCCGACGAGGAGGGCACCCATGCGCGCCTGAGGGTGCTGCGTCGGCAGTTCATCTATCCGGCCGTCGCTGCCCATCGCGGCCGCATCGTCAAGACCACCGGAGACGGCGCGCTGACCGAGTTCGCCAGCGTCGTCGATGCCGTGCGTTGCGCCGTCGAGCTGCAGCGCGGCATGGTCGCGCGCAACGCCGTTGTGCCGCAGGACCGGCGCATTGTGTTCCGCATGGGCGTCAATCTAGGCGACGTCATCGTCGAGGAGGATGACATTTACGGCGACGGTGTGAATATCGCGGCGCGCCTGGAGGCGCTGGCCGAGCCGGGCGGTCTCTTGGTCTCCGGCACGGTCTACGATCACATCCGCGAGAAAGTGCCCTATGCCTTCACCGACAAGGGGGCGCAGACCGTCAAGAACATCTCCCAAGCCGTCCGGGTCTACGCGCTAGGCGCCGACGCGGTCGCGGCGCTTCCGGAAGCACCGGCATCGATCGGAACGTCGCGGCTGGTTGGACTCAGCAACTCCCGCCGGCTCTGGCTCGCTGCTACGGGCCTCGCCGCGGCGGTCGCCCTCGCGGCTGGCGTGTGGTTCGCGGTCAAACCGAGCGGCTCTCCGCAACTCTCCGATGCCGCCCGGCGTCTTTCCATCGTCGTGCTGCCCTTCGCCAATCTGAGCAACGACCCCGAGCAGGATTATTTCGCCGACGGGGTCACGGACAGCCTGATCACCGACCTCTCGCGCGGCTTACCCGGGACTTTCGTCATCGCCCGCACCACCGCCTTCACCTACAAGGGAAAGGCGGTCGATGTCACTCAGGTCGGCCGTGAGCTGACCGTTCGCTACGTGCTAGAAGGAAGCATCCTGCGCAGCGGCGAGAAGCTGCGCGTCAACGCGCAGCTGATCGATGCGCAGACCGGCGCGCATCTCTGGGCCGAGCATTTCGACAAGGACCGGGTCGACCTGTTGACGATGCAGGACGAGATCGTTACGCGCATCGCCCGAACCGTCGGTCTCCAAGTTATCGACGAAGAGGCGCGCCGGGCCGCTCGGAAGGACCGGGCAGTCAATCCGAACGCGACCGATCTGGCGATGCGCGGCTGGGCCCTGCGCAACCGCGCTATCAGTCGCGAGACCAACATCGCGGCGCTCGGCATGTTTCAAGACGCTTTGCGTATCGATGACCAGAATGTCGATGCTCTTGTCGGCGTTGCCGCCGTGAACACCAGCGACGCTGTGGCCGGGTTCTACGAGAAGGGGAACGAGGAGCGCCTACGGCTGGCGGACGAGACGCTGGCGCGGGCGCTGGCCGTCGATCCCAACAATGTCCGTGCGGACGGGGTGCGGTGTTTGCTGCGCCGCACGCAGCAGCGATTCGAGGAGGCGATCCGCGCTTGTGAAACCGCAATCGCCGCAAACCCGGCCGATCCGCTGCCCTATCAGCAGATCGGGTACGTCAGGATATTCCTCGGTCAGCCCGAGCAGTCCCTCGCCTGGTTCGAGCAGGCCGACCGGCTTGGACCGCACGATCCACAGCGGTGGGCGTGGCTCTGCGGCATTGGTGCGGCTCATTTCCTGCTGGGACATGACGCACAAGCGGTCGACTGGCTAAGCAAAGCGGCCGAGGCCGATCCTGCTTTCGGCATTACCTTCGCCTGGCTCGCCGCCGCGCATGTCCAGCTGGGTCAAGCGGCGCCTGCGCAAGAGGCCTTGCGCAACTTCCTGCGGCTCAACCCCGGGTTCACCGTCAAGAAATTGATCGCTGTCCAGCCCTCGTCCAACCCGGCCTTTCTCGCCCAGGTCGAGCGCCTCTCCGACGGCCTGCGCAAGGCCGGGCTGCCCGAGGAATGAGCGCGACCGCAAACTCGTCGCCGGCTACTCGCCTCCGCAGCAGCATTCCTGAATACCTTCGGCGCATGCGTTTTGGCTGGCATGGTCGTCGGACCCAAGGAGGTCAGTTCCTGTGTAGGTTTTCGGACGCCGGCACGACGAGGCTATCCACGCGCTGCGCCGCCGGCGTCCGAAAAGCGCCAATGCACGAAATCGCGGGAAGTGGGCACCGGCGGTGCCGCGGGCGCTATTGAGATTTAGCCGCGGTACGTGATTTGAGTGCCGGGTAGGTTCTCGAAGGGTGTATTGGCCTCGAAGGCATGCACAACTTAGCCCGTCTTCGCGGATTGGCGGGTTTTGAAGACACCGCCTCGTTATAAATCAACGGGTTAAGTCAAAAGGTCTTCACTACGGCGGCGGGCTTGGTTGACGGCGGCGGTGGTGATCCTGGGCGGCGGCTGCGGTGGCAGGCGAAGCTTGAGGCGGTCGATCACGAGCTGCAGCTCGGGTTCTGGATGGGTGTAGCGAGTGAGCAGGATCTCGCGCCCATCGGTGGTCGGCAGATGGACATCGATCATCTGGACGGCGGCGAACTTGTCGAGCGCGCTGCGGGCGGTCAGCCCAGGCGCCAAAGCATGAAGGCGGCGCGTGAGGGTGATCTGCATGCAATAAGCCAGAAAGGCGATGAAGATGTGGGCTTCGATCCGCTTTTCGTCCTGATGGAAGACCGGACGGATCGCCAGGTCGCCTTTGAGATTGCGGAACGCCTCTTCGACGGCGACGAGCTGCGTGTAGTATTGCCAGAGCTGCGCGGGATCATTCTCGGTGAGATTGGTGCGCAATAGATAACGGCCTTCGCGACGCCTGGCCGTTCGCAGTTTCTTGCGATTGAGCGCGAACGTGAAGCTCGGGCGCTCCTTGTCGATCTCGACATCGACCAGACGCCATGCGGCCGGGGCTTTGGAGCGCGCGCCACCGAGTTTCATCAGCAACTCTTCGCGCGAGATTTCCATTGTGGCGATTTGCCGGAGCCGCTTCCACAGCCATTTCAACTGCCGCCGCCGCATCGCGCGTTCTTTGCTGACCCGATCATCACTTTGCGCGAAGACATAGAGCTCGCCGTCCTCGGCCAACAGCTTGACCTTCACGCCCTCGCGGGCGTCCTGCCAGGGTTTTTCCAGCAGGTGCTTCTCCAGCCGGTTCAGGCGTCCCTTCGGCGTCCCCACCAGATACTGCACCGGCGGATCGCTGTTGCGCATCTCGGCCAGCACCGCCTCGGTCGGCACGCCTCGATCCATTACCCAGACGCGTCGCGCCTTGCCGTATTGCTGCTCGATCTTGGAAAGGAACATCCGCAGCGTCTTGCTGTCGGCGGTGTTGCCGGGCAGCACCTCGTAAGCCAGCGGCAAGCCGTCGGGCGTGACCACCAGCGCGATCACCACCTGCGGACAATCCGGCCGCTTGTCGCGGCTGTAGCCGTGGCGGCGCTTGGTACCTTCCGGCAAGTCCGAAGCGTTGACCTCAAAGTAGGTGCTGGTCAAATCATACAGCAGCACATCGAAGTCGGCGTTGAACAGATCGCGCCAGCGCCCGACCAGATGCGAGAACAGCGCCTCTTTGTGTGCCAGCAGCAGATCGTGGCAGGCATAAAGCTTGTGTTCTTCCGCCAGGCCAAAATCGGCGCCGAGGAGATCGGCCATCGCGCTGTTGCCGAACCATTCGCGATGCAGTCGCCACTCGCTGCCCGGCGCAATCAGCCGGTAGGTCGCGAGCACCTGCAGGATCTGATCCCACGGCGTTCGTTTCCGGCTCGGCGGCAGCCGATCGGCCCAGAATCGATCAAGCTGAAGCTCCTGCCACAAGTGCCCGGCCAGCCAGCAGGCGCCCCATTGCCGCGGACGACGAAGCTGCATCTCCGACAGGCGAAGCTGAACGACGGAAGCGTCGCCTGCGATCGCCTCGCATCGATCCTCCGGAAACAGCGACAGCGTCCGGGCACGGCCGGCATCCACGTCGAACACCTCGATCGCCTTGCGCCACGCTGCCGCCTGTGAGGAGTTGATCTCGCCGAGATACAGCACATGCCGCTGCACCACCCGGCCGCCATCGAGACGTTTGTTCTCGACCACGTTCCAGTAGCTGTGTGTCTTGCCGTTCTTCTTTCGCTCGGTGCGTCGCAGAAACATGATGCAGCAAATTTATCTGCATCACGCCGCGCTTGGGAATCGGGTAGGTCTTCACTACAGACGTTTTTGGCCGAAACTGAAGACCCCACCCTTTGCAAATCAGATACTTAGCCGTCTAAAAAATCTCAAAATCCGCGTTTTCGAACGCGAATCCGCGAAGACG
>CAWABH010000022.1:0-87661 GCA_963780095.1 uncultured Alphaproteobacteria bacterium
ACCCTCTACCCAGCCGAGCGCGTTGAGTTCGCTTGCGAAATGCTACGTCAAAGATTTTGCCTTGCGGATCATCTTGTGCGAAAAAACTCAAAATCCCGAGGCTGTGAAGGCGATCCGCCTGTTGGGCATGCAGGACGACGGGCCAAATCCACGCAGCGCCCGCGATAACGGCGATGAACTCGCGCCTTCTCATCGCCTCCTCCAAAAGGGCCCCACAGCCTTAGCACACTGGCGACAAAAATTTGGTCCGAAATCTGCGCCAAAAGCGATTTTCATGGGCACACGGCCTAAAAGCCCGTACGGACACTATCCGCTTGACGCCTAACGTATTCGGTAGATTATTTGCCGCCATCAACCTCTATGTAGATTTCAATTGGGTCGATCACGGTGTCCTTCGCCTTTACCGTATTGGTTTCCGCGGTGTCCATTGTCGCCTTCATTTTAGCAAGGTCCACATTCTCGCAAACGATGAAACGCGGTTCGTCTCGTCGGGTGTTTGAAAATTCGATAACTGGAACAAAATCTTGCAAACACCTCTTTCCGATTGGCCCCGCCTTTTAGCCAAGTGTCGATAATGCCCACGGCGTGGGTAACGACCACTGCTGTCATCGGGCCTCTCCCGTTTTACTTGAGCTAGACCGAGAAAATCCTGAGCGTTGCTCAGGAAAAAGAAATAGCGTGACAGGAGCGCTGTACTTCAGCGCCCCTAAATCGCAGTTGGGAACGATCTACTTGTAGTAGCCGACGCCACAGTCCAGATCGCCGACCTTGGTTCCCAAGCTTATCTTTGCAACCGGAGTCGTGCCCGTGCCTGGCTTTGGAAACATGTAGCTGACCTCAGTGATTTGACCTTCCTTTTGCCCCGTCGTAGAGTTCCTGGCCAAACATCTTGCCTGCGGCATCCTTTAGGGTCCTGGCATCCAGGCCCATCGTCTTCTTTGCGGCTGGATTAGTGCTACCAGTAGCAACGAGCTTGCCGTCCCCGCTATTGAAGCAAAACACATAGAGATCGCGGTCCAGGAAATTCCGCTCTTCCCTGTTGATCGTGTCCAACGTTATCGCCTTGTCTGCTTTCACGGCGACCGCAGCCTTGTCGAGCATGGCCCTTGCCTCGGTCGCAGTGCCTTGTGCGAATGCCGTACCCGAGAACATGACAGCCATAGCGCCGAGCGCGCCAATTACGAGTTTATGCAACATGGATTTCCTCCTTGTTAGAACGTTCAATGCAGCCAGCGTTCGCACCTGCAAAAATACCAGCGACATTTTTGATAGGTTTCACCGTTATCAGTGCGAAGACTGAGCAAAATAGCTCACACTGACTGATTAAGATTGAATGGGTAGGACGAGCTTTTCGAACGTCAGCGCTGAATTCGCGGCGATACACGCAATATGATTTTATGTAGCTTTCAAAACGCAAAATAGCTTATTGTTTCGTCGTTAGCGGCGCATTTGGAAGCAAAAGGTGACCGAACCCAGTTCGCGCAGCGTTCAAGGCAGGTCTTCACGGATTGAGTGCCAGTTCTCCCAATCGAGTTACGGACAGCGTTGGCGTCGAATGAAACGAAGAGGTAAATCATATGACAATCAAAGAACATCTTGCAGAACTGGCGCGGCAACATAAGGCACTCGAAGTCGAGATTGAGAGTCACTAGGGCACAGTTCGACCGATGATCTGAAGATCGGTGAGTTAAAGCGTCAAAAATTGATCTTGAAGGATGAGATCGAGCGTGTACGGCACGACCATACATTGTGAGATGCGAACGACCCATATCGCCGACGAAGACAGTGGCGGACAAGGCGACAGAGGAAACGGGTTGAACAAGCCCATGCTGATGCCGTTGGCGTTGCTCAGTTCTAAGGCGTGCCTTCCATCGGTTTGCAGTTAGTCAGAACATTCATGGTTCTCAAAGTTTGGATAAGCCCGTTCGACCTGTTGCAGGGCCCCAAGCTGTACCCCGCATCCTGGCCGCAACTCTCCGCCCTGCGAAATTCGGTCATGAAAAATCTTCCTTGCTCGGCGCTTGTCGCGTCAATTGTGTCGGGAAAACCCCAATTCCGGCTCCATGTCTGGCGTCAACGTCCCATATGCTCTAACAAGCTCCATCAATTTTTCTGCTGCCATATCTCCCGCTTTTCTCGCCGATCCGTCTCGTTGTTGGTTTTCTCCATGACTGAGCGCGCGCCTTCGTGCTCAGCGGCAAGTATTTCTATGCGAGAAAACAGTCCAGTCTCCTTCGGCGGGAAAAAGAACCGCGCCTCGTCCAGCTTTATGCGCATCGCACGCAACTCTGGATCATGTATTCCTAGCGGAAAGCCGTTGCCGCTGATCTTCTCAATCAAGTGCTTGGCGGTGACATAAATTCCAAATCGTTCTTTGAACAAATCATATTTCAACCGATCATATGCGATGTCCCGTTGGGATTGCGCGATTTGCTTTTGGGCGCTTGCGATCTTTGTTTGATTGTGTCCAAGAAAATAGGTGATGCCCGTAGCCGCTACCGCCGCAATCATTCGCTATAGGTCCGGCAAAATCCTTCGTAAACTGATAGGCAGCGTGCATCAAAGCCTCCGTCGGGGTTATACATTCGTGTCATTCTCGACCGACGCCCACGAGCATGGTCTAATACCTTACAATGACCATCGCCAAATACTCGTTCTTAAATGGTGGGGGTGTCTTCCGAAGCGAGAATTGAGATGTTATTTTGGGCTGCATAGCCGGGACTAAGTCTCGGCTTTTTATTGGCGAGGCCCTGAAGGTGATTGACGGCGATATGGAAAAGCTTCGGGCGATATATGTTTTTGTCTGTTTCGCTCTGGGCGTTGCGGCACTTATCCTGTGCGTATTCCAGGCTTGGAACGGGAAAATTGGATCAGCTTCCGCCCTAGGTGCGGTCTTTGTCGTATGTGGCGTGTTTTTGTTTTTGTCCCAGATCAAGACTTTCAAAGTCTGGGAAGTACAGATTTGAGCTTCGCGAGACCTTGGAGCGTGCTGAGGAGATAATCGGGCGAGTGCGGAAGCTTGCCTCTATCAGCGCGCGCGCAAGCTACCTGACAATCGCGTGGGGGAACCGGATGGGGACACCCCCTGCGAGGGCAAAGCAAGCAGTACTTGATGAGATTGATAATCAGCTTGCCAAATTGAGGGTATCGTCCCAGGAATTGGCTGTTATTCAACGCCCCTTCGTAGAGATGGTCCGGCTTGACTTCTTTTTCTTATTTCAAGGTGTACTGAGGCAATACGCTACAATCATCAACACAGAGCTGACTGCCGATGTCCACAACGCCAAAGACCCGAGCGCGGCCAGCGCTGTTGTGAGGCGTCATTCTGACCTTATTACTGCCTGGACCAACCGAACCAAAAAAGAAGATCCGAGTGCCGACTTGAAGAAGGAGTCACTTGAGGATGCGCTGAACGAGTACGTCCCGAAGAGCGGCGAATGGTTGAATGAGAAAGAGCTTGCGGTCATGCAGAAGTTTAAGACGGAAATCGTGCGCATGAATGCCGACTGCGAGAAAAAGGGAGGTTACAACCCTGAGGCTGTAACATACTATGATCGATACTCGGGGGATCACAACATCGACAAGGCTAAGCAGTTGCGAAACGAAGTGCTGCAATAAGACCGAACATCATTCGGCTTGCGGGCATATCCCCGATGTTGGACCGCACCCGTTTCGACCGGACAGGTAGCGTAGCTCGATAAGGCATAGGCATAAGCCTATGATTACGACTATGCCCTCCGATCAGAATGTCTCTCCGCCCCGGTTGAAGTGATCACGTCTGTCCAACGGCGTCGCCGTTGGCCGACCGCCGAGAAGATCCGGCTGGTCGAGGAGACGATGCAGCCCGGGATGTCGGTGTCCTACGTGGCCCGGCGAGCGGGCGTCGCTCCCAGCTTGCTGTTCAACTGGCGTCGCCGAATGCTGGAAGGCGGCCTGCAAGCGGTCCAGGCTGACGAAGATGTCGTCGCAACGAGCCGTGTCCGTGAGCTGGAACGACGGGTGCGCGAACTGGAGCGCCTGCTCGGCCGCAAGACCATGGAAGTCGAGATTCTCAAGGAAGCGCTCGACGTCGCGCGGGTAAAAAAACCGAGCTTGCAGCTGCCATCATGGAACGATCGGAAGGACGGTTCGCCATGAAGGCGGTGGCCGACACGCTCGCGGTCGCGCGTTCGAACCTGATCGAGCTGGTGAGCCGCCGCGCCAAGTCGCGTAGGCCCTATCGCAAGGCCGGGGACAACGAGCTATTGGCGCTGATCCGCCGGCTGGTGGACGAGCGCCCGACCTACGGGTATCGCCGTATCCGGCGCCTCATAAACCGGCAGCGAAAGGCCAACGGAAAGCCGCCAGTCAATGGCAAGCGTGTGCTGCGGATCATGCAGGCCAACAAACTGACGCTAGAAACGGCATACCGGTCGCCGGCCAGGGCACACGCATGACGGCGTCGTGATTGCATTGCGCTCGAACATCCGCTGGTGTTCCGATCACTTCGAGCTCGCCTGTCGTAATGGCGAGATCGTGCGTGTGTTGTTTGCTATCGATGCCTGCGATCGCGAGGTTATGGGCTGGCTGGCCACCTCCGCCGGCATCTCTGGCGAGATGGTGCGCGACCTGATGATAGCTTGCGTCGAGCGTCGATTCGGGATCAGCAAGGCGGCGCATCCCGTCGAATGGTTGTCCGACAACGGCTCGGCGTACATCGCCAAGGACACACTCGACACCGCAACGGCCTTGGGCCTCAAGCTTTGTTTCACGCCAGTCCGCTCGCCACAATCCAACGGCATCGCGGAGGCATTCGTCAAAACCTTCAAACGCGATTATGCTCGGCTGTCGATCTTGCCGGATGCTGAGACCGTAATCGCTCTGCTGCCGGCTTGGTTCGAGGACTACAACGAAGTTCACCCGCACTCAGGCTTGAAATTTCTCTCTCCCAGAGAATTTCAAACGGGGTGCACACCAGATGTCCGCTATCCCGTGAGAGTAAAGCTTGGGGCGGGCCGCCCTCGATAACGGTGCCTTTTACCAAAAAGAAGTCATAGCGTCCGCCGTTAATTGCAGGGAGAAAGACATTGAAGCTATCTGATCCAACTACGGGGTTTGCCCACTGTGGACGCCTTTTGCGCCGAACAGGATGTTACACGGTCACAAATATTCAGACGCAGCATAATTGAATTTCTAAAAAGGCAGGACCTTGCGATTACTTCAGAGGTGACGTCCCGCAAATCCCAGAGTCGTGGCCCACTGAACTTTTCAAACATCAGCACTAACATGCAAGAACTCAATAAGGAGAAACAACATGGGAGTAAACCATACGATACCAAAACTATCTTTGAAGCGATCGATACCCAAGCTGCCGTCGTTACCAAAGCTGCCATCGATACCAAAGCGTCCTTTGAAGCCATTCCGAGAGTTTTTGCCGGATAGTCTTCGTAGCACACGACGAGGGTGAGCTTCGCCAAACAAAGTGACCGAAGGCATTGAAGCGTACGATACGGACATTACCGATGCGGTAAGCGTATTTATTGGCAGCGAACTGTCCGTGAGTGCACGGAAGGCGCTGAGCGATAGCTTTGTGAACGATATAAAAAAATGTGCGAGAGCGGACGTTCCATTATGGCAATAGCGGTCGCTTTGGATTAGACGCGGAAAAGGTGGCAGCGGCCGCCAGAGATCGACCAGGACCGCCGTAGTAGCAGACACGAAGGTCCCGCGGGAAAAGAATCGGATGCTACAAGCATAAACGCATGGCTAGGAAGGTTAAGAAACCTATTTTCGTTTTTGTCCGGACGGTCCTCCCCCATTGGGGTGACCTCATGACTGGACGCTATAGCGCGCCGATTGTTGTTCTTGCGGGGGGCGCCTGCTTAATCGGCTTGTTCGGAACCGCTCGATCCGGCTTTAATTTTCTAAATAGGGTCCTTGTATTTAGCCCCCTCTCCTTAGTACTGATTGGTGGCTTGGTTGCTGTCTACCTTACTTGGAAATACGAGTACGAAAAAAATCTGGAGTGGAAGGAGAAATTCCGTCCGAAGTTGAGAGCGTCTTTCGACATGAATAATTTCGCCTGTGTTCGGCCAGGAACGGAAGTTTATCAAAGACACGTTTCGTATGGGGATAATAGGAGTTTGACCATTACGGGCATCGTGCCACCACATACGTTGGTGCCAACGATGCGGATGGTTGAGTTTGGGGATTTCCCGAAACCAGAGTTTTTTGCGACATATTATAGGCTCCGAGTCAATTGCGATGGAATCAACTCAGTCGCCAATTGCTTTGGTCGTCTTGAAAGCATTTCTAAAAGTGGAGCGCCAATACACCATTGGGAACCAACGATCTTACCGTTTGCGCAATCAGAACGGGAAAATGCGGCATGTAAAAAAATACATAAGGCATCGCCCGCCTTTTTGGATTTTATGTTCATCAGCGACGACAACAGGGCTGGACTCACTTCACTCGGGTTTATCGGCGCAAGTTCCATAGATTGGCGTGGACTGTTCGCCGAATCCGGCTTGTATGTTTTGCGAATAAACATCCTATCAGATACGCCCACCATAGCCGTTGATGTGTCTTTCAACTGGACAGGTGATCGAGCGACTTCACAGATTACATGCCGCGAAGCAAGCCTGTGAGCGGTTTGACCTTTCCCTTGCATGTGTTCAAAGGTCCGCCGGAGGTTCACTTCCTCTACCAGAACCTGAGCACATCCGGAAGTCGCGGCCAATTAAGCACGGCCACTGGAGCTATGGGAATGTCTTGGGTTGAAGAGCCAATGTCACCGTTTGTTGGCGTGATTCGCCAATGCCTTTCGAACATCTGATTGAGACAGTCCAAATTCGCGGGCTATCCGAGCAGGAGAAACTCCTGCTTTGAATGCCGCCCTGACCGCGTTTAGCTTGCCCTGAGGTAATGGAACAGCGTCGGCTTCCGCTCGTCGGTTGCGTTGACTTTCTTCGGGCAGAGGAGGCCTTTTCCGCCGACTCCGTTCTGAAAGTACCACCAAAACTAATCTGTCAAGCTCTTGATCGTCGAGATGTTGGATCGCCGTGTTGAGATCTTGCGGCAGAACATGCCGTGAGGGGCGCGCCGTCTCAGTTTCAGTCCGGGTCGCAGAAAATTGCTCTAGTGGATGCGAGGAAGGAGGTTCTCGTCCCCATGACGAAAATAGCTTGGGTTCCGGAACTCAATTCGAAAGAATCCCCATAAAGCCATGGTGCTGCCGTTTGCCCTGGGCTCATAATCACATGCGCGCCTCCAGAGCCAATGTTCACCCGTTATCCACCGAAATTTTGCAGACGACACCACCTTGGACGATCCCATGCGGCTCATATCAGTGGCAAGAAAAAAGGGCCGCTCCAAAGAGCGGCCCCTCAAGCGTGTTCGTAGGTGTTATTTTTTTGAAAGGTCGCGAGCAGCGTCCTTTACATTGCCTGCGACGTTATGAAGATCGCCTTTTGCCTTGTCCACCTTGCCTTCTGATTCCAGTTCCTTGTCACCGGAGACCTTGCCTGCCGTTTCTTTAATAGCACCCTTTGCCTTATCGGCAGCGCCTTTCACATGTTCACGGTCCATATCTCGCTCCTTTTGCGGGTTGCGATAAAAACGCCGGAACAAGGGGTGACGTTCCTTCATTCGGTGCAATTAAAAGAGTTCGTTAAGAAGGAACTTCTTGAACAATCCAATATTTCACAATCGCGACTGTAAACGTGTTTCTCCAGGAGAAGTGGCAGCGAAGGTATTATTTTGCATAAAGCAAATCGAGGCTTGGCATGACGTTAAATGATTACCGTGACAAAGACGGCGAACTCAGCAGAAAGCATGGCAATACCCTCATTGGCACGCTTCGCAGTCATTACGGTTCAGACTTTGCGGCAGGTTGCTCCGAGAGCGATAGACTAACTGATGTCTTGGACCAATTGGACGAGGGGTCGCTGAACAAGCTTACCCGCGACTATGAGGCTGGAAAACTGGCTGGGATTTTTCCTAATTGAATAGTATGTGAAACGGCTGTCGCCAAATACCCACCAAAAGGCCTGCGCGCTTGCTCTCCCGAGCACGTCATGGAGTTTTAATATTTCAGCTGCTGTGTAAAGTCTCCCGTGTCATAAGCCCATGAGCTTGGTCGCATTAGGAGTATGGTCAGAGTCCTGGTCTTCGTCAGCATCCCGAGGTGAAAAGGGGCAAAGGGTGATGCCGACCCAGCCAGCTAATAACACTGTAGAGCCACGTCACTTTTTTGTTACGCCGGGAGTCGCAGCAGCTCATGCTTTGTCCGGGCTGGCCATTTTTGCCGGGGCCGAGAGCGTCTTAAAGACAACGCCACTCTATATTCTGGGTTTGATAGTCCACAATCCCATCAACGTCGCTTTTATCCTGGTTATAACCGCCGTTCTTGCTGTAATTCCTTATCTTATGCTGCGGCCGCGTCGTATCTGGTTCATGTTGTTGATCCTTCCGCAGCAATGTTTGTTGTTGATGCATTTCGTCTCGGCAGCGATATCGATCATAAGTGGTCATTATCATGATGGTTATGTCCCGGATGGCGGTTCTGCCTTCATCTTCGCTGATCAGATCTGGCTGTTGATGGTGGTGGTTGTTCACACCTTCGAATATATTGAGGCGTTATAGGATGCGGAACAGAAGATCATCAAATGCATCTTGGTGCGTGCCGCATACCCGGCATCCAACGGCTGCTTGAACCTATTGAGCCTTAGCGCATGCCTTTTCAAAGGGCCCAAACCCATCAGAAAATCCCGAAACGCCAACAACGACGTGGTTTGTGGTGGGAGGGCCGGAATCGACATCATTTGGAAAAAGGAAGTGAACAGATTTTTCAGAGGTGGAATCACTTTCTTTAAAGAGTGAAACCAGCTCGGCGACGTCGTCTTTCCCATCCAGGAAGAGAAACTCGTTTCCATTCCTCCAATTTTGGATAATGTCAGTACGATCATATTGGTCAGAGCTTTTCTGAATCAAGATGGGCACCGGGTCTCGATGACTTTCGAAAGTCCCATCAAAAGGAATGAGCATCACGCCGATAGAGGTTGATCTGTGTCTTTGGTCGCAAATGAACGCGAGTTCGGATGTTGCAAGTTGGTTGTTGATTGATGCTGATTGCTTAAAAGATAGGGTCACCATGAAACTGCCGCCGCGGTGTTCTAGCTCCCAACCGCCAAAATTCTCGGCCTTTGCTCCGCTGAGGCCAATCAAACAGAGTCCGCCAATATGCAGACCGACAAGGCGGCGTTTGAGGGGTGGGCCCTTGCGCTGCGCAGGTGGTGTGGGGTTAGGGAAAATCTGGACTTAAATGGGAATTGCCGCAGGATGTCCATTCCGGCCGGAACTATCAGCGCTTCCTCTATCGCGTCAGCCGATTTCAAGAGCTCTTTCCAACCTGGTTCAAGGTGTTCGGCTAAGCGCGAGTGCCTTAGGTCCGCCCGGGCGTTCGGACCTGGTCCCTTGATCCTCAATGTACCGGGGAAGAGACGACCGCCCGATCCGACCAACGCATCCGTTGCTGAACGTGAGCAGGTCAACGGAGAGCGTCGCCTCTTACATAGAGCGGCTTCCGGACCGTCCGAGACCGAACTCGAAAAAAAGCTCTATTCGTCGACGGCATTTGCAGAGCGTTTCAAGTTGGATCGTGTGGACCGCCAACGGCCCGTGGGTCTGTTCAGTGAAAAAGTCGCAAACGACCATCGCGTATTCACCGGCGGGGCAAGTGCAATTGACCTCGTCGGTATTCACGATCGTACCATATATATCTTCGAGTTAAAGAAGCGCGATAACATAAGTATCGGTGCAATATCCGAGCTATTGTTCTATGCCAACGTGATCAGAGACGCAGCGGGAAGTGGTGCGCCCTTCCAGTTCCGCGAGGCGAAATCGGCTCCAGGAACGACAGTCGGCTCATCCGACATCGTGAACTGCAAGAGAATTGAGGCGGTGCTGCTGCATGAGATTTCGGTGCTACCGAATTACGATGTCCATCCGCTCCTGGATAAGACCTTGTTTGACACTATTAACGAGGCCGCAACTCAGAAATCATACGCGTTGCTTGGTCGAGTTCCAGTGAAGTACAGTTGTACACGCTTCCGCGGAACAGATGAGGATTTCATATTCGAAAATAGGTGATAGTCGCATGGGGCCGCTACGTTCGATGGCGTTGCTATGACTTACAAGCCGATCGCAGCCGCGCCCAACATCTCGCGCGTCGCGACGGCGCCATCGGTCGGCATCTTTTGGCGTATGATCGACATCCTCGTCATCGATCGCTCGATCTTGGACGACGCTGAGCCCTATGGCGACTGCATCACTCATGCCGCGGGGCACTACGAGCGTTGGCAGGAATGGCAGGCGCTGGGGGCCACACAACTTGCTGTCTATGGGATATCCGGTGCATATCGTATCGACCGAGTATGACGAATGGCCTCGCGGCCGCATCGTTTACGAGACACTGGCGCGACGCTTCGTCATTTATGCCGACCGACGCCTGCAAGCGCCTGATACAATCGATGCCATCAAGACGGCCTTTGGTCTCGGCGACGCCGAGGTCATCGTCAAGAGCGATCTACACTATCGATGAACACACGTGCCGCCGCAGATGGCCGGGTCAAGCCCGGCCATGACGACTGGCGGGGTGAGGAGGCTGGGGTGGGGCTTGTCCGCGATCGTCGTTGCGACTGACGATTATGCAGCCCGCACCTGCGCGACCGTGCTGACGGCAACCGTTGCCCCAGTTCTCCTCGGTCATTTGGTGTTGGTCAATCATATGCCGTGCCGCGCCTATAGCCACGCCAGTGAGGCTCCCACGCGCTTATCGCACCTCATCCGGATTGACCCACGTCTCGCCGGTCCACCCCTTCTCGTCGTAATCCGCCATGCACTGATCGACCAGCGCCTCCATCGCCGCCAGCTCGCCACCGCCCTGCGCGCCCTTCAGCGTCTGGACGCGAATGTCCTCCCACCCGCCGGCATAGTTCCGCTCATACAACTCGTGGCGCCCGCCAAATTCGGTGCCGATCGCGTCCCACAGGAGCTTCATGATCTTGATGCGCTCCTTGTAGTCGATGCCATGCGAGCCGCGGACATATTGCCGCAGATACGGCTCGATCGCCGGATTGGCAAAATCCTTCACCGACGACGGCAGATAGATCAGCGCCGATGTCACCGTCCGCTCGATGATGTCCTTGATCCGAGGATACGCCTCCGGCGCGAACACGCGATACGACAGCACCGCCTTCATCTCCGGCAGCACCGCGTCGCCCTTCCAGGGATCGGGGTTGTTCGCCATCGCATTTGACAGCGACCAGAACAAATGGCGCCAGGCGATGACCTCGCCAAGCAGAACCTGATTCCCCTGCGCCTCGTCGCCGCCGGTGCAGCGCAACGCCTTCGCCAACAGCCCGGCAATGAAATCGAGCTTCACCGCAAAGCGCGTGCAGCCCTGGAACATGGACCCGAAGATGAACCCGGACCGCACGAAGAAGTTCAGCACGCGCGCGGGATCGCGATAGATGAAGACGTCCTCCCACGGGACAAAAACCTTGTCCAGCACGAAGATCGCGTCGTTCTCATCGAAGCGCGACGACAGCGGATAGTCGAACGGCGAACCGTTGCGCATGGCCGCACGCTCGTACGACGTGCGACACAGCAACTTCAGCCCCGGCGCGTCGATCGGCACGATGAACATCAGCGACATGTCCAGATCCTCGGTCGCCGTCTTCGAGCTCTGGCCCATGAAGTTGTAGTGGGTCATCGCCGCCGATGTGGCCACCACCTTGGCGCCCGACACGATGATCCCGCCGTCGGTTTCGCGATCGACCGAGACGTAGACGTCCTTCACCTGCTCCGCCGGCTTGTGGCGATCGATCGGCGGATTGACGATCGCGTGGTTCATGAACGGAACGGTTTCCTGCGCGCGCCGGTACCAGGCCCGCGCGTTGTCGGCATACGGCCCGTAATACTCCGCGTTGCCGCCGAGCGTGTTGGTGAAGGCGGCCTTGTAGTCCGGGGTGCGGCCCATCCAGCCATAGGTCATGCGCGACCACGCGGTGATCGCTCCCTGTGCCGCGCGCAGGTCCTCGCGTGAGCGCGGCACGCGGAAGAAGCGATGGGTGTAGCCGCCCGATCCGGTATCGGTCGGGCAGGTCAGCACATCGTGGTGCTTGCGGGTCGTGCAGCGCGTCGTACAGCCGCGCCAGCGAGCGCACCGAATTGCGAAACGCCGGATGGGCAGTGACGTCCTTGACGCGCTCGCCGTCGATGTAGACCTCGCGACCGTCGCGCAGGCTCTGCATGTATTCGGCGCCGGTGAAGGGACGCTTGCGGTCCGCGATGACGTCTTCGGGTTTCATGTGTGTTCTCCTGGCCCCCTCCCCCCAACCCCCTCCCGCAAGGGGAGGGGGAGTAGTGTATAGTGCAGCTCCCCTCCCCTTGCGGGAGGGGGTTGGGGGGAGGGGCCTCTACTCCCCCGACAGTTCCCGCCGCCGGCGATCCAGTTCCTCGCTGTAGCGGCGCAGCGCGTACTGCTCCGTCAGCAGCCCGATGACGCGCCTGGTCTCGGGACTGTCGACCACCGCCAGCGCATCGCTCTCGGCGTTCTCGAACATTGCCACCGCCTCCTTGATCGTCATCTGCGGCAGCAGCACGGTGTCCGTGTAGTGCAGCAGATCGCGGACCCGGTGATCCTCATCGGCATCGCCGTGCACCTCTGCCGGCAGCACGATGCCGGTGTAGCGGTCGTCCTCATCCAGCACCACCACCCGCTGATGGGCGCCGAGCGGAAAGTCGCGCTTGAACGCGGCCAGCGGGGTATCGGCGCGCACCGTGCGCATCTCGCGGCGCATCATGCGGCCGACCGTGAGGTTGCGCATCCAGCCGATATCGACCGCGCTGCGGATCGCCTCGCCGCGCAGGTGAAAACGCCAGGTCGCGAAGGAGTAGCCGAACGTGCGGCGGACGGTCACCGCCGAGATCACGCAGGCGGCCAGCACCGCGACGGTCAGCGGCAGGCTGCCGGTGGCCTCGAGCGCCAGGAAGCCCATGGTGAGCGGTCCGCCGATGATCGCCACGGCCAGCCCGCTCATGCCGACCAGGGCGCAGACGACGGGGGAGACCGCGTGGGCGGTGCTGACCACGGCGAGCGTGCCGGCGAACAGCTTGCCGACCAGCGCGCCCAGAAACAGCGAGGCGAAGAACAGGCCGCCACGGAAGCCCGAGCCGATCGAGATCGCCGAGGCGATCGACTTCAGCACCACCAGCAAGGCGACGTGGGTCAGCGTGTACGGCGCCTCGATGACGATGCCGAGGGCGCCATGGCCGGACGACAGCACCGCCGGTGTTACCAGCGCTAACAGACCCACGGCGAGTCCGCCGATCATCGGCCGCAGCCAGCCTGGGACACGGCTCCGGCGGAACAGTTCCTCGGTCAGCGTCACGCCGCGCATGATGGCGATGCCGACCAGGGCGCAGAACATCCCGAGGGCGAGGATGGGGATGTAGTCGAGCGCGTCGACCCGGGACGGCACCTGCAGGACCAGGTCGAACGGCGCACCGCCGAGCGCCTGAACGATGGCCACCGCGACGATGGCGGCGACGGCGACAGGGGCGAAAGTGCCGAGCGAGTAGGTGCCGATCACCAGTTCGAAGGCATAGAACGCGCCGGTGAGCGGGGCGTTGAACGCGCCGGCGATGGCGGCGGCCGCGCCGCAGCCGACCAGCAGGCGCAGATCGTTGCGCCGCACCCGGAACATGCGGCCGAACCGGGACGCCAGTGCCGAGCCGGCCTGGGTGTAGCCGGCTTCCAGCCCCACCGAGGCGCCGACACCGTTCGACAGTATGGTCTGCGCCACCACGATCAGGCTGTCGTTCAACGACATGCGCCCGCCATAGAGCGCATTGGCCTCGATCGGGTCGACCGCACGGCGCGGCCGGTAATACGCGAACGCCGAGGCCAAGCAGGCCGATCAGCAGTCCTCCCAACGTGGGGACGGCGACGGTGCGGATCGGGTTCAGCTCGACCATCGCGCTGAGGCGCTCGCCGGGCGCTAT
This sequence comes from uncultured Alphaproteobacteria bacterium, assembly GCA_963780095.1. Taxonomy (GTDB): domain Bacteria; phylum Pseudomonadota; class Alphaproteobacteria; order Acetobacterales; family Acetobacteraceae; genus JAMXLO01. The sequence continues at coordinate 14,047 of CAWABH010000022.1, forward strand.
ATCGAACAGCACCTGGTGGATCAGCTGTGTCGTCTCGGTCATGGCCCAGACTGCGATGCCGGCACCGCAGCCGACGAAGGCAGCCAGCACGACCAGCCAGATCTCGTCGGCACGGACGAGCGCGCGCAGCGTCTGCGGCGCGTGCAGCACCGCATCGCCGAACGCGCGGCGCGGACGATGCGGGCGGGCGGACGCGGCTCTCTTGACGGTGCGGCGCTGGGGTCGCGCCCGCGAGAGTTGAGTCGCCAGGAAGTGTCGACATGTGCGACGTCCAGCGGGCCAGCGAGAGACAAACCCTTTCTTGGAACCTGCGCGCGGCAGGATCAACCACCCAGGTGCCGATTTGCCACGGAGTGTGGTAAATTAATCGATCGTAATGCGCAAGGAAGCCGCAGCGCCATGACGGTTATCCCGTATCATCCCGGGGCTGCACCGGGGATCGGGCAGGCCGCGTTCGGCGCGCGTGGCCGCCAGATCGTCCTCGACGAAGGCGCGCACCACCTCGACCAGCGGCTCGTGCATGGCGAAGTCGAGCGTGCGGGCACGCATCGCCTCGAAGGCCGGCGGCCACAGGCCGATGATGGCGGCGATCTCCTGGTCCTCCACCCGGCGCACCAGCGACGACGCGCCGGGCTTCACCTCGTCGAGGGCCTGCAGCATGTGGGCGATCGTCGTGCTGATGCCGGGCGGATTGACGCTCCGGTCGATGCCCATGCGCTGCGTGTCCATCGCGGCGGCGTGCAGCAGCCAGTCCACCGCGCGGCGCGGGCTGCACACCCAGGCGGCGAAATCGTCCGGCACCGGAAGCTCGGCCGGCAGCCCCAGCAGCGGCTCGCGGATGATCGCCGAGAGGAAGGAACTGGCGGCGCGGTTGGGCCGGCCGGGCCGGACGATCACCGTGGGCAGCCGGATCGCGACCAGATCGAGGAACCCGCGGCGCGAGGCATCGCCAAGGATCAGCTCGGCCGCGGCCTTTTGTGCCCCATAGCTGTTGGTCGGCACCTGACGGGCATCGTCCTGCAGGCTGGCGTCCTGTCCCCCGGAGAAGGTTGCCACGGACGAGGTGAATACGACGCGCGGCGGCTTGCGCCCGCTGCGACCAGGCGGCGGCAGGCGTCCACGACGGCGTCGGTGCCGCGCAGGTTCACCCGCCGGCCGAGGTCGTAGTCGGCCTCGGCCTGTGCCGAGACGACGGCGGCCAGATGGAAGATCACGTCGGTGTCCGGCGGAATGGCGGCTTCCGGCAACTCGACGATGTCGCCGGCGACGGCAGTGACCGGGAAGGCGGCGGCAGGCTTCGGCGGCTCGGCCAGATCGAACAGGGTGAGGCCGGTGATGGGCTGTCCACCGAGCTTGCCGTCCCGGGCCAGGCGGGCCGCGACCTTGCGTCCAAGAAATCCGCCGCCGCCCAGAATTGAAATCTTCATGTGTGCCTCCGTCGGTTGCGGCCGCTCCACCTCGATTACCAGCTTGGAGGATGGCCTCAAGATTGCACCCCACCACGATGCGGTCCACCGTTCGCCGATGCTGGGCCCGCTTCCGTTCAACGCTCCATGCCAATCCTCGCCTCGGCACGCCTGGCATCGTGGTGTTGCCGGCGTCGGGCTATCGGCGCGCAAAGGCGGAGATCACGTCCTGGAACGGCTACGCGCCGACGCCGTTGCGCGAGCTGCGGGACCTGGCTCGCGAGGCCGGCGTTGCCGTGATGCGCCTGAAGGACGAGGCGGGACGCTTCGGCCTTGGCAGCTTCAAGGCGCTCGGCGGCGCCTATGCTGTGGCGGGCGTCTTGGCGAACGAGCTGGCTCGACGGGGCGTGGCGCAGGCAGCGACCTCGGTTGAACTGGCGTCCGGCCAATACCGCGAAGCGACCGAAGCGGTCACCGTCATCTGCGCAACCGACGGCAATCACGGCCGCTCGGTGGCCTGGGGCGCGCAGCGCTTCCACTGCCGGTGCGTGATCTTCGTGCATGCGGGCGTCAGCCGAGGGCCGGGTGGAAGCGATCGCCCGCTATGGCGCCGAGGTGCGCCGCGTCGCCGGCACCTACGATGACTCGGTGCGCGAGGCGGCCCGGCAGGCCGAGGCGCACGGCTGGTTCGTGGTGTCCGACACGTCGTGGCCCGGATACACGGAAATCCCGCGCGAGGTGATGCAGGGCTACCGGCTGATGGCCGACGAGGCCGCCGATCAGTGGACCGGCGCTCCGCCGACCCATGTGTTCATCCAGGGTGGCGTCGGCGGCGTGGCTGCCGCAGTGTCGGTGCAGACGCGCGCGCGCTTCCACCCCGCTCCGGCACTGATCGTGGTGGAACCTGACCACGCGGCCTGCCTGCTGGCGAGCGCCGAACTCGGCGAGCCAACCGCCATCCCGGGCGATCTGGACACGCTGATGGCGGGACTGGCCTGCGGCGAGCCGAGTCTGCTCGCCTGGCAGGAGCTCGATCGTGCCGCGACCGCCTTCATGGCCGTCCCCGACGAGGCGGCTGTGGCCTGCATGCGGTTACTCGCGGATCGTGGCATCGTTGCCGGCGAGTCCGGCGTTGCCGGTCTGGCCGGCTTTCTGCTGGCCGCCGCCGACCCGGCGGCCCGGGAAACACTTGGCCTGGACGAGCTCGAGCAGGGTGCTGCTGTTCAGCACCGAGGGTGCCACCGATCCGGCACTGTACCAGAGGCTGGTCGGACGGACGCTCGAGTCGGTGGGCGCATAGCCGCCGCTATAGCGCGATCACCACGTTGTGCGGACCCGCAAGCGGCACGGCGTGGGCGGTGCGTGCGTTCCCGGATGTGACAACTCGTCAGGACTGTGGCAGGCTCTCGTAGACGTTAACGTTCTCAAGAGGTTGTAACCGGACGTGCACTTCAAACGTCATTAACCGGACATCAATGCGATTGTATCACCTAGGACGAGCTGTCGAGTGACGCAAAGGAGCGCGGCAATGACAGGGACGAAGACGGCAATTGGTGCTTTGCTCGCGGTTGCCGTTGCCTACGTGGTCTATCCCTATGTCACGCTCTATCGCCTTGGTCAGGCAATCCGAAATGGTGATGCATCCTCGCTGGAGACGATGGTCGACTGGGGTGCGGTTCGCGAGGGCATCAAGGAAGATATCTGCGATCTGGTGATCGATGAGCCGGCGGAGGCGAAGGCAGGCGGCCAACTGCCGCCGTTCGGCGCCGGCTTTGTCCGCGGCATCACCGGCAATGCGGTCGATGCGCGGGTGACGCCCCAGGCGTTGGCCGCCGTTGCGTCGCAGGAGCCGGCGGCACGTCCGGATCCGAAGGATTCGTCGGTGCGGGTGAGTTGGGCATTCTTTTCCAGTCCGGCCGAATTCCGGGTTGCGCTGCGGGCGCCCGGGCAGGCAGCGCCGATCAACCTGCAGATGGATTTCCGCGCCGGCATCTGGCAGGTCACCCGGGTCTGGTTGCCGCCCGAGCTTCTGACCCAGGCCAACACCCGGACGTGACGGGTTACAACCGTGCCGGTGCTCAGTAACCGGCAGCGCGGTCCACCACTTCCCTGAGCTGCTTGCCGTCCAGAAATCGCCCCAGGTTCTCGACAAACAGCTTTGCGACGATCACATCGCGCGTCGGATGCCCGCCGCCGATATGCGGCAGAACGAGTATTCCCCCTGTCGTCCAGAACGGGTGCACGGCCGGCAACGGCTCTTGGCGGAACACGTCCAGCACCGCGCCGGCTATGTGCTTTGCCTGCACCGCCGCGATCAGGTCGACATCGGCAATCAAGTGGCCCCGCCCGAAGTTCAATAGCCACGCCCCAGGCTTCATCTGAGCCAGCCGCTCCGCGTTGATGAAATTCTCGGTTTCTGGCGTTGCCGGCAGCAGCAACAGCAGAAAATCGGACTGCGCCAGCACGTCGGGGGTCTGCTCCGGCGGAAACACCTCCGCCAGCCCCGGGAGCGGAGCGCCACTCCGCCGCGTGCCGATCACCCGCATGCCAAGAGCCGTGGCGAGGCGCGCCACCTCCTGCCCGATGGCGCCCAGGCCCAGGATGCCGAGCGTCTTCCCGTTGAGCGGTGTCGCGACCCGGCGGGTCCATTGCACCCGCTTCTGATCCTCGACAATCGCGGCGTACGGCTTGGTGAGGTGGAACAGCGCGCCGAGAATGTTTTCGGGCATCGACTCGCGGTGCGTGCCGCGCGCGCAGGTGAGAGTGATCTGCGCGGGCAAGTCCGGGAGTGCCAGCCAGCCCTCCACGCCGGCGGTGAGCGCCTGCACCCAGCGCAGCTTCGGCATGTGCGGCAGCAGGCCGGATGGGGCACCCCAGGCGAGCAAGGCCTCGGTATCCGCGCGCTGCGCCTGGGTGGGCGTGTCCCTGCGCGCCAATGCCTCGACCGCCACGCGTTCGGTCAGGCCGGCGGCGGCGATCGCGTCGACATAGGGCGCGGGGGCATCGGTCCAGAGCAGCACGCGGGTTAGGCTCGGCATGGCTTGGGGTCCTGACGTGTGTCGCGCGCAGCGTAACGAGAGAGCAGCGCGAGGGCTATCCCAGTGCCAGGCGGATGTTGCCGAACGGATCCACTGTAGCGGCGGTCCCGTGCGGCACCAGGCACGTCGCGTCGTATTCCTGCACGATCAGCGGACCGGAACGCGGCGTGATCGCGAGTTGCGCGCGGGACACCACGGGCGTGTCGATCCAGCCTTCGGCGGGGAACCACGCGCGACGGCTCGCCGGCACCGTCGCATCAGCTGCCGGAATTGCATTCGGCAGGCGCGGACGTTCGGGCAGTACCGCGCGCGATGACCGATAGTCCGATCAGCTCGACCGGCTCTTCGGGTGGCGCTCGGAAGCCATAGGTCCGTTCATGCTCTTCGCCGAACAGCTCCGCGAGGCGCGGCAGGAAATCGCCATGGCCTGCCCCCGGGCTTGACCCGGGGGGCAGCTTCACCTCGATCTCGCTCGATTGTCCGACGTACCGGGCAAGCGCGGCGCGGCGGAACTCGCGCCGCTGCGGCGGGAAACCGTCGCGCGCCAGTCGTTCCGCGCCGGCCGTCGATAAGCCCGTCGAGCACCGAGGCGATCTGTGCCGCGATCGGCCACATCGAGCCGCGTGCGCAGGCTGCGCGTCGCGTGATGCTCGGCATCGGCGACGAGCAGACCGAAGGCGCTGAACACACCGGGCAGCGGCGGCACGATCACGCGGGTGATGCCGAGTTCGGCGGCAATCGCCGCGGCAAACAGCGGCCCGTTGCCGCCGAACGCCAGCAGCGCGAATTGCCGAGGGTCACGCCCGCGCTCCACCGACACGGCGCGGATCGCACGCATCATCGACGCCGACGCCACACGCAGCATGCCGAACGCCGCTTCCTCCACGGAGCGGTGCAGCGGTTCGGCGAGGCCGCGGGCGATCGATGCACGCGCGGCATTGGCGTCCAATCGCAGCGCTCCGCCGACGAGGCCCGCCGGATCGAGATAGCCGAGCACCAGGCTGCAATCGGTGATGGTCGGTTCGGTGCCGCCGCGTCCGTAGCACACCGGTCCCGGATCGGCGCCGGCACTGTCGGGGCCAACCTTCGGTGCGCCGCCCGCGTCCAGCCGGCAGATCGACCCGCCGCCGGCGCCGACCTCGGCCAGGTCGATCGCCGGCAGCTTCAGCAGATAGCCCGCGCCGACCAGCAGACGCGATCCCGTCATCACGCCGCCGCCGACCTCCAATGCTTCCGACCGCAGCACCTCGCCGTTCTCGACCAGGCCCGCCTTGGCGGTGGTGCCGCCCATGTCGAAGGTGATGACGCGCGGTTCCTCAAGTCTGGCCGCCAGCGCCGCGCCACCGACCACGCCGGCGGCGGGGCCGCTTTCGATGATGTGTGCGGGCGCCAGCGGCGGCGAATTCGGCGGATGCGAGCCCGCCGTTCGACTGCATGAGCTGCAACGGCGCCTCGATGCCGAGCGCACGCAGCCGCGCGGCGAGGGCGGTGACATAGGCGCGCACCACGGGCTGCACATAGGCGTTGATCACCGTCGTGCTGGTGCGCGGATACTCTTTGATCTCCGGCAGGATCTCGTGGCTGATGGAGATAGCAATATCGGGCAGGGCAGCGCGCACAGCGTCGGCGACTGCACGTTCGTGCGCCGGATTGGCGTAGGAATGCAGCAGGCAGATCGCCACGCTTTCCACGTGCTCGGCGCGCAGCATGTCGATCGCCGTTGCTACGCTGGTCGGATCGAGCGGTATCGAAATCGAACCGTCAGGCCGCAGCTTCTCGATGACTTCCAGGCGCAGCCGCCGCTCCACGAGGGCGCGGGGTTTGGTCCAATGCAGGTCGTACAGCACCGGCATTCGCAGGTCGCGGATTTCCAGGATGTCGCGAAAGCCACGCGTGGTGATGAGCGCGGTGCGCGCGCCCTTGCCTTCGAGCACGGTGTTCGAGCCGATCGTCGTGCCATGCAGCACCTCGCTCACGCCGACGCCCTCGGCCGCCAGCAACGCGCGCAGGCCTTCGATGATGCCCTCGCCGTAATCGTCCGGCGTGGATGCGGTCTTGTGCGTGAGCACGCGCCCATCCGCCGCGATGGCGACAAGGTCGGTGAAGGTGCCGCCTATGTCGATGCCGATGCGAAGCGTCAAGGCCCCCATTATTCCGCGGCCTCGGCCGGAAGCCACGCCACGTCCGGCAACGCCTTACGTGTCGCGTGCAGCTTCGCTCGCAGCACCTCCGTCGCCGCCGCGTCGATCACCGGCGGGTCGCCGCGCGCCACCACACCGTAATCGTGGGCTGCCGCCTCCGTCGTCACGAGGCCATCGCGCAGGTCCTTCGCCACCAGCGACAGATCGCGCGTCAGCGCATCGCCCCAGCCGCCGGCGCCGGGCAGTTCGTGGCGGAACACCTGGCCCTTGCGCAACGTCATCGTCAGCTTGGCGTGCAGTTTTGCCTCCGTGGGCAAACCGGGATCAAGCACGTTGCGTCCCGCAGCACCCGGACCGCCGCCATACAGTCCGTACGGCCGGTGCGTCTGGCGATCGGCACGGACCTGCAGAATTCCTTCGTCCGCCAGCATCCGCCAGGTCTTGCGCTGCGACATGCCGCCGCGGAACTTGCCGGCGCCTCCGGTGTCGGGCACGAACTCGTAGTCCAGCACCTCCAGCGGATTTTCCGCCTCGATCACCTCGACCGAGAAGCTTGCCATGTTGGCGAACATCGAGGTGTTGCCGTCGAGCCCGTCCTCCCACGGGCGCGCGCCCCAGCACCCCGACAGGAAATCCACGTAGATGAACGGACGCAGCTCCTTGTCGTAGCCCCCGATCGTGATGCCGGTGTTGCCGCCGTCCGACGCCGCATACACCCGGTCCGGATACAGCTGCGCCAGCGCACCGAAGCAGCAATCGACGCCGCGGAACCCGGTGAGCCCGCGCGCCGCACACGCTGCCGGCAGCTTGCCGTTGGTGATCGTGCCGGCGGGGCGCAATCACCTTGATCGGGCGGAACACGCCGTCGTTGTTCGGCATGTTGATCGACAGCACCGACTTCACCGCGGTGAAGCTCATCGCCGCGGTGTAGCTCCAGGTGTTGTTGATCGCGCCCTTCACTTGCGGCGCGCTGCCGGTCCAGTCCACCTCCATCGCATCGCCGTGCTTGCGCACCGTGCAGACCAGCGGGATCGGCACGCCGACATCGATCTGGTCGTCGTCGATCCAGTCGGTGAACGTCGCCTCGCCGTCCGGCAGCTCGGACAGGCAATGGCGCGTCAGGCGCTCGGAGTAATCCATGGTCGCCGCCATCAGCGCCACGACATCATCGGCGCCGTAGCGTGCCACCAGATCTGTCATGCCGCGCGCGGCGATCTCGCAGGCGGCGAGCTGGCTGCGGATGTCGCCGAGCACGCGCCCCGGCACGCGCACGTTGCGGTCGATCATGCGGAACAGCGTGGTGTTGGGCTTGCCGCGCTCGTACAGCTTCAGCGGCGGAATGCGCAGGCCCTCGGCGTAGATCTCGGTGCTGTCGGAGGCATTCGAGCCGGGCACGCGCCCGCCGACATCGGTGTGGTGGCAGATCGTGGCGGCATAGGCGATCGGTCGGCCGCCCGGTTTCGTGGAGGCGAACAGCGGCTTGAAGATGAAGATGTCCGGCAGGTGCATCCCGCCGTCATACGGGTCGTTGTTGATCAGGATGTCGCCCTCGGCGATGTCGTCGCCGAAATGCCGCAGCACCGCCTGCAGCGCGACCGGGATGGAACAGAGATGGCCCGGGAGTGCGAGCCCCTGCGCCGCCAGCCGGCCCTGCGCGTCGCACAGCGCGGCACTGTAGTCCATGATGTTCTTCAGCACGCCGGAATAGGCGGTGCGGTAGATGGTCAGCACCATCTCGTCGCCGAGTGCGGCGAGGGCGTTGCGGAACAGCTCTTCGGTGATCGGGTCTGAGGTGCGCATGTTGGCCATGGGACCACCGAAGTTGGGCGGGGGCAACCGGTTGGGCGAGAGGGGGTGATTTTTTGTGTCGATGTCTGTAAGGTCTCAGTAACCGCGTTCGCAAACGTTAATGGACAACGGGCTTGTGGCTTGCGGCCCTTTGCCTGACTGCCACTAACAGCCGCGACCAACCCGTCCGCTGCCGATCGTCACGACCACAGCCGAGTAAAGCATAAATGACCGGGCTTTCGTGAAAGACATGGCGTATTAGCGACGCGTGTGGCTTATATGTCGACCGGTTTGACCAATTTCATCAGCGGAGCAGTCGAAATGGTTCTGCGGACTTCGGGACACTCGCAACTATTCTCACTGTGCGCAGTGGAACGGTTGCGATTTAGATAAAAGCCCAGAGTCTCTGCGACGGAAAACAGTTCGAACAGTTGCAATTGCGGAGTAACCACGAAGGAGTTGGCTAAGTGCCGATAGGAATACGATACTCCGCGAGTGGCAATACGTCCGCCCTCTTAGGCAAAAGCATCATGTATTGGCCCATCTCTTGTTCGGCGATATGGATGTGCCAGTAGGTTTGCCCATCATCCCTGGTCGTCGTGTTCAATGCATCAACTACGGATGCCATAACACCTACAGGGATCGCAAAAGCGAAGGGTAAGTCCATGCACCCGAGCGCCAAATAGGCGCTCTTGCCACCAGTGAGAAAGTCGTGGGACTGCGGTGCGTAGCCATACCAATAGGGGCTTGCGCCTTTCTTTGTATAGCGCTTTGAGATCGTGCAGACAACGCGCGTCTCATGACTGGCATCCCATAGAGACGCTTGGCTTCGTTTGATAAATATCGCGCCTGTGCTCTGCGCAAGTGCCGCGATGATTTGAGCACGTTTTGCCTGCAGCAGACCGCTGTCAGTGAACTGCCACGTGCCTTTGACCTTTTGCTCACCAGCATCCGGAGGTTCATCGTCATCGCCAAGACTGACTTTTCCCTCCTCCACGTCCTTGGCAGTCGTGAACATTATATCAATCATCTGATCCAGACGTGTGTATTCCTTTGGAACGAGCAGACTGCGAATTTTGAGCCCGGTCTCAGTTCCCTCGGCATTTTCCTTAAGCTGGATCAAGTTCAAAAGGGCATCGGCGCTGATCAGACGGATGTCCCAAGCATGTTGGGAGCCGCGCACTTGTGCCTCAAGTTCGCCGGTATCTTCGCGCCCCACGACAATCAGAATAGACGAACTGCCCGATATTTGACCTTCTCCGCTTAGTTTCTCCCGGTATCGGACTATGGTGGCGAGCGATATACGGTAGGCGTCTGTGGTCTTTACCTCGACGATGATTGAATGCCCTTCGGGTGATAGCCACAGTCCGTCGAAACCGATCGCGTTCGAGGTTCCTTTGTAACGGCCATCCGTGACCTTGTAGTCGAGGCGACGCCCGAGTTCGTTGACAAGGTCCTGTAGGACCATGCCTCCGATCGTGCCGCCCTTGCTGAACGGCGACAGGCACTGGTTGATGTATTCCGCGATCTTCGGACTCAAGACTTGCAACAGATATCCGCGTAGTTCGGCCTCGCAGGTCGAACCATCCTTAAGAATGCCATCCCCAGCGTTAGAGACAATCTGCTCCACCGTAAGCTGCTCGACGGTGCTGGGATCAGACTTAAAGAAGGCCAGAAGTGGCGGGCTCGCGCATGTTGCAGCCAACTCTGCGCACCGTCCTCTCGTTCTCATGACGGGCGCACCGTGGGGGTGCCCGCGGACAAACTCCAGCCTGCCATCCTCGGCATCCGAAGTGTGCCGCGAATTGGCGCTCGTAACTTACGGCTGTCATGGCCGGCTGCGACCCGGTTCAAGCTGTGGACGACAGAGCGGCTGTCAGGTCCTCTAATCCTGAGGAGGCACACCCACGCAATGGCTGTTGGAAAGCGAACCTCCTCGTCTCGGTGGCAGACTAAGGATGTTCAAGGCGATACAGGGCGTATCATAGAAACTGAATCTTTTTTCACCTTCCAGGTTGCGCATGACATTCGCCGCGGCTATCGCCTTCGGTGCCACTATCGGCGCGCCCAGACCCGATCATGACGATACGGTGAAGCTGGCTTGCAGTTTGGCTCGCCTCGGTGAAACCACAGCAGCGAGACCCAGCGTGTGCATGGCCATCCGACGGATCAGAACGGTTCCAGGTTGCCCGGATACATGTCGAAACCGGAATGGGATGCGGCGAAGGATGAGGTGGTTTTGTTCTATGCTGCCCTGACAGCCGCGACACATTGTTGACTGGCGTCAGGCCGTTGACCGGAGGTATGCGATGCAGCGCGTTTTCCTGACCCGGCGTTCCTTGGTCGCCGCGACGCTGGCCACGCTGACCGCCAGGCATGCGGCGGCAGCAGACACGGTACTGCTCAATGTTTCCTATGATCCGACGCGCGAGCTGTATCGCGAGATCAACCGTGCGTTCATTGCCGCCTGGCAGGCAAAGACCGGGCAGCGCATCACGATAAACCAGTCGCATGGCGGCTCCGGCTCGCAGGCACGCGCCGTGCTGGACGGGTTGCAGGCCGACGTGGTGACGCTGGCGCTCGCCGCCGACATCGATGCGCTGGCGAAGCGTGGGCTGCTCGCGGTGGATTGGCAGACGCGGCTGCCGGACAATGCGTCGCCCTATACCAGCACGATCGTTTTCCTGGTGCGCAAGGGCAACCCGAAGGCGATCCGAGACTGGCCGGACCTGATCAAGCCGGACATCGCGGTGATCACGCCGAACCCCAAGACGTCCGGTGGGGCGCGGTGGAACTTCCTCGCAGCACTCGCCTGGGCGCGGCGCCAGCCAGGCGCGACTGATGCTTCCGCGGAGGAATTCATGCGCGCGTTGTTCCACCATGTGCCGCTGCTGGATACCGGCGCGCGTGGCTCGACCACCAGCTTCGCGCAGCGTGGCCTCGGCGACGTGCTGCTGGGCTGGGAGAACGATGCGTGGCTGGCACGCAAGGAATTCGGTGCCGACGATTTTGCGATCGTTTATCCCTCGCTTAGCATTCTGGCTGAGCCGCCTGTCGCGGTGGTCGACAGTGTGGTGGACAGGCGGGGAACGCGCGCAATGGCTCAGGCCTATCTGGAGTTCCTCTACACGAAGCAGGGTCAGGACATCGCCGCCAGGAACTATTTCCGTGCGCGCGACCCAGCGGTGGCGGCACAGTATGCCGAACGCTATCCGGCGCTGCCTCTGGCGACCGTCCAGGATTTCGGTGGTTGGGACAGCGCACAGACGACATATTTCGCTGACGGTGGGATGTTCGACCGTATCTTCACGCCAGGAAAATGATGCTGGCCGCGCGGCGCTCCGCGCTACCGGGCTTCGCTCCAGCCTTGGGCGTCACTCTGCTGTGGCTATCGCTGATCGTGCTGGTACCGTTGGCCGCCCTGGTGCTGCGACCCTGGGAACTGGGGTTGGAAGGCGTGTGGCGTTCGATCACCGAGCCACGTGTGCTGGCGTCCATGCGACTGAGCTTCGGCACCGCGGCACTTGCGGCGGCGGTGAACGTTCCGTTCGGCCTATTGGTCGCCTGGGTGATGGTCCGCTACCGATTTCCGGGCCGCAACCTGGCCGACTCACTGATCGACATGCCGCTTGCCCTGCCGACTGCGGTTGCCGGCATCGCGCTGACGGCATTGTTTGCGCCAAAGGGGTGGATCGGCGGGCTCCTTGCGCCCCTGGGCATCAAGGTCGCCTACACGCCATTGGGCATCCTCGTCGCGCTCATTTTCGTGGGCCTCCCCTTCGTCGTCCGTACTCTGGAACCGGTCATCATGGACCTGCCGCTTGACGTGGAGGAGGTCGCTGCAACGCTCGGCGCGACACGAACGCAGATCATCCGCCGGGTTGTGTTGCCGGCGCTGATGCCGGCACTGCTGGCTGGCTTCGCGGCGGCTCTTGCGCGCGGTGTCGGCGAATACGGTTCGGTGATCTTCATCGCCGGCAACATGCCGATGATCAGCGAGATCGCACCACTGCTCATCGTCATTCGGCTCGAGCAGCTCGATTATGCCGGGGCGGCGGCACTCGGGCTGGTGATGCTGCTGGTGTCGTTCATCATCCTGCTGCTGCTCAACCTGCTGCAACGCCGCATGAGCGGTGGTCCGCGATGACCACGTCAGCCACCCAGGAAGCGCCCGCTGTGCAGGTAGCGCTGATCGCGGTGACCGTCGTTCTGCTGATGATCTTTCTGCTGCTGCCGCTGGTTGTGGTGTTCACCGAAGCCCTCGGGCACGGGTTGACCGGAATGGCGGAGGCGCTCGCCGATCCCGATGCGATCGCGGCGATCGAACTCACCCTGATCGTTGCCGTGGTCAGCGTGCCGCTGAACACGATCTGCGGTCTCGCTGCCGCGTGGTGCATCGGTCGCTTCCGGTTTCCTGGCCGTGGCCTGCTGATCACTTTCATCGAGTTGCCGTTTTCCGTCTCGCCGGTTATCTCCGGCCTCGTCTGGGTGTTGCTGTTCGGCGCCAATGGCTGGCTGGGACCGATGCTGGACCGCGCCGGGATACGGATCATATTCGCCGTGCCAGGATTGATCCTTGCCACCACTTTTGTCACGTTTCCCTTTGTCGCGCGCACGCTGATCCCGCTGATGGAGCAGCAGGGTACGGCCGAGGAGGAAGCGGCTCTGACCCTCGGCGCTTCGGGTTGGCAGACCTTTGGGCGCGTGACGCTGCCGAACATCCGATGGGGTTTGCTCTATGGCGTACTGCTGTGCAACGCCCGCGCGATGGGTGAATTCGGCGCCGTTGCGGTGGTGTCGGGACATGTGCGGGGTCAGACCATGACCATGCCGCTGCAGATCGAAGCATTGTTCAACGACTACGACTGGGTGGGCGCCTTCACGATCGCAGCATTGCTGTCGCTTCTGGCGTTGCTGACGCTGACGGTAAAGGCGGCACTGGAGTGGCGTATCGGCCAGCGCGGCGGGGCGCTCTTGTGACTGTCGAACTGCGCGACCTGCGAAAGTCGTTCGGCAGTGTGGCAGCATTGGATGATGTCAACCTGATGATCGGCCGTGGCGAGTTCCTGGCGTTACTAGGACCGTCAGGTTCCGGGAAAACCACGTTGCTGCGTGTGTTGGCGGGGTTGGAGTTTGTCGATTCCGGCGACATCGTCATCGATGGGCGGTCAATGCGTGACGTGCCGGCACGCGAACGTGGGGTTGGGTTCGTGTTCCAGCACTACGCGCTGTTCCGCCATATGACGGTCGCACGCAATGTCTCGTTCGGGCTGGAAGTGCTGCCGCGCAGCAGGCGTCCCCGGTCGCAAGAAATTCGTAAGCGTGCGCAGTCGCTGCTGGACTTGATGGAAATCGGCGATCTCGCCCAACGCTATCCTGAACAGATCTCCGGCGGCCAACGCCAACGTGTGGCACTCGCGCGCGCGTTGGCCACCGAGCCGGGGCTGCTCCTGCTCGACGAGCCGTTCGGCGCGCTGGACGCCAAGGTTCGCAAGAGCTTGCGAGATCTGGTTGCGCGAACTGCATGACCGAATGGGTCTGACCAGCATTTTCGTCACGCATGACCAGGTCGAGGCAATGGAGATCGCCGATCGGGTCGCGGTGCTGCGTGCGGGCCGGGTGGAGCAGGTGGATGTCCCCGACATGCTGTATGCCGAGCCGGCGAGCGCATTCGTGCATGAGTTCCTCGGTGAGTCGGTCCGTTTCGATTGCGTGGTTACGGCAGGCCAAGCCCGCATCGAAGGATTACCTGATGCCACCATTCCCACCGACAGTCCGGCGGGCCAGGCGATCGCGCTGATCCGACCGCACGAGATTGGTCTTCTGCCGGGGCCGGGGCCGGCACGGGTGGAAAGTGAGCATGTCAGCGGACCACTGCGTCGGCTTCGCATAGTGTTGGCTGGCCAGGTTTTCGATGTGCTGCGGCCGCAGGAGGCAAAAGCGCCAGGTCCCGGCCAGACATGTAACCTCGATCTGTCCCGGGCACGGATTTACGGATGCAGCGAAGTCCCGAGCCAAAAGATCAGCGATACAAACGTCCCCCGGCGATGGACTTTCCACCCGCAAAGCAGTAGCTGAGCCCCGGCAAACGGGGTCGTGGACCATGCAGACAGCCTCACTCGATCCGTCGCCGCGGCTGCGCGGCGGGGTCATCGAATTCCCCGTGCTCCACGTGCGTGGCGGCACCTCCACCGGGCTGGTGATCTCCGAACACTGGGCGCCGCGCGAGCAGGACCTCCGCGAGGAACTGCTGCGTCACCTGATGGGTCTGCCGCTCGCCGGCACGCGCGCGGGCAACAAGCAGATCACCGGGCTGGGGCGGATCGTTCCCACCGGCAACAAGGTGTTCTTCGCGCGCATGGAGCAGCACCGCCGAGGGGCAGCGCATCGTCAGCACTTTCGCCCAGCTTGCGGCCGACAAGGCGGCGGTGGACTGGAGCGTGAACTGCGGCAACATGTCCGCCGCATTGCCGCTCTGGGCGCTGGACACCGGGCAGGTCGAGCCGGTCGGCGCCGGCGACACGTTCGAAATCGACATCTTCAACACCAACACCGGCGTGACGGCGGGTTCGCGTATGCGGCTCGGCCCCGATGGCACATTTGTCGCCGCCGAAATCCCCGGGGTCGATGGCAGTTTCCCCGGCGTCGATCTGTTCCTCGCCAATCCGGTGGGCGCGAAGACCGGCCGTCTGCTGCCGACCGGCCAGCCCGTCGATGACATCGCCGGCTACAAGGTGTCCTGCGTCGACGTGGCGGTGCCGATGGTGATCGCCCGCGCGTCCGACTTCGGCAAGACGGCGCACGAGAATATCGAACATCTGGACGCGGACCGCGGCTTCATAGAGGCGTTGCGCGCGGTCTGGGTGGAGGCCGGATTGCGCATGGCGCTGAAGGGGCCGGGCGGGCGCACGATGACGGCCGACGAACTGGCGCAGAGCGAGACGATCCCGAAAATCTGCATCGTCGGTCCGCCGCAAGGGACGGGCCACATTGCCGTGCGCTATTTCACGCCGCAGACGGGGCATCGCTCGATGGCGGTGTCCGGCGGGTGCTGCCTGGCAGCGGCGGCGCTGATCCCCGGTTCCGTCGCGCATGCCGTCGCGCGTGGCCTGCCATCGCCCGGCGCGGCATTCAACGAGGTCGATGTGGGCATCGAAAATCCCGCCGGCGTCCTGGAAGCGACGATCGAGGCGCGCCTTTCGCCATCGGGACTGGAGGTACGAAAGGCGGCATATCGCCGCAACACCCAGATCCTGCTGCGCGGCCATGTGCCACTGTACCGCGCGTCGGATGCATTGCGCGGCGCGTTGCTCGCGGTGTGCCAATGAGCACGCTGACCGAGCAGTTCCTGGCATGGGTGGCCGAGCGGCCTCGGACCTACGCCGAGGCGATGGAGGCGTGGCGCAGCACCTGCCCTCGCCTGTCGATTTGGGAAGACGCGCTCGGCGACGAACTCGTGCGGCTGGAGGCGGGCGCGGGCGGGTTGAGCGATTGTCGCGTGGTCCTCACGCCGCGCGGCCAGGCGCTGCTTGTCAGCGATCCCACCAGCGATGCGCGACGGCTTCCGGCTCCGGTGACGGCAGCCTAGCATCCGCCCGACCATGCGAGGGAGGGAGCGATGCGCATCACGAAGATCGAGGATCTGCACTGCAATGCGGGATGGCGCGACTTCTCGTTCCTGAAGGTCAGCACCGACGAGGGTCTGGTGGGCTGGTCGGAATATATGGAATTGTATGGCTCGGAGGGGCTTACCGGCGTCATCAGCAAGCTGGGTGCGCGGCTGATCGGCTGGGACCCGCGGCCGGTGGAGAAGGTCACCGCCTACCTGCACGGCGTGACCCGCCAATCGCCCGGCGGCATCGCGCAGCAGGCGATCGCCGCGATCGAGAACGCGCTGGTCGATCTCAAGGCGAAGGCGCTGGGCGTGCCGGTTTACGAGATGTTGGGCGGTCCGGTGCGCGATCGCCTGCAGCTCTACTGGTCGCACTGCGGCACCTGGCGGATCAGCCATGCCGCGCGGATCAAGGAGTGGACTGGCTTCGATCCGATCCGCTCGCTCGATGATGTGAAGCGCGCCGGCGCCGAGGTCGCGCGACGTGGCTTCAAGGGGCTCAAGACCAACATTTTCCGCTTTGACGGACCGGAGCCGTATGTGCACATGCCCGGCTTCAACGGTCCGGGCTGGCCGGCGCTGAACATCGACAGCGACATCGTCGACGGGCTGGTGGCGCAGATGACCGCGTTCCGCCAGGGCGCCGGGCCGCAAGTGGGACTGCATCTCGATCTCAACTTCAACTTCAAGACCGAAGGCTATATCCGGCTGGCCCAGGCACTGGAGCCGTTCGATCTCGTGTGGCTGGAGATCGACAGCTACGATCCGGCCGCGCTGGCGATGATCCGTCGGTCGGCGCGCACGCGCATCGCGTCGCTGGAATCGCTGCATGGCCGGCGGCAGTTCCGGCCGTTCTTCGAGCAGCAGTCGGTCGATGTGGCGATCATCGACGTTGCATGGAACGGCATCCTGGAATCGATGAAGATCGCCGCGATGGCGGACGCCTATGAGGTCAACGTCGCGCCGCACAACTTCAACGGCCATCTGGGCTCGTTGATGAGCGCGCACATGTGCGCCGCGATTCCAAATTTCAGGGTGATGGAGATCGACATCGAGGATGTGCCCTGGAAGGACGACCTCGTCACGCCCGTGCCCGTGATCGAGGCAGGGGAGTTGCTGTTGCCCACGGGTGCCGGGTGGGGTGCGGAGGTGAACGAAGCGGTCATCAAGGCGCACCCGCCTCAGCCGGTTGGGCGGTGGGAGCGCTGACGACAGCTCGTCAGCCTAGTGGGTCAAGGGATGTGCCCGCACCAGTGAGCGCGGCATCAGCAACGGCAGGATCAGGCCAACGCCGAGGCCCCAGAAGCTGTTGATCACGATGGACCGCAGGATGTTCCCTGGCACCCAACCTCCGGCGATCGGCAGGCCTTTCAGAGGGGCGACGATGAACAAGCCGACCGTCGCCGCGATCAGACCGAGGATCACGCCGCACAGCCAGGCCGGCCAGGTGAAGCGCGGCATGGCGAGACCGAACACGGCGCCGTACAATCCGCCCCAGAAGCATAGGCTGACGATGACCGGAACGTTGAACGGCGGCACAGGCGTCGTTCGGTAGGGTGTAAACGGAGCCCAACCGACCTCGTGCAAGACTGCCACCATCCCCTGATGGAAGGTCAGCACCGCGATCGCCGCGGCGATAAAGCCAAGAAAGGCACGCATCGGAGCAGCCTGCATCATAGTCCTCCCAGGACAATCCTTGTTTTGTCGAACCATCTGGCATCGGCCGGCATTCCGTCAACTGCCCCGTGATGGCAGGGCGGACGCAGCAGCCTGGTGCTCGTCCTTCAACCCGATG
The DNA here is from genome assembly GCA_963780095.1 of uncultured Alphaproteobacteria bacterium. Classification (GTDB taxonomy): domain Bacteria; phylum Pseudomonadota; class Alphaproteobacteria; order Acetobacterales; family Acetobacteraceae; genus JAMXLO01. Next base: position 31,827 of record CAWABH010000022.1, read on the forward strand.
CCGGTCAGGCGCAGACGCCGCATCGCACCGATCAGCCAAAGCAGCTTGTCGGCGGCCGCCTGCGGTGCAAGCCCGTCGGGGCGAACGTTCGAGATGCAGTTGCGTTCGGCGTCGGTGCGGCCGCGGCGGGGCTGCCACGTCAGGTAGACACCGAGGCTGTCGGCAGCGGTCAGGCCGGGGCGCTCGCCGATCAGCACGGCGACCGCCGCGGCGCCCATCGCCTCGCCGATGTCGTCGCCGAGCGCGACGCGGCCTTGCTCCGCCACGATGACCGGCGCGGCGGCATGACCTGTGCGCTGCAACATCGGGATGACGTGGCTCAGCAGCACGGTTGCATGGCGCTGCACCGCGGTGGCGGAAAGTCCATCGCAGATAACGAACAGCATGACGCCTGGCATCGCAGGCAGGGCTCCATGATCCGCGTCGCACAACCGGCGACCGAGATCGGGGCGCAGCAGATAGGTGCGCCGATCCGGTGCGGCACTGCGCACGGCAATGCTCGCCAATCCCGCCGTTGCGAGGTCCACCCGCAGTGCCTCGACATCCAGCACGGCGTGCACCGCGTCGCGCGCCGCGGCGTGAGCAGCCTGGAAGTCGAGATGGGCCGCGGTCGGCAGTCCGTTGCCTGCGCGGCCGAGCGCCACGCGCGCCGGCGTGAAACGGCGCAGATCGGCCCACCTCGCGGGTAACTGCGCCATCAGCCGAGGCCGATCAGGGTCGGCGACAGTGCCTGTGGCAGCGGTTCGGGGACAGCGCCGCGATCGAGGCCCATTCGCGCCAGCCACACTTCGAATTCGGGTGCCGGGCGCAATCCGAGAGCACCGCGAAGATAGAGCGCGTCGTGAAACGATGTGCTCTGGTACGACAGCATTATGTCATCGGCGCCTGGCACGCCCATGACATAATTGACGCCGGCCACACCTAGCAGCGTCAGCAGACCATCCATGTCGTCCTGATCGGCCTCGGCGTGGTTGGTGTAGCAGACGTCCACGCCCATCGGCAGGCCGAGAAGCTTGCCGCAGAAATGATCCTCAAGGCCGGCGCGGGTGATCTGCTTGCCATCGTAGAGATACTCAGGACCGATGAAGCCGACGACGCTGTTGACCAGCAGCGGCGAGAAGCGCGCGCGCCACGGCGTAGGCACGCGTCTCGATTGTCTGCTGGTCGACGCCATGGTGCGCATCGGCCGACAGCGCGCTGCCCTGGCCCGTTTCGAAATACATCACGTTGTCGCCGATGGTGCCTCGGTGCAGCGACAGGGCCGCTTCGCGTGCCTCGCGCAGCAACCCGAGGGATACGCCGAAGCTGCGGTTGGCCGCCTCGGTGCCGCTGATCGACTGGAACACGAGGTCCACCGGTGCGCCGCGTTCGATCGCGCGGAGACTGGTGGTGACATGGGCAAGCACGCAGGTCTGGGTCGGAATGGCGTAGCGTTCGCGTACAGTGTCGAGCATGGTCAGCAGGGTCATGGCGGCGTCCAGGCTGTCCGTCGCCGGATTGACGCCGATCACCGCATCGCCCGCACCGAGCAGCAACCCGTCGAGCGTTGAGGCGGCAACGCCCTGCGGGTCATCCGTCGGATGGTTGGGCTGGAGCCGCACCGATAGCCGGCCCGCTAGCCCGATCGTGTTGCGGAAGCGCGTGACCACACGGCATTTCGCAGCCACCGCGATAAGGTCCTGAAGCCGCATCAGCTTGCATACGGCCGCCGTCATCTCCGGGGTAAGTCCGGGGCGGAGGTCGGCCAGCGTCTCGGGCTCTGCGGAAAGCAGTAACTCGCGGAATTCCCCGACGGTCAGGGATGCGACAGGCGCGAAGGCAATTGGATCGTGGCAGTCGATGATAAGCCTTGTGACCTCGTCCGACTCATAGGGGATCACCGGTTCGGCGAGGATCGCCGCGAGTGGCACATCGGCCAGAGCCATCTGTGCCGCGACCCGCTCAGCCGCGCTTGCCGCTGCAAGTCCTGCCAACGAGTCGCCAGACCGCAACGGGCTCGCCCGCGCCAGAAGGGTGCGCAGGTCGGCGAATGTGTAGCGCGTGCCACGGAGCGTATGCGCGAAGGGCAGAAGGCTTCTCCCTCGGTTCGGCCAGGTCGCTGACCGAAAGATACAGCGCCAGGGGCGAAGGGGAAGCGAGGTGTGAAACAGTTCACTGCGCTCGCCCGGCGTCCGACGCAGTGTTCGCCGGGAACGGCAGGAGGAGGACCCGATGCACATCGCCTTTGCTGCCCCGGTCGCGGCGCTCCACACCGACACGAGCCAGCGCAGCGGTTCCGACAGCATCCCCACCCGTCTGGCCAGGCTGCTGGTCGGCGTCTGGTTGCGCTCGATCGAGCGGCGGACCGAGGCTGCTCTTCGACAACTCGACCACGCGGGTCTGCTCGAGGATTTCGAGGCAAGCCGCTGCGACTGAGCCCTGCCGGCCGCGGCGACGCCGCGGCTTGCCGGCCGCCGCGGCGTCGCAGCGGCCGGGTCAGTCGCGCTTCCTTGTGGCGTGCTCTGCGAGCAGGCGGCGGATCTCGGGTCCATATTCGATAGGCGAGACGCGTGCAGGGTCCAATGGCGGCAGCTGAGTGCCGCATGGCTGGCGCGGTCCATCAAACTTGCAGCCGCCCCTGGACTCGCCTGCGCCCTTCCGCTAAACGCCCCCTCTCCATCGGAACGCGGGAGGCTCTCCCACCGCCGTTTGCGCGGTGGCTCTGCCGTTTGCACCGCGGTCCCCGGGACCCTAAGACGTGGGAAAGGACCAGGGATATGGCCAAGAAGATCGTCGGCTACATCAAGCTGCAGATACCGGCGGGCAAGGCGAACCCGTCGCCGCCGGTGGGCCCCGCGCTCGGCCAGCGGGGGCTGAACATCATGGCATTCTGCAAGGAATTCAACGCGGTCACCCAGAACATGGAGCCGGGCATGCCGGTTCCGGTGGTGATCACCGCTTTCGCGGATCGCTCCTTCACCTTCATCACCAAGACGCCGCCGAACACCTATTTTCTGATGAAGGCGGCGAAGATCGACAAGGGTTCGCAGACCGTCGGCAAGGCCGCCCCGGTGGGGCAGATCACGACGGCTCAGCTCCGCGAGATCGCGGAAATCAAGATGAAGGACATGAACGCCAACGACATCGATGGCGCCGTGCGGATGCTGGCGGGCTCGGCCCGTTCGATGGGCCTGACCGTGGTGGAGGGCTGAAGACATGGCAAAGAACAAGCGGCTCAAGACTGCGTATTCGGCGGTCGACCGAACCAAGGCCTACGCACTGCCCGAGGCGATCAAGCTCGTGAAGCAGAACGCCAAGGCGAAATTCGACGAAACGGTCGAGATGTCGATGAATCTCGGCATTGATCCGCGGCATGCCGATCAGATGGTGCGCGGCCTGACCTCGCTGCCGAACGGCACCGGCAAGACGGTGCGGGTTGGCGTGTTCGCCCGCGGGCCCAAGGCCGAGGAGGCACAGGCGGCAGGCGCCGACGTGGTGGGCGCCGAGGACCTGGCGGAGAAGGTGCAGGCCGGCGAGATCGCGTTCGACCGCTGCATCGCGACGCCGGACATGATGGGCGTCGTCGGGCGGTTGGGTAAGATCCTCGGTCCGCGCGGACTGATGCCGAACCCGCGCCTCGGGACCGTGACGATGGATGTGAAGGGGGCCGTAACCGCGGCGAAGGGCGGCCAGGTCGAGTTCCGCGCCGAGAAGGCCGGGATCATCCATGCCGGCATCGGCAAGGTGAGCTTCGAAGATGACAAGCTGGCGGAGAATGCGCGCGCGCTGGCGGATGCTATTCAGAAGGCGAAGCCGACCGGCGCGAAGGGCACCTATGTGCAGAAGGTGTCGGTGAGCTCCACGATGGGGCCTGGCGTGCGGGTGGATATCGGGAGCCTGGCGGGGTAGCGGTCAGTCCGGGAGGTAGGGGCCCCGCACCTGATCGGTCGTGAAGGTCAGCTCTCCGATCTCGACCAGCGTGGGCTCGTTGAATTCGGCAAGATCGGACTGAGCCAACTCGCGCGCGGGGGGCAGCTCTTTGGTGATCGCCTCTGGCATGCGCTGGACCAGGCTTGGGCTGTCTTCCAGCAAGACGCTGATCTGGCTACGCTGTTCAACGACCGTCCGTCGCCACCCGTTTCGCGGTGGGAGCGCCGGGGACGCCTGCAACTTGATCAGGTGTCGTAGGACCAGTTGAACCCGCCTGCGCAGTTCGCGCCAGTCGCTCCTGCCCAACGACTCAATCTCCTCGGCGACGTTCTCCCAGTCCACCTGATCGTTGACACGCTCGCCGGCGCCCATTCTCCGCAGGAGATCGGCCTGCTCGCGCGACCACAATATAAGATCGGTGTCGTAATCACTCATGCCGCGCGCCCTACGTTGGACCCGATAGTGGTGCGGGCAGGGGGCGCGCGCAACGGTTCATGACCGCCCTGTTGGCCGACGCTTCGATGTTCGGCTCGCCGCAGTGCGTCCTCGCTTCGCCGCGACCCGTCGCGCGGCCGCCAGCGCGGCCTGCCCCCACCTGACGAGTTCATCGGGTTCGTCGAACAATCGCTCCGGCGCGCGCCAGAAGGCGAGATCAATGGCGCGGCCCTGCTTTTCGTAGTTGAGGGGCGGAGAGGACGCGGCTTCCTTGAAGGTCATCCGGTTGTGGTCATCCACCCGGAGGTAGAGCGTGTTGTCGGTCACCATCCCCAACATCAGCCCGTTGCAGAACACGCCGGTCTTGCCGAACATCCGCCGCAGCGTGATGTGGCCGAGCGGCGCGAGTTGCTCGCGCAGGAAGTCGGCGAAGCTGTCGCTGGCGACCATCACAGGTTCAGGGCGGGCCGGTGCCGGGAGGCGGCGGGAAGCACGGGGGCGGGTCCGGCCAGGTGAGGACCATGCCTGGGGGCCAGGCCGCGAGCACGGGCGCCATCGCCCGGTCGACCACGTCCATCACAAGGCGGCAGAGATTGCCGCCCTCGCAGATGATGGCGAGTTGCAGTTCCCGCCACAGCGGATCGCTGGGCATGATGCCGAGGTCGCGGCAGATGTCGGCAAGGACGGCGCCGATCGGGCGGCGGCGGACCTCGGCGGCGATCTGCGCCGGGGTGGGCAGGCGGGCGAGGCGAGGGTCCGCCTCGGCGGGCGCGGGTGCGGCGGCCGGCCGCGGCACGCGCGGATTGCGCGGGGACGCAGCGGCGCGGGGCGCGGCGTCCAGACGGGCGGCGCCGCGCACGATCCGCGCCTCGAGCGCGTTGGCGCGATGCAGGCCGCGGGAGATGCTGGCGAGGATCAGCGCGGCGTCGGCGCTGCCGAAATGGGTGCTGGCGAATTGCGGGTCGGTGAAGGCGCGCCGGCGGATCGTGGCGGCGAGTTCCTTGCCGTAGTCGATGAGCTTGCGGACGAGGCCGAGGAGGCGGGCGGAGCGGCTGGGTGTGTCGGTGTCGGCGGGGGGTGGGGTGCCTGGTGTGCTGGTCGCCGCGGTCATGAACAGAATAGGAACACAACTTAGAGGCGAGTGGCAAGGAATATATTCAGGTAGAGGTGCTGGCGCTCGCGCACACGGCACCCATGCCTGATGGGACCACCGCCTTCCGGCCGGTTCGGGTGCCGCGATTTCATGCTATCCTCCCCTGGAAAGCAGTGCGCTCCAATGAGCACCACAACCACGACCGACCTGGTTCAGCGTATCGTCGCCATCTTGCAGGCGCATGAGACCGAATTGCGCCGTGCCGGTATACGCCACCTTTCCCTGTTTGGGTCATTTGCACGCGGCGATGCCGAAGCGGCCAGCGATGTCGACCTTGCCGTTGAGTTCGACCAGGCCGCGCGCATGGACTTGTTTCGTCTCATCGCGCTGGAACGCCGGATTGCGGAAATCCTTGGCCGGCGCGTGGGCCTGTTGCCGGAACCGGTCCAGCAGCCACTCCTGCAGGCCAACATCGCTCGGGACCGCCGGCGTGCCTTCTGAGCTAAGGGACTGTCTCTGAATGATGGCGGAACGGCCGCCTGCGACCCAAAGCGGACACGCGTGAACTGGATTTCGATTGGCTGCTCCTGGCTGGAAGGACGCATTCACGGCGCAAGCTCTCGGTCGTGAGCAGCGGCCAGTGCGATAGATTGGCCAGGGCGCTCACACTCGCGGAGATGGTAGGCGGGGCTAGCTTCCCCGCCCCAGCGCGCGGTGATCGAGGGGCTAAAACGCCGGCGACGCATCCAGCGTCACTAGAAATCTTTCTGTTCAGGGTACGCCGAGAATGCTTCCCAGTGTCCTTCGCAGGTCAAGAATCCCGTAGCCGTGCCGCAAGTTCCAGGGCGCCGGCGCACCTGCGGGCATTCGGGCGCCGTTACGCAAATGTCCGCGCAGCGTCCCCGGCGACATGCCGGCCACAGCAACGGCGCTGCGCAGGGCGGCGACAGCGCCGGCAGCGATGCCGCACGCGGCCGATGTGCCGGTGCTGACGAAATGTGCGTCCCGGTCCTCAACGAAATGGCTTGGCGCGCAGAGGTCCGGCTTCTCCACAACACCGCCACCGACTGGTGCGAAGCCGGGCTGCCCCGGCCCCTGTGACGAGTAGCCCAACCAGAGCCCGTCTGGGCGCACGGCGCCCACTGTCAGTACGCGCGAATGCGAGTTGGCGCCAAGGATGCTCCGGCCGGGTCCTTGATCACCCGGCCCGCAGCGCAGGTTTGGACAGAATAGCCCACAATTGCCAGCGGCGTAGACCTGATCGTGCCCCACAACGTCCGCAGCCGTGACTTGCAGATTGTAAGGGTGGTTGGCGTTGTTGGTGTAGCTGCCAGGGAGCGCCTCTAGCCGCCTATCATAGATTCCCCACGCGTTGCTGAACACCCAAGGGCCCGCGAACAAGATTGAGGCCGCGCCACAGGGCAATTGTGGCCAGTACGAAAAGAAATTCGGCGTGCGCCCAAAGCATATAATTCCCCACGTTCGTGATGCGCTCGGGCAGCATTGGAAAGTCGAACAGCCGCACGCGAGGCGCTATAGAAAGAATGTTCCGCGCGACCATGGTACCGTGACCGTCCGGATCGACCGGCATGCCGGGCTGCCGGGGCGGCATGCCCGGTTGATTGACGATCCAGCCGCCGGCATAGGCGAAGCCGGGATGGCGAACTTGGAGTCGCGCCGCAGAGAATCCCTCGTCTACGACCACCACGTTGACGCCCTGCCCCTCCATGGGCGGGAAGGTGGCCGCCAAAACGGACGCGTTGATGAGGTCATGCGCATGTGCGCGGGTGGCGAAGAACGACGGCCAGGACTCGCTCGGACACCAGGAGTCGAAGGAGGCGATCAGCGCGTCCGTGCCCACCAGCACGTCTTTGGTCAGGCTGACGGCGTGTATGAACTCCCGCGCGGCGCCGACCTCTTGAAACAGGATCCCAAAGACCAGACGATCCGGAAGCGGCGCCGGCGGGACATCGGGGTAGTTGGGGAAGGCAGGACCGGGCTTGAACGTGAAGGAGAGGGAAGGCAGATCACCAATGGTGTAGTTTGTACGCCTTGCCACTCGATACGTTGGTTTAACAGCGCCGGCAGGTGCTCGCGATCGTTCTTGCGATAGGCCTCCACCAACTCCGGCGACGCGGGGGTTTCCAGGATGAGCCTGACTGATCCGTTCTGAGGCGTTTCGCCCCCTGTATTGAGCGCGCGCATGCCCGCAGCCGCGGATAGTCGATGCCAAGCCGCGCCGGCACCGACGGGCGAAAGTTCTCGACCAGCACATCGGCGCGTCGCGACCATGCGGTGCAGGATCGCCAGCCCCTCCGGCTGCTTCAGGTCCAGCGCCAGCGCGCGCTTGCCGCGGTTGGTGCCGAGGAAGAACCGGCTGTCGCCGGGCAGGCTCGACGGGAACTGGCGCAGCATGTCGCCTTGCGGCGATTCGATCTTGATCACGTCGGCGCCGAGATCGGCCAGCAGCGTGCAGCCGTAGGGACCGGCGAGATAGCTGCACAGGTCCAGCACCTTCACGCCATCGAGCGGCCCCGCCGGACTGCCTGTCATTCGCCTCGCCCCCCTGCGCATGTGCCCGTGCATGAAGGCCAAAGCTGCCACAGGGCGCAACAAGCCCTCGAACTCCGCCCCCGCTTTCCGCTACCTCCCCGCGCTTCGCCCGATCGCCGGCTTGCCCGGCCGTGGCGAGACAAAAGGGGGCAAACCGCCCCCGAACCTGTCCGAGACCGCACGTTCCCCCTCGGGGGTCTAATGGGCCATCCGGTTCGCGCGCGGGAGACGGGAGACGCCGAATCCCTTGGGCTGAGCCCGAGGGACGGTTGGTTCCGGCTGTTTGGACAGGCGATCCTCGGGTCAGGGCCCGAGGATGGGCAACCCGGCCCGGCGCGGTCCAAACGCGTCAGGCCCATGTTCCCGGCACTGCCTGGGGAACAGTGGAGTAGGCTAAGTGGACCGTACACAAAAGCGGGAGTTCGTCGCCGGTCTGCATCAGGCGCTTGCCGCCACCTCGATGATCGTGGTCACCCACAACACGGGTCTCACGGTCGCCGAGGCGACGGACCTCAGGCGCAGGATGCGGGCAGCCGGCGTGACCTTCAGGGTCGCGAAGAACCGCCTGGCCCACCTCGCCCTGGAAGGGACCCAATTCGACGGCCTCAAGCCGATGCTGACCGGTCCGACCGCGCTTGCGTGGTCGCAGGATCCGGTGGCGGCGGCGAAGGCGACCGTCGAGTTCGCCAGGACCAACGAGAAGCTCGTACTGATCGGCGGGGCGCTCGGAGCCCAGACGCTGGATGCGTCGGGGGTCCGGGCACTGGCCGAACTGCCGAGTCTGGATGCGCTGCGCGCCCGCATCGTGGGGATGATCGCAACCCCCGCGACACGCGTTGCCGGCGTCCTCCAGGCATCGGCCGGGCAACTCGCTCGGGTCTTCGGGGCGTTCGCCAGGAAGGACCAGGAGGGCGACTCGCCCCAGGGTGCGGCGGCATGACATGCCACCGGGCTCGACCCGGTGGTCACGAGATCGTGATAACATGCCTCGCATGCTCAAAGAGTGAACAGCGTGCCGCAAAGGGCGGCTTGCATGGAACCAACCAACGACTAGATTAAGGGCACACGAAAATGGCAGATTTACAGAAGCTGGTGGACGAGCTGTCCGGCCTTACGGTGTTGGAGGCTGCGGAGCTCTCGAAACTGCTTGAGGACAAGTGGGGCGTTTCCGCCGCCGCGCCTGCCGCGGTGGCAGCCGCGCCTGCCGCCGCGGCCGCGGCCGCACCGGCCGAGGAGCAGACCGAGTTCAGCGTCATTCTGGCCAAGATAGGCGACAAGAAGATCAACGTGATCAAGGAAGTCCGCACCATCACCGGGCTTGGCCTGAAGGAGGCCAAGGATCTCGTTGAAGCGGCGCCCAAGCCGGTGAAGGAAGGCGTGAACAAGGAAGAGGCCGCCAAGCTCCGCAAGATGCTCGAGGATGCGGGCGCCGCCGTGGAGGTCAAATAGTACAATCGGTCGATCGAACGCCGGGCAGCGGCACCGCCGCGCCGCTGCCCGTCTGGTCTGGATGCGGGTGGGAATCGTGCGATTCCCGCCCCCATTTGTGTTGCGCGGCGGCCGACAACCTTGGCGGCAGGTTCGCTGTGGCCGCGGACGAGCGTAGAGACAGATAAGCAGGGCACTTCATGAACGCAATTACCAGGTCGTTTACCGGGCGCAAGCGCATCCGGCGCAACTTCGGGCGTATCCCTGAGGTGGCGCCGATGCCGAATCTCATCGACGTGCAGCGCGCCTCCTATGAGGGGTTCCTGCAGATGAATGTCCAGCACGACAGCCGGCTGCATGCCGGGCTGCAGGAAGTGTTCAAGTCGGTTTTCCCGATCGACGACTTCGCCGGTCGCGGCCGCCTGGAGTTCGTCCACTATGAGCTCGAGGAGCCGAAATACGACGTCGAGGAATGCATCCAGCGCGGCATGACCTATGCCGCGCCGCTGAAGGTCATCCTGCGCCTGATCGTCTGGGATGTGGATGAGGACACCGGCGCTCGCTCCATCCGTGACATCAAGGAGCAGCCGGTCTACATGGGCGACATGCCGCTGATGACCGACAACGGCACATTCATCATCAATGGCACCGAGCGCGTCATCGTCTCGCAGATGCACCGCTCGCCCGGCGTGTTCTTCGACCACGACAAGGGCAAGACGCACTCGTCGGGCAAATATCTGTTCGCCGCGCGCGTGATCCCGTATCGCGGTTCCTGGCTCGACTTCGAATTCGACAGCAAGGACCTGGTCTACGTGCGCATCGACCGCAAGCGGAAGCTGCCGGTGACCACGCTGCTGTATGCACTGGAGAGTGCGGCCACGGAGAAACTGCGCGCGGAGCGTGAGGCGAAGGGCGAGACGCTCGAGATCGGCGAGATCCGCGGCCTGGAACCCGAGGAAATCCTCAGTTACTTCTACGGCCAGGTGGTGTTCGACCGTACCCCCAAGGGCTGGGCGCGGCCGTTCGATCCCGACGCATTTCGCGGCGTGAAGCAGCTCGAGCCGATCATCGATGCCGCGACCGGCGAGGTCGTGGCCGATGCGGACGCCAAGCTGACGCAGCGCCAGGCGCGGCGCATCGCCGAGAAGACCAAGGAGGTGCTGGTCGGCCGCACCGACCTGCTCGGCCGTTTCGTGGCCGAGGATCTGGTGAACCTGGAAACCGGCGAAATCTATGCCGAGGCGGGCGAGGAACTGACCGAGCCGAAGCTGACGGCGCTGGAGGATGCCGGCATCACGCGGTTGCCGACATTGGCGATCGACCAGTCGAACGGCCCGTGGATTCGCAACACGCTGGCGGTGGACAAGAACTCCGGCCGCGACGACGCGCTGATCGACATCTACCGCGTCATGCGTCCGGGCGAGCCGCCGACGCCGGAGACCGCGGAGGGTCTGTTCCGCGGCCTGTTCTTCGATCCCGATCGCTATGACCTGTCGGCCGTCGGCCGGGTGAAGATGAACATGCGGCTCGGTTTCACCGATGTGGCTGATTCTATCCGCATCCTGCGCAAGGAGGACCTGCTGCGCACGGTGAAGATCCTGTGCGAGCTGAAGGATGGGCGCGGCCAGATCGACGACATCGACAATCTCGGCAATCGCCGGGTGCGCTCGGTCGGCGAGCTGATGGAGAACCAATACCGCATCGGCCTGCTGCGCATGGAGCGGGCGATCCGCGAGCGCATGGGCTCGGTCGATATCGACACGGTGATGCCGCACGACCTGATCAACGCCAAACCGGCTGCGGCGGCTGTGCGGGAGTTTTTCGGCTCCTCGCAGCTTTCGCAGTTCATGGACCAGACCAATCCGCTAAGTGAAGTGACGCACAAGCGGCGTCTTTCCGCGCTTGGCCCGGGCGGCCTGACACGTGAGCGCGCGGGCTTCGAGGTGCGCGACGTGCATCCGACGCATTACGGCCGCATCTGCCCGATCGAGACACCGGAAGGGCCGAATATCGGCCTGATCAACTCGCTCGCCACCTATGCCAAGGTCAACAAGTACGGCTTCATCGAGACGCCTTACCTGCTGGTGAAGGACGGCGTGGTACAGCGCGAGCCGCGCTACCTTTCGGCAATGGAGGAGGAGAAGCTTGTCGTCGCCCAGGCCGATGCGCCGATGGACTCGACCGGGCAATTCACTGAGGACCTGGTTTCGGTGCGCAAACAGGGTGACTTCCGCCTGGTGCGCCCCGACGACGTGACCGCGATCGACGTATCGCCGAAGCAGCTGGTTTCGGTGGCGGCGGCGCTCATCCCGTTCCTGGAGAATGACGATGCCAATCGCGCGCTGATGGGCTCCAACATGCAGCGTCAGGCGGTGCCGCTCATCCAGGCCGACGCGCCGCTGGTCGGCACCGGCATGGAGGCGGCGGTGGCACGCGACAGCGGCGCAACGATCATCGCCCGCCGGGCTGGCGTCGTGGACCAGATCGACGGCGCGCGCATCGTGGTGCGCGCGACCAACGACGACAACACGACCAAGGGCGTCGACATCTACCGGCTGCGCAAGTTCATGCGCTCCAACCAGTCCACCTGCATCAATCAGCGACCGTTGGTGAGGGTGGGCGACCTGGTGCAGGAGGGCGAGATCATCGCGGATGGACCGTCGACCGAACTCGGCGAACTGGCGCTTGGCCGCAATGTGCTGGTCGCCTTCATGCCGTGGAACGGTTACAACTTCGAGGACTCGATCCTGATCTCTGAGCGCATCGCGCGCGACGACGTGTTCACGTCCATCCACATCGAGGAATTCGAGGTGATGGCGCGTGACACCAAGCTCGGCCAGGAGGAGATCACGCGCGACATTCCCAATGTGGGCGAGGAGGCGCTGAAGAACCTCGACGAGGCCGGCATCGTCTATATCGGCGCGGAAGTGAACCCGGGCGACATCCTGGTCGGCAAGGTGACGCCGAAGGGCGAAAGCCCGATGACGCCTGAGGAAAAGCTGCTGCGGGCGATCTTCGGCGAGAAGGCGTCGGATGTGCGCGACACGTCGCTGAAGCTGCCGCCCGGGGTGACCGGCACGGTCGTGGATGTGCGGGTGTTCGCGCGGCGCGGCGTCGACAAGGACGAACGCGCGATGGCGATCGAGCGCGCCGAGATCGAGCGTCTGGCAAAGGACCGCGACGACGAGAAGGCGATCCAGGAGCGGTCGTTCCTGAACCGGCTGCGCGAGAAGTTGCTTGGTCGCAAGGCCACCGGCGGATTCAAGGGCATCAAGGCCGGCACGACGATCGACGAGGAGGTTCTGGCCGAGCATCCGCGCGGCGCCTGGCGCCATATCGGCGTGCAGGACGACGCGGTGATGGCGGAGATGGAAACGCTGAGGCGCGAGTTCGATGCCGCAGTCGGCCGGTTGCAGGCGCGGTTCGACAGCAAGGTGGAGAAGCTGCAGCGCGGCGACGAACTGCCGCCTGGCGTTATGAAGATGGTCAAGGTCTTCATCGCGGTGAAGCGCAAGCTGCAGCCCGGCGACAAGATGGCCGGTCGGCACGGCAACAAGGGTGTTGTCTCCAAGGTCGTGCCGGTTGAGGACATGCCGTTCCTCGAGGACGGCACGCCGGTGGATATCGTGCTGAATCCGTTGGGTGTGCCAAGTCGGATGAATGTCGGCCAGATTCTCGAGACGCATCTTGGCTGGGCGTGTCACACGCTCGGTGCGCAGATCGGCGAGCTGGTCGAGGAATATCGCCGCACCGGCGCGCGGCGTGAGGCACTGCTGGAGCGGCTGCGGGACGTGTACGGCGAGGAGGAATATCGCGACCAGATCGCCATTCTCGACACCGACCAGCTCATGGAGCTGGCCGACAACCTGAAGAAGGGTGTTCCGATCGCGACGCCGGTGTTCGACGGGGCGCGGATGTCCGACATCGAGGGCATGCTGGAGAGGGCAGGGCTGGATACGTCCGGCCAGGTGGTTCTGGTCGATGGCCGCACCGGCGAGCCGTTCGAGCGCAAGGTGACGGTCGGCTACATCTACATGCTGAAGCTGCACCACCTGGTGGACGACAAGATCCACGCGCGTTCCATTGGGCCGTACTCGCTGGTGACGCAGCAGCCGCTGGGCGGCAAGGCGCAGTTCGGCGGTCAGCGCTTCGGCGAAATGGAGGTCTGGGCGCTGGAAGCCTATGGCGCCGCGTATACACTGCAGGAGATGCTGACAGTGAAGTCCGACGATGTGTCCGGGCGCACCAAGGTCTACGAGGCGATCGTGCGCGAGCAGGACAACTTCGAGGCCGGCGTGCCGGAGAGCTTCAACGTGCTGGTGAAGGAGCTGAAGTCGCTTGGGCTGAATGTCGACCTGGATAGCCGCGCGGCTTGATCAAGAAGGAACACCACAGAGACACAGAGTGCGCAGAGAAGGCGAAGGATGCGCTTTGCGCCAAGCGCATTGATTTCTTCTCAGCGTTCTCTGCGTCTCTGTGGTGAATTCTTCTTCTTTGACGACGATGCACCCCCTGATCGATAGGGTATCAAAGACATGAACGAACTTATGAAGATTCTTGGCCAGACCGGCCAGGCAATGACCTTCGACCAAATCAAGATCCAGATGGCCAGCCCGGAGCAGATCCGGAGCTGGTCGTACGGCGAGATCAAGAAGCCCGAGACCATCAACTACCGCACGTTCAAGCCGGAGCGCGACGGACTGTTCTGCGCCCGCATCTTTGGTCCGATCAAGGACTACGAATGCCTGTGCGGCAAGTACAAGCGGATGAAGTTCCGCGGCATCATCTGCGAGAAGTGCGGCGTCGAGGTGACGCTGGCCAAGGTTCGGCGCGAGCGCATGGGCCATATCGAACTGGCCTCGCCGGTCGCGCATATCTGGTTCCTGAAGTCGCTGCCGAGCCGGATAGGCCTGATGGTCGATCTGACGCTGAAGGAGCTTGAGAAGATTCTTTACTTCGAGAGCTACGTGGTGCTGGAACCGGGCACCACCGACATGAAGCTGCATCAGCTGCTCACCGAGGATCAGCTGCTCGCCAAGCAGGACGAGTTCGGCGACGATCAGTTCGAGGTCGGCATCGGCGCCGAAGCGATCAAGAAGGTGCTGCACAAGATCGTCCTCGATGAGGAGAAGGTCCGGCTGCGCGGCGAGCTGAAGGAGACGACATCCGAGGCGAAGCGCAAGAAGCTGGTCAAGCGGCTGAAACTGATCGAGGCATTCGCCGACAGCGGCGCGCGTCCCGACTGGATGATCCTTGATGTGGTACCAGTGATCCCGCCTGAGCTGCGCCCGCTGGTGCCGCTGGACGGCGGCCGTTTCGCGACGTCGGATCTGAACGACCTGTACCGTCGCGTGATCAACCGTAACAATCGTTTGAAGCGGCTGATCGAGCTGCGCGCGCCCGACATCATCGTGCGCAACGAGAAGCGCATGCTGCAAGAGAGCGTCGACGCGTTGTTCGACAACGGGCGTCGGGGACGTGCGATCACGGGCGCCAACAAGCGTCCGCTGAAGTCGCTCTCCGACATGCTGAAGGGCAAGCAGGGTCGCTTCCGGCAGAACCTGCTGGGCAAGCGCGTCGACTATTCCGGGCGGTCGGTCATCGTGGTCGGGCCGGAGCTGAAGCTGTATCAGTGCGGGCTGCCAAAGAAGATGGCGCTCGAACTGTTCAAGCCGTTCATCTACTCGAAGCTGGAGAAGTACGGCCACGCCACCACCATCAAGGCCGCCAAGCGGATGGTAGAGAAGGAGCGGCCGGAGGTGTGGGACATCCTCGAGGAGGTGATCCGCGAGCATCCCGTAATGCTGAACCGGGCGCCGACGCTGCACCGGCTGGGTATTCAGGCGTTCGAACCAGTGCTGATCGAGGGCAAGGCGATCCAGCTCCACCCGCTGGTCTGCACCGCCTTCAATGCCGACTTCGACGGCGATCAGATGGCGGTGCACGTGCCGCTTTCCCTGGAAGCGCAGCTCGAAGCGCGCGTGCTGATGATGTCGACCAACAACATCCTCAGCCCGGCCAACGGCAAGCCAATCATCGTGCCTTCGCAGGACATCGTGCTCGGGCTCTATTACCTGTCACTCGACACGCCGGAGTTCCATGCGGTCGCCGACCAGGACGCGCCGGCGTTCGGCACGATCGGCGAGATCGAGTACGCGCTGCAGGCGGGCGCGATTGGCCTGCACGATAAGATAAAGGCGCGATGGGAAACGATCGACGCCGGCGGCAATCCGGTGCGCGAGGTGTTGGTGACGACGCCCGGACGCATGATGATCGCGCAGATTCTGCCGAAGCATCCAAACGTGCCATTCGAGCTGCTCAACAAGCAGCTCACCAAGAAGCAGATCTCCGAGGTGATTGATATGGTGTATCGCCATTGCGGTCAGAAGGAGTGTGTGATCTTCGCCGACCGGCTGATGGGGCTGGGCTTCGGTCAGGCGGCGAAGGCAGGCATCTCGTTCGGCAAGGATGACCTGATCATCCCGGTCGAGAAGGAGGAGATGATCCGGAAGACGCAGGGCGAGGTGAAGGAGTTCGAACAGCAGTATCAAGACGGCCTGATCACCGCGGGCGAGCGCTACAACAAGGTGGTGGACGTCTGGTCGCGCTGCACCGACGAAGTGGCCGGCGCTATGATGAAGGAGATCTCCAAGCAGGAGATCGGCACGCCGACCAACTCGGTCTGGATGATGAGCCATTCCGGCGCGCGCGGCTCGCCCGCGCAGATGCGTCAGCTCGCCGGCATGCGCGGTTTGATGGCAAAGCCTTCCGGCGAGATCATCGAGCAGCCGATCATCGCCAACTTCAAGGAAGGCCTGTCGGTGCTGGAGTACTTCAACTCCACGCACGGCGCCCGCAAGGGTCTGGCGGATACCGCGCTGAAGACGGCAAACTCCGGCTATCTGACCCGCCGTCTGGTCGATGTGGCGCAGGACTGCATCATCGTCGAGGAGGATTGCGGCACCGATCGCGGTCTGACAGTGCGTGCCGTGATGGATGGCGGCGAGGTGGTCTCCGGTCTCTCGGAGCGTATCCTTGGGCGGACGTCCGCGGAGGACGTGCTAGACCCTGTCTCCAACGAGGTTATCGTGCCGAACAACACGCTCATCGAGGAGGACGCCGCGGATCAGATCGAGCGGTCCGGTGTCGAGGCGGTGAAGATCCGCTCCGTGCTGACCTGCGATTCACGCGTCGGCGTCTGCGGCCATTGCTATGGGCGAGACCTGGCGCGCGGCACGCCGGTGAACATCGGAGAGGCGGTCGGTGTGATCGCCGCGCAGTCGATCGGTGAACCCGGCACGCAGCTCACGATGCGGACCTTCCATATCGGCGGCGCCGCCCAGCGTGGCGCGGAGCAGTCGAGCGTTGAGGCAAGCCACGAAGGCACGGTGACGGTTCGGAACCGCAACGTGGTGATGAACAGCCAGGGTGTTCCGGTGGTGATGTCGCGCAACTGCGAGATCGTGCTGGTGGACGACAAGAACCGCGAGCGCGCGAGGTTCCGCGTGCCTTACGGTGCGCGGCTGCTGGTCGACGAAGATCAGCAGGTCGCGCGAGGGCAGAAGTTGGCGGAGTGGGATCCGTACACCCTGCCGATCATAACCGAACGCGCCGGTCAGGTTGAATACATCGATCTGATCGAGGGCATCACGCTGGTCGAGCGGATGGACGAGGTCACCGGGCTCACGTCCACGGTGGTGGTCGACTACAAGCAAGCCGCCAAAGGCGTGGACCTGCGGCCTCGGCTGCAGCTCAAGGACGAGAACGGCGAGGTGCTGCGGCTGCCGAACAACACCGATGCGCGCTACTTCCTGGCGCCCGATTCGATTCTGTCGGTCGATAACGGCGCACAGGTGGCGGCGGGCGACGTGCTCGCGCGCATCCCGCGCGAGGGCAGCAAGACGCGCGACATCACGGGTGGCCTGCCACGCGTTGCGGAGTTGTTCGAGGCGCGCCGGCCGAAGGATCACGCGGTGATCGCCGAGACCGACGGGCGGGTAGAGTTCGGCAAGGACTACAAGAACAAGCGCCGCGTCATCGTGAAGAACGACGAGACCACCGAGGAGACCGAGTACCTGATCCCCAAGGGCAAGCACGTCTCGGTGCAGGAGGGCGACTTCGTCCGCCGGGGCGATCCCCTGGTGGACGGCCCGCGCGTGCCGCACGACATCCTGAAGGTGCTCGGTGTCGAGGCGCTGTCGGACTACCTGGTGAACGAGATCCAGGAAGTCTATCGGCTGCAGGGCGTGAAGATCAACGACAAGCACATCGAGGTCATCGTTCGCCAGATGCTGCAGAAGGTTGAAATCATCGACCCGGGCGACACGACGTTCCTGGCCGGCGAACAGACCGACCGCACCGAGTTCGATGCGGTCAACGCAAGGCTGGGCAAGGACGATCGGCCGGCGCAGGCGATGCCGGTGCTGCAGGGCATAACCAAGGCGTCGTTGCAGACCAACAGCTTCATCTCGGCGGCCTCCTTCCAGGAGACGACGCGGGTGCTGACCGAGGCCGCGACTGCCGGCAAGGTGGACTACCTGACCGGGCTGAAGGAGAACGTGATCGTCGGGCGGCTGATCCCGGCGGGCACAGGCTCGGTGATGAACCGGCTGCGCGCCATCGCTGCCGGCCGCGACCAGCGGGCGCTCAATGTGGGTCCTGCTGCTCCGCAAATCACCGAGGAGGTGAAGGCGGCGGAGTAGGGCTTTCGCTTGGCCAGTGCCGCGTCCGGCGACGCGCGAGCGTCGCCGGCCTTTTTTGTTGGTAGGACCACTACGACCCGAGCGACAGACTGTTCTGTCAATCCGGGATTCCGATTGGGCGGGTCGGGTAGGCATCTCGGCCAGCAGGAAGCTGACGTCGGGATTTGATACCGGACGAGTTTCTTCATGAGTTACCGAGGGCAGAGATATTGCAGGTGAAGCTGCAAGCCGTGGCGGACCTGTCTTGGTGTCCATTTTCGTGACCGAGCCTGCCTTACAACCGCTGTGCGGACCGCCAGTATTCGCGGCGGCCTTGGGGGGCTGTTATTGCCGTGAAGTTAAAAGCATCAATCCGCCTTTGATTTGTGGCGGGGCTATGCTTAAGGTCGCGGGATGGTCGCAACCAGACATACCGAAGCTCGAAAGAAACCTGCCACCCGGGCGGCCGGCAGGGAAGAAGACTCACCGGCAACGATCCCCGCGTCCCCGGGCCGCGTCTACAGCGGAGAAAATCCTTCTCGACGCGAGAAGGTGCCTGACAAAGGCGCGTCTCCCGAAGAGCTGGAGGCGAGCAAGATCTTTGAGCGCGTCGACCGCGAGTTGACCGCGTTGGAAGAGCGGACTCAGCGATTGATGCACCATTACGGCCTTTAGCTGCCGAAGTGGCCTTCAATCCGCTGGAATGGCTGAATGTAGCGAGAACGATCGATCGGCTCCTGGCGCTGGAGACGAAGCACGCGGCGCTGATTGAAGCTCAGGCAAAAGAAATTCAGGCACTAAAGGACCGGTCGCCAAGCTCGAAGCCCGCGAAGAGATCCTGATCGCGGAAGCCAGGGGTGCGGCGGCCGCTGCCGCTTCAGGGGTTGCATCCCAGCACGTGGCTGGCCTTGCGCGAGATCTTGGAGCGCTGGAGGAGCGCGTGCGGAATCTCGACAGGCTTCCGCCGCCCCCGTCGAAGCCCGGCTCGGCTTGAAACGCAGGTTTCGGGCATATTCCTCGTGGCGAAGTGCGCTCATAAAACACGAGTCGCGTTCCAGATCGGGTGAATCCGCGGTGTATCGACCCGTTGGCAAAGGCGCTGATCCCGGGCACCAATGGGCCGCGAACTTGACCCTGCCCGCGCGCGACCCTACACGCGCCGCATGAGCGAAATTCGAGAAATGACACCAGACGATGCCGGATCGGCCACCGAGCGGGCGCGCGTTCTGGCGCAGGCGTTGCCGTTCCTGCGCCGCTACGCCGGAGCCACCATCGTCGTGAAGTACGGCGGCCACGCCATGGGAGAAGATGATCTCGCGGTCCAGTTCGGCAGTGACATCGCCCTCCTGAAGCAGGTCGGCGTGAACCCTGTCGTCGTGCACGGCGGCGGCCCACAGATCAACGCCATGCTGAAGCGGCTCGCAATCCAGTCCACCTTTGTAGACGGGCTGCGCGTCACCGACGCAGCCATGGTTGAAGTGGTGGAGATGGTGCTCTCCGGCTCCGTCAACAAACACGTTGCGAGCCTGATCACCCGTGCCGGTGCGCTTGCTGTCGGTGTCAGCGGCAAGGATGGCGGCATGATCCGTGCCCGCAAGCTTACACGGACCAAGAGAGACCCGGACAGCAACATCGAGCGCGTCCTCGATCTCGGCTTCGTCGGCGAGCCGGAGCACCTCGATGTGCGCGTGATCCATGCCTTGACCGGTGCCGGTCTTGTGCCGGTGATTGCGCCGGTCGGTGTCGGCACGGATGGCCAGACCTACAACATCAATGCCGACACGGTGGCTGGCGCCATCGCCGGTGCGCTTGGCGCCACGCGCCTGCTGATGCTGACCGACGTGGCGGGTGTGCTGGACAACGACAAGCGGCTCATTGCCGAAATGACGATCGCCCAGGTTGAGGCAGGCATAGACAGCGGCATGATAACCGGCGGCATGATTCCAAAGGTGGAGAACTGCATCGACGCTGTGCGGCGCGGCGCCAGAGGGGCCGTGATCCTCGACGGCCGCGTGCCGCACGCCTGCCTGCTGGAGCTGTTCACCGAGGCGGGGCCAGGCACGATCATCAAACCATAGCGCCAATATAGGAAAGCTTGTCAGCGTCCGATCCGGTCCAGAAACTCAAGCTGCCAGCGCATCTCCTCGACGGCGAGCGGGAAATTCCCGCTCGAGCCGCCGGTCAGGACGGCATCGGGTGCCAGGTGCGCGAGCAGGGTTTGCAGCGCGACGGCCACACGCATCGTAAAGCCTGCCTTCCAGACCAGGCTCACCAGTCCCTTTGCGCTGCGTAACGATGAGGCTCGGTCCACGACGGAAACCGACATGCCAGCTGCCACCGCGAGCAATGCCGCAGCGTACCGGGCTTCCCCGCGTCGCGCCGCGTCGAGCACCGCTTCCTCGGCAAGCTCGCCGCGTCGCGCCAGCGCATGCGCGTCGGCGAGTGCCTGCTCCGTGGTCGGCTCTAACCGGACCGCTGACTCCTTGGCATCGGACTGCAAACGGGCGACGAGTCGGCGGCGGAGATCCTCGGCGAGCGCCGGAGCCAGGTCAGCGCGCGTCGCCAAGACCTCGAGCAGATGGGTCGCCACGATCTCCGACAGAATCCGCGCCGCAGGCGGGGGCAATGACGGCCGACGCACCAGGGGCTCGTGCCAATCGGTATGCTCAACCGACCGTGCGATCAGGGCATCCAGAGTCGCCTCGCGAATCTGCGCCGATGGGTTGGCCAACAGGGCGCGGATCTCGGTGCTGCCAGCCGATGCGGCGATGGCATCCGACACGTCTTCGTCCAGGTGCGATCGCTGAGCCACCGCTAGAGCGGTACCGGATGCAGGAGCATTTGCCAGCAGCGCCAGCAGATCATCGGTAGTGAGCAGCGGCGAAAGACGGACGATCGGTTCGCTCACTGACATCGCTGCGTCGTTGGCAAGCCGTAGGATCAGCTCGCGTGGTGCAACGGGCATATCCTTCACCGCATCAGCGATGGTGGCCCGTACCCGCACGGCTTCGTCGGCGACGAGTGCCGTCAGCGTCGCCCAGGTCGTCCGGTGCAGCTGCGCCCGATCTGCCGCCGACAGGCTGGGCGCGAGTGCCGTCAGCTTGCGTGCCAGCAGGATCCGAACGCGCTCATCGGGGTCGCCCGCCAGGGTCTCATTCACCTGCGGAGGGGCAGCGGGGTTGAGCGCCAGCGCCACGCGAACGGTGACCGAGGGGTCGCCCGCCAGACTGCGCAACACGTCGGGTTCGGTGGCCGTGCTGGCACCCAACCGGACGCGCGCAGCCTCACTCGAAGAGACCTTGTGGCTGGGCTTCAGTTCCAGCTCGTCGCCGCCATGGCGGCCTTGTGATGGTGTGCCGCTCACGCCTCCTCCTCGCTGAAAACTCGCCAATGGCCACGGCCCGTCCGCTTGACCTCGTACATCGCCCGGTCGGCACGGCGCATCAGGCTGTCGATCGGTTCGTCGCTGCTGCCACTCCTTGTGGCGATGCCAATCGACACGGTCGGCGCCGGCCCCTCTGTCCCCGCGATTGTGCGTAACTCGCGCGGCACCTCCACGCAGAGACGCTCCGCGCGTTCAGCCGCGGTCATATGATCGGCACCGTCCATCCAGAGCGCGAATTCATCGCCTCCAAGGCGAGCCACAAGATCACTCGGACGCAGCGTGTCGCGCAGCATGTTCGCCGTGCACTGCAGCACCTGGTCGCCCGCCTCGTGGCCAAGGCGGTCATTCACAGATTTGAAATAGTCGAGATCGACAAACATCAACGTTCCCGGCTGGTCGTCGCGCGCCAGCCGGTCGATACGTCGCGTCAAATCGTCGAGAAATGCGCGGCGGTTCAGCAGGCCGGTCAGTGGATCGGTCCGCGCCTGCCGCCCCATTTCCAACTGGATCGCCTCGTGCTCGAGAACCATGCGGATCAGGCTGGCGGCGGCGTTGACCAGCAGCTTATCCTCATGATCCCAACCGCGTGAACCGGGCGAGCGCCACAGCGCCAGGCCGGCATGTGCACCAAAGCGCGTATGGCAGAGGGCGACGACGACCGGCCTGCCATCATCGCCTGTAGCATCGGCCGGTCCGCTTGCTTCCGCAAACAGCGACGTCACCTCGGGCAGCACTTCTTCCGTTGCCCCGCCCGCCCGATGCACAAGGACCGTGCCGTCCTTGCCGTGCAGGTCGATCACGGCCGCGCCCTCGGCACCGAGGGCGTTCATCAGCGCGTCGAGCGCCGCCTGCATCATCCGCGGCGCCAGGACCTCCTGGCCCATCCGCCACAGGATGTGATCCAAAATCTCGCCGCGGCGCAGTGCCGTAGCGACCCGGCCCTGGTACTCGTCGTATTCGGTCCAGTCCACACCGATGCCGCGCACTCCAACGATGCGCGCCTCGTCGTCCAGCAAGGGGGCGGCCGAGAAGGCGAGCAAAGCGGCACTTCCGTCAGCCCGATTGAGCCAGGCTCGCTTGCGGCGCACTGACGCGGTTACGCGGAACGGATTGAAATCGTTTGCATGGGCCCCGCCAACGAGCAACAGCTCTGCCGGCTGGCCGATTAGAGTAGCGGTCGACCACCCGAGCGAGGGTTCGGGCATGACGAAGACGAGCCGGCCCCACTCGTCGGTCTCGTATGCGAGATCGGCTCCCATGCTCACCAGATCACGCCAACGCTGTCGGCTATCGAGCAGAGCATTCCGCAAGGTTGCCTCGGCCCGGGCCGAGGAGCGCGGGCTGTCGGCGATCGTATCGTTCATGACTCGGTTGCCCTGTCCCGGACAGCTCATTTGACACCAATGGTGCTAACGAAGCGTTGCCGTCCCGCGTTGACAGGCCACCGACGCCTGCGCATGGTCCGGCCGGCATCTGCCCCTGCCTGTGATCATTACCAAGGACGTCGCCGCATGAGCCAGCATCCGCTGCAACAGCCGATTGACGAGCTCTGGGAGCACCGGGACTCGCTCTCATCCGCCACCAGCGGCGCGGCGCGGAAGGCTGTCGAGGCGGCGCTCGATGCCCTCGACTCCGGTGCGGAGCGTGTCGCCGAGCCGACATCGACCGGTTGGCGGGTCAATCAGTGGCTCAAGAAGGCGGTGCTGCTGTCATTCCGATTGACAGATTCCGTGCCGATGGAGGGGCCGGGTGGAGCGCCGGTGTTCGACAAGGTGCCGCTGAAGTTTGCCGGCTGGGGCGCCAATCGCTTCCGCGACGCGGGGTTTCGCGCCGTTCCTGGGGCGGTGGTCCGTCGCGCCGCCTACATCGCGCCCGGCGCGGTGCTGATGCCGAGTTTCGTCAACGTCGGTGCCTATGTCGGGCGAAACACCATGGTCGATACGTGGGCCACCGTTGGAAGCTGTGCGCAGATCGGCGCCAATTGCCATCTGTCCGGTGGTGTCGGCATCGGCGGTGTGCTGGAGCCGCTGCAGGCCAATCCGGTAATTATCGAGGACGACTGCTTCGTCGGCGCGCGCTCCGAGGTGGCCGAGGGCGTGGTGGTCGAGCGGGGCAGCGTGCTGTCGATGGGGGTGTTCATCGGCGCCTCGACCAAGGTCGTCGATCGCGCCACAGGGGAAATCCATGTCGGGCGCGTGCCGGCCTATTCGGTGGTGGTGCCTGGTTCGTTGCCTGGACGCCTGTTGCCGGACGGCTCACCTGGCCCGTCGCTCTACTGCGCGGTCATCGTCAAGACAGTGGACGAGCAGACCCGGGCGAAAACCTCGATCAACGAATTGCTGCGCGATTGAGAGCAATCGCCATGGCATCCCAGCATTGCCTGTCATGGCCGGGCTTGTCCCGGCCATCAGTGGCGGCATGCTGTCACAACCGATGGCCGGGACAGGCCCGGCCATGACGGCGGGGGTGGACTTGCAAGATCCGCTGCCGCTGGCACAGGCGCTGATCCGCTGCGCCTCGGTGACGCCCGCCGATGCCGGTGCGCAGGGGGTGCTGAGCAGTGCTTTGCAACACCTCGGCTTCATCGTGACGCCGTTGCGCTATGGTGAGATCGACAACCTGTTCGCGCGCATCGGCACCGGTGGACCACATATCTGCTTCGCCGGCCATACCGACGTGGTGCCGGTCGGCGCGGCGCACTGGCAGACAGATCCTTTCGGTGCCGAGGTGCGCAACGGCGTGCTGTACGGCCGCGGCGCCTGCGACATGAAGGGCGGCATCGCAGCCTTCGTCGCTGCCGCGGCACAGCATCTTGCCGGAGGTCCTCCGCATGGATCGATAAGCCTGCTGATCACCGGCGACGAAGAAGGTCTCGCGGTGGACGGCACGGTGCGCGTCCTGGAGTGGATGGCCGCAAATCGGCAGGTCCCCGACTTCTGCGTCGTCGGCGAGCCGACCTGTCCAGTGAAGCTCGGCGACATGGTGAAGATCGGCCGTCGCGGCAGCCTGAATGCGAAGATCACCGTGCACGGCACCCAGGGCCATGTCGCCTACCCCCATCGCGCCGACAATCCGGTGCATCGCCTTGTGGGCGCCGCCGCGGCCCTGACCGCCGCGCCGCTCGACGCCGGCAACGACTGGTTCGAGCCGTCCAGCCTGCAGTTCACCAGCCTTGATGTCGGCAACACGGTGACCAACGTGATCCCCGCCAACGCCAGTGCGATGTTGAACATCCGGTTCAACAGCGACCACACCGGCGCCGCGCTGTCGGCCTGGCTGCGCGCCGTGGTGGCCCAGCATGCCGAACGCTTCGATCTGGACATTTCGATCAGCGGCGAATCGTTCCTGACCAAGCCCGGTGCGCTCGTGGATACGCTGCGGCAGGCAATCATCGGTGCATCCGGCGTCGAGCCGAAGCTTGACACCGGCGGCGGCACCTCGGACGCACGCTTCATCGCGCGCTATTGCCCGGTGGCGGAGTTCGGCCTGGTCGGCGCCACCATGCATCAGGCGGATGAACGCGTGCCGGTCGCCGAACTGCGCGATCTCGCGCGTATCTACCGCACCATCCTGGCTGCATTCCTGGCATGAGCGGTCGGGCGCGCGGGCCTACTGGCAGCATCGTGGTCGGCGTGATGCGTCTTGCGCGTGGGCGGCCCGACGGTTTCAGTCAGTTCGGCGCGACTCGCGAATCGTTCCTCGCGAGTCTTGCGCCACTCATTGCATTCCCATTGGTGGGCTGTGTGCTGATGTTAATGGGCGGCGGCGGCATCGGTGCATTGTCGGATCTCCTGGCAACGTTGTGCGCCCTGTTGGCACCGCCCGTGCTGTCGTTCGAGATAGCCCGGCTGTGGCACCGGGATGCGGCCTGGCTTCGTTTCGCCACCGCCTTCAACTGGTGCCAATGGGCGATCCCAGTGCTCGGCAGCATCCTGCTTCTGGCGCTTGGCTTGTTGGTGGCCGTGGGCCTGCCACGCAACGCCGCAGGCGGGCTCGCTCTTCTGGGGCTTGTGGGCTACGGGCTGTGGCTGCACTGGTTCATTGCGCGCCACGGTCTCGGCTTGTCGCGTTTCCGCGCGGCTGTGTTGGTTCTCGGGATCAATCTGGCCACGGTCGTCATCGTGGTTGGGCCGCGCTTTCTCACGCTTGCAACCGGCGATGCGGCGTTCGGCGGCAAATGAGCATCGCCACGTCTGTCACCTCGGGACTGCATGGCGCGCTGTTGCTGGCGCGTGGCCGGGCCGACGGGCTGCGTTATGTCGAAGACGACATGGCGGGCGCCGCACGCAGCTTCTGGGCGGCGGTGATCTGCATTCCGGCCTTCGTGTGCCTGCGGCTGCTGGCCTGGACGGGATCGGGTCTGCCGCCGCATCCCGCACATGTCTTCGCCCTGGACCTGATGACCTACCTGATCGGCTGGTGCGGCTTCGCGGTGCTGTCGCACCGGCTGGTCGGCGCAATGGGATTGGCAGAGCGCTGGCCGCGTTTCATTGCGATATGGAACTGGTGCAACGTCATGCAGTACTTGCTGCTGGTCGTGTTCAGCATTCCCGGCCTGCTGGGCGCGCCGGCTCTGCTCGATCAGGTAGCGCAGCTTTTCGCCCTCGGCTGGGCGCTTTGGCTGGAGTGGTTCGCATTCCGGCTGACGCTGGGGATCGGGATCGTCCCCGCCGCGGGGCTGGTGGCGCTCGATGTTGCGATCGGCATATTGCTGGCGGCGATCAGCCTGCTGTTTGGTCCGGGTTAGCGAACGGATCCACAGGATAGCGCACGCCGGTCAGGCACAGCCCCTCGGCGGGCGCCGTCGGACCGGCCGCTGCGCGGTCGCGCGCGGCGAGGGCGGCGGCCACACGGGCGATCGGCCAGCTTCCATCGCCGACCAGCTTCAGCGTCCCCACCATGTTGCGCACCTGATGGTGAAGGAAGCTGCGCGCCTCGGCGACGATCTCGACGGTGTCGCCGTCATGCCGAACGTCCAGGCGGTCGAGCGTTCGCAGCGGGCTCTTGGCCTGGCAGGCGGCGGCGCGGAACGATGTGAAGTCGTGGCGCCCGAGCAGGCTCTGTGCCGCCTCGTGCATCGCCGCGGCATCCAGTTCAGCGGCAACATGCCAAACGCGACCGGCCAGCAGGGCCGGGCGCGCGCGGCGGTTCAGGATGCGATAACGATAGGAACGGCAGGTCGCGGAGAACCGGGCGCTCCAGCCTTCCGGTGCAGGTGCGGCACACAGCACTACCACGGGATGCGGTTTCATATGGAAGTTCAGGGCGTCGCGGACCTTCCGCGCCGGGATCGTGTCGGGCAGATTGATCTGCGCGACCTGGGCCGAGGCGTGCACGCCGGCGTCGGTGCGGCCGGCGACAGTGCTGATGACGGGATTGCCATGGTTCAGCTTGGTTGCGGCAGTCTCCAGAACCGCCTGCACCGAGAGACCGCTGCCCTGGCGCTGCCACCCGACGAATGGGGTTCCATCGTATTCCAGCAGGAGAGCCCAACGAGTCACCCGCGAAACGCCCTCCCCTCCCCTTGCGGGAGGGGGTTGGGGGGAGGGGTGAAGCTGCACGAGATCAGGGCATTCAAAGCGAGGCGCCCCCTCCCCCTACCCCCTCCCGCAAGGGGAGGGGGAGGAATTTGAGGCCGTTCGGTCAAGCCCCGCCAAGACGGTACCCTGTGGCGCCGGATGGCCGCGCAGGAACGCATCCGCAGCCATCACCGGCCGGCCGGCCAACTGCACCCGGGTCAGCCTCAGCGCGCCGGTGCCGCAGGCTATCGTCAGCCGATCGTCCAGGACGGTCCCCGGCACGCCCGACCCGGATACCACCTCAGCCGCCAGCACCTTCAGCGTGGCGCCGTGCAGCGTGGTGAATGTCCCTGGCCACGGATCGAACGCGCGCACCTGCCGCTCGATAGCGACAGCATCGTGCGTCCAGTCGATCCGCCCGGCATCGCGCGTCAGCTTCGGCGCATATGTCACACCCTCCGCAGGCTGCGGCATCGGCGGCGGGTCCTCGGCCAGGGTGCGCAGGATCAGTCGTGCGCCGATCTCGGCCAGCGCATCGTGCAGGCCGGCGGCGGTGGTCGTGCCGGTGATCGGCACCGCCTCACGCAGCAGCATGGGTCCAGTGTCCAGCCCCGCGTCCATCTGCATGATCGTCACGCCGGTCTCGGCATCGCCCGCAAGGATCGCGGCCTGGATCGGCGCCGCGCCTCGCCAGCGCGGCAGAAGGCTCGCGTGGATGTTCAGGCAGCCCCGCCGAGGCGCGTCCAGCATCGCCCGTGGCAGGATCAGTCCGTATGCCGCCACCACAGCGGCGTCCAGCCGCAACGCGGCGAACGCCTCCTGTGCCGCGGGGTCGGCCCGCAGCCGCGTCGGCGTGCGCACGTCCAGTCCAAGCCGTTCGGCCGCGATCTGCACCGGACAGGGCCGCAGCGCATAGCCGCGTCCGGCCGGTTTCGGCGGCTGGCAGTACACCGCCGCGATCTCGTGCCCCGCCCCGTGCAGCCCGAGCAGCGCCGGCACGGCAAAGTCCGGACTGCCCATGAAGGCGAGGCGCATGACCCTACATCGCCTCGGAGCGCTTCTGGCGAAGTTCCTTGGCCAGCCGGCGCAGGATCATGTTCCGCTTAAGCGCCGACAGGTGATCGATGAACAGCACACCGTCCAGGTGGTCGATCTCGTGCTGGACGCAGGCCGCCAGCAACCCCTCCGCCTCGATCTGGCGCTTCGCCCCATCGGCGTCCGTATATCGCACGGTAACCTGTGCCGGACGGGTCACGTCGGCGTACTGGCCAGGGAGCGACAGGCAGCCCTCCTCGCGCGTCGCCAACTTTTCGCTGCGCACCACCACCTCCGGGTTGATCAGCGTGATCGGGTCTGGCTTGTCGCCCAACATCAGGTCCACGATCGTGAGTTTGAGTCCCACCCCGACCTGCGGTGCCGCCAGCCCAATGCCGGGGGCGCGGTACATGGTCGCGTACATGCGTGGCAGCAGTTCATGCACGCGCGTCATGTCGTCCGCCGTCACCGGCCTGGCCCGCGCCTTCAGCATAGGATCGGGGGCGATCAGGATCGGCAGCGTCTCGATAGTCTTGGCCATCATATCGGCATGTAGCGGTCCCATCGGTCCCGATCAACGGCGGGCCGGGAGTGGGTCGGCCTCGCCTCGATCGGGGCGCCCCTTGCAACCGGACCTTCGTGCGCCAAAATGATTGCCTGTCGGAATGCCGCAACGGGTTCCGACAACGCTTCGCTCTAAGGAGGGGGCCATGACCGCACGGATGTTCACGTCGCCGCTGTTTCTTGGGTTCGACCATCTCGAGCAGATGCTCGAGCGGGCATCCAAGGCCTCGTCGGACGGCTATCCGCCCTACAACATCGAGCAGACCGGGCCCACCGGGCTCCGGATAACGCTCGCGGTTGCCGGCTTTACCATGGACGACCTGCAGATCACGCAGGAAGACAACCAGTTGGTAATCCGGGGCAGGCAGACTGACGACAGTCAGGATCGTGTCTTCCTCCACCGCGGAATCGCGGCACGGCAGTTCCAGCGGGCCTTTGTGCTCGCCGAAGGGATCGAGGTGAAAGGTGCATGGCTCGAGAGCGGGCTGCTGCACATCGACCTGGCCCGGCCGCAGCCCGAGCCGCGCGTGAAGACGATCCAGATCAACCGCGCCAGCCCTGCCGTGGGTAGTAGTGGCAGCGGCAGGATGCGGGTGGTCGAGAACAAGTCGGAGCAGGGGTGAACCCCGGGCCGACAAAAGAGAGAGAACCACGGCGCCGCAATACGCGGGCCGAATCAGCAAAAAGGCAGCGGCGCTGCATCGTCAGGCCGACGCCACCAAGGAGAGCAATTATGAACACCAATACAGACAACGGACCGGAAGATCAGGCCCCTGCCGCCGTCATCATGGACATCCGCCATATCTCAGCAGCGCAGCTTGGGCAGCTTGGGCTGCAGCAGATCGCCTATGTGAAGCCCGTGGTGCTCAACGGCGAGCAAGGCTTCGCCATCCATGCCGCCGATGGCACGCCAATGGCCGTGGCCGGCAACCGCGAAGTGGCGATCGCCGCGATCATGCAGCACGAAATGGTGCCGGCGCAGGTGCACTGACCGCGGTCACTCGGCGTCAAGGCAATCCAGCCGCCGCGACGCCAGGGAGCGAGACGAAGCTATCGTAAGGATTCCTTCAGCTCGTCCTTCCCCCCACGCGATTATCCCGATCGACCTCCCGGCCGCGAGATCGATCGTCCGGACTCCGTCCAGCCGGATCCACGCTTGATGCGGGCTGCAGATGCGCGGTCTGATCCGCCCAAGGCCAAGCGAACCTGGAGGGGACGGACTTTCATGCTCGGACTGATGCAGCAGCGTCCACTGCTGATTTCGTCTCTGCTCGACTATGCGGAGCGCTACCATGCGGGCACCGAGATCGTGTCCCGTTCGGTCGAGGGTCCGATCCATCGCAGTGACCTGGGGCACGATCGCCGCACGTGCCAAACGGATCGCCAACGCATTGCGCCGGCTGGGCGTCGCACAGGGTGAGCGCGATCGCCACACTGGCGTGGAACCACAACCGACATCTGGAGATCTATTTCGGCGTCACCTGCAGCGGTGCCGTGCTGCACACGGTCAATCCGCGCCTGTTTCCCGACCAGGTGCGCTTCATCATCGGCGACGCCGAAGCGAGCCATGTGTTTTTCGACCTGACCTTCGCCGGCTCTGGTCGAACAACTGGCGCCGCATCTGCCCAACGTGCGCAACTATGTCGCGTTGTGCGCGCGTGAGGCGCTTCCTTTCAATCGATGTGCCAAACCTGCTTTGCTACGAGGACCTGCTGGCAGCCGAGAGCGACGACTATGTGTGGCCGCAATTCGACGAGAATACCGCCTCCGCGCTTTGCTACACGTCGGGCACCACCGGCAATCCAAAGGGCGTGTTGCAGAGCCATCGCTCGGCGGTCCTGCACAGCTTCGGGCTGATGGCGGCCGACACGATGGCGGTGTCGACGCGGGATACGCTGCTGCTCTGCGCGCCATTGTTCCATGTGAACTGCTGGGGCATTCCGTTCGCCGCGGCCGGTACCGGCGCGAAGCTCGTGCTTCCCGGCATGAAGCTGGATGGCGCCAGCCTGTTCGAACTGATCCGCGATGAGGGCGTCACCTTCGCCGGAGCGGTCCCGACGGTGTGGCTGACCCTGTTCGCCTGGATGGAGCAGAACCTCGATACGCTCGACCATCGCGATCTGCGGCTGAAGCGAGTGCTGTCGGGCGGCACTGCGGTGCCGCGCGTGGTGATCGAGAAGGCGCACGCATATTTCGGCGCCACCATGCTGCATGCCTGGGGCATGACGGAGATGAGCCCGCTGGGCACCTGCGGCAGCCTGTTGCCTCGGCATGTCGGGCTCGATCTGGAACAGCGGATGGACGTGCATCTAAAGCAGGGTCGGACGATTTATGGCGCTGAGGTCCGCATCGTCGATGACGAGGGCCGCGAGTTGCCGCGCGACGGGCAGTCGGTGGGCGAGATCCAGGTGCGCGGGCCGTGGGTTTTGTCAGGCTATTTCAAGGGCGCCGGCGGCAAGGTGGTGGACGATGACGGCTGGTTCCGCACCGGCGATGTCGCGCACATGGACGCGGACGG
The DNA here is from genome assembly GCA_963780095.1 of uncultured Alphaproteobacteria bacterium. GTDB lineage: Bacteria > Pseudomonadota > Alphaproteobacteria > Acetobacterales > Acetobacteraceae > JAMXLO01. The sequence continues at coordinate 62,947 of CAWABH010000022.1, forward strand.
GTTTATCACCATCACTGACCGTGCAAAGGACGTGATCAAGTCGGGTGGCGAGTGGATCAGCTCGATCGAGATCGAGAACCTGGCGGTTGGCCACCCCGGGGTGCTCGAGGCCGCGGTGATCGCCACGCGTCATCCGCGCTGGCAGGAGCGGCCGCTGCTGGTGGTGCATCGCAAGCAGGACGCCGCAGTGACAAAGGACGAAATATTGCAGTTTCTGTCGGGCAAGATCGCGAAGTGGTGGCTGCCGGACGATGTGGTGTTCGTCGATGAGCTGCCGCATACGGCGACTGGCAAGGTACTGAAGACGCGGCTGCGGGAACAATACGGCGACTGGCTGGAGCGTGCGTGACGTGTGCTCTATACGTCATCCCCGCGCAACCGCATCGTCATCCCCGCGAAAGCGGGGACCCAGGCACGCCAGCACTGTATTTGCACATCTGGGTTCCCGCTTTCGCGGGAATGACGATCAGTTGCGTTCGCCGGTCTGAATCCTCTCTGGAATAATGCCCCCTGGCAGGACCCGCAGAATGATCAGCAGCAGCCCGCTGACCAGCAGTTCGCGAAAGGCGGCAATCTGCGCCGGCGCCAAAAACGGCAGGAACGGTGCGATGAAGCGCGTGCCCTCCAGCAACGCTACGATCAGCACCGCGCCTAAGTATTGCGCCTGCATTGTTGCCAACCCCGCCGGCGACGAGTGCGAGGATAATGTTCAGAGTCAGCAGCGGCGCGAAGATGTCTGGTGCGATGTATGACGTCTCGTGTGCGTAAAGCGCGCCCGCCAGTCCAAGCACGGCGGCACCAATGGCGAATGCTTTCACCTTGAACGCCAGCACGTGCTTGCCCGCCACCGCGGCGACATCCTCATCGTCACGGATCGCGCGCAGCACGCGGCCGAACGGCGAATGGCAAAGGCGTTGCAGCACCGCGAAGGTCGCAATCAGCACCGCAATGACGATGGCGAGGAACAGCAGATTGTACTGCTGTGGCGTGAGCGTCCCGCGCCAGGGCCCCGGGATGCCGGCAATGCCGTCCGAACCGTTGGTCAGCCAGATCTCGTTGGCGGCGGCGATGCGCACGGATTCCGAAAAACCGAGTGTGACGATGGCAAGATAGTCGGCTCGCAGCCGCGCAGTGAGCAGCGCAACTCCCGCGCCGGTAATCGCGGCAGCCGTCGCACCGGCGGCGACACCCAGCGGAATGGCGAAGCCGGCCTTGGTCAGCAGTGCAGTCGCATAGCCACCAACGGCGAAGAACCCGGCAAGGCCGAGATTGATCATCCCCGCCATGCCCCAGGTCAGGTTCACCCCCAGCGCCAGCAGCGAATAGATGCCGGCGCTGATTGCCATGGCCGTCACGTAGGCGGTCATCAGACGATGGCGTCCGCCAGCGCCGACATGCTTGGTACCAGCAGGTCCGGCTGGTGCGGTGTGGCGCCGAACGGACGCTGGCGGCGATCGATGAACGCCGTGCGCATGCCGGCGGCCTTCGCGCCGATGCAGTCGAACGCGTGGTTGGCGATGAACAGCACCTGGTCCATGCGGACGCCGACGATCTCGGCAGCCTTCGTGTAGGTCGCGACGTGCGGCTTGAACGCGTTGGCGACCGCCACCGAGATGACCTGCTCGAATGCGATGCCGTGGTATTGTTTGGCGTCCTCCAGCATGTCCGGATCGCCATTCGACAGCACCACCAGCCGGTAGCGCGTGCGCAGCCGGTCCAACGCCGCCGACACCTCGGGGAACGGTCGCAGCCGCACAATGTGGTCCACCAGGCCGCGTACCTCGTCCATCGTGTAGCGAATGCCGGCGCGGTCCATTACATAAGCGACCGAGCGTTCGCCGATCTCCCGGTAGGGCGTGTGCTGCCTGTGCAGCAGCGCGTCAATCATCGAGTTTTCGAAATGCGTCCGCCGCCACCAGGTGACGAACGAGTTGGGGTTGCCCTGCCAACCCTTCGCGCGCAGGAACGGCGTAGCAGCTTCGACCAGGCCGGTCTGCATGTCGACTATGGTGCCGTACTGATCGAACATGCAGACCTTGACAGTGGATTTGATGCCCTGCGCGTCTGTCATGCCGTGCTCCATGTCAAAATGCCCGCGCGCCGAGTATCCCACGCGGGCGAAAGCTGAGTACCAGCAGGATGGCGAGGAACCCGACCACCGTGCGATAGTCGGGCGGCAAGGCCAATTGCGACAACTCTTCCGCGACACCAACAGTCAGTGCGCCGACCACCGCGCCGGGAATGCTGCCCAGCCCGCCGACCACCGCGGCTGCGAAGATGGCGAGGATGGCGCGGAAGCCGGTGAGCGGGTCGATCGACGTGTCCAGTCCGAGCAGCATGCCGCCAAGCCCGGCCAATCCCATGGCGACGAAGTTGACGGTGCGCCCGATCTGATCGGCGTCGATCCCTTTGATCGATGCGAGCGTCGGGTTGTCCGCCACCGCACGCATCGCCTTGCCGAGCCGGGTGAAGGCCAGGAAGGCGAACAGTGCCGCCACCGCGGCGGCGGAGATCGCAAGGTCCTCGAGCTGCTGCGGGCCGACGCGGATGCCGCCGAACCGCCAGTCGCGCATGACCGGCAGGTTATAGTTACGCAGTGCATTGCCGAAGCCGAGGCGCACCAGGTTCTCCAGTGCTATGGTCAAGGCGACGGAGGCGATGGTGGTGGTGATCAGGCCGCCCGCTCGCAACGGCCGCAGCACCAGCGTATCGCTGGCGACGCCGACTGCGCCCGCGGCCAGGAAGGCGGCGACCGCAGCCGGGACGAGCGGAAACCCGAGCCACACGTTCGCACAATAGCCGGTGAAGGCGCCGATCGTCGCGTGTGATGCAACCGCGAAGTTGGGGAAGCGGAGCACGGCGTAGATCGCAGTGAAGCCGATGGAGGGTGCGGCGAGAATCGCGCCCGCCATGACGCCGTTCAGTATAAGTTGGGCGATATCGACGAGCATCGCCCTCTCCCGCAAGCGGGCGAGGTGTATATGTTCGCGGCGCTGCTAAAGTACACCTCGCCCGCTTGCGGGAGAGGTCGACGAGCGTTAGCGAGGCGGGAGAGGGTGCAGCAAGCCACTAACTCACCTCAAGGAACTTGAACGCCCCATTCTCCACGCGGTTGTAGCGGAACTTGCAATCGGAGATGTCGCCAATCTGCGTGAACGTGCACGGCCCGCTGGCGCCCGAGTACTTGACAGCCTTTCCCTGCTCCAGCGCAGCCAGCCCCTCGACCGCGGTGTAGACCGTCATCCCGTCGCTGTTGGTGATCTTGCGCACAGTGTCGCGGATCGCGGTCCCACTCGCTTCGCCCGCCTTGGCGATGGTCAGCGTAACGATGCTGATCCAGTCGGTGGCCTGCGCCTCGTACGAATCCGGTGTGGCGATGCCCAGACGCTTGGCGGCGGCGGCATACGCAGGCGAGTCAACGTCAGCCGATGGCTGCACCGTATAGGCCCCCTGCGTCACATCCTTCGGCAGTTCCTCCAGCCCCTTGGCGGTCAGCGCATAGGACTGGCAGAACCGGTCGCCGTCGTAACCCGCGCGATAGAGGTCGCGCAGCACCACCGCGACATCGGGCGCATAGCCGTTCAGGTACAGCAGATCCGGCTTCCCGCGCAGTGCCTGGTCCACTTCGGAACGATAACTCGTCTTGTCCTTGTCGTAGATCAGCGAGCCGACGACCGTCACACCCTTGGGCGTGAGAGTCTCGGTCAAGTACTTGCGTGTCGGTTCGGCGAATGGTGCCTGGATCGCCAGGATGAACACCCGCTTCGATCCGTGGCGTACGATGAACTCCGCATGTTTCGTCGCCTGAAGCTGATTGTTCGGCTGTGTGCGGATCAGATATCCCTGATGCGGCAGATGCGTGATGGAGTCCGCACCGGACACCGTCGTGAGGAACGTCTTGCTCTCCCAGCACACCGGCGCCACCGCGGTGGTGACGGCCGATGCCCATGTGCCCATGATCACCGGCACCTTGTCGACATTCACCAGCTTCTGCGCCGCCCTTACTGCTGCTTCGGGATTTGTTTCATCGTCTTCGACCACGAGTTCGATCTTGCGCCCCGCCAGTCCGCCCGCTGCGTTGATGTCGTCCGCCGCCGCCTGCATCGCCTTCAGCATGCGCGGCCCGTCGAAGCTGCCGGCGCCGGTCAGCGGCGTCAGCACGCCGAGGCGTACTGCGCCGGCCTGCGCACGGACAATGGCCGGTGCGGCAATTGCTGCTGCGGTGGTTTGCAAGAGCCCGCGGCGGGTGAAGCGGAGCATCGGAAACTCCCGTCATGGTTGTTCGGTCGGCGTCGCGCCGAGGAAGATGCGGCGAATGTCGGGATCGGCGGCGAGCACGGCGGCCGCACCTTCGCGGTTGTTGCGCCCGTCGACAAGGATGCTGGCGCGATGAGCGATCTCCAGCGCCTGCGCGGCATTCTGCTCCACCATTACAATCGCGCGACCGTCGCGATTGATCTCGCGAATGGTGGCGAACAGTTGCTCGGCGGCAATCGGGGACAGCCCGGCGGAAGGTTCGTCGAGCAGAAGCAGCACGGGCTGCACCATCAGCGCCATCGCCATCGCGAGCACCTGGCGCTGCCCGCCGGACAGCGTGCGCGCGGCGCGGCTGCGACGTTCGGCGAGCATCGGGAAGCGGCTGAATACGCTGTCGATACGCTGGCGTGTGGCGGCGGGATCGAGCCAGCCGCCCATTTCCAGGTTCTCGCGCACGGACAGCGTGGCGAAGATATTCTGTTCCTGCGGCACGAAGGCAACGCCACGGCGGGACACTTCGCGTGGCGGCAGGCCGTGGATCGGCGCGCCGCGCAGCAGGATGCTGCCGCGCGCGGGATGCAGCAGGCCGGCGATGGTTTTCAGCAGAGTGGACTTGCCGGCACCGTTCGGGCCGATGATCGCGACGATCTCGCTATCGTCGACTGTCAGGTGCACACCTTTCAGAATCTCATCGCCACGACCGTAACCCGCGACGATATCCGTCGCAATGAGCAAGCTCATCGGCGGCGCCCCATGTAGGCTTCCTGCACAATCGGATCGTTTGCCAGTTCGGCGAACGATCCTTGCCGCAGATGGCGACCCTCGGCCATGACGATGACCGGATCGCACAGTGCGGCGATGGTATCCATGTGGTGCTCGATCAGCAGCACGGAGATGCCGTCCGCGACCAGTCCGCGCAAATGTTCGCCGATCTGGCGCGCCAGTGTGGGATTGACCCCGGCCACCGGCTCGTCGAGCAGCAGCAGCCGTGGCTGTGCCATCAGCGCGCGGCCGATCTCCAGCAGCTTCTTCTGCCCGCCGGAGAGGTCGGCGGCGCGGTCACCGAGCACGCGCGTAAGGTTCAGGCGCTGCGCGATTGCACGCGCCCGCTGGTCCAATTCGGCTTCACGCCGGCGCGCGGCGGACGAACGCAATACGGCGTGCGTCAGGCGTTCGCCAGGCTGCCCCGTGCCGTAGAGAAGCAGGTTCTCCAGCACGGAAAGTCGCGGAAAGCCTCGCGCGATCTGGAACGTCCGCACGAGGCCCGCGCCGGTGACGCGGTCGGGGCGCCAGGCGGTGATGGCGCGACCATCGAACCGCACGCTCCCGGAATCGGGTGGCACCAGTCCGGAAATGCAGTTGAACAGTGTCGTCTTGCCGGCGCCGTTGGGGCCGATCAACCCGGTGATGCGGCCCGCGTCCACCGACAGGTCGACGCCGCGCAACGCGTGCACGCCGTAGTAGCTGCGGGTCAGGGATTGGACTTCGAGCAGAGGCATTGGTTGCTGGACCGAACGGCGGTACGATTGTGGGGTGGCCAACCTACGGCTATGGCGAGCAACCGATAAGGTGCCAATGTGACGAGCTATGTGTTCAGTGGCGGCCGCTTCCTGGATCCCCGGCGCGACGACCTGCGGGACGGCATCTCCGTGCTGATTGAAGATGGCATGGTGAAGGAAGTTGCCGACCACCCCATCACGAGTCCTTCTGCCATCCGCATCGATCTGCGCGGGCGCACGCTGATGCCGGGGCTGATCGATGCACACATCCACGTCGTGCTCACCGAGGTGAATCTTCGGCTGCTGTCAGATGTGCCGCTCACATTGTTGGCGGCGAAAGGTTCGGTCGCGATGCGTGCGATGCTGCATCGCGGGTTCACCACGCTGCGCGACACCGGCGGCGCCGATTACGGCATGAAGGCCGCCGTGGAGCAGGGCCTGTTCGAGGGTCCCCGCCTGTTCATTGCCGGCGCGCCGCTGAGCCAGACCGGCGGCCACGCCGATCATCGTCTCCGCACGCAGGATCGCGTGTTCTGCGCCTGCTGCTCGGGCCTGGCCTGGACCGCGCGCGTCGCCGATGGCGTGCCGGAGGTGATCAAGGCGGCGCGCGACGAACTGCGCAAGGGGGCCGACCACATCAAGATCATGGTGTCCGGCGGCGTCGCGTCGCAGGCCGATCCGCTGGAAAGCCTGCAATACCGCATCGACGAGATCGAGGCGGCGGTGGACGAGGCCACGCGCTGGGGCACGTATGTCTGCGCACATGCCTACTCGGCGAAGGCGATCGCGCGCGCGGTCACCGCCGGCGTGCGCACCATCGAGCACGGCAACCTGATCGATGCGCCCACCGCGCAGCTGATGAGCGAACGCGGCGCTTATCTGGTGCCGACGCTGGTCGCCTACGATGCGTTGAAACGCCGAGGTCCGGATTACGGACTTTCCAGCTACAGCCTGGCAAAGAATGAGCTGGTGCTGCATGCCGGCCTGCGCTCGCTGGAGATCGCGCGCGGCGCAGGCGTGAAGATCGGATTCGGCTCCGACCTGCTCGGGCAGTTGCAGAACGATCACTGCAACGAATTCACCATTCGCCGCGAGGCCATGAGCGCGCAGGACATCATACGCTCCGCCACACTGGTGAATGCCGAGATCGTGCGCCAGGAGGGCAAGATCGGCGAACTGATCCCCGGCGCGCATGCCGACCTGCTGGTGGTGGACGGCGACCCGTATCGCGACATCTCGGTGTTTCTCGGCGAAGGCCGCAACATCGCGGCCATCATGCTGGGCGGGCGGTTCGTGAAGAACACGATGTGAGTGATCGCGACTCGCAATTCGACTCCCCCTCCCCTCGTGGGAGGGGGTTGGGGGGAGGGGGTCTCACTAGTGGCGGCGCGGCCCCCTCCCCCCGACCCCCTCCCGCAAGGGGAGGGGGAGGATTGGTGTGGGAAGTCCTTCTGACCTTCCTGCGCCTCGGCTGCACCTCTTTCGGCGGTCCAGTCGCGCATATCGGCTATTTCCGCGCCGAGTTCGTCGAACGCCGCCGCTGGTTGCCCGAAGCCAGCTTCGCCGATCTCGTGGCGCTGTGTCAGTTCATGCCGGGGCCGGCGTCAAGCCAGCTTGGCATGTCGATCGGCCTGTTGCGCGCAGGCCCGCTTGGGATGTTCGCGGCCTGGGTCGGCTTCACACTGCCGTCCGCACTGGCGATGCTGGTGTTCGCCTATGGCGTCGAGGCGCTCGGCGATGTCAGCAATGCGGCGTGGCTGAAGGGGTTGAAACTGGTCGCGGTCGCGGTGGTCGCGCAGGCGGTTTGGGGCATGGCACAGAGCTTGGCGCCCGACCGGCCTCGGGCGACGCTTGCGGCGGCGGCGGCGTTGGTCGCCCTCGCCGTCCCATCCTCGATGGGACAGATCGCGGCGATTGTACTCGGTGCGATCGTCGGACTGACGCTGCTGCCGAAGTCGGCCGTCAGCATCGCTGCCGATCAAGTGCCGCTCGGCCTGAAACTCAATCGCGGTGTTGCGGTGACAGCAATCATTCTGTTCGTCGCACTGCTGCTGTTCCTGCCGCCGATCGCGGCCACGATCAATAGCCAGGCACTGCGACTCTTCGATGCCTTCTATCATGCCGGCGCGCTGGTTTTCGGCGGCGGCCATGTGGTGCTGCCGTTGCTGCAGGCGGCCGTGGTGCCACCGGGCTGGGTGACCAACGACGCATTCCTGGCCGGTTATGGTGCCGCGCAGGCGGTGCCGGGCCCGTTGTTCACCTTCGCCGCCTATCTCGGCGCGGTCATGATCCCGCCACCCAACGGCGCCATAGGCGCATCTATCGCGGTGGTGGCGATCTTCGCGCCATCGTTCCTTCTGGTAACCGGGCTGCTGCCCTTCTGGGACACGCTCCGTCAGCGGCAGGGCATGCAGGCCACGCTGCGCGGCGTTAATGCCGCGGTGGTCGGCGTGCTGCTGGCCGCTCTCTATACGCCTGTATGGACAAGCGGCGTGCACACACCGGCCGGCTTCGGGCTCACCCTCGCGGCCTTCCTGGCGCTCACGCTGTGGGCTGTGTCGCCATGGATCGTCGTGATTGCAGGCGCACTCGTGGCGCCGGCCGTGGCCGTGCTCGGCTTTCCGCTGTGATCAGCCCGGCATCGGCATTTTCGGGAAGCTTTGCATTCCGCCGCCGAGCTGCACCCAGGGTTGCGCGCTGTCGCAGTAGATCTGCATGGCGGGTTTCACCCAGGATGGGTCGTCGAGCGAACCGACGGAAATCATGACCACTCCGGGCATCACAGACGCCTCCTCGCATATCCCCGAGCCGCATTCGGGACAAAAGCGGCGTTCGATTGACTGGCCCGAATCTCCTGGCTTGCTGAATGCGCTCAGGTTGCCCTGGACCGAGAATGCATCCTTGGGGACGGCGACAACGACGGCGAACGCACTGCCGCCGAATTTCTGGCAATCGCGGCAATGGCAGACCCCCGTGAAAACGGGTTCCGCGTTCGCGCTGTAGCGGACCTTGCCGCACAGGCAGCCGCCGGTGATCTCAGGCATCGTGAGCTCCCCTTGTGTCATGTCCCAACTCACGCTGCCACGCCGGATCGTGTCAGCGCAATACGTCGGACAGCGCGTTCAGCACGTTCAACGCCGGCGGGAAGCCGCTGTACGGCGCGGTCTGGATGACCGCCTCGATCACTTCGGTGCGCGCCACGCCGAGGTTCAGCGCCGCCTGGCCGAAGCGTCGTGCCTGGTCAGGCAGCCGCAATGCGGTGAACGCCGCGACCGCGACCAAGGCACGCGCACGTGGTTCCAGACCGGGACGGAACCAGATCTCGCCATAGCCATACTGGATCGCCAGCTCATACAGCGCATAGGTCACCGGATTGTCGGGCGCGGCATAGCCTTGCCGACTGCGCTCGCCATGCACGCTCTGCATCAACTCGCGGCCGCGACTGCTCAGGTCCTCCAGCGATGCATCCGCCGGCGGGTCTGGCGGCAACGGCACGCCCCGCTCGGCGAACACCTCCGCCGCCAGCGCGAGCGTCTCCTCGGCCGCGGAAAATCCGGCATACAGACCGGCCTGCACGCACACCTCGCGGATTGCCTCCGGCGACACGCCGAGTTCCAGTGCCGCGGCGATATGCCGACGAAGCTCACGCAGCCGTGGCCACACCGCAAGAGCTGCAAGCGTGCACAGCATTCGGTCGGAGCGCGCGAGGCCGGGGCGGTTCCAGATCGCGCCGTGCACCGCCTCGGTCAGCAATGTGCCGAAGCCCGCCGGTTCGGCGGAGGTGGCGCCGAACAGGCTTGCGCGCGTCGCTTCGCCTTGCTGGCGCAGTTGCTCGCGTGTCATGGCGATGTGCCCCTGGCTGGTGCTAGCGTACGACGACAGTCGGCGGAGGTCGATCATGCGCGCAGGCATCGCTGTGATCCTGTTGCTGGCGGTGATCCTCGGCACCGGCGGCGCATCCGCGCAGGAGCGGATCGAGCTCGCGACCCGGCCGGGAGCCACACAGTCGGTGCTCTTCATCGCGGCTCCGTCGGCAGTGGCGGGTGTCATCCTGTTTCCGGGCGGCAGCGGCGTCGTCGCGAACGTGCGCAACAACTTCCTGTTGCGCGTTGCCAATCGCTTCACCGCACAGGGGTTCAATGTCGCGGTGGTGGACGCGCCATCGGATCACGCGGGCGGCCTGAGCACGCCGTTCCGCCAGAGCAGCGAGCACGCCGACGACATCGCGGCCATCGTCGCAATGCTGAAGAACCGCACGCCGGTACCGGTGTGGCTCGTCGGCACCAGTCGCGGTTCGATCTCAGCAGCCAACGGCGCCGCACGCATCGGATCGCCGCGCGTTGCAGGCGTAGTTCTGACCTCGTCGGTCTGGCAGGACGGCATGGCGGGTGTCGCGCTCGAGCAGATCAAGGTGCCCACACTGGTGGTGCACAATCGCGATGACGGTTGTCGGGCGAGCCCGTTTAGCGACGCTGCAAGCGCTATGGCACGAATGCAGCAGGCGCGGGTGAAGGAACTGCTGGCGGTGTCCGGCGGATCCCTGCGCAGCGGGCCATGCGAGGCGTTATCGCCCCACGGCTATTACGGCATCGAGGATCAAGTGGTTCCGGCGATCATCGCCTGGATCAAGGCGCGTTAGGAACCGACGCCGAATAACTGCTTCACGTGCCGGTGTCGATGCCCACATCATCATGGTGCGCGAAGGCGCACCATCCACGTCTTGCTGATCGCAGCAGGACAGACGTGGATGCCGACCCGTCGGCATGAGGGGTGAACGGATCGCGCCACCAGCCGATTCGGTTGTTCAACTCAGGCCCTAGGCCAGCGGCGACGGCCGCGGGCGCGAGCCGTCGGTGAACCGGCTGTAGCGGAACGGTGTCGGATCGACCACCGGGGTCTCGCCGGTGACGATCTCCGCCATCAGCCGGCCCGCGCCGGGGCCGATGCCGAAGCCATGACCGGTGAATCCCGTGGCGATGTGGAACCCCGGCAGCGTGTCCACCGCGGAGATCACCGGCACCGCGTCGGGCGTGACATCGATCACGCCGCCCCAGCTCTCCGCCACCTGCATGTCGCGGAACGCCGGGAACGCGGCGGTGAGATGTTTGCGCGCCTGATCGAGGATCGGCCCGTACGGCTCAGGATCCAGCGTGCGCACGCGTTCGAACGGTGACGCCGCGTCCAGCGCCCAGTGGCGCGGGACCTGCCATTCCTCCAGGAATTTGCCGCCGATCGCGCAGCCGCATGTTGCGCCATTGCAGGCGCAGCGAGGGCAGGAAGTCCGCGGCAAAGCGGAACGTGTCCGGCACGATGTCGACCACGTTGCCGCTCCAGCTCGCCACGTTGTAGCCGCCGTCGAGCCGCTTGCGCACGCCGAAGCCGAAGCCGCTGCACGACGTCTCCAGGCCGGCATCGAACTTCTCGGTGCGCATCACCGACGACATCACCTTGAGCTGCGGCAGGCGCAGATCGAGGTTGCCGCAGAACAGCCGCGACCACACGCCGCCTGCCAGCACGACGCTGTCGCAGGCGATACGTCCTTTCTCGGTCACCACCGCGGCGACGCGTCCGGCCTGTGTCTCGACGCCGCGCACGGCGCATTGCGTGAGGATGGTGGCGCCATGGCGGCGGGCGGCTTCGGCGATCGCCGGCGCGGCTTTCTGCGGTTCGCCGCGGCCATCGCTTGGCGTGTAGAGCCCGCCCTGCCAATCGCCGGTCAGACCAGGGAGCACCTGTGTGGCCTCCTCGCGCGAGAGCAGCCGACTGTCGAGCTGGTAAGGGCGCGCATGCTCCAGCCATGCCTCGCGCTTCGCCATCTCTGCCGGCGTCTTACACAAATAGACGATGCCGCACTGGCGAAAGCCGGTCTCAGCCTCGGTGAGCGCGTTCATGTCCTGCCACAGGCGCAGCGCCTCGATCGCCAGCGGGATTTCCCGGGGATCGCGGCCCATCTTGCGGCACCAGCCCCAGTTGCGGCTCGACTGCTCGCCGGCGATGTGGCCCTTTTCGCACAGCACGACTGGAATGCCCTTGCGGGCGAGGAAGAACGCCGTGCTGGTCCCGATGATGCCGCCGCCGACCACGACGACGCCGGTGCGCGCCGGTACCTCGGCATCCGAATGAACGGGATCGACTCGCGGCGCCATGGCTAGTCTCCGTGATCAAGGAGGCCAATCAGAGCACCCCCGCGGCGTACCGAAACTGGTTGCGCGGGAGCCGCCGTGGCCGGGCCATTAGAAGATACTGCTCAGCCACCCCTTCTTCGCGGGTTGGCTCAACGGCGTGGAACCCGGCGGCGGCGTCCAGTTCATCAGCCTGTCGGTGAACGCGGGACCGGGATCGATCATGCCGGAGTTCTCGTTGATCAGCTGACGGATATCGGCGGTGGCACCCGGTCCGGCCGCTTGCAACAGGGCGTCCTGTCCGGCGCTGCCAACCGCCGGTTCCGTCGGCGAGGTCTGGCGCGGTACCGGTGCGCCTGGGCGGGTCGGCCGCAGTGCCAGACTAGGCGGCATGGACAGCGGCATCTGTGTCGCCGCGACCGTGTCCGGCGCAGAGTCACGGGCGACGCCAAAATTGCGGCTCAAGCCGTCGTCGCTGCAGGCAGCAAGTGACAGCACACTCAGAACCAAGCCGAAACGCATCAGCACCTCCGGAATCGAACGGCAGAGATAACCATCGTGCGGGAATCTCGAGCGGCTGTCACGCTTCCGGGCTCAGCGGTTTCGCCTGTGAATTTGTCGTCGTTTGGCAGCGTGGTCACCATCTGGATCTGCAGCCATTCGGCGACCGCGGTCAGCACGCCGCCGCCATGCGAGTGTTGTGGCCCGGAAGCGTGATGGTGAGCATCAGTGTGCTCAGGCTCTTGCCATGCGGATCGATCGCCAGTGAGCGGGTGACGCCACCTCCCAGTGCGTTTTCGATGACAAAGTTCAGCGCTCGCAGTTGCGGCAGTTCATAGCGGCGCACCGGACCGGGGGTAAGATGGCGGAAATGCGCAAGCACCCGATCTGGTGTGAGTTCGCGCTGCAGCACCTGCCAGCCCTCGTCAGTATAGGCGGTGACCGAGATGTTGGAGGTGTTGCCCTTGTCTCCGGCGCGGGCATGGGCGAGGTCATAGACACGGATGCTCATGCGGCGCGCTCCATGACGATCTCCGGCCGCACCCAGTCGCGCGGGATCAGCACGGATTTCACGGCCAGGATCTGCCTGGCGCCGAAATTGATGCCGCCGCCGGCGCCGGTCGGACCTTGCATATGCAGACTGCGTACTTCCGCGCCCACCGCCTCGGCGGCCTTCCTGTCCGGCGTGCGCGCAGCGATGCGCAGGCGCACCTCATAGGGTTCCGGGCACACGCTGGCATCGTTGCCGTGCAGGGAATTCATACCGATGAGGTCGATGCGCATTTCCTCGTAGGCGAGACCGCGGCGGCGCAGGCGTTCCTTAACGACCTCGATTGCCAGCTTGGCGCGCGGCACGGCATTGACGCCGGCAAAGCCCATCTCGCCGGACCCCATGTAGCCGTCGAAATAGCCCACGACGACCTTGTAGGTAGGCGTCCGCGGTCTTCCTCGCGCGCCGCTCACGGCTACACGGTCCTCTTCGATCTGTCGGAATGTCACGGTGGAGACATCCAGCACGCAGTCGGGCGTGATGTAGGCCGTGGGATCGTGCATTTCATACAGCAGTTGTTCGGTGCACGTCGCGATGTCGAGTCGCCCCCCGGAACCTGCGGTTTTCGAAACCTCGATGCGTCCATCCCGCCACACATCGGCCAGCGGATAGCCGAGGCCCGCGAGGTCCTCGACCTCCTTCCTGCCCGGATCGGCGAAGCAGCCGCCGGTCAGCTGGCCCGAGCATTCGAGCAGATGGCCGGCGAGCGTGCCGTTGGCGAGCTTCGGGTAGTCGTCATACGACCAGCCGAATGCGTGCAGCATCGGACCAAGGAACAAAGCCGGATCGGCAACGCGGCCCGTGATGACCAGATCGGCGCCGGTGGCGAAACCCTGCGCCACCACATCCGCGCCGAGATAGGCATTGGCGGAAGCCATGCGCGGCAACAGCGATTCCAGCGGCGAGCCATCCTCCATCAGCGGCAGTTCGGGATGCGCGCGCGCAATCTGGGTGACGTCATCGCCCTGCACCACGGCACATGCATAGTCGGGACAGCCCCAATCGGGCGCGTGTCGGCGCACAGCACGCGCCGCCCCCATCGGGTTGGCCGCCCCCATGTTGGTGACGATCCTGATGCCGCGCTGCAATGCAGGCGGCATGATCGCTTCCATGCGCTCCAGCAGTGCCGGCGTATAACCCTTGGCCGGATCCTTGGCGCGATCGAGGGTCTCGCGCGCAATGGTGCGTTCGGCCAGGCATTCCATGGCGAGATAATCTAGCTCGCCCCGCTCGACGATCTCCACGCCGGGCGGGATGCGATCGTCGGCAAAGCCCGCGCCACAGCCGATTCTGATCTTGTCGCGTGCCATGGAGCCTCCTGTCGGTATTCAAGGTATTCGTCATGCGGACCCGAAGCCATGATGTTCGCCCGCGCCGGCTCCGCCGCATGATCCAGATCAATGCCGACACGTCGGCGGTGTGGCACGGGAAGCCTCGCGATAGGAAGCCCGCCATGCCGAGACGAGCCGAACATGATCCGACGGACAAGGCGCCTGCGTCCGGCAAATACGAACTGCTGAACATTTTCGGCACGCCAACCGGTGAATTGGTAACTGTCCGCGAGGGCGATCGACTGCCCGCGTCAGCGCTCGGCTACAGGTGGCGGCTGGTTGACGATCCCACCTCGCCATTGCCCCCGGCCAACGTCACGCGTTCGGCCCTGGCAGTGCTGCCCGACGCGGCCTGAGCCGCCTGTTCACCGCTGGGCCCGTGGAGGAACAGGCAGGTTGCATCCCGCCTGCGTTGCCAGCGGGTCGTATCGCTGCTCATGTAGGCGCCTGGATCCGGCAGTATCGACGGTTGAAGGGCGGAGGTGCGGCGATGCGTACGATGGCCCGATACCTGGCGTCTGGCTTGCTGGCGCTCGTGTTGCCGACATGCGCAGAGGCACAGCTGGTCATTCGCCAGGCAGTGGTGGACGTCGATGTGCGGCCCGATGGCAGCATGGTGCAAACCGCCCATGTCGCGATGCGGGCGACCAACGACGCGGCAGCCCAACGGATCGCCCAGCGGCCGATCGTATTCAGTGCCTCGCGCGAGGAACTGACGATCCTGGAAGCCTATACGCAGAAGCCGGACGGGAGAAAGCTCCCGGTGGACGCCGACGCCATCCACGCTCAGCTCGTACCCGGCTCGCCGAATCTCACGCTCTTCAACGACCAGGAACAGAAGGTGATCGTGTTTCCCTCCGTGGCCGCGCAGGACACGCTGGTATACACAATACGCCGGGAGGTGAATAAGCCGCTATTCCCGGGCCAGTTCATGTGGCAGGCCCTGCTGGATCGCTCGATGAGTTGGCACGACTACCAGGTCACGATCACCGCCCCCGCCTCCATGCCACTGCGCACCGAGGAACACGGGATCGAGGCCGAGCGGCGGCAGGACGGCGAGCGGATCGTCTATCACTTCCACGCCACGTATCCTGACGCGCTGGTCGCCGAGCCGGCTGCCGTGGGCCCGTTCCAGCGCCTGCCGCGCGCCTTCGTTTCGAGCATGCCGGATTATGCTGCGATGGCCCGTGCCTATGGCGCGCAGGCCCAGCCGAAGGAGGCGGTGACGCCCGAGATCCAGCAGCTGGCCGACCGGCTGACCGACGGAATAGCCGACCGCCGGGACCAGGCGCGTGCCATCTACGACTGGGTCAGCACGCATATCCGCTACGTCGCTGTCTGGCTGGCCCAGGGGGCGATCGAGCCGCATGCCGCGTCCGCCGTCCTCGAGGTCGGTTATGGGGACTGCAAGGACCACGCGGTCCTGTTCGGCGCTCTGCTCAGGGCGCGCGGCATCGACAGCGAACCGGTGCTGATCAATCTCGGCAATGAATACCTGCTTCCCGGTCCACCGACCCTGGCCGTGCTGAACCATGTGATCACCTGGCTGCCCGAGTTCGCACTGTATGTTGATACGACGGCAGGGGTTGCGCCGTTCGGCGTGCTGCCTTTCCAGGAATACGGCAAGCCGGTGGTGCATACCGGCTCGACCGGACCGGTCGAGCGACGGAGCGCCGGTCCTTGGGCACGATCAGGCAACGGAGACGTTCGTGACCAAGGCGAAGCTCGGGTCAGACGGGTACTATTGAGGGCGAGAGTACGACTGCCGCGTCGGGTCCCTTTTCCATCTCGCTGAGGCTCGCGGCCCGGTCGATCGACCAGCAGGGGCGGCAACCAGCGGCGCGGGCACAGCTCAAGACATTGGGCGAGGACGGCAGCGGCAGCTTTGACTTTTCCGCGCCAACCAACATCGACGGTGACTACAGCGTGACGGGCAGTTTCAATCTGGATGCCAGGCCGGAATTGCTTGACGGAGCAACGTTCCGCCTTCCGGTCGGGCTGCGGCTGCTGGAGCGACCTGGCGATCTGCTGCTCGGACCGCTCGGCCAGAGCGACCTGAAAGACAGCGAGCCGACGCCGTGCCATGCCGGGAGGCAGATCGAGACACTCTCGCTGGGACTGCCCGAGGGCTGGCGGGTGACGCGCGTGCCGCAGGACGCGCGGATCGACAATGCATTGCTGCACTACGAGACACACTGGACGGTGGCGCAAGGTCAGGTCTCGGTGCAGCGGGAGCTGACGTCGACTGCGTCCGGACCACTTTGCGAGGGTGACGCGCGCATACGGGCCGCACATGCGCTGGCGGCGATCCGACGGGATCTGGACGCCCAGATCGGCCTCGCACCGGAGTGATATCAACGGTCCGAACCTGCGACCTTCTGTCACTGTTTGTTTCATCCCCGTTATGGCCGGGCTTGTTTCGGCCATCCATCGTCGCGCCAATGCGGGAGGAGACGGCAGGACAAGCCCGACCTCGGCGAGGCGCTGATTGCCCCGCCTTGCGCGGATCAGGCAGCCAGACGTTCCGTCGCCGGCCCATAGCCGGGCGTCTGCAGCAGCGGGCCATCGCACACCTCGACCATCCGGGCGCGATCGAAGCCGTTGAATGCGGTGCGCAGGCAGCCGCCATATGCTCCGAGCTGGCCGATCTCGATCCAGTCACCCTCGGCCACATCCGCGGGCAGGACGAACGGCCCACGCATCGCATCGGCGCTGTCGCAGGTCGGACCGAAGAATGAGAAGCCGATCCGCCGCGCGGCCGGCGTCGGTCCGTCGGGCCGGATCAGCCGCACCGGATAACGGAACCCAAGCGCCCCGGCATCGGCCAGGCTGCCGTAGACGCCGTCGTTGACATACAGTGCGTCACCGCGACGATGCTGCACCTGCACGATCACCGACCCGCCACCGGCCACCAGGGCCCGGCCGGGCTCCGCCCAGAGCCGTGCCTGATACAGGCCCAGACGCTCGAAACCAGCGTCGATCTCGGCCAGGAAGGCACCCAGCGGGGGCGGTTCCACGTCCGGATAGGACACGGGGAAGCCACCGCCCACGTCGACCACATCCAGCGCAACGCCGGCGCCGCGGACAACCTGCCCGACGAGATCCAACGCGTCGCGCCATGCCAGCGGCTCGAGGCACTGAGAACCGACATGGAAGCTCACGCCAAGTCGCGCGGCCTGACCACGGGCGGCGCGCAACAGACCGACGGCCGCCTCCGGCGCGGCGCCGAATTTTCCCGTCAGATCGAGCACCGCCGCGCCCTTCGGCAGGGTCAGACGCACAATCAGACCGAGTTCACCGGCCACGCCGGTCGCGGAAATCTCCTGCACGATCTTCGCCAGCTCCTCGGCGCTGTCCAACACGAAATCCCGCACGCCATGGCGAGACCATGCCTCGCAAATCGTCCCGCGTGCCTTGACCGGGTGCATGAAGTGGATTTCGTCGTCCGGGAACATCTGCCGCACCAAGGCCACCTCGGCGAGCGACGCGCAGTCAAAATGGCTCACGCCCCCGGCGCGCACGGCGCGGACGGTTCGGGATTGCATTTCACCGCATACAGCACGTCGCCCGGAAACGCCTCGACGAAGGCGCGCGCGGTCGCTCCGATGGTCGCCGGGCGGAGGCAGTGCATTGGCTCCTCCAGCCGCTCGAGGGCGACCAGTTCAACCACTGTCGGCAGCGGCGCCGCGACATCGGAAACGGCGGCACGGCGTGACGGCGGCGCGGGAAGCGCGGCTGGTTCATGGTGGGTATCCTCGCGAGCATGCGGCGCGCGTCCGTGGCGCGCCGAGCGGCAGAGACAAAAGGCGTTGGGAACCGTCGCCACGCGCAAATGCGCCGCGGCGGCGGGGACCTAGCCGATGCTGCGTGCTCGTCGCGGCAAACCAATCAGCGAACATAGGCGGTTCCCTTACGACCCCGGCCCACGATTGGCCGGACCGACCGAAAAGGACGCGTTACGTCGTTGCTGTGCCCCTGAGGATTTCATCGAGGGGCTCGCGGCACGTGCGATGCGTCACCGTTCCACCCAAAGGGGTGGAGCGGAGAAGACGACTATAGGGGAGCTGAGGGTCGAGGAGCTATGCTTTCTTGGATGGTGAGGTATAACTTGTTGCTATGACGCAACACATTATCCGCCGCGCGCAGCGGACCCCATCAAGGCCAGTACCTCCCAGACGATCGTGGCTGCCGCCAGTGCGGTGATCTCGGCCACGTCATAGGCTGGCGCGACCTCCACCACGTCCATTCCGGCGAAAGCTATGCCGTTCAGACGGCGCAGAATCGCCTGTGCCTGCCATGATGCCAGACCACCGATCTCCGGCGTGCCGGTGCCAGGAGCGAAGGCCGGATCGAGAGCGTCAACATCGAAGCTGAGATAGGCGGGTGTGTTTCCCACGACGTCGCGAGTCCGTCGCGCGACAGCGTCCGGTGCCGATGCATGCACGTCCTGCGCAGTCATCACCGTTACCCCACGGCCGATCGTCCAGTCCCACACCTCGCGCTGCACCGGCGAGCGGATGCCGATCTGGATCATGCGCCGAGGATCGACCAGTCCTTCCTCGATCGCGTGATAGAAGACCGAACCATGTCCGTAGGTCTGGCCGAAATTGCCGGGCCAGGTGTCCACGTGCGCATCGAAATGAACCAGTGCGAGCTTGCCGCCGACCCCGGCGTGACAGGGCGCGCAACAGCGGCAGCGTGATGCCGTGCTCGCCACCAAGCGCCAGCAGATGGCCGATCTCGGCCGCCTGCTGTTCGATCAGGTCCAGGCTCGCCGGAATGTCGCCTAGTGCGAGCCGCAGATCGCCGATGTCGGCGAGGTTCCGGATCGGTCCAGGAACTCCGGGTGTGCGCCGTCGGTCAGCATGCGACTGGCGCGCCGAATGGCATGCGGTCCGTCGCGTGCGCCAGCGCGGTTGGTGGTGCCGAGATCCAGCGGTCATCCGGCTATGACGAAGTCCGCATTGCGATCGGTGCGGGTGATGCCGAGAAAGGCGGACGGCATGGCGTAAGTCGGTGGTCCAGTCATGTGGCTTGGTCCTCAGGCGATCCCGGGTCACGTCTCATCGGCGGGTCTGATCACGATCGAAATCCGCCGCCACCGGCGCCTCACACGACAAGGAGTAGCAGCAGACTGCCCGCGCCGATGATGAAACAATAATAGGCGAACGGGTTCAGCGCCCAGGCATCGTGCTGGCGGAAGTAGCGCATCAGGAACGCGGTGCTGGCGAAGGCGGTGACACCGGCAACCACAGCGGCCATCGCAGCCAGTCCGAATGTGCCAGGAGGGACGCTCTCGTGCAGAAGCTTCGGCACCTCGAGCACCGTGGCGCCGAGGATGATCGGCGTCGCGATCAGAAACGAGAAGTGCGCGGAGCCTTCGTGGTTGATGCCGCGCAGCAATCCGCCGACGATCGTCGCGCCCGATCGGGATATGCCCGGAATCGGCGCGGTGCACTGCCAGCAACCGATCGTCAACGCATCCAGCGCCGTGAGGGTGGACAACGGGCGGTGGCCGTGACCGCGCAGCTTCTCGCCGCCCATCAGCAACAGCCCGTTCACCACCAGGAAAAACGCCGCGACCAGCGGTGTGCCGAACGGCCGCGCGGAACTTTTCCAAAGGAAACCGACGATCACCGCGGGGATCGTGGCGATCGCGATCAGCAGATCGCGCCGGCTTTCGCTGATCTGGTGCACCGCACCCAGACCCAGCACCGGTCACCGCCACCACCGTCGCGCCAGAAATACAGCAGCAGCGCGGCCCGCGGTGCCGAGATGCAGCATCACCAGGAATGGCAGGAATTCCGGTGAGCGCTGATGACGGCCCAGTGCAGCAGCACCGGCAACACGACGGCATGACCGAGGCTGCTGACCGGAAACAGTTCGGTGGCGCCCTGGAGAATGGCGATGATGACGGCCTGCAGTGCGCTCATGCGGGAGTTACTTGGCCGTAGCCGAGATCTCGGCAACCTGTGCAGCTCCATGGCATACTCATGCCCCAGCATGCGCACGACCATCAACATCACCACGATCACAGCGCATGGCCACGGTCGACGCGGACATGGCCATGCGTTCGCGATCGGCACGGCACTGAACACCGGCTTCGTGGCGGCCAATTGGTATTCGGCCTTGCCGGCCGATTCGATGCACTACTGGCAGATGCGGCGCATCACTTCGGCGATGTGCTGGGGCTGCTGCTCGGCTGGGGCGCGGCCTGGCTCGGCGGCCTGCCACCCCGCGCCCGCGCCTGTGGCTGGGGCCGCAGTTGCCATCCTGGCGGCGCTGCTGAATGCCCGCGATCCTGCTGATCGGCGTCGGCGCGATCGGCGTGGAGGCGCTGCAGCGGCTGATGCGCCGCAACCGGTGACGGAGATCACTGTGATCCTGGTCGCCACGGGCCGCATTGTCGTGAATGGGGCAACCGCGCTTTGTTCATGCGCGGCCGCGGCGGCGACATCGACATCCCGCGCAGTTCGTGCACATGGCGGCTGATGCCGGCGTATCGGCCTCGGTCGTGGCGGCGGGCCTGCTGATCATGCTGACCGGCTGGCTGTGGCTCGATCCGCTGGCCAGCCTGGGGATCGCCGTGGTGATCGTCGTCACCACCTGGGGATTGCTGCGGGAATCGATCGATCTGGCGATGGATGCCGTGCCCGGCGGTGTGGCGCACGACGATGTGCAACGTCCTTGGCGTCGGTGCCCGGTGTGGTCGAGGTCCGCGATCTCCGCATCTCGGGTCGATCAGCACGACGGAAACCGCACTGACGGCGCATCTGGTATGTGCGGACGAACCCGGCGAGCACAAGCTGCACGACGTGACACATGCATTGCGCGACCGCTTTGGCATCGGCCACGCGACACTGCAGGTCGAGACCGACACCGACGCCGAGCTGTGCCGGTTGCGGCCGCATGACGTCGTGTAGCGGATGGGTAATGCCATGCAGGCGATTGACCTGCTGATCTGGCGAGCACTCACCGCGCCGGAGTGCCACGTCTTCGGCTGGCATGATGGCCGGTTTCCAACGATGATCGGGCACCCGTGCACGGGCATGCGCATCCACTGACCACGTCACCCACATCGCGCCCGACCATGCACCGAAGACTGCCACTGCTGATCCGCGCAATTGCTTATGGGCTGCGTGGCGGCTTCCTGATCCGGCCCTTCATCATCGCTCTGGCGCTCGGCGCGGCGGGGGGCAGTGCTGTCCTCACTGGAAGAACAGGTGCCGACGCTCACCGCGTGGATAGCAGGGCGACGTTGTTTCCGTGCGCGACAGGACCCGCAGGTGGCACAGGTGATCCTGAGCGCCATTGCAACCTCGATCATGACCGTCGTCTCCATCGTATTTGCCATCCTGCTGATGACGCTGACATTGGCCTCGACGCGATTTTCACCAGCGCATTCTGGTGGGCTTCGTGCGCGACCGTGGCACGCAATGGACACTGGGGGTGTCCTCGGCACCTTTTCGTATTGCATCGCCGCGCTGCCGGCAGCGCGCTCGCTGCCTGTCGCGTTCGTCCGGTGCTCACCGTCACCGGTGCCATGCTGCTGGCGCTGGTCGCAGTTCGCTGGCTGATGTTTTCATCCATCGCATCTCGCGGCGATCGGCGTCAACCACATCGTCGATCGCATCGCGCGGGAGACCGAGCTTGTTATCGACGAATTGATCACCGCGACCACGAACGCGGTTCGAACCGATGAGCCAGGCCCCTTCCAACGGGATCTGGACCACACACCGGATCCTGAACCGGCGCTCGGGCTGCGTCCGCTTCGTCGACATCGATCAGTTGCTGTATCTGGCAAAATCATGGCGCATCCGCATCCGGGTGGAACGCGGCGTCGGGCGGTTCCTTCCACCCGCGTGCCGCTGCTGGCCGTCTCGCGCGCGGACCACCACCCGGTGCGCGCGTCGAACTGCTGGGCGCTTTCGATATGGGCCCACTCGCACGCTGCAGCAGGACGTGGAGTTCGGCGTCATCCAGATCGTCGATATCGCGCTGGGCGATCTCGCCGGCGGTGAACGATCCCAGCACGGCGATCACCTGCATCGACCATCTCGGCCGGCATCCTGATCCGTCGGCTGCGGTCGTGCTCCGCCGCCGTCGGTGCTGTTTGATCCGCCGCATGTGCCGAGGGTGTTCCTTGCCATGGCTCGGCGTCGATGGGATGCTCGACACGGCGTTGAACAGATCCGCCACTACGCGGCGAACGATGCCGCCGTCAGCCTGCGGCTGCTTCGGGCGATGGGCGATATTGCCCGGCGCGCTGGAGCAGGAGGATGCCCGCCGCCGCAACTGCTGGAACATCCCGCCGTCGGGTAGTTGACGGCTGCGACGAGCGCCTAGGCGAGATCGAGGCCGCGCGGCTGCGACAACGTGTTGCCGCGCTGGAGCATCGGATCGCGCCGGCTTGAGCTTCATTGCGTGCGCTTGGGTCGCGCGTACAGCGGCTGCGCCGTGCGATTGGCACCAGCGACCTCGAAGTGGTTGGCGAATGGCAGATGGGATTGGAGCGCGATACAGCCGGATCATGGGTGCACCCAGGTGGGTGTCCACGGTGCAGGCGGGCAAGCGAGGCATGGATCACTGCGTCGCCGCGGGCAATCATCTGGGGCGAAGGACGTCCCAGGACATGCAGAAGAACGGCCAGGACTTCCAATTGCGCCAGGGCAAATCCGGACCTTCCGATTGCCCGGCAGTGGCGACGCGAAGACATCCTAGCCGTCGGTCCTTCGACGCGCACCAGCCATTGCCCGGCGCTTCCTCGCTCTGCACCAATGGGCCGGCCGCACGAAGAAGCGGGTTCCGATGCGATTGTTCCGCGAGATAACTTGCAATTCGCTGCAATGCCGTTGCCCGCGCTCGATCGGCACGCCCTTGACACAGGTTTGCAACAACAAGCTCACCCTGGGTTTCCAGATCCTCAACCACGCCGTAGAGAACGACAGTTACCGGGATCACCTCGTTCAATGTGGCAAGGGCCAGTGCGGCGCAAACAGCACAGTGATCCGGCGGCAGGCGCGTGATGACGCCTGCATTGCCGCTAGGACCTGCCGCGGCGCCGGAAGCGATCATGGTGTGTGACCATGCCATGTGCGGGTGCGATCCAACATGTGCTGAGTAAAGCGGCGCTGCGACCGATATCCGACGGGAGCACTAGCCATAAGCCAGGCCATAGGACACCGAAAGCGATTGCGAGCATAAGCAAGCGTTGGAGTAACGCGTGGTGATAGTCGGCGAACCAGTTGGTCATGACGCCGCCCAATATGGGAAGGGGCGCATTTAAAATCGATTGGCCTGGCGGGGTGGAAAAATAGCCACGGCATTCATTAAGCAGAACTCTTTGCGGGTGGTCGCCGCCATGGATTTTATATGCGACCACCCGATATCGTGGCGGCGTCGGCGATGGGTCAAGGTCCATCGCGACCCCTGCGTTGTTGGATGGAGCGGCCCGTGACGGAAATGCAACTCGGCTGGCGTCCTAGGCTACCCTCAAGGGACGACGAATTCGTGCGCGGCAGCCATGAACCTCGTAGCTATCCGACACCGGCCCAATTTGTCGCTGGAGTCGGTCGCGTCCTTGCAGTGTGCTTTGGCTTGGCGCTGCTGGCTCACGTGATCGTGACAGCAATCGGCATGCAGTGACAGTCGGCGGCTGGCCGCTGGCAAACCGCAATTGATCCAGATGGATCCGGGCCGCGGTTTCGGCTGGCCAATCACTGGTAATCCCAGTCGGAGCGACGCGGCTGTTACCAGCGGCCACCAGGATTTATATGGGATCTATATGCCGACCCGGTTCCAGGTGCCATCAATTCTATATGGTACGACCACTAGTTATTGTGCAACACAACATGCCCCTGGCATGCAGCGACATCGCTGCTGACCCAGGAGCAACTCCATGCTTGACGTGATCTACATAATGATCGGTGCCGCCTTCCTCGGCGGCTGTGTTCTTTACGCGTTCGGCTGCGACCGTTTGTAAGGGCCACTGCCATGTCAATCGACTACGTGCTGGGCGCGATCGTGACGATCGGCCTGCTGGTCTATCTGGTTTACGCCCTGACCCGCCCAGAGAAGTTCTGAGCGGGGTCACCAGGAGGCAACGTGATATGACGTTCAACGGTTGGCTACAGATCGCGCTGTTTGCCGTTCTGGTGGTCCTGCTGACCAAGCCGTTCGGCGGCTACATGACGCGTGTGTTCACCGGGGAGCGCACGCTGCTCCGTCCCCGTGCTGCGCCCGATCGAACTCGGCATCTACAAGATGTGCGGCGTCGAGGAGAACGAAGAACAGCATTGGGTCGGTTACGCCATCGCGATGCTGGCGTTGAGCTTTGCCGGTTTCGTCATCATGTACGGCATCCAGCGGCTGCAGAACGTGCTGCCGCTGAACCCGCAGGGCCAGGATGCCGTCTCACCGATCTGGCGTTCAACACCTCGGTCAGCTTCATGACCA
>CAWABH010000023.1:0-297580 GCA_963780095.1 uncultured Alphaproteobacteria bacterium
TGGCGCGCCCGATGACAGGCAATCCAACCCTTTTTGTCATTCCGGGGCGCGCCACCGGGTCCGCGCAAAGCGCGGCCCGACGACAGGCTCCGCGCGAGCCCGGAATCCATACTCCCGATCGTGGTTATGGATTCCGGGCCTGCGCCATCCAAGTCGGCTGTTGCCGACTTGGACAATCGTATTTGCTGAACTCGGGTAAACCCGAGTTCAGTCGGCGCATCCCGGAATGACGGTGATGGATTCTCATCCGCTGTTGCGCAAGCCCGCCGAAATGCCGTTGATGGTGATCTGGATGCCGCGCAGGATCTGCTCGTTGGGATTCTGGGCGCGGTGTTCCTTCAACAGCTCAACCTGCACGTGATTGAGCGGATCGAGGTAGGGAAAGCGGTTGCGGATCGAACGCTCCAGCAGCGGATTGCTCTGTAACAGGCGCTCCTGGCCCATGATGTCCAGCAGCGTCTCGATGCAATTGTGCCATTCGCGGCGGATGCGCCCAAAGATGTTTTCGCGCAGCGCCGCATCCGGCACCAGTTCGGCATAGCGCGAGGCGATCGCGATCGAACTCTTCGCCAGCACCATGTCCATGTTCGACAACAGGGTGCGGAAGAACGGCCACTCGCGATAGAGCTCTTTCAGGAACGGCATGCCCCGGTCGGGATGCTCGGCAATCCACGTCTCCACCGCGCTGCCGAAGCCGTACCAGCCCGGCAGCATCAGCCGGCACTGCGCCCAACTGAACACCCAGGGAATGGCGCGCAGATCCTCGATGGCGCGGGTCTTCTTGCGTGACGCCGGCCGGCTGCCGATGTTGAGCGTCGGCGATTTCGGTAATCACCGTCGAGGCCCAGAAATAATCGACAAAGCCTTCGGTCTCATAGACCAGCCCGCGATAGGCCCGGAGGGCGAGCGCCGACAATTGCTCCATGGCTTCCAGATATTCCGCGCGAGGCGCGCTCTGGCGCGGCTGCAGCAGGCTCGCCTCCAGCGTGGCCGCCGCCAGAATCTCCAGATTGTCGCGGCCGACCTCGGCGTTGGAATACTTGCTGGAGATGACTTCGCCCTGTTCGGTGATGCGGATCTGGCCGTTCACCGCGCCGCCCGGCTGGGCGATGATGGCGTCATAGCTCGGCCCGCCGCCGCGGCCGACCGAGCCGCCGCGGCCATGGAACAACCGCAGGCGAACGCCGTGGCGTTCGAACACGCCGATCAGGCCGATCTCCGCCTTGTAGAGCTCCCAGCCCGAGGTGACGAAGCCGCCATCCTTGTTGCTGTCGGAGTAGCCGAGCATCACTTCCTGCACCCCGCCGCGGCTGTCGACCAGACGGCGGTATTCCGGCAACGACAGCAACCGGTCCATGATGGCGGCACAGGCCTGCAAATCGTCGATGGTCTCGAACAGCGGCACGATGTTGATCGCGCTGCGGCCGGACGGATCGACCAGGCCCACCTCCTTGAGCAGCAGTGCGACCTCGAGCAGGTCGGAGACGCCCTCGCTCATGGAAATAATGCATTGGGGAATTGCGTCGGCGCCGAATTTGGCGTGGGCTTCCGCAGCGGCATGGAACACGTCCAGTTCGCCGACCGTCTCCTCGCTGTATTTCACGAACACCGACGTCAGCGGCCGCGCGTTGCGCAACTCGGCGGCAAGTTGCGCAATCCGCGCGTCTTCATTCAAGGCCAGATAGGAGGTGCCCGGCTTCGCCGCATCCAGCAACTCGGCAATGGTGCGCTCGTGCACCGCGGAGTTCTGCCGCATGTCGAGGCTGGCGAGATGGAAGCCGAAGCAATCTGCGGCGCGGCGAAGCAGCCGCAACCGTCCGCGCGCAATCACGCTCGACTGGTTCGCGACCAGCGAGCGGTCGAGGACATCGAGATCGGCCTTGAATTCCTTCGCACTGGCATAGGCCGCCGCCTCGCCGACCGGCTGCCGCATGGTCTCGACGTCGAGCCGCACCGCGGTCGCGGTCAGGCGGGCAAAAATGCCGGACACCGCCAGGCGATAGGGCTCGCCGCTGCGATGCGGCGAGGTATCGGGCGAGCGCTGGGCAAGCGCCCGCAGTTCCTCCGAGACGTCGGCAAGATGCGCCGCCAGCGACAATTCGGCACCGAGCGCGTGCAGTTGCTCGAGATAGAACTGCAGCACGCGGCTCGACTGCAGACGCAGCGTACCGCGCATGACATCCGCCGTCACAAAAGGATTGCCGTCGCGGTCGCCGCCGATCCAGCTTCCGATCTTGAGGAACGACGCCAGATCGCCGGCCTCGCCCGGCTCAACCGCGTTCAAGCGGTCCTCCAGCGCACAGTGCAGCCGCGGCACCTCGTGCAGGAAGGTATAGTCGTAGAACGACAGCCCGTTGGCGACCTCATCGAGCACGGTGAGCTTGGTACGCCGCAGCAAATTGGTCTGCCACAGCGTCAGCACCGCGCGGCGTAACTGCTCGTCGCTCGCCTCGACTTCTTCCGGCGTGAGCTGTACGCGTTCGCGCCGATCGAGCAGCGCCGCGATTTCCATTTCGCGATCGAGGGTGCTCTTGCGGCGAACTTCGGTCGGATGCGCGGTCAGAACCGGGCTGACCAGCGCTGCGGCGAAAAACCGGCGCAGGTCGGCGGCGCTGAAGCCCGCCGCATGCGCATGCGACAGTGTCAGCGCCAGCGTTCCCGGCCGCGGCGATCCGCCGGCATTGCGGAGCGCGCGCATCTGCCGGATGTTGTTCTGATCCTCGGCGATGTTGGCGAGGTGCGAGAAATAGCTGAAGGCGCGCACGATGCGAACGGTTTCGCTGGTCGACATGCTGTCGAGGATGATTTCCAGCTCGCGCCGCGCCGGGCTGTCGTTATCCCGATGGAACCGGATCGAGGTCTGCCGGATGCGCTCGACCAGATCGAACACCTCGGCGCCTTCCTGATCGCGCACGGTGTCGCCGAGAATTCGCCCGAGCAACCTGATATCGGTGCGCAGCCGGGCGTCGGCTTCGAGGGCCTGAGCTTCGTCGGCGCGTTTGGCGCGAAGGTCGGTGTCGGCCATCTGAGAGGGCTTGATCTGGGAAGACATGGCTGACAGCTCCAGAAATGGCCCGGCCAGGCGGAGTTTGCAACTTTTTCGCCGCAGCGCAAGATCAAGAAACAGGCGCTTGCGTCCGGCGCGCACCGCATCCTAGATCCGCCGCCCTGCCCGCTCCCAATAGGGATCGCGCAGGCGCCGCTTGAAGATCTTGCCGGAATCCTCGCGCGGCAGATGGCCGTGGATTTCGACGTGCTTCGGCACCTTGTAATCGGCAAGCGCGACCTTGAGCTGGGCGCGGATATCCGCGATGTCGAGCATCCCGCCCGGCTGCGGCTCCACCACCGCCATCAGCGCCTCGCCGAATTCATCGTCGGGGATGCCAAACACCGCGCAATCGTGCACCCCGGGAATGGCGTGCAGCACCGCCTCGATTTCGGCCGGATAGATGTTGACGCCGCCGGAAATCACCATGTCGCGCTTGCGGTCGCAGATGAAGACGTAGCCGTCCGCGTCGATATAGCCGACGTCCCCCGACGTGATGAAGCCATCACGCTCGATCTCGGCGCGCCTCTCGGGCTTGTTGTGATAGGTGAAGTCCGGGTTGCCGGCGATGCGCGAATAGATCTCGCCGATTTCGCCCTGCGGCAACAGCTTGCCGTCGTCACCGACAAACCGCAGTTCCGCGCCCGGCGCGATCCTGCCGACCGTACCCGGTTTCTTCAGCGCATCTTCGGAATTGGCGAAAGTCACGGCGCCGGATTCGGTCGAGCCGTAGAATTCATAGATCACCGGCCCCCACCACTCGATCATCGCGCGCTTGACGTCGGCCGGACAGGGCGCCGCGGCATGGATCACATGCCGTAGCGAGGACATGTCGTATTTGCCGCGAACCGACTGAGGCAGCTTCATAAGCCGGATGAACATGGTCGGCACCATGAAGACGGTGTCGATCCGTTCCGCCTCGATCAGCCGAAGAAACTCCTCGGGATCGAATCGTGGCATCAGCACCAGTGCACCGCCGAGACGGCCGCAGCGAAGGCCGAAGGAATTGGGCGCGGAATGGTACAACGGTCCCGGCAGCAGCGCCCGCGCCCCGGGCCTGAGGCCATAGATCAGCGCCCGCGTCCGCTCCGCCGACGCCATCTGCTCCGGCGTCGGCGCATCGCGCCTCACTCCTTTCGGGTTCCCGGTCGTGCCCGAGGTGTAAATCATGTTCTGGGGCTGCGGCCGCGCCGGACCCTCGTAGCAGCGCTGCTGATCGAGCCAGGCTTCGAAATCGATCGCAAAATCGGGCGTGGCGAGATGATCGGGATCGATCCGATAGGTTGAACGTATTTCCGGCGGCGTCGGGATAGCGAGAACGGTAACGCCGGCAGCAATCGCTTCGCGCAACCCATGCAACATGTCGGTATGCGCGATCAGAACCGACGTCCCGGAATCCTTCAGGACGTAGTTGATCTCCTCCGGCTTGAAGTGCCAGTTGATCGGGACGCCGTAGGCGCCGAGCCGCATCGCGGCATAGGCCGCTTCGATAAAGGCAATGTCGTTGCGCATCAGCATGCAGACGCTGTCGCCCTGCCTGACGCCGAGCCCCTGCAGTCCGCCCGCGATCCGGCCGGCGCGCTCGGCGACCTCGCCGTGATCGCGTCGCCGCTCGCCGCTGATGATGCCTGAGAAACGCGATTGTTGGTTGATCATTGCCTATCTCGTTGGAGGACATCGCGGTGATTTGACCGTCATGGCCGGACTTGTTCTGGCCATCCACGTCTTTGCGTGCGGCGGCAAACAAGACGTGGATCACCGGGACAAGCCCGGTGATGACGGGATTTCAACTCAAACGTCGGCAAACTTCGGCGCGCGCTTGTCGATATTGGCGCGGACCGCCTCGGTCTGGTTGGCGCTGCCCAGCAGTTTCTGCTGCTCGACGGATTCGGCGAGCAGTGCCGGGCCGGGGTCGACCGCCAGATTGTTCAGCATGCGCTTGGCGGCGCGGATGGCCTCGGGGCTCTTGCCGGCGATCTCGCCGGCGACCTCAAGGGCCGTAGCGCGCGGATCGTCGCAGATCCGGGTCGCAAGGCCGTAACTCATCGCTTCCTGGGCCGAGAAAATCCGCCCTGTATAGGTGAGCTCGCGCAGGATATCGTCACGCACAAGGCTTGCCAGAATCGGCGTCCCCGCCATGTCTGGCACCAACCCCCATTTGATCTCCATGATCGACATTCGCGCGTCCGGGCTCACGAAGCGCATGTCGGCGCCGAGCGCGAGCTGGAAACCGCCACCGAACGCAACGCCCTGGACGGCGGCGATCACCGGCACCGGAAGCTGCCGCCAGCCCCACACCGCCTGCTGAGGAAAATTGGCGAGCCCGTGGGTTCGCGCAGAAAGATCGCGTTTCTCGCCGCCCGCTATCCCGGTACCGCCAGTTTCCTTCATGGCAGCGAAACGGCCCATGTCGAGGCCGGCACAAAAGGCGCGACCCTCACCGGATAATACTACCGCCCGCAGGCCCTTTTCTCGGGCAAGCCGTCCGGTGGCCGCAACCAGCGCCTCGAACATCGCGGCATCGAGCGCGTTCATCTTGTCCGCTCGAACCAGCCGGACATCGGCGATCCCGTCCGAAATCGATATCGAGACGCGCTCTTCCATGAACTGCTCCTCCACTCTTTTTCCTTGTTGCAGCTTTACAGAAAGGCGTTGTCCGGATTTAGTCAATCAACCAATTAACCAACAATCCCTTTGGGTGGAAACGATGTTCAACGATCAGCTTCTCGCCGGGCGGCGCATTCTCGTCACAGGAGGCGGCACCGGGCTCGGCAAGTCGATGGCCACGCGCTTTCTGGAACTGGGCGCCGAGGTCCACATTTGTGGCCGCCGCAAAAGCGTCTGCGACGAAACCGCAACCGAGCTGATGGACCTGCATGGCGGCCGGGTGATGAGCCACGGGGTCGACATCCGCAATCCGCTGGCGGTCGACGAGATGATCGAGGCGATTTTCACCGAGGGCCCGCTCACCGATCTCATTAACAACGCTGCCGGCAATTTCATTTCGCGCACCGAAGAGCTCAGCCCGCGTGGTTTCGATGCGGTTGCCAATATTGTCATGCATGGCACGTTTTACGTCACCCACGCGGTGGGCCGGCGGTGGATCGCCGCCAAACAGCGCGGCAATGTAGTGTCGATCACCGTGACCTGGGTCCGCAACGGTTCGCCGTACGTGGTACCGTCGGCGATGAGCAAATCCGCAGTACACGCCATGACCATGTCGCTGGCGACGGAATGGGGACGTCACGGCATCCGGCTCAACACCATCGCGCCCGGCGAAATTCCGACCGAAGGCATGAGCAAGCGCATCAAGCCCGGTGACGAAGCCGGCGCGCGCACCATCGCGGTCAATCCGATGGGCCGCGTCGGCAAGATGGAGGAACTGCAGAACCTCGCGGTCTTCCTGATTTCGGGCGGCTGCGACTGGATCAACGGCGAGACCATCGCCATGGACGGCGGCCAGGCGCTGGCGATGGGTGGAAACTTCTATCAGCTACGCGACTGGTCCGATGCCGACTGGACCCAGGCACGCAACTCGATCAAGGCGCAGAACGAAAAGGACCGCGCCGCCAGGGGATAGCGCGCACCATCCGTGATTGCGAGTCGTCTCTTCCTGTCATTCCGGGGCGCGCGGAGCGCGAGCCCGGAATCCATACTCCCGATCGTGGTTATGGATTCCGGGCCTGCGCCAAGAGGCGCATCCCGGAATGACAAAGTCTGGATTTGCTTCGTCGCTCGCGCTCCTCGCAATTGACGAGTCATTGCGCCACGCGGGCGTTGCCAATACTATTCCGGCAATTACAAAGCGCACCTTCCAAGGAGAAACATGTCCGTTGCAGACGAATCGGCAAACCTGGCCGACATGGTCCGCGCCCAGGCGAAAGGCCGCGGCAATGCCATGGCCTTTGAGTTCGAAGGCCGGCAGACCAGTTTCATCGAGTTCAATGCCAACACCAATCGGGTCGCCAACGGGCTGAAAGCACTCGGCGTCAAGCCGCGCGAACGGATCGCCTATCTCGGCAAGAACAGCGATATCTATTTCGAGATCCTGCTCGGCGCGATGAAGGCCAATGTAGTGATGGCCCCGGTGAATTGGCGGCTGGCCGGCCCCGAGATCGCCTTCATTGTCGAGGACTGCAAGGCGCCGGTGCTGTTTGTCGGACCTGAATTCATCACCCAAATCCGCAACATCAGGGCGCAACTGCCCAGCGTCCGTACCGTCATTGCCACCGAAGGCGGCGCGCCGGAATGGCAGGACTATACTGCCTGGCTCAATGCGCAAAGTGCCGACGACCCCGGGGTCGACATCACCCCGCAGGACATCGCGATCCAGCTCTATACCTCCGGCACCACCGGCAAGCCGAAGGGCGCGATGCTGTCGCACGCGAATTTCCTGTCGCTGGTGCGGGCCGGCGCGGGCGAACGGCCAGACTGGAACAAATGGACCGAAGACGATGTCTCGCTGGTGGCGATGCCGGTATTCCATATCGGCGGCTCCGGCTGGGGCGTGCTCGGCCTCTACCATGGCGCCAAGGGCGTGATCGCGCGCGAATTCGATCCCACCAAGGTGCTGGATTTCTTTGAGCAGTCCGGCATCACCAAGCTGTTCATGGTGCCGGCGGCGATGCAATTCGTGGTGCGTCAGCCGCGGGCGCGTCAGGTCGATTTCTCCAAATTGCGCTACATGCTTTATGGCGCCTCGCCGATTCCGGCAGCCCTGCTCAAGGAATGCATCGAGGTGTTCAAATGCGGCTTTGTGCAGATGTACGGCATGACCGAGACGACTGGCACGATCGTGGCGCTGGCGCCGGAAGACCATGTCGAGGGGCTGGACCGGATGCGCTCGGCCGGCAAGGCGCTGCCGGGCGTTGAGCTTGCGATTCTCGATGCCGACGGCAACAGGTTGCCGCCGGGCGAGGTCGGCGAGATCGCGACGCGATCCGGCTCGAACATGGCGGGCTACTGGAATTTGCCGGAAGCCACCGCGAAGACGCTCGGCAGCGACGGCTGGCTGCGCACCGGCGACGCCGGCTACATGGACAAGGACGGCTATCTCTATATCCACGACCGCATCAAGGACATGATCATCTCCGGCGGCGAAAACATCTACCCCGCCGAGGTCGAAAGCGCGATCTGCGACCATCCCGACGTCGCCGAAGTCGCCGTGGTCGGCGTGCCCGACGACAAGTGGGGCGAAGCCGTCAAGGCGATCGTGGTGATGAAGCCGGGCAAGGCGGCGACGCCGTCGGAAATCATCAATTTCGCCCGCGAGCGTATCGCCGGCTTCAAGACGCCGAAAACGGTCGACTTCATCGAGGCGCTGCCGCGCAATGCCTCGGGGAAGATCCTGCGCCGTCATCTGCGCGACCCCTACTGGGCTGGCAAGGATCGCCAGGTGAATTAGCGAAGGCTCGTCATTCCGGGATGCGCCTCTTGGCGCAGGCCCGGAATCCATACTCCCGGTCGTGGTTATGGATTCCGGGCTCGCGCTTCGCGCGCCCCGGAATGACAGCCCTTTCAATGCTTCCCGGCCCCCATGTAGCCGAACAAAAATCCTGCGACCTTGCGTTTCTGGATTTCCTCGCTGCCTTCGGTGATGCGATAGCGGCGGTGGTGGCGGTAGATGTGCTCGAACGGCTTGTGGCGCGAGTAGCCCATGCCGCCATGGACCTGCATGGCGCGGTCGGCGGCCTCGCAGCACAGCCGGTTCGCCCAGAAATTGCACATCGAGACCTTGTCCGACAGCGTGTGCTCGACCTGCGCCTGGGTGAGTTGGTCCATCTCCCATGCGGTCTTGCGAATCAGCAGCCGCAGCATTTCCGCCTGGGTCGCCAGTTCCACCAGCGGCCACTGGATCGCCTGGTTTTCCGCCAGTTCCCGGCCAAACGGCTTGCGTTCGCGGGCATATTTCACGCTCTCCTGGATGCAGTAGACCGCCGCGCCGAGCGAACTCGCCGCCTGCCGGATCCGGTTCTCATGGACAAAACATTGTGCCAGCGACAATCCGCGCCCGACCTCGCCGAACAGCGCATCCTCCGGCACGAACACGTCGGTGAAGCTGACGCGCGGATGATCGGTCGGCATGTTGAAGGTCCACATATACTGCTCGACCTTGACGCCGTCGCTCTTCGCCGGCACCAGGAAACAGGTGATGCCGCGGGCGTCGCCGTCATTGCCGGAGGTGCGGGCAAACAGCGCGCAATGGGTCGCGACATGCATGCCGGTGGTCCACATCTTCTCGCCGTTGATCACCCAGCCCTTGACGTTGTCGCGCGTCGCCGGCAGCGCCCTGGTTTCCATATGGGTGGCGTCCGAGCCGTGCTCGGGCTCGGTGAGGCCGAAGGTGATGCGGTATTTTCCTGATATCGAGCCTTCGATCATCGCCTTCTGGTCGTCGCGGCCGTAGCGGTCGAGCATGGTGACCAGTGGAAGATTGCCGACGATCGAATGCTCGTTCTGCAGATCGTTGTGCAGTCCGAGCCCCTTGGCGGCGAAATGCTCGCGGATCACGGCCATCCAGAGATTGGAGCCGTCCTTGCCGCCATACCGTTTTGGAATCGCAAAACGCAGATGCCCGGCGGCGTCGGCCAGATCCTTCACTTTTCGCAGCAGCGCTTCCCATTCATGCCGCGGCAGCCCGCCGTTGTCGAAATCGGTGCGCGCCCATTCCCGGCGATGATCGAAAAAGCGGATGTTGTCGTCGGCATCCTCGATCGGCTTGATCTCACGCGCGATAAAGCGGTCGAGTTCATCGAGATAGGCAACAAGATCGGCCGGCAATGCAAAATCCAAGGCAGTCTCTCCCGAAAGGTCGTTTGCTAAAGCCACGATGGTTTGTGCGACGATCGAAGATTACTTGCCCTGCCATTGCGGCGGGCGTTTTTCCGAAAACGCCTTTGGCCCCTCGATATAGTCCTGCGACGCCGCCATCGCCTTCACCGCCGGATAGTCGCGCTGCTCGGCAATGGCCTGCTCGAGCGACACCGCAAGACCCTTCTGGATCGCCTGCTTGGAGGCGCGGATCGACATCGGGCTGTTCTTGCAGATCGTCTCCGCCCAGCGCTCGGCCGCCGCCAGCGCCTCGCCTTGCGGAACCACCTCGTTGACAAAACCGAGTTCCTGGC
Source organism: uncultured Alphaproteobacteria bacterium (assembly GCA_963780095.1). GTDB lineage: Bacteria > Pseudomonadota > Alphaproteobacteria > Acetobacterales > Acetobacteraceae > JAMXLO01. Next base: position 10,171 of record CAWABH010000023.1, read on the forward strand.
CCTCGCGGGCGCTGACATGGCGCGCGGTCAGGATCATCCCCATGGCGCGTTTCAGTCCGATCTGCCGCGGCAATCGCTGCAGTCCGCCGGCAAGCGCGGCGAGCCCGACGCGCGGCTCGGGCAGCGCAAAGGTGGCATTCTCCGCGGCGATGATGAGATCGCAGGCGAGCGCGATCTCGAAGCCGCCGCCCATCGCGACGCCGTTGACGGCAGCGATGATCGGCTTGTCGCAATCGAAGCGCGATGTCAGCCCGGCAAAGCCGCCCTTGTCCCAACCGCGCTTGCCGCCGGCGGCCTGCCATTTCAAATCATTGCCGGCGCAGAACGCCTTATCGCCAGCGCCGGTGACGATGGTGACCCATTGCGCCGGGTCGGCGCAGAACTCGTCAAACACCCGGTTCAGCTCGAAATGCGCGTCGGTGTGCAGCGCGTTGTAAACCTCTGGGCGCGACAGCGTCACAATCGTGACCGGCCCCTTGCGCGTGACCCTGGAAAACTTCAAGTCCATGTTCGCTCCCGTGGTTTCTGTAGTGAGGGATACTAGCCTAGGAGTTCTCGTCATTCCGGGATGCGCCTAGGCGCAGGCCCGGAATCCATAACCACGATCGGGAGTATCGATTCCGGGCTCGCGCGGAGCCTGTCATCGGGCCGCGCTTGGCGCGGACCCGGTGGCGCGCCCCGGAATAACGGAGGACGCATCCCGGAATGACGGCCATTATCCCCTCCTCTCCAGCTCCCTTCGGTATGACGCGTAGTTCGGCTGGTCAATGGCGAGCTTGTCCAGGGTGGTCTGCCACAGATGAGCGGCAAGGCCCGGCGTTTGCAGATCGACCTCGCCGCTCGCGATCCGTTCGGCGAGCGCGCGGTTGAGTTGGTCGAGCGGGCCCCGCATGGCGAGCAGCGACGCGAGCCGCTCGGCTTCGGCGGTATCTCCGCCGGCCTGCAGCGTCAACTGACGAGTTACCAGATCGAGCGCGTTGATCGAGACCCGCAGCTTGAACGCATTGTGGCCGCTGCTTTCGGGCAACATGTCGTTGCGCAGGAAGTCGGCGACTGCCTTGATCAATTCGACGGGTGTCGGTTCATCCTGCATCGCCAGCTCACTTTCTCGGCGCCAATAGCCGCAGCAGATCGATTTCAGTCTCCGACGCGCGCCGGCCGATCATCGCGCGTTCGATCGAATGCCCGGGACCGCTGCGGAAACGCTGCATCATGCCGCAGCACATTACACCCCAGCGCAGTGTGCCCATCACCTCCCAGAACATCACGCGGTCAGGGTCGGCGCGGCGGCCGGCGGATTGATAGCCTGCAAACAATTCCTCGCGCGTGCCAAAACCACCGACCGGATTGTCGATCTCGCCGAAGCGCCAGGAGTTGACGCAGATCCAGCCGAGATCTTCCATCGGGTCGCCGAAATGGGCGAGCTCCCAGTCGAGCACCGCGCGAATGCCGTCGGGACCGATGACGAGATTGCCGTGACGGAAATCGCCATGGACCAGCGTCACCTCGGGGGCCGGACCGGGGTCATGGTCGCGCAGCCAGCGCAGCGCCACTTCAAACACCGGCCGCGGCCATTGGAAGCTGCGGTAGTCGCGCTCGAGTTCGGCGATCTCTTTCGCGGCCGTCATGCGGCGCAGTTCCGGCAATCGCGACAACGGCAGTCCATGGATACCGGCCACCACCTCGCCGAGCTGCCGCGCCAGCATGGGTCGCGCCCTGGCAAATTTCTCGTCGCGCAGGATCTTTCGCGCGATGGTTTCGCCCTCGATCCGCTGCATGATGAAGCCGGTGCCGAGCCCGTCCTGCGGGCGCAGCACATGCAACACACGCGGCGACGGCAGGCCGCAATCATGGGCAAGCTGCATCAGCGTCGCCTCGGCATCGAGGCCGGCCGCGCGGGTCGGTGCCGCGCCATATCCCGTCGGCGCGCGCCGCAGGATCGCGCCGATCGTGCCGCCGGCATGGACGATGTCGAACGACCAGGTTTCCTGGCTGGCGCCGCCGGAAAGCCTGACGACAGCGGTGACGCCGGTCGCCCCCGGATACCACGAGACGACGCAGCGTTCGAGCTCCGCCTCCATCATTTGCCCTTGAACTTGGCGGGACGCTTTTCCAGGAACGCGGAGACGCCTTCCTTGAAATCCTCCGTCGAGCCCGCGATGCGCTGCGATTCGAATTCAAGGTTGAGCTGGTTTCGAACGAATTGTCCGGGCTGTCCCAGTAGAGCTTGCGGATCAGCGACAGCGCGACCGTCGGGCCGCGAGCGAGTTCATGCGCCAGCTTCATGGTCTCCTCCATCAGCGCCGCATCGTCATACACGCGGTTGACCAGGCCCCATTCCAGCGCCTTTTCGGCCGGCAGCCGTCTCGCCCATCAGCGACAGCTCGACCGAACGCGCCTTGCCGATCAGCCGCGGCAGCAGCCAGGTCGAACCGCAGTCCGGCACCAGGCCGATGCGGCGGAACGCCTGCAGGAAATAGGCCGAGCGCGCGCACAGGATCATGTCGCCCATCAGCGCGAAGCTCATGCCGGCGCCGGCCGCGGGACCGTTGACCGAGGTGACGATCGGGCAATGCAGGTTGCGCAGACGGCGCAGGAACGGATGGAACGCGGTTTCCAGCGCCGCGCCGGCGTTGCTGCGTGCCGGGCTTCTGGTTGTTGCGGCCCTGCAGATTGGCGCCGGTGCAGAAGGCGCGGCCCGCGCCGGTGAGGACGAGGCAGCGCACCTCGGCCCGCCTGTCGTCGATCTCGTCGAGCGCTTCGGCAAGACCGCCCAGCATGTCGATCGACACCGCGTTCATGACTTCCTGGTGGTCGAGGGTGAGAAGCGCGACCGCACCGTCGAACTCGAGCGTGACGTGCTTGAACTGCATTGTTTCCTCACCGGTATGGGCGGCGGCGTCGCCTGCCGCGAGGGGATTTGACGCGCGCGGCCATATTTGATTTTTAAGGCGCCGCTTGTCCATGGTTGGCCGTGACCATCTGCCCGCCATCGGGTGCAGCCCAGACAAGATCGAAACGTCCAGAGCAAACGCCAAAGGAAGCCCAAAGGAAATCCCAAAGGAAACCTCATGAGTATTTTCGATCTCACCGACCGCGTCGCGGTGGTCACCGGCGGCAATGGCGGCATCGGCCTTGGCATCGCGCAGGCGCTCGCCGCCGGCCGGCTGCAACGTCTCGATCTGGGGCCGCAACACCGAGAAGAACAGCGCCGCCGCGGCCAGCATGGCCGGCGCCGCCGGCAAGGTCGATACCCGGATCTGCGACGTCAGCGATCGCCGCCTCGGTCAGGGACACGATGAACGCGACGCTCGATCGGTTCGGCCGGGTCGACGGCTGCTTCGCCAATGCCGGCATCGGCGGCGGCGGCCGCCACGCCTTCATCGACCGCACCGAGGAAGAGTGGCGCAGCATGTTCGCCACCAATCTCGACGGCGTGTTTCATGTGTTCCAGGCCGCGGCGCGTCACATGACCGAGCGCGCGACAGCGGGCGACGCGTTCGGCCGGCTGGTCGCGACCTCGAGCCTCGCCTCGCTGTTCGGCACCGCGCGCAACGAACACTACGCCGCGCACCAAGGCCGCCATCAACGCGCTGGTCCGCGCGCTCGGCGTCGAGCTGGCGCGGCACGGCGTCACGGCCAACGCCATCCTGCCCGGCTGGATCAAGAGCGACATGACCGCAAGGGTGCTGGCCGACGAAAATTCGTCGGCGCCGTGATGCCGCGGATTCCGATGCGGCGGTTCGGCGAGCCCGCGGATTTCGGCGGCATCGCCGTCTATCTCATGAGCCGGGCGTCGTCCTATCACACCGCCGACTGCTTTGTGATCGACGGCGGCTATTCGGCGTTTTGAGGGTGCGATTACGCTCACGCTTCGTCATTCCGGGCCTGCGCCAAGCGGCGCATCCCGGAATGACGGGGGAAGTGTCTTATGACGCCGCCAGCTTGCGTGACGGCGCCGCCGCGCTCATCGCAAAACCCTCATAGCCCTTGGCCGCGACGTCGTTGCAGATCTGGCGATAGACGCCGACGCCGCCGATGTAGGGCATGAAGATCTGCGGCTTGCCCGGGATGTTGGCGCCCATGTACCAGGAGTTGGCCTGCGGATAGAGCGTGGTATGCGCGCACCTCGTTGACATGCGCCACCCAATTGTCCTCGGCGTCCTGGTTCGCCTCCATCGCGTCGAGGCCACGATCGCGCATATGGCCAATCGCAGTCGGCGATCCAGTCGACATGCTGCTCGATCGAGACGATCATGTTGCTCAGCACCGACGGGCTGCCCGGTCCGGTGATGATGAACAGGTTGGGGAAAGCCCGCGACTCATCAGGCCGAGATAGGTCCGCGGCCCTTCGGCCCATTTCTGGTTGAGGGTCTGGCCGTCGCGGCCGCGAATGTCGATCCTGGCGACCGAGCCGGTCATGGCGTCGAAGCCGGTGGCCAGCACCAGGGCGTCGACTTCGTAGTCCTTGCCGCCGGCGCGCACCGCATTGGGCAGGATCTGCTCGATCGGATTCGATCTGATATCGACCAGCGTCACGTTCGGCCGGTTGAAGGTGGCAAAATAATCGGTGTCGACGCAGATCCGCTTCGAGCCGATCGGATGGTCGTTCGGCTGCAGCAATTCTGCGGTCTGCGGATCCTTGACGATCTCGGCGATCTTTTCGCGGACGAAATCGGCGGCGGTGTCGTTGGCGACCTTGTCGAGCGCCAGGTTGTTGTAGACCGACATGAAGATCAGGCCGCCGCGGCTCCAGCGCGCTTCGTAGTTGGCGCGCCGCTCGTTGTCGCCGTCGTCGAGCGCGCCGCGGTCGGGCATCTCGGTGTACGATGCCGTTGCGCGATCTCCTCGCGGGCGAAGCGCCGGATTTCCGGATAGTCGGCGCGCCAGCGCTCGCGCTCCTCGTCGCGGTCAGTGCGGCGTTGCGGGCGGGAATGCGAGAAATTCGCGGTGCGCTGGAATACCGTGAGATGGCTGGCCTGCTCGGCGATCACGGGCACCGACTGGATCGCCGATGAGCCGGTGCCGATGACGCCGACGCGCTGGCCGGTGAAATCCACCGGCTCGATGCGGCCAGTGGCCGGTGTGGTAGACCTCGCCCTCGAAGTCGCGCGAGGCCCTTGAAATCCGGGCATGCGCGCATTCGACAGGCAGCCGGTGGCGAGCACGACGTAGCTGCGCGGTGCACGGTTGCCGTCCGACGTCGTCACCGACCACGAGCCGGTAGCCTCGTCGAACGTCGCACCATCGAGGCGCGTGTTGAACTGGATGTCGCGGCGCAGGTCGAAGCGGTCGGCGACGTGGTTGGCGTAGCGCAGGATCTCCGGCTGCGGCGCGTAGCGCTCGCTCCAGTCCCATTCCTGCTGCAGTTCGTCGGAGAACGAATAGGAGTACTGCATGCTCTCGACGTCGCAGCGCGCGCCGGGATAGCGGTTCCAGTACCAGGTGCCGCCGACATCGCCGCCCTGCTCGTAGACCCGCACCGACAAGGCCGAGCCCGCGCAGCCGGTGCAGCATGTACATGCCGGCAAAGCCGGCGCCGACCACGACGACGTCGTAGGTCTCGCTGCCAGCGGCGTTGCCCTGCCGGAGATGGATTGCAAGGCGGACATCGCTTCGCGCTCCCGGACATTCTTGCTCGGTTGCGTCCAGCATTCACCGCGGCGGCGACAAAAGCGCAAGAGCCAAAACCGCTGGATCGGCGTGCAGATTTTGCCATGCGGAAGCGACCCTGGCAGCGCGAGCGCCTGCACGCAAGATCGGCGTTGCGAAACCGGCTTGGCTCGCGGCCGCCCTGATGCGCTAGCGTCGCTTGCGGCCTTCGCCGTTCAATGCAGGGCGAGCCGGATCAGCCGGCTGCCGCAGGGAGGGAGCACAACCATGAAATCGCCGATCTGCGACATGCTGGGCATCGAGTTTCCGCTGCTCGCCTTCAGCCATTGCCGCGACGTGGTCGCGGCGGTCAGCCGCGCCGGCGGGTTTCGGCGTGCTCGGCGCCACCACGCATTCGCCCGAATACGATCGAGCAGGAACTGAAATGGATCGACGACCATGTCGACGGCAAGCCCTACGGCCTCGACGTGCTGATCCCGGAGAACATTTCGACCGCCGGCGAGAAGGACGTCACCTGGAACAGCCTCGAAGCGCGGGTATCGCCGGAGCATCGCGCCTTCACCCGCGACCTGCTGAAGAAATACGGCGTCGAGCTGACCACGCACCGATGTCGCCGGCCAACCAGCCGCAACCGTTCGACGCACAGCGCGCGCTGGAGGTGCTCGAGGCCTCGTTTCGCCATCCGATCCGGCTGATCGCCAATGCGCTCGGCGTGCCGCCCAAGGCCGATGATCGAGATGGGCCGGAAGCACGGCGTGCCGGTCGCGGCCCTGGTCGGCGCCAAGGAGCATGCGATGCGCCAGGTCGCGGCCGGCGTCGATATCCTGGTGGTGCAGGGCACCGAGGCCGGCGGCCATTGCGGCGAGGTCTCGACCATGGTGCTGGTGCCCGAGGTGATCAAGGCGATCAAGCCGATCCGCGACGTGCCGGTGCTGGCCGCCGGCGGCATCATGACCGGGCGGCAGATGGCGGCCTGCATGGCGATGGGCGCGGCCGGCGTCTGGACCGGCTCGGTGTGGCTGGCCACGGTGGAATCCGAGACCACCGAAATCTTCCGCGAGAAGATGATCGCGGCCTCGTCGCGCGACGCGGTCCGCTCCAAAGGCCGCACCGGCAAGCCGGCGCGGCAGTTGCGCTCGGTCTGGACCGACGCCTGGGACCGCGGCCCGGACAGTCCCGGGCGCGCTGCCGATGCCGCTGCAGAGCATCATCAGCCGCGACGCCTTCGACTCGATCGATCGCGCCGCCGCCGCCGGCAACGCCAAGGCGCGCGACCTCGTCAGCTATTTCGTCGGCCAGGGCGTCGGCCTGATCGACAGCGTCAAATCCGCCGGCGCCGTGGTGCAGGAATTCAAGGAGGACTTTGTCGAGGCGGTCGAACATCTCAACGCGCTGGTGGCGGAGTAGAACGTCATTGCGAGCGCAGCGAAGCAATCCCTCCTTCGTCATTGCGGGATGCGCCGCTTGGCGCAGGCCCGGAATCGACAACCACGATCGGGAGTATCGATTCCGGGCTCGCGCCAAGAGGCGCGCCCGGAATGACAGAAAACAAATACGCAACATGGAACTCCCATGACCGGCAGCCCGACCCCCGAACACCGCATCCCCGTCATTGTCGGCGTCGGCGAGATGGTCGATCGTCCGGCGGAAATCACCGCGGGCCTCGAACCGCTCGCGCTGATGGACGAGGCGCTGAGGCGCGCCGAACAGGACAGCGGCGCGACAGCTGCTTGGCGCGGTCAACTCGCTCGACGTCGTCAATTTTCTCAGCTGGCGCTACCACGATCCGGCAAAACAACTTTCAGACCGTCTCGGCATCGCGCCGAGGCACGCCTATTACGGCCCGGTCGGCGGCGAAAGCCCGATCCGCTATCTGCACGAGGCGGCGCAACGCATTGCGCGCGGGGAATGCAGCGTCGCCGCGGTCTGCGGCGCCGAAGCGCAGTCGACCGCGACCAAGGCCGAGCGCGCCGGCCTCACGCTGCCGTGGACGCCGTTCGCCCACGATGTGCCGGAGCCAAAGCGTGGCGCCGCGTTCCAGAAGCCGATGGCGGTCAAGCTCGGCGTGTTCAGGCCGATTACGGTCTATCCGCTGTACGAGGCGGCGACGGCCGCGCATTGGGGCCAGACCCCGCGCCAGGCGCTGGCGGAATCCGGCGGTTTGTGGTCGACCTTTTCCGGCGTCGCCGCGCAAAATCCGTACTGCCTGGCTGAAACGTCGCTTCACGGCCGACGAGATCACGACACCGACGCCGGACAATCGGCTGATCGCGTGGCCCTACACCAAGCTGATGGTCGCCAATCCGACCGTCAATATGGGCGCCGCGGTCGTGATGACCAGCCTGGCGCAGCGCACGGGAAGCCGGCGTCGCCGAGGATCGCCTGGTTCACGTCTGGGGCGGCGCTTCGGCGGAAGAGCCGCGCGACTATCTGATCCGCGACCAGTTCTATCGAAAGCCACGCCCAGAACGCCGTGCTCAAGGCGGTGATGGAACTGGCTGGCGGCGACGACAACGCGTTCGACGCCATCGAACTCTATAGCTGCTTTCCCTGCGTGCCAAAAATGGCGCGGCGCACGCTCGGCCTCGGCACCGACGTGCAACCGACGGTGACCGGCGGCCTGACCTTCTTCGGTGCCCCGCTCAACAGCTACATGACGCATGCGGCCTGCGCGATGGTGCGGAAGCTGCGCGGCGGCGCCAGGCTCGGCCTGCTCTACGGCCAGGGCGGATTCGTCACCAAGCATCACGGGTTGGTGCTGTCGCGGCAGGCGCCGCGCGAGGCGCTGGCGCAGGACACCAGCGTGCAGGCCGAGGCCGACCGCAATCGCGACACCGTCCCCGAATTCGTCACCGAGGCCGACGGCAAGGGCTTGGTCGAGAGCTTTACCGCGATCTACGGTCGTGGCGGCGAGATCGAGCATGGCGTGGTGATGCTGCGGACCGCAGCCAATGCCCGCGCGCTGGCCCGGGTGCCGGCCCACGACAAAAGCACGCTCGCGCATCTCCTCGACCTGGACCGCACGCCGGTCGGCTCGTCCGGCGATATCGTCGCCGCCGATGACGGCGTGCTGCAGTGGCGACACCCGTAGCCTGGATGGCTCGTCGGCCTCGTGGTTCGAGACGCCGCGCAAGCGCGGCTCCTCACCATGAGGGTCTGATATGAGACCTCATCCTGACGAGTATCGCGAAGCGATGCGTCTCGAAGGATGAAGCCACGGCGCTGGAAAATGCTGCAGCGCGCCGCTACCCCTTGACGTCGGGCCGTTCCGAGACCCTTTCGGTCTTGCCGGATGCTCAGCGCATCAGTTCGAGGGCATCGGAAAAGAAATCCGGGCCGCCAAAATTGCCCGATTTCAGGGCAAGCAGCATGTTGCCGTCGCTGGCGCCGACCGCACGCAGCACCGGCACACCGGCGGCGATCTCCGCACCGACCAGAAAACCGGGAATTTCCAGCCGATCGACCACCGCGCCGGAGGTTTCGCCGCCGGCGACAACCAGCCGCCGCACGCCGGCCCGCACCAATGCTTGCGCGATGTCAGCCATCGCCTGCTCGATCGCATGCCCGGCTGCATCGCGGCCATGACGTGACTGCAGGGCTGCCACCTGTTCCGGCGTCGCACTGCTGGCGATCAGGATCGGACCTTGCTGCAGCAGCTCCTTGGCCCAGCCGATGGCGCGACGCGATTCGTCCGGGCCGGCAACGATCCGCTCCGGATCGAGGTGCAGCACCGCCATGACCCGCTCGGCGCTGGCGACCTGCTGCAGCGTCGCCTGCGAACAACTGCCGGCGAGGCACGCCGCGGCACCGCCGACCGCGGCGTCGAAAACCGGGTTCGATGCGACCGATCGCGCCGGTTGCGCCGCCAGCAGCGCCCGCGCGAGGCCCAGCCCAATGCCGGACGCGCCGACCGAGAGCCGGTGGTCGAGCGCCACCGTGCCGATGGTCTCGAGGTCGCGATCGAACACCGCATCGACAATGGCAGCGCCAACACCGTTCGCGCTGAGGTCGGCGAGCCGTGCGCGGACAGCATCCGGTCCCCGCGCCAGCACCGCGAGATCAACCAGCCCGATCCGGGTCCGGCTCTGGCGCGACAGCACCCGCAGCAAATTGGAATCGTGCATCGGGTTGAGCGGATGATCCTTCAGCGGGCTCTCATTGAGCGGCACCGCGCCGACAAACAGGTTGCCCTGGTAGACGGTGCGGCCGGTGCCGGGAAATGCCGGCGTCACCAGCACGATCGCATCGCCGGAATCGGCCCGCAGCGCGTCCATCACCGGCCCGATATTGCCGGCGTCGGTGGAATCGAAGGTCGAGCAGATCTTGAACAGCACATGATCGGCCCCGCGGCTGCGCAGCCATTGTTCGGCGGCGCGCGAGCGCGTTACCGCAAGGCCGGCCTCGATCGACCGGCTCTTCAGCGACACCACCACCGCATCGATTTCGGGCAACGCGAGATCGCCGGAGGGCACGCCGATGGTCTGCACCGTGCGCAGCCCGCATCGAGTGAGCGTGTTGGCGAGATCGGACGCTCCGGTATAGTCGTCGGCAATGCAGCCCAGGACCAGCTTCACGGCTTGGCTCCGGCATGGGGCTTGAACCAGCGGAGACCGTCGCCGGTGTTGCCGCGCGGGTTATATTCGCAGCCGACAAAGCCGATATAGCCGAGCCGGTCGAGCTCGGTGAACAGGAAGGGATAGTTCAGCTCCTCACCGTCGGGCTCGTTGCGCGAGGGAATACTGGCGATCTGGATGTGACCGATGATCGGCATCATCTTGCGCAGCCGCATGGTCACGTCGCCATGGATGATCTGGCAGTGATAGATATCGAACTGCAGTTTCAGGTTGGGAATCTTCAGCTCGAGGATCAGGTCGCGGGCGAAGCCGAAATCGTTGAGGAAATAGCCGGGCACGTTGCGCGGGTTGATCGGCTCGATCACGATGTCGAGGCCATGGGGATGGAAGAATTCGGCGGCCCATTGCACCGACCGGCGAAACGCCGCCACCGCTGACGGATCGCTGCGGCTCGCCATGCCCGCCATCAGATGCAGCCGCTTGACGCCGGTCGCCTGCACATAGGGCAGCGCGGTGCGCAGGCTCGCCTGCAGATCGGCAAAGCGGTCCGGCAGCGACGCAAAGCCCTTCTCGCCCGCATCCCAATTGCCCGGCGGCAGGTTGAACAGCGCCTGGGTCAGGCCGTTGCGCTGGAGCCGCGCGCCGATCTTGTCGGCCGGATATTCGTAGGGAAACAGGAATTCCACCGCCGAAAATCCCGCTTGGGCCGCCGCGTCAAAACGGTCGAGAAACGGCACTTCCGTGAACATCATGGTGAGATTGGCGGCAAAACGGGGCATCGACGGTCCTCTCGTCTGTCATTTCTGCTGCGGCTCGCCCGGCAAATCCGTGCCGGTGACACGCGCATACATCCGCGCTACCGAAGCATCGTCGTCGTGACCCATGCCGGATGCCGCCGTCATCAGGAACATCTGCAGCGCCGCGGCCGCGACCGGTACCGGGAATCTCGCGGTGCGCGCCATGTCCTGGACGATGCCAAGGTCCTTGACGAAAATCTCCACCGCACTGCGCGGCGCGTAATCGCCGTCGAGCACATGCGGCATGCGGTTCTCGAACATCCAGGAATTGCCGGCTGATGCCGTGATCACCTCGTAGACCTTGCGGATATCGAGGCCCTGTTTGGCGGCAAACGCAATTGCCTCAGACGCCGCGGCGATATGCACGCCGGCGAGCAATTGGTTGACCATCTTGAACGCGGCGCCCTGCCCCGCGGCATCGCCGAGTTCATAGAGCTTTGCCGCCATCGCATCGAGCGCGGGCCGCGCCCTGGCGAAGGCCGCCGCGCTGCCCGAAGCGAGAATGGTGAGTTCGCCCTGCGCCGCGCGCTGCGCGCCGCCGCTGATCGGCGCGTCGAGGTAGTGCCGGCCGGTCGCCTCCAGTTGTTTCGCCAGCCGCCGCGCGATGTCCGGATCCATGGTCGCGGCAGACACGAACACGGCGTCTCTGGCCAGGGTTTCCGCCACTCCGTCCTTGCCGAACAGGATGGTTTCGGTCTGCGCCGCATTGACGACAACGCTGACCACGATGTCCGCCTGTTTTGCCGCCTCGGACGGCGTCCGCGCGCCGGTTCCGCCATCGGCAACAAACCGTGCCACCGAATCCGCCGAGACGTCGCAGCCGGTCACTTCAAAACCGGCGCGCCGCAGCGAGGTCGCCATGCCGAAGCCCATCGAGCCGAGCCCGATCACGGCGATGCGTGGTTTGGTGGCGGCGGATTGCGGCATGCGGCAATTCCCTTGTTCTCGGGGCTTTCCCTCGGGATGCCGAGGTCGACGCTCGGCTTTGTCTCTGGGTATCACGGCTTGGCCGTGCTGCCAAAGCATGAGACAAGGCAGCGAAGAGGACGCTGCCATGAGCGAAACCAAGGTCCGCGAGCAGATCTGCCGTCTCGGCCGCTCCCTGTTCGAGCGCGGCCTGACGCCGGGCTCGTCAGGCAATATCAGCGCAACCCTCGATGATGGCGGCTGGCTGGTGACGCCGACCAACGCCTCGCTCGGTTCGCTCGATCCGGCACGGCTGTCGCTTCTCGGCGCCGATGGCCGGCTCCTTTCCGGCGATGCGCCGACCAAGGAGGTGCCGCTGCATACCGCACTCTACCAGACGCGTAACGCATCGCGCGCGGTCGTGCATCTGCATTCGACCCATTCGGTGGCGCTGTCGATGCTGCCGGAAATCGATCCGCGCGCCGCATTGCCGCCGATGACACCCTATTATCTGATGCGCTGCGGGCAGACCGCGCTGGTACCGTATTATCGGCCGGGCGATCCCGCGGTCGCCGAGGCGATCAAGGGGCTTGCCGGACAATACGCCTCGGTGCTGCTCGCCAATCATGGCCCGGTGGTAGCGGGCGAAACGCTGGAGGCCGCGGTCTATGCCATCGAGGAACTGGAAGAGACGGCCAAACTCTATCTGCTGCTGCGCGGGCTCAACCCGCGTTATCTCTCGCCCGGACAGGTCGCCGACCTCGCGAACACCTTCGGGCTGACCCTGCCGGAGCACGGGCACGATTGAGGCGGACACAGCCGACGTCGTCCCGGGCAAGCGAAGCGCGACCCGGGACCCATAACCACGAATGTCAATCGAGCAGGAAGCTGGGCCGCTATGCCGTCAACAACAGACGCTGGTGGTTATGGGTCCCCGCGTTCGCGAGGACGACAGCAACCCGCATTGCGAATTTCGGATTGCGCTGCGCTCCAGCCAGGCTACAAATTCCGCGCGCCCCGGAATGACGACGCCCTACAGCACGGCGAGATGCTTGTTGCGGAGGTCGGTCACCAGCATCAGGCCGGGCGCATGGGTGATGGCAAACGGCAATTTCGCCGCCGCGATCACCGCTTGCGGGGTCACGCCGCAGGCCCAGAACACCGGAATTTCGTCGGCCTCGACCGGTACCGGATCGCCGTAGTCCGGCTTTGAGATATCGGCAATTCCAATCGAATGCGGATGGCCGAGATGGACCGGCGCGCCATGCACGGCGGGAAACCGCGAGGTGATCTGCACCGCACGGATCGCGTCGGCCGGCCTGAATGGCCGCATCGACACCACCATCGGACCGGCAAACGGCCCAGAAGGAGCGCAGGCGATATTGGTGCGATACATCGGCACCCGCACCTTGCGCTCGATGTGGCGGATCGGCAGATCGTCCGCCATCAGCGCCTCTTCGAACGAGAACGAGCATCCGAGCACGAAGGCTACCAGGTCGTCGCGCCAGTGCGCCATCAGATCGGTGGGCTCCTCCGTCACCTCGCCGTCACGCCAGATCCGATAGCGCGGCAGGTCGGTGCGGATATCGAGGTCGATCCCCAAGGACGGGATGCGGGGATCGCCGACCTCGGACATGCCGATCACCGGGCAGGGTTTCGGGTTGAGCTGGCAGAACCGGTGGAATGCCGCCGCCAGCTTCTCGGGCAGGATTGCCAGATTGCCCTGCACAAAGCCGTTGGCGCGGCCGGCCGTGGTCGTCGTCATCCCGGCACGGCAGTCGAGCCGCGCCTGCAGGCTCGGGAGGATCTCCCGCCCGTCGTGGCCGCCCTGCCCGGTTCTCGCCAGACCGACATTCATCGAAAATGCTCCCGCCTCGACAGGTGGTGCCGCGCAGTTCTACCATGTCACGCAATAGCTCGCAGCAACAGGTTTTGCGGAACACCGAATGACCAAGATCGCCTCCAATCTGCAAATCGATTCCGCCCGGCTTTGGGGCACGATTCACGAGACCGCGAAATTCGGTGCCACACCGAAGGGCGGCGTGCGCCGGCTGACGCTCGGGCCGGAGGACAAGCAGGTGCGCGACTGGTTCCGCGACGCCTGCGAGGCGGCGGGTCTGGAGGTGCATGTCGATACGCTCGGCTCGATGTTCGGCTTGCGCAAGGGCCGCGACATGTCGAAGCCCCCGGTCGGGCTCGGCTCGCATCTCGACACCCAGCCGACCGGCGGCAAATATGACGGCGTGCTCGGCACGCTGGCGGCGCTCGAAGTCGTGCGCACGCTGAACGACGCCGGGATTCAGACCGAAACGCCGATCTGCATCGTCAACTGGACCAATGAAGAGGGCTCGCGGTTCGCGCCGGCAACCATGGCCTCGGCTGCCTATGCCGGCGATTACACCACCGACGACATTCTGGCGCGGCGCGATGCGGCCGGGGTCAGCGTCGGCGAAGCTCTCGACAGCATCGGCTATCGCGGCCATGAGGCGGTCGGCGCGCGCAGGCTCGGCGCCTTCGTCGAGCTGCATATCGAGCAGGGTCCGCTGCTGGAAGCCGAAAACAAGACCATCGGCGTGGTCGATCGCGGCCAGGGCATCGTCTGGTACGACGGCAAGATCACCGGCTTCGAAAGTCATGCCGGCACCACCCCGATGCCGCTCCGCCGCGACGCGCTGGCGGCGTTGTCCGAATTCGTGCTGGCGGTCGAGCGCATCGCCAGGGCACATGGCCCGAACGCCGTCGGCACCGTCGGCGAGGCCGTGATTGCGGCGCCGTCACGCAACGTCATTCCAGGCGAGGTCGCCTTCACCGTGGATATCCGCAGCCCGAATGCGGCAACGCTCGACGCCATCGACCGGGATTTGCGCAGCGCGATTGTGGAAATCGCGGCGCGGCGCAAGGTCGAGATGGCACTGGCGCCGATCTGGCGCAAGGAGCCGACCGTGTTCAACGCAAAACTGGTCGATGCGGTCGAAACCGCGACCAGGGCATTGGGCTACAGCCACCGCCGCATCACCTCCGGCGCCGGTCACGACGCCTGCAATCTGGCCAATGTGGTGCCGGCAGCGATGATCTTCGTGCCCTGCAAGGATGGCGTCAGCCATAACGAGCTGGAGGACGCAACCCAGGCCGACTGCACCGCCGGCGCCAACGCCCTGATGCATACCGTGCTCGCGCTCGCCGGCGTCGCCGCATAGCCGCCAACAAACCCCACAAACCAGCGGAGGCCAATTTGCGCGGAGTGTTTGTCGATGCCAATCAGTCGCTGGCCGTGATTTTGGAGCGACTGACAAAACCCGGCGATCCCGAGATGCGCATTCATCGCGATCCCGACATCGCGTCTGAAGAGCTGCCGAACGTGCTCGACGGCGCCGGGATCGCGATCGTCGATCACACGGCGCTGCCGACCGCCATCGCGCGCAACTGTGCGGGGCTGAAGCACGTCGTCTTCCTGGGCACCGGCGCCCGCAGCTATATGAATCCGGAAGAACTGGCCGAACTTGGCATCGAGGTTCATCTGATCAAGGGCTATGGCGACACCGCGGTGGCCGAATCCACTATTGCGCTGATGTGGGCGGCCGCGCGCGGCATCGCCCAGATGGACCGCGAAATGCGCGCCGGCAACTGGCTGCGCGAGGACGGCATGCAGCTCAGGGGCAAGACACTGGGCCTGATCGGTTTCGGCGGTATCGCGGCTGAAGTGGCACGCATTGCGAGCGGCAGCGGCCTGCGGGTTATCGCCTGGAACCGGACGCCGAGGCATCATGCGAGCGTCGAATTCACCGCGCTCGATGCGCTGCTGGCGCAGAGCCATGTCGTCTCGCTGCATCTGTTGTTGAACGACGAGACCCGCGGTTTCGTCTCGCGGCAACGGATCGCCGCGATGAGACCGGGCGTCATCCTGGTCAACACCGCACGCGGCGCGTTGGTCGATGAAGCCGCCATGATCGAGGCGCTGCGATCAGGTCACATCCGGCATGCTGGCCTCGACGTCTTCAACACCGAGCCGCTGCCCTCGGACCACCCGCTGACACAACTGCCGAACGTAACGCTCTCGGCCCATTCCGCCTTCCGCACCCCCGAAGCGAGCGAGAATTTGATCGAGGCGGCGTGGCAGCATTGCCGGAGGATTGCGAGGGTGTGAGACAGCGCAGCCGTCCAGCCATTGTCATTCCGGGATGCGCCTCTTGGCGCAGGCCCGGAATCCATAACCACCATCGGGAGTATGGATTCCGGGCTCGCGCTACCGCGCGCCCCGGAATGACGGCTTCACCCCCGGAATGACGACGCCTGACAACCCTACTCTACCATTTCCGCAACCGCCTTGCCGCAGGCCGCGGTGTCGGCGTTGCCGCCGAGGTCGCGGGTGCGCAGCGTGCGTTCGCCGAGCGTGCGCTCGATCGCCGCGACGATCGACGCCGCGGCGGCCTTCTCGCCGAGATGCTCGAGCATCATCGCGCCCGACCAGATCATGCCGATCGGGTTGGCAATGCCCTGCCCGGCAATATCCGGCGCGGAGCCGTGCACCGGCTCGAACACCGAGGGAAAATCGCCTTCCGGATTGATGTTGCCGGACGGCGCGATGCCGATGGTGCCGGTGCAGGCCGGTCCGAGATCGGACAGGATGTCGCCGAACAGGTTGGAGCCGACCACGACGTCGAACCAGTCCGGATGCAGCACGAAATTCGCTGTCAGGATGTCGATGTGATACTTGTCCCATTTCACCTCGGGATATTGCCTCGCCATCGCTTCGACGCGCTCGTCCCAGTACGGCATGGTGATCGAGATGCCGTTGGACTTGGTCGCCGAGGTCAGATGCTTCTTCGGCCGTGACTGCGCCAGCTCGAACGCGAATTTCAGGATGCGGTCGACGCCGACCCGGGTCATCACCGTCTGCTGGGTGACGAATTCGCGCGCGGTGTCCGGGAACATCCGGCCGCCGACCGAGGAGTATTCGCCCTCGGTGTTCTCGCGCACGACCCAGAAATCGATGTCGCCGGGCTTGCGGTTGGCCAGCGGCGACGGCACCCCCGGCATCAGCCGCACCGGGCGCAGGTTGACGTACTGGTCGAACTCGCGGCGGAACTTGATCAGCGACCCCCACAATGAAATGTGATCGGGAATTTTCGCGGGCCAGCCGACGGCGCCGAAATAGATCGCGTCGTGGTTGCCGATCTGCTCTTTCCAGTCGTCCGGCATCATCTGGCCGTGCTTTTCGTAATAGTCGCACGACGCGAAATCGAAATGGTCGAAATGAACGCTCGACGCCGTGTTTTTTCGCCGCGGTTTCCAGCACGCGCAGGCCTTCCGGCACCACTTCCTTGCCGATGCCGTCGCCGGGAATGACCGCGATCCGGTATTGTTTTTTTGGGTTGGCCATCGAAAGCGTCCTTTATCCCGTCGCGCCGGCAAAATCATGCTTGGATCGGATTGCAATGGACCAAAGTTGCTTGCCGCGCAACGCTGCAGTGCAATGTTGACCGGTTTGACGGCGGCGGCCTAACAGTTGAAAATCGCCGGCGACATCCGGCCAGCCTCTCCCCTCAAGCGAGTATTGCCATGGATCTTCATTTGCGCGGCAAGCGCGTCCTGATCACCGGCGCGTCGAAGGGCATCGGCGCGGCGGCCGCCGAAGCCTTCGCCGAAGAAGGATGTCATCTGCGACTGGCGGCGCGCAGCGGCGACCAGTTGAAGGCGCTTGCCGAACGCCTGCGTGCGGCGCATCAGATCGATGCCACCGCACATGTCGTCGACCTCCGCAAGCCCGAAGACATCGCGAGGCTGGTCAAGGAGGCCTCTGACATCGACATCCTCGTCAACAATGCCGGTGACATTCCGGGCGGCTCGATCGACAAGATCGACGAGCCGACCTGGCGTCATGCCTGGGAGCTCAAGGTGTTTGGCTACATCAACCTGACGCGCGCGATCTACGCCCAGATGAAATCGCGCGGCCATGGCGTCATCGTCAATGACATCGGCGCCGCCGGCGAGAAGTTCGACGCCAACTACATCTGCGGCAGCACCGGCAATGCCGCGCTGATGGCGTTTACCCGCGCGCTCGGCAGCAAGAGCCTCGCCGACAATATCCGCGTGGTCGGCATCAATCCCGGACCGGTCGGCACCGACCGTCACGTCACCTTGCTGAAGACCCGCGCCAGGCACCAGTTCGGCGACGAAAACCGCTACACGGAATTCCAGAAGGGCCTGCCGCTCGGCCGTCCCGCGCATGCCCGCGAGATCGGCGACCTGATGGCCTTCCTCGCCTCCGACCGCTCCGGCTATACTTCGGGCGTCATCTACACCGTCGACGGCGGCATCAGCGCCGGCTGGGGGTAGGCGCAGCCGTCATTCCGGGGCGCGCCTCTTTCTTGGCGCGAGCCCGGAATCGATACTCCCGACGGTGGTTATGGATTCCGGGCCTGCGCCAAGTGGCGCATCCCGGAATGACGGGAGCGGGTTTCCACTTTGCCGGAAAATGGCGATAAACGACAACGACGGGGTAGCAACAAGTGGCATCCGACCAGGGACTGGTACAGGCAACAGCCTGCGCGATCGTCGACAAGCTCAACGCCGGCGAGGTCACGCCCCTTGATCTGCTCGACGTGCTGGAGCAGCGCATCGCCGAGATCGACGGCAAGGTGAACGCGCTGCCGACGCTGTGTTTCGACCGTGCCCGAAGCCGCGCCGGGGCGCTGATGAAAAGCAAGCTCGGCGAGCGCGGCCTGCTCGCCGGGCTGCCGGTGCCGATCAAGGACCTCACCGACGTCGAGGGCGTACTGACGACGCAGGGCTCGCCGATTTACCGGGACAACGTGCCTGCGCGGTCCGATCTGATGGTCGAACGCCTCGAAGGCAACGGCGCGCTGATCTACGCCAAATCGAACACGCCGGAATTCGGCGCCGGCGCCAATACCTTCAACGAGGTGTTCGGCGCGACCCGCAACCCCTGGGATCTGTCGCGCTCCGCCGCCGGCTCTTCCGGCGGCGCCGCCGCCGCGCTCGCCACCGGCATGGCCTGGCTTGCGCACGGCTCCGACATGGGCGGCTCCTTGCGCAATCCCGCGAGCTTCTGCGGCGTTGTCGGCATGCGGCCGAGCATTGGCCGCGTCGCGCATACGCCGGTCGCCAAGATCGATCGCAATCTCGGCGTCCAGGGCCCGATGGCGCGCAATGTTGAGGACCTGGCGCTGCTGCTCGACGCCATGAGCGGCGAGCATCCCGCGGATCCGCTGTCACTGCCGCGGCTGCCGACGTCCTTCCTGTCGGCCGCGCGCTCCGGCAAGCGGCCGAAGCGCGTGGCCTATTCGCCCGATCTCGGCATCACGCCGGTCGATCCCGAGATCGCCGCCATCACCCGAAAAGCCGCGGAGCGCTTCGCCGAAGCCGGCGCGATCGTCGAGGACGCGCATCCCGATTTGCGCGAGGCGCATCAATGCTTCCACGTGCTGCGCGCCTTCGATTTCGCGGTCAGCAAGGCGGCGCTGCTGCGCACCAGGCGCGATCAGCTCAAGCCGGAAGTGATCTGGAATATCGAGGAAGGCCTCAGGCTCACGGTCGGCCAGATCGAGCGGGCGGAAGCGCAGCGGGTGGCGATGACCGCACGCACGCTGGAGTTCTTCAGGACCTACGACCTCCTGCTGACGCCGGCGACCATCGTCGCGCCGTTCCCGGTCGAAAACCGCTACGTCGCCGAATGTGCCGGCACAAAATTCGACAATTACGTCGAATGGCTCGGCATCGTCTATGCGATCACGCTGGTCTGCTGCCCCGCGCTGTCGCTGCCATGCGGGTTCACGGCCTCGGGCCTGCCGGTCGGATTGCAGATGGTGGGCCCGCCGCGCAGCGAAGCGCAGCTTCTGGCATACGCAAAGGGGCTGGAGGATATCCTGGGGGCGTGCGCGGCACCACGCCGATCGATCCGAGGGCGCCCGTTGCGCGAGCAGGTCACCTTTGATGACCCAAACGTCGCGATTTGTGCGCTGGCGATTGCACCCCGCCCCGCTATAATTGGCCCAGAAAGCTGCGAGGCGAGCGACGGGCGCGATGGAGGGACGCTTAAATGGCCGAAGTCATGCAGCAGATCGTTCGCGCCTTCGGCAGGGTGGAAAGCTCGTTCCAATATCTTGTGAGCAGCTGGACCACGATCGTCGAACTGATCTCCGTATACAAACGGCTCCGTGCCTTCGAGCACCGCATCGGCGGTGCCGCGGCGAATGCGCGCCCTCAGGGATCGTCAGCGAACTGATCAGTGCTTTGGGTAGCATACGAAACACCACCGAAGCCGGGACGCAGGCAGTGCGCGTGTCCATGGCCGCTTTCGAGCGATGAACCATGATGACTGAGCGACTGCCATGGGCGCAGAGCCGCGGGCGCTTAGCTGTGCTGAATGTCCAGTTCTCGGATTTGCCTGATGGGTCTTGCTATTGCCGAGCTGGGTTGCCATCGGCGGCGTCGGGCGGAAGAGCTGTCGCAGGGCTCCGATCGGGTCGGCGCGTGCCGAGTGATCGTGGAGGTGGCCATCGGCACGACCGTCAGGGCAATATCTGTCACTTGCGCGTTGATCTGGCCGTGCCAGGTGGACACAACGTGGTGAAGCGCGCACCGTCTGAAGATCGCGCGCATGAGGACCTGCACGTCGCCATTCGCGACGCCTTCGCCGCAGTGCGGCGCCGCCTGCGGGGCACATGTGCCACCTCGATGCGGTGAGGAAGGGGGCGCCGGAGCAGTAGGGTCGGTCAGTTCAGGGTTGCAAGGACCACGTCGTTGGTCGGGAAGCGGCCGGTCGCCTTTTTCGGATAGGCCAGCCTGCCGTCCACGGTAATCTCAAATACCCCGACACCGGACTTACGAAGGTTAACCTGGGTCGCGGGCTGGGTCTCCCTGATCAGATCTGCCGCCGCACGGGCGCGCGGTTCATAGCCTCACATAGCCGCAGTATTCGATCTCGACCTGCATCGATGTGGCTTGGCAGTTGTATACACGAACGCAGATTGGCAGGAGATGGCGGGAAACCTCTAGCCCCCGGGAGGTTCGCCATGACCGACACTTGTCGTCTGAAGCCGATGGACCCGTCCGTTTCACCTCGCTTCGGCGATGCGGCGACGTTACTGCGCGCGCCACGCGTGCCCGTCGGCGCCGGGATCGATATCGGCCTGGTCGGCGTGCCGTTCGATCTCGGCACCAACTATCGCACTGGTGCACGTGGTGGACCGGCGGGACGGGGATCGGCGATCCGCGAGATGTCGCGCGCCATTCGGCTGGTACACCCAACCAGCAAGATTGCACCATTCGAACTGTGTGAGGTCGCCGATGTCGGCGACGTCTCGATCAACGCCCTGGACCTGAACGCGAGCTTGGCTGGGATAGAGGCTTTCTTTCGGCAACTGCACGAGGTGCGGATTACGCCGATTGCGGTGGGTGGCGATCATACCATTCCACTGCCGATCCTGCGCGCGATCGCCCGCAACAGGCCGGTGGGACTGGTGCAGTTCGATGCGCACCCGGACACACTGGACATGCTGATGGGCACGCGCATCAACCATGCCACGACGTTCCGCCGCGCCGTGGAGGAAGGCCTGATCGATCCGAAGCGAACGGTGCAGGTGGGGCTGCGTGGCAGTCAGTTCACCCCCGACGATGCGAGCTGGAGCCGCGCAGCGGGGATGCGGGTCATCACCATGGACGAATTCGAGCAGCTCGGCCGCGCACGCGTTATCGAGGAGATCGGCCGCGATGGGCACCGGTGTGCCAGAGGTCGGCGGCTATTCGGTGCGCGACGCGCAGGTGATGCTGCAGAGCCTGCGCGGGCGGCGTCTGGTCGGCGCCGATCTGTGCGAGGTGGCCCCGATGTACGACCTCACCAACCAGACCGCACTGAACGCCGCGAACCTGCTATTCGAGCTGCTATGCGTGGTGGCGGATAGCCGGGTGGCTCAGGCGAGCAGCAGCCGACGCGTCTGATCCGCAGCGCTGGCTGCCATTGCGCACAGCGCGTTGTCATCGGGGCTGCCGATCGGGTGCGCGATCGTCGCGAATGGGTAGCCAGGGAAGCCTAGCACGTGCACCATCAGCTCCACACTGCTGACGAAGCGGGTGGTCATCACCGCCATCCGGGGGAGCCTAGTTTCTCGGCCGCGACGGAGTGACGCAGACTGCGTAACGGTGACACACTGATGGTCTGGAAGCCCTGGCAATCGCGATGGGCAGGCGCGCGCGTAAGAGGCAAACCTTGCCCAGCACCACTCGGACCAGGGAAGATCACTTGTTATAACCTGACGAGGTAAAGCCGAATAGGAGAGATGTAATGATCCACCACGTATCAATTCCCGCGCGCGAGCCGGGCCATGTCGCCGAAGTCCTTGCCGAATTGATGGGCGGCAAGTGTCACCCATTCGGGCCCCTCGAGGGCGCGTTCATGGCGACGAGCGGCGACGCGCACGGCACGATGATCGAGGTCTATCCAGAGCGCGCCACTCTCAACATTCCGGCCAGCGACGATCAGGTCGTGTTCGGGGAGAACAAAGCACCGCCCCACACCTGGCCCTTCCATGTGCTACTCTCGGTGCCGCTGGAGCCGGACGAGATCCAACGCATCGGGGCGCGGGAAGGCTGGCGCGCCAAGACCTTCGGCCGCGGCATGCAGGGGCAGAAGCCATTCTTCCACGTCATCGAATTCTGGATCGAGAACCGCCTGATGATTGAGGTTGTCTCGCCAGCGATGGCTCGGGAGTACGAGGGCTTTCTGAGGAATGCGCAGCTTTCGGTGATGAACGATCCCGAAATCGCTGCGACTGATGAGAGCCACACACATCGAGGAGCGGACTTGAACCGGCGCAGGGCACCGCCGACACTGTCTCGCTGAGCGCTGCCGCCATGGCGGGTCATGCTGCCGGCGCTGATACGAAGCGAGTTCGGCGGCTCCGGCAATACGGTTGTTGGCGTGTGGCCTGCAACAGTCCGCCTAGCTACTTTCCGGCGCAAAAGTCCTCGGTCGGTTCAAGCAGAAGACTGGCTCGGAACTAGGAAAAACTGCACAGGCGGACAAGTATAGGCTATCCGAGCAACAAAGGAATCGAAATGGGTTCAAGAACGCAGTAATAGAATCGAAGATTTTCCTAGGCGCGACGCGAAGAATAGAAGCAACCTGTCCGGGCGATAGACAGTGATAGTGCATGTCACTCGTACAGGAGGTCGCTTGATTGAAGCGCGACGCGCGCAGCGCAGCTTCGGTGATGGGTTCATCACGGCTGAGATCCAAGATCTGCAGGAACCGTGGATGGCGCATGTCGACGCAATGCTGGCCGATGAAGCGATGGTCTCAGCTGTCCACCGGGCATTGGTGCGGCGCCATCCCCAAAGCCGCCGGCGCGGCAGACTGGGTTTCCCTGCGGAGGTGGTGCTGCGATTGCTGGTTCTGAAGCACATCCGCAACTGGAGCTATGCGGTATTGGAGCGCGAGGTCCGCGCCAATCTGGTGTATCGCGATTTCACCCGTGTCGGTGCAGCCAAGATGCCCGACGCAAAGACCATGGGTCGCTGGGGCGTGGCGATGGGGCCGACCGCGATCCATCAGATCCACGATCGGATCGTGCAAATCGCGCGGGCCCACGACGTTGTGCAGGGACGCAGAATGCGCGTCGACACCACCGTGGTGGAGAACAACATCCACTATCCCACCGACAGCAGTTTATTGGGCGACGGGGTCCGGGTGCTGACGCGCACCATGCGGAAGATAGCCAAGTTGACTGGCCAGGCTGGCGCCAAGCTGCGCGATCGCAGCCGGGGCGTGGGCCTGCGGCTGCTGGAGATTGCCCGCGCAGCGCGCGGGAAGGCTCCGCCAAGTCAGGCCAAGATGAAGCTCGCTTACGGCAGGCTACTCAACGCGGCCGGCCGAGTGGTGGGACAGGCGAAGCGCTTCTCAAAGGAGATCACCACTGGCGTGAAGTACAGTCTGGCGCCGGCCAGGCAGGCGGTCCTGGAAGGCCACCGTCAGTTGCTTGACGAGATGCTCCCTCGGGTTCAGCAGGTCATACGTCAGACCAAGGCACGCATCTTTCACGGTGACAGCCGCAGCGAGGGCAAGATTGTCAGCTTGTTCGAGCCGTCGGCTGAGGTGATCCGCAAGGGCAAGGCGAGTAAGCCCACCGAGTTCGGCAAGTTGGTGAAGCTGCAAGAGGCCGAGAACCAGATCATCGTCGATTATGAGGTTTTCGCACGACGGCCCAGCGATATGGACTTGCTGATCCCGGCCATCGATGTGCATCAAGCGAAGCTGGGACGCGTGCCGCGCCTGGTCGCGGCCGATGCCGGCTTCTACTCCGCCAGGAACGAAGCCGCAGCAAAAGCCAAGGGTGTGAAACGTGTCTGCATTCCCAATCGCTCTTCCAAGAGCGCCGCTCGTAAGCGCGAGCAGAAGAAGCGATGGTTCCGCAACGGTCAGCGATGGCGCACCGGGTGCGAAGGCCGCATCAGCGTCAGCAAGCGCCGCCACGGTCTCAACCGTTGCCGCTATCGAGGTGATGATGGGATGCAGCGCTGGGTCGGCCTCGGCGTGATCTCCGACAATCTGATCAATGTCGGCCTCGCCATCGGCAAACAGTCAGCCAAATAGCTATTGCCCTCTACCCCGGATAATTCTGCGTGAACCCCGCCAGCTCCCGTTGGCGGGGTTCACTGCGTTGCCTCCAATCGATCGCGGGTCAGCTCAAGGTTGGAATTTTGCGCCGGAAAGTAGCTAAAACAGCGAGAGACGACAAAGGGACAGTGAAGCTGCACTGCGAGTTGGCCGATGGAAATCTGCCGGGACTCACACGCACCGGCCCTTCGTAACAAGGAGCGAGCTTATGACACGACAGGTGGTTTCGTCCGGCGGCCCATTCGAACAGATCTACGGATATAGTCGCGCGGTACGTGTCGGGGCACAGGTGCATGTCGCTGGAACTGCAGCCCGTGGCGATGCGTTGACCGGCGACGCCTATGTGCAGACCCAGAACATCCTCGTCACTATTCGCAGTGCGCTGGTGGAGGTGGGAGCCCGTCTGGAGGACGTGGTGCGTACCGTCATCTACGTCACCAACATCGGTGACGCCGACCTGGTCGGGCGGGCACACCGCGAGGCATTTGGTGACATCCGCCCTGCTAGCACCATGGTACAGATGAGTGGCCTCATCCGCCCGGAAATGCTGGTGGAGATTGAGGCGTATGCCGTACTTGACGAAACCTAGCCGCATCATCTGGCGCCGATGCCACATCGTCTGCACGACCTCGCGGTCCCAGGTCGCCGCGGTAACGCCGCGCTCGCGTAGCCGAAACTTTTGAACCTTGCCATTCTCGGTCATCGGCAGCGCGGTCAGAAGCTCTATGAAGCGCGGGATGGCGAAGATGGGCACGCGACCCTTGCAGTATTCCGCCAGCACGGCGGGGGTGAGGATGTGGCCGGCGCGCAGCACGACCGCTACCATGACCTCGTCCTCGGCGAGCTCGGAGCGCACCGGAAAAGCCGCCGCTCCGGCAATATCGGGGTGCGACAGCAGCACCTGCTCGACCTCATAGGAAGAGACATTTTCCCCGCGGCGGCGGATCGCGTCCTTCATACGGTCGATAAAGCGGAAATGCCCGTCGGCGTCGCGCATCATCGCCGGTATGGAACCAAAGATTGCGCCACGCCTCGACCGTCTTGTCCGGCATGCCGAGATAGCCCGTGGCGAAGGCGAAGGGCTCGTCAGCGCGCAGCACGAGCTCGCCTGGGACGCCGTCGGGCAGCGCATTGTCCGCGTCATCGACCACCCGCGCCTCGAACCCGTCGACGACTGGGCCCATCGTCCCCCGACGCTGGCCAGGCAGCGTGCAGCCAATACGAAATTCGTCTCAGTTGAGCCGTAGCCGTCAAGCAGTTCAATACCAAAGCGTTCGAGGAACTCGGGATGGAAGCGCTCTGGCACGCCCGGACCCAGGGCTACGCGCACATGGTGCGCGCGATCGAGCTCGCCGGCCGGGCGGGAGAGCAGGATCGGTACCATCGCGCCCAGAAGATAGGTGACGTTGGCGCCATGGCGGGAGAGGGATGCGGCAAAGCCCGAAGCGGAGAAGCGCGGTTCCACAACCAGCGCGGCGCCTGTAAGCAGGGCCTGGTAGAAGGTGTTGAGCGCATTGGTGTGAAACAGCGGCAGGGTGGTGAGCTGCACGTCATCCAAGCGCAGCCCCAGCAGTCGCGCCGTATTCACGCCCCACCAGAAATACTGAGCGTGCGGACAGCATACGCCCTTCGAAACGCCGGTCGTGCCCGACGTGTAAAGGATCGCCACCGTATCGCCGGGCCCGATCGCGGCTTCCGGCACAGGCTCCGCGGGTGCGGGAAAACGAGCTGGGTGCGGCCAGCGCTCGGCCAGTTCGACGTCGCCGATCAGCCACACCGCCTGTAGCGACGGAAGCCCGCCTTCCAGCGAGTTCACTGCGTTCGCGAACTCCGCCTCCAACACCAACAGCCTCGCCTCGGAGTTCGCCAGGATGTGCGCGAGCTGCGCACCGCGCGAAGCGGTGTTGATCGGGACCCTGCTTTGATGGGGCATCGTTCGTTGTTGCTTCACTTTGATCTAGATCAAAGCCACCGAACAGAGCAACGGCTACGTTGATCCCTGTTCCCGACGCCTAGGGCTCGTAAGCCGATGGGAATGAGCGTGACGACGGCAGGGATCGTGGTGGTAAAGCGCCGACAAGATCCAACACTTTAGCCGCAGTTGCCGAATAAACCTCGGAGATCGATATGACCCACAGCCACCCGTATCATCGCTCAACGTACCTTGCGTCCGACGGCGCTACATCTAGACGCCCGTTGTGGATTGTGAATGCGGTCCTCGCCCTCTCCCTGACAATTCCTAGTCACGGTTATGCGCAAGATGGTCACGCGCACCGCCAAGAGACAAAACCGGTGATGAGCGCACCAAATGAGGTGCCATTTCAACCTGGCCAGTCAGCTTTCGCTGCCATCCAGGAAATCGTGGACATTCTAGATGCCGATCCGAAAACAGATTGGCAGAAGGTTAACATTGAAGCTTTGCGCCAGCATCTCATTGACATGGACAACGTGACGCTACATTCACAGGTGCAAAGCGAGCCGGCGCCGGGAGGGATGCGGTTTCATGCGTCCGGCACTGGTCCGGTGATAAACTCCATTCAGCGTATGGTCACCGCTCATGCCGCAACAATGAACTTGATAGGCAGTTGGAAATTCGCCGCGTTGACGACCAGCGACGGCGCAATCCTCACGGTCACGGTGCCGGCGGGGGACATCGAGATGCTTCACGGCCTCGGCTTCATAGGGGTAATGGCCCGCGAGATGCACCATCAAGAGCATCATCTAATGATCGCCCGTGGTTATGGACCGCATCAGTGAACTTGATGCCAGCAGATGGAGCCGAGCGGTTGCTTTCGTGGTGGTGGTGGCGTCGTGGAAATACCTGTAGCTGGGCGCCCACATGCATAAGGGGCCGCCGCCGCTATGCGTACACCGGTCGGGAGGGCTGGGTGCGTGTCCACCAGCTCGACGGCCATTGAACCCGGCTCCTGGGGCATCCTAGCGGCCCAGGCGGTCGGCAGATATTCGGCAATGCGCGCCTGCCGCGCATTGCCTATCGCGATACACGACTCTACCAGAGCCGCCCATCAACCAAGCAGCAATCACGTTCTGCAATCGGACCTGCAATCCACGGCCTCTACACGCGTGCTGCCGCGATCTCCGCTAGGAGCGAGCGAATTGCAATCCCGCTATCCTTACGACAGCGTTTGCGACCGTTTGATCCAGGTCAAGGACAGACCCTGCGATGCGAGCGAAGGTTCTCTGGGTCAGAGTGTATGGAGGACCCGGATGGAACCGATCAGGAAATTGGCGCTCGTCGCTGTCCTGGCGACGGTAGCGGGTATCGCGGGCGCAAATGCGCAAGCTCAGGGTGAGCCCGGTAACATGATGGGACCCGGAATGATGGACGGTGTGCAGATGGGACCGGGAATGATGGGAGGGACCGGTCAGAGTGTGCAGATGTGCGCCATGATGACCGGGCATGTCGAAGGCCGCCTCGCCTACCTCAGGGCGGAACTGAACATCACCCCGGCGCAAGAGGCTCTTTGGACAACCTTTGCCAACGTGGTGCGCGACAACGTCCAGAACATGGCAGGGCGATGCAATACGATGACGGGCCAGAGCAAAACCGCCGCTTTCAGCCTGCCGGAGCGCCTCGACCTACGTGAGCAGTTCGTGGCGGCGCATCTCGACGCAATGCGGGCGAACGACAAGGCCCTCAAGCCACTCTACGCGGCATTTGACGACGCCCAGAAGCGGGCCGCTGATCAGATGCTCGGGGCTCACATGGGCATGGGCATGATGGGCATGATGTAGTCCCGGCTGCTGCTCGGAGGATAACGCGAAAAATAAGGCCGGAGAGGCGACTTCCCCGGCCTTGCAGCCTCCCGTTGCCTTCCTTTGCGGCCATCGACGCATGAGCGCTGCAGCCACTACATCTACCCGCTTGTAACAGTTTGCAACAAGGACCGAGGCGTGCATAAACGCATCCGCTTCCTCTGCCGTTCCTCGCTGCTGATCATCGATGAGATCGGCTATCTCACCGTCGGTGCTGGCGCCGGCAATCTATTCTTCCAGCTGGTCAATGCCCGCTGCGAGAGAGGTGCGATGATCCTGACCTCGAATCGCGGCTTCGGTGAATGGGGCGAGGTTTTTGGCGATCCCGTCGTCGCAACTGCGTTGCTCGACAGACTGCTTCACCATAAGGTGCCAGCTACCGTCTGCGCCAACATGCCGACCTGATTCCCGAGGTGCTCCGTCCCAAGCCGCCGGCCGGGCTGGTTAGCGACGCGCCACGCCGCCGCGCGCCGCCCGCCCAAGCCCCGCGAAACTCAACCGCAAGCATAATCCGCCCTTCGTTCGACCCGCCGGAGGCAGGTCGAATGCCGGGACGCCCTTCGTCCCGACAGCCTCCCGGGGCGACGGAGCGCAGGAACGGTCAAGGGATGAAACCGCTCCGCGGCGCGCGCAACGCGCGCGTCCCTTGACGGCTCCAAGCACCGTGGTACCTGCACCTACCAATTCAGATTGACCATTCAACGCGAAGTGAGGAAAGTTCAATCGGGACTTCTGCGGAAACTTCAAGCGGCATTGACACATGTGGCGCCACTGTCAGACAAGCATGGGCAGTCTGGTCACATTCGCGGTGGGCTGGTGCTTGGCCAGTTCAGCGCTGGCGCAATCGCCGCAGGACCACCTGACTCGCCGGCAATCTCGCGAGAAACAGTCTGACCATTCGCGCCGCCAGCTCGAGCAGCAACCGCAGCTAAATCAGGAACGGTTCCGTGCCGAACAGGGTTGGCAGTTGCACCCGCGGCCACAAGCGCCCTGGGAGGAACGTCGCCGTGAGGATGAGTTGCGCAAGGAGTTTCAGCGGGGCCGGCTGCCGTCTTCGCCGTGACCACCATGTCGATTCCTGGGCTAGAGCATCACGGGACGAGAAACAATTCCGCGACGCAGCCCGCTGCCAGAGCCAATGCGGCGACGATCGTCATCCGAACGCCCGCGATGGCCCAACCGGTTATCCTCGTCAGAGCACTGGCGTGCGTGATTGCCCGCTCCCAAGGGTTATCGACCTGTTGCACGCCGTAGAGGCCACCTAGCCCGCATTATGCAGCGCATCTGAAGGGTCTGGTAAGCCGGCACCGTCTCCTGTCTCAGAAGGTCCGCCTGGGTGACACCAAGCATCCCGCCACGGTCGCGCATGAGCTCAGTCCGCTTGCGGACGCCGCGCTCGACGCTGCTCGGTAGGTTTGGTTTCTGCTAGGGTAGCGCAGTGTCTGCACGCAACGTCCGTTCAGCCGCCTGCGCCCACCCTTCGGAGCCTGACCATATGCCTGTCTGTATTCCCTTCGACAACAGCTGCGTGCGCCTGCCGGCGCGCCTACACGCACGCCTGGATCCGACGCCCGTGGCCGCACCGCGGCTGGTGCGGGTGAATGCAGCCCTGGCCAAGACCCTGGGGCTCGATCCCGACGATCTCGCCAGCCCCGAGGGAGTTGCGATTCTGTCCGGCAATCGCGTTCCCGATGGCGCGGACCCGATCGCACTCGCCTACGCCGGGCACCAGTTCGGGCGTTCCTTCGACGCTGAAGCGCTGGCGGCGGCAGACGCTGCCGATGCCGCGCAGGCGCGCGGTGAGGTGCTGGGCAAGCTGCACGGCGTGCCCGTCACCATCAAGATCAACACCGACCAAAAGGAGAAGGCGACAACCAACGGCGTGGTGGCGTTCCGCGAGGTGATGGCGGCCGAGGACGCGCCGGTGGTGGCGAATCTGCGCGCCGCCGGCGCCATCATGATCGGCCGGACCAACACACCAGCGTTCTCCATGCGCATGTTCTCCGACAACGCGCTGCACGGGCGGACGCTCAATCCGCGTGATCCCACGATCACGCCAGGCGGGTCGAGCGGTGGGGCGGGCGCGGCGGTGGCGAGCGGCATCGGGCCGATTGGGCACGGCAATGACATCGGCGGCTCGGTGCGCATTCCCGCCTATTGCTGCGGCGTGGTCGGGCTGCGCGTGGGGCTCGGGCGCATCCCCTCATTCAACCCAAGCGTGGAGACGCCGGCGCCGATCGGCTCACAGCTCATGGCAACGCAAGGACCGCTCACCCGCAGCGTGCGCGACGCGCGCCTGGCACTGTCGGTGATGGCCAAGGGTGATGCGCGCGATACCCGCTGGGCGGACGCGCCGTCGGTTGGGCCAGCGGTGGCGCGACCGGTGCGGGTGGCGCTGCTGCCCGAGGTGCCCGGCGGCTTCAGCCATCCGGCGCAGGCGGCGGCGGTGCGGCAGGCGGGGCGCCATCTCGCTGCCGCCGGGTATGCGGTGGAGGAGGTGTCGCCGCCGGAGGTCGAGATGGTGGTGGCGGTTTGGCATCGCATCGGCTCGACCGACGTGCTGGGGACGCTGGCGCCGAACATGGAGAGGTTCGGCGATGACGATGGCAAGATCTCGATGCGGCTGTGGCTGGAGCTGTCACCGCCATCGGATTTGCCGACGGTGCTGGGCGCGCTGGCGCAGCGCGATCTCTTACTGCGACGCTGGCTGACCTTCATGATGCACTATCCGGGGATCGTCATGCCGACGCTGTGCGACCTGCCGCCGCCACATGGCATGGACCTGACGAAGGAAGGGCAGGCGCGGCTGTTGGACTCGCTTCGGGTGAGCTTGATCGCGCCGGCACTGGGGCTGCCGGGATTGGCGGTGCCGGTGGGAACGCATCAGCGGCTTCGGCCGGGGGTGCAGATCATGGCCGGGCGATTCCGCGAGGACTTGTGCCTGGACGCCGGCGAGGTGATCGAAGCGGCGGAAGGGGTGGTGACACCGATCGACCCGCAGGACGGAGACACGCCGCACAGCGGTCTGGGTTTGTAAATGCTCTACCGGAGCGCGTAGAGCGCGACAGCCGGGCCTGGGTTGCGAAACGGGACCAAAGGGGCAAGCGCTGTTGGTCGTGCCTTTGAATTTCCTGCCCAAGCCACTGACAGTATCCCCAGAGCACGCGTTCCAGGGAATTGATCTTGTGCGTCCCGTCCCGGCACTCCAAAGCGGCCATGCGGAACGACGGTGGCGGAGCGCTGTTGCCAGTGCATGGTGGTTATTCGGTCACGCCAGCCAGGTCCCCAGCCATCACGCACCGGATGATCCGGCGGCAGCGGCAATTCCACAGCAGTGCCGCTCGCCGCGCTGTAATAGATGGCCGAGATTAGCTCGAGCGATTGGTAGGCATCCTGCAAGGTCAGCGGCCATTCAGCGCTTCCGTTCAGCGCCGCGTGCAGCGCTTCCACCAACCCGGCGAAGTTTTCTTGCCGTGGCACAAAGTCCTGCAATGCCGCGTCGATCTCGGTTTGTCGACGCGACCCACGGGGGATGAAGCGCCATTCGCCCTCGGCTGGACGATACGGCGGCACGCCGGGACTTTCCGCCGTCAGGTCGGCGAAGCAGAAGCGGAACTTGCTCACCTCCTCGGCTGCGCCAAGCGTCACCGACGAGGTGACCAGCGCACCGGAGGCCATTTCAAGCGTGATCGCAGCGCAATCCTCGGTTTCGATGGGGTTGACCCTGGTGGCGAGCCTGGCGAACACGCGGCGCACCGGTCCCAGCGTGAAGGTCAGCAGGTCGTGAGCGTGGATTGCGTGGCTGATGATCGCGCCGCCGAGTTCTGTGGCTTTTCGGCCGCGCCAGGGCACCTCGTAATAGGCCGGCAGGCGGTTCCAGTGAGTCTCGATGCTGGCGACCAGTGGTTTTCCGGTAACCCCGGCCGCGATCAACCGACGCAGCCGCGCCAGGCCGTTGCCGTAGCGGTACTGGTAGACCGGGACGACGGCGCGGTCGACGCTCGCCGCCACTCGCTGAATCCGCTCAACCTCGCGCAGCGAACCGACCAGCGGCTTCTCGCACAGCACGTGTCGGCCAGACTGTAGCGCCTGCTCGATCGCGCTGGCGTGCAGCGAAGGCGGCAGGCAGATGTCGATCAGGTCGATGTCTTCGCGGCGGAGCACGGCGTCATATGATGTTTCGACGACGGCGCCCGCGCTGCCGGCGACTTTGGCGGCCCGCGTCGGATCCAGATCGCATACCACGGCGACCCGATAGAGCGCGGCGTTCGCGCAATATGCCTCGACATGGGCCGCGCCGATGCCGCCGCCGATCACCGCTACGCGGATTTGGCGGCTCATCGGAGGTTACCCAGCCGCGTAGCCATCGCTTGGGCCTTTAGGGCCAGCTCCATCACCTTAAAGCAATGCGCCTGCGGCATGGCGCGTCTCGGTGCGATCCAACACGTCGGCGATCAGGTTTGCCGCATAGGGCAGACCGGCATCACTGCAATCGATGTAGCGGGTCTTCTTGTTGTCGACCAGGAACAGATGATCCGTGCCAGGACGGCCGGCAATGTCGATGTATTTCCGCAGTTCGAGATACCCGTCGGTGCCAAGGATGGTCAGCCGCCCGTCGCCCCAGCTGCCGAGGCCGTCCGGCGTGTACCAATCGACGCGGATGTAACCCTGGGCGCGATCGCCGCGCAGCAAGATCTCGCCGAAATCCTCCAGCTCCGGATCGGACGGGTTGGCGAAGTTGCCAACCGTGGCGGCAACGATGTCGGCATCCGTCGAGCCGGTGAAGGTGAGGAACTGCTCGACCTGGTGGCTGGCGATATCGCACAGCACGCCACCATATCTGGGGCGTTGGAAGAACCAGGCCGGCCGCAGGTGCCGATTGAGCCGGTGCGGGCCAAGGCCAATGGTCTGCACCACCCGGCCGATTGCGCCGGCGGTGACCAGCTCGATCGCGCGCGTTACAGCTCGGACCTCGAACCGCTCGGAGTAATTGACCGACCAGATCCGGCCGCTTTCGGCGACAGTTCGGCGCACATCTGTCAGTTGCTCGGCCGTGGTACAACCCGGCTTGTCGCTCATCACGTCCTTGCCGTGCCGCATGGCCTCGATGGCGATGGCCGCGCGATCGCAGTTGATTGCAGCCGTCAGAATGAGCTTGACCGTTGGGTCCTCCAGGAGCCGGCGTTTGTCGGTGACTCGCGGGATATTCGGGTAGCGGGTGATGAAGCCGGCAAGCGGCTGAGGCTCTCCCTCTGTCCAGTAGCCGACGCACTCGCAGCCCTGGTCGAGCAGACGGCCAGTCATTTCGTAGATATGCCGATGATCCAGCCCGATGGCGGCAAACCTGATCGTGCGTGCGGCGTCTGCAGCCATCGCGGTTCCTCCGTGGCAGGACGGCCTGGCTTGCCACAAGCGGCGCGGCATGTCTGCCGCAATCGGCACCAGACCCAATGGCAGGCACTCTCGGGGACTTGGCCCCGACAACCGGTCGGCAGTTGTGAGCCTCCGACCACGGTTCAGTTCACGAGGCGGGAACACCGCCGCCAGCGTCTCCATCGCAGCGCGGGCCTTTGGCGACCGATCAATCAGCCGTAAATCTCTTCCTGCGCTTCGATCTTTGCCGGATCGAGATCCATGCCCAGGCCCGGCAATGTCGGCAGCGCGAATTCGCCACGCTGCGGTGTGACCGGATTGGCGAGGAAGTGCTGGTTGATCGCGTTCCACTTCACCAGGTACTCCTGGATCGGCGTCAACAGCGGCGACTGCGCCAGCGAGAAGTGCAACCCCGCCGGCGTGGAGTGGCCGTGCGGGATCACCATCAGGTCGTGCACGGACGCATAGGCGGCGATCTTCAGGACCTCGGACAGTCCGCCCGCCCAGTAGATGTCCGGCTGCAGCACATCCAGCGCATCGGCGTCGATGAAGCGCTTGAAGCCCCAGCGGGTGTACTCGTGCTCGGCGCCGGACAAGGGAATCTGCGTGCGTTCCTTGATGCGGCGATAGCTGTCGATGCGATCCGGCATCACGCATTCCTCGAGCCAGCGCGGACGGAATTCGGCGATGCGGTCGGCGAGTTCCACCGCGTAGATCGGATCGAACGACTGCCAGCAGTCCAGCATGATGTCGTCGTCGTCGCCGAGTGTTTCGCGCAGCGTGCGCACCAGTGCGACATTCTCGCGCATCCCGTCGTGACCGCTCATCGGGCCGTGGCGGAAGAACCATTTCTGCGCGCGATAGCCCTTCGCCTGGTATTCAGCGGCGCGCTCGCGCACGCGCCCCATGTCGCGCACCGCGAAGCCCAGCATCGAGGCATAGGCGGGAACCGTGTCGCGCGTCGGTCCGCCAAGCAGGCGGTAGACCGGCTGACCGAGCCAGCGTCCCTTCAGGTCCCACAGCGCGCAGTCGATCGCGCTGATCGCCAGCATCGCGTCACCCTGGCGACCGTGCACCATGATCCGGTGCATCTGGTCCCACAGCTTCTCGTGCGCCACGGGATCCTGGCCAAGGATGATCGGGCGCAGGCGCTTCGCGACGAAGGCGGCCACCATGTCGGGCAACGGGCCCGCGATACCGATCGGGCCTTCATCGGTCTCGATGCGGACGAAGTGCTGTTCGAGGCGGAAGTGGTTGGGATCGACCTGGGAGCCGCCCTCAAAGTCATCGCGCACGCGATATTCGGGGTAGATGTCGATCGGCCGGACCAGCCGTTCTTCCCAGAGCGGGCCTTCGGTGGGCATGGCAGGTAGCGTTCCGGCGCAAGGGGCCGCGGTCATCGGCTCCGTCCAGCGGCTTCCACCGTTGACCAGACATGTACATTGGACAGATATTAGACAGAACCTGGATGCAACCACCTAATCTATTGATAACACTGGCGTCCCGTACGGGATTCGAACCCGTGTTACCAACGTGAAAGGCTGGTGTCCTGGGCCTCTAGACGAACGGGACGGTGCGGGGCCGGCGGTGGGTAGCGGAGGGGCACACCACGGTCAAGCCGGCGCCGCGTCGGCAATGATGAAGCCGGGGTTCACCGCACCGTTCCATTCCTCCGCACGCAGATGGCCGGCGAGATGCAGCGGCATCCCGCTTCGGCCAAGCAATGCCTCCGCCAGCGCACCGTCGCGCGCGCGGAACAGCATCGCCTTCAGGCGTGGGCCGCCGCCCTCGCCTTCGACAAACGCGCGGATGGTGGTGCCCTCGCGGCCGACGCGATCGGCGCGCAGCACACGGGCACGCTGCAGCACCAGGACCGGCTCTTCGTTGCCCGCCCCGAACGGCGCCAGCCGGGCGAGGTGGCGGGCCAGGTCCGTCGTGGCGCCGAGCACCGCCAGCGTGCCCTCCACCGCAAGATCGGCGGCGGTCGGCAGAAAGGCGGCAGCAGCCAGACATTCGTCCAAAAACGCATGGAAGTCCGGCAGCCGCGCGGGCAACAGCGAAAAGCCCGCCGCCATCGGATGACCGCCGCCGGTCTTCAGGATGCCCATCTGCCGCGCGGCAATCACCGCCGCACCCAGATCCAACCCCGCGACTGAGCGGCCTGAACCCTTGGCCAGACCATCCGCCACGCCCGCCACGCAGGTCGGGCGGTTGAAGCGCTCCTTGATCCGCCCGGCGACGATGCCAACGACGCCTGGATGCCAGGCCGGGCCGCTGATCACCAGCGTCGCGCGGCCCTCACTCGCCTGCGCCTCGGCGGCTCGCATGGCATCGTCCAGGATCGCCGCCTCGACCTCCTGGCGCTGCCGGTTGACCGCATCGAGCATGGCGGCCAGCGACGCCGCCTCGACCGGGTCCTCGCACAGAAGCAGACGGAGCCCGAGATCAGGCTCGGCAATACGCCCGGCGGCGTTGATGCGCGGGCCCAGGGCAAACCCGCATGTCCCGGTGGATAGCCGCTCGCGCACCTGTGCCACATCCAGCAATGCGGCCACCCCAGGACGCGCGCGCCGCGCCATCACCTTCAGCCCCTGGCAGACCAACGCGCGGTTCACTCCGGTCAGCGGCATCACGTCGCACACCGTCGCCAACGCCACCAGATCGAGCATGCCGATCAGGTCCGGTTCCTTGCGCGCATTGAAGAACCCCTGCCGTCGCAAGGTGCGCACCGTCGCGACCGCGGCGAGGAAGGCCACGGCGGCGGCGCACAGCAGTGTCAGGCCGGAGGTGCAGTCCAGCCGGTTCGGATTGACCGTGGCGACGATCGGCGGCGGCGGTCCCTCCGCCTTGTGGTGATCCAGCACCACGATGTCGGCGTCGCCCGCGATGAAGCCGAGCGCTTCGGCCGCGGCGGTGCCGCAGTCCACGCAAACGATCAGGCTCGCGCCGCGCAGCACCAGCGAATGCAGCGCGGGGCCGTTCGGCCCGTAGCCTTCCATCATGCGGTCCGGCACGTGGTGCAGCACCTCGCAGCCGAGCCCACGCAGCAGCGTCACCATCAGCGCGGCGCTGCATGCGCCATCGACGTCGTAGTCGCCGAACACGCCGACCGTCTCGCCGTGCTGCACCGCGAAGGCGAGGCGGTCGGCCGCAATGTCCATGTCGATCAGCACGGACGGATCGGGCAGCAGCGCGCGCAGGGTGGGGTCGAGGAAGTTGCACGCCGCCTCGAGGCCCACACCCCGCGCGGCGAGCAGCCGGCCGACGATTTCGGGGAGGTCCATGCGCTGAGCAATGCCAAGGCCTATCCGGTCCTCGCCGGTGCGCCACATCCAACGTCGGCCGCTCAGGCTGCGGCCGACGCCGAGCACGCATTCGGACATCACGCCGTGCTCAGGTGCGGAGCCAGGTCTTGGTCTTAAGATTGTGATGCGCCTCGACGTAGCGCACGGTGCCGGACTTGCTGCGCATCACCATGGAGTGGGTGATCGCGCCATGGCCGAAGCGCTTCACGCCGCGCAGCATGGTGCCGGAGGTGACGCCGGTGCACGCATACATCACGTCGCCCCTGGCCATCTCCTCGAGCGAGAACTTCCGGCGCGGGTCGGGGTGGCCCATCGAACGGACGCGCTCGACCTGCTCGTCGTTCTCGAACATCAGCCGGCCCTGCATCTGTCCGCCGATGCAGCGCAGCGCGGCGGCGGCCAGCACGCCTTCCGGCGCGCCGCCGGAGCCGAGATAGATGTCGATTTCCGAGTCCGGCGTCGCGGTGGCGACCACGCCCGCCACATCGCCGTCGCTGATCAGCATGATGCGGGCGCCCGCCTCCCGCACTTTGGCGATCAGTTCCTTGTGCCGATCGCGATCGAGGATGCAGGCGACAAGGTCGGCCACCTCGCAGTCCTTCGCGAGCGCGAGTTCGCGCAGGTTTCTTCCCACCGGGGCGTCGAGGTCCACCACACCCTCCGGCAGCCCGCCGCCGACCGCGATCTTGTCCATGTAGATATCAGGCGCGTGCAGGAAGTTGCCGTGCTCGGCCAGTGCCACGACAGCGAGCGCGCTCGGGCCGCCTTTCGAGGTGAGTGTGGTGCCCTCCAGCGGATCGACCGCGATGTCCATGCGCGGCCCGCCGGCGCCGACCTTCTCGCCGATATACAGCATCGGCGCCTCATCCATTTCGCCTTCACCGATCACGACTGTGCCGTCGATCGCGACCTGGTCGAAGGCCTTGCGCATTGCCTCCACCGCGGCGCCGTCGGCTTCGTTCTTCTTGCCAAGCCCAATCCAGCGTGAGGCTGCAAGTGCGGCGGCTTCGGTGACGCGCACCAGTTCGAGTGCGAGGTTGCGGTCGGTGACTTCGCCGGGTTGTGGCGTGCGTACATCCATGGCGCGTTCCTCCGGGCGGTGGTGATTGGGAGGACACTAGCAGGTTAGAGGCTGGCGGCCCAACGCCGCCTGTGGCGCTGCTGGTACGGCTTGAAGTGGCATCTTCGACTCGCCTGAGCCGGCTGGGCCGTTGGAGGTTCAGCCTGTTCGAACGAACTTGTCGACGCTGCGGTCCACCGTCAATCCGGCATAGATGTCGCCGCGCGAGTCCACGCCCACGCCGTGGACATGGCGGCTCTCCATGCGGGCGAGCACTTTTCCCCCCGCATCGCGCACGCAGACATAGGCGGGATTGCCGCCGTCTTCCTGCTCGGCGATGATGAACGTGCCGTCCTTGGCGCGCGTGATGTCGTTCGGGCCGCCCATGCCGGTCCATTGGCCGAGAAAGTCGCCGTCGGGGGAAAAGATCTGGATGCGCTTGTTCGCCCGGTCGGCCACATAGAGCTTGCCGTCAGGGTCGAATGCGATGCTGTGCGGCAGGTGGAACTCACCCTCGGCCTTGCCCGGCGTGCCCCATGACGTGACGAGCTGGCCGTCGCGCGTGAAGCGGTGCACGCGGGCGTTGCGGTAGCCGTCGGTCACGTAGATGTCGCCGTTGGGGTGGGCCATCATCTCGGTGGGATGGTTGAAAGGCCCCGCCGCGCGCAGCGCGAGCCAGGGGGACCCTGTGCAGCCTGTGTCGGAATGCACGCCGCGCTGGCCGAGTTCCAGCATGGGTTTGCCGTCCAGCGTGAACGACTTCGCGACCGAGTCGGAACGGTCGGTGGTGTAGACGACGTCATCGACGATCTTCAGGCCGTGCGGATCGGTAACTTCACCACTGCCCCAGGCACCCAGGTACTTCCCCTCGCGGTCGAACACCACCACGGGGGGATCCTTGCGCTGGAACACGTAGACGCGGTCCTGCGAGTTGGTCGCCACCCGGCTGACCAGGCCAAATCTTTCGCCGTTGGGAAGTTTGAGAAAGTCGCGGATCAGCTCGTAGGTATGTTCTCCTGCGCCAACCTGTGTCATCTGCCGTCCTCCCGGAAATAATGAGTGCGAACGTGCCTGGAGCACTGAACCGCGCCCTCGTCCGGCGAATAGCCGGCCACATCGGCGGCTAGGATCGCAGTAAGGCGGTTCGTCGCCATGGCTCCCACCAGCTTCGAGGTGTTCGGGCACCCTTATACAGCACAGATTGGGCGGCCCACGCGAGCGCCGCTGCTGTCGCAGCCGCGCTTCACTCCTCTGCCAGCGGAACCCGCTCATACAACGCCGCCAGCGGGACCGCGATGCCGACGCTGGGCAGCGCCACCTGAGCATCCGGTCCGCCAATTGACTCGAACACCCAGCCCGCGTCCTGCCGCCGGTAGGCGTGTGCCAACATCTCATCCTGGTAGATCTCGACGATCTCCAGGACGCCCTCGACGGCCTGGAGGTCCGCCCGCTTCTGGTCCCATTGCCGCTTGTGCAGTAGCTCCGACGGGGACACCACCTCGAACAACACCCGAGGATGCTGCCTGCAACGGATCATGGCATCAGGAATACGTGCCGTGTCGCGCTGCTCGTACTGCGGCGCAGCGCCACTGCCGACTTCCGATCTGCACTCGGGATGGCTTCGCAGGCGACCATTGAGCTCATAACTCAGGTTGCTGAGGATGACACCATGCTCAGGAGAAGGCGCAGCGTGCGCGACGATCGCGCCATGGACAAGCTCATAACGCCAGGCGTTGCCGAACGTGGACTGGTCGGTCCGCAGGAATGCGTCGGCGTCCAGGAACTGGCTGTCGCGTGCGGCTGTGTCCATGTCGCGATGCTATCACGGTATGAGCGGACCTGCCACGATCGCCGGTCCCCGTCATTCCGCGGCCGTGACCGGTGCATGTGCGCTCAGAAAGGAGTGCACGTGGCGCAACGCTTCGGCAATCTGGTCCTTGGTCTCCTTCCAGGGGTAGATGCTCACTTCGGAATTCGGCGCGAGGCGCGCGGACTCCATGGCCACGGCGTACGGGTGCGCCGGGACATCGTCTGGCAGCACCAGTATGGGCGTCTGGCAGGCGCGCACGAAATCGCGTGTCACGGTGAAGACGAAGTCGGGATTGGAGAGGTACATCTTCTTCAGGAAAGCGTCGACCATTGCCATCGTGATGTCGGGCCGGCGGGCGCACAGCGCCGGGCCCCAGCCCTTGATGTTGTTCTGGTAGAACAGGTCAGGCATCTCCGGACGAGACCCGCTGGGCTGCGCCAGCACGGCGGCGACGATCCGCTCGGGCGCCCGCTTCAACAGGTTCCAGATGAACGGGCCGCCGATGCAGAAGCCCATCACCATGAACTCCTTGACGCCCAGATGATCCATCAGGCCGAGCTGGTCATCGGCGTACGCGTCCCAAGGCCGGGCGATCTCGAGCGGGCCGGACGATTCGCCGCCGCTGGCGTTGCGCAGGTCCATCGTGATGCAGCGGTACTCGTGCTTGAACTCCTCCATCGCGTTGAACGCCGCGAACCCGGTGAGGAAATCAATGTTCGAGTTCAAACCCCCGCCGGGGATGAGCAACAACGGGAAGCCGGAGCCGGCCTCTTCGTAATGGATGCGGACGTCGCCTTTTTGATAGAACGGCATGGCAGTTCCTCCTTGCCCAGTTATGGTTACGTGTACGCGCGCGTCTCAGTCAGCCGCGTGCGCACCCGTGGGTTCCAAGCCAAAGTCGCAGAATGTCCTGGTGCCTTTCGATCCAGGAGTTCAGCCAAATTTTCGTATCTGCTCAACCCCGCCCCGCCCCGCCGCCTTGGACGTGAGCATCATGCTATCGGCCACCCTTCGCACCTTCAGCTTGAGGTTGAGATTTCGTCCGCCCTAACGGACCGGATCCAACACAACGACAGGAATCTCGCGCTCCGTCTTGCGTTGATAGTCAGCGTAGGGCGGCCAGAATTCCAGCGACTTTTCCCAAAGACGCGCGCGCTCCTCGCCAGTGGCGGTCCGGGCGCGCGCCTTCATTTTCGCCGTTCCGGCCTGAACCTCGACGTCCGGATTGGCGAGGATGTTGCGATACCAGCCGGGGTGCTGTGGCGCGCCGCCTTTCGACGCGATCACGAAGTAACTGTCCCCCGACTTCCCATAGAACAGCGGGAACACATACTTCTCGCCAGACTTCCGCCCCGTCGTCGTCAATAGCAACGACGGAACGGTCAACTCCGAGTAGCCCGGCGGGGTCACGGTGTACATGTGCCCCTCGGTGCCGCCGCTGGAGAGGTAGCGGTTCGCATGGTCCTGCATCCAACCCGGAAGGTTGGGAGCGAGCCTGGTCTCGGTCATACTCGGAACTCCTTCTGGTCCAGAAGGAGCATATCAAGGGCGGAAGCAGGAGATCTTGCAAGATGACCGCGAATACCCCGGACGCGAACGAGGCCATGCGGCACTACTGGAACACCGTCGCCGGGCCGCGCTGGGTCGCCAACCCGGGGTTCAGGGAACGGCGGAACCTGGAAAGCCTGGCGCTGCTGCTGCAATGTTTGGCGCTAACCGGCGGCGAGAGTGTGCTCGAAATCGGCTGCGGCACCGGCGCGGTAACCGTGCCCCTCGCAGAAGCGGTCGGCGACCATGGTCGCGTCGTCGCGGTCGACATCTCCGAGCCGATGCTCGAGGCCGCCCGGCAGCGCGTCGCCGATAGCGGGATGCACAATGTCACGCTGCTGCCAGGGGACGCACAGGTGTTGGCGCTCGAGCAGGCCGCATTCGATGTCGCGACCTCGCGCATGGGCGTCATGTTCTTCGCCGACCCGGTGGCGGCCTTCCGCAACATCGCCGGCGCGCTGAAACCCGACGGGCGCCTCGTCTTCGCCTGCTGGGCGCCGCTCGCGGAGAACCGGCACTGGTTGATCTCCTACGACATCGCGTTGCGCCATTTGGGGCAGCCGGCGCCGTCAACCGATCACGAGCCTGGTCCGCTCGCCTTCGCGAATCCCGACTACAACCGCCGGATACTCGCGGCTGCCGGGTTCGCTGAGATCACGGTCGAGCGTGCGCACCCGACAATCATCGGCGGCAGCCCCGAGGAAGAGGCGCGGCAGGCGCTGATGATGGGACCGACGGCGAGGCTGATCGAAGCGAAGAAGCCCTCCGAGACAACCCGTCAGGTGATCGCCGAGGAGATTGCGGCTGCGTTCGCGGCCGAAGCGAGTGCCGGCCCGATCCGACTGCCGGCAACCATCTTTCTGGTCACCGCGCGTCGCCCGGGCAACTGAATCGCCGAATTCGATACAGGTGGCTGTATGGTGCAAATTGGCTACGCCCGCGCCACCGTGGCGACGCGCGGGATCGTGACGGTGAACTCGGTATAGGTCCCCACCTCGCTCTCGACCGAAATCGTTCCACCATGCTGTTTCGTCACGATGTCGTAGGTGATCGACAGCCCGAGGCCGGTGCCCTCTCCCGTGGGCTTGGTGGTGAAGAAAGGCTGAAACAACTTGTCCATGATGTCGGCGGGAATGCCCGTGCCATTGTCCCGCACCCGAATCTCCATGGCGCTACCGAGATCCCGCGTCGCGACCTTCAAACTGGGTTCAAACGACACGCCCTCCGCGCTCTGCCGCATTCGCGCGGCATAAAATCCGTTGACGAACAGGTTCAGGCACACCCGCGTCATGTCCTGAGGATTTATTTCGATTGGTGCAGTCCCCGACTCGAAGTCCCGTTCCAGTGCGATATTGAAGCTCTGATCCTGGGCGCGAGCACCGTGATAGGCGAGGTTCAGCGCCTCGTCGACCAGGGCGTTGAGATCGACGGTGCGGCGCTCACCGGACGCGCCGCGCGAATGTTCCAGCATGCTCTTGACGATGCCGTCCGCGCGGCGACCGTGCTCGGTGATCTTTTCCAGATTGCTCGTGAGCATCCCGACGACCTCGTCGATATCGCTGCGCTTGTCGTCGTCGATTGCGCCCAGCACCGATGCGGCGGTTTCCTTGAGCTCGCCCAACAGTTCGACCGAGAGGATGGCGAAGTTGTTGACGAAGTTGAGCGGGTTCTTGATCTCGTGCGCGATGCCGGCGGTGAGTTGTCCCAGTGAGGCCATCTTCTCGGCCTGGATCAGATTGGCCTGGGCGGCCTTCAGCTCGCGATAGGCAGCCTCGATCGTACGGCTGGCTTCCAGTGCAGCGTCGCGCGCGGCACCTATCTCAGCTTCGTTGCGCTTGCGCTCGGTGATGTCGGAGTAGATCAGCACGAATCCGCCGCTCGGTATCGGGTTGTGACGGACCTCGATCACTCTCCCGTCCGGCCGCGTGCGCTCGTATGAGTAGTGTCGACCGGCATTTTCGGTAAAGCGTTGAAGTTGGGCCTCCCGGTCGGCCGCCCCGCCGAACTCGCCCCGGTCGGCGAGATAGCGGATGTATTCGGCGAAGGTCCGTCGCTCCACGAGGAGCCCGTCGGGCACGTCGAGGATATCCTGAAACTTGCGGTTCCACGCCACCAGGCGCGGCGTTTCGTCGAACATTGCCACACCGTCACCCGTGTTCTCAAATATGACACGCAACTCTGCCTGGCGTTGCGCCAGTTCGTCCGTGCGGGTACGCAGTTCGCCGAGCAACCGCGCGTTCTCCATGGCAATGACCGCCTGAGCAGCAAAATTCTGCAGCACCGCGATCTGCCGGTCGCTGAACGGGCGGACCTCCTGACGATAAATGATGATCAGGCCGAGCAATGCATCGTCTTTGCGCAGCGCCACCACCAGCGCCGTACGTGCGCCGCCCAGATCGACCAGGGCGCGTCGGTCCGGGTCGCCGCTGTTATAGGTTTCCTCCTCCATCAGGTCAGAAATCTGCAGGACGCCTGCACCCTGCCGAATGCGCCTTCCGATGGTTTCCGGCACATCCGTATTTGCGGTACGCTGTCGAAATTCGACATTTGCCGGCGGTAGGCCAAGCAACGCCGCGGTTTTGAACCGCTCCCCATCGAATGTAAACAGCTCGCCGAACGCAGCCTCGCACAGCTGCATCGCTCGATCGAGCATCGTTTCAAAGACCGGCGCGAGGTTGCCGGGCGAGCTGTTGATCACCCGCAACACCTCGGCGGTCGCGGTCTGCTGCTCGAGAGCTTCGCGCTGCTCGGTCAGGAGCCGCGTGTTCTCGATCGCGATCACTGCTTGATCGGCGAAGGCGCGAAGCAGTTCTATCTGTTGGTCGGTAAATGGCTGCACTCGTATCCGCCCGAGCACGATCACACCGACCACGAACCTCTCACGCAACAACGGTACCCCGAGTAGGGTGCGGGCCTGTCCAAGCGTTACCGTCTGGCTCAGGGTGTATTCCGGATCGGACGCGATGTCGGCAAGGTGGACTACCTGCCCCTCAAGCGCGGTACGTCCGAGAACGGTTCCGCGGGTCGCCGTCATCAACCGACCTCGCATGAACGCGGTATACTCGGGCGCCCCGGAAAACGTTGCCGCCACTCGGTAAGCATCGCCCTCGCGGTTGGTGATCAAACCGTTATCGGCCTCGCACAGCCGCGCGGCCGTCACCAGCAGCATCTCCAGCACCGGTTGAAGATCGAAAGTCGAGCGGCTGATCACCTTCAGCACGTCGCTGGTGGCGGTCTGGAATTCGTGCAATTCCCGCAACTCTCCGGTGCGCTGCCGAAGCTCTCCGAGCAGCCGCGCGTTCTCCATCGCGATCGCCGCCTGCGCGGCGAAGCTTTCCAGCAGCGCGATCTCCCTTTTCGAGAACAGGCGGATCTCCTTCCGGAATCCGCCGATGTAGCCGAGCAGCGCGCC
This sequence comes from uncultured Alphaproteobacteria bacterium, assembly GCA_963780095.1. GTDB lineage: Bacteria > Pseudomonadota > Alphaproteobacteria > Acetobacterales > Acetobacteraceae > JAMXLO01. The sequence goes on from CAWABH010000023.1 coordinate 54,980, forward strand.
GTCCTTGCGCAGCGGCACCAGAATGCACGTCCGCAGGTCCGACATCGCGAAATGGGTCCGCTCGTGCTCTTCGTCCGGTCCCCACGCGTATGCCGTCACATCCGGGATTTGCACATGGTGTTCGCCGTGCAGAAGCGCCAGATGGATGCTTTTGGCGTGGAATGGCTGACGCATTGCCGCCACGTACTCTGCCGCAATGCCATGCGTCGCCACATAGCGGAATTGCTGGCCGTCATAGGTTCCGAACAAACCCGCGGCGGCACCGCAAAGTGTGTGTGCTTTCTCCAGGATCGCCTCGAACACCGGCGTCATGTCGCCAGCAGAGCTGTTGATGATGTCGAGCACGTCGGCCAGCGCGGCCTCCCGCGCCAGTGCCACGTCGCGCTCGGCACCCTGTTGGGCGAGTTCCCGATGCAGCATAGCATTGATATGCTGAAGCTTGGCCACCGCGTCGTCTTGCGTCACGGTCATCGGCTTGCACCAATTCCGCACGGCGGCACCAAACCGCAGCCGACCGCACGGGCGGCGTGGTCGGATTGGTCGGCAAGCGCGCCGAACAGCACGTTCAGCAGTGTGACCCCCAAGGTTTGGACAGTCCCGGCGTGGGCGGTATCTGTAATGCGGGCATCGAAGCACGGACAGACACACGCGGGAAGGTCTCTTATCGCGTATGCATCGCGAGGCAGCGGCGACCCGGGCGACTATATATACTGTTCTGTGGTTGAGACGACGTCAAACCCGAGGCCATTGCTGATCCAGAGGGCCTGGACGCTTTGTATGCGATCGTCTAACGTACCGATTCTAACGCATCGTTTCCTTGCCGTCGTGCGGAATGCTGCCGGGCGGCCCAAAGGCAATGATCGAGGTACGGGGATCGCTACACAGTTAAGGATAGCGGGGAGGGATTGCGTTGGACCGGATCGTCGAGGTCTTCTTTTTGCCGCCGCTTGCCATTGGCCGTTTGGGCGCCGGCGACACACCGGTTGAAAGTTTCGTATGGGCCACCGATCCGACGCTGCACGGAGGCGGGCGCACGGTGATCATGCCGGCCGTCACGCTCGAGGTTCAGGACGATGGATCGCTGCGCACCTACATCCCAAGCACGATCCGCTTCCGAGACGGCAAGAATTTGCGCCCGGTCGCGCCGTTCTTCGAGCTGTGGGCACGCATCGAGTCCGACGGTACTCAGCCGCGGGACGTTCCACTCACTCTCGATCTGCTTGCGGACAATTGCGCCACGCTCGATCACCTGCAGTACACGGTCACGGTCGCCAACAAGAAGGCGCAACGACGCACGGGCGCGGCGGGCTGCGGTTACATTGCGCGCGTCGATGTGGCGGGCGCCGACCATGCAAGGAAGCCGCTCCTGGCATACAGCCCGCACGACCCCGACGAGCAGCCACTGGTCTATTTCGATCGTCCGATCCCGCTTGGCCATTTTCAGGTTATCAGACCGACGCGCCAGGCGGAGAACGGCGTCGACCTATCGATCGCTCGTGTGCGCTTCACGCCGGCGCGCGGCGAGGTGTACGGACCGCCGACGGCGATCGCGGCGTCATCGTCGGCGCTGCAGCCGGGCGAACAGTTCCCCGCAAAGACCGAGCAAGGGCGGCTGCATGAGATCGTTCCGCCGCAAAATCGCATCCTGAACCCCAACACGCCATGGTCGACCTACGTAATGGACGCCGCGGGGCAAGCGGATCCGCAGCCGTCTGACAGCTACGACGGCGCCGACATAGGCGACGGCATGTCGTGGGGTGTTGTCGATGACACCTGCGACGGCATCATCGAGGCGCAGCTTGTGGTTTGGGGTACGCGCCTGACGGCCATGGCCCGCGTGACGGGCAGTTCGCCCGACTTCGCGCCGGATCGACGCCCGTTCTTCTCGTTCGCCGAGGACCTCGCCGATCGCGATCTGCCGCCGCTCGGGTCGGTCGACACGCAGACCGCCGAGGAGACCGAGGAGGAGATCGCCGACCTGTTCGAGCGCGCACTGGAGACGGCGCGTATGCTAAGCCTCGACGGCACACGCTATCACGGCATTGCAAATAACCAGTCTGATCCGCCGCCAAAGAACTATCCAGACCTGCCGCAGATGGACGCCCGCTCCATGTCCAAGGGTGACATGCCTGACAACTGGCAGGAGCCGTTCCCCGATCAACTCATTGCCAACGAGAACTTCCCGCCGACGCAGGACAGCCGCACAACACACCGGCAACCTTTGCCGTACAGTGATGTGGCCAAGGAGGCACACGAGCCGCTCGCGGACGTCGATGCCCTGATCGATTTTCTGCAGACACGTGCCGACTTCGTGCGACGGCTGATCCGTCCGCCGTGGGGACGCTTCCGGCAGCTCGACGCGGATCCCGGATTCCCGCCCAATCCGAATTTCCGGGACCCGCGAGTGCCGCGCGACCAGCTGCATGACATGCGCATGCCGCCATACATGCGTGACTCGGACGAAAATGCGCTCTCACTGAACTGGCGCCAGGTACAGCGAGCTCCTGGCATTGGTCGATTATCTGGCCGGCCCGGCGCACACCCAGTTGGCGTCAGCCCCACCTCGGCGGCACGGCCCGCTCGCACGCCGCATATCGCGACTGGCCGAGCGTGTCCGGGCGGCGCAACCGCAGACGGCAGGAGGCAGCGATGCCGTCTGATATCAAGAAGGTCTTTCCGCGCAATCTGACCGCGCGTGCCGCGTATCGTGTGGCTGGCAACCCGGTGGTGACCCGCCCCGAAGACGCAGTGGCGAATTGCTATCCAGGACTCGAGCTCGACGTGCGAAACCTCGATCGTCGGTTCTTTCCCGGCCTCGTGTTCGAATTCGTCGCTCGCAGCGATGTTGGGGCGCCGTACACGGAATCGGAGCGCTATGGAGCGCTGCTATCCTATGTCGATGTGTATGGCGATCCCGATCTGCAGCTTGACACCGACGTGGCGCGCGATCTCCTCAACCAGCTTCAAAACCTGGACTTCAGCGGACAGTGGTACCTCGATTGGGTCGAGCAGGCCGGCAAACGGATCAGGATGTCGTGGCTGCGGCCGGATCCGACGCGCGAGGATCCGGAGCGCCGCCAAACCCACCCCACGCCCCTCGACGGGCTGTATGTCTGGCGATTGGTACGGTCGCTTGAGCCGGGTCCGATCTCGATCGGCCTCGCGCGTCGCGACAAGGTCTCCGAGGTCACCCTGCATGGCTGGCGGCGACGCTATACCGATCCGTCGACCGGCGTGGTGAATGCTGCGTATCAGCCCGGCGAACTGCTGCAAAGTCTCTGCTCACCGTGGACCCATGACTTTCGCGATTGCGCCTGCCACTACTGGGCGTCGAACCATCCGGACGTCGTGCTCGGCGAGGTACTTCCTGGCGAACCAACGCTGCCGGACGGACGCTCGACCGACCCGATCCGTGGCACGATGCCGCTCGATTGGCTGCGCGCGGAGCGGAGGCGCGATCTGGCAGGTGGCGCTTACAACACAATCCCCAAGAACCGGCCGTTTCAATACGATCATTTTCAGATCAATCACGACTGGCAGAAGCTGGCAGTCGTGCTTCAGGACCAGGAGATCGATTCGGTTTACGTGCCGCGTCTCGCTGACACGGCGCGTCCGTATTCGTCGCCAGCGGAGTTGGGGCAGGTGGTTCGTGAGCAACTGGCACCACTCGAGATGGCGCTCGCCATCGAGTATCTCTATGCGTGCTTCTCGATCCGCGGCGTCGACGAGGTTGATCGCGTGAACTGGCCGACCATGGCCGACGACGTGGTGTTCATGCGCCATTACCTGCTGCTCACCGCACAGAGCGAGATGTTGCACCTGCGCTGGGCAAACGAATTGCTGTGGCACTTATACGAGGCCCGGCTGATCCCGAGCTACGAGCCGGTGCTGGAGCCTGCTCTACAGATCCCGGCGCCGACGCCGAGCGGTTTCCGCCCCCGCGCTCTCGCAGCGCTCACGCCCGAGGTGGCCGATGGCTTCGTGTTCATCGAGGATCCAAACGGGTTCATTGACACGACCTATGGCCGCGTGATCGCGACACTGCGACAGCCGGAATATCCGCCGCATCTGGTCGATCTCTCCGCGCGCGTTGCCGCGGACGGGATGGAGCATTTCAGCCGCTTCAAGGATATCAGGAGCCTCCTGCGTACATACGACGGAGCGAAACCGCCAAATCCATATTTGCGCAGCATCAAGGTTGGCACACCGGAGCAGGCGGAGAAGGCGCTCCAACGATACGAGTCGATACGCGCTGACCTGAAGGAAGGTTATTCGGATGAGGCGCGGGGACAACCGGTGGCGTCCGGCAAGCCCGTGACGCAGGCGCGGCAGACAATGCTCGAACTGTACCGGATCGCCGAGGATCTCGCCAAGAACAAGATCGGGATTCCGTTCTGGCCGGAGACGACATGATCGTGCGGGCCCGGGCGGGTTCCGACGCGCCGGAGGCTGCAGCGGCGGGTGGCGTGGTGGCGATGGCCGCCCCTTGTCATCCGGACTTCCACCTGTTCGAGACCGAGCACGGGGCGCACTTGCTCACGGTTGACGGATCGCGGGTCTATGATCTCGACGAGGAAACGCGGCTGCTGTTGGTGGCAGCGGTCGCCCGCGAGCCGTCAGCCGTGCCGGCGATGTTGGCCGCACGCGGGATCGAGCCGCGGGGCTACATCGACGACCTACCACTGGCAGACCCACCGCTGCATGCGTTGTCGCTGGCCGTAGCCCAGAAATGCAATCTGGCGTGCAGCTATTGTTACGCGGAAGCGGGGAGCTTCGGCGGCAAGCCACGCAACATGCCGTGGACGGTGGCCGAAGCCGCGGTGCAGCGGCTGATCGGCGGTGTGGCCGCGGGCGAGCGGGTCAATCTCGCGTTCATGGGCGGAGAGCCGCTGGCCAACCGCCCGATCATCCGGCGTGCAACCGAGTTGGCGGCAGATCTCGCGGCAGCATCGGGCGTGCGCGTCGGCTTCTCGATCACCACCAATGGCACGCTGGTCTCGGAGGAGGACGTCGCTTTTTTCGAGCAGTTTGGGTTTGCGGTCACGGTGAGCCTCGATGGCGTGGGTGACGTGCACGACCGACTGCGGCCGTTCAAGGGGGGACGCGGCAGCTACGAGCGGGTGCTGGCGAACCTTCATCCGCTGATCGCACGCGCGCGGCGGATGCAGGTGACGGCGCGCGCGACGGTTACACCGCGCAACCTGGATCTGCGCGACACGCTCGACGAGTTGCTCGGACTAGGTTTTCACTCGGTTGGCTTTGCGCCCATGCTTGCGTCGCCCACGGGGCGCGACCAGCTCGGCGCGCATGATCTCGACGCGCTGCTCGACGAGATGATCGCCTGCGGCCGCCAGTTCGAGGCCCATGTACTCGACGGGAAAGACTACGCGTTCTCAAATGTCATGACCGCGTTGTCGGAGATCCACCGTGGCACTCACCGGCCCTATCCGTGCGGTGCGGGCGCCGGGTACCTCGGAGTGTCGGCGGAAGGCGACCTGTCCGCCTGCCACCGTTTCGTCGGCGACAGTGCGGGCGCCATGGGATCGCTCGACGTTGGGATCGATCGCGCGCGGCAGCGACGCTGGCTGGCGGATCGACACGTGCATCGCCAGGAGCCGTGCCGATCCTGTTGGGCGCGCTACCTGTGCGGCGGCGGCTGCCACCACGAAGTGATCCGCCGCGGCAGGCCGGCGTGCGACTTCATCCGTGGATGGCTCGACTACTGTCTCGGCGCGTATGTGCGGATTGCGACGGCGCGGCCGGAATATTTTGCGTGAAGGTCGTGGAGACCGATGTGTGCGTGATCGGCGGTGGGCCGGCCGGCGCGACTGTCGCGCGGCGCCTGGCGGAGCTGGGACATGCAGTCACTGTCATTGAGCGTGCGCTGTTTCCGCGCCGGCGCATAGGCGAGTCGCTGCCGCCATCGATCCTGCCGGTGCTCGACGCGCTTGGGCTGCGTGCGGCAATCGAGAATGCGGGTTTTCTGCGGCCATCCGGCAGTATCGTCCGCTGGTCGTCGGAACGTGCGTTGCGAAGGCCGTTCGGCACCGAGAAGGGCTTCCATGTGGATCGCGGTCAATTCGACGTGCTGCTCCTCGATGCGGCCATTCGCCGAGGGGTACAGGTGTTGCAGCCGATGCGTGCGGGACGCCCGCGCCGTGCGGCACGCGGCTGGACTGTTCCCGCCCATGGTGACCGCGGCGAGGTGACCATCCACGCACGTGCCCTGGTCGATGCCTCGGGTCGCCGCCCGCGTGGCCGCGCCGCGCCGAGCACGCTGGCTCTGTGGGGCTACTGGCGCGATGTTCCGAGGGGCGACGATAACGCACCGCGCGTCGAGGCAGCGCGCGACGCCTGGTACTGGGGCGCGCCGCTTCCCGATGGGAGTTTCAACGCCGCCGTATTCGTGGACGTTCGCGCGGGTGTGGCGAAGCGCTACCGCGCGTACCTCGCCGGATCGGAGCTGCTGCGTCATTGCCTTGATGGCGTGCTCGACGGCGGCGTACACGCCTGCGACGCTACGCCTTATGTGGACGACGAGCCGATCGGAGCCGATCATCTCCGCGTCGGCGAAGCGTCCTACGCGATTGACCCACTCGCCTCGCAGGGCGTGCAGCATGCGCTTAGCTCTGCGCTCCAGGGCAGCATCGCACTGCACACCATTCTTACCGCGCCCGCCGATGGCGACGCTGCGATCGCGTTCTATCGCACGCGCCAGGCTGCGGCCGCGGCTGCGAGCGCGCGCACCTGCGTCCAGCTTTACGCGCAGATGGAGCGTTTCGCCGACGAGCCGTTCTGGCGCAGCCGCGCCACTGCTGCCTTGGCAGCCGCGCCAGCCGCGCCGGCGCCGCGCCCGCTTCCCGATGATCGTCCACTCCGTCTCGCCGACGGATTGCGGGTTGCCGACACGCCTGTTCTGATCGGCGATCGGATCCGCTGCATCCCGGCGCTGCACCATCCCGCGCTGGGCAGCCCCGCGGCCTTTCTCGGGGATATCGCGCTGTCGCCGCTCGTTGGCCAAATGCGCGAGGGGTATACCGCCGGCGATCTGGCGCGTCGCTGGCTGCTCCCATCCCGTGACTCACGCCGCGTCCTCGATTGGCTCTGGCACAACGGTCTGCTGCAGGAACGATAAGCCAATGATCAAAGACGCATGCCTCGATGGCGCCTACCGTTTCGAGCGCAACGGTTGGCTCTATCTGCACACTGAAGGCGGTCCGTGGGAGCGCGGCTTTCAACATGGCTGGTTGCTTGGGCCCGAGATCGTCGCCGCGCTGAAGATGACCAACGCGAAGACCATCTTCGCGACCGGCAACAACTTCGCCTTCTTTGTCGAGGCGGCCGAACGGCTGTTCCCAAAGAAGCTCGACGACGAGATGCGCACCGAGTTGAGCGCCATCGCCGAGGGCGCCACCGCTGCCGGCTGCCCGGTCTCGTTCGGTGAGGTCCTGGCATGGAACGCCTATATCGAGCTGTTGTGGAATTGGTGGCCCACTGCGCACGGAAATCTGCCGCAGGGACGCCAACGCCGCCACCACTGCAGCGCATTCATCGCCACCGGAAGCTGGACCCGCGACGGGGGCGTGGTGCTCGCCCATAACACCTGGGACGATTATACCAACGCCAACGCCTTCAACATCGTCGCCGACCTGGTTCCCGCCAGCGGCCACCGCATCCTGATGCAGACGGGACCGGGTCTTGTGCACAGCGCCACCGACTTCTTCGTCACCGGCGCGGGGCTGGTCGGCGCGGAAACATCGATCGGCGGCTTCAACGGATACGACCCGTCGAAATCGCCGGAATTCTTCCGGGCGCGGCGCGCCATGCAGTACGGCGGCAGCCTGGAAGAATGGATGCGCATCATGAAGACGGACAACAACGGTGGCTACGCGAATAGCTGGCTGCTCGGCGACATCGGCAGCGGCGAAATCGCGCGGCTCGAGATGGGGCTGCGGTATATCGGCGAGACGCGCAGCGCCGACGGGTTCTTCTGGGGCTGCAACCTCGCCGCTGATCCGCGCATCCGCAATCAGGAATGCAGCAACATCGACTACTGCAACGTCAAGGATGACGCCGCGCGTCGCGTGCGGTGGGAAAAGCTGGTTGAGGACAATCGCGGCCACATCGACGTCGCTGTGGCCCAGACGATGATTTCAGACCACTATGACGTGTATGTGCGCCGGGATTGCGCCGGCGCCCGCAGCATCTGCGGCCACTTCGACGTGTTCCCCGAGGAGTTTTCCTCATGGGGATTCGGGCCCTACGAACCGTTCGGCGCCAACGACGGCAAGGTTGTCGACAGCCGCCTCGGACGCGAGATGCGTTTCATCGGCCGCTTTGGTCATCCCTGTGGGCAGGTGTTCGACGCGCGCGAATTCCTCGACGAACATCCGCAATACGCCTGGCAAAGCGAGTGGCTGCGCGACAAACCCGCACAGCCCTGGACCGAGTTCAAGAGCGGGGACACGGCCAGATGATCGAGATCCTGCGCTGGGAAGAAACGCATTCAAACGGGATAAGTTGAAATGGACGTATTCCGTATCCATCCCGCGGTCGGTGTCGCTCGGGTGGGTAACAGCCAGCAGTACGTCATTGCTCCAGAGTCGATGGCCGGCAGTCCGGTGTCCGAAGGCTCGTCGTTTACCGGCGGACTGCCCATCCGGGCCGGCACGGAGTCCGATCCCATCCGTAGCGGCGACGTGCGCGATGCGAACGGAGCGTTGAAGCGTCAGGCCGCCCGTTTCCGCATTTTTCACTATCCCAGCCGCGACCCGGAGACCTGGCCGCGAGGCGACGGCAGCGAAATTGCTGTCGGTGCGACGATCGCAGGCAGGACGGTCAAGGATATCGTCTGGACCGTGCACGTCGCCAACAAGAAGGCGAACACTTTCATGCTGGTTGAAAGAGGCGATTACCAGGGCATCTCGGGTTACGCGGATAATCGTCTGCCGCCCATTCGCAACCCGGCGACCGACAAGCCGAATGCACCGCAGCCGCCCGACAAGCTTGCCGTCCTCAATGATCCAGCCCGCGTCAGGCAATTGACGATCGACCCCGGCCCCCGGACTATTTCAGGCACGAACACGAGCGACGTCCACTTCGACAAACCGACAATCGCGTCCTATTACGATGCGGCGAAGGCTCAGGTTGTCGCGCTGGAGCAGTACCCAAAATCGTTCCCCGTCGACTCCTTCCCGAAGATGGACGCTCCGGCCGGGCCGATCGATACGCTGGGCGAACTGGCAACCGACGCCAAGGGCAGGCTGCTCGTGCTCGGTGGCTATGGACGCGCCGCGAGCTGGCGGATTGCCGGTCCGGCGCCTCTGGGTGACGCCGTCAACAACGACCAGTGGTTCGATGACACGTCGGACGGTCCCGTATCGGCCACGCTGGTGTTCGACGACGGCACCCAGGCACGGGCGCAAGGTGCATGGGTGACCACCACCGATCCCTCCTACGCGCCACAGATTCCGAACATCGTGTCACTGTGGGACGATGTCTATGATTCGTGGGTTCGCCAGCTTGGCCTCGCTCCGGACATTTATGATGAGAGCAAGGGCGGCTATCAGAAATCGTACAAACCAACGTTCGGCGATCAGCTTGCGCCGATTTTCCAGGCCGTGCCACTGCAGCAGTGGACCGCCAATTTGAGTCCACTCGGCGGATCGGCTCATCGCGAGGTCGGCGCCATCACCGCGGCCACTGATCCGCGCTCGACGGTGCTGGCCGGTCTGACAATCCTACGCAACCCATTTGAACCGGATCAAACGAACATCAAGCTCATGCCGGCGCATCTGGGCGATGCCGGCGAGGCGTTCCTGACCCTGCGCAAGACGCAGTATTTCTTCTTGCAGCGCTGGAATGAAGGGCGCGACGGCTATCGTGCCGGTCCGGGTACGGCGTTGGGCATGGGCGAGCAGTTGGACAAGGCGACCATGGTCAACTGCCTGGGGGGCCGGTTCAGTCCCGGCATCGACCTGACCTTCGTCATGCGCGAGCCGGCACTCTACGTTCAGCCCTGGCAGACTTCCGGTGCCGGACCGTTCCGGGTCCACACGAAGCTGCTGGACTACGCCAATTCAGGCCCGGACAAACCCCTGCTCACCGGTGGTTACGTCCCTCGCCACGTCGAGACTGACGGCCTGGAACCCGGCGACCTGTCGAAGTTCATGGCCATTCCCTGGCACACGGACTACAACTCCTGCGCCACCCATCCGTTTTCGCCGAACCCCAAGGGCAACCGAACCCTGTTCTGGTCCTGGCCCGCACAGCGGCCAGTTGCCGTGTACGCGGCCGACGACGTGACGTGGACTCAGCAGCCGAATTCGCCGCTCACCCCGGTACTCGGCCAGCAGCGCTGGTCGGTCCGCGGCGAAGGCACGGATTCGGCTGCACCCGAGAACTGGGGACGCTATCAGGCGCGGGCGGATATACTGGACAACTGGCATCGCATCGGCGTCGTGATGCAGGGGCCGGCCATCGACACCCAAGGCACGCCATTCGAATCCGACTGGTACCTGGAGGTGGCAAGCCAGTTGACCGACACGGGACTCACGCCGGTGGTCCCGTTTCCAAACTACGCAACCAATGTTGGCACGACTGCCATGCAGCTTGACGAACGGGACCTGTTCTTCAAGCTCATGAACGTCACCGATTACCCGGACGTGCTGCCCGACGCGCGTGCCTATGTCAAAGCGTGGCTGAACTGGGCAGAGAAATTCTCGAACAGCCCCGATACCGCGCCGGCCGACCAGATTTACTTCGAATATACCGATCAGGCATTCCAGGACCGCCTGGACCTGATCTACCAGGAACTTGTCGACGCCGCGGCAGACAGTGATCCCGGCGCCCCCGGGCAGATTTTGCAAAGCTATGCCGACATGGTCACCCGGATCGTCCAGCTTGCCCCGTTCAACCTGGTGGACGGCTCCTGGCTCCATAATATCGGCCGGGTCGGACCGATCGACGAGGTCTCCGCTCTGCTGTTTTCCATCTGGATGGACGAGATGGGCGATGGGGATGTCGCCAGGAACCATTGCAACATCTACCAGGATCTCTGCCACAGCGTGGGTTTCTACCCACCACCCATCAACACGCGCGAGTTTGCCTTCGATCCCCGCTTCCTCGACAGCGCCTTTACGGTGGCGGCGTTCGAACTGGCGATATCCCAGTTCACCGAAGACTACTATCCGGAAATAATCGGCATGACGCTGCAACTGGAGTGGGAGGTCCTGGACCTCAAGCCGACGCGCGACCAGATGGTCTATTTCGGGATCGATCCGCACTTCTACGTCTTGCACATCGGCATCGACAATGCCGTCAACGGGCATGGCCAGCGCGCCGCCTCCGCCGTCCGCCTGTATTTGCAGAACATCCGCCTGCTGTCTGGCGAGGCGGCCGTGCAGGCCGCGTGGCGCCGAATCTGGAATGGCTTCGTCGCCTTTGGCAACATGGGCTTCCTCGGCGAGGACCTGGCGAACCTGGTCACCCAGACGAGCCTGCGCGACCAGATGATCCAGATGATCGAGCGCAAGGCCGACTATGGCAGGCGCAATCACCAGCAATATACCATAGGTGCCACCCGGATCGACGAGTGGTTCGCCAATCCGCCGGGCTTCCTCGACGCGTTGGAGGAGCATGCGTGGATCACGCCCGGCAATTGGGCGAACAGCCGCATGCATGCGCTGATGAGCTTCGAAACGGGTCCGATGTTCCGCGTGTTCACGGACGACGAGATTGCCCTGTGGGCCGCCTACACGGAGTCGCTGGCGGCACCGCCGCGGCCCCCACCGCCGCCGGTCTCAGCGGCGCACGCCATGGCCGCGTTGATCGATCAACTGCGGCCGGTGCAGCGTGGCATCCCGGGCCACCAGACCAGCATGCTGGCGGACGCGCAAGGCATGGTGCACAGCATCGCCTGGTGGATGGAGCAATCCACAAGGTCGCTGATGGAAGCACTCGCCTCGCCGGTAAACGATGTGGTCGTGCCCGGCCAACCCGAGAACAGTCGTTTCTACATGCAATTGATCGCGCCCACCGGCCCGATGGGCTCCGTCTTCGGCCTGCCCGCAAATCCGCCCAATACCGGCGTCTGCCGGGATGTGGTGCATCTCTGGATCTCCAATGGATGTCCACTGCCCGCGGCAGAGACCAGTAAACTGCGGCTCAACACGCCGCGCGTGAAGCGGGATCGCCATCGCACCAGGCGTATCCATGGGATGGGCACCGTCCACTGAACGAAGCCGAGTGGGACGTCGTTGTCGTCGGAGGCGGTCCAGCCGGGTGCGCGACCGCGCTGGCGCTGATGCGGCAGGGCATCTCCCGCGTCTGCGTCGTGGATTCGGGGCGCTCGTCGCTGCCTCGTGTGGGAGAGACCATTCCGCCCGACACACGCCTCCTTCTCCAGGAGCTGGGCGTCTGGGAAGGCTTCGTAGCGCAGAGACACGAAGCCTGCCTGGGTAGTTGCTCCGCCTGGGGGAGCGACACGCTGGGGTACAACGACATCGTGCTAAATGCTTATGGCCGCGGCTGGCACCTCGACCGTCGGCGTTTCGATGCTTTGCTCGCGCGTAGCGTCGTCACTGACGGGGCTCACCTTGTTGTCGGTTCGACGCTTCGGGTCTGCGAGCCGGACGGCGACGCAGGATTCCGGCTGCATCTGAGTGGAGCTGAAGGTAGGACCTCCGCGCTGACCGCACGCATTGTCGTTGATGCGACCGGAAGCCGGGCAGGCGTCGCGCGCGGGTTCGGCGCGCGCGCGATGTTTCTCGATCGCCTCGCGTTCGTATACGGCTTCTTCGATGCTTCCGCGGCATCCTCGTCGTCACGAATGACGATGCTCGAGGCGGTCGAGACGGGGTGGTGGTACGCGGCCCGGCTGCCCGACAGCAGGTTGGCAGTGGCGTTTGCAACCGACCCCGACATTGTGCAGCGGGACGGGCTGGCAAACGCGGGACGGTGGTTCGCACGCGCGCTGCGTACCCGGCACATCGCGCCGCGACTGGATGGCTGCCGTTTTCTCGCTGGGAGCCTGGCCGTCCGTCTCGCGCCGTCGTTCCTGCTTGATACTGTCGCAGCCGATCGGTGGTTGGCGGTGGGGGATGCGGCCGCCGCCTATGATCCGCTGTCCTCGCAGGGCATCTACAAGGCCTTGGCCGACGGCATCCACGCCGCCAGGGTGATCGCCGCAAGGCTGCGGTCGGACGTGAACATGATGGCAGCCTACGAAACCGCAATCGCGGACCGGTTCGAGGAATACAGGATCAGCCGCAACTACTTCTACGGGCTCGAGGCACGGTGGGCCGGATCGCCGTTTTGGCGACGCAGGCGGGACCGCACAGATCTTCAACAGGGCCGGAGCGGAAGACAGGGACTCCGGGGGCGTGTGGGGCGACCTCAAGCTTCGAGTTAGGGTGCAATGAATTTCGAGGAATTCGCCTCCTCGCTGTTTGCGGTTTGTAGATACGACGACTCATTGCTCGGCCATCCGGGGCTCAGTAGCTCGGCTTGGTCGGGAATGGCGTGAGCTGAAGCTCGTGTGTCCAGCACGACCGGTCCTGGGTGTGCAGGTAGTAGAACGCCTCGGCGATCTTGACCGGGTTGATCACGAGATCGGGTCGATTCTGAACCCTTGGCATCGCCCGCGTTCCGGGCGAATCGATGGTACCGTCGATCACCACGTTGGCCACGTGCACGCCGTGCTCGGAGTATTCCTCGGTGAGCACCTGCGCCAGCGTACGCATCATGACCCTGGGGTAGTAAAGCGACTGTCCGGTCATTCGCTTCTTCCCGCGCAGCGAGCTTGAGTTGTTGGAGAAGAAGAACGACCCTTCGCCTTTCTTCCGCATGGCGGGCAGCACTTCCTTGGCGACGAGGAAGGGCCCGCGGCTGGCGATGTGCTGGGCGGTATCGAACATCTCCACCGGAATGTGTTCGAGCAGTTCTTTCTCGGGCGGCAGATCGCGGCCTTCCAGGTACCCCGCGTTGTAGATCAAAACGTCCGGATCGCCGGCATCGCGACGGATTTTGGCGAACGCCGCGGAGATGGAATCCTGCGAGACGAGATCCAGCTCGACGATCATGCATTCTCCGCCCTGCTGCCGGATGGCATCCGCCAGTGCGGAAGCATTGGTCTCGGCGCGGGTTGTCAGCACGACGAAGAAACCCTCTTGCGCGAACTTCTGGGCAACGGCGCCGCCCACGCCCCAGCGCACGCCGACCGGCAGGTGGCTATCGTCGAGTGTTCTGCCGTGCGCCAGCAAGGTATTGCGGCCATCCGACTGCCACTTGGAGGTGGCGCCGACCACGACGGCGACTTTCTTTCCACTTGTGTTCGTTTGGCGAGTTTGGCTCATTCGGAAACGTTTCCTTGGTTGGTTGTCGCGTTCGGGCGGTGACGCGTGTCAGGCTGCCCGGTCCCAGCCCCACCAGGCGCAGAGCGCCTCACCCATGATCAGTCGCTTGTCCTGGTCGCTGAGCCACGGCAGCTCCTCGGTGAACATCGTCACGCATTGGCCCCAGGAGCAGGGCATCTTCGTGATGTCCGTGCCCCAGAACGTGCGGCGCGGACCAAATGCATCGTAGATCTGTCGCAGATAGGTGTGCATCGCCGGGAACGGATAGGCCTCGCTGGAATAACCCGGCGCGCCGGTCGCCTTGACCGCCACATTGGGGAACTTCGCCAACGCCAGAAGGTCTGGCATGTGGGTCATGGCCGCGGCATCTTTCAGCGTGGTCAGGCCGCCCCTGCCGCCCAGGTGATCGATCGTCAAGCGAAGTCCGGGGTGACGCTCGGCGATCCGGCCAAGTTCCGTCAGCGAATCCGTCGCCAGCGCGGCGATGGGAACGCCCGCATCTTCGGCGGCGGACCAAAGCCAGTCGAGAGTGCCGGTGGCCAGCCACTGCCGCGCGGGATCGCTCAGGAAACCATACCGCAGACCGAGCATTCCCGGTTGGTCCCGCCAATGCGCGATGCGGGCGGGAGAGTCCGGCCCATCGAGCGGCACCGCACCCATGATCGCGAACCGGCCCGGGTAGTCCTGGACCGCCTTGAATGCCATGTCGGTCGAATTTGGGTCCCATCCCGGCGGATGAATGACAGCGGCATCGACGCTGCCTTCGTCCATCAGGACGATGGCCTCCTCAGGGGTGAAGTGCGTCACCTGGCGATGCGAGAGGTTGCTCGGCAAGCCCGTTCCCCAGAGGTGAATTTGGGCATCGACGATCTGCATCGCTTCCGTCTCCCTTCGCCTTCCCCGCGTCGGGGAGAGTACCCCAAACGCTCAGTCCGGAATACCTGCGACGATCCCAATTGGCTGTCAGCGGGTCGCCGCTCAATACGATTTGGAATATCGGTTGTGACGTAGAAGACCCCGGAAATGACGGGTGGCGTCGTCAGGCTATAGGATAACCAGTCGCGTCCCTCGATAATCCAGCGTCGACCGTGGCGTTTCAGGGTGGGATAAGGACGCGGGGCCAATCCGGCCGCTGGCGTTCGGGCAATGCGCAGCTTCGCACGCTCAAGTGCGTGCAAGAGGTTGACAGCCGCTGCGATCCGTTCTTTTGCCTAAAATGGACGATGAGCCGATGCATCTGGGCTTCGGCCTCAGGATTCAGCGAGATCACGCCTCGCGTGCGGTCTTCCGTTCTGCCCGCTTCTGACCAGCTTTCATGCGAGCTACGCTTGTCCGCAACCGATCGAGGAGCGGCTATACTACCTGCAACTTTTCCCAAGGCTTCCATGGCGGGGACAGAAGGCGCGAAGCAAACTCCGCCAAGGGGTGTGTACCCACGTGGGGGTTGCTTCGTCGCTTCTCTCAATGGGAGAGGGCCGGCGACCACTCGACACCGCAGCCGCCGGCTACCGCAGCCGCGGCCCCGTATCCATCCCCAACAGCGCCCGCCCGCCAATGGGATACCACTCCGGCGCCACCGTGACTGTCTGCCCCACCACGTGCAGATCGCGCCAGCATTCCGCCAACCGGCTCTCGCGCTTGAACGATGTGCTGCCGCCGTGCCGGTACACCAGATCCATCGCCTCGCGCGCGCTGTCGGCGGCATAGGTCGAGGCCAACCGGCAGCGCGCCCGCTGTTCCAGCGTGGTCTCCCCGCCGGCCGCGATCGTGTTCCACAACTCGGCGATCATCGCGCTCCGATAGACCCGACCGGCGTTCAGGATCGCATCGGCCCGGCCGACGGCGTCCTGCACCTGCGGGTTCTCGCACAGCATCCCGGTCCGCCCGCGCGGCGTCTTCTCCACCGCCAGCGCGATCAGCGCGTCGATGCCGGCGCGCGCGATGCCGGTGATCACCGAGCTATGGTGCGGCCCGACCCAACACTGGCTCGGCAAGGCATAGGTAACCCCAGGCCAGCGATCCCACTGGTTGTCCAGCGGGACGCCGACGTGAGGGCACGTCCGCCGCTCCGGCAGGAAGACGTCCTTCACCGTCCAGTCGAAGCTGCCGGTGCCGCGCAGCCCGGCCACGTCCCAGCTCCCCGGGACGATCTCCGCTTCCGCGCGCGGAAACACCCCCCGCCAGTAGAGCGAGCCACCGTCCGGGCGGCGGCGCGGTTCTCCCCCGTCGAGAATCTGGAAGCTCCCCAGCATCCAGGTGCTCTCCTGGCACCCGCTGCCGAAGGTCCAGCGCCCACTGACGCGATAGCCACCCTCGACCGGCACCGCCTGCCCACCGCCCTGCACGGCGGTGCCGGCGATGACGGTTGCGTGCCCGGGCGGGTAGATCTCGTGGACGCCCTCGTCCGGCAACCCGAGCGTGACGAGCTGGCCGATGCTGTTGTTGGCAATGTTCCAGCCGACCGAGCCGGCACCCTCGGCCAGCAGCTCCACGACGCGCAGGTAGGTCAGCGGATCGACCTGAAGGCCACCCAGCGCGCGCGGGATCACCATTCGGTAGAAGCCGGCCGCGTGCAACTGCTCGACCAAGGCTGGCGGCAGGCGCTGCTCGCGCTCGATCTCCTCATGGTAGCGGCGGAGCACCGGCTGCAGGTCGCCGGCGGCCTGCACCACGGGTTGCGCGTCGATATCGACCGGTAAGCGGGTGTCGTCGGCCATCGTGTCCATTGGCTCCTCCTGCCGTCGCTCCTTACACGCCCAGCGGAGCCTCCGTTCCAACCACGCGCTTATAAGCGGCCCTTACTTCGTCGGAGACGCTCTGCGTATCCTCCCTCAGGTTGCGCGGCGTGATCGCGATGAACGCGATTTCCCAGTTCCCGGGGATCGGCTTTCCCACTTTCGGCAGGAACGCATGCGGCGCGTCCGGCGAATTGTGGAAATGGTCGCCGCCGGTCACCGGCGTCAGGACGGGTTGCGCATCCTCGCTGATGGAGAAGGCATCCGCCTCGCCAACCACATACATGGGAAACTGGTCGGTCCTGCTTTTCGCGTGTTTATGCAACTCCACCCTTGGCAAGAAGACAGCGGCAACCCCTCGGCCATGGCGATTTTGGCCAAGCCGCCACGGGCCGGGTCCCGACAGGTCCACGTGGGCTTGGAGCCTGTACTCTTCCCGGCCGAGGACTTCCCGTAGCGCTTTCTTCGGGTCGAACTCGTTATCCTGCCCGGGGAACGAAGCGCGGATTTTGCCGAAGTCCTCGTAGACGGCTTTCATCCACGCCAGTTCGTCCTCCGCCAGTTCATGATCCAGCAGAGGGATACTTGATTGTTCGGACATCGATGTTTCCTTCATGCTTGATCGCTGATGCCTACCCGTTCGCCGCCGGGGACGCCAGACCATCCGGCGGCCAGACCATGAGGCCTTCGGCCAGCGGAATGCGCAGATTCCGGAACAACATGGAGAACGACATCCAGTTGCCCATGGCGATGATGAACTCCACCTGCTGACCCGGGTCGGTGACATGCTTCGCCACCTCGGCCCAGGCGGCATCCGAAATGGATTTGCCGGCGAGGCACTCGTCGGTGGCGGCCAGGATCGCCTTGTCTGCCGGTGTCAACCGTTCGGAATTCCGCCAGTCGCGCACCGCCAGGATATCCTCGGGCGGGATCCCCGCCGAGGTCGCAACCCGCCAGTGCTGCGTCCACTCGTAAGCCGACCCGGTGACCCAGCCGATCCGCATGATCATCAGTTCGCGCAGCCGAGTGTCGAACTTGTTGTTCTCCAACAACTGCATCAATTGGCCGAACGCCACTCTGGCCACACCGGGATTGTTGGCCACCACGCGAAACGCCTCGCTCTGCGTGCGCCGCGCGGGCATCCCCATCGCATCACCGAGTTCGCGGGCACGCTCCAGCGATACCATTGGCACGCGTGAGGTCATCGTCACTCTCCCTTTGCCATCTCCCTGATCGTCCTGCGCCTCGCAGTGGCGCGCAATCCCTTGCACGGTTCTCGTTTCCCCCACCGCGTCGTGATGTAGTGCCGTCTCTCAGCAAGGTAGCGACCGGTGATCGGATCGCCGTTCCGGCGCGTGCCTTTCGATAGCGCAGCCGGCCTCTTGCGCCTGTGATCTACGGGGCTGATCGGCTCAAACCCCCGCGGGCTCGATCCCGTCGCGGCCAGCGGCGTCGGCGTCCGGATAGGTGACGGAAAGCACTTCGACAGTCTGCAGGCCCCGGGGTGTATGCACGGAGACCTCATCGCCACAGCGTGCCTTGGCAATGATGAGGGCCACCGCGATAGGAGAGGTCAGGCTGATCTTGCCCTCCGCCAAGTCGGCCTCGTCCACCCCCACTATGGTTACCGTCCGCTCGACACCGGAGGCATCGACGTATTTGACGGTGGCTCCGAAGAAGACGCGATCACGCGTTGCCTGCCGGGATGGGTCTACGACCTCGGCGTTCTCAAGCCGCTTCGCCAGGAAGCGCACCCTGCGATCAATCTCGCGCAGGCGTCGTTTGCCGTACTGATAGTCGGCGTTTTCGCTGCGGTCGCCGTTCGCTGCAGCCCAGGAAACGACCTCGACCACCCGCGGCCGTTCGACCCTCATCAACTGTATGAGTTCGTCGCGCAGCCGCAAATGACCCTCTGGGGTCATATAGAACTTCCCACCGAGGCTCAGTCCGGGGGCCTCGTCGTCATTCATCTCCGGCTTCCTGTTCCTCCGACCCTGTTGGTTGGTCCTTCCGGTATCCCGTGTCCCGAACGCGCGTCTCTATCAGTCACTTATCCCCAGCCGACAGCCGAAGAGGCGGTGGCGGAGTGGGCATTCATGGAGGAGATGCCGACAATACGTGCCTCTGGTTAGGACAGCATCGCAGGTGCCAGAGAATTGCAACAGTTGAACCGCGCCGTCTATTCACCGCGATGGTGTGGTCGAACTCGGTCTTGCCAGTTTCCAGCAACCCTTCGGGTGATAGATACCAGCATGGTTCAATAGCATGTCGATCCGCCAGAAATTTCACAGGATTGTTTTTACATCCCGTTGGGCAGGAACGCAACAAGCGACCGCGTCGGCAACGTGAACGCAGTATTTGAGCTGCGAGGCGCGGAGAAATCCATGTACTACCTAATTTTCTGATATGGCGTGTCAGCCTTTGATGTCCTCGATCGGCATCCCCAGCGACCTGGCAGAAGAACAGTGCTAAACTGTAAGAGGTTCGAGGATCATCCCTGCCGCACATTTATTTCGCCGAGGCGGATGAACCTGTGGTTTGGCGTTGACATTCGGCCCACAAACTCGGTAAAAAATCGTCAAAGGCCGCTGAGATCCTCCCGCGGCAGTCGAGACTGCGATCCGGCGATGTTGCCGGTTAGCGACAGGGCGAGCGGCTTGCTCGCATGTTCGCGCATGATCGGACTGCCCTGCATCCATGGTGGTCCGCGATTCGGTCACGTCGGTTGCTGGGGTTTTCGCCAGCTGGAAGGGAGCCTTTCGTGAAGCTCATTGTCGCCGCCACTTTGCTATGCCTCGTGTCCACTTCTGTCACCGTGGCTCAGCAGCAACCGCCGGACCAGGTCGCCCGGGCGAACGAAGGCACCGTCGGTGTGATTACCGGGATGGAGGGTGGTACTTATGCGCGGACGGGCGCTGATCTGACGATCCTGGATGACGGCACACTCCGCGTGCTGCCAACCCTGGGGAAGGGCTCCCTACAAAATCTCTCCGACATTCTTTACCTCAAAGGTGTCGATATCGGGTTTGTTCAGGCGGATGCGCTGACATACGCGAAGCAGCATGGCATGTTCGCCAATCTGACCCAGAGCATTCGCTACATCGCCAAATTATACGATGAGGAAGTTCATGTCCTCGCCCGCAAGGACATCACGCGGCTTGAGGACTTGAACGGCCAGCGAGTCAACGTCGATGTCGTCGGCAGCGGTTCTGCAATGACAGCCGAGATCCTACTCGATGCGCTTGGAATCAAGGCAAAGGTCGAACATGAAAAGCAGGTCACGGGCCTGCAAGAGCTGAAACGCGGGGATATCGCCGCGATTATCCATGTCGGAGGTGCCCCGATTCCGCTTTTCAACGACGTATCGGCCGACAGCGGGATCCATTTTCTTCCCCTCGCGCTCAACCAGGCTCTCGCGCAGACCTATCTGCCAGACCAGTTCACGCACGAAGCATACCCCTTGATCGTTCCGGCCGACACGTCGGTACCGACGATCGCCGTCGGGGATGTGATGGCGGTGTTCGCGTGGCCGCCGCACACTGAGCGATACAACAAGGTTACGCGCTTTGTGGACGCATTCTTCAGCAAGTTCGACCAGTTCCAGCAGCCGCCGCGCCATCCCAAGTGGCGCGAAGTGAACCTGACAGCTGAAGTACCCGGCTGGACCCGGTTCCAGCCCGCGCAGGATTGGCTGGTTAGGCAAACCACAGCGGGCACAGCTGGTACCGTCACGCAAGCGCGGTTCAACACCTTCCTGTCTCAGACCAACCCTGGGATGCACAACAACCTGACGAACGCAGCGAAGGAGGCGTTGTTCCAGCAGTTCCTCGTTTGGGATAAGCAGCGGTCGGCGGCGCGCTGACCTACGCCCCGGTTCGCTGGATCCGGGTGTAACCTGCGGCGGCACCGCCGTGAATGCCGTCGATAACTATGCGCGAGCGAAAGGCGAATATGTTCCAGCTCATATTTCGCAATCGGTTCCATCCGACCCGATTGTGTTCCGGCCCGTACACCATGCCGGCATCCAGAACTCAACGCGGACTGACACGGCGGCTGATAGCGGCCTGTGTCGGCCTCCCATTGACAGGGAGCGTTGCTTTCGCGGCCGCCGATGTCGCCGGGCAAGCGCAATCCATCCCCGGGGTGCAAACCGATAAGGAACTCGGTGCGCTTCTGCTCAAGGTCGAGCAGCAGATCTCCGCTGGACGAACCTTCTTCCCCGCAGACGACAGTGCGCTGAACACTTGGCCGCGCGTAGTTCAGAGAGCCCTACCTGCCTCTCCAGAAGCTCGCAGCGCCTTGTCGGATTTCGTGTTACGTGCCCGGAACCGCGCGGCCGATGAAAAGGCGACAGGACGGACGGACGTTTCGATCGATTTTGCATTATTCGAGGACCTGGCGACGACATTGCTCGTGACTGCGGGCGCGGCACCAGCATTGCCGTCGAACTCCCAGGCGACCACTGTGCAGCCTGTGCCGGAGGATCCTGTCGCACGCGTGCCCGTCGCCGAGGCGGCGAGCATGGCTGATCGTAACAGCACCGCGTCCTTGGACGCTTCGGCAGCCCAGTTGACCAACCCGCCGGATCGAACAGAGAGGAGCGCCGGGCCACCGCAACCGGATTTCCGCGACACGACTGCGCCCGACGCTTCCCCGCCAACAGGCGTGGCTGATATGAACGCGCAGCATCCTGTTGCCGCGACAGGCAAAACGGCGCTTGCCATTGCGATCCCAGCCTCGCCTCTGGCCACCAGCGCATCGACCGCGCGAGAGCAGTCGGTGGCAGTCATGTACGCCAGGCGTGGCGATGAGATGCTGGCCATCAAGGACATTTCGGCAGCGCGCAAGTTCTACGAGTATGCCGCCAACGCCAGGGGAGCTCGCGCGGCCACGGCGCTTGCAGAGACTTATGATCCGGCCTTCCTCACGAAACTTGGCGCGGTCGGCGTCAGGCCAGATCCGGCGCTGGCCGCGACTTGGTATCGCCGGGCGGCGGCACTCGGGGACCCTGACGCCGAGGTACGGCTGCGCACGCTCAGCACGCAAGCCGCCCAATAAGTTCGTAACCCATTCCGCCCCGGTCACGACTGGAAGGACGAAACCACGCGCGCAACCGTTGGGCCGGCAACGATCGAGTCGGCGGGACCCTACTCATTGATTGAGCCGCCGGCTGGCTGCAGCCCGGGGCCAACTCTGGCCGTGCCGTCGAGCCGGCTTTTGTCAAGTCAGGGTAACGAGAACACGCGGAACAACGACGTGCCCATGCCCTGCGAGGCGGTACCGGAGGCCTGGACCGCCGCGCCACTATTTTGGGCCGCGACAGTTGTGGTCTGACGCGCAACAGTGCGGGCGGGTATGGCCTGCTCCCTCTGGATCGAGGTGAACAGCGTGGCCGCCGAGTAGCCGTCACCGTCACCGGCATAGGCGGACCCGAAGCCAAGATTGCAAACGGCAACCGCGGCACGAAGCACGATTTTCATGATCTCTCTCCTGAGACTGCCCTCCATGACGGAACCCTCCCATCGCCCCTGTCGCAATCGACCGGAATGCGGCCAAGCCCCTCAATCGTCGGCTGTCCATGTTCGAATGCCGCAATACTGCGGCCGTGCAGCCCCAGATTCGGGCGGCGAAGGACGGGAAGCGAGACCGGGCTTCATCATGATACAAAACCCAACACGATGAGATGACTGATCTCGCCTACCGTCAGATCGTGTGTGGACCGCGGCTTCGTGACCACCCAGCTAAGGGCGGTGATGGTCAAAGCAGCGAATACGAACATCCCCATTGGGGCCATCCTCCGTCAGCCGTTGCTGGGCTTCTGTTTCAGTCTCCCTGACAAACAGATATTGCAGCGAACGGAGGCGCCGCGATGTGAAGCGTTTCACACCTCGATGGCGTTGATCATCCAATTCCGTGCGGCGGACGACTCATTTTCAGGGCCACCTGCCTTGCACTGGCACCGCGCATCCGCACGACCCACCGTCGCGAACACGGCGAAGATTGCCCGAGAGAGAGACCCGCCACTTTCATGCAGACCCGCCCATATAGACTATGACGCGGATGGCTACCCGCAGGAGCCGCCAAGCAACCCTGCCTTGACTTCCGGATTTGGCGGGTCCGCGCCCAGCCAGATCGACAGCAACGTCCTGGCGAAATCATCGCCCTTGATGGTGCCTTTCACCGCGCCGTTTACACTTACGGTGACGCCCATGCCTGGCTTGAAATTGAATGTCATCCGCTGGCCGGTCTTGATATCGGTCATCCAACCGTTGAGCATTGCAATGCGGTCCTTCAAGGCGGGTAGCTGTCCTTTCGCATTGTTGGCAAAACCTTCGTCCCATGCCGCGGTTATGTCGCTGGCACCGACATCGCGCACGAACTGAAGGATCAGCTCGCTCGGCGAGGTTGATCCGAGGATGACGTTCGCATCGTTCGATGTCTTGGCCACATACAGTGCCGCAACATAGACGTTGAGTGTGAGGAACACCCTGCGCATGCCAAGACCATTGAGCGTCAGATTGCTGCCTTCAACCTGCGCCTGATCAGGGAAACTGACCCCCTTGCATTCCTTGCCGTGAGCGACTCCAGCACCTAACGTCAACATCGCCCCGATCACCAAGAGATTTCGCCCTGAAACTGTCCTCATGTCATCAACTCCATCACTCGTGTTGCAATCGATTTACTGCCACTCAATTCATGGCGCACCGCCAAACGCGCCACTTGCGAACAATGCCTTGCGAATACATCCAAGAGGCTTCCGCGCCGACACGTGCGTGGCATCAACGAGGTATCGGGATCCCCTCCCGAATTTTCGCCGAGAAGTCTGGATCGGCATCGGCCGCAACCGCCCTGTCGTGGATCCTGGAGAGATCGCGAAGTTTCTCAAAGGGCATGCTTGTATCGGTGGCACCGAGATCGTAGGCGAAGTGTGGCAGATACCCGGAGAGCAGGACACGGTAGTCCAGCCGCAGGCCAGGACTCACGGCGCGAACCATGCCGAACGCGAGCGTTGTGCAGTTGCCCGTCAGTGTGTTGTACCAGCGCGGCGAGCGCGCCAGATCGTTGGCATCCGCCAGGTACTCACGCAGCAGCGCCTGTGCGTAGGAAGGTGGCATTCTGAGGCGATAGATGCGCACGTCCTCACCACGCACGTTGCTGCGCACCCGCACCACGTCGCGCTCATCAGCCGCGACAATCGCCAGTTCGTATTGTCTGAAGAATCCAGCGATCGTGGAATACGCCTCACCGCGCTCCCTGCGGGTTTCTATCGAAAGATCGAGCCTGGCGCCGTCGTCGAAACCAAAGCTGACAATCAAGTGGGCGACGGCCTCACTGGCCCAGTATGACATGATCAGATCGACATTGGCCACATGCGACAGGCTGTAGGTCCGCCGCTCCCACCGTGCGTCGAAGTCGGTGTCGCCGCGCCAGGTGAAGTTGCGCACGTTGCTGACCACGAGGCGCTCGCCGTCGATGGTCGCAGTGACGCTGCGGGCAACATCGGGTGCCCAGTCGCGATCGTTCTCTGGCGTTATCGTCGTCCACCACGCGAGCACGAGCGCGAACATGCAGGCATACGCCGCGAGCACAAGCCAACGCTTCGACGTCGCAAAGCACACCACGGTGACAAGTGCCAGAGCGATGATCACTCCTGCCAACAGATGACGCACAGGTTCGCTCGCAGCGAAGCGGAACCAAACGGCGAGCGCACACCAACCACCGGCGAACAAGACGGCGATTGCCAGAATGGCGAAACCGATCCAACGGGCGAGCCGCCGAAGGATCATGCAGGTTTTGCCTGGTGGTCAATAGAATCAGCAACTGTGCAGCGTGCTGAGGCGTCTCGCTTCTTCACTGCGACGGCCCCGCAACATGGTTGACCGGTCGCACGCTCTGCTGGTGACGCGGCGCGGTCATGGCGGCGGTTGCACCGCGGCTGTCGGGCCGGTGGCGATCGGCAGGCTATCGGTCTTGGGCGCAGGCCCATGACCCTGTGGGCGAGCTTCCGCCAGATCAAGCAGCAGGATGCGACGCAAATCGGTCACGGTGTGCGGGTCCGATTGCACCGGATGGTCGGCGCTTCGTATGACCAATTCAAATTCCACCCCGTCGATGTGGGTGCACTTGGCTGTCATATCCCCGTCATCGCCGGTCTCCACCGGGCCGTCGCCACCAGATCAGCGTGCCGCAGCGTGCAAGTCCGGACCTATCTGCCGCCGCCCGACGAGTTGCTGTGCGAGCAGTGACCGGGAGCTCGAAAGGGATCGCGATGGCGAGCGCGCCGCCTATTCCGCGGGCACCGTCACGGATGCCTGTCGTGAGACCGAACGGGCGGTGCCGACGCATAGCAGGCTCGCGAGCAGCAGCGCGGCGACCAGCACAAGAATCAACCCGGGATGGCCGCGGTCGATCAGGAGACCGAAGGGTACCGGCGTGAGCGCCGAGCCGAGCGGCAGGCCGGCGCTGACGAAGCCGAACACCTTGCCGATCTGGCCGGGCGGCGCGGCGTCCCTCAGCATGACGTCGCGCGGCGTTCGGCTGGCGCCGAGCGCCAGACCGGAGCCGAACATCAGCGCAATGACAGCCAGGCCGGGCACGGCAAGCCAATCCACCATCAGCGTCAGCACGGCCGAGACGATGGTCAGCACGACGGCGAAGGGCAGAACGTGCCGCTTGTAGGCGTCGGCGAACCAGCCGCCGACCAGCACACCAACGGTCGAGCCCGCCATGTAGGCGGTGAGCGCGGAGGATGCGGCCTCCAGCGTCATCCCCTTTACCGTGTGCAGCACGGTGATCAGCCAGGACTGCACCCCGGCGCCGGCCATCGATCCCAGCAGGAAGAAGGCAAAGAACAGCAGCATGGTGCGGCTCAGCAGCAGCTCGCGCCCGGAGAGCGCAGGGCCGGCATGCGTCGGTTCGTGGCGCACCTGATCCTTCAGGATGCTGCTCTGCAGCAGGATGGACACCACCACGGGGACGCCCAGCAGTCCGACCATGATCAGGCTGCCGCGCCAGCCGATTGTTATCGCCAGCAGCGCCATGATCGGTGGTGCGGCGGCAAAGCCCAGATTGCCGCTGAACGTGTGCAGCGCGAACGCGCGGCCCATGCGGTCCTTGTCCACCGAGCCCGACAGGATCGCGTAGTCCGCCGGATGGAACACCGAGTTGCCCATGCCCGACAGCGGAGCCAGCACAAGGATCTGCCAGAAGCTGGTGGCGAAGCCCATCGCGGTGATGCAGAGCGACATCAGCAGTGCACCACCGATCAGGAAGCGACGCGCACCGTAGCGATCCACCAGAAAGCCGACCGGCGTTTGGAGGACGGCGGAGGCGCCGGCCATCAGCGCGACCGCGAGGCCGAGTTCGGTGAAGGTGACGTGGAATGTCGACTGCCAGGCGAGGAACAGCGGCGGCAGGCACAGCGAATAGAAGTGCGACAGGAAGTGGCCGTTGCCGAGCAGCAGATTGACACGGGTGGAACGGCTCAGGGCCATCGTGCGGCGTCTCCGGGAGGCGCAGGGAGGATGCGGTGACGGTCCTATCGCGTCAACCGTGAGGGCACCTCCGGCTGCGTTATAGATTGCCGTTCATTGCCCCGAACCGCGCCTCGTCCGGGCTTCCATGAAGGACCGCAGCACTGCGTTCATCCGGGTGAGATGGCCGCGCCCCTGTGCCTTGAACCAAGCCAGGACATCGGTATCGACACGGAGGTGCACAGACGATTTCCCGTGCGGCATGACCACTTGAGCGTCCCGCCAGAAATCCTCCTCTACCGGTCGGGCCGGCGCGTCGGGACGCGTCTTTGTCTCGCCCCTGGCCCGGCTGGCCTCAAGTTCATCGAGCGAGTATCGCCTGATATCTTCTCTTGCCATTCTCATCCACCTTCCAGGCGCTGATGATCCGGCGGTTTCGCCCGCGCCACGTGAACGCGACCAGAAAATAGTCATCGCCCGAGCGTCCAAGCGCGCGCATGCGTCGTTCGCCGTACTCTGCTCGCCTGTCCTCCGCTTCAAGAACCGGGTTCCGGAACATCAGAGCGGCATCAGCGAAGTCGACACCATGTTCCGCCAAATTGATGAGCCGCTTCTTCTCGTCCCACTCAATGCCGGACAACACGGGTACACGAACGTGTCCACAATGTCAAAGGATGGAACGCGGCGCCGGCCGGGTCATTCCGGACCGGCAAGCCGGTCCGGACCGGCAAGCCGGTGGTCACGCCGTCCGGTCGCTCTCCACCCCCAGCGCCGCCTGCGCCGCGGCGAGCCGCGCAACCGGCACACGGAACGGGCTGCACGAGACATAATCCAGCCCGACCGCCTCGCAGAACGCGATCGATGCCGGGTCGCCGCCGTGCTCGCCGCAGATCCCGAGCTTCAAGCCGGGCTTCGTCTTCCGCCCGCGCTCGACGGCGATGCGCACCATCTCGCCCACGCCCTCCACGTCGATCGAGATGAACGGGTCCTTCGGCAGGATGCCCTGCTCGACATACAGCGGCAGGAATTTTCCGGCGTCGTCGCGCGACAGGCCGAACACGGTCTGCGTCAGGTCGTTGGTGCCGAAGCTGAAGAAGTCTGCCACCTCGGCGATCTTGCCGGCGATCAGCGCGGCGCGCGGCAGCTCGATCATCGTGCCGACGTGATACTCGATCCGGTGCCCCGCCTCGGCGAACACCTCCTCGGCCACCTTGTCGACCTGAGCGCGGGTGATCTCCAGCTCCTTCATCACGCCGACCAGTGGGATCATGATCTCCGGCTTGGGTGCCTTGCCGGTTTCCTTCGCCACAATCAGCGCGCCCTCGAAGATCGCGCGCGCCTGCATCTCGTAGATCTCCGGGTAGGCAATCCCCAGCCGGCAGCCGCGATGCCCGAGCATCGGGTTGGCTTCGGCCAGCTCCGCGGCGCGGCGGCGCATCCCCTCCAGGTTCGCGCCAAGCGAGTGCGCGACCTCCTCGAGCTCAACATCGGTGTGTGGCAGGAATTCGTGCAGCGGCGGATCGAGCAGCCGGATGGTGACCGGCAGGTCGCCCATGATCCGGAAAAGGTCATGGAAATCGCCCCGCTGGAACGGCAGCAGCTTGGACAGTGCCGCGCGCCGGCCGGCCTCATCCGGCGCCATGATCATCTGGCGCACCGCGCTGATGCGCTCGGGGTCGAAGAACATATGCTCGGTGCGGCACAGGCCGATGCCCTGGGCGCCGTATTTCTTCGCAGTCTCGGCGTCCAGCGGCGTTTCGGCGTTCGCCCGCACCTCCATCCGCCGCGCCTTGTCCGCCCATTCCATCAGCGTGGCGAAGTCGGTCGACATGGCGGCCTCGATCATCGCCACGCTGCCGACGAACACCTCACCCGTGGTGCCGTCCAGGGTGATGGTCTCACCGGCGCGCACTGTGCGACCGCCGGCGGACAGCGTCTGGGTGTTGTAGTCGATCGAGATCCCGCCGGCGCCCGCGACGCAGGGCCGACCCATGCCGCGCGCCACCACCGCGGCGTGGCTGGTCATGCCGCCGCGCGCGGTCAGGATGCCCCGGGCCGCGTGCATGCCATGGATGTCTTCGGGGCTGGTCTCGACGCGCACCAGGATGATCGCCTCGCCCTTCTGCGCGCGGCTCTCCGCTTCGTCCGCGGTGAACACCGCCGCGCCGACCGCCGCGCCCGGACTGGCGGGCAATCCCTTCGCCAGCAATGTACGCGGCGCCTTGGGATCGAGCGTCGGATGCAGCAGTTGGTCGAGCGCCGACGGGTTGACCCGGCGCACCGCCTCGGACTGGTCGATCAGGCCTTCGCGCGCCATGTCCACCGCGATGCGCAGGCTCGCGGCGGCCGTGCGTTTGCCGTTGCGCGTCTGCAGCATGTACAGCTTGTGCTTCTGGACGGTGAACTCGAGGTCCTGCATGTCGTGATAGTGCTGCTCGAGCTTCTCGCGCACCGCCATCAGCTCGGCATACGCCGCGGGCATCGCCACTTCCAGCGGCGTCTCGTCCGGCTTGGCGCGGGCCTTGGACAGGGGTTGCGGCGTGCGAATGCCCGCGACCACGTCCTCGCCCTGAGCGTTCACCAGGTACTCGCCGTAGAACATGTTCTCGCCGGTTGACGGGTCGCGGGTGAAGCACACGCCGGTGGCGCAGTCATTGCCCATGTTGCCGAACACCATCGTCTGCACGTTCACGGCGGTTCCCCATTCGGCGGGGATGTCGTGCAGTTTGCGATAGGTGTTGGCGCGCGGGTTCATCCACGAGCCGAACACCGCACCAATTGCGCCCCAGAGCTGCTCCTCAGGGTCCTGCGGGAACGGCTTGCCGGTGTCGGTCTGGATCATGTCCTTGTAGCTGGCGGCGACCTGATGCCAGTCCTGCGCCGTAAGCTGCGTGTCCTCGGTCACCCCGGTGTCCAACTTGGCGTGCTCGATAATCTCCTCGAACCGGTGATGGTCTACGCCCAGCACCACCGAGCCGTACATCTGGATGAAGCGGCGGTAGGAATCCCAAGCGAAGCGCGGGTCGTTGGCTTCCGCCTCGAGGCCTTCAACGGTAATATCATTCAACCCCAGGTTGAGCACAGTGTCCATCATCCCCGGCATCGAGACGCGTGCGCCGGAGCGGACCGAGACCAGCAGGGGGCGCCGCTTGTCGCCGAACTTCAGGCCGACCGCCTTTTCCAGGCGACCGAGTGAATCACGCACCTGAGAGGCCAGCTCATTCGGATAGTTCCGGTTGTTCCGGTAGAAGGCGGTGCAGACTTCCGTGGTCAGCGTGAAACCAGGCGGGACAGGCAGGCCGATTCCGGCCATTTCCGCGAGGTTGGCGCCCTTGCCACCCAGCAGGTTGCGCATGTCGGAGCCGCCTTCGTTGTCTCCGGCCCCAAAGTTGTAAACCCACTTGTTCATGGCAATTCAGCCCTCGATTTTTGCAAAGTCGGCAATACGATCCATCGTTGACCGGACTTTATGAAGAAGACGCAAACGATTGCGGCGCAAATCCGGCTCGGCGGTGTTCACGGTCACCTTATCGAAGAACGCATCGAGCGGGGCTCGGAGGCGTACCATGCAACCCATTGCCTCGCCATACCTTTCATCGTGAATTAGTCGTTCCACGATGCGACCTGCCTCAAGCTCACGGTATAATGCTACCTCCTCGCGCTCTCCGAGGAGTGCCTTGTCGGGATCACCATCATGGCGCTCGCCGTCCTTGCGTTCCTCGATGCGCAGGATATTGGCCGCCCGCCGGTAGGCGGTGAGCAGGCTGGCGCCATCCCCGGAGCGCAGCAGAGCGGCGACCGCATCGGTGCGCGCGAGCAGACGCACGATATCGTCATCCGCACCGGCGGCGAACACCGCGGCCAGTACGTCGTGACGGGCGCCCTCCGCGCGCAGCTGCACCCGCAGGCGTTCCGCCAGGAAATCCAGAATCTCCTGCGGTGGGACCGGGTGCACGCCGTGGTGATGCCAGGCATGGCCGGCGGTCTCGATCAGCGGGATCAGGTGCAGCCGCAGCCCATTCTCGCGGATGATGCGGATGATGCCGAGAGCGGCCCGACGCAGCGCGTAGGGATCGCCGCCGCCGGTGGGTCGCTCGCCGATTGCGAAAAAGCCAACCAGCAGGTCGAGCTTATCGGCCAGAGCGACGGCGATCGATACATCCGCGGTGGGGACCACATCCGCCGGGCCTCTCGGCGCGTAGTGGTCACGGATGGCGTCGGCCACGATGCGGTCCTCGCCATCGTGGAGGGCGTAATAGCGGCCCATCACACCTTGAAGTTCGGGGAATTCGCCAACCATGCCGGTGACGAGGTCCGCCTTGGCGAGCCGGGCAGCGCCGCGGGCCAGGGCAGAGCCGGCCCCGACCATAGGAGCGATCTCTTCCGCCAGGCGCTCCAGCCGACGTACGCGCTCGCCCTGACTCCCGAGTTTCGCATGGAACGTGACGTGGTCCAGCAAGGGCACGCGCGATTCCAGGCGTGCCTTGCGGTCGAGATCCCAGAAGTGCCGAGCATCGGCGAAGCGTGCCCGCAGCACGCGTTCGTTGCCGGCGATCGACGCGGCGCCGCCGTCGGCGGGCTCGATATTGGCGACGAAGGCGAAATACGGTGCGGCGAACCCGTCCGGATTGCGGAACGCGAAGTAGCGCTGGTTCACCCGCATGGAGACCTGCCGGACCTCCGACGGCAGGTCCATGTAGGCCGCGTCGATGTGGCCGAGCAGCGGTACCGGCCATTCGACAAGCCCCGCAACCTCGTCCAGCAGGCCGGCATCGTCTACAATCTGCAGCTGTCGGCTTGCGGCGAGGCCAGAAATTCCTTCCATGATAACCCGTCGGCGTTCGTCGGCATCCACCAGGACGCGGCGCTGGCGCA
The DNA here is from genome assembly GCA_963780095.1 of uncultured Alphaproteobacteria bacterium. Classification (GTDB taxonomy): domain Bacteria; phylum Pseudomonadota; class Alphaproteobacteria; order Acetobacterales; family Acetobacteraceae; genus JAMXLO01. The sequence goes on from CAWABH010000023.1 coordinate 86,417, forward strand.
GTTTCGTCGCCCAGTCGGCGCTTGACGCCACAGCGAACGCGCCCGGGGCGTGGAAGCGATGGCCTTCGGTCAGGTTGTCTGAAGCAAGTCCATGCCCATCGTCGGCGCCGTCGCGCATATCGAACGGCACCAACGCGCCGTCCAGCAGGCAGACGATGCGCCGCAGCGGACGCACCCAGACGAAATTGCTGGTGCCGCCCCAGCGCATCGATTTCGGCCAGGGAAAGCGCCGCAGCAGCGGCGGCAGGACGCCGGCAGTCAGATCAGCGGCGGCCAGTGCGGGCGCCGCCTTCTCCAGCACCCAATGGTCGCCTTCCCGGCGCAACTGCTCCTTTGTCACGGCGTGCTTGCGCAGGAAACCGAGCAGCGCCTGCTCAGGCGCGCTCGCTCTGGGCCCACGTTCGATAGTGTGGCTGGCGCCGACTTCGCTTGCCAACTTGGCGGTCAGCGCGATGCGCCTCGGGCCATGGAAAGTTCGCACATCGCTAGGCGACAGCCGCGCCAGGGCCTCGACGGAGAGGCGGGCCAAGTCCTCAGCCGCCCGCTCCTGCATCCGCGCCGGGATTTCCTCACTGAACAGTTCGAGGAACAGTTCCGGCATCCTCAGCCCTTCTCGCTCAGGTCATGCCGGGTGAGATCCGGTGAACATAGGGGTAGGGGCGGCGCGCGAATAGGCCCCTCCCGATCAAGTCTCCCCCTCCCGTTGCGGGAGGGGGTCGGGGGAGGAGGCGCGGCCTGCAAGTCGAACCTTGCACCTATTCCACTACGAAACCTTGTTCCACTAGGAAACCTTGTTCCACTAGGAAACCTTGTTCGACTAGGAAACCTTGTTCCACTAGGAAACCTTGCTCCGGCGCCGCCCCTCCCCCGCACCCCTTGCCCCAACGGAAGAAGGGAGAGAACCGCGACCCCGGCCGGTTGCGTCAGAACATAACCGCTCGGAACGGATCCCGCATGTTCGTCGCGATCTCGCGGGTGATGACCATGATCCGATCGTGTCGTTCCTTGCGTTCGCGGGCGCGCCCGATTTCCGCACGCAGCGCCATGACCATGGCGACTTCCATGCTCTCGCCGGTCAGGTCGGCCAGTTCGGCCGCGAGTTCGCATGCCTCTTCATCCTCGATCACCACGACATCCTCGATCCGCAGCTCCGTCACGTCGTTCCCTCCGTTTGCAGTGTTGTTTCGCCAATTACCCACGCTTCGCAGCAGCCCTTCGCCAGCGCCCTCACGCGCCCGATAAAACTTGCCCGCTCCGTCACGCTGATGACACCACGCGCGTCCAGCAGATTGAACAGATGGCTCGCCTTGATGCAATGGTCGTAGGCGGGTAGCGCCAATCCGTGGTCCAGCTGGGCCACGCACTCCTGTTCGGCATCGGCGAAGTGCCGCGTCAGCATCGCCGTGTCGGCATGCTCGAAATTGTATGCGCTGTATTCACGTTCGGCGCGCAGGAACACATCGCCGTAGCGCACGCGTTGTTCTCCTGGAGCGCCGTTGAAGTCCAGGTCGAATACGTTGTCGACGTCCTGCACATACATCGCCAGCCGTTCCAGCCCGTAGGTCATTTCGAAGCTCGGCAGCATCACCGGAATTCCGCCGACCTGCTGGAAATAGGTGAACTGCCCCACCTCCATGCCGTCGCACCACACCTCCCAGCCGAGGCCCCAGGCGCCGAGCGTCGGGCTTTCCCAGTCGTCCTCGACGAAGCGGAAGTCGTGCAGCAGAGGGTCGAGGCCGAGTTCGCGATAGCTTCCCAGCAGCAACTCCTGCGCGTCCGCCGGGCTCGGCTTGATGATCACCTGGTATTGGTAATAGTGCTGCAACCGGTTCGGATTTTCGCCATACCGCCCATCTGTCGGCCGCCGGCTCGGCTGCACATAGGCGGCGCGCCAAGGCCGCGGCCCGAGGGCGCGCAACGTGGTCGCAGGGTGGAACGTTCCGGCGCCCATCTCGACGTCATAGGGCTGCAGAATCACGCAACCCTGCCGCGACCAGAAGTCGTGCAGTCGCAGGATGAGGGCCTGGAAGCTGGGCTTCGTTCGGTCCATCTGACCTGTTCAGTTGCTCTCGAGGCGACATAAAGCACCGGCACAGGAACGAAGCAAGAGGAAGAATACTCATGGGCAATGAAACGCAGTGACTGGCTCGGACTGGCCGTGGTCGCGGCGAGTTTGGCCGGCCCGACGCTGTGCCGGCGGGTCTATTTGGAGCCGCACGAATGGGTCGGACAGTGCTCTTCCGCCACGCCCGTCATGGTACGCCTGCCGCACGGGACCGGTCTGGCTGAGCACTGGTAGTGCCGGGTACCGGTGCACTGCTGATGGGACGATGGGCGTTCCTGGGCGTGCCGTTTATCGTTGCGATGTCTGCAGATGCACTAGGGGCGGTGGCGGCTGCCCACTACAACGCAACCTGGGGCAGGGAACGCGTATGGGCCGTGGACACGGCGCGCTGAACACAACCGGCACCGCCAGCTCCTGGATCGTCGCTTTCCAGGTCAGCGGCTGCAGGTTGTGCGGGCCCTTGTTTATCACACTTGCCACTGCTGCAACTGGGAGCGTGCCGCAGGCACCTAGCTCCTGCCGCGCCGCGACCGCAGGGCAGATCCCCGAGCAAGGTGCACGTGAATGGCACAATCAGCGGCATCATCAGCACTGGCGGGGGAAATCACGATCTCGTGTGTTGAACTGGGGACAAGCTGCATCAGCGCGGCGGCGCAATGGAAGACGGACGACGATCTTCGACCGGCCACGTCGAAGCGGTAAAAAGGCGTCCGAGTTGAAGACGATATTCGGCGTTGTCCATCGCTGGACTGCGGCCGAATTGGCTGCCATCACGTTGCCACGACCACGGTGGCAAGCACCAGGTACTCGGGCGCATCGAGCCGGCGGGCTGGCGGCGAAAGCGTGGCGGGAGCAAAATAGTGCCATGGGCATCGACGGCCAGACCGACGAGACGATCCGCATGATCCTCACCGGAACACGGCGGATTGCGGTGGTCGGCGCGTCCGACAAGGCGTGGCGGCCCTCGTACGGCGTGTTCGGCTTCCTGCTTTCGAGCGGCTACGATGCGACGCCGGTAAACCCAATGCTGGCCGGGCGGGCGATCCGTGGCCGCACGGTGCTCGCCAGTCTGGCGGAGGCGGCGCCACTGGAGATGGTCGACATTTTCCGTGCCTCGGTTAACGCGGGCGCGGCAGTGGACGAAGCGATCCGCCTAGGCGCGCAGGTGGTCTGGATGCAACTTGGCGTGGTGGACGAGGCAGCGGCAGAACGGGCACGGGCGGCAGGCATTATCGTGGTCATGGATCGCTGCCCGGTCATCGAAGTTCGCAGACTGGGCCTCACTCGGCATTGAACGCGCGGCGCCGCGGCGCCACATCGCACGGCACGGAAAACCCAAGGGTTGCCCCAATGACAAACGAAGAACGCGACATCATCACACAGTTCATCGCCCGGGTCGGCGGCGCGCAGGCGCCCGGCCAGGGGACGTTCGGCGGATCGGTGCCGGCGACGACAGCGCCGCCCTTGCCACCGGTCGATCCTGAGGCGGACAGGCTGATCGCCGAACAGTTCAGCCGCTATCCGGAAGCACGCTATCGCCTCACTCAGCTTGCCTTCATCCAGGAGCATGCGCTGGCCGAGGCGCAGAACCGAATACAGCGGCTGGAATGGGAGCTGCAGCAGGCGCGACAGGCGGCTCAGCAGGCACAGCAGCAACAGGCCGGCGGCTCGAGCGGCGGCTTTTTCTCCGGGCTGTTTGGCGGCGGTTCGCGCTCGGCACCGCCGCCGCAGCAGGGCGGGCCGGGGCCGGCCTGGAACCAGGCTCCAGGTCCGGCGCCGAATTACCAGCAAGCCGCGCCTCCGCCGCCGCAATATGCTCCCGGCTATCAGCAAGGCATGTTCCAGCGTCCGGGCTCCGGGTTCCTCGGTTCGGCGTTGACCACCGCGGCAGGCGTCGCCGGCGGCCTCGTCGCAGGCAATGCGCTGATGAACCTGTTCTCCGGGTCGCATGGCATGGGTGGCGGGTTCGGCGGGGGTCTCGCGGGCGGAGCGCCGATGGCGGAAAGCCCCTGGGGCAGTGCACCGGCCGCACCGGACCAGGGGTACGTGGATCAGGGCACGTGGTCCGATCCCGCTGGTGGCGCCGGCACGACGGACCCGGGGTACGTCGATAGCGGCACGTGGGATAACCCGGGCACCACCGACCAGTCCTCGTGGACCGACAACAGCGGAGGCAGCGATTCCGGCTGGGACACCGGCGGTGGCGGCTCCGACGACAATTCGCTGATCTGACCGGGCAGGGGGCGGATGGGAGACTGACCCTCCCATTCTGCTGACAACGGTAGGGGTCCACGGTGGGTGCCGCTGTCAAGGCGGGGGAGGAGCCTCGCCATCCGACCGTCAGGAAGCGAGCGCGCGGGAAGCCCGATGCCGGGTGCGTTCCTGGATCGCAACGTGCTGCGCTAGGCGTACTCACCGATCCGCAAGCTTGGCTGCGCCACCAGGGTGCCGGCGCTCAACGAATTCACCAACGTCGCGCAACGCAAGCTGCGTCTTACGTGGCAGGGGCGCACTGTGCACTCGACGCTGTTCGCATTGTCGGTTGAACCGTCGTTCCCATAGACATCGAAACGTACGCGGACGCGCTGCGCCTTGCTGACGGACCGTGGCGAACGAACACCTGCACGTTCAGATAGCTTGCCGGGAGCAATTCGGGGTAAAGTTTGCTCCACGAGGCTGGAATGGGAGCCGGCTGTGATCTTCCGTCAGTTGTTCGATGCGACATCTGGTACCTACACCTATCTGCTCGCATCACGTCGCGGCGGTGAGGCGCTGATCATCGATCCCGTGCTGGAGAAGGTCGATCGCTACCTGCAACTTGTCCGCGAGCTTGACCTCAAGCTGGTGAAGGCGATCGACACCCATCTGCACGCCGACCACATCACCGGCCTCGGCGCGCTGCGCGACCGCACGCGCTGCATCACCGTTATGGGCGAGCAGTCCAGCGTCGATGTGGTGTCGATGCGCATCGCCGACGGCGACCGGCTCGGCATCGAGGGGATCAGTCTGGACGTCGCCTATACGCCTGGCCACACCGACAACTCCTACAGCTTCATCATGCCGGACCGGGCATTCACTGGCGACACGCTGCTGATCCGCGGCACCGGCCGCACCGACTTCCAGAATGGTGATCCGCGCGCGCAGTACCAACTCGATCTTCCACCGGCTGCTGCGGCTGCCCGACGAGACGATGGTGTTCCCCGCGCACGACTACAAAGGCGACACGGTCAGCACGATCGGCGAGGAGAAGCGCTGGAATCCGCGGCTGCAGGTGAAGTCGGTCGACGAGTACGCCGATCTGATGAATAGCCTGAACCTGTCCAATCCGAAGATGATGGACGTCGCGGTGCCAGCCAATATGCGACAGGGCCTGGCGCAGCAGGAGATCGCGCGCCGCGGCTGGGCGGTGACGGCGGAGCAGGCAAGGACGCTGGTGGGCAGCCGCGACATCGTGCTGATCGACCTGCGCGAGCGCACCGAACGCGAGAAGCTCGGCGTGATCCCCGGTTCGCTGCACGCGCCCTATCCGGACCTGCAGGCGAACATCCAGCCCGGCGGCGTGCTGCACGAACTGGCCAACGCGACAAACAAGCGGCTGGTGTTCTATTGTGCCTTCGGGGAGCGCTCGGCCATGGCTGTGCAGGCGGCACAGGACGCGGGCCTCGCCACCGCCTGCCACATCCACGGCGGCATCGACGCCTGGAGGAAGGCCGACGGTCCGATTACACACTGATGCGTTGGGAGGGTCCGAAATGGAAGCGCTGGAACTGCTGGTCGGCCGGGAATCCGCGATGAAGCTGAGCTCGCCTGGTCCGGACCAGGATGCGCTGGAGATGATGTTCCAGAGCGCGTTGCGGGCACCCGATCACGGCAGACTGCGCCCCTGGCGCTTCGTGGTGGTGCCGGAGGAGAAGCGCGAGCGCTTCGGCGAATTGATGGCCGACTGCCTGCGCCGGCAGCAGCCGGATGCTCCGGCGGACATGCTGCAGCGCGAGCGCGACAAGGCGATGCGCGCGCCCGTCATCGTGGTTGTGGCGGCGGCGATCCAGCGCGGCCACAAGATCCCCGAGGTCGAGCAACTGGTCTCCGCGGCGGCGGCGGCCGAGAACATCATGCTGGCCGCGCGCGCGCAGGGGTTCGGCGCGATGTGGAAGACCGGCGCACCGGCCTACGACGCGACGGTGAAGCAGGCGCTCGGCCTCGATCCCGACAACGACATCGTCGGTTTTCTCTACCTCGGCACGCAGGTCGGCGGCGGTTCGCCGGCGGCGCGGCCGGTGACGAAGGATCTCGTGTCGGTCTGGGCGGGATGAGAGGCTGAATGTCCCCGGACCGGCTCCGGCGATTTCCGCCGGGCGCACAACTGCGAGGCAACACCAGACATGGAATCGGTGATGGAAGCCAAAGTTGATGAAATCGGCGACGGTATATTCCGAATATCGACTTTCATGCCGCATGTGCGGCCACCTGCGGGATTGACCTTCAACGAGTTCGTCATGCTCGCCGACGAGCCTCTGCTGTTTCATTGCGGTCATAGAAAGCTGTTCCCCGTGGTATCGGCTGCCGTGGCCAGGGTGTTGCCGCTTGATCGGCTTCGCTGGATTTCGTTTGGCCATCTCGAGGCTGATGAATGCGGCGCCATGAATGAATGGCTTGCGGTATCTCCGCTCGCCCAGATCGTTCATGGCGTCCGCGGATGCCGAACTCTCGATCGACGACATGGCCGACCGTCCGGCGCGCTCATTGACCAATGGCGATGTGCTCGATTTGGGCGGGAGGCGTGTTCGTTTTATCGACACGCCAAATATACCGCATGGTTTGGACGCCGGCGTGATCTACGAGGAAGCCACATCCACGCTCTTCTGCGGTGACCTTTTCGCCCATGATGGGAATGGCCCGGCACTGACGACGGGCGACATACTTGGTCCCGCCGTTGTCACATCAGATGCCGCCGGCTTGACGACCATTGGGCCGAGCACCGCACCAATCATCGGCGGCCTGGCGAAGCTCGCGCCAAAGATGCTTGCCGTGATGCACGGCTCTTCATTCACGGGCGACGCAGGTGCGGCACTCACCGGACTGGCCAACCACTATGCCGACCGTCTCCGAGCCGCACTGGAAGTACAAACGCCATCGGAAGTGTAAGCGCAGACGGTCCGAACGACCGAGCCATCGACCCGACGCAGCGAGTGGGAGCATGCGATGACCAACGCGATCGAGAGCGAGCAACTCACCCGAATTGGTCCAGGCACGATGATGGGCGACCTGATGCGGCAGTACTGGTTGCCGGCGGTGAAATCCTCCGAAGTCACGGCCGGCGGCGATCCTCTGCGGCTGATGCTGTTGGGGGAAAAACTGATCGCGTTTCGCGACCACACGGGGCGCGTCGGCGTGATGGACCATCGCTGCCCGCACCGCTGCGCGTCGCTGTTCTATGGGCGCAACGAGGACGGCGGCATCCGCTGTGTCTATCACGGCTGGAAATACGACGCGGATGGAAACTGCATCGACATGCCGAACCTGACGCCGGAGCAGGATTTCCGCCAGAAGATGCACGCCAAGGCCTACAAGGTCGCCGAGCGCGCCGGCGTGATCTGGGTTTACATGGGCGAGCGCGCCGCCGCTCCGCCGATGCCGGAGATTGAAGCGACATTGCTCGCGGAAAGCGATCTCGCCATCACGTTCACCCAGCGCGAATGCAACTGGCTGCAGGCGCTGGAAGGCGACATCGACACTTCGCACTTCAGTTGGCTGCATGTCGGTTCGGTGCGGCCGGAGCAGGTGGATCCGGACAACTGGCTGATGTACCAGGTCAGCAACCGCGCGCCCGATTACCATGTGACGGACACCGACTGGGGCACGATGTATTGCGCCTACCGTCCGGCCGAGGATGACAGGACCTATTGGCGGTTCGCGCACTTCGCCTTCCCGTTCTGGACGTTCATCCCGCAGGGCGACTTCACGGATCGCGTCATCGCGCGCGCCTGGGTGCCGATGGACGACACGCATGTGATGTTCGTTGGATTCTCCTGGAAGCAGGCATCGCGCACGGCGGCATTGGCCGGCGGCGCACCGATCCCCGGCTCGACGCCGGCGCCGGAGCTTCAGCCGAATACCACCGACTGGTTCGGCCGCTGGCGTCCGGTGCAGAACGCGGCGAACGACTACCTGATCGATCGCGAGGCGCAGCGCAACGATGTGATCTACACCGGCATCACGCATATCGCGATGCAGGACCAGGCGATCACCGAGAGCATGGGCGAGATCGTCGATCATTCGTTCGAGCATCTCGCGCCGAGCGATCAGATGATCACGCGCACGCGGCGGAGGTTGCTGATGGCGGCGCGGGCGTTACGCGAGAAGGGGGTGGTGTCGCCGTGTGTGGATCAGCCGGACATATTCCGGCAGGTGCGCAGCGGCGAGGCTGTGCTGGCCGCCGATGACTGGCAGGCGGCGTATGCCGACCGGCTGCGTCAGGCGGTGCGGCCCACCGGGTGGCGGGAGGCGGCAGAGTAGGCGCCCGCCGGTCACACCGTGGCCGGCCACGGTGTGACCGGTAACCTCGTAGGCTTCATCTGGCCCCGGCCAAAACGGCATGGTCGCGCCGATCACGGCCAGTGGCTCGCTTCCGTCCGACCGTAACTGGAATTCAGTACCGAGCGGGATTGAGATGCATATTCCGGTGACGACGTCGACACTCGCCGCGCGCTCGCCGACCTGGCGCCACATACGGCCTTCGCCGGACAGAAAATACCAGATCTCTTCTACGCTGCGGTGCGCCACGGCTTTTGAGACCGCGCCCGGCGACAGCGTGAAGTGAGCCATGCTACCGAGCCCGGCCTGACAGAGCACGCGCACCGCCGACCCCTCGGGGGCCACTGCATCGATCGCGTCGTGGGGCCGCATGGTGGCGAAATTCATGGGGCGTCGCCTTCTCTGACGTTACTCCGGCTTCGGCCGCCGTGCATCAACTTCGAGGTATTCACGTAAGCAGAATTGTATCGACCAGGAACACGACATGTCGTTAGATGACATCGCTTGGCCCCAGGTCCTCAGCATTTGACGCAACCAATCTGGGCCAGCCACGCGGGGGGTCCCATGTACAATTCGCTTTCAAGAATACGTACCAACTGCGTCACGATGGCTTCGCACGCGCTTGTGCCGGTCCTTGCCTTGGCAGGCTGCTCAACGCCGCATCTGAAGGACCAGACCGTCAGCGTCGGCCGCAGCATCGGTGCCATTTATACCAGTCAAGTTCTGGAAAACCTTTACTCCAGAGCCGACGAGCCCAACGCGATCCCATCGCACTTCTCCTTTGCCAAGGGGAATATACATACAACAAATACCGTTACCCCGACGGCCACCATACCGATCGGAGACCAAGCACATCAGACCATCGTGAATGGAGCTCTTGGCGTTACTGAGTTGGTCGGCGGGACGCCGGGCGTGAGTCTCGCAGTCGCAGAAGGTTGGGATCAGTATTGGGATATCACTCCCGAAAAAGATCCGGCTGTCCTGAGAACCCTCAATTTCGTTTATAAGTGTACCTTCGGCTACATCAACGATTGCGATAAAACGGTCCAGCAGCGGCTTTTGGAGCCGCCAGCGCCGCCCCAGACGACGGAAGCTGGGTCAACCTCCGTCGCCTGCAAGGCGACCTACACCGCCGTCGATTGCAGTTCGAACCAAACAGTCCCGCCGGATGCAAAACCGGTCAGCACTGTGCCCACCAAAAGCGACCTAGCGCAGATGGCAACGATTTTTCGGATTTGTGCGCCTTGTTTTCGAGTGAGGCAGCCAAACGAGCAATGCATTCAACCCAAGGACGTCAAGAAGGGTCGCGCCGTTTATGATTCGCACAACTGGGTCTGCCTGGGAGAATACAACAGCGTCACCGAGAGAATTCTGGGCCACGAAATGGTCATCTCAGAGAACGCCTATACGAACGATGCTCTGCTAGACCTGGTGATATTGTCACTCCAGCTTCAGTCTGAGAAAGCGGCGGCCGCCAAAGGCACGGCAGGGACGTAGTCCGATCATCTGTCAACGAACTTGGGCGCCGCACCATCCAGCGATCCGCGTGTTGCACCCACCGAAGACGTAATGGGTGGAATGCTTTGATCTGGCGTCGCTTCCGGTGGCCCTATTTGGTCGCCGGTCCAATGCGGCGGAACGCGTGACGGGCGATCACCTGGACCTGCTAATCGCCGAAGCGAAGCCGTCCCATGCGCTCAGCCCGCCCCGCGTCCTCGCATGACGGCGCGCGCCAGTGCCTCCAGCCCGAAGTTGATGGCGATCCCCGCCAGCGACAGCAGCACCAGGGCGGCGAACATGCGAGGCACCTGCAACCGATAGCCGGCCTCGAGAATGCGGTACGCCAGGCCCGACGCAAATCCGCCCGAGCCGGCGACGAACTCCGCCACCACCGCACCGACCAGCGCCAACCCGCCCGAGATGCGCAAGCCGGCCAGGAAGTACGGCAGCGCCGCCGGCAGCCGCAGCAGCCGCAGCGTCGCGAACCGGCTCGCGCCGTACAGGCGGAACAAGTCGGCAAGTTCGGCCGGCGCCGATGCCAATCCGGCCGCTGTGTTGGCGAACACGGGGAAGAACGCGACGATCGTCGCGCAGACCACCAGCGAGGCGAACGGATCGCCGACCCAAACGATGATCAGCGGCGCGATCGCGACGATCGGCGTGACCTGCAAAACGACAGCCCACGGCTGAATCGCCGCGGCCAGCAGTCGGTTCGATGCGATCGCGACCGCCAGTACGATACCCAGCAGCGCCGCAACGAACAAGGCGGCGAAGGTCACCAGCAGGGTCGATGCGAGCGAAGATAACAGCCCTGACGGATCGGCCAGGAACGCCGCGATGATAGCCGACGGAGCCGGCACCAGATAAGCCGGTACCTGGGCGATCCGCACGGCTGCTTCCCAGCCGAACAGCACGGCGAGGCCGAACAGGGCAGGCGCGTATTTCATGCCGCCATCGCGCGCTGCATCTCATGCGTCACTTGTGCCACCAGTGCGGCATAGGTGGGATTGAATCGAGCCTCCGCTCCGGCGTGCAGGGAGGATGCGATCTCTTGATCGATGCTTCCAGGCCTGGGAGTCATCAGCACGATGTGCCGCGCCAGGAATGCCGCCTCGTAGATCGAATGCGTCACAAACACGACCGTGCAGCCGAGTTTCTGCCAGAGCGACAGCAGGTCTTCCTGCAACTGATGGCGGGTGAACTCGTCGAGCGCCGCGAACGGTTCGTCCATCAGCAACAGCCGCGGACGCGTCACCAGGGCGCGCGCAATTGAAACGCGCATGCGCATCCCGCCTGAAAGCTGCCTCGGGCGCGCGTCAGCAAATCCGTGCAGGCCGACGCGTTCCAATGCTGCGTGCACCAATGGCATCGCCTGCCTGCGCGTCATGCCGCGCAGGCGCAGCGGCAGAAACACGTTGTCAGCCGCACGCGCCCACGGCAGCAGCGTGGCGTCCTGAAATACGAAGCCGATCTCACCCGGTGTCGGCTGGCGACCGGCATCCCATGCCAGGCGACCGGTGTCCGGCTGGTCCAGTCCGGCGATCAGTCGCAGCAGCGTCGACTTGCCGCAGCCCGATGGCCCTAGCAGGCCGACGAAATCGCCGTCGGCAATCGCCAGCGAGACATCGCGCAGCGCCTCTACGGGACCGAACCGCCGGCCGACCGAGCAGATGCGGAGCACGTCAGTGCTTGAGATCGATGCCGACGCGCTGGTCCACAAAGCGCAACGTATAGCCCTTCGTCACGTCGAGCCCCTTGGGATACACGCCGACATCGACCATCGACCGATAGAACTCCGCCCATCGTCCATCGGTCATCGCTCCGATCCCGAGCTTCACCGCGTCGCCTGAATCGACGACGCCGTGCGCCTTCATCACGTCGCGTCCATAGCTCAGGAGCGCGTCGGGCATTTCGGGGTTGTCCTGTTTGATCAGCTTGTTCGCCGGAGTGGGGTCGCCATAAAGGTAGGAGTACCACCCTTCGATCGACGCATCGATGAAGCGCTGCACAAGGTCGGGCTTCTCCGTGACCAGCTTCGTGCTGGTCGTGACGATATTGCCATAGCCTGCATAGCCGGCATCAGCGAGCAGCAGCACGACCGGCTCGAACCCGGCGGCCTGTTTGATCGCGAACGGCTCGGAACCCAGATAGCCCTGCTGCACAAGTGTCTTGTCGGCCAGGAACGGCTGCAGGTTGAACGTGTAGGGGCGGATCTGCGAATCGCTGTAGCCGTATTTGCCGGCAAGGAAACGCCACCAGCTTGCCCGCGTATCGGCGCCGATCAGGATCGGTTTCCCCTTCAACGCGGCGAAACTGTCGTTGCCCTGGCCGGGATGCGCGATCAGCACCGACGGGTCCTTCTGGAATATCGCGGCGATGGCGACGAAGGGCAGGTTCTGCTGCACGAACTCGATCGCCCTGCCACCGCCGAGGTTGAAATCCAACCTGCCGGCCATCATGAGCTGCATCTGGTTCACCTGCGGGCCGCCCTGCCGGATCGTCACCTTCAGCCCATGCTTGGCATAAAGCCCGGTGGCCACAGCCTGGTAGTATCCGCCATATTCCGCCTCGGCCAGCCAGTCGAGGCCGAAACTGATCGCGTCCTCGGCGCGTGCCGTCGCGGCACTGGTAAGCAGGACAAGCAGGGCTAGCGATCCATCGCATGGGCACCTCGATTCGCGCAGTGGCGCGTCCATCCTGCACAATGGCGGGGCGATCGGGGAGGTGGCATGGCCGAGCCGCGGTTGAAGGCGGGATTGTGGGTGAAGATGGCGCTGCGCATGGGTGACCTGGACGGTCGGCCCGGTGCGGTCCTTCGCAAGGGGGACGCGGACTGCGGGCGGCGTGCTGGTGGTGCTGCGCGGCCGCGACGGGCTGTCGGTGCTGTCGCAGATGCGTAGCGCGGACGGCACGCTGGCCTGGATGCGCGCGACCGGCGCGGCGCCCGTCGACCAGGCGGCGGCGGATGCCTACGTCGCGCGCCAAGTCAAATTCGACCCGGATCTGTGGGTGCTGGAATTCGACGCGCCCGAGTTTCAGCCGCCGTTCGAGGCGACGCTGATATAACGCAGCGTGGGGGACAGGCTGGTGATTGTGATCGATCAGAACCATTCAGGGCAGACCATCGATCTGCCGGTCGGTCAGGTGATGGAGCTTCGTCTGGCGGAGAATCCGACGACCGGATACCGCTGGGCATTCGTAACCGATGGTACGCCGGCCTGCATTGTCATGAGCGACCGGTTCGACCGTCCCACCGGGCCTCCCGGCCAGGGCGGCGAGCATGTTTGGCAGATCAAGGGTGCGCTTGTCGGCGAATGCCAGATCGCCATGCAGTACGGCCGCAGTTTCCAGCCGGGTGCGGCGGCAAAATCCTTTGCCCTGCACGTGCGCGTGACGCCGTGACGGCATGGACCCGCGGGCACCGTGCTCGCGGGTCCATGCCTTCGTCAGCCGTTGACGAGGCGGACGGTCCAGAAGTCGCTCGAAAGATTTTGCTCCGTCAGATAGGCGTAGGGCATGGTGAAATAGCCCTGCATGCCCCAGCCCGTGCCCCAGGAGTTGCGCACGATGAAGCGCTGCTGGGTGTCGTCGTAGCCCACTGCCAGGACCGCGTGACCGCCGAGCACGCTCTCGCCCGCGGCCGGCATCGGCACGACACCGGTCTGCGCCACCTGCTGGCTCTCGAAGCTGTCATAGACGGTGAAGCCGAACACGAAGGGATACCCGGAAGCGAGGCAGCCCTTCAGCTGGCTGAGGCTCTGTGTCAGCCTGCTGTAGGTCACCGCCTTGTCCTTCAGCGCGTCGGCGAACGCTTTCGGCGGGGGCTTCTGGGCAAACTTGGCAATGTCGTAAGGCCAGTCCGTCTCTGGCGGGACGCCCTGATTGGCGACGACCTTGATCCCGTCGCGAATCTGGGCGCCGCTGTCGGTGCCGACGGTGCCTTCGATGACCCGCTCGCCGTAGTAGATGAACAGGCGGGACGGAACGAAGTCCGGTGTAAGGTGCTGCTTCTCCCGCTCGAACTGCACCGCGCCGGCGATCGCGTTGCCGGTGCAGCTGCCCAACTGCCCCTGGTCATAGGGAGGTGGGCAGTTCGGGCGAAGGTCCACCTTCGGTGGAAGCGCGGCGATCATTGCTACCGGCGCGGCGTACATGTGATCGCGTACATCGGGCAGGTCCGGCACCCAGCCGTAGCGCTTGATCGAATGGACGCGGATGTCCTTCTTGGTGACCATCAGTATTTCCCTCTGTTGTCGGTTCGTTGTGTGCTCAGGGATATGGGAGGTACGTGTACTCAAGGCGGCTGCTCACGTCGTCACGCTACGATGCAAACACTGCGTCTGCTGTGAGTTAAGTCACATGGCAGCGGCGAACATCGCAGCAGAGACCATCGCCATCTCGTACCGGGTGCCTCTGGCGTCCGTCGTCGCTTCATTGTCTGATGTAGCCGGGCATCGGGAGGCAAATCGTGGCCGGACTGTATTTCGAGGACTTCCACGAAGGCCAGACCTTCGAGCATGCGCTGAGCCGCACCGTCACCGAGATGGACAACGTGCTGTTCAGCTCGCTGACGCTGAATCCGCAGCCGCTGCATTTGGACGAGGAGTTCGCCAGGACCACCGAATTCGGCCAGCGGATCGTCAACTCGCTATTCACGCTGGGGCTGATGGTCGGCATGACGGTCGGCGACACCACGCTCGGCACCACCATCGCCAATCTCGGCATGAACAAGGTCGAGTTCCCCAAGCCGGTGTTCCACGGCGACACGATTCGCGCCCGCACCATTGTCCGCTCGCTGCGCGCGTCGCGCTCGCGTCCGGAGGCCGGCGTGGTTGAATTCGAGCATCAGGCGCTCAACCAGCGCGGGGAGCTGGTCGCCACCTGCGTGCGCGCCGCGTTCATGAAGCGCCGTCCGTCCGTTGAGGCAACCAAAACCTGATATGAAAAAGGCTCCGGAGGTTGCCCTCCGGAGCCTTCGGCATTGTCTGTGGGCGTCCGTCGCCCGACGAAGCCTAGCCCGCGACGAAAGCCCTCGCTGCGGGGATCCAGGTCGCGGCAAACGGCGCCGACATCAAACAATGAGACACTGGATCACCTCCTTTCTGTTGTTGTGGATGGGGCTGCAATATGGCGGAAAGTACGCCGCGCCGCAAGTCAGGATTGCACCAGCCGCTTGCGGAGGAAGAACTTGCTGTGGCCGGGCGGATAATCCTCCAGCGTGCCGAACACCTCGTAGCCGCGTTTGGCATAAAAGCCGGGCGCCTGGAAGCTGAGGGTCTCCAGCGTTGCCCCGGTGCAGCCACGCTCGATGGCGAACGACTCCGCTGCGTCCATCAGCCGGGTTCCGTGTCGCTGGCCGCGCAACGCTTCGGTGACCCACACGAAGTTCACGTGCATCCAGCCGCCCCAGAGATAGCCGGTCAGTCCGCCCAGCCATTCGCCGCGGGGGTTTTTCAGGAAGAAGCCGACCGGGTGCCAGGTGGCCACGCCGGTGCGGGCGAAGTTGACGTTGATGACGTTGTCGGACAGGAATCGCATCAAGGTGTCGCTCGGGAACGGCTCGAACACCAACTGCAACTCTTCCATCAACTTGCTCCCTGCTTCTATCCTGATTCTGCATCTTGGAGTTAGCAATGCCAGGGACCAGCGGGAGCCGCATCGTCGCGGACGTGGATTTCGGCAGGAACGGTCGCCAGCACGGCTTCCTTCGGCTGTTCCACTCGGTGCACAGCTCCGCCTACGGGTTCATCCCAATCCCCATCGCGGTGCTGAAGAACGGCGATGGCCCCACCGTGTTGCTCGTCTCCGGCACACATGGCGACGAATACGAGGGCCAGGTCGCGCTGTGCAATCTGGTGAAGTCGCTGGATCCGGCGCGCATCCGGGGCCGTGTCATCATCCTGCCGGCAGCCAATTTTCCGGCGGCGATCGCCGGCCGCAGGACCTCGCCGATCGACGAGGGTAATCTCAACCGGTTGTTCCCTGGCGATCCGGATGGCACGGTGACTGAACAGATCGCATACCATATTGAACATGAACTGGTGCCGCTGGCAGACCTGGTGTGCGACCTGCACTCCGGCGGTTCGTCCCTGATGTATGTGCCATCGGCACTGTATGGCGGCTGGAAGCGCGATGGCGGCACCGAACAGGGCGTCGCGGCGCTGAAGGCGTTCGGTTCGCCGATCGCTTACGTGGCGGAGCAGAACCAGGGCGGCAACCGGACGCTGTCCGGCGGTGCCGCGCGTCACGGCGTCGTCTGTCTCGGCACCGAGGCCGGCGGTTCCGGCCACGTCACACGGTCCGCGCTGCGGATGGTGGAGCGCGGCGTCAATAACGTGCTGGAACATCTTGGCATCCTCCCGGCGAGCGCGCGCATCGCGCCGGATGGGCCGACGCGCTTCCTGGAGGTCGGCGGATCGGACTATTTCGTTTATGCGCCGGACAACGGATTGTTCGAACCGCTGGTCGAACTCGGCGATATGGTGGAAGCCGGCCAGCCGGCCGCTCGGATCCACTTCCCCGAGACGCCATGGGCGGAGCCGGTCGCAGCGCATTTCGCCCACGACGGTTTCGTTCTGTGCAAGCGCATCCCGGGACGCACGATGCGGGGTGACTGTCTGTTCCACCTTGGTACGGACATCGCGATTTAGCTCGGTCCGTCCCGCGTGCGTGCGGTCAGTGTGTGATTTGGACGCTGACCTGCGTCGCGTCGCCTGCGCGGTAGATCGCGGCCATGACGATGGGGGCCGGCCATGACGGTGCGGCCGGCCATGACGGCGGGGCCGGCTCGGCGGGCGGCTCCGGCGGCGGCGCGGGAGGTGGCGGCGGCGGCGGCAGGTCCACGGCCGCGATCGCGGCGCCGGTGAGGGCGTGGGCCATCAGCCCCGCGGCGCAATGCTCGGTCCAGGCGGCACCGGTCGAGCGCGGCGGCGTTCGCCTCGAGCTTCTGCCGCGCGGCCTGCAGGCGCAGCAGCATCCGCAGCGGGTCGGGGTTGGCTTGGGGTTCCATCGGTGAAATATGGTGTTATTATAACTTACTGTCAAGAGTTATCAGGTCTATCTGAGTTTATCTGCGTTCATCCGCGGTTTCCATTTAAATCGCAGGCGCTGGCTCTGGTCGTAAAGGCTTTGGCAAGCTTCGGCTGCCAGGAAGCAAAGAATATGGAACCGCAGATGAACGCAGATAGGCTGAACGTTCTGTCCGAGCAGATCATTCGAGGCGCGTTCGCCGTCTCCAACACGCTCGGGTGCGGTTTTCTTGAAAGGGTCTATGAAAACGCGCTGGCGCACGAACTGCGCAAGATGGGTCTGACTGTTGCGCAGCAGCATGGCATTGTTGTCACTTATGATGGTATTGTCGTCGGCGAATATGCCGTTGATCTGTTGGTAGGGGAGTCGGTTCTGGTGGAACTCAAGGCCGTCAGGGCATTCGATGACATTCACCAGGCCCAATGCATGAATTACCTGCGCGCGACCGGCCTGCACCTGTGCCTCCTGCTCAATTTCGGCAGGCCGCGCCTGGACATCAAACGTATCGTAAGTAACTTCTGATCTTATCTGCGTTCATCTGCGTTCATCTGCGGTTGCACCTCGTGCGCGCCCATCGCCGTGCCGGCTATCAACCCACCTCCCCCGAGCTTGACCGCGGGCGCGCGCAACGCTTGGCTGGCGGGGGAAAATCAGTGGGAGGACGCCATGGCAGGCAAGCAACCGGTCGCGATCGTGTTCGACACGTTCGGCACCGTGGTGAACTGGCGCGGCAGCCTGATCGCCGAGCTGACGGCGTTCGGCAAGGAACGCGGCATCAACGCGGACTGGACGGCGCTGGTGGATGCCTGGCGCGCGGCCTACCACCCGTCGATGGACCGGGTGCGCAAGGGCGAGCAGCCGTGGACCACGCTCGATAACCTGCATCGGGCGTCGCTGGACAAGCTGGTCGCGGAGTTCGGCATTGCGGGGCTGACCGAGGCGGACCTGACGCACATCAACCTCGGCTGGCACCGGTTGCACCCGTGGCCCGATTCGGTGCCAGGACTGACGCGTCTGAAGCGGAAGTTCATCATCGGGCCGCTGTCCAACGGCAACGTGTCGCTGCTGCTCAACATGGCGAAGCATGCCGGCATTCCGTGGGACATGATCTTCGGCTCCGATCTGTTCCGCCACTTCAAGCCGGACCCGGAGACGTATCTGGGCGTTGCGAAGCTGCTGAACATCGAGCCGGGGCAGGTGATGATGGCGGCGGCGCATAACGGCGATCTGGGCAATGCGCGGAAGCAGGGGCTGATGACGGCGTTCTTCCCGCGCCCCAGCGAATACGGCCCGCACCAGAAGCGCGACTACGCTGCCGAGCAGGATTGGGATGTGGTGGCGAAGGATATCGAGGATTTGGCGACGCAGCTCGGGGCGTGAGGCAGGCGGAGGAGACGCAGCGCGGTCTCGCCCCGTCGTGGCAATTGACCCGATCGCGATTCGCCTCCTCCCGAAAATGCTCCCGCAGGTCCTCGCCAATGCCGACGACACTTGTCACAAATACCGTGCTGAGACGATGCTTCCGCTGACCACCTGGCCTTCGTTAAGCTGGCCGATGGCTGGCGGATCGTATCGAAGACGTTCCACACCGAAACACATTGAGCGCAGTCAATGGACCATGACTACATCATCGTCGGCGGCGGCTCGGCCGGCTCCGTCCTCGCGAACCGGCTGTCCGCCCGCAGCGCCAACAAGGTGCTGTTGCTGGAGGCAGGGCAGGACACGCCGCACGGCAAGGTGCCTGCGGCGATCCTCAATTCCTATCCCGGCACCGCGTATCTGAACCCGGCCTACACGTGGTCGGCGTTGAAGGTCACCACCGAGGTCATCCCGCACAACCGACCCAACGAGCCGCGCCCGAAGCTGCGCACCTACGAACAGGCGCGCGTGCTGGGCGGCGGTTCGTCGATCAACGGCCAGCTCGCCAACCGCGGCGCGCCGACCGACTACGACGAGTGGCATGCGCGCGGTGCGACCGGCTGGAACTGGGACAGCGTGCTGCCCTTCTTCAAGAAGGTCGAGCGCGACATGGATTTCGACGGTCCGTGGCACGGCAACGAAGGCCGCATCCCGGTGCGGCGGATTTTTCCCGACCTGTGGCCGGAACATGCCAAGGCTGCCGGCGAAACATTCAAGGCCGCCGGTTATGATTTTCTGATCGATCAGAACGCGGAATTCCGCGACGGGTATTTCCCGATCACCATTTCCAATGTTTACGAACGGCGGGTTTCGGCGGCGATCGGCTACCTCGATCCCGGCACGCGCATGCGCGAGAACCTCACCATCTCCACGGACACGCAGGTCAGCACGCTGCTGTTCGACGGGCTGCGCTGCGTCGGCGTGAAGGCACGGGTGGGCGGGCGCGAGACGGAATTCCGCGGGCGCGAAATCATCCTGTGCTCGGGCGCGATCCATTCTCCGGCGCATCTGCTGCGTGCCGGCATCGGTCCCGCCGGCCACCTGCGGGATCTTGGCATCGAGGTGCGGGCCAATGCGCCAGGTGTTGGCCAGCGGCTGCAGGATCATCCGGCGGTCGCGGTTGCCGCCTTCATCAAGCCGTTCGCGCGCATCGTCAACGACTACACGCGGCGGCACATCTATTTGGCGCTGCGGTATTCGTCGAGGCTCGACGGTATACCGCCGGGCGACATGTTCACCGTGGTCACCAACAAGACATCGTGGCACGCGGTGGGCGAGCAGATCGGTTCCTTCATCATCACGGTCTACAAGACATACTCGGAGACGGGCGAAGTGAAGCTTGCATCGGCTGACTGGCGCGACGAACCGATGGTGGATTTCAACCTGCTGTCCGATCAGCGTGATCTGGAGCGGATGATGGACGGCGTGCGTCGCTTCGGCGCGATGCATTTGACTCCGACGATGCAGGCGGTGACCACGGATCCGTTCCCAGCCAGCTACAGCGACAAGGTTCGCCAGGTCGGCCTGGTGAGCAAGAAGAACAAGCTGCTGACCGATGCGCTGGCGAAAGCGATGGACGGACCGGCGGCGCTGCGCAGCTACCTGATCGGAACCTGATCATGGAGGGCGTCACGCTCGAGGGCCTGCTGCGCGACGACGAGCAGCTCGAGGCTTTCGTCCGCAAGGCGGCGGTGGGCGTGTGGCATGCCTCCTGCACGTGTCGGATGGGCAGCGAGGATGACCCGATGGCGGTGACCGATCCGGCCGGGCGCGTGCGGGCGGTGGACGGGCTGCGAGTGGTGGATGCGTCGATCTTCCCGGTGGTGCCGTGCGCCAACACGAATTTCCCGGTGCTGATGACGGCCGAGAAGTGCGCGGAGGCCATTCTGGCGGGGGCTTGAGAGAAGCGGCTTCCGGCGGAGTGACCAATCGAAGTCGGTCCACCTGCCCAGAGAATAGAAATGTCTGTTCGCGCGGCGCCATGTATCACGCCGCGCGAACAGCGTGTAGAGGAAAATTGGCGATTTATACCAACCGCTGTCGCCGTTGAGGTGACCGAAGGTCATTGGCCCGGACCGTTGGTACTTTGCGATCCGTCGTATCGGCATTCGCTGCATTTGAATGAGCGCGTCTTCAATGCGTCGAAACCGACCCAGCATACGTGAGGCATTGTAGCAAAACAGTCATTGTAGCAAAACGCTATCTGTGATTTTGTACCCGGGCGGTCGGTGGCAGGGAGTGTCGACACGATTGCGCGCTTGACCGAGCCTTCTCGCCCGAACGAACATCCAAGGGCCACGCTACAGCGCATCAATTCGACATCACTCTGTCGGTTCGCGCAGACAGTACAGAACAGCGTGTCACCCGAGCGCTGAGCATCACAACGACATGGAGGAAAATAGAATGCCTACCGCAGAACTATCAGGCGACGGAGGCCGGGGATGACTGTCGGTTCACGATTGTCCCACGCCATCGGCGCACTCGCTGGCGCATTTCTGCTGGTCGTCGCGGTAGCCACCGTCGGCCCTGTCCAGGCGCAATCGCAGGCACGAAAGCCCAACATCCTCGTCATCATGGGCGATGATGTCGGCTGGTTCAACATCGGCGCCTACCACCGCGGCATCATGTCGGGCAAGACGCCCAATCTCGACAAGCTCGCATCCGAAGGCATGATGTTCACCGACTATTACGCCGAGGCGAGCTGCACGGCGGGTCGGGCGAACTTCATCACCGGTGAATTGCCGCTGCGCACCGGCTTGACCACCGTTGGCCAGGCCGGCGCCGACGTGGGCCTGCCGGATGAGGCGGTGACGCTGGCAACTGTGCTGAAGTCGCTCGGCTACGAAACCGGCCAGTTTGGCAAGAACCACCTCGGCGATTTGAACAAGTACCTGCCGACGGTGCACGGGTTCGATGAGTTCTTCGGCTACCTGTACCATCTCGATGCGATGTCCGATCCGTACTGGTTCGATTACCCGCAGGACTGGATCGACAAGTATGGCCCGCGCGACCTGATCCATGCCTATGCGACCGACGTGGACGATCCGACGGTGCAGCCGCGCTGGGGCAGGATCGGCAAGCAGCGGATCGTCGATGAGGGCCCGCTGGCGCCGTTCCCGGACATGGCCGGGCGGCAGAACTGGCAGGAAGGCCGCAAGGCCAGATTTGACATGGAGACCTTCGACGATGTGCTGGTGAAGGCCAGCTCGGAATTCATGGACAAGGCGAAGCAGGACGGCAAGCCGTTCTTCCTCTGGCACAACACGACGCGCATGCACGTGTTCACCTACATCCCGCCCAAGTACCAGGCGAAGATGAACTACCAGAGCAACTACGGCCTGGAAGAAGCCGGCATGGCGCAGATGGATGACAGCATCGGCGATCTGCTGAAGCACCTGCAAGACATCGGCGAGGCTGACAACACGATCGTCATCTTCACCACCGACAACGGCGCGGAAGTCTTCACCTGGCCGGACGGCGGCATGACGCCGTTCCGGGCCACCAAGGGCACCGTGTTCGAAGGCGGCTTCCGCGTACCGGCGATCATCCGCTGGCCTGGCAAGGTCAAGCCGGGCACGGTGGAGAACGGCATCTTCTCCGGCCTCGACTGGCTGCCGACGCTCGCCGCGGCGGCGGGCAACTCCAACATCACCACTCAGTTGCTGTCGGGGGTGAAGTTGGGTGACCGGACCTACAAGAACCACCTCGACGGCTTCGACCAGACGGAACTGCTGCTGGGCAAGGGGCCGTCTGCCCGTCACGAACTGTTCTACTTCGGCGGGCCGAAGCTGGGCGCGATCCGGATCGACGACTTCAAGTTCCAGTTCTACCAGCAGCCGTGGGGCTGGCCTGGCGAGAAGGTGACGACCGACATGCCCACGATCGTCAACATCCGCCAGGATCCCTTCGAGCGAACGCCGTCGATCCGCGGCGAGAGCCTGAACAGCCTGGGCGGCGGCTACATGAATGAATTCTATGCCCGCGAGTTCTGGCGCTTCGTGCTCGTGCAGCAGCAGGTCGCGGCGCTGGCGCAGACGGCCATTCAGTTCCCCCCGATGCAGGCGCCGGCATCCTTCAACCTCGAGGCGGTCAAGGCGCAGGTTGACGAAGTGATACGGAGCCACGAAGGGCAATAGCCCCACGGGACGGCACGGCGGGCGCGTGAACAAGCGCGCCCGCTGTTACCGCGGGAATGCCCTGCGCCGTGTCCACCAGGGCCTGCACGGGCACCTGGATCAGCCCGCGATATGGCCGGTCGAGATCCACGATCAGCATGATCAGCAGTGCGACCGTGAGCGCCATGATGAAAGTGGTCAGATGCCGTCTGGCTCCAACGACGCCCGCGTTGAAGCCGGTAAATCCCATCGCCACCATCGCCGTGCCGGTCAGCATGAACATCACTGCGACCGGGACGTGGTTGCGCAGCGCGGTGAGCCGCCTTTCATGGATGTTGTTC
The DNA here is from genome assembly GCA_963780095.1 of uncultured Alphaproteobacteria bacterium. Taxonomy (GTDB): domain Bacteria; phylum Pseudomonadota; class Alphaproteobacteria; order Acetobacterales; family Acetobacteraceae; genus JAMXLO01. Next base: position 109,420 of record CAWABH010000023.1, read on the forward strand.
ATCTCGTTCAGCGAAGCGACAAAGCGATAGGCAGGAAGCGACTGCGGATTCGCCGCCGTCACCGCGACGGCCTGCTGCCACAGTCGGCTCTGAAGATCCAATGACCGGGCTATGTCCTGTTCCTGCTTCGACGGATCGTACGGGACGCCCAGCGTGATCCGGACCGCGGTATAGTCGCGCAGCAGGCTCAGGATGGGCTTCTGCGCCGACTCCGGCAGCATCAGGGCGAAGTTCGCTGTGCTGCCGATCGCATTGGCCTCTTCCAGGACCATGCTGCGGCGCAGGTCGTAGCGCGACTCCGCCATCGAAAAGCTGAACGCGATCAGCAGTGCGAGAAGCCCGAGAGCTGCACCTGCCAGCGTGCCGACATCGGCATTTTCGGTCTTGGCCACATGAAACCGCAGGCCGATCCGGTTGCCCAGTTCGGCGGCTCCAGCGATCAGGATGATCGTCACGGGATACAGCACCTGCATGTCGAGCCGTAGAACCATTCGAAACATCACCCTCGATCCCCCGTGGTCTGGAGCCGGAACGAACATGCGGCACTCTACTGTAGCCGGAACAAATGCGCCAAAAGGAGGCGGCGTCCGTGCAGCGGCAGCAACGGCATGGTCGGATTGATTTGGATCGAAGACGCAGTATGGTCGCCCCGCCGCTGCGACTGCTCGCCTGTTCCTGGAGACAACCATGCGAACCACTTCTCCCAACGGTCCAAGCCGGCGCCTCATGCTCGGCGCACTTGCGACGCTGCCAACGCTGCCCGGGCTGCTCGGCGCTGCCGCCGCGCAGGCGCAGGCCGTGCCGCTTCCGTCCTGGAATGACGGCCCTGCGAAACAGGCAATCCTGGACTTCGTGCAAACGACAACCGAAGCGTCGAGCCCGAGCTACGTGCCGCCGGAGGAGCGTATCGCCACGTTCGACCAGGACGGCACGCTGTGGGTCGAGCAACCGATGTACACGCAGGTGATCTACTGCCTGGACCGTGTGCCGGCGGTGGTCAAGGCAAGGCCCGAACTTGCGAATGTCGAGCCGTTCAAGACCGTGATGTCGGGCAACCAGGCTGCGATCGCAAAGCTCTCGACGCACGACCTGGAGGAGATCCTCGCCGCGACGCTCACCGGCATGTCGGTGGACGAGTTCAATGCGGAGGTCAAGAAGTGGCTCGAAACGGCCGAGCATCCGCGGTGGAAGCGGCCTTACACCGACCTCACCTACCAGCCCATGCAGGAGGTGCTCGTCTATCTGCTCGCCAATGGCTACAAGAACTACATCGTCACCGGCGGCGGCCAGGACTTCGTACGCGTTTACTCCCAGTCTGCGTACGGCATCCCGCCCGAGCAGGTGGTAGGCAGCGCCGGCGGTACGAAGTACGGCTACGACAAGGACGGAAAACCGTTCCTGACCAAGGAACCCAAGCTGCTGCTCAACGACGACAACGCCGGCAAGCCCGAGGGCATCCACCTGATGATCGGCCGCCGTCCGCATGCCGCGTTCGGCAATTCGATCGGCGACCAGCAGATGCTGGAGTACACCAAGGCCGGCGATGGCGCGCGGCTGTCGATGCTCGTGCTGCACGACGATGCGAAGCGCGAATACGCGTACGGACCGGCGCAGGGGCTGCCCGATTCGAAAGTCGGCACCTTCACCCAGGCGCTGTACGACGAGGCGAAGAAGCAGGGCTGGACGGTCATCAGCATGAAGGACGACTGGAAGCGGATATTCGCCTTTCCGGAGTGACGCGGCGACGGCCGTTGGATCGACGGCGCAAGTAATGTAATACTCCTTCACATGAGCTGGTCCGGACAGCGGCGTGGCTACCACCACGGCAATCTGCGCGAGGCGCTGGTCGAGGCCACGCTGGAGTTGATCGCCGAAAAGGGTCCGGCCGGGTTCACCATCGCCGAGGCGGCACGGCTGGCTGGCGTCAGCCCCGCCGCGCCGTACCGGCATTTTCGCGACGCCGAGGCGCTGCTTGCGGAAGTCGCGCTGCGCGGCTTCGAGCGTTTCGCCGCGGTGTTGGCTGCCGCGTGGAACAACGGCCTCCCCGATCCGATGCGCGCCTTCGAGGCAATCGGCCGCGCCTATCTGGCCTTTGCGCGCGACGAGCCGGCCTACTACGCGGCGATGTTCGAGGCGCGTATCGCGTTCGACAACCATCCCGGACTGCTCGCCGCCGGGGATCGCGCCTTCGCCATCCTGCGCGAGGCGGCGGAGCGGCTGACCGCCACGCTGCCGCGGGACCGGCGGCCGCCGTCGCTGATGATGGCGCTGCACGTCTGGGCGCTTTCGCACGGCATCGCCTCACTGTTCGTGCGCGCCGATCCGTCGCGGCGGAAGCTGCCGATGTCGCCGGAGGAACTGCTGGAGGCCGGCGTGCTGATCTATCTGCAGAGCCTCGGGCTGGCGGGTGGCAAGCCGCAGGGCGTTTGAACCGGCACGCGCAATTCACTTGACGGGCGGGCCGCGAAGGATCATATGTAAATGTGTCTTACATTCACATGAGGACCGCCATGTCGGGCGCTGCAAACCATGGAAGTTACGGCAATCCGGGTATGGGCAATTCCCCCTGGGGCCCGGGGCCAGCCTGGAACCAGCCAGGCTGGGGCTACTCGCACTGGCGGACGCTGCCCAGGCCGCTGTGCATCGCCGCGGTCGTGCTCGGCTTCATCTTCTGGTGGCCGGTCGGGCTGACGCTGTTGTTTCTCTCACTATGGAGCGGACGTATGGGATGCTGGGGATATCGCCGTCATGACGCCTACCAGGGCGGCTCCTGGCAGGGCGGTCCTCCGACCGTGGGCCGGCTGGAAGAACTGGTGCGGCGGCGGTGAGAGGCCCGCGCCTACCAGCGGCAACCGCGCCTTCGACGAATACCGGATGGAGACGCTGCGCCGCCTGGAGGAGGAGCAGAAAGAGTTTGGCGCCTTCCTCGACCGGCTGCGCTTCGCCAAGGACAAGGCCGAGTTCGACCAGTTCATGACCGAACTGCGCCAGCGTCCGCCGACGCCACCGGAGCAGCCGCCAGCCCAGCCGACCCAGGGCTGAGCGCGCAACCGCGACGACCGGCGCGACCCCTTCCGCACCGCGGGAGGGGTCGCGTCATTCCATCCGCCAGGAATGACGCCGCAGGATCGCCGTATGGGTGACCGCGATGCGTTCACCAGGCGACAGCGCAAGCCAGATCCGCAGCCGCTCAATCACCAGCCGCGTCGGCATGGCAAGGTCGAGCGCCATCGCCTCGTGCATCCCGTAGTAGCGCAGGTTCTCCAGTTCCCCCGAACCGGCAAGCGTGCCGGTGACGCGATCCGCGTGCACCAGCAGGAAGCGCGCATTGAAGCGGATCGGACTGTCCGGCGGCGTGACCGCGCGGCAGAGATACTCGATGCCGTCGAGGTGCGGCGGGCTGCCCAGACTGAGGCCGGTCTCCTCCTCCAGCTCGCGCGCCGCCGCGATGGCCAGACCGTGCGCAAGATGCTCATTGGCCGCCTTGCGCAGATGCCGCAACGTGTGGGGCCGCAGGTCGGTCGCACTGGGCGCGGAAAGGTCGGCGCGATCGACGGCGCCGCCAGGAAACACCAGGCGGTTCGGCATGAAGCGGTGCTTCGCGCCACGCATGCCCATCAACATTTCGGGGTCGTCGCGGCGTGGCCGCAGCACAACGATGCTGGCGGCGTGGCGCGCGCGAACGGTCCTGGGACGCGGAGGCTCACTCTGGTCGACCAGCTGTGCGTGATGGACGTGGTCTTCAGGCAAGTTCGAAGCCTCGTGTCTTGAGATAGGCGGCAAAGCCGAAGCGCTCCGGCACGGAAAGCTGACGCGCGACGTTCTCGCTCCAGCCGACGCCCTCGCGCGGCGGATAGACGTCGTTGTTCTTCAGGCTGCCAGGCGCCACCGGTTCGCGCGCGCGGCGGCGTTCGTCGTAGGCGCGGATTTCGGTTTCTTGTCCGGTGTCGTCGTAGCGTTCGCGATGCACCACGACCGAGGGCGGCAAACGCATCGACACCGGCCGGCGAAACACCGGCCAGCCGACAGTGAGGCCGGCAACGGGATAGACGCCCGAGGGCAGCGACAGCAGCGGCGTCACGCGCTCGATATGGCTGCGCACATAGCTGATCGGGCAGGTGCCGAGACCGACCGCATCGGCGGCGGCGATGAACTGCGCCATCGCCAGCGAGCAATCGACCGCGGTGTTGAGGAAGGTGTCGAGATTGTTGTTGGCATGCGGCAGGCCGTGCAGTTCGCACAGGCGCTGGTTGCGCCGCATGTCGCCGCACCAAACAAGGAACACCGGCGCGGTCGCGATCCAATCCATCGTGCCGATCCAGTCGGCGATCTGCTTGATGCGGGCGGCGTCGCGCATCACGACGACGGAGTATTGCTGCAGGTCGGATTTGGTCGGCGCCGACTGCGCCGCGGCCAGCAATGCGTCGAGCAGCGAGTCGGGCACCGGCTGATCCGTGTAGCGTCGCGTTACCCGCCGATCGAGCAGCGGCGCCACCGCCGCCGGCACGTCGACATTCGGCAGATCGATCCCGAAGCGAGCCCGCAATAACTCCCCGGTGTCAGCCATCACGCACCTCTGATCATCGCGTCGCACACTTGCCGGAATGCCGTGACCGCGCAAGGCTGCGCGCCAACCCCGGAACAAGCCGGGGGCGTGCCGGAGGAGACCCCGAATGCCCGCACCGTATGCAACGCATCGCGCGCAGATCAAAGCGATTCTGACTGCCTGGGGCATGCCCGAGGAGAACGCCGAACCGACCGCCGACATTCTGTCCTGGGCCGATCTGCATGGCGTGGACAGCCACGGAATGTCGATGCTGCCGGGTTATGATCGGCTGCGCCGGAGCGGACGGGCGAAGATGGATGCGCGGCCGAAGATCCTGAAGGAGACGCCGATTTCCGCGCTGATCGATGGCAGCGGCGGGCTGGGCCACGTGCCCGCGCACTTCGCCATGCAGGTGGCAATCGACAAGGCGAAGCAGTCGGGTATGGCGATCGCGGCGGTGCGCAACTCGGCGCATTTCGGCGCCACCGGCTATTACACGCTGATGGCGGCAAAGGTCGGGCTGATCGGCATGGCCTGCACGTCGGCCTCGAGCATTCAGGTGGCGCCAACGTTCGGCAAGGAGGCGAAGCTCGGCACCGACCCATGGTCATTCGCCGCACCAACCGGCGATGACGCCAGGCCGTTCCTGCTGGACATGGCGACGACAACCGTGGCGGCAGGACGCATCCGCAACAAGGCGAACGAGGGCCTGGAATGTCCGCCCGGCTGGGTGCTGAACAAGGATGGCCTGCCAAGCACCGATCCGCTGGAGGCGCGCGAGAAGGGCGGGTTCCTGACGTCACTGGGTGGGTCGCCGGAGAATTCCAGCTACAAGGGCTACGGACTGGCGGCGATGGTCAACATCCTTGGGTCGTGTCTTTCGGGCGCGACGCTGATCACCGATCCGCAGCACACGAAGAAGCCGCAGGGAAACGATATCGGCCATTTCTTCATGGCGATCGATCCGGGGCTGTTCCGCGACCGGTCGGAGTTCCAGAGCGATGTCGCGCAGTTCTGCGATGATCTGCGCGCGACAAAGCCGATCGATCAGTCGCAGCCGGTCATGGTCGCCGGCGATCCGCAATGGAACAACGCGGCGAAGCGGATGGCCGAGGGGATTCCGGTAGGCCCGGGTCTGCTCGGTCAGGTACGGCAGATTGCGCAGGCGAGTGCGGCACCTTGGCTGCTGGATTGACCGCCGGCGTCGAATCGTCATGGCCGGAACAGGCTCCAAGTGCATCAGGATAACCGTGACGCTAAAGGAAAGAGACCCGCCTCTCGCAAGGAGCAACGGGAGTCGCGCATCCGCGGAACGAGTGGCGAGGCGCCAGCCTTGCTGAATGGGATCGAGACGGAGGATGCTGTGATGCGGTCAAATTTCATCCTGAGTGACGTCGCGAACGCTACCTGAAGGGTAGCCAACTCGACCCGCCGCTGCGCTTCGCGCCGATCCGACCTGCTCGCCATGTTTGCATCCAACGCAGCCTCGCGGCAGGCGCTATTCCGCCGCCACCCGCACGGGACTATCGGCAAGACGCGGCAACAGCGCGCGGCGCTGCTCCTGCGCCTTCACCCGGTTGGCATCCTTCACCGGCCCAAAGCCCCGAATCATGTCGGGCAGCCGCGCAATGGCCACCGCGACGTCCAGCGTATCAGGTCGCAACGCGGCCAGCGCCGATCGAAGGTCGCCGACATACTGCTCGATCAGCGCCCGCTCCATGCGCCGCTCGTGCTGCACGCCGAACAGGTCGAGCGCGGTGCCCCGCAGATGCTTGCCATGCCGCAACACGCGGAACAGCGGCAATGCCAGCCATCCGGGCACCGCGATCTTGCGTCGCCGTCCGGTCGCCGGGTCGATCCCGGTCGGGAGCGGCGGCGAAAGATGGAACACCGGTTTGTCGCCATAGGTCGCAGCAGCGTGGAGACGCGCGACCTCGTATTCATCCTTGTATGCCATCACGCGATACAAGCCCTCGGCCGCGGCACGCGCCAGACGACCCGGAGCGCCGAACACCTGCGCCTCGCGCGCAACCACCTCGTTCACCAGCCCGCGGTAGCGCTCCGCCAGCGCAGCGTTCTGATACGCCACTAAAGCGTCCGCGCGCGCCCCGATCAGCGCATCGAGCGTGGCGGGCGGCGCCTCCAGCGTGTGCACCAGAATTTCGTCCGCCAGCTCCGGACGTTCGGCGAGGATACGGCCCCAAAGGAAGGCGCGCCGGTTCATCGCAACCGCCGCGCCGTTCAGCTCAATCGCGCGCAGGATTGCCGCCTGCCCGACCGGCACCAGGCCGCGCTGCCACGCGAGCCCGAGCAACAGCGTGTTCATCGCCTGCGCGTTGCCGAACAGCCGCTCGGCCAGGCGCACGGCATGCAGATAGACGGAAGCCTTGGCATCGGTCGCACGCTCGATCGTCCGCCGATGCAGCACGGCGTCGATCTGCAGGTTTGCGTCATGCTTGAATGCAGCGGTGGCGGCGAGATCGAGATTGCCGATCACCGCGGCGGATTGCGCGTTGCGCTCCAGCACGCCCGGTCCGGCCGCGACCGCAAGGTCGGCGGCGATCATCACATCGGCAGTACCGAGCGGGACGCGCACCACATCGAGCGCCGACTCCTCGTCGGCGATCTGCACATGCGCCACGACAGTACCATTCTTCTGCGCCAGCCCGGTGAAGTCGAGCGTGCGCACCTTTTTGCCTTCCAGATGCGCGGCCATGGCGAGAATGGCGCCCGACGTAATGATGCCGCCGCCGCCGATGCCGGCGAACAGCCCGCGCCACGGTTTGTCAGTCGCGGGGAGCTTCGGAAGCGGCAAACCGGCGCCAAGTTCGTCCTCGCGTGCCTGCCAGTGCGGATCGGCGTCAGGCGCGCTCGGCGGACCGGCGATGGTGACGAAGCTCGGGCAGAAGCCCTTCAGGCACGACAGATCGACGTTGCAGCTCGTCGGGTTGATCCGGCGCTTGCGGCCGAGCGATGTTTCAACCGGCTCGATCGCGATGCAGCCGGATTGCGTGGAACAATCGCCGCAGTTCTCGCAGACCTGCTCATTGATCACGACGCTCTGCGTCGCCTGCGCCATCTTGCCCCGCTTGCGGCGGCGTCGCTTTTCCGTGGCGCAGACCTGGTCGTAGATCAGCACCGAGACGCCCTCGTAGTCGCGCAGCTCGCGCTGCACCGCGTCCAGTTCCGCGCGCGTGTGGCGCGTGGTGCCGGCGGGCAACGCCGATGCGGGCGGCAGGCGCTCTTCTTCATCGGCCACGAGGGCAATTCGGGAAATGCCTTCCGCGGCCACCTGAGCGGCGATCGCGGTGACCGGAAAGCCGCCCTCGGCCGGCTGGCCGCCGGTCATCGCCACCGCGTCGTTGAACAGGATCTTGTAGGTGATGCGCGCCTTCGCGGCGACCGCCTGGCGGATCGCCATGATGCCGGAATGCGTGTAGGTGCCGTCGCCGATATTGGCGAACATGTGCTCGGTGTCGGTGAACGGCGCCATGCCGACGAACGGTGCGCCCTCGCCGCCCATGTGGGTGAACGTTCGTGTCTGGTCGCCGTCATCCAGCGCCATGAAATGGCAGCCGATGCCGGCGGTGGCGAAGCTGCCTTCCGGCAGGCGGGTCGAAGTCCCGTGCGGGCAGCCGGCGCAGAATGCGGGAATGCGGCGCAGCAGTCCGGGCGGGCGCTCCGGCATGCGTGGCGGCGGCGGGTCGGCGATGTTCAGTCCCGTCGAACGAAGGAAAGTGGCGAGGCCGATTGCGACCGCCTCCGGCGACAACTCCATCAGCGGCGACAGGAGTGGCGCGCCGGATGGATCGGTCTTGCCGCTTATCTCCGGCCGGTCGTCGGCCGGCAGATTATACAGCGCGTCACGGATCTGCAATTCGACGAAGCTGCGCTTTTCCTCCACCACGAGCAGGGCGCGCTTGCCGCGGGCAAACTCGCGCAGGCCGATGGTCTCCAGCGGCCAGGTCATCGCCACCTTGTAGAGCGCGATCTGCCTGTGGCCTTCGAGGTCCAGCATGCGCAGCGCGTGCATCGTGTCCTCGTGCGCGCGCCCGACGGTGACGATGCCGATCGGTGCATCCTCTTTGCCGAAGATGCGGCGGTCGAGACGGTTGGCGCGCGCCCACGCCAACACGGCGGGAAGTCGCTCCTGCACGACGCGCCGTTCCAGTTCCATCCGGTCGGCGGGGAAGCGGAGGTTCGGATCAAAATTCAGCCCATGCGGCGGCACGGGGAAATCGGGAGTGACGAATTTGCGGGCGGAGGGGATCACGAGCGTGGCAGCCTGTTCGGCGGTCTCGGCGGTTGTCTTCAATGCCACCCAAAGGCCCGCGAACCGCGACAGCGCAATGCCGGCAAGGCCAAGATCGACGATGTCCTGCGCGGACGAGGGGTTCAAAACAGGAATGAACACGCCCTGGAAGACGTGCTCGGTTTGATGCGGGTAGGTCGAGGAATGCGCGCCGTGGTCATCGCCGGCCACCGCCAGAACGCCACCGTGTGCCGACGTGCCGATGAAATTGCCGCAGTGCAGCGCATCGCCGGCGCGATCCACGCCGGGACCTTTGCCGTACCACATGCCGAACACGCCATCGACGCGCTTGCCGGGGAAGGCATCGAGTTGCTGCGTGCCGTACAGCATCGTCGCGGCCAGGTCTTCGTTGACGCCAGGCTGGAAGCGGATGTTCTCGGCCAGCAGCAGCGTCTGGCGGCGCCAGAGTTCCAGATCGAGGCCACCCAGCGGCGAGCCGCGATAGCCGGATACCAGCCCGCCGGTGTTCAGGCCGGCGGCGCGGTCAAGCCTGGCCTGTTCCAGCAGCACGCGAACGAGAGCCTGGATGCCGGTCAGCAGCACCGGTCTGTCGAGTTCGACGAAGCGGCTCTCCAGCGTGGTGCCGGTGGGCGAGGCGGCGCTGGGACCGAGACCGATATCCATCCTGGGGTCATCTCTCACAGATGCAGGTGAAGCACACCCGTAATTTAGGTTCGCGGAGGCAATCTTGCCATGTGAGCCGAGGATACGCACGGGGAGTTGCCAAAATAGCGCCGAAGCTGCGCCCCGAGATGGTGCGGCAATCAGAAGTTGCCTGTCCGGTCGCTCAGATCGTGTACTTTGTTGCGCGGGACCGAATCAACGGTTCTCGCGCAAGTGCCAGAGCCGCACGATAATGATCACCTCGCCGCGAATTTCGCAGCGAAGCTCGTAATCGCCCACGAACAGGCGTCGAACCTCGCGCTCTGCAAAGTCGTCCAGGCGTGACCCGAGGCGGGGATGGTCCCGCAATAGCCTTGCCGGGGCCGCCCGCAGCGACTGAATGGCTCGCGCCGCTCGGCTTGGCGGTTGACCGGGGCGAGAAAATCAAAAAGCCGAACCAGGTCGGACCACGCTTCCGCTGTCCAGCGGACGCGCATCAGCTGGGCAGCGGGATCGGCAGTTCATGGTCTGTCCCAAGGCTGTCAGCCCAGGCTTGCATCGCCTCATCGTCGATCAGATGCCCCGCATCCGCATCGGCCAGGCCCTCCAAGGTCAGGCGGCGGCGCCGTGCAGCACCGGCCGGATCCCTGGCGTCGGCCTCGCGCCTGAGAAGTTGCTGCCGCTCGGCGTCGGTAGGGATGATGTCCATGAACTGCAATGTAGTCGCGTCGACGCCTGGCCGCAGGGCGATCAGATCAGAGAGCACTTCGGTTTCAATGTCGTGTGCCGACCAAGCCGGCCGTGGGGTGGCTGCTCGGTCAATCGTGGAGACGGAAATTCACGCTCGCTGGGCGCCGACAGGTTCGCGCCGATCGAGGTCAATCAGGGTGGTGACAGCCGTAACCAGTCGTTCGTTCAGCTTGCTGAGTGCGGCCAATCCGCCTCGGCGGCGAAGCATCCTGCCGACGAAATCGTGGTGTGCTCAACGACCTCGTAGGGTGATTTCGCTGCCGCGCGCAGTCGCCTGAACGCAGCCCACACGCGGGCGCCAGGATCGAACCAGCTAATCCATCGAGCGCTCACGGGATATAGGTTGAAAACACGTAATCTTGGTCCTTCTTTGACTGGTGACATTCGAAGCATTGTTTGGTGGGGTCCGTGACCAATGGTTTTGTTGGATCACCTCCCGCCCAGGCCTGGAATCCCCAGCCTCCCGTCGAGGCATACTTCTTCCTGTCTTTCAGCATGATGGCGGTCGCCTTCCGTGGACCTTCGACATAGGAGCCATCGGAGATGGTGAATTCGTGCAGATCGACCAAAAGCACGGTCTTGTCCGGATATGGTTCGCCTTTCTTGAGCGCGGTCTCTCCAGTGGAATTGATATAAACGTTATGCATTCCGCCCATCGCCTCAAAGAGGGGGCTATCTTTGTCGATGACCATCGTGTTGACGTGGTACCAGTTACGGAAGCTCGTTGGGAGCTTGAGACCGTCGGCAGACTCCACGGCGAAGGCGGCGATGGAGCCCACAACAGCCGCGGACAACAGGCCCAGCCCAGCGCTCCTCTTGATCCGCGCCCACCGAGCGCCAGTTTGGATTTGATCGTCGGTGCTGACGCACATCCTGACACTGCTCATGGTAACTCCGTCGTCAGACCAGCGTCGTTTCGACGGCGATGTTCCCGTGCGTTGCCCGCGAATAGGGACACACCTGGTGGGTCGCCTCGATAAGGCGCTGCGCCGTCGCGCGCTCCATCCCCGGCAGGCTCACGTAGAGGCGAGCCGCCAGGCTGAAGGCGCCCCCTTCGGGACCGAGATCGATTTCGGCGTCGACCGCGTGATCGGGCGGCAGCGCGATCTTCATGTTGCGCGCGACAAACTCCATCGCTGACTCGAAGCACGCGGACCAGCCGGCCGCGAAGAGCTGCTCGGGGTTGGTGCCGGTGCCCGGGCTGCCGGGCCGCGACAGGCTGACCTCGAGGCGGCCGTCGGAGCTGCGCGACGTGCCCGTGCGCCCGCCTGTGGTGTGGGCCTTCGCGGTGTACAGCACTTTCTCCAGTCGGTTCATAACGTCATCCTTCATGAAGAGCCCAGGCGCCTGGACGCCATGCGGAGCTCGGTTGCGATAAGCGAAGTTGCGTGGCTCGGCACAGAGTTGTTGTGCGGCGGCCCAACATAGGGGAACTCGGCAAGCAGATCGACGTGGGGCCCGACCTTGTCCCCGGTCACCTTCCCGTTCGTGAGGACTGCCAGAAAGGCGTCGGCGGCATCGTCGGTGAGCGTACGGCCATTGCTCGGAAAAGATGCGGGACGCGTCGGATCGTAGGACAGCATGTCGGGCAGCAGTGTTCCCGCTGCCCGCCTTGCTTCTTCCGGCCCATAGCCACCGGTGTGCTCCAGCGCATGCGCGAAGACGGCGATGAAACGGTCATCGTTGGCCGGCTCGCCCGCGTGGTAGCGATCTCGCTCCGAGCCCACGAGAAAGACCGCTTGCGCGGGCAACGCGCCCCGGTCCGCCTGGACCCAAACCCCGCCCGCGCCGTCGAGCGTGCGTGCCCATAGGCCGACCGGTTTGGTTCCAAGGGCAGAGTTGGGCATTTCCAGCACGATGCTGCACACGTCCTTGTCGATGAAGAAGTCGTCGCCGGTGAACCGCAGATCGTTCAACGCTCCCCGCGTATCGAAGAAGAAGGGGTCGCTGCGCCAGCCTGCGAAGAACCGGTAAGGGCCGGCCTCCGTCACGCGCGCGTCCCGACCCGTCGACACAGGTGCTGCTTCGATCATGACCTCGCCGCTGTCACCCGTGTCGGCGGCCTGCGCACCCTCGACGCGCCGCACGGTCGCGGTTTGCGACCCGTCCGCGGAGGACGAGAAGCGCACCCGATATGCGATGTCGGCGACGGCATCGCCGTTCGTATCGATCTTGAGCTCGTACAACGCTTTGGGCGCGAACGGCTGGCGCGTCGTGGGCCCCGGCGGGTTCACGACGGCGGAAGGATGGACGTTCATGATCAGGATCGACTTGTCCGTCTCGCCTGGCTTGGGGAAGGCATACAAATCCGTGAGATCCAGGCGCGCGTCTCCGTGCGGGAAGCCGAAATCGGGACCGGAATAGTGATGCGACATGGATCATTCACTCCTCTGCCCTCGTCGCGGGCGTCTGAACGCGGCGCGAAGCGGCTCCCGCGACGGAGCTTCAGTGGCCCGCACTCTGGCCGCCATCGACGTGAATGGTCTCGCCAGTCACGAAGCCCGCCGATTCCAGATACAGAATCGCGTCCACGATCTCCGAGATCTCGCCCATCCGGCCAAGCGGGTGCAGCCTGGCGAGCTGCGCATGTGTCTCGACGGGATGCATCGGCGTCTTGATGACGCCAGGCGCAACCGCATTCACTCTGATGCCAATCTTTGCATACTCGATCGCGAGCGATTTGGTCGCGGCACTCAAGCCACCCTTCGTCAACGAGGCGAGCACGGACGGCACATGGGAGTTCGCGTGTTCGATCAGGCTCGTCGTGATCTGTACGACGTGTCCGCTGTGCCGCTTCTCCATCTCTGCGATGGCGAGCTGCGTGATGTGAAAGAAGCCCGTGAGATTGACGCCGACCAGAGCCGCGTAATCAGCCTCGGTATATTGAGTGAACGGCTTGGCGACGAATACGCCGGCGTTGTTGATCAGCGTATCGATGCGCCCGAACCGGTCCATGCCTTCGGAAATCGCACGCTCGGCCGTCTTCCGGTCGGTAATGTCGCCGGGCACCACCAGGATTTGGTCATCATTGCTTGGCCCAATCGACCGTGCCGTCGCGACCACCCCGTAACCGAGATTGCGATATGCTTCGACAAGGGCCGCGCCCATGCCCTGCGAGGCGCCAGTGATGATGGCAACCTTCTTTTCGCTGCTCATGCTCGTCTCCTTCATCCTTCCACGGCATTCACCGTGAGCTTGCAAGATCATCCTTGATGCTCGCGACACCGACCTGGGCGCATGCCTCATCCTTGTCGCCGCCCGGCGAGCCCCCGACACCGAGCGCGGCGACGATTTCGTCTTTGACCTTGATCGCGACCCCGCCGGGGAGCAACGCAATGTCGGGCAGCGTCGCGAGTGCTGCACCGTTTGGATTTTTGGCCACGAGATCTGCGAATGTGCTCGAAGCATCGAACCGAAAGATCGGCCCGAAAGTCACGACCGTGTATGCCTTGCGGAAGGCTGACGTGGTGGTGAGGATGGTCGAGTGGTCGCCCTTGGCCTCGAGCTTGATAACTCCGGAGGGGTCAACGACAACCGCGGAAACCGGATAACCGTTGCTTGCACAGGTTCCGATCGCTTTGGTCGCTGCCTTTACCGCGAGTACCAGTGGCAGGGAGTAGCCGCTTTCCCCAACCTGAGCGAACGCGCTCCCGAGAGGGAACACCGCAAAGGCCGCCATAGTGGCCAGAGACAGTCTGTGCTGCATATCTGATCTCCATGCTGCCGAGAGTCCCGTCCCCCATACGGAGGCGCTCCGGGCTTCGCGGATGGAGATCGACATTTCCATTTGACCGCTGTAGTCAGCGAAAATGGCTTTCAGTTATCCACCCGCGCTATGAGCGACCGCCTCTTCGCGCTGCGGCTGTTCGCTCGGGTCGCCCGCAAGGGAAGCTTTTCCGCGGCCGGTCGTGAGCTGAACATTCCGCAATCGACCGCGTCCCGGACAATCGCGACGCTGGAGCGCGAAATCGGCGTCGCGCTGTTCGTCCGGACCACGCGCGCGGTAACGCTGACCGACGCCGGCTTGGACTTCCTGGCTCGCATCGAGGCTGTCCTGGCCGAGCTCGACGACGCGGAACACGCTGCGCGCGGAACGGAAGAGATGCGCGGAATATTACGGATCGGTCTGGCAACTACCTTTGCTGTGCGGGAGGTCATCTCCCGGCTTTCGGATTTCATGAGCCGGCATCCGGCGCTACGAATCGACCTAATGATGGAAGATGAACGCGAAGACCTCGTGGCCGAAGGCGTGGACGTAGCACTTCGGTTTGGTCCTCTTTCCGACTCAACAGCGACGGTGCGGCGGATTCTCGCATGGCCGCGCGTCCTCGCCGCGTCGCGAGCTTACCTCGACAAGACCGGGACCCCCCTCACACCTGCGGATTTGGCCCGGCATGCGATCATTCTTGGGCCTGCAAGCCTTGGCGGCCACTGGTCCTTTCGCAACGGCGATACTGCGACCGCGTTCCAGGTCGCGGGTAAGTTGACGATAACGGCAAGCCTGGGCGCCATCGCGGCGGCCGTCGAAGGATTGGGCATCGTCATGACTCCGCTCGGTGCGTGCCGTCGGGAATTAGATCGAGGAGAGCTCGTTCGGCTGTTACCGGAATGGGATGCGGGAACGGTCGAGCTCAACGCCGTCTATGCGAGCGGCAGAGCCGCCAAGCCATCGGCGCGAGCCTTTGTCGACTACTTGATCGCAGCGCTTCACGCGCCTGAGCCGCTGCCCTCCGGTCCACCTTCGTTTGACGAGAAGACGCGACCGTCTGCTTGAAAGGCCCTACCGAGCGACGCGAAATGCATGTCCAATTCTAGCACGTTCCAGACACTCAAATTGAGATACGATCGCGCCCCCGACACCCTATCGGCATATTGCGACTTCTACTAGCGTTCGTCTGAAGTGAGGGTATGCGATGAGCATCGTGCCGATACGCGGACTGTTCGAGGCACATCTGACCGTGAGCGATCTCGACCGTTCGATCGCATTCTATCGCGACGTGCTCGGGCTGCCGCTTGCCACTCGGATTCCGGAACGGCAGGTGGCATTCTTCTGGGTGCCGACGCCGGAGAAAGGCATGCTGGGTCTGTGGTCGATCGGCACGTCGCCGCTGCGGATGCGGCTGCACATCGCTTTTCAGGTCGAGCTGCCGCAGGTGTTCGCCTCCGTGCAGGCGCTGCGGGCCGCCGGCCTGACGCCACTCGATTCGGGCGGTGGAAACCCGATCGAGGAGCCGCAGGTGCTTTGCTGGATGCCGGCCGCGAGCGTCTACTTCGACGATCCGGACGGACATTCGCTGGAGTTCATCTGCATGCTGGATGAAGCGCCGCGGCCGGAACTGGGGCGTGTGTCGTGGTCAGAGTGGCGGAGGCAGACATGAGCGATGAAATTCGCGTGGAGATGCGCGACGGCTGGCGCAAGCTGGTGCTGAACCGGCCCGAAAAGCTGAACGCCGCAAACGAGGCGATGCTGACGGCGCTGATCGCGGCAATCGACGCGGCCGAGGCGGATCACGCGTGCCGCGCGCTGCTGCTGACCGGCGAGGGGCGCGGCTTCTGCGCCGGGCAGGAACTGGGGCCGGACATGATGCCAGGCCCCGACGGGCCGCCCGACCTCGGCAAGGTCGCCGACCTGCATCACCGGTTCGTGCGGCGGCTGCATTCCGTGCCGCTGCCGGTGGTCTGTGCGGTGAATGGCGTGGCGGCCGGGGCTGGCGCCAGCTATGCGCTCGCCTGCGATATCGTGCTGGCGGGGCGCGGCGCCAAATTCATCCAGGCGTTCGTGAAGATCGGCCTGGTGCCGGATTCCGGCGCGAGCTTCTTCCTGCCGCGCATGATCGGCGAGGCGCGGGCGCGTGCCCTGACGATGCTCGGCGAGCCGGTGGATGCCGCGCAGGCGCAGTCCTGGGGAATGATCTGGAAGGTGGTCGAGGACGCTGCGTTGCAGCAGGAAGCCGAGGCGCTGGCGGCGCATCTGGCGAAGCAGCCGACCGAGGCGATTGCCGCCATGAAGCGCATGTTCGCCGCAAGCCCGACCAACAGGCTGGACGCGCAGCTCGATCTCGAGCGCGAGATGCAGGCCACCGCTGGGCGGAGCGCCGACTATGCCGAGGGCGTGCGCGCTTTCCTAGTGAAGCGCGCGCCGGTGTTCCGGGGACGCGCATGAGCGATCCCGCCGCGCTGGCGCGTGCCTGTGCCGATGCGATGTGGGCGGACGACACCGCCAGCCGCGGCCTTGGCATGCGCCTGGAGGATGTGGGCCTGGGCCGGGCGCGGCTGTCGCTGGTGGTGACCGAGGCGATGGTGAACGGACATGGCATCTGCCATGGCGGATTCATCTTCGCGCTGGCCGATTCCGCCATGGCGTTCGCGTGCAATTCCCACGGCGAGCACGCGGTGGCGCAGCATTGCGCGATCACCTTCGTCCGGCCCGGACGGCGCGGCGAGACGCTGACGGCCGAAGCCGTCGAGCGGACGCGCGCCGGGCGTTCGGGCATCTACGACGTGCGCGTCTGCGACGCGACCGGCGAGACAGTGGCGGAGTTCCGCGGCCATTCGCGCACCACCGGCGGCAGGTTTTTCGCGGAGGGTTAGGCGATGGCGCAGGCAGGGCTCGATGCGATCGAAACGGCATCGCGCGACGAGATCGCCGCGCTGCAGCGCGAGCGGATGGCGTGGACGCTCCGCCATGCCTATACGAACGTATCGCACTACCGCGCGGCGTTCGATCGCGCCGGCGTGCATCCGGACGATTTCCGCCAGCTCGAAGACATCGCGAAATTTCCATTCACCACCAAGCAGGATCTGCGCGCGAACTATCCGTTCGGCATGTTCGCCGTGCCGCGCGAAAAGCTGGTGCGCGTGCATGCATCGTCCGGCACGACCGGCAAGCCGACCGTCGTCGGCTACACGCAGAAGGACATCGAGACCTGGGCGCACGTCGTCGCGCGATCGATCCACGCCGCGGGCGGCCGGCCGGGAATGATCGTGCATGTCGCGTATGGCTACGGACTGTTCACCGGCGGCCTCGGCGCGCATTACGGGGCCGAGCGGCTCGGCTGCACCGTGGTGCCGGTGTCCGGCGGCATGACCGAACGACAGGTGCAGCTGATCGCCGATTTCCGCCCCGACGTGATCATGGTGACGCCGAGCTACATGCTGGCGATTCTCGACGAGTTCCGCCGCCAGGAACTTGATCCGCGCGATTGCTCATTGAAGATCGGCATCTTCGGCGCCGAACCGTGGACGAATGCGATGCGCCGCGAGATCGAGGACGGCTTTGCGATGGATGCCGTGGACATCTACGGACTTTCGGAGGTGATGGGTCCCGGCGTGGCGAACGAGTGCATCGAGACGAAGGATGGCCTGCACATCTGGGAGGATCACTTCTATCCGGAGGTGATCGACCCGGAGACGGGTTCAGTGCTGCCGGAAGGCGATCGGGGCGAATTGGTGTTCACCTCGCTCACCAAGGAAGGCATGCCGGTGGTGCGCTATCGCTCGCGCGACCTTTCTCGTCTGCTGCCGGGAACCGCGCGCACCATGCGGCGGATGGAGAAGGTCACCGGTCGCTCGGACGACATGGTGATCGTGCGCGGCGTCAACATGTTCCCGACGCAGGTGGAAGAGCAGTTGCTGAAGAGCGAGGTGCTGACCGGCCACTATCAGATCGTGCTGACGCGCGAAGGCCGCATGGACGATGTCGCGGTGCACGTGGAGGCGCGGCCCGAATTCTTCGATCCGGTGCTGATGGAGGCGGAGGCGAAGGTGGTCGTGGCGCGGATCAAGGATACTATCGGGCTGACCACGCGCGTCGTGGTGGAACCGCCGGGCGGGATCGAACGGTCTGTAGGCAAGGCACGGCGGGTCATCGATCGGCGGTCGAAGGATTAGAGCGGGCGACGCTATCCTATCCCGTGCAGCACCTTTTCCCGTCATGGCGGGGCTTGGCCCCGCCATCCACGACTTTGCCGATGACTGCGAGGAAAGTCGTGGATGGCCGGCCTTCGCCGGCCATGACAGTGTTCGAAAGTCGGCAGATGAAAAACAACGCCAGTTCGTCAGCTTGGCCATGACGACGGAACGAGCGGTGCAGGAAGGTCATTGGTTCGCGTTTTGGTACAAGTGCTGGCTCATGATCCGCGCGGTCAAATCGGGTCGGCTTGGGCCGTGCGCCAGGGCAGACCAGGAAATCAGCGATGCTCCGATCAGCATCAGCACCCACATCGCGGTTGTGAAGCGCCGGTTCGGATGTGTGGGGGGCTGCCAGAAGTCGTGCTGCAGGTCTTCGACGATCCAGCCGCTCTCGTCAGTCCAACGGGCGCTCTTCATCGACAGTCTCCGCGCTATGTCGCCTGTTCCGGCGGTCGTGGCGCCCGAAGAACCTTGTGGCTCTCATGATCATTTACCACTCTGCAACGCGACGCAGTTGTGAGCCAGTTCACAACTGCAATCATATTTCGTCCCATGGATGATGTGCCCAGTGTCATACCGAGCGCCGATAGGATTGTTCTTCAGGCTCGGTCGTCTCCGTCATGGCCGGGCTTGTCCCGGCCATCCGTCGTGGCAGGGTGCCGCTTCTGATGGCCGGGACAAGCCCGGCCATGACGGTGATGGAGCAGCGGGGAAAGTCATCAGAAACGGCGCCTAGCAGCCTGTCGGACTTAGCGTCTTCACGTAATCTTCAACTCATTAGCACGCCCTCCGCGTAATACATTTGCAACTACGCGCCCTGCGCTGACATATTCGTGCGTACACAGCCTGATTTCACCTTGAGTCGACAGCTGCTAGTGGCTACTACTAGTATGGCTACTATAAGGGACGCTGTGTCCTGGCAGCTTCTCCGGCCGTGTGGGCCGCAGAGCGTCAGTGCCTTATGTGCTCCGGGCGGAATCCCATGGCAACGGCTCGCGCAGGCAGCCGGCGCAGCACGGGGTAGCGGCCAAGGATGCGCACCGCCCAGGGCGGCTTCGGAGTCGCCGTGCCTCGCAGGACGTTGCTGATGACCCGGTTCTGGATCAGCACCTGCATGCGCTGCGTCAGGCGCGTCGGCAGTTCGCGGCGGCGCTGCACGGCGCGGAGATCATCGAGTGTGGCCGCGCCCTGGCGCATGCGCGGCACCAGGGTGTTGGCCGTGGCGACCGCATCCTGGATCGCCAGGTTGATTCCGACGCCACCCACCGGCGACATGGCATGCGCCGCATCGCCAATGAAGAGCAACCCTGGGCGATACCAGGTATCCAACCGGTTCACCGCCACAGTCAGCAACTTGATGTCGTCCCAGGTCGCGAGTTCGTGCACCCGGTCCCGGAGAAACGGCGCAAGCTGCACGATGTCGGCGCGGAATGCGTCAAGCCCGTGCGCGTGCACCTCGTCGATGCCGCCCTTTGGGATGACGAAGGCGCACTGCCAGTAGTCGTTCCGATCCAGCATGATGAAGATGCGCCCCGCACCCACACGGCCAAGCGTCTGCCCGGGATCGCTCGGGTGCTTCGACAGGCGCAGCCACAGCACATCCATCGGTGCGCCGCGATCGATGACCTCGAAGCCGGCCGCGTCGCGCAGCGTCGAGTGCCGGCCGTCGGCGCCGATCACCAGTTCGGCCCGGATCTCCAGCGAACTGTCGGGACCCAACGCGGAAACGCCGACCATCCGGTCGTCCTCGCGGAGGAGACCGCTCGCCTCGGTCTGCATCAGCAGACGGAACGTGGGATAGCGCTTCGCCTCGGCTGCCAGGAAATCCAGAAAGTCCCATTGCGGCATGAGGGCAATGAACTTGCAGCGCGTCGGCAGATGGGAGAAGTCGGCGATCTCGAAGAATTCAGCGCCGATCTGCACGCCGAGCGAGCGAACCTCGCTGTGCGGCAAGGCGAGGAACGCGTCGAGCAGGCCAAGCTCGTGCATCACCTCCATGGTGGACGGATGCACGGTGTCGCCGCGGAAATCCCGCAGGAAGTCGGCATGTTTCTCCAGCACGACAACATCGATGCCGGCGCGTGCGAGCAGCAGGCCGAGTATCATGCCGGCGGGCCCGCCGCCGGCGATGCAGCAGCGGGTCGAGATATCGTCCATGCGCTACTCGGCTGCGTGCAGGCGCGGCGTATAGGCTGGCACGGCGGCGCGTTGCGCGGTGTCCATCGGCTGCGGCCACCAGCGGTGCTCCCATTCGGCGAATTTCCCGCGCAGCTTTGGCATCACCTTCTCGGCGAACAGGCGCGTGTTGTACTTGGTCAGTTCCTTGCTCATGTTGCCGAACTGAATCAGCAGCATGAGGTTGCCGACATGCAGGTTGGTGGAAAGCTCGTCGATCTGCTCGACGACTTCGTCGGGCGTGCCGATCACAAGATAGCCGCTGTCCACCAGTTCCTTCATGTCGCCGGGTCGTGCCTTGGATTTGGCGGCGGCCGCGCTGACCTGGCTCATCATGCCCAGGCGCTGCGTGGGTTCGGTGGTGTAGCCTGGCGGTGCCGCGAAGCGCGGATCGATGTGCAAGCAGCGGCCGAAGAAATACTCGGCGGCCTCGGTGTAGAGGTCCAATGCCTGCTGACGGGTCTCCGCCACGGCGATGGTCTGTGCGAAGCCGGCGCGGTACGGATTGCGGTCCTTGCCCAGGCGGTCCATCTCCGCCCAGAACCCGTCCATCGTCGCCTTGCCGATCTTGTGGCCGTAATACGACAAATACGAGTAGACGTAGTCCATCTCGGCGCACCACTGCCAGGTCTCGATCGAGCCGCCGCCGGGAATCCAGATCGGCGGGTGAGGGCGCTGGATCGGGCGCGGCCAGATGTTGACATAGCGCTGCTGATTGAAGCGGCCATTGAACGCGAAGGTATCGGGTTCCGTCCAGGCCCGCATGATCAGGTCATGTGCCTCGAGGTACCGCTCGCGCAGTTGCGACGGGTTCTGGCCATAGGCGAAGCAGGTGTCCATCGGCGTGCCCACCGGAAACCCCGCAATCAGCCGCCCGCCGGAGATGCAGTCGATCATGGCGAATTCCTCGGCGACGCGCGTCGGCGGGTTGTACAGCGCGAGCGAGTTGCCCATGACGCAGATCGTGGTGTCGGTGGTGCGGCGTGCCAGCGAGGACGCGATCAGGTTGGGCGACGGCATCAGTCCGTAGCCGTTGGAATGATGCTCGTTGACGCAGATCGCATCGAACCCGCAGGCGGCTGCGTATTCCAGTTCGTCCATGAAATCGTTGTACATTCGGTGCGCGCGCTTCGGGTCGAACAGCGAGGAATGGATGTCGACCCACACCGAGGGATGTTTCTCGCGGAAATCCGCGGGCAACTCCGTGTATGGCATCAGATGGAACCACATGAACTTCATGACGTCCTCCGGTGGCATTCGCCGCCGAGGATTGTGCCGGCACCGGCTTTGGAAGAAAAGGTCCGTAACACAATGTTTGTTCGTTCGGAGCCCGATCATGATCCAGCGCATCGCCATCGGCGGTTTCCTGCACGAGAGCCACTCGTTTGCGCCGCAGCCGACCACCTACGCTGATTTCGTGCGTCCGGCCGGTTTTCCACCGCTGACCGAGGGCGCTGCGGTACTGAATGCGGTGCGCGGCACATCGGTGCCCGCTGCCGGGGCGCTTGGTGTCGCCGATGCTGCCGGCGCCGCCGTCATCCCCCTCGCGTGGTGCTTTGCCAATCCTGCCGGCCCGGTGCAGGACGAGGCATTCGAGCGAATTGCGGCGCTGATCTGCGCCGAATTGTCTCGCGCGCTGGATGAGGCACCGCTGGATGGTGTTTACCTCGATCTTCATGGCGCCGCGGTGGTCGAGAGCTTTCCCGACGCAGAGGGCGAACTGCTGCGCCGTGTCCGCGCCATCGTCGGCAATACGCCGATCACGATCAGCCTCGATCCGCACGCCAATCTAACGTCGCAGATGGTCACGCTGGCGGATGCCGTCGTGCCGTTCCGTACCTACCCGCATGTCGATATGAAGCAAGCCGGCGCACAGGCGATGCGGCTTTTATTCCAGCGCATCACCCGCGGCGCACCGTGGCCACGTGCCTTTCGGCAGTTTGACTTCTGGATTCCGATCGGCAGCCAATGCACCCTGCTTCAGCCGATGAAGGAGGTGATGGAGGAACGCGCCTCGCTCGCCGAACGCCTCGACGTGACGGAACTGGCCTTCTGCTTCGGCTTTCCCTACGCGGATTTCGCCGATTGCGGTCCCGCACTCGCCGCCTATGCCAACACGCAGGCGAAAGCCGATGCGGCAGCCGATGCCTTCGCCGCCCATGTCGCCGCACGCGAGAGCGCATTCGTCCAGGATACGTTGCCGGCGGCCGAAGCTGTAGCGGAAGCAAAGCGTCTCTCGGCTGGCGCGTCGAGGCCGATCG
This sequence comes from uncultured Alphaproteobacteria bacterium, assembly GCA_963780095.1. Classification (GTDB taxonomy): domain Bacteria; phylum Pseudomonadota; class Alphaproteobacteria; order Acetobacterales; family Acetobacteraceae; genus JAMXLO01. The sequence continues at coordinate 131,978 of CAWABH010000023.1, forward strand.
TGATCGCTGATACGCAGGACAATCCCGGCGGCGGCGGACACGGCGATACGACCGGCCTGCTTGCCGAACTCGTGCGTCAGAAGGCGGACGGTGCGGTGCTGTGCCTGATCAACGATGCGGCGAGCGTTGCCGCATGCCACGCGGCCGGCGAGGGTGTTTCGCTTGCGCTCTCGCTCGGCGGCAAGTCCGATGGTCTGCCGTTCGATTGCACCGCGCGCGTGCTGAAACTAACCGATGGCCGCTTCACGCTGACTGGACCAATGGGCGCCGGCAATCCCGGCAATCTCGGGCCATGCGCGCTGATCGACATCGACGGCGTGCGCGTGATGGTGGTGTCGCACAAGATGCAGGCGCTGGACCAGGCAATCCTGCGTCATGTCGGCGTCGAACCGAGCGAATGTCCGATCCTGGTGCTGAAATCCTCGGTGCATTTCCGTGCCGATTTCGGGCCGATCGCGGAGAGGATCATCGTCGGGATTGCGCCGGGGCCGGTGGTGGCGGATCCGGCGATCCTGAATTTCCGCTATGTGCGCGCGAACGTGCGCCGTCGGCCGCGTAGCGGATGACGTCCCACCGTCATGGCCGGCGCAGGCCGGCTATCCACGACTTTGCTTGCGGCACACAGAAGTGGATGGCCGGCCTGCGCCGGCCATGACGGGGAAGCTGACGTTACGGCTGGATTTGGCGATCCAGCACCGCGAACACTTCGGCCGCGTGCGGGATTGGCGCGACCGCGCCATAGCCCGTGCATTTCAGCGCGGCGGCGACGCTCGCGTAACGTGCGGCCTGTTCGGGCGCATCGCCGGCGAGGATGCGCGCGAGGAAGCTGCCGCAGAAGGTGTCGCCTGCGCCGGTGGCATCGACGACCTGCACGTCATGCTTGGGGACGCATATGCGATGCTCCGGGGTTGCCAGATAGGCGCCCAACTCGCCCATTTTCAACACCACTACCTTGGGCCCGAGCCGCAGGTAGAAGTCCAGCATCGCATCCGGATCGGTCAGGCCGGTCATGATCCGTACGTCTTCGATACCCGGCAGCGCATAGTCGGTCAGCGCCATCGCCGCGTGCATCACCGCGGCGGCGCGCGCCGGCGGCCACAGACGAGGGCGATAATTGGTATCATATGCAACCTTCACCCCGTTCCGCCGCGCAATGTCGATCGCGGCGAACACCGCATCGGTCGCCGAATTTGAAATCCCCTGGCTGATGCCGGAGACATAGAACATGCGCGCCGCGGCGATCGCCGGCTCGGGCAGATCCGCTGCCGTGTACATCGCGGCGGCCGAGTTGGCGCGGTAGTGCAGAAAGTGATGGCCCTGCGCGTCGTGCGTGACGAAATACACGCCGGTCAGCCAGCGGTCGGTCCGGATCACTGTGGAGGCATCCACGCCCTCGCGCGCCCACAGTGCCATGAAACTGTCGCCCGGCATGTCCAGGCCGAGCGCGGTGATGTATCCGACGCGCGCGCCCTGTCGCGCCGCGGCGATCGCGGCGTTGGAGGTGTCGCCGCCGTGGCCCTCCAGGTAATGGCGCGAGCCGTCCGGTTGTGCCGGAAGCTGGTTGAACTCCAGCATCGGCTCGCCCATGCACAGCAGGTCGACCATCAGGCTGTACCCATCACCTGCCGCGCCGCTGCCTCGATTGCGGCGCGGTCGCCGACGGCGATGCGCTTCTCATCAACCAGCGCACCGCCCATGCCCACGAAGGCGGCGCCTGCCGCCAGATACGCGGCGACATTGCCGGGCTCGACACCGCCGGTCGGACAGAACGCGACCTCGGGAAACACGCTGCGCAGGGCGCGGATGTGCGCCGGGCCGCCAGCCGAGGAAGCAGGAAACACCTTCACAACATCGGCGCCGGCGGCCAGCGCGGCACGCGCCTCGGTCGGCGTCAGCGCGCCCAGCATCAGCAACGCACCGGCGCTTCGGCACGGTGCGGCCAGCGTGGCATCGACCCAGGGTGCCACGATGAAACGTGCACCGGCGGCGAGGCAGGTCTCCGCCATGGCGCGATCCGGCACGGTGCCGGCGCCGATCAGCAGTGCGGGATCAGCCGCCAGTTCGCGGATCAGCGCCGGAGCATCGGGGATCGTCATGGTGATCTCGAAGGTGCGCAGGCCGGCGTCGCGCAGCCATTGCACCGCAGTGGCGGCGTGCCGCGTTTCATGTGTGCGAACGACCGGCACCACGCGCGCGGTGCGGAAATTCTCGAGCATCGGATGCGTCGTCATGGCCGTGCCCCCATTGCGATCCACCTTGACAGCCTAGCCCCGAAGGGGCGCGATGGCCGCATCAGGCAAAGCCCAGGAGGAACCCGTCAATGCCCGAGGGTATGATCAAGACCCGCAAGCGTCTGCTCGCCGACGAAGCCTCGCCGCCGTCGCACTACATCGACGTGGTGAATGCTCCCTGGGAAACCTCGAAGTTCCCCGGCATCGAGCACAAGGTGCTGTACAGCGATCCGAACACCGGCATGGCGACCCTGCTGTTCCGCTTGGCGCCAGGCGCGGTCGTGCCGCTGCATGAGCACACCGGCGTGGAGCTGACCTATGTGCTGGAGGGTAGCCTGGAAGACGAGGAAGGCGTGTGCACGACAGGCAACTTCGTCTGGCGTCCGGCGGGCAACACGCATGAGGCACGCGCGCCCCATGGTGCGTTGCTGCTCGGCGTGTTCATGAGTTCCAAACCACTTCGCCGCGGGGCAGAAGTTCTTCACGGAAGAGAATCCCGGCTGATCGGCGTCAATCCAGTCTGACCGCCAGGGCGGCATCGGCGGTTCGCTCAAGCTGCACCGCCTCGGCGTGCAGGCCAGCGACGCGGGTGTCGAGCGCGTCCAGGCTGCCGCGGTAGCGCTGCATGCTGTCGCCGAGACCTGCCATCACGGTACCCAGATCGGCCAGCGCACCGCGCCACGCAGCCACCGCGTCGCGCTGCCCGGCCACCGCAGCGTCCAATGCGATGAGTGCCCGACGCAGCCGCTCCTGGCCGTCCACGGTCTGCGGCGCCGACCGTCGCAACGGGAATGGGATGATCTGGGCACTGACGGAAGACTGGTCGGACATTGTTCTGCACTCACATTGAGCACCGGTTAATAAAGCACAAATTTGATTAAATATCCAGACAATCCTCAAAAATTGATCGTAAACCCGAGCAGACGAAGTGTCAGCACCGTGGTCATCATGGCGACGGCAATGATGGTGAAGGTCCAGCGCAACAAGAGATAGCGTGGAGGGAGCAAGCCGCTCCTCGCCGCCCGCTGCTCCACCACCACGGCGCCGATGTATGCAGCGATCAGCACGATGAGCGAAACCCAGGACGCCGCCACCATTGGCAGCAGCAATGCGATCCAGCCGACCAGCGGCGGAATGACGCCGAACCCGAGCCGTGCCCGCTGCACGAACTTGTCCGGCTGCCCCGATTGTAGCTCGAACCCCCAATGCACACCGCCGGCGAACGCGAGTGTCACGGCCGCGTAGGCGATCAGGGCGCTCATCATCCGGTCCGCTGTGACCTGATCCGTGCCGAGAGCTGCCAGCCCGCAGGCGATGAAAGGGATCAGTCCAAGGACACTCAGCAGGATCGCAAGCAGTGGCATTCTGATGGGCTCCGCTGCGCTCCGCCCATCCTACAGGTCGTGCGCAGGATGGGTAGAGCGCAGCGAAAGCCATCGCTGGTCCGCCGCTGTCTTCGGGCCACTGCCGCCCAGACAAGTCGCGTCATCCCCTACGCGGCACGGAATCCCGTTGCTACCACGTAGAGCTCGCTGGACTCCTTCCGGCTCGCCGGCGGTTTTGCGTGCCGCACGCTGGCGAAGCGTCGCTTGAGCCGATCAAGCATCTGCCGCTCCGCCCCGCCCTGGAACACTTTTGCGACAAACGCACCCCCTTCGGAGAGCACCTCAACCGCGAACTCCAGTGCCGCTTCGGCCAGCGCCATGATGCGCAGGTGGTCGGTGGCGGTGTGTCCGGTGGTATTCGGCGCCATGTCCGACAACACGAGGTCGGCCTTGCCACCGAGCATTTTGATCAGCTGTGCCTGGATCGCGGGCTCGGTAAAGTCGCCCCGGAGCACCTCCGATCCCGGCACCGGATCCATCGGCAGCAGGTCAACCGCAACGACGTGCGCAGCGCCACCGCGCACCGCGACCTGGGTCCAGCCTCCCGGCGCCGCGCCCAGATCGACCACGCGCGCGCCGCGACGGATCAGATGGAACCTGTCGTCGAGCTCCGCCAGCTTGAACGCGGCGCGCGAGCGCCAGCCCTGCTGCTTTGCCGCCTGCACGTAAGGGTCGTTGAGCTGGCGGGCCAGCCAGCGCTGCGAGGCGCCGGTTCGCCCCTTCGCGGTGCGGACCGCGACCGCAAGCCCGCGCGGTGGCGTCGTCTTGCCCGAGCGTTGGGTCATGTTGTCGGGCGGGTCTCCCGCCGCCGCGGCGCCTGGCGCGACCGGTCGGCACGGATCATCCGGAGCAGCATCCCTTCACGCAACCCGCGATCGGCCACGATGACGCGCGGGGCTGGCCAGAGCCGGGTGATAGCCGCGAACACCGCACATCCGGGCAACACGAAGTCCACCCGCTCGGGACCGACACATGGATGCGCCGCGAGCCCCTCCCGGCCCAGCGCCCGCAGATTGGCGAGTGCTGCGTTCGCCGCGTCATTGCTCAGCACCGTGCCGTCGACCAGCGGGCGGCGATAGCGCAGCAGCCCCAGGGCAACGCCGGCCAGTGTGGTGACGGTGCCGCTGGTGCCGAGCAGCTGGACCCCGCCATTGCGGATCTCGCGGGCGATGCAGTGGACCGACTCGAAGCTGGCCAGCCTGGCGGCCACATCGGCGACCATTTCCTCGAAGCCATCGGGATCGAATCCGGCCTGCCCGAACCGTTCGGCCAAGGTGACCACGCCGACCGGAAGGGAATCATAGCCGATCAGCACGGGCCGTCCGCTTGCATCGACGCGAACCCATGCGAGCTCCGTGGAGCCGCCGCCGATGTCGAACAGCAGCGCCCGTCGCCCGCCGTCAGCGAGCAGTGGGGCGCAGCTTTCCAGCGCCAGCTCGACCTCTTCGCGCGAGGAAATGATGCTGATGTCGAGTCCGGTCTCATGCTTCACCCGGACGAGGAACTCGCTGCCGTTGGCGGCACGCCGGCAGGCCTCGGTGGCGATGGCGCGCAGTTGCCGGACGGGACGGCGGGCGAGACGCGCAGCGCAGGCGTGCAGCGCCGTGAGCGCCCGCTCCATCGCTACCGGGCTGAGCCGGCCGGTCTTATGCAGCCCCTCGCCGAGGCGGACGATGCGGCTGAAGCTGTCGAGGACACGGAAGCCGTCGCCCGCGGGGGCGGCAACCAGCATGCGGCAGTTGTTGGTGCCGAGATCAAGGGCGGCGAACGAAGGGCAGGAGAACCGCGGCGCCTCGGTGGCCTGCTGGTTGGCGGCGTCGGCCAGCGACTGGGCGTTCCGCGGCATCATCGGGGTATTCTCGTCCGTGGGCGCCGGAACGGGCAAGGGTCGTCGCGGCAGGTGGCCGGGATTTCATGTGGGCATGGCCTTCCGGCTGCCAAGCCGTCCATCCTTAAGTGCCGGACAATCGAGGGAGACCGCTCATGGACGAAATTGCCGACGTGACGACCGGCCCACATCTGTCGCGCAAGCAGATGCGCCGGATCATCGACCTCTATCGGGTGACCTCCGGCAAGGGTTTTCGGCTGAAGGATCACGACCCGACGGACACGGCGGGACATCTGCTGCCCAAGTCCCAGGCGAATGCCATGCTCGCCCACGGCGTGCACCGCCTGGCGGAGCTGCAGGACAAGCTCTACGCGCAGAACTCATGGGCGATGCTGTGTGTGCTTCAGGCGATGGATGCCGCCGGCAAGGACAGCACGATCAAGCACGTGATGTCGGGGGTGAACCCGCAGGGCGTGCAGGTGACGGCCTTCAAGGCGCCGGGCCCCGAAGAGCTGGCGCACGACTTCCTGTGGCGTGCCAACCGTGCGCTGCCGGCCCGCGGACACATCGGCATCTTCAACCGCAGTCACTACGAGGAGGTCCTCGTCGTGCGTGTGCATCCCGAATTTCTTGCGCGGCAGCACCTGCCGGAGGAGCTGATCGGCAAGCGAGTATGGGACCAGCGGCTCGAGGCCATCGCGACGTTCGAGCGTTACCTCACGCGACAGGGCACGGTCGTGCTGAAATTCTTCCTCAATGTGTCCAAACAGGAGCAAAGGCGTCGGTTCCTCGATCGGCTGGAGGAGAAGGACAAGCACTGGAAGTTCAGCGCCAGTGACCTGGCGGAGCGCGCGTTCTGGGACGACTATCAGCACGCTTTTCAGGCGGCGATCGCTGCCACCGCCACGCCGCACGCGCCATGGTTCGTCGTGCCGGCGGACAATAAGTGGTTCACGCGACTGATCGTGGCCGCCGCAATGATCGAGACACTGGAGGCGATGGACCTGAAGGTTCCCGAACCGACTGCAGAACAGCAGGCGGAGCTGGAGGTGGCACGGCGGAAGCTGGAGAGCGAGAAGGACTAGGCGCGCACCGGCTGCCAATCCTCCGGAGTGTCGTGGTCGGGATGCTGAAAGTTGGTGATGCGCGAAAGGTCCTCGGGCGCACCGGCCTGACCCGTACGGCGCGCGGGCAACGCGGCAAGCGTCGCTGGTTCGACGGTGGTCCATCGACCCTCGATGCCGTCCACCTGGGACGGCGTCACCGCTTCCGGCGTGTCCAGACTGCCGATCGCCACGCTGATCGATCCAGGTCGCCTGATGTATGCAAAGTAGAGCGGAGTTCCACATTGCGGACAGAAACCGCGCTCCGCAGCCGAGGAACTGCGGAAGGTCCCTGGCGTGCCGCGCGTCCACGCGAAATGCTGCGTCGGGACATTGGCCCACGCCGTGAACGGCCCGCCGACTGCCTTCTGGCACATTCGGCAATGGCAGATGCCGGCATTGGTCGGTGCAGCATACAGCGCGTAGCGCACGGCGCCGCATTGGCAGCCTCCGGTCAGCACCGGCTTGCGTTGTCCGCTCATTGGTTCACCTTTGCGTTCGCACCGTTCAAGGAGGCCAAATCATGCGCGCCGTCTGGTACGACCGACAAGGCCCCGCACGTGAGGTTCTGGTGTGCGGTGAACTGCCGACGCCCGAGCCGGGCAGCTACGAAGTTCGCGTTCGGCTCGAGGCCGCCGGGGTCAACCCGTCGGATACCTATCGTCGGCGTGGCCCCGCACCCGCGATGGAGTATCCACGCGTCGTGACCAGCAGCGACGGCGCCGGCGTGGTGGATCGCGTCGGTGCGATGGTGTCGGAGGACTGGGTCGGAAAGCGCGTGTGGCTTTACAATGGACAGCGCAATGGAAGGTGGATGGGCACCGCGGCGGAATACATCGCGCTCAACGTCGATCTGGTGACCGAACTGCCCGCGCATGTGTCATTCGCCGAGGGCGCGACGCTCGGCGTCCCTTGCATGACAGCGCATTACTGCGTTTTCGTCGGCGGTCCGGTGCAGGGGCGGACGTTGCTGATCACCGGTGCAGCCGGTGCCGTCGGCCACTATGCCGTGCAGCTTGCAAAATGGGCAGGTGCGAGGGTGATCGCCACGGCAAGTTCGGAGGCGAAGGCGGAACGTGCGCGGGCAGGCGGCGCCGACGCGGTCATCAACTACCGCGAGGAGGATGTTGCCGCGCGCGTGCGCGAGCTCACCGGCGGGACAGGCGTGCATCACGTGGTGGATGTCGACTTCGGCGGCAATCTCGCGGCAACACTTGGTTGCGTGCGTTCCAATGGCAGCATCGCGATCTACGCGTCGAACGGCGATCGCACCCCGCGCGTGCCGATCGGCGAACTGATGCAGCGCAATGTTTCGCTGTATCCGATGTCATTGCCCGGTTCGCCGCATGCGTCGCGCAAGCGTGCCCAGACCGACATTGCGCAATGGATCGCGACGGAACACCGCGCGCTGTCGGTCGCGGCGCGGTTCCCGCTGTACGAAGCGGCAGGGGCGCATGAGGCGGTGGAGCGGGGAGACAAGGTCGGCACCGTCATCATCGAATGCGCGCGGTAATGCCACACGTTCGCAGCAAGTACAATTGCCGAACAATACACCTCTCCCGCGTGCGGGAGAGGTCGCGGAGTGTCAACGACGCGGGCGAGGGCATCGCGGTCGGTACACCGTCATGGCCGGGCTTGTCCCGGCCATCGGAAGCGGCACCGTGCCAAGACAGATGGCCGGGACAAGCCCGGCCATGACGGAAGGAACGAGTGGCGATGGAAGGTCATTGGTTCGGGCCGCTCGTATTAGTTCAGTCAGCATCCGCCTCGTCAAAATAGTCTTGATCGATACGTTTCATTTCGAATGTGCGCTGCAACCGAACGCCGAGGTTGAAGCGAATCATCAGGTCAGCCAAAACCTCGCCGTCAATCAGGATAAATCGTTTCCGTTGGTTACGAAAGGCGATCCAGGCTGAGTTCATCCTCGCGAACAAGGCCGTCCACACCGCCATGCCGCTTTTTTTGCGAGACGTTCACGGGCGCCGGCGCGAACCCAGGAGTCTCTAAAAGGTCAAATGAAGCTTGCGCTATACGGTCAATCAGCAAGATTCAGCCGCCGACGCAGCAAGCCAGCCGCGAATGGCGTCAGGCCCTGGGACGACTGTGCGGCAACCCGCCAGTGGTTCGAGACCTCAGCCCACTAATCGCTTCCTGGGCATCCGACACGGCACGTTCTGTTCGAGTGTCGAACCTTCCTTACCGCTCATCAAGAGCCTAGGCCTCGATTTCCTCGCGATCGGTCCCCCCGTCACCGTCTTCGTCGGGCTTGGGCAGGGCAGGCAGCGCAGCCTCGACGATGTCGAAGTCGAGCTTGCCATCCTTCATCGTGACCTTCACCGAACCGCCCTTCACCAGCTTGCCGAACAGCAGCTCCTCGGCAAGCGGCTTCTTGATGTACTCCTGGATCACACGAGAGAGCGGCCGTGCGCCGTACAGCTTGTCGTAGCCGCGCTCGGCGAGCCACTCCTTTGCAGCCGACGACAGCTCGATCGTCACGTTGCGGTCAGCAAGCTGCGCCTCGAGCTGCATGACGAACTTCTCGACGACGCGCCCGACGATCTCCGGCGTCAGGCCGGCAAAGGCGATCGTCGCGTCCAGCCTGTTGCGGAACTCCGGCGTGAACAGGCGCTTGATCGCGTCCTCGTCCTCGCCTTCGCGGCTGTCGCGGCCGAAGCCGATTGCCTCCTTCGCCAGGTCGGACGCGCCGGCATTCGTCGTCATGATCAGGATCACGTTGCGGAAGTCGACAGTCTTGCCGTTGTGGTCGGTCAGCTTCCCGTGGTCCATCACCTGCAGCAGGATGTTGAACAGATCGGGATGCGCCTTCTCGATCTCATCCAGCAGAAGCACCGCGTGCGGGTGCTGGTCGATCGCGTCGGTCAGCAGCCCGCCCTGGTCGAAGCCGACATAGCCGGGCGGGGCACCGATCAGGCGGCTCACCGAATGCCGCTCCATGTACTCCGACATGTCGAAACGGATCAGCTCGATGCCCATGGTTGAGGCCAGTTGCCGCGCCACCTCGGTCTTGCCGACGCCGGTCGGACCGCAGAACAGGTAGTTGCCGATCGGCTTCTCCGGCTCGCGAAGCCCGGCTCGCGCCAGCTTGATCGCGGCCGATAGCGCCTCGATCGCCTTGTCCTGGCCGAACACCATCGCCTTCAGGTCGCGCTCCAGGTTGCGGAGCGTCTCCTTGTCGTCGGCGGAGACGGACTTGGGAGGAATGCGGGCGATCTTGGCGACGATCTCCTCGACGTCGCGCAACGTGACGGTCTTCCGGCGCTTGTGCTCCGGCAGCAGCATGCGCGAGGCGCCGACCTCGTCGATCACGTCGATCGCCTTGTCGGGCAGCTTGCGGTCGTTGATGTACTTCGCCGACAGCTCGACCGCGGCGCGGATCGCCTCGTCGGTGTAGCGCACCTTGTGGTGCTTCTCGTAGTTCGCCTTCAGGCCGCGCAGGATCTTCACGCTGTCTTCCAGCGTCGGCTCGTTCACGTCGATTTTCTGGAACCGGCGGACCAGCGCGCGGTCCTTCTCGAAGTAGTTGCGGAACTCCTTGTAGGTGGTCGAGCCGATGCAGCGCAGATTGCCCGACGCCAGCGCCGGCTTCAGCAGGTTCGAGGCATCCATCGCACCGCCGCTGGTGGCGCCGGCGCCGATCACCGTGTGGATCTCGTCGATGAACAGGATGGCGCCCTGCTGGTTCTCCAGCTCGGACACAACCGCCTTCAGCCGCTCCTCGAAATCGCCGCGATACCGCGTGCCGGCCAGCAAGGCACCCATGTCGAGTGCATAGATGGTGGAGCGGGCCAGCACCTCCGGCACGTCGCCCTCGACGATCCGCTTCGCGAGGCCCTCGGCGATCGCCGTCTTGCCGACGCCCGGATCGCCCACATAGAGCGGGTTGTTCTTGGTGCGGCGGCACAGGATCTGGATGGTGCGCTCGATCTCGGGCTCGCGGCCGATCAGCGGGTCGATCTTCCCCGCCATCGCCTTCTTGTTCAGGTTCACGCAATAGTTCGACAGCGCGTCCTGATTGCGCCGGTTCGGCTTCTCTTCCCGCTCCTGCTCCTGATGGGCCTCCGGCTGGCTCCCCGTGCCCTGAACCGGACGCTGCGTCGTGCGGCCGGGCGCCTTGGCTATGCCGTGGCTGATGAAATTCACCGCATCGAGCCGGGTCATGTCCTGCAACTGCAGGAAGTAGACGGCATGGCTTTCGCGTTCGGAGAACAGCGCCACCAGCACATTGGCGCCGCTCACTTCGTCCCGGCCGGAGGACTGGACGTGGATCGCGGCACGCTGGACCACACGCTGGAACCCGGCGGTCGGCTTCGGATCACCCGCCCGGTCGGTCGCCAGGCCGGCCAGATCCTTGTCGAGGAATTCGGACAAATCGCCGCGCAGCTTGTCGAGGTCCACCCCGCAGGCACGCAGGACGGTCGCGGCATCCGTGTCGTCGGCCAGCCCGAGCAACAGGTGCTCCAGTGTCGCATATTCATGACGGCGGTCACTGGCCAGCGATAGTGCGCGGTGCAGCGTCTGTTCGAGGTTACGTGAAAGCATTGTCGTCGACGCTCCTACGCGCTGAAGTCCGTAAGCTGGAATCCGATCATCCCCGGCGCCGCAACGCGCCGTCAACTCACACAATAGTCGCTCGGGCCGTCCCCAAGCCTATCTGGTACCTATACGCCCAATCGTTGAAATCATTCCTTCTCGATTGTGCATTGCAGGGGGTGCTGATTCTGCCGGGCCAGATCCATCACCTGGGTCACCTTCGTTTCGGCCACCTCATAGGTATAGACGCCACACACGCCGACGCCGCGGCGATGGACATGTAGCATAATTCTGGTGGCCTCCTCCCGCGATTTCTGAAAAAAGCGCTCCAGGACGTGAACGACGAACTCCATCGGCGTGTAGTCGTCGTTCAGCATGAGCACCTTGTACATCGCCGGTTTGCGCGTCTTTGGCCGCGCCTTGACCACAACCCCAGTGTTCGGGGCGTCGTTGTTGTTGCCGCCGCGCCTGTCGCCGTCGCTCATCTGTCTTCCACGTCCACCTGTAGCGACATCCCACCTCATCATGGCGACCCTGCCTGGCAAGACCAGCATCGGGGTCCCCACCCGGCCGACCGTCGAAGCACGAACCATATCGGAAGCTGGGCCAAGGATAAAAGAGCATTGACGGACCAAAGATTCAGTTCACGCCCCCCAACATGAAGAAGGCCCTGGCGGATCGCCAGGGCCTTCTTCCGTCCGAACCAAGGGGAACCGGGGGGAGGGGGTCCGGCGCCCTTGTCCGTCCGTCGCGCGTCGACCGCTCGTCAGGCCGACTTGGCGAACTTCTCGACCGCCAAGCTCACGCGCGCGGTCAGCGGTGCCATCGCCTGCTCCGTCAGCTTCAGCGAGGCGTCGGTCAGCTTGCCCGACTCGGCCAGCGTCTTCTCCATCGTCGAGCGGGCGAAGCTGGCCTGCAGCTCGAAGGCGTCCTTGAGCGACTTCACCGAGGAAAGCGCCTTGAACGTCGACATCGTCTCCTCGAACGAGGCCTGTGCGGTGGCAGCCATCTGCTTGCTGATGTCCTGCACCCCGGCGGCCCAGACCTGGCCGGACTTCACCATCGCCTCAACATTGCCCTGGCTGAACGCCACGAGCTCTTCGGCTGTTTTCATTGCCTTTTCCATACCTTCTTTGACCTTTGCCTGTGTTTCCGTGAAGCCCGCGGCTGCCTGGGACATGCCGTCCTTCAGCCCGGACACGGTCGTCTCGAAGCCCTTTCCGGTCGCGTTCGCCATGGTCTCTTCAGCCGTGACCGCTGCTTCCATCATCTTTGGCTTGATTGTCATGTGCTTGATCTCCTGAGTGCCTCCATAGAGGCCGCGGCTCGCCCGCTAAGTTCCAATCCGTTTTGCTGCACTGCAGCACAACACCCATATAGGCGGATGCAGATGGCCGATCAAGCAGATTATTGTGCAGTGCACAAAAGTTCTTGAAACTGTCCCCATCTGCCGTCTCGCGCGCCGCATCGCCTTTGCAAGCAGTCGCCCATAAGGCCTTCAATTATTTCTCTTTTCATTTTGAATTTCGGCTGGACAGGTGCGGCAGACGGCTTCTAGAGTTCCGGGGACGGAGCGAAGGGAAAACAGGAATGGCCAGGCGTGGGCGCCATCGACGCAAGTTTTTCCTGTGTCCGGCTCCCGTGGCCTCACTCCTGATAATCCTCGCCGGTCTGGTTCCCATCGCTGCGAGGGCGCAGATCGGCTCGGAGCGATATAGCTCGATCGTCGTCGATGCCGCGACCGGCAATGTACTCGAAGCGGCGAACCCCGACGCGTCCCGCCATCCGGCGAGTCTCGCGAAGCTGATGACCCTGTATATGGTTTTCGAGGCACTGCGCGACCGGCGCATCATGGCCGACCAACTCGTGCCCGTATCATCCCATGCCGCTTCGATGGAGCCATCCAAGCTCGGCATCACGCCGGCCACGCGTCTGACGGTGGAAGAGGCCATCCTGGGGCTGGTCACCAAGTCTGCCAACGACGCTGCCGCGGCCCTTGGAGAACTGCTGGGCGGCTCCGAGGAGCGGTTCGCCCAGATGATGACCTTGCGCGCACGCGCGCTCGGGATGGGCCACACGACCTTCACGAATGCTTCGGGCCTGCCAGACCCGGACCAGTGGACCACGGCACGGGATCTTGCAATCCTTGGACGCCACCTCTTGGGGGATTTCCCGGGATTTTATCCGTATTTCAGCACGCGAAGCTTCACGTTCCATGGCCGGGTGATCTTCAATCATGATCGCATGCTGGCATCGTATCCCGGCGCCGATGGGATGAAGACCGGTTACACCGAAGCATCCGGCCACAACCTCGTCACCAGCGCGATGCGCGGCGGCGTGCGGCTGATCGGCGTTGTGCTCGGCGCGGCGTCCAATCCGGAACGCGACGTGCACATGGCCGCCTTGCTGAACCAGGGCTTCGAGCAGCTGGACGTGCCAGTGGAGCGCCCGACCACCGTGGCGAGCCGGATTCCCAGCCTGGTCAGTTCAGCGCACGCCGCCTCGGTGACTGATCAGCCTGTCCGCCAGTCGGCGCATGGCAGACAAGCCCCGCTCGCAACCGTCTGGGGTATCCAGGTTGGCAGCTATGCCAGCGAGAAGGCCGCGCGCGAGGCTGCGGCCACCGCCCGCCGCGCTGCCGACGATGGCGAGGCGCGGGTGGAGCCGGCTGGCCTGCGAGGCAGGACCACTTGGCGCGCGCAGGTCTTCGGCCTGACGGCAACCGAAGCGCAGAGCGCCTGCTCCGTGCTGGCCCACCGCAGGACGCCATGCATTGTCCTGCGCCCGGATCAGCGGCAGGTTGCCAGCCGTTAGCGGCCGGTCCTATGAGCGGAGGGGGGAGTCAACGGAAGCGGTACTTGGTATAATCTGGGGTTCGCGGTGGCAGTGTCCTCCGCCAGACCAGCCCGGTGGTCCGGGTGTGGGACGCAGCACGCCACCCGCTATGCTTCCTCGTCGTCGAGCGGGCGCGGCTCCGCCAAAATGACGTCCTCGGCGTAATTGGTGACGATCCTGTCGTCGACGAGCGCCCCGCCGACCCCGCCGACGAGGCGGAGCAGATCCCACTGCGTGATCCAGCCCTTGATATATTGCCGCATCGTCCGCGAACTGGTCCGCTCTGCCGGCGGCAGCGGCGGCGCGGGCCAGCCGTAGGCGGCACTGTACAGACGCTGCACCTTGTCGTGACACGCGGCGAGGTCGTCTGGCGTCGGCGACAGCAAACGGTGCTGCAACACCGTCCGCTCGATATGGCGGATACCCGACAGTGCCAGCATGGCCTCGCCCGCACGTCCCTTCAGCGTGAGTCTTTCCGGCACCTTCTCGCTGTCGAGGCGGGCGTTGATGACCGCGGCGACGAAATCGTCGGTGATGGCATACGCGCTGACGATTCCGGGGAAACGGCGTTTTCCGTCCAAGCCGAGCCACGCACCGAGCCAAGCATACGATAGGGCGCGTTGCAGCGGCGTATAGCGGCCAATCAGTTCGACTTCGTCCAGCAGGATGCACCAGCCGGCATAGCCCGCAGCACGGAACAGCAGCGGCACGAAGCGGGTGAGTTGGTCGGTCAATTCGGCGGCGGCGACAGCCTTGAGTGAAAACATCCTGGCCGCCCCGGCCGCGACAAGCGCCTGGCGGAAGGCCGGGATGCTCACCTTCTCGCCCGCCCACATGCGTGCGATGCGCCGCAGCATCTCGGGCGGAGTGGAAGCGCGGCGTATCAGAAACAGGCAGGCGGCGAAGATCGGCGCGAAACCGGCATCGGGCGTGTTGACGGCGGCTTCCATCGCGTCCAGCGCCTCCGGCCGTTCGCGCAGGGCGGCCACGCAGGCGGCGATCGGGGCATCCGGCCGGTCCGGCAATGCAGCGTCGCGCAGGGCGGCCGCGAGCACATGGCCCGGATGCGACAGCGGGGTCTCCTTGCTGACGACGACGCGGCTGACCACGAAGCCCTGCTGCCGTGCCACCTCGGCCAGATAGCCGAGCAGATGCGATTTGCCGGTGCCGAATCCGCCTGCCATCCCTATGCCGGCGAGGGCAATCTCGGCGGGCGCCCGTCCGGTATCGGGCCACGCTGCCGCCAGCGCCGTCTCGAAGGCATGCTCGATGTCCGTCTGCTCCGTGCCCATCTGGCGAATGGCAGCCCGGTTGGGCACACCGGCCCGGAGCGCCTCGATCGCGGTTCGGGCGTCCATCATGGTGCGAGCCACACCAGCGGGGCCACGGGGTTCTGCCGGTCGCCTGGCCGCACATCGGGCCACACACGCATCTGCAATGCCGCGTACTGAGCGAGCGCGCGGCGCGGGTCGCCAGTGGCCAGCTCCGCGTCAGCCAAAACCGCCACGAACAGGCTCGGCAGGTGCTCTGCGTCGTCGATGATCTCCCGCAGCACCTCGTAGGCGTCCATCACCGCGGCCGGCGAATAGCGCAGCACGCCCTCCTCCGCCGCGGTGCGCGCGAGCTGTCGCACGTCGAGCACCACGAGCAACCCGGCAGCGCCGACCTTGCGCAGGAAATGGCACAGCGAGGCCAGCATGGCGCGTGCATTGGTGCGGGAAATGCGAACCGAGATGTCCGCCGCGCGCAGCGACGCCGCCGTCGCTTTCTCGCCGCGCAGCCAGAGCATCGCCGGATTGTCGGTGTCCCACTCGTCCGATTCCAGCCGCAACAGGCAGAGCCGCAACAGAGCGGCACGGAAATCCTGTGCCAGCCGGCGGTCGTCCCACAGACCCGCGGTCAGCCACTGATCCACGTGATGGCTCAGCAGGTTGGGCGCGACGGCGAACGCGGCAGCCAGGTCGGTCATTGTCATCGTTTCGCCCGGCCGTGGCCAGGCGTAGGCATGTTCGTCGAACAGCACTTCGAGATAGCGCTGCACCAGACTGTCCCATGGCAGGGCGCGGGCAATGGCGCAGAAGAGCTCCTGCATCAGGTGGATGCGGGTACGCCCGGCCTCCAGATGCACGGTCAGCATGCCACGCGCCTGTCCGAGGTCGACAAGCTGCCGTGCGGCCGCGGCGATGGTGCGGTCGTCCAGGATGGCGATTTTCACCGCGGCGCCGCCTGCCGGGACGTAGTCCGACAGGTACTCGCGCTCGACGACCGACAGCCACTCAGCGAGCGGCAGAGGCGGCGTGGTCAGGACGTCCATCGGGCGATTCCAGGATGAAGCGGATGGCGTAATAGTCGTGCTGCTCGCCGGTCTCGTCGAACAAGGTCAGTCGTTTGCCGCCCTTGCGCCCGGTGGATCCGGCGAGCTCGAAGCGACGCCCATTGGTATCGGTTGCATCGGGCTGGCGGTCCAGCCGCAGCAGGTCGGCGACGAATTCCTCCTGTGGATAATCGGCGCCGGCGGCGGGCAGCACCGTGAGCAGTTCATGCAGATCCGCCAGGGAAACCAGGGGTCCCTGGCCGGGTCGGGTGGGACGCCACGCCGGGTCCTCGGCGCGCGCCTTGGTGTCGTACAGCAGGGAGAGCCGATCGAGGAAGCGGCGGGCGTTGAACCGGTCGGGCCGTTGCTGCAACGCCCTGAGCCGGGCGGCAACGAAGCTGGGTCTGATGCGTTTCTCGAGCTTGCGCCCGAGCCGTACGCCCAGCCCTCGTGCGTCGAGCCGCAGCGCCACCGGATAAGCGGTCACTCGCCCGTCCCGCCGCACCAGCACCACGCCGGCCGCCCCGGCTGCCGCGCTCAGTTCGTCGAGCCAGGCGCCGGTCGCGAAGGCGTCGGAAACATCGTAGTCGAGCATCGCAGCGGCCTTCGCCAATGGGGCGACGGTCCGGTTGGCATCCGCCTGCGCGGCCGCGATGGCAGCGGGCAGGCTGGCCATCGCCCCCTCGGCGGCCACGCGGCGCAGGCGTCGTGCCGCCTTCAGCAGGACAGCGGCCTGTTTTTCGGCGTCGGCCAAATGCACGTCGAGTGCGGCGAGTGTGTCCTCCAGTCCGCGCACGCGGTGGGGTGAATCGGAGAGCTTTGCATCCATGGCCGGGAAATCTATGAGGCTGGGCCGACAGCAACAAGGGACCGTTCCGATCTCGGCTGAAAGCCACACCGGGGGGCCCTCGGAAGCCCCATCCTCTTGCGGGAGGGGGTGGGGGGAGGGGTCAGGCGCCACGAAGTCAAGCATTGTATCTATCCGACCGCGTTGCGTTGCGATGGCGCAACCCCTCCCCCCAACCCCCTCCCGCAAGGGGAGGGGGAGAATTACACTCTGGCTTGCGCTTATCCTGATGCGTATGGGGAAAGCCCGGCCTGATCAGCGGGCGGCTGCGGGGCTGACGAGCCGATGGACGCCGGTGTGGTCGGCGACCAGGGCCATGCCGGCCATGCCGATGAACAGCCCGGTCTCGACCACGCCGATGGTCTGGCCGATTGCCTGGTCCAGCGCGGCCGGATCGGCGATCAGCCCGAAGTCGCAATCAAGGATCAGATTGCCGCCATCGGTGCGGAAGGGCGACGCCTCGCCCCCTCGGAGCACCGGATTGGCGCCCAGTTGCGTCAGGCGCTCGGCTGTCGTCTGCCAGCCGAACGGCACAACCTCCACGGGCAGCCTGGCCGTTCCGCCAAGCCGATCGACCAGCTTCCTCGCATCGGCGACGATCACCAGCCGATCCGACGCCGCGGCGACGATCTTCTCCCGCAGCAGGGCGCCGCCGAGGCCCTTGATCAGATTGAGCGAGCCGACCGCGATCTCGTCCGCCCCGTCGATCGTGACATCCAGCCGGCGGTGCTCGGCAAAGGTGGTGAGCGGGATGCCGCCGGCACGCGCCTGGGCATCACTGCGCTCCGAGGTCGCAATACCGAGGATGCTCAGGCCTTGGCGCACGCGGCGGATCAGGGCCTCAATGGCGAAGTAGGCGGTCGAGCCGGTTCCCAGGCCGACGACCATGCCGTCTTCCACCATTGCGGCCGCGGCTTCGGCCGCGGAACGTTTCTGGGCATCCCTTGCAGCCTTGCGGTCCATCAGTGGCGAACCTTCTCCAGCCGCCTTGTCACGGGGTTGTGTCGAATCATCGGCAGATCAGTAGTCAGTGATCGGCGATCAGTAAACAGTTCGATCCGTGGCGATCCAGCCACCGTCCACGGACCCCCAACGAATGGCCTTGCACCGCGCCCCACGGTTGCGCATCTTTCCAGCTTCCAGGCAATGCCAAGGCGGACGGAGAGCAGGGGCAATGGACGGCGGGACCGACGCGAGACGCATCACCATCCACGCGCCGGAGGATTTCGCCGCGATGCGGATTGCCGGCCGACTGGCGGCCGAGGCTCTCGATATGATCGTGCCGCACGTGCGGCCGGGGGTGTCCACAGGAACACTCGACGCGCTCTGCCACGAGTTTATCATCGCGCACGGCGCGGTGCCGGCGCCGCTGAACTATCGCGGCTATCCGAAGTCGATCTGCACGTCGATCAACCACGTCGTCTGCCACGGCATCCCTGGGGAGCGGAAGCTGGAGAACGGCGACATTCTGAACATCGACGTCACGGTGATCCTGAACGGCTGGCACGGCGATTCCTCGCGTATGTATGTGGCCGGCTCGGCATCGACTCGCGCGCGCAACCTGATGGATGTGACCTACGAGGCGATGATGCGCGGCGTGGCCGCGGTGAAGCCGGGCGCCACGCTGGGCGATGTCGGCCATGTCATCCAGAACTATGTCGAGCACCAGCGCTTCAGCGTCGTGCGCGACTTCTGCGGGCACGGCATCGGACGGCGCTTCCATGAGCCGCCGAACGTCCTGCATTTCGGCCGTCCCGGCGAAGGCCCGATCCTGCGGCCCGGCATGTTCTTCACCATCGAGCCGATGGTGAACGCCGGCCGGCCGGAGGTGAAGGTGCTCGACGATGGCTGGACCGCGGTGACGCGCGATCGCAGCCTGTCGGCGCAGTTCGAGCACATGATCGGGGTGACCGAGACCGGCTGCGAGATTTTCACCCTTTCACCCGCCGGTCTGGACAAGCCGCCCTACGCGGCGGGCTGAACAATCGAGGAGGTAAGTCATGAACGACCACACGATGACCATGCCGACGATGAAACTCGCCGTGGCCAGCAAGGACAACGCGAACTACGTCGCCGGACGGCGCGCTTTCTTCAAATATCGCGACCTCGGCGTCACCGAGGGCACCAATGGGTTCATGCGCGCCCAGGTGACATCGGCTGAGCAGGGAATGTCGAAACCGACCGGCTGGCACGTCCACAAGTGCCAGGCGCAGTTCGTCTATGTGCTGAGCGGTTGGGTGGACCTGGAGTTCGAGGACCGCAAGGTGCGGGTCGCGGCGGGCAATTCGATCATGATCCCCGGCGACACGCCGCATAACGAGACCGGCACCTCGGACACGTTCGAGATTCTGGAGGTTTCCGTCCCGGCGGAGATGGCCACCGAGCCCTGCGCACCACCCGCCGGGCATTAACCGCCGCCCAACCTATTTGCCGCATGGCTGGGGTGTGACAGCCCCGACCTGCGAAACCGCTGATCTGTTCGACGCCAGCCCGTCAGTCGATGGGCGGAAGCCGTTCGGCGTCGAGGGCCACCGCCGCCGCCTGCGCGAGCGCCTGCTGACCGCGGGACCGGATGCGCTCGCCGACCATGAAATGCTGGAGATCGTGCTGTTCGCCCTGCCGCGGCGCGACACCAAGTCACTCGCCCGGGCGCTGCTGACGCAGTTCGGCAGCTTCGCCCGGGTGATCGCGGCGCCCGTGCAGGAACTGCTCGCGGTTGAAGGCCTGGGCGAGGCGGGCACTGCGGCGCTGAAGTCGGTGCAGGCGGCGGCGCTGCGGCTGATGCGGGCGGAGGTCATCGATCAGCCGGTGCTGACCAACTGGGACCGGCTGATGACGTATCTCAACGCCGTGCTGTCGCGCGAGCGGGTGGAACAGTTCCGGGTGCTGTTCCTCGACAACCGCAACCGCCTGCTGGCCGACGAAGCCCAGCAGCGCGGCACGGTGAACCACACGCCGGTCTATCCGCGCGAGGTGGCCAAGCGCGCGCTCGAATTGCACGCGACGGCACTGATCCTGGTGCACAACCACCCAAGCGGCGATCCGACCCCCTCGGCGGAAGACATCGCGATGACCCGGGAGATCAAGGCGGCCACCGCGGCGTTGTCGATCGTGCTGCATGACCACGTGGTGGTCGGCAACGGGCGCTGGTTGAGCTTCCGGACGGAGGGGTTGTTGTAGCTCTTTCACCGTCATGGCCGGGCTTGTCCCGGCCACCAACGATTTTCGTGACGCAGCGAAGGAAAGTCGTGGATGGCCGGGACAAGCCCGGCCATGACGGGAGGGGCCAGCGGCCGGCGTGCCTCACGCCGGCCGGTCGCCGGCAAGCGTGATGCGGTGCATGACGCGACGCTGGCCGTGGTAGTCGTTCACCGCGTAGTGCTGCGCACAGCGATTGTCCCAGATCGCGAGGGAGCCCGCCTCCCAGCGGAAGCGGCAGGTGAACTCCGGCCTGACCTGAAGGTTGAACAGGAACTCCAGCAACGGCGCGCTCTCCTCCTCGGTCATGCCGGCGAAACCGACTGTATGGGCGCGGTTGACGTAGAGTGACCTGCGCCCCGTCTCCGGATGTGTGCGTACCGCCGGGTGCTCCGCGATCAGCAACTTCCGCGCTTCGGCGCTGCCGTCGGAACGGATGCGGTCTTCGCGCGTGCGGCTGGAATCGGCTTTCGCCGAACTGGCGATCCCCTTCAGCCCGCCCAGCAGCCGCTGCATGCCATCCGACAGCCCGTCGTAGGCAAGATACTGGTTGGCGAAGATTGTGTCGCCGCCCGCTTCCGGCACCTCGCGCGCCACCAGCAGCGTAGCCATGGGCGGCTCCTGGAGATAGGTCGTGTCGGAATGCCACACGCCACCGAAGTTGACCGTTTCCTCCGGGAGCTTTGAGACGGTGATGATCTCGGGGAAGCCGTCGATGCCCTTCAGGAAGGGATACTCGATCGGGGTGCCGAAGCGGCGCGCCAGAGCGAGGAAGCGGTCGGGCGGTAGATCCTGGTCCCGGAAGAAGATCACGAGGTGATCGAGCAGCGCCTGGCGGATGGCCCGCACGGTCGCCGCCGGCAGATCACCGGCGAGATCGACGCCATGCAGCTCGGCACCAAGCGCGCCGGCGATCGGCCTGATCTCGAACGGTACGTTGCGCATGGCTTCCTCCGCGTCTCACGGGGGTTGTTCTACACCCGCCATGGTCGATCCCGTCATTCCCGCTTTCGCGGAAATGACGACCGGGTAACGGAAGCGTTGATTTGCCGGCTGGTTTGGCCGAGAACGCCCGTGCCACGGAGACGCGTCCATGCACGAGCTTTTTCTACACAACAGCCAGAGCCGCCGGAAGGAGCGGTTCGTCCCGCTCGATCCGCAGCATGTGCGGATGTATGTCTGTGGCCTGACCGTCTACGACCTCCCGCACATCGGCAATGCACGCCCGATGGTGGTGTTCGACGTCCTCGCGCGCCTGCTGCGCCTGCTCTATCCGCACGTGACCTACGTGCGCAACATCACCGACGTTGACGA
This sequence comes from uncultured Alphaproteobacteria bacterium, assembly GCA_963780095.1. Taxonomy (GTDB): domain Bacteria; phylum Pseudomonadota; class Alphaproteobacteria; order Acetobacterales; family Acetobacteraceae; genus JAMXLO01. The sequence continues at coordinate 153,584 of CAWABH010000023.1, forward strand.
CAAGATCAACGCGCGCGCGAAAGAGAGCGGCGAGCCGATCGGGTCGATCACCGCGCGAACCACGGCTGACTTCCACGCCGACATGGCGGCACTCGGCGTCCTGCCGCCGGACGAGGAACCACGGGCTACCGAGCACATTGCCGAGATGATTGAGATCATCGAGCGACTGATAGCTTCCGATCATGCCTATGCGGCGGAGGGCCACGTGCTGTTCTCCGTGCCGAGCTATCCTTTGTATGGGCGCCTGTCGGGACACAGCCCGGACGAGCTTCTGGCCGGGGCGCGGATCGATGTGGCGCCATACAAGCGCAATCCTGGCGACTTCGTGCTGTGGAAGCCCTCGACGCCCGATCTCCCGGGCTGGGAAAGCCCATGGGGCCGCGGGCGGCCAGGCTGGCATATCGAATGCAGTGCCATGTCGTGGCGCTACCTCGGCGAGACGTTCGACATCCACGGCGGCGGCAGCGACCTGATCTTCCCGCACCACGAGAACGAGCTGGCGCAGAGCGTCTGTGCGTTTCCGGGCAGCCACTTCGCCCGCTACTGGGTGCACAACGGCATGCTGCTGATGAACGGCGAGAAGATGTCGAAGAGCCTCGGCAACTTCACCTTCCTGCGCGATGTGCTGGCAAATGTTCCCGGTGAGGCGGTGCGCCTGCTGTTGCTGCGCACGCACTACCGCTCGACGCCGGATTTTTCGGATGCGGCGGTGACGGAGGCAAAGCGCGAGCTGGATCGTTTCTATAGGGCACTGGAGAGATATCCTGCCATCACCGGCGTCGACGTGCCGGCGCCGGTGATGGCAGCTTTGTGTGATGACCTGAATACGCCGCTCGCGTTGTCGGCGATGCATGCGCTCGCGGATCGCGCGTTGGCGGAAGACTTCGACGCGGCATGCGGACTGCGCGCGGCGGGCGCGGTGCTGGGTCTCTTGCAAGCCGACCCGGGCGTCTGGTTTCGCGGAGGCGAGATCGATGTCGCTGCGATCGAGTTGGCGATCGCCGAGCGGCTGGCGGCACGCAAGGTGCGCGACTTCGCGCGTGCCGATGCGATCCGCGCCGAGTGGGCCGGCAAGGGGATCGCATTCGAGGACGGTCCGCAGGGAACCACCTGGCGGCGGGCCAACTGAGGAGGAACAGGGACGATGCTGCGTTCGTGTCTGATTGCCGCGATCGCTGCTGGCGCCGGTGCCGGTCCTGGCGCAGCACGCGCCCATGCCGGCCATGATGGGTGGCGCTCCCGCGGCGAACGAACCGGCGTCCACCACGGCTTATCGCGATGCGATGACGAAGATGAGCCAAGGTATGGCGATCACCTACTCGGGCAACGCCGACAAGGACTTCGTCGCGGGCATGATCCCGCACCACCAGGGCGCGATCGACATGGCGCGGGTCGAGCTGCAGTACGGCAAGGATCCCCAACTGCGGAAGCTGGCGCGGGACATCATCGCCGCGCAGAAGAAGGAGATCGCCTTCATGACGACCTGGCAGGCCAAACACGCGAAATGACCGGCCGCGACGGCGGTGCCGACCTCGCCCCGATCGGCAATTCGCCGGTTGTCATCCTGGTGCGGCCGCAGCTTGCCGACAATATCGGCGCGTGCGCGCGGGCCATGGCAAATGGCGGACTGTTCCATCTGCGTCTCGTCGCGCCGCGTGACGGCTGGCCGCAGGAGAAGGCATGGCGCAATTCGTCGGGCGCCGATCGCATCCTGGACGAGGCGACGGTATTCGCGTCGGTGACAGAGGCGGTCGTCGATCTGCACCACGTCTTCGCGACCTGCCCTCGCCCGCGCCATGTCATCAAACCGGTGCTTACGGCGCGTGGCGCCGCGGCTGAGCTTCACGAGATCTGCGCGCGGGATCTGCGGGCGGGCGTGCTGTTCGGCCCCGAGCGCGCCGGCCTCGACAATGATGACATGGCTGCGGCGGACGCATTGGTGCGATTTCCGCTCAACCCCGCATTCATGTCACTCAATCTGGCGCAGGCGGTGATGGTGCTGGCCTACGAGTGGTGGACGGCCAACGATGCGACGCCACCGCGTCAGCTGATGACAAATGAGACAAGCGTTGCCACCAAGGCGGAGCTGGAGAATTTTCTCCGGCACCTGGTTGACCAGCTCGACGCGTGCGGGTTTCTCCGCAATCTGCCGAAGCGACAGGGCATGGTTCGAAACATCCGTCACTTCTTCCAGCGCGGCGAGGTGACCGAGCAGGAACTGCGGACGCTGCACGGCATCGTCACCGAGCTGGCCATCGGCCGACGGCAGACCGGAAGGCTGGAGAAGAGCACACCTCTCCCGCAGGCGGAAGGAGAGGTGTGCTCTTCGAACCGACCTGCTCTATCCGCCCGATTGCGCGGCTGACAGCAGACGCTGTTTCAGCGTCGGATCGGCCTGCGCCATCTGGATCACCTGATTGTACTGCTGCACAGACAAACCCTGATCGCTGATCGCCTTTACCATTTCGGTCTGCGCCTGAGCGTTCAGCGTCTCCTGCTGTTCTTGTGACTTCATCGTCTGTGCACGCTCGGCGTACTTCTGGCGGATCGTCACTGTCTGCCGCAACGCTGCGCCGACCTTGTGCACCATCGCGTCAGACAGATCGCCTTGCTGGATCGTCGCGCCCGGTGCCTCGGGTCCCGCAGCGCTGGGTCCTCCCTGCTGCGCGAGAGCCGGCATTGCCGCACTCGCCAAAAATGCCGCGGCGAGGACGGTTGTTCGAAATTCAATCATGTTGTTCTTCCTCTTGGATCGAGCCGCGACGTCCCGTTCGAGGACGTCGCGGGTGAATGGCAATTGAAGTCAGGCAGCAGTCCGATAGGCGGTCATTACCCGCTCTTCCAGTTCGGCATCGACCTGCGTCGCCGCGATGACCCGATTGTACTGATCCACGGTCAGACCCTGGTCACTGATCGCGCGGACAGCCGCATTTTCAATCTGACCGGCAAGATCCTGCCGTTCCTCCTCTGAATCCGCGGTTGCCATATTCTCCTCAAGAGACTGGCGCAGCTTCACGATCTGCGCGACCGCCTTGCCGACCTGGGAAACCATCTGATCGGGGACGGCCTCAGCTTGCAGGTCGCTGTCTTGGCGCTGTGCCTTGGAACTTGTCTTGGCCATGGATTTCTCCTTTCGCGTTTTCTGATCCGGCAGCGAAAGCAATACAGCCGGCACCGCATCGTCGCCGATGGCGGACCGTCGCGTGCCGTCTCGTATGGCCCGCTTTGGCGGACGGAAGCTTGGGGCTACAGGCCTCGGATCAAGGGGGTCGGGCGAGGTGTAACGTCGCTCCACAGATCGTGAACAAGCGGCATTTCGTGTGACGCCCGCCATCGCTGTAGGGCCCGAGTTTCGCGCTACTCTCAGTTCCCCGCGCGAACCCCGCCGCTCCAGGAGCAATCCCGATGGCCCATCACGCAACCCTCGGCCCAATCCTCGCCCTCGCCCTTGCCGCCGTCGCGCTTCCGGTTCCCGGCCGTGCTCAGGACCTGATCGCAACCCATCGCATCCCGGCCGAACTCGCCAGCCAGGCGGTCGCCGAAGCCGTCGCGAGCTGCACGAAGCAGGGCTATGCCGAAACCGCTGTCTTGGTTGACGCCGATGGGGTACGGCAGGCTGTACTGCGTGGCGATCGCGCCGGCAGCCATACACTCGACAGCGCGTACGACAAGGCCTATACGGCCGCCTCGTTCAAGACCGACACCAGCGCATTGTTCGAGCGGGCTAAGACGGCCCCTGGATTCTCCAACCTCTTTACGCAACTGCCGCATCTGATCCTGCTCGGTGGCGGCATCGTGATCAAGGTTGGCGATGAAGTCGTCGGCGCCATCGGCGCGGCCGGGGCGCCGGGCGCCAATCTGGATGATGCGTGCGCGAAGGCCGGCCTCGACAAGATCCGCGATCAGCTCAAATAGCTACTGTCACTCAGTACCGACTTCGGCAGATCCAGCACACGTTCGGCCAGGTAGCTCAGGATAAGCTGCGGGCTGACCGGGGCGATGCGGGGGATCAGCGACTCGCGCAGGTAGCGCTCGACATGGTACTCCTGAGCGTACCCCATTCCGCCATGGGTCATCACAGCCTGCTCGCAGGCGCGGTAACCTGCCTCGCCGGCCAGATACTTGGCTGCGTTGGCCTCGCCGCCGCACGGCCGCCCCTGGTCGTACAGCCAGGCGGCTTTCATGACCATCAGGTTGGCGGCTTCCAGCTCGGCCCAGCATTTTGCCAGAGGATGCTGGATCGCCTGATTCTGGCCGATCGGCCGACCGAACACCACACGCTCGCGTGCATAGCGCGTGGCCTTTGCGAGCGCGGCGCGACCGATGCCGATCGCCTCGGCCGCCACCAGCACGCGCTCCGGGTTGAGGCCGTGCAGCAGTGTGCGAAACCCCTCGCCTTCCTCGCCGATGCGATCGTCCTCCGGCACCTCCATGCCGTCGAAGAACACCATGTTCGAATCCACTGCGTGCCGCCCCATCTTGTGGATCAGCCGCACCTCTGCATGGGCGCGATCAAGCGTGGTGTAGAACAGCGTCAGCCCATGGCTGTGGCGCTTCACCTGGTCGAGCGGGGTGGTGCGCGCGAGCAGCAGGATCTTGGAGGCGACCTGCGCGGTGGACGTCCAGATCTTGGTGCCGTTGATCAAGTAGCGGTCGCCGCGGCGCTCGGCCCGGGTGGTGATCTGCGTGGTGTTGAGGCCGGCATTCGGCTCCGTGACGCCGAAGCAGGCCTTGTCGCGACCGGCGATCACCGGCGGGAGCATGCGGCGCTTCTGCGCTTCGGTGCCGAACACGACCACCGGGTTGAGGCCGAATATGTTGAGGTGAATGGCCGATGCGCCGGACATGCAGGCGCCCGACTCCGCCACCGCCTGCATGAGGATCGCCGCTTCGGTGATGCCGAGGCCCGCGCCGCCGTATTCCTCGGGCATGGCGATGCCGAGCCAGTTGCCCTCGGCCATCGCGGCGAAGAAGGCGTCCGGGTAGGTCGCGGTGCGGTCGCGCTCCAGCCAGTACGCATCGTCGAAGCGGGCACAGATCTTCAGCACCTCGTCGCGAATCTGCTGCTGTTCGTCGGTCAGGGCGAAATCCATGTCCGGGCCTTTCGGGGGGTTGCCTGGCTGGGCCATTTTTGTCCCATGCATGGCCGCTGAATACCCCCGAGACTTCTGCGTGCCCACGGCCGTGAACAGGTGCATGAGTTCGTCCGACACGACGCAGTGCACCGGCGTTGCCGTCCCGGTCGAACTACGGCAGAACGGCGCACCGAAGCCCCGCACAGGAGAGAGGGCTGACACACTGGGAGACGCTGAATGAAACCAGGCAAGTTCGCCATCGCGGCAGCATGCATCGCTGCCCTGTCCAGCGCCGGCGCGCTCGCGCAGACGGTGAAGCTGGGTGTCGTCGATACCTATTCCGGTCCGTTCGCCGCCGTGGGCGAGCAGATGGACCGCGGCATCCGGCTCTACATGAAGCTGCACGAAAAGGACCTGCCGCCTGGCGTGAAACTGGAGATCATTCGGCGCGACGACACCGGTCCCAACCCGGAAGTCGCCAAGCGCATGGCGCAGGAACTGATCACGCGCGACCATGTGCAGCTTCTGGCAGGCACGGTCTACACGCCGAACGCACTCGCAATCGCCCCGCTGGCCACTGAGGCAAAGGTCCCGTTCATCATCATGAATGCCGGAACGGCGATGATCACCACCAAGTCGCCCTACATCGCGCGCGTGTCGTTCACCATGTGGCAGTCGAGCTACCCGCTGGGTACATGGGCGGCGAAGAGTGGCATCAAAAAGGCCTACACGGCTGTTTCTGATTATGGCCCCGGCATCGACGCCGAGGCGGCCTTCACCAAGGGCTTCACGGATGCAGGCGGACAAATCGTCGGTTCGGTGCACATGCCGCTGGCCAATCCGGACTATGTCCCGTTCATGCAGCGGGCCAAGGATGCCGGACCGGATGCCGTGTTCGTCTTCGTGCCCGGCGGCAAGGATGCGACGGCGCTGATGAAGACATTCGGCGATCTCGGCTTGAAGCAGGCCGGCATCAAGCTTATCGGTCCGGGGGACATCACCACCGACGAGGAATTGCAGAACATGGGTGATGTGGCGCTGGGCGTGGTGACCGCGTTCCACTACTCCGCCGCAGCCACCCGTCCCGCCAATCAGGCCTTCGTCAACGCGTATCACGCGGAGTTCGGCCCCAAGGAGGACCCAGCCTTCGAGGCGGTCGGCGCCTATGACGGCATGGCGGCGATTTTCCATGTCATCATCGCCCAGAACGGCAAGATTGATCCGGAGAAGACGATGGAGCTGTTGAAGGGCTGGAAGGACGATGCGAGCCCGCGTGGGCCGATCATGATCGATCCCGAGACGCGCGATATCGTACAGAACGAATACATGCGCCGGATCGAGAAGGTCGACGGCAAGCTGGCGAATGTGGAGTTCGAGACGATGCCGATGGTGAAGGACCCGTGGAAGGAGATCAACCACCAGAAGTGATGCGGGCGCGTCCATATACAATCGTCATGGCCGAACCATGTCCGCGTATTGCACATATCGCGACGGTGCTGCATTCCCCTCTCCGCCCTCGGGGGCGGAGAGGGTCAGGGTGAGGTGGGGGACGCCGCGGTGACATTAGCCCCCCACCTCACCCCGGCCCTCTCCGCCCCAGGGCGGAGAGGGAGTTCACGCCGGCCATGATGGCGTGAATGGGATTGTATGGACGCGCTTCTCTCCATCCTGTTCCACGGCCTCGCCTACGCGATGATCCTCTACATCATCTCGGTGGGGCTCTCGGTGACCATGGGGCTGATGGGCTTCGTCAACCTTGCGCATGGCGTGTTCGCAATGGTCGGCGGCTATGTCACCGTCACACTGATGAACACCTACGCGGTGCCGTTCGGCCTGGCACTCCTGGCAGCCTTCATCCTGATCGCGCTGGTCAGCGTGGTGCTCGAACGGACACTGTATGCACGTCTGTATGGCGCCAGCGAGCTGGAGCAGGTGCTGTTCACCATCGGCCTCATCTTCATGGCCGGCGCAATCGTCCGCTACTTCTGGGGCCCTTCGCCGCAGCCGGTGACATTGCCCGCCGCACTCAGCGGCCAGCTCGATCTCGGCTTCCGCACCTTCCCGATGTATCGCTCGTTCCTGATCGCTGTCGGTTTCGTGCTGATCGCCCTGTTGTGGTTCGGCGTGGAGCGCACCAACTTCGGCGCCCAGCTTCGCGCCGCGGTCGACAACCGCCGCATGGCCGAATCGGTCGGCATCGACACGCGGCGCCTGTTTTCGCTCGCCTTCGCTCTGGGCTCCGGCCTGGCCGCGCTCGGCGGCGGCCTCGGCGCCGACATCCTCGCGATCTATCCCGGCTATGCCACCGAATATCTCGTCTACTTCCTGATGGTCGTCGCGATCGGCGGCCTCGGCTCGTTGCGCGGGCCGTTCGTGGCCGCGCTGCTGCTCGGCTTCGGCGACACCGCGTGCAAGTACCTCGTGCCCGAGCTCGGATCGTTCTTTGTGTTCGCCGCGATGATCGGCCTGTTGCTGTGGCGGCCCGCCGGACTGTTCGGTCGAGCCTGATCCATTGGCCTCGCCGATCGAGACGCTGATCCGTCGCCACCGTCTGCGCCTTGTGGAACTGCTGCCGTGGATCGTCGCTGTCGCGGCCTATTTCGGTTTCGCCGACTATCTGTCGCTCGGCAGTCAGATCCTGATCATGATCCTGTTCGCGCTGTCGCTCGACCTTGTGCTCGGCTATGCGGGCATCGTCACGCTGGGCCATTCGGCGTTCTTCGGCGTCGGCGCTTATGCGGCAGGTATCTACGCCGCGCACGTCTCCGGCGAGCCGCTGTCCGGCCTGCTGGTCGCGGCAATTGGCGCCGCCGCGGTCGGATGGCTGTCAGGGCTCGTCATACTGCGCACGCAGGGCCTCACGCTGCTGATGCTGACGCTCGCGGTGACCGCGCTGCTGGCCGAGGCCGCGAACAAGGCAGGCTTCATCACCGGCGGCGCCGATGGGCTGCAAGGTGTCGATATGGACCCGATCTTCGGCGTGTTCCGCTTCGATATGTTCGGCCGCACGGCCTATCTGTACTGCCTCGCGGCGTTGTTCCTCGCATGGCTGTTCGCACGGCGACTGGTGCATTCACCGTTCGGCCAGTCGCTGATCGGAATCCGGGAAAACGTCACCCGCATGCACGCGATCGGCTCGCCGGTGCGTCGCCGCCTGCTGACGATCTACACGATCTCCGCCGCGCTCGCCGGCATCGCCGGAGGATTGCTCGCGCAGACCACGCAGTTCGTGGGCCTAACGGTGCTTGGGTTTCAGCGCTCGGGCGAGATCGTCATCATGCTGGTATTCGGCGGCATTGGCCGATTGTACGGCGCGTTCGTCGGCGCCGCGCTCTACATGATCATGCAGGATCAGCTCGCCAAGCTGGAACCCGTCTTTTGGAATTTCTGGATCGGCCTGCTGCTGGTGATGTTGGTGATGTTCGCCCGCGGCGGCGTGCTTGGCCTGGTCGACCAGGCATTGCGGTTGCTGCGGAGGCAACGGTGACACCGGCACTGGAAACGATCGGCCTGCACAGGCGGTTTGGCGCGTTGATCGTGGCGAACGAGATCCATTTCCGTCTCGACGCCGGGGCGCGCCACGCGTTGATCGGGCCGAACGGCGCCGGCAAGACGACCTTCATCAACCTGATCACCGGTCGGCTGGCGCCATCGGAGGGCCGGATTCTGCTCGGCGGCGAGGACGTCACCGCGCTGCCGCAGTCGGCTCGCGTGAGCCGCGGGCTCGGCAGGACGTTCCAGATCAACACGCTGTTCAAAGGTCTGTCCGTCCTGGAAAATGTCTGTCTCGCCGTGGGCGAGCATTCGCGCACCGGCGGCGATATGTTCCGGCTGATCGGTTCGCGCCGCATTGTGCTGGAGCGCGCCTACGCGCTGCTCGAGCGTCTGCGTATCGCCGATGATGCACTGGTGCCGGTGAGGGAGCTGCCCTACGGCAAGCAGCGTCTGGTTGAGATCGCCATTGCGCTTGGGCTGGAGCCGACAGTGCTGCTGCTCGACGAGCCGGCGGCCGGTGTGCCTTCGGCGGAAAGCGCGATCATCCTCGATGTCATCGACCAGCTTCCGCCTGACATCGCAGTGCTGATCATCGAACATGACATGGAGCTGGTGTTCCGCTTCGCCCGACGCATCACCGTGCTGGTGCAGGGGGGTATCCTGGTCGAGGGAACTCCCGCGGAGATCGCCGCAGATGCGCGGGTGCGCGAGGTCTATCTCGGCGAGCGTCAGCATGTCTGACTGGCTCGCGTTGCATGGCGTTTCATCGGGCTACGGCGAGACCGTCGTGCTGGACGGGATATCGCTTGCGTTGCAGGAGGGCGGATCGCTATCGGTGCTGGGGCGCAACGGTGTCGGCAAGACGACGCTGCTCGCTTCGGTGGTCGGCCATACCACGCTTCATGCCGGCCGCATCGTGTTCCGAGATCAGCCGATCGAGGGTCTGCGACCGTTCCGGCGAGCGCGGCTCGGCATTGGTTATGTGCCGCAGGAGCGGGAAATCTTCCCGTCGCTGAATGTCGACGAGAACCTGTCCGTGGCCGCGCGGCCCGGCACGCGATGGACCCGCGAGCGCGTCTATGACCTGTTTCCCGCGCTTGCCGAGCGCCGGCGCAACATGGGCAATCAGCTTTCCGGCGGCGAACAGCAGATGCTCGCCATCGGGCGTGCGCTGATGGGCAATCCTTCGCTGCTGCTGCTGGACGAACCGCTGGAAGGATTGGCACCGGTTGTTGTGGATTCGCTGCTCGCGGCTTTGCACCGTTTGCGCGAGAACGATGGTCCCGCGATGGTGCTGGTGGAACAGCACGCACGCCTCGCACTGGAGTTCGCCAGCCGCGCCGTGATTTTGGATCGGGGGAGGATTGTTTATGACGGGGACAGCCGGGCCTTGCTGGACGATGCGCAGAGACTGACGCAATTGATCGGCGTCGGCGGCTAGCGAAACCCATTCTTCCACCGTCATGGCCGGGCTTGACCCGGCCATCCCTTGCGGCGAGAGATGGCCGGGTCAAGCCCGGCCATGACGGTAAATGTGAGCTCGGGCTTTACGATAATGGAAGACAGGAACCACGGTCCCGGATGCCCACACCAACAGTCGAAATCGGTGTCGATATCGGCGGCACCTTCACCGACATCGTCTGCCGCGTCGTCGGACAGCCGATGCGCGCGCTGAAGATCCCCACCACGCGCGCCGATCCCAGCCAGGCGGTGCTGAACGCCGTCACGCATCTGTCGAACGACCTTGGCATCGCCCCGGCCAGCATCGCCCGCTTCCTGCACGGCACGACGATCGCCACCAATGCGGTGCTTGAGCGCAAAGGCGCGAAGATCGGCCTGATCACCAGCGTGGGGTTCAAGGACATCCTGGAGATCGGCTACCAGCTTCGCCAGGATCTGCACCGGATCATGCTGGAGGCGGTGACTCCGGTGTTCCTTGCGCCTGGCGCGCAACGCAAGGAGGCAATCGAGCAGGTTTCCGCACAAGGCGAGGTGATCATCCCGCTGGACGAAGAGTCGGTGCGGCGTGCCGCGACAGAGCTTGTCGCTGACGGCGCGCAGGCAATCGCTGTCTGCTACCTGTTCTCGTTTTTGCACCCCGCGCACGAGCAGCGCACACGCGAATTGATCGAGGCGGACCACCCGGGCATCGCCGTCTCGCTGTCCTCCGATGTCGATCCCGCCTTCCGAGAATACGAGCGCACCGTCGTCACCGCATTTGACGCCTACATGAAACCCGTCGTGCACCGCTATCTGGAACGATTGGAGGACGGGCTCGCCGCGGCACATGTCACCGCACCGCTGCAGATGATGCAGTCGCGCGGCGGGCTTGCCGGAACTTCCGTCGCGCGCCGACGACCGGTGCGGTTGTTTCTCTCCGGCCCCGCCGCCGGCGTGATCGGGGGCGCCATCGTCGGGCGATCGTCCGGCTACCGCGACCTGATCACCATCGATGTGGGCGGCACATCGAGCGACATCGCCCTGGTCGAAGGCGGCGAACCGGTGATCCGCTCGCAGGGCAGCATCGCCGGTTTTCCGGTGCGCGTTCCGATGGTCGATGTGAATGCGATCGGCGCCGGCGGGGGGTCCATCGCATGGCTCGATGGCGCGGGCGGCTTGCGCGTGGGGCCGCACTCCGCCGGTTCCGAACCGGGGCCCGCGTGCTACGGCCGCGGCGGCGAGGAAGCAACGGTGACCGATGCATCGGTCGTGCTCGGCTGGCTTGATCCTGCGTACTTCGCCGGCGGTGCGGTTTCGCTCGATCCGTCGCTCGCACGCGCCGCGATCGAGCGCCGCATTGCGACGCCGCTGGGCCTGTCCATTGAAGACGCGGCGCTCGGCATTCATCGCGTGGTGAACGCGCAGATGGTCGAGGGCATCCGGCTTGGTGTCCGTCCGCCGCGGGCTCGATCCGCGCCGTTTCACGCTGGTGGCGCTTGGTGGCGCCGGGCCGATCCACGCGACCGCGCTGGCCGCGGAGCTTGGCATCGGCAGCGTGCTGATCCCGCGCCATCCGGGCGTGCTTTCGGCTGCGGGCCTGCTCGCCGCACCGATCGAACACGAGGTGGCGACGGCATTTCCGCGCCCACTCGCCGGCCTGGCCTTCGCCGATGCGCGCCGCGTGCTGGACGAACTGGATCGCCAGTGCGCGCGCCTGATGGCCGAGGAGAGCATCGGCGAGATGGCCGTCTCGATCCGGTATTCCGCCGATGTCTGGTACATCGGCCAGTCCTATCACCTGGAAGTGCCGCTTGCGGTGGATGCGCCGGATCCGCTCGCCGCGCTGTATCGCGATTTCCTGGCGCTGCACGATCGTATCTACGGCCACGCGACGGAACAGCCGGCGGCGATCGTGAACCTGCGCTCGGTGCATCGTGCTGGCGGCAGCGACCATCTGGACGAGGGCGCCTGGCGCCCGCTCGATTCCGATCCGCGCAAACCGCCGCGCGCGATCCGCGTTGCCGGTGCGCGTGCGCCGGTGCAGGCAGCGATCTACCATCGCGCCGCGATGCCGGCTGGCCTGACATTCGCCGGCCCGGCGATCGTGGAACAGGACGACACCACCACGCTGGTCGAACCTGGCTGGCGCGGGACCGTGCTGGAGAACGGCAATCTTCTGCTGACGCGAGGCTGACATGGATGTCGACCCGATTACACTTGAGGTTATGCGCAACAAGCTCGACGGCATCGCCAACGAGATGCAGCTGACGCTGGTGCGCAGCGCGTTCTCCGCCATCGTGAAGGAGGGCCTCGACGCATCAGCCAGCCTGTTCACGCTGCAAGGCGAGACGCTGGCCCAGGCGCTCGCCATTCCCGTGCATCTTGGCGCGCTGACCCCGATGGTCGGCCGGCTGCTGCAGACCGTGCCGCTCGATCGGATGGGCGAGGGCGATATCTGGATCCTGAACGACACGTATCTGGGCGGAACGCATCTCCCCGACATCGCGATCATGATGCCGGTGTTTGCCGATGGCCGTGTGATCGCAATCAGCGCGGCGATGACGCACCACCAGGATGTCGGCGGCATGGCGCCTGGCTCCACGCCGACCAACGCGACCGAGATCTTCCAGGAAGGCATCCGCATCCCGCTGCTGCAATTCCGCCAGGGCGACACGCTGAACGCCACCCTGATCGCGATGCTGCGGCAGAATGTCCGCCTGCCGGACGTTCTGATGGGCGACATCAACGCGCAGATCGCCGCCTGCACGATCGGCACCCGCCGCCTCGGCGAACTTGCCGGCAGCTTCGGACGCGAGGAACTGCTTGCGTTGTTCGATGAACTGCTGAACCGCTCGGAGGTGATGACGCGCCAGGCGCTGCGCAGCCTGAAGGCGGGCACCTACCGGCACGTCGATTTCCTCGACAATGACGGCATCGAGCTCGACAAGCTCGTGCGCATCGAAGTGGCGGTGACCATCGCGGATGGGCAGATGACCTGCGACTTCACCGGCACCGCGCCGCAGGTGCGCGGGCCGTTCAACTGTATGGCGTCCGGCCCCTATGCCGCCGCCTGCTTCGCCCTGCGCGCGGTGACCGATCCGGAGGGGCGGGTTCCAAACAACGGCGGATGCTTCCGGCCACTTGCGTTCCATCTGCCGGAGGGCAGCCTGGTCAATCCGCGCGAGCCGGCGCCCACCGGTTGCCGCACTTCGACGATAAAGCGCATCACGACCTGCATCCTCGGCGCCCTGCGTCAGGCCGCCCCGGATCGTGTGCCGGCCAATTCCGGCAGCGAGATCGTGATCATGCATTTTGGCGGACAGCGTTCCGATGGACGACGCTATGTGACGTCGCAGCTTCTGGTATCCGGCAGCGGCGCGTCGCGGCATCTCGACGGCGTTGACGTGATCGAGACGGATGCGAGCAACTGCCTGAATGTTCCAGCCGAGGCGCTAATGATGGAGGCGCCGGTCCGCGTGCACCGTGTGGCGCTGCATTGTGATTCTGGCGGTCCCGGCAAGAGCCGCGGCGGACTCGGCGGCGTGTTTGAATACGAACTGCTTGATGGCGAGGCGATCGTCACCTATCGCGGCGAGCGACACATGTGCGAGGCGGACGGTGTTGCCGACGGAATGGCCGGTGGCCGCGCCACCGCGGTGATCCGGCGCGCGGAGGGTGGTGAGGAAGTCGTCAAATCGAAGATCGTATCCACGCTGCGCAAGGGCGACCGCATAGTGATCGCGACCGCTGGCGGGGGTGGATACGGTTCGCCCACGGAGCGCGATCAGGCTTTGCTACAGGCGGATCTGCACAACGGCAAGATCAGCTTGGAGGCCGCGCGCGAATTCTATGCGTATCGCGGCAATGCGTGAAACGCTTTCTCCGTCATGGCCGGGCTTGTCCCGGCCATCCCCACCACCACTGGTGCAGCGACGGATGGCCGGGACAAGCCCGGCCATGACGTCGGAACTGAGTGGTAATGGGGGATCGCCGGTTCGAGCCGTTGGTGTGGGACCGGCCGGTCACCCACGATACGCTTCCCGCAGACGGAAGTGCTGCACCTTGCCGAGCGCATTGCGTGGCAATTCGGCTGCGAACAGGATGTCGCGCGGCACCTTGAAGCGGGCAAGCTGCGACGAAAGGTGGGCGCGCAACTCTGCTTCGGTAACCGCCGCTCCCGCACGCTGCACCACGATTGCCACCGGGACCTCCTGCCATCGCAGATCCGGTACGCCGATCACCGCTGCTTCGGCGATGGCCGCATGTTCGAGCAATACGCGTTCGATCTCCGCGGGGTAGATGTTCTCACCACCCGACACGATCATGTTCTTCTTGCGGTCCTGAATAAAGAAATACCCATCGACGTCGCGGACTGCGATATCGCCGGTCCAGAACCAGCCGTCGCGAAGTGCCTCCGCCGTCGCCACCTCATTGCCCAAGTCCTCTGTGAGAACATTGCGGCCACGCACCACCACCTCGCCTGGCACACCGGGCGGCACGTCCTGTCCGTCTTCGTCCACCACGCGTGCCTCACAGGCCAGGCCGGGCAGGCCCGTCGAGCCGCTGCGCGACAGATCCCCGCCGAGCCGCGTGTACACCGCGATCGGACTTGTCTCGGTCGCACCGTACACCTGCAGGACCGGCACACCACGCGCAGTGATCGCATCAACCAGCGACTGTGGCACCAGCGTGGAGCCCGTGCTGACCGCGCGTAGGCTCGACAGGTCGGTGTGATTCCAAAGCGGATGCTCGACCAGCGCCTGGATGGTCGCCGGTACCAGCACTGTCAGGCTCGGCTGCTCCCGAGCGAGCGCGTGCAGTGTATCGTCGGCCGTAAAGCGAGGATGGATGGTGACTGTCGCACCGAGATGCAGTGCCGGCGTGGTCTGGATGTTCATGCCGCCGACATGGAAGAACGGCAGCACGGTCAGCACATGATCTTCCGCGGTCATGGCATGCATGTGCTGGCTCATCACGCCGTTCCACAACAGCGCTTCCTGACTCAGCACCGCACCTTTTGGTCGCCCAGTGGTGCCGGCGGTGTAAACGATCAGCAGCGGCGCGCGCCAATCGACGTGCTGCTCGCGGCCGTCGCCGCTGCCGGTGTCGATCAGTGTCGCCAGATCGCTGCCGGGCTCCGGCGTGTTGTCCAGACCGACAATCCGCGTCTCCGGCAGCACGTTCGGCGAGCGGCGCGCAGACCGCATCGAATGCGCCGGCGACGAACAGCGCCTTCACCGCGGCGTCGCGCAGGATGAACAACTGTTCGGGCACCGCGAGGCGCCAGTTCAGCGGCACCAGCATCGCACCCAGTCGCGCACAGGCGTAAAGCAGCGCAAGGTAATCGGGCGAGTTCAGCGCCAGCACCGCAACCCGATCGCCGCGACGCACGCCAAGCTGCGATTTCATCGCGCGCGCCAGGGCAGTGATGCGCGCGGAGAAATACGGCGTAGCTCCACGTCTGTCCCTGGTAGCGCAGCGCCGGCTTGTCCGGTGTGAAGGCGGCGTTGCGGTCGATCAGATCGGCCAGGTTCATCAGTCGTCCGTCTCGCCTTCCTGATAGAGCGCGCCGCGACCGAGCCGCTCCAGACAGATTTCGGCTGTCCATGGCGCCATCAGGGATCCGCAGCGGCTGTCGCGATAGATCCGCTCGAGCGGCAGCGAACGAAACATCGAATGGCCGCCGCAGGTGCGGATGGCGAGCCGCGCCAGATCGTTCGCCGTCTCCATTGTCGAGAACTGCGCCGCGTAGGCGCGCAGCCGCTGCTCGGGCGTCGGATCGACCCGCGCCTCGCCCACCGACTGGAACCACAATGCCTTTGCCTGCTCCAGCTTGATGCCCATCTCCGC
Organism: uncultured Alphaproteobacteria bacterium; assembly: GCA_963780095.1. Taxonomy (GTDB): domain Bacteria; phylum Pseudomonadota; class Alphaproteobacteria; order Acetobacterales; family Acetobacteraceae; genus JAMXLO01. The sequence goes on from CAWABH010000023.1 coordinate 169,444, forward strand.
GACGGCAAGCTGTTTCACCGCGCTGCTCCGTCGTTTGCCCGGAGGCGCGCCCGGCATTTCGCCGCGCAGGTAGCGGACGGTGAAGTCATAGGCAGCCTGCGCCAGGCCCAGATAGGTTGGGCTGAGCGTCAGGAACATGTGCGGCCAGCGCGACGCCGCCTGGAAATAGACGCCGCGCGGCATGATCGCCGCATCGTGCTCCACGAAGACATCGGAAAATTCCAGGTTGCGCGAGACCGTGCCGCGCATCCCAAGCGGATCCCACGCGCCCGTCACGCGGACACCCGGCGCTTTGGCCGGCACCGCCAGGTACAAAGTGTTCCGGCGCGATGCGTTGGCGTCCGGCACGATCTCGGTCGCCAGCAGCCCGTAGTAGTCGGCGTGTCCCGACAGCGAGGCGAAGATCTTCCGGCCGGTCACCAGCCAGCCGCCCTCGACCGGTCGCGCCGCGGTGCCGAACGGGATCTGGCCGATCGCCGATGCGTTGCCTTCCGAGAATGGCTGCGCATAGATCGCGCCGTCCAGCGCGATGCGCCGGAAGTGGATCGAGCGCCGGCGTTCGTGCTCGGCGCGCATCGCGTCGTCCATCGCCAGATCGTCCGCGATCTTCCCGGCCCACAATGTCGAACAGACATGCATGTTCCAGGTGAGCGCGGTGGCGCCGCAGTGCCGCGCGATTTCGGCCGCCACCAGCGCATAGGTCTGATAATCCGCGCCAAGGCCGCCATGCGATCGTGGAATGCAGATCGCCAGCAGACCCGCCGCATGCAGGTCGCGGTAGTTCTCCGTCGGGAAGCTGGCATCGCGATCGTGGGCTGCCGCGCGCGGAGCGAATTTTTCCCCCGCCAGTTGGCGCGCCTGCTGCATCAGCGCCGCCTGCTGTTCGGTCAGGCGAAATGCGTCCCGATCGAAGATCGGCGCGTCTGGGAGCCCGGGCATGGTACGGCAATGCTAGCGGCCCGGTTTCGATGTACGTCAAGGCGTGCGGCCGGCCGCCGTCGCTGCGGCAGGCAAATTGACTCGGTTTCAGGCCGGTGCCTAAGCTTCGTCCAAACCACAAAAACGTTACGACGCCGCGACCCTAAAGGTCCAGGGAGAAAATGAATGAAGCGTCTTCGCTCGATTGCGACTGTCTTTCTGGCGTTGCTGGGGATGGCCTTGTGGGGGCCGGGGGCGCGTGCCGCTGACGATACCATCAAGATCGGCTACATTGATCCGTTCTCGGGCGCCTTCGCCCAGGGCGGCGACGCAAGCCTGAAGATGTTCCAGTTCATCCTGGACTACATCAACGACAAGGGCGGCGCGCTCGGCAAGAAATTCGAGCTGGTCACCTTCGACGACAAGCTGCAGCCGGCCGAGGCGCTGATCGCGCTGAAGAGCGTCATTGACCAGAACCTGCCGTTCGTCATGTCGTGCGTCGGTTCCAACGTCGGTTCGGCGCTGATCGACGCGGTGACCAAGCACAACACGCGCAATCCCGACAATCGGCTGCTGCAATTGAACTGCGGGCAGCTGGCGACCGAACTTACCAACGAGCAGTGCAGCTTCTGGCATTTCCGCTTCGTCGGCAGCGTGGAAATGCGCGCGGTGGCGCGGATCAAGTCGCTGCCGAAGTCCGTGACGTCGGTCTACCTGCTCAACCAGGATTACCTGTTCGGCCAGTCGATCGAGAAGGACACCAAGAAGTACCTTGCGCTGTATCGTCCCGACATCAAGATCGTCGCCGACGAGTTCATCCCGCTCATGCAGATCAAGGATTTTTCGCCCTATATCACCAAGATCAAGGCGTCCGGCGCGCAGTCGCTGCTCACCGGAAACTACGGGCCCGACCTGAACCTGCTGATCAAGGCCGGCGTCGATGCCGGGCTGGATATCCGCTACGACGCCTATCTTGGCCACGTGATCGGTGCCGCGACGGCCATCGGCGAGACGGGCGAGGGCCGGCTCACGTCGGTGATGGAGGACCACGCGAACGTCGCGGTCGAGGAACATAACGCCGAGGCCGAGGCGTTTTTCAAGCGCTGGCAGGATACGCACGACTTCAGCTTCATCGAAGTCCCCGGTCTGACCCAGTTCGAGATGCTGGCCCGCGCGATCAACCAGGTGGGTTCAACGGATACCGTGAAGGTTGCGCTGGCGCTGGAGGGAATGGAGCAGAAGGACCTGTTCGGTGCCACGAACATCATGCGCAAGGATGACCATCAGCTGCTGCACCCGTACTACGAGGCGATCTTCGCGAAGGACGTAAAGTACAACTCGGAACATACCGGGCTTGGATGGAAGACCGAAGCGAAGACTTCGGTGGCCGACGAAACTCTGCCGACCACGTGCAAGATGAAGCGGCCGTCGTCGTAGCCGCACCGCATAGCCGCGCGAGGTCATCATGCAGATCGGTGTCATCTCCCTGCTCGATGGCCTGGTTTACGGGATGCTGCTGTTCATGCTGGCGAGCGGGCTCACGCTGATCCTCAGCATGATGGGCGTGCTGAACTTCGCGCACGCCAGCATCTACATGCTCGGCGCCTACTTCGCCTACCAGATCAGCCACTGGGTCGGCTTCTGGCCGGCCTTCGTGCTGGCGCCGCTGCTGTGCGGCGCGATCGGCGCGGCGATCGAGGTGTGGGGGCTAAGGCGCGTGCACCACAACGGACATATCGCCGAATTGCTGTTCACCTTCGGACTGGTGTTCATCATCGGCCGCGCCGTGCAGATGGCGTGGGGCATGCTGCCGCTGCCGTATCGGGTGCCGGCCTCGCTCGATTTTCCGCTGTTCTCCGTTTATGGCGAGAACTTCCCGGCGTATCGCGCCTTCATGCTGCTGGTATCGGCGGGCATGCTGTTCACCACCTGGCTGCTGCTGAAGAAGACCCGCATCGGGCTGATCATTCAGGCGGCGCTCACGCATCCCGGCATGGTCAGCGCGCTTGGTCACAACGTGCCGCGCGTCTTCACCATCGTGTTCGCCGGCGGTTCGCTGCTGGCCGGGCTCGCCGGGGTGATCGCCGGCAACTACTTCACCACCGAGTCCGGCATGGCGGACGCGATGGGGCCGATCGTGTTCGTGGTGGTGATCTTCGGCGGCCTGGGATCGCTCGCGGGCTGTTTCATCGCGTCGATTCTGATGGGCATGGTGCAGACATTTTCGGTGGTGATGGACTGGTCCTTCGCCGATCTGCTCAGCCCGTTCGGGATCACGCTGGCGGCGAATAACCTGGCGGGCGAGATCCTCACCATCCCGGTGTCGCGGATCGGCCCGCTGGTGCCGTATGTGCTGCTGATCCTGATCCTGCTGTTCCGCCCACGCGGCCTGCTGGGTACCCGCGAGACATGAGCGACGCCGCGGAAACCCCGAACGTCCGCGTCCTGCCGGCGCGCCACGCCGCGTCGCGGACCATCCGCACCTGGCCATGGCTTGTCGCGCTGGTGGTTTCGGTCGGGTTGCCGTGGCTGTTCTACGACTGGCAGCATGCGCGACACGCCGGGTTTGTGGTGTCGATGCTGAGCCAGACCGGCATGATGGTCATCTTTGCGCTGTCGTTCAACATGCTGATGGGCCAGGCGGGGCTGTTGTCGTTCTGCCATTCCGTGCTGTTCGGACTCGCCGGCTATTCGACGGTGCATTTCCTGGACGCCGCCGGCGCCGGCCAACTGCCGGTCCCGATGGAACTGATGCCCCTGCTCTCGGGTCTCAGCGGCCTCGGCTTTGCCATCGTGTTCGGCTACATGGCGACCAAGCAGCGCTCCACCGCATTCGCAATGATCACGCTCGGCATTGTTCAGCTCGTCACCACGGCGGCGACGATGTTCCACCACTTCTTCGGTGGCGAGGGCGGGATCAAGACGGACCGCGTGATCGGCAACAGCCTGTTCGGATTTGAATACGCCCAGTCGATCGAGGTCTATTACCTGATCGTGGCCTGGATGATGATCGCGGCCGTCGGCATGTATTTCCACACCACGACGCCGCTGGGCCGCATGGCGAATGCATGCCGCGACAATCATGAGCGCGCGCAGTTCGTCGGCTACGACCCACGCATCGTGCGCTTCCAGCAGTTCGCCGTCTCCGGCTTCTACGCAGGGATCGCTGGCGGGCTGTTCGCGATCACCTACGAGATCGTCACCTTCGATGCGGTCGCCGCACCGCTGGCGGCGAACGCGCTGCTGATGGCCTATATCGGCGGCGCCACCACGTTCTTCGGTCCCGTGCTCGGCGCGATCCTGATCACGCTGATGCAGAGCGGCGTCAGCCTGATGTCGAACTCCTGGCTGATCTATGTCGGCGTGCTGTTCATCGCGATGGTCACCTTCGCGCCGGCCGGCCTCACCGGCATCGTCCTGGAACACGCACCGATCGCGCGGGCCGGCCTGCTGCACCGGCTGGTGGTGCCCTATCTGCGCATTCTCGTGCCGGGGCTGATCGTGCTGTTCGGCTTCGTCGGGTTGGTGGAACTGGCGTCGTTCCTCACGATCGGCATGGCGCAGGGCAGGCGTCTCGCACTGTTCGGGCGGACGATCGACATCTACGGCGCCACGCCGTGGCTGGTGTCGCTGGCCTGCCTGCTGGGCGGCGGCTTCTGGCTCTCGCGCGAGGCGCGGGCGGTTCAAGCACGTCTGGGACGGCGTGATGGAAGCCGCGCGACCTGGTGGATCGCGATGAGCCCGCCCGGCCTCTCGCTCGCCGATGTCACCAAGAATTTCGGCCAGACCGAGATCATCCGCGGTGTCACCATGACCGTGGCAGCAGGCGAGCGTCACGCGCTGATCGGGCCGAACGGCGCCGGCAAGACCACGCTGTTCAATCTTATCAGCGGCCGATTCCCGATCACCTCCGGCGAGATACGGCTGGATGCGAAGAGGCTGGACGGACTGCCACCGCATCGCATCAACCGGCTTGGGCTGTCGCGCAGCTTCCAGATCACCTCGATCTTCCATCGGCTCAGCGTGTTCGAGAACATCCGCTGCAGCCTGCTATGGAGCCGAGGCTACCGCTATTCGTTCTGGCACGCGCTCGGCCGGCAGCGCGCGCTGAACGCGGAGACGGAACGGCTGCTGGAGGACCTCAACCTCGCCGACCGGCGCGACGTGCAGGCGGGGCTGCTGTCGTATGCCGAGCAGCGCGCGCTGGAGATCGGCATGACGATCGCCGGCGGCGCCAGCATGATCCTGCTCGATGAGCCGACGGCCGGGATGAGCCACAGCGAGACGGAATACGCCGTGGCGCTGATCCGCCGGGTGACGCAGGGCAAGACATTGGTGATGGTGGAGCATGACATGCGCGTCGTGTTCGACCTCGCCGACACGATCACCGTGCTGGTCTATGGCAAGGTGATCGCGTCCGGCCCGCCGGTGGAGATCCGCGCCAGCCGCGCGGTGCAGGAGGCCTATCTGGGGGCGATCGCGGCATGAGGCGGCGCGAGCAGATCTCGATGAAGCTCCCTCTCCACCCCCCAGGGTGGAGAGGGAGATGCGGCGGCCGGCGCGCATGATGCTCGAGGTCCGCGACCTGCATGCCTTCTACGGCAAGAGCCACATCCTCCAGGGCGTCGATCTGTCGGTGAACGAGGGCGAGATCGTCAGCCTGCTCGGCCGCAACGGCGTCGGGCGGTCCACCACCTGCAAGGCAATCATGGGCCTGGTCGAACCGGTGGGCACGGTGCGCTACCGCGGTCGCGACATCGCCGGCCTGCGCGCCAATCTGGTGGCGAAGGCGGGCATCGGCTACGTCCCCGAGGATCGCCAGATCTTCCCCACGCTGACGGTGCGTCAGAACCTGATGCTGGGCCTCAAGCGCGCCGGCAGGTTCGGGCGCTGGAATTTCGCTGACGTGTTTCGGCTGTTCCCAAACCTGGCGGAGCGGCAGAACAATCCGGCGGGCGTCCTGTCCGGCGGCGAACAGCAGATGCTGACCATGTGCCGCACGCTGATGGGCGATCCGGACCTGATCCTGATCGACGAGCCGACCGAGGGCCTCGCGCCGATGCTGGTCGAGCAGGTCGGCCACCTGCTGGAGGAAATCGCGCGGCGGGGCGTGTCGATCCTGCTGGTGGAGCAGAAGCTCACCATTGCAATGCGGATCTCGCGGCGGCTCTACGTGATGGGGCACGGACGCATCGTGTTCGAGGGCACGCCAGCGGATATCGAGAGCAACGGCGATATCCGCCGGGAATGGCTAGAGGTCTGAATCTCCTGCCTGGCGGCGTGCCCAGGGAAAAATCAACTCCGCGTGATTGTTTTGTTGACGTTCGCGTGATCGTTGTGCTTCCTTACGCTGTTACCCATGGGGGGGTTTTCAGCGTGTGGGCACGATACCAGAGCATGCGGCTGTCAACCCGGCTGCTGTTGATCGTTCTGACCTGCCTGGTGCCCATCATGGCCCTGGTGGTCTGGGTTGAGTACAGCCACTGGGCTGAGCGTCGGGCGCAACTCGGCGATCTGGCACAGCAGCAGGCCGAATTGCTGAACGGCGACATAGCAAGCATCGCCGATGGCGCTCGCGTCCTGCTGAGCACGGCGGCCGAGTTTCGGGTGTTTCGTCGCGACCTGACATCCTCCTGCGACGAACGCCTTGTCAGTATCCAGCGCGACCTGCCGATGTTCGCATTCCTCGCCGTGATCGATGCCGGAGGCAACGTGCTCTGCGCCTCCAGACCCGGGCTGCGCGCGAGCGATGGCGACGCGCCCGGATGGCTGCAGGAGGCGATAGGCGCCACCGACTTCTCGGTGGGTCGCTATGCAACGTCGCCGGCCCTGGAGTCCGGGTTCCTGCCCTTTGCCCTTCCCGTGCCCGGGACCGACTCGGACCACCGCCGAGCTCTTGTCACCGGCCTGGATCTGGGGTGGCTGGCACAGCATCTCCAGCAGGTTCGCCAGACCGGGTCGCGCTTCCTGGCCGGCACAGTGCTTTCGCTGACCGATCGTGACGGAACCATACTGGCGCGCGCACCAGCGCACGAGGCGAACGTCGGCAAGCGCCTCCCGCAGGCGGCGCTGCAGATGGTCAACGCCGCTCTACCTGGCGTCCTGCGTTTGAAAAGCATGGACGGGACGGAGCGCGTTTTCGGCTTCATTCCTGCCGCGAAATCGCGATATCACCTGATGGTCGCGATCGGCTTCTATGAGCCCGATCTGATGGCGGACATCAATCGGGCCAGCCTCCGCGGCGGTCTGCTGCTGGGCGCAGTCACGATCGGTGCATTCCTCGTCACGCTGTTTGTCGCCCGGCGCTTCATCGGGCGACCGACAAGGGAACTGCTCGAAGCGGCCCGCCGGTGGCGTGCCGGCGACCTCACCGCGCGGGCACCTGGCCAGAACGAGAGATCGGAATTCGGCCAGATTGCCACCGCCTACAACGATCTGGCCCGCACGCTCGCTCGTCGCGAGGAGGAACTGCGGGGGCACGCCGACGCGATGGAGGCCAGGGTCGCTGAGCGGACGCGAGAACTGCTGGTCACCAACAACCGGCTGCAGGTGGAGATTGCCGAGCGGCAGAACACCGAGGCCGCCCTCGTGCAATCGCAGAAGCTCCAGGCGGTCGGACAGCTTGCCGGCGGCATTGCGCATGACTTCAACAACCTGCTGGCAACGGTGCAGGGCAGCCTTGATCTGTTGTCGCGCAACATTCCGGCAGAGCAAAAGCGTCAGCGCATGTGGATCGAGCGCGCTTCGGGCGCGGTTTACCGGGGGTCCCAACTGACGGGACGCCTGCTGTCGTTCTCACGTCGCCAACGCCTTGTGATCGAGGCTTCGGACGTGGACAAGCTGGTGCGCGATCTCGTGCCGCTGCTGCGGACCTGCACGCACGGACAGCGTATTCGCATCGATACAGTGCTTGGCGTCGAGTTGTGGCCGGCAATGGTCGAGGCAAGCCAGGTGGAGGCTGCGATCCTGAACCTGGCCTTGAACGCGCGCGATGCGATGCCCGAAGGTGGCGTGCTGACAATATCCACCTGCAACAAGGTCGTCGCCGACGAAGGCAACAAGGACGTCACCGCGGGCGATTTCGTCTCGATCACCGTGACCGACACCGGTGTCGGCATGACGGACGAGGTGGCGCAACGTGCCTTCGAACCGTTCTTCACCACGAAGGGCCTCGCCGGCTCGGGCCTCGGCCTGAGCCAGGTGTTTGCCATGGTGCGTGAAGCCGGCGGCACCGTGCGTCTGGTGACTGCGCCGGGCCGCGGCACCTCGCTGACATTGCTGCTGCCACGCGCGGCGGAGATGCCGAAAGTGGATCGTCCGCCAGTGGTGGAGCGACGGCCGCAATCGAAGCTGCCGGTGCTGGTCGCGGACGACGATGTGGAGGTGTTGCAGGTAACCGCGGAAATGCTGCGCCAGCTGGGCTATAGCGTCACCACCGCGCATTGCGGCCCTGACGCCCTGGCGTTGCTTGAAGCGGAGCCGGCGATCGTTGTGCTCGACTACGCGATGCCGTCGATGACCGGGTTGGAGGTGGCGGCCGCGATGCGGGCCCGTGGCTTCGCCGGACCTATCATCCTCGCGACAGGTTACGCCGACCTGAGCGAGGCGGAGCAGTTCGAGCTGGATGCGTTGCAGGGTGTGCTGAACAAGCCTTACACGATCCGCGACCTGGAAGCGCTGCTGACGCGGGTCGAGGTCAAGGGGCCGTGGTACTCGGAAGAAGCATCGCTGGAGACCGCGAGCTGATACGCCTTTGTCATGGCGAAGAGAGAAGGGGGGCCCGGCTCAGACCCGCGGCCCGAACCGATGACCTTCCGTCGCCGCTCGGTTCTCACGTCATGGCCGGGCTTGTCCCGGCCATCCGTCGAGGCAGGGTGCCGCTTCTGATGGCCGGGACAAGGCCGGCCATGACGGTGTACGAGCAGCGGGGACAGTCAACGGAAACTGCGCTTGGCATTAGACGGCGAGCGTCTTGCGCATGAGGATGCGTTCAACCCCCGGCATGCAGGCGATTCGACCGAATTCCTCCCAGCCGTAGCGAGCGTAGAATTCGGGCGCCTGAACGTTGATGGTGATCAGCATCGCGGCGCGACAGCCGCGGCGCATCGCCTCCTGCTCCGCCATGCGCAGTGCCCGGCTGCCGATCCCCGAACGCCGAAGATGCTCCGGCAGGTAGAACAGGTCGAGGAAGAACAGCCCCAGCGTGGTGCGCCCAAGCAGCCCGCCGACGGGTTCGCCGGTTTCGGGGTCCTGCACCGCGACCGCCAGCGCACGCCAGTCGCTTACGCCGGTCTGCGTCGCGTTGTATTCGGCCAGGCCAGTCTCCAGCACCGCCTCCAGGCGCGGATCCGGGTCTTCGGTGAGAGTGATCACGGCTTTGCTCCCAGCGGGTTGCCGCCCACTATAGCCGGTGGCCACTGACAGCGGTGTGTCAGTAGTATCGGGTGTCTGTCAGCGGCGATTGTCCGGGAACAGATATCCGAGAGCCACGAACAGCGCCGTGACGAAGATCACGCCGCCGACCAGGCCGACCACCCACGCCCGATGGCTCAACGTGGCGACCATGAGCCAGCCGGAGGCCAGCAGGCCGCCGAGATGCAGGCCGACGCCGGCCCACGACGGCATGCTGGCGGCGGTATCCGTGCGTCGAATGGCCATGAACGGATGCAGCATCACAGCATCCTAGCGGCCGTGACGGGAGATAGACAAATGCGGCGGGCTGAACGGCTCTTCGACATCATCCAGCGCCTGCGCACGGCGAACCGACCGATGACGGCGGCCGCGCTGGCCGACGAACTGGAGGTCGCGGTCCATACCGTCTATCGCGATGTCGCGACGCTGCAGGCGCGGCGCGTGCCGATCGAGGGAGCGCCCGGCGTCGGCTATGTGCTGCGCCACGGTTTCGACCTGCCGCCGCTGATGTTCACTACCGAGGAGATCGAGGCGATCGTGGTAGGCGCGCGCCTGGTCAGCCGCACCGGCGATCCCGGGCTCCAGGCCGCGGCCGAGGGCGTGCTGTCGAAGGTGACGGTGATCCTGCCGGAGGCGTTGCGCGCATAGCTTGTCGCGCCGCCGTTCTATGTCGCGAGTGCAGGTGCGCCGATTGCCGATTGCGCCGATCCTTCCACCGTGCGCCAGGCGATCCGTGACGAGCGCAAGCTGCTGATCGCGTATGCCGACGAGAAGGGCGAGCGCACGGATCGTACCAACTGGCCGATCGCGGTGGCGTATTACGTGCAGGCGACATTGGTCGGCGCCTGGTGCTAACTGCGGCAGGACTATCGGCATTTCCGCGCTGACCGCATCAGGTCGCTGGTGGTGCTGGACGAGCGCTATCCATCGGACAACGGCAGGCTGATGGCAGAGTGGCTGAGGCTGCACGCCTGACGGGGGTCACGGCGGAGACGCCAGCAGCTGCGTGCGTCGGCGCATTCCACGCCACATGTCCCGGCTCAGGTCGGGAACGGCCACAGGGTCAATGGCCACAGGGTCAAAGATTGATCTCGGCGCTGATGCGGTCCGTGGTCCTCCGGACTTCGCCCTCTGAACGGTCAAGCAGTCCGGCCTGCTCCAGCGTGGCAACACACGCGTGGACGCGGCGGTACCGACGGCCGAGCGCCGGCCAGCGCGGACACCAAGGCTTGCCAGTGCTGTGGCTTTGCCAGTCCGCGCAATGAGGCCGACCGCCACGCAGCGTCCAGGTCCTGCTCCATCCGTTCGTGCGCCGCTTGCGCCAGCAGCCTTGACCGCCTGTGGCTGGCTCGCGCCGCGTAACGGACCACTTCCGCTAATTGGTCGTCCGGCAGGTTGATGTTAACCGTCTGCCGGCTACCGCGGGCGCTGCTGCCGTAGGGCAGCTCTATTACCCGGGCCCAACTTCATGGCAGGCCCCGCCTACCTCGGCGTCAGCACCATCACCATCTGGCGGTTCTCCATCCGAGGCATCTGCTCCACCTTGGACAGCGGGTCCATCTCGCTCCGTATCCGCTCGAGCACCCGCACGCCGATCTCCTGATGCGCCATCTCGCGGCCACGGAAACGCAGCGTCACCTTCACCTTGTCCCCCTCCTCGATGAACGACCTCATGGCGCGCAATTTCACCTGGTAGTCGTTCTCGTCGATGTTCGGGCGGACCTTGATCTCCTTGATCTCGATGACTTTCTGCTTCTTCTTGGCTTCGTTCTTCTTCTTCTGCAGCTCATACTTGTACTTGCCGAAGTCCAGGATCTTCACCACCGGCGGATCGGCGTTCGGGCTGATCTCCAGCAGATCGAGGCCGACGGCCTGGGCTCGCAGCCAAGCGTCGCGGGCGCTCATGACGCCCTGCATCTCCCCCTCCGCGTCGATCAGCCGCACCTGAGGGGCGCGAATCTCGTCGTTCACACGGGGCCCGTCGCGGGTGGGCGGGGCAGTCATTGGTCCTCTTGCTATGGTATTCTCCTGTCGCTGTTGCTCTCGATCGGGCGAGGGGCTCCCTGCCCAGGCCGAGTTTGGCGCATCCGACCGTTGCGGATCAAGCGAACTCCTCCTGAGCGGCCCGCTCTCTCAGATCGGGAGGCGTGGCCTCGGCCGCAAGCCGGCGCACCATCTCATCCAGCTTCAGCACCTCCTGGGCATCGCCACCGAGCCGGCGCAGCGCCACGGTCCGTTGCTCGGCCTCGCGCCGTCCGACGACGGCCAGGATCGGCACATGCGCCAGGCTGTGTTCCCTGACCTTGGCGTTGATCTTCTGGTTCGACAGATCAAGCTCCACCGCCAACCCCGCGGCGCGCATTGCCGCGGCCACTTCGCGGGCGTACTGGTCCGCGTCCGAGACGATGGTGGCCACAACCGCCTGCACCGGCGCCAGCCAGAGCGGGAAGCGGCCGGCGTAGTGCTCGATCACGATGCCAAGGAACCGCTCGAAGCTGCCCATGATGGCGCGGTGCAGCATGACCGGACGGCGGCGTGCCCCGTCCTCAGCGACGTATTCGGCGTCCAGCAGGTCCGGCAGCATGAAATCGACCTGCAGCGTGCCGCATTGCCAGTCCCGCCCGATCGCGTCGCGCAGAACGAACTCCAGCTTGGGACCATAGAAGGCGCCCTCGCCGGGGTTCAGCGTGTAGTCCACGCCGGCGATTGCGCACGCCTCCCGAAGGGCGGCTTCCGCCTCGTCCCACACCGCGTCCGCGCCGACGCGCAGCGCTGGCCGATCAGAGAATTTGACGGAGAACTCCGGAAAGCCGAAGTCGCGATAGACCGTGGACAGCAGCTCCACGAACCGTACCGTCTCGGCCGCGATCTGCTGTTCGGTGCAGAAGATGTGTGCATCGTCCTGGGTGAACGCGCGCACCCGCATGATGCCGTGCAGCGCACCCGAGGGTTCGTAGCGGTGGCAGGAGCCGAACTCCGCCAGCCGCAGCGGCAACTCGCGGTACGAACGCAGGCCCTGGCGGAAGATCAGGATGTGGCAAGGGCAGTTCATCGGCTTCAGCGCCAGCGTCTTGTCCTCGTCCTCCACCCTGGCGATGAACATGTGCTGGCGGAATTTTTCCCAATGCCCGGACCGCTCCCATAGCGAGCGATCGACCAGCTGCGGGGTTTTCACCTCCTGGTAGCCGGCAGCGTCCAGGCGGCGGCGCAGATACGCCTCGGCGGCGAGGTAGAGCTTCCAGCCCTTCGGGTGCCAGAACACGCTGCCCGTCGCCTCCTCCTGGAGGTGGAACAGGTCCATTTCCTTGCCGATGCGGCGGTGATCGCGGCGTTCCGCCTCGTCCAGCATATGCAGGTAGGCGTCCAGCTCCTTCTGGTCGCGCCAGGCGGTGCCGTAAATGCGCGACAGCATGGCGTTGTGGTGATCGCCCCGCCAATAGGCGCCGGCCACCTTCATAAGCTTGAACGCGGGCCCGACATCGGCGGTGGAACGCATGTGCGGGCCGCGGCACAGGTCCACCCAGTTGCCCTGCCGATACAGCGTTATCGTCTCGTTGCGCGGCAGGTCCTGGATGATTTCCGCCTTGTATTTTTCCCCTTTGTCCTGGAACAGGCGGATTGCCTCGTCGCGGTCGATCACCTGGCGGACGAATTTCTCCCCGCGCGCGACGATCTCACGCATCTTCGCCTCGATCGGGGCGAAATCCTCCGGCGTGAACGGTTGGTTACGTGCGAAATCGTAATAAAATCCGTCGGCTATCGCCGGGCCGATCGTGACCTGGGTGCCCGGATAGAGTTCCTGCACCGCCTCGGCCAGCACATGCGCCGCGTCGTGGCGGATCAGGCCCAACGCCTCGGGGTCGCGACGGGTGACGAACACCACGTCTACGTCATGGTCGATCTCCGTCTCCAGATCGACCAGCCTGCCGTCCAGCTTCATGGCCAGGGCGGCGCGGGCGAGGCCGGGACCGATCGCCGCTGCCACCGTCGTGCCCGTCACCGGCCCGTCGAAGCGGCGCACGGATTTGTCGGGCAAGGTGATGGCGGGCATCGGTTTCGGCTCCTCCTTTGAGTGGGATGCTGTCTATGGCGTCACGCCGCGGCGGCTGCAACCCCAACGAGCAGTTCATCGTAAACGGCGAGCGTTGCCGCCTGCATGGCCGCTACTGTGTAGCCGTGTAGCACGGCAGCGCGGGCCCGGATGCCCAGTTCCGCCCGCGCTGTCCCCGGAAGAGCCAGCGCCTGCTCGATCGCCGCGGCCAGCGCACTGGCGTCTCCCGGAGGCACGCGCCAGCCGGTCACGCCGAGCTCGACGGTCTCCACCGGGCCGCCGAGGTCCGAAGCGATCACCGGCCGTCCCATCGCCTGCGCCTCGATCACCACCCGGCCGAACGCCTCCGGCTGGGTGGAGGCGTGCACCACCACGTCCGCCAGCATTAGCGCCGCCGGCATGTCGTCGCATTCGCCCGCCAGGCGCAGGCGGTCGGCGACGCCCAGCAGTTCGGCCTGCCGGATCAGTTGGGCGGCATAGCGTCCGCGCCCCTGGTCGGAGCCCACCAGCACACAGCATACGTCGCGCCGCGTCAGACAAGCGATCGCCTCGATCAGCACCGCGTGGCCCTTCCAGCGCGTCAGCCGTCCGGGCAGCAGCACGACCGGAGCACCGTCGGGCAGGCGCCACGCTCGCTCCAGCCGCGCAATACGGTCGCCGGAAACGACGTCCGGATTGAACACGGCGGGGTCTACGCCGCGAGGGATCACCCGGATGCGCGCGGGATCGGTCCCGTGTCGCGTCATGACGCGGTCGGCGATGAAGCGGCTGGCGGCGATAACCCGTTCGCCCTTCGCCATCACCGCGTTGTACTGCCGCTTGAACGGCAGGTCCTCGCCATAGGTGCCGTGATATGTCGTCACGAAATGTGCGCCGGTGCGCCGGCAGGCCAGCCAGGCGGACCACGCCGGTGCGCGCGATCGGGCATGCACGATGGCCACTCGCTCGGTCCGGATCACGTCGGCCAGCGGCGCGGCATTGCGCCAGATTGTCAGCGGATTCTTGCTGTCGAGCGGCAGCGTCACGTGGCGCCCGCCGGCCCGTTGCACCGCTGTGACCATGCGGCCGCCGGCGCTCGCCACCAGCGCAATACCACCGGCTTTGGCGATCGCCCGCGTGATCTCCACGGTGCCCCGCTCCACGCCGCCGGTAACGAGCGAGGGCAGCACCTGGAGAACGGCGACGTTGCTCAGACCAGCCTGCATGATTAGATTTGCACGCGTCTTCTTACCCGTGGAGCGCTGCCCATGCGTACGCCTCTATACAACGTGAACGCACGCCGCAAGACAGTCAGCATCACGCTGAACGCCGACCTTGTCGCGAAGGCCTCCGCGCTGGGTATCAATATCTCACGGACCGCGGAGGCCGCCATCATTGAGGCCTTCGAGGCAGCGGAAAAGGCAACGATTCTCGAAGAGATACGCGAGGCCACCCGGATGGTGGACGAATACGTGGCGATCCACGGCATGCCCTTCGACGACTGGGCGAACGAAGCTCTGTCCTCCGATGACGCCGATCATGCAGCATGATCTGTACGCCAATCCAAATGCACGTTCGCGGAGCGCCTTTCCCCTCGTCGTCGTCCTGCAGGCAGATGCCACCGAAGGCGATACCAGGTTGATCGCCCCACTCGCGCCGCACGTCGGACCACTTGCGCGAACCGCAAGCCGTGCACTGCCGCTGATCGATCATGACCAAAAGCGCTACGCTGTGACGTTGTCGCTGATCAGTTCACTGCCCCAACGCCAATTGAGGGACGCCGTTGGCTCCCTGGCGGCGCATCGTGACGACATCACGCGCGCACTGGACTGGCTGTTTTTCGGGATCTGACGCCATGGAAACCACCGGACGGCTCGATCGCGGCGACGGCGTGGAACTGGCCTGGGCGCGACTGGACGGCCGGAGCCCTACCGTAGTCTTCCTTCCGGGCTTCCGCAGCGACATGACCGGCGACAAGGCGACCGCGATGGCAGCGTTCTGTGCCGAACGCGGCCAGGCCATGATCCGGTTCGACTACTCAGGACACGGTTCCAGCGGCGGCGGCTTCCAGGACGGGACCATCGGCCGCTGGGCGGAGGACGCGCTGGCCGTGATCGACCGGTTGAGCGAGGGAAAACTGATCCTGGTCGGCTCCTCGATGGGCGGCTGGATCGCGCTGCTTGCCGCCCGTGCCCGTCCGGGCCGCGTCGCCGCGCTGATCGGCATCGCCGCCGCACCCGACTTCACGGAGGCGCTGATGTGGGAGGCGATGACCTTCGAGGAACGCGCCAACCTCATGCGCGACGGGGTCCTGCATGTGCCCAGCCAATACGGCGAACCCTATCCGATCACCCGCGCACTGATCGAAGATGGCCGCACACACGTGCTGCTGGACGGCCCGATCGCAATCGATTGCCCGGTCCGCCTCCTGCATGGCCTGCGGGACGCCGATGTGCCATGGGAGATGGCGCTGCGCATCGCCGAACAGGTGACCAGCCACGACGTGGAGGTCGCTCTGGTGAAGGACGGCCACCATCGCCTTTCGCGCCCGCATGACCTCGCACTGCTATGCCGCACCCTCGGCCCGCTCCTCGGACAGAATGGCGCGTAGCCCTTCGCGATAGGTCGGATAGCGCCAGCGCAGGCCCAGCGCCTGCTGTGTCCGCCGGCTGGAGACCTTGCGGTTCTCGGCCCAGAAGCTGCGTGCCATCGGGCTCATCGCATCGGCCATCTGCTCGAATGGCACGTCCGGAGGGGGTGGGATGCGCAGCAGGCGCGCGCCCTCCGCCACCACGTCCGCACTCTCCGCCGGTTCGTCATCGGCCAGGTTCAGGACGCGTGCACCGGCGGTTCGCGTCTGGCACATGGCGGCCAGCACGGCGCGGACGATATCGTCGCGATGAGTCCGACCGAATGCCTGGCCCGGCTTGATCACGCGCCTCGCCGTTCCGGCGCGCAGATCGTCGAGCGTCGAACGCCCAGGGCCATAGATGCCGGCCAGGCGAAAGAGGTCGACCGCGCAGCGTTCGGCAAAGCGCCGCCAGTGCGCTTCCGCTGCCAGCCGCCGCCGACTGCGATCCGACGTCGGTGCAGGCTCGGTGTCCTCGTCGACCCAGCCGCCGCCGCGATCGCCATAGACCCCGGTCGTGGACAGATAGCCGATCCAGCGTAGATCCGGTGCCGCCGCAATCGCGTCGCCATAGCGCGACAGCACCGGATCGCCTGAGCCATCCGGCGGCGCGGTGTTCAGTACATGCGTCGCCTGCGCTACGGCCGAGGCAGCGTCGGCGAAATCGATGCGCGTGACGGCGCTGCGCGACGATGCCGCGGAGCGCGTGGTCCCAACGACGGCAAAGCCGGCAGCCGCGGCGGCCTCTCCGACGGCGCATCCCACATAACCGAGTCCGAACACGAGAAGACGTGAACCACGCATTGTATCAACCGCCGGCGCAAGCTCCCTCTCCGCCCTTCGGGGCGGAGAGGGCCGGGGTGAGGTGGGGCTGATTGCCGCAGCGACAACCGACCGTCATGGCACGCCACCGGCACAGCAACGGCACCGATGCAGTGTGCTCTCTCTGGTCCGCCGCCGCATCCGATCTGACATCGCGTCGCGTTCCGTTCCCCACCTCACCCTGACCCTCTCCGCCCCCGAGGGCGGAGAGGGAAATGCGCGGGCATCGACCTGGCTATGATAGTGACGGTGCAGTGCAACGGGCCAGCAGCAATGACGACTGGCATTCGTTCGTCACAAGCGCGCCCACATCAGAAATCCAGGTCATCATAATGCGCCGGCACGGCCATGCCGGGCACGCGGTCGGCCAGCACGCCGCGAAAGCACGGGCGGGACTTTATTCGCGCATACCAGTCCCTGGCCGACTGCGACATGTTCCAGTCCACGTCGCCGATGAAGTCGAGGCACGAAAGATGCGCCGCCGCCGTGAAGTCGGCGAGCGAGATCGTGCTGCCCGCCAGCCATATGCGCGTTTCAGCCAGCCACCCCAGATAGTCCAGGTGATAGCGCAGCGCGATGTAGCCGGTGCGAATCGCATGCGCATCGGGATTGCCGCGGCCCGCCATGCGCTTCATGAACTTCTCGCCGAGCAGGTTCCGGGTGACCTCGGTGGCGAACTTGCCGTCGAACCATGCAACGAGCCGCCGCGCCTCAATACGTTCGGCCATTGTTCGTCCGAGCAGGGCCGTGTCGGGATAGGCCTCCTCAAGGTATTCGCAGATCACGCCCGAATCGGGAATGGCGACGCTGTTGTCCTCCACCAGCGTGGGGACGGTGCCGGCCGGGTTCAGTTCCAGATATTCGGGCCGGCGCTCCCAGACCTTTTCCAGGCGGAGATCGAACGGCAGCCGCTTCTCCGCGAGCACGAGACGCACCTTGCGCGAGAACGGCGACAGCGGGAGGTGATAAAGGGTCCGCATCGCCGTCGCTTATTGCACCAGGCCACGCGTCGCGCCAAGCGCCGGCGTTGTGATCAGGCGCGCCTCGCCGCCGGCTCCAGCACCTCGGCCAGCGGCACCGGCAGATACCGCACGAACTCCTTCGGTACGATCTGCCAGAATTGCCGACGTATACGGTCCCAATCGTGCAGCAGCCGTCCGGCATAACGCGATGACGTTTCCGCTACATGGCGCGTTACCAGATCGCGCAACACCGATTCCCAGTGCGGATGGGCCACGCGCTGCCAGGTGAGCGTGTCTGGATTGATGCGTTTCTCAAACATGTTGTCAGGATCGTAAACAAACGCCATGCCGCCGGTGAAGCCGGCGCCGAAATTGTCGCCAACCGCACCGAGGATCACGGCGACGCCGCCGGTCATGTATTCACAGGCATTGGAGCCGCAGCCTTCCACGACGGCCTGCGCGCCCGAGTTGCGCACGGCGAACCGTTCGCCTGCCTGGCCGGCGGCGAACAGGAAGCCCGATGTGGCGCCATACAGCACCGTGTTGCCGATGATCGTGTTCTGGTTGCTGAGCAATTCCGATGACGGCGCCGGCCGCACGACGATGGTGGCGCCGGACAGGCCTTTGCCGACATAATCATTGGCGTCGCCGAAGACTTCCAGCTTGACGCCCTGCACCGCGAAGGCGCCGAGCGATTGCCCGGCCGAACCACGCAGCCGCACGGTGAGGTGTCCCGGCTGCAGACCGGTCATGCCGAAGCGGCGCACGATGCGCGAAGAGATTTTCGTGCCGATCGCCCGATGCGTGTTGCGGATCGTGTACTGCAACTGCATCTTCTCGCCATGCTCGAACAGGGCAGCGGCGTCGGTGATCATCTGCGCGTCCAGCGTCTCGGGGACCTCGTTGCGGCCTTGCAGCGTGCAGTAACGCGCATGCGGCCCGGGATCGGCCTGTGCGAGCAGCGGGTTGAGGTCCAGATCGTCGAGGAACTCCGATCCGCGGCTTACCTGCTGCAGCAGGTCGGTGCGCCCGATCACCTCCTCCAGTTTGCGCAATCCAAGCTGCGCCAGAATGTTCCGCACATCCTCGGCGACGAAGGAAAACAGGTTGATCACCTTCTCCGGCGAGCCATCGAACTTCGCGCGCAGCGTCTCGTCCTGCGTGCAGACGCCGACCGGGCAGGTGTTGGAATGGCACTGCCGTACCATGATGCAGCCCATGGCGATCAACGAGGCGGTGCCGATGCCGAACTCTTCGGCGCCAAGCATCGCGGCGATCACCACGTCGCGTCCCGTCTTGATGCCGCCGTCGGTGCGCAGCTTCACGCGGTGACGCAGCCGGTTCAGCATCAGCACCTGGTGCGTCTCCGACAGCCCCATCTCCCACGGCAGGCCGGCGTAACGGATCGAGCTTTGCGGCGAGGCGCCAGTACCCCCCGAGTGGCCGGAGATCAGAATCGCATCCGCCTTCGCCTTGGCGACGCCGGCGGCGATGGTCCCGATGCCCGAACGGGCCACAAGCTTTACGCACACCGTGGCGTCCGGATTGATCTGCTTGAGATCATAGATGAGCTGGGCGAGATCCTCGATCGAATAGATGTCGTGATGCGGCGGCGGCGAGATCAGCATCACGCCCGGCGTAGAATGGCGCAGCCGTCCGATCAGCGCCGAAACCTTCAGACCGGGAAGCTGCCCGCCCTCGCCCGGCTTGGCGCCCTGCGCGATCTTGATCTCGATTTCCCGGCAGTTGTTCAGATATTCGGCGGTGACGCCGAACCGGCCCGACGCAATCTGCTTGATAGCCGATGACGGGTTGTCGCCGTTGGCTCGCGGCCTGTAGCGCGCCGGGTCCTCGCCGCCCTCGCCGCTGTCCGACCGGGCGCCGATGCGGTTCATCGCGATCGACAGCGTCTCGTGCGCCTCGGGCGACAGCGCGCCGAGCGATATGCCAGGTGCCACGAGGCGCTTGCGGATCTCGGTAATGCTTTCCACCTCGTCCACCGAGATCGGCGTGCAGATGTCGAAGCGGAAATCCAGCAGATCGCGCAGCGCGACCGGAGGCAGTTTGCGCACCGCATCGGCGTAGCGGCGATAGATCGAATAGGAGTCGCTGGCGACCGCCGATTGCAGCGTGTGGATCAGCGTCGGATCGAATGCGTGCGCCTCGCCGCCACGGCTGCGCAGCTTGTAGATGCCGCCGACCGGCAGCGTCACCACGTCCTCGTCCCAGGCGGTGGCATGCTGGTCCAGCACCTTGCGCGCGATGCCGGTGAGGCCAAGGCCAGAGATGCGCGACTGCATGCCGGGGAAGAATTCAGCAACCAGGGTACGCGATAGTCCGACCACCTCGAAATTGTAGCCGCCGCGGTAGGAAGAGATCACGCTGATTCCCATCTTCGACATGATCTTCAAAAGACCCTTGTCGACCGCCTTCTTGTAGCGCTGCACCGCTGCCTTCAGGCTGATGTCGCCGAACAGCCCGCGCCGGTGGCGGTCGGCAATCGATTCCTGCGCCAGATACGCGTTCACCGTGGTTGCGCCCACGCCGATCAGGACAGCGAAGTTGTGCACGTCCATGCACTCGGCGGCGCGCACGTTCAGGCTTGTGAAGGTGCGCAGCGACTGGCGAACCAGATGCGTGTGCACTGCGCCGGTCGCCAGGATCATCGGGATGGGTGCATGATCCGGCCCGGCGTTCTCGTCGGTCAGTATCACGTGCGTGCAGCCGGCCCGCACGCCCTCTTCGGCCTCATGACGGATGCGGTCGAGCGCGGCACGCAGGCCCGACTCGCCTTGCACGACGGGGAACGTGCAATCCACGACGCACGACGAAGCGCCCATGAAGTCGCGCATCGCCTGGAATTCGGCAGTTGACAGCACGGGACTTTCGAGCTGCAGCAGATCGCACTGGCTGGAGTCCTCGTCCAGCACGTTGCCCAGGTTGCCGAGCCGCGTCTTCAGCGTCATCACCCGGGTTTCGCGCAGGCTGTCGATCGCAGGGTTGGTGACCTGGCTGAATCCCTGGCGGAAGAAGTGGTGCAGGCCGCGATAGCGTTCCGACAGCACCGCAAGCGGCGTGTCGTCGCCCATCGAGCCGGTCGGCTCCTGCTGGTCCTCCACCATCGGATGAAGGATCAGCTCCAACTCCTCGAGCGTGAAGCCGACCGAGAGCTGGCGGCGGCGCAATTCCTCGCCCTGATACAGGACGGGTTCGGCCACATCGGTATGGACGATGCGATCGATGACGGTGATGTGGCTGGCCCATTCCCCGAACGGCTGGCGTGCGGCCAGCGTGTCCTTCAGCGCCTCGTCGCGATAGAACCGCGCGCTGTCGAGATCGACGGCAATGGTCTGGCCGGGACCGACGCGACCCTTCTCGACGATGTCCGCCTCTTCGAGCTTCACCATGCCGGTCTCGGACCCGACGATGACCATGGCATCGGACGTCACACTGTAGCGCAACGGCCGCAGCCCATTGCGATCGAGTCCGGCAATGACCCAGCGACCGTCGGTGCCGGCGATCGCAGCCGGCCCGTCCCAAGGCTCCATCACCGAATTGCAGTACAGGAACATGTCGCGATGCGACTGCTTCATCGTCGCGTCCTGGCCGATCGAGGCCGGGATCATCAGCGCCTTCGCCATCGGCGCATCGCGACCGGCGCGCACCAGCAGTTCGAACACGTTGTCCAGTGTCGCGGTATCCGAGCCGCCTGCCTGCACCACCGGCTTGATGTCCTCGATGAACGGGCCGAACGCCGCATCGGCAAGCCGCGTCTCGTGGCTTTTCATCCAATTGACGTTGCCGGTGAGCGTGTTGATCTCGCCGTTGTGCGCGAGCATGCGGAACGGTTGCGCCAACCGCCAGGTTGGAAAGGTGTTGGTCGAATAGCGCTGATGATAGATCGCAAAGCGCGACACGAAGCGTGGATCGAGCAGGTCCGGGTAGAATTCGCTGAGATGCTCGGCGAGGAACATGCCTTTGTAGATGATCGAGCGCGCCGACAGCGAGCAGAAATACAGCTCCGGTATCTGTGCGGCGATCGCCTGCTTCTCGATGCGGCGGCGGATCACGTACAGGTCGCGCTCAAACTCCGCGTCGGTGACGCCGCGCGCGTTCCACAGCATGATCTGCTCGATCTCGGGCCGCGTGGCGTTGGCCTTTTCGCCGATGCGTTCGACGTTGATCGGCACCTGCCGCCAGCCATAGATCTGATGGCCGAAATGAAGGATCTCGGTCTCGACGATCTGCCGGCAGCGTTCCTGCGCCGCGAGGTCGGTCTTCGGCAGGAAGATCTGGCCGACGGCGATCGGGCCGGGCTGCAGGCGAGCCCCGCCGCGTTGCACCGCCGAGGCAAAGAAGTCCTGCGGGATTTCGATGTGGATGCCGGCGCCGTCGCCCGTCTTGCCATCGGCATCAACCGCGCCGCGATGCCACACGGCCTTCAGCGCATCGATGCCTGCCTGCACGACGTCGCGGCGTTTCCTGCCGTCGAGTGCCGCGATCAATCCGACGCCGCACGAATCATGTTCCTGCGAAGGGTTGTAAGTGTGGCGGAGGGCTGCAACGTTCGAGTGCCAGGAGGCGATGAAGTCGGAGGCAGATTCGATGCTCATGTCCCGTACACCTCGCCCGCTTGCGGGAGAGGTCGCGCCGCGATGCGGCGCGGGAGAGGGTCCCTCCGCCGCACATAAGCGCTTCCTTCACCCGCGACCGCCACCTTGCCGCGATGGCAAACCAAATCGCCCGCCAGCTTCGCCACAACATGACTGATGCCGAGAGGCTGCTCTGGTATCTGCTGCGTGCCAGGCGCCTCGCCGGTACAAAGTTCCGCCGCCAGCATCCGATCGGCCCGTTTGTCGCCGATTTCGTCTGCGTGGCGCAGAGGCTGATCATCGAAGCCGATGGCGGGCAGCATGCGGAGTCCGCGAATGACCTGAGCCGCACCGATTGGTTGGAGGGTCAGGGCTGGCGCGTGCTGCGTTTCTGGAACGACGATATTCTGCATCGACAGGCGATGGTGCTGGAGGAGATCCTCAAAGCGCTCGAGCCGCGGTGAGACCCTCTCCCGTCGCGCTCTGCGCTCCGACCTCTCCCGCGCAGCGGGAGAGGTGCACATATGTGTGTGTGAGCGTGTCATTCCGCGGCCACCGCCAGCGTCGCACGCTGCTCGATATATTGATGGATCTGCGCCGCAGCGTCGCGGCCGTCGCGAATCGCCCAAACCACCAGCGACGCGCCCCGCGCGATATCGCCCGCGGCGAACACACCCGGCACGCTGGTCTCGAACGTGCGCCGATCGATCACCAGCGTCCCTCGCCCGGTGACCGCAAGCGCCTCCTGCATCGAACATCGCTAGGCAAATCCTCTGGATCGAAACCCAGCGCCTTGACCACCAGGTCCGCCTTCACCGTGAATGCGCTGCCGTCAATCGGCTCAACCGCCTGCCTGCCCGAAGCATCCGGCAACCCCAGATGCATGCGCAGCGCACGCACACCACCGACACACTCCTTGCCAGTGAACGCCTCGGGCGCCGAGAGCCAGACGAACTCGACGCCCTCCTCCTCGGCGTTCTTCACCTCACGCATCGAACCCGGCATGTTGGCGCGATCGCGGCGATACAGGCACTTCACCGACTTCGCCCCCTGGCGCACTGCGGTACGCACACAGTCCATCGCAGTGTCGCCGCCGCCGATCACGACCACATGCCTGCCGGACGCGTTCAGCGCACCCGACACGAACGCCGGCACCTCATCGCCCAGGCCATGCCGGTTCGACGCAATCAGATAGTCCAGCGCCGGAACGATACCGGGCAGCCCAACGCCGGGACACCGAATGTCGCGCGCGCGATAGACACCTGTCGCGATCAGCACCGCATCGTGCGCGGCGCGCAACTCCGCGAAAGCGATGTCTTGGCCGATGCCGCAGTTGAGCCGGAACCGGATGCCTGACTCCTCGCACAGAGCACCGCGGCGCAGCACCACCGACTTCTCCAGCTTGAAGTTGGGAATGCCGTAGATCAGCAGCCCGCCGACCCTGTCGTGGCGATCGTACACCGTCACCTGATAGCCGCGGCGACGAAGCTGCTCGGCCGCCGCAAGCCCCGCGGGACCGGCGCCCACGATGCCCACCGAACGATCCAACTCACGCCGCGGCCGGATCGGCTTCACCCAACCGCGCTCGAAGGCGGTGTCCGTGATGTAGCGCTCCACCGCGCCGATGGTGACGCTCTCGAAGCCCTTCTCGATGACGCAATTCCCCTCGCACAGCCGGTCCTGCGGGCAGATGCGGCCACAGATCTCGGGGAAGTTGTTGGTGGCGGACGAAACCTCATAGGCCTCCTCCAACCGCCCTTCAGCCGTCAGCTTCAGCCAGTCCGGGATATTGTTGGACAACGGACAATGCACCGAGCAGAACGGCACGCCGCACTGGCTGCAGCGGCTCGATTGCGCCGCCGCCGCGCTGTCGCCGTAGATGCGATAGATCTCCGAGAAGTCGCGCTGGCGCTCCGCGACGCCCCGCTTCTCGGGCGACTGCTGCCGCAGGCTCACGAACTTCAGCATTCGCTCCATGGCCCAGTCCCCCAATGGGAGGAACAGAATATCGGAGCCGATTTCTTTTGCACCTGCTAAGTCAGTGACGGTGTCCTAATCAAGCCACATATCACGAAGACGTGATAGGTATCAGTCTCTGATCTAGAAAGATAGGTCCGTTGTGTGATCCATCTGGTCCTTCGGCAACATCGGGCGGCGTCCGCCGCCAGGCTGGAACCGGCGCAGATAGGAGGGAACCACCAGCTCGACCGGCGTCGGAACCACGCCAAGCTCCTTCAGGCCTGGCGCATCCGGCCCAACCACGCTGTCCTGCTGCAGCATCAGCAATTGATCGCGCGTGAGCGGCTTGCCCGGCAGCAATTCCATGAACCGCGCCTGCACGCGCGCCAAGGCCAGTGGGATCTCCACCAGTCGTCTGTGCCGTCCCGTTTCCGCCAGGACGTAGGCGAGCAGTTCGCGGAACTGCCAGATGCGCGGCCCACCCAGTTCGTAAGTCGCGCCGGCAGCATCCGGCAGCGCCATCGCCGCCATCGCCGCGTCCGCAACATCGCCGACAAACACAGGCTGGAAGCGGGTGTCGCCGCAGATCACGGGCATGAAGGGAAGCATGCGAGCCATGCCGGCGAAGCGGTTGAACAGGTGATCCTCGGGACCGAACACCAGCGAGGGCCGCAAGATGGTGGCGCCGGGGAATGCCTCGCGCACCAGCCGCTCGCCCACGCCCTTGCTCGCAGCATAGCGGCTCACGGCGTCCGGATCGGCGCCGATTGCCGAGATATGCACCAGGCGCGCGACGCCCCCGTCGCTGGAAAGCCTGGCCACCAGCCCGGCTCCCTCTGCGTGGATGCGCTGGAAGTCACCGGACCGCTGCTCGGCCAGGACGCCTACCGCATTCACGACGAGATCGGCCCCGTCCACCGCACGATGCACGGTGGCCTCGTTGGTCAGCGACGCGTAGAGCGGCACCACCTGACCGACCGCACCCATCGGCTTGAGGAACAGTGTCCGCTCGGTGTCGCGCACCGCGACGCGCACCACGAAGCCCTTGTGGGTGAGCCGCTTCACGATGTAGCGGCCGATGAAGCCCGAACCGCCGAACACCGTCGCCACGCTGCGCGTCGCCATTGCGAGACCTCCAGCTATGCGTCCTTGATAGGCGGCGGCGAAATGACGCTCAAGATAAAGCGTCTGGCGGTGGCTCTGTCGGTCCGGTGTCCGGTTCCGTGCCGTCCGCCGTTGGCGTGGCCGCCGTGCTGCCGCTCCATCCGAGCCACTCGGCCGCCTGCTCCGCACGGCGCAGCGCCCTGTCCAGCGCCGCCATGGTCGCCGACAGGTCCTCGCTTTCGTCCTTGCGCCACGCGCGCATCGTCCAAAGCCATACCGCGACCAGGCCCTTCACCCGCAACTCGCCGCGAAGGCCGGCTGCGGAAATGCCAGTGGCCTCCAGCATCCAACGCATGCTGCGCCGCGTGGCAAGCGCCAGCAGCAGTGCGGTCGGCGGTTCGGCTGGCAAGGCGCGGAACAGCGCCAGCACGCCGGCACGGTGGGCCTGGAACATGTCGATCCGCCGCATGAGAAGATCGAACAGCCGGTCGCGCGCCGACCCCTCCGCTGGGGCGTCCACAAGTGCCGCCTGGTCCGCCAGCCGGCCCAAGCGGAGCAGGATCACGGGCCGCCCCGGGAACCGTTCGCGCGCCTGCGTCAGCGGCAGTCCGGCAGCACGCGCCGCGGCGCCCACGCTGACGGCCCGCCAGCCCCGCTCCGCCGCCAGTTGGAAAGCGGCTGCGATCAAGGCGCGATCGAATGCTGCGTCATCCATGACCGCATCATGGCGGCTGGTCGCCGGCTTGGCCACTATCCCATCACGTCGCGCGTCTAATCCTTGATCTCCATGTCCTCGTAGGATGGGAACGGGCTCATCCAGACGTCGGTGATCGTGTCCTTCGTCACGCGCGGACCGATCCCATTCAGCGCACGCAGATCCATGACCGGTGCGAACATCACCCGGTCGATCGTGAGCTGCTGGATATTGTCAAGCATCGCATCACGCTCCTTGGCGTCGCGCTCGCCGGCCTGTCGCAGGAACAGTTCGTCGATGTCGGGGTAGCCGCCATTGGCGTAGCTGCCCTTGGAATAGATGAACGACTCCACCCGGCTGGCGGCGTTGCCCGAGTTTCCGGACGCTGCCATATAGAGCGCCGGCAATTTCTTCTCGAGCCACGCCGCATAAAACGACGCGCGCTCCATCTGTCGTAATCTGACGCGGATACCAACCGCGTTCAAATCGTTGACCACCGCCTCCGCCACTGTCGGGAAACCGGGGATCGCGGCGAAATCGCCAGCGTCGATGCCGTTGGGATAGCCAGCCTCGGCGAGCAGCTGCTTCGCCTTCTCTGGATCATAAGGCGGTGCTTCGACCTGCAGGGCGAATTCCATCACCCGCGGCACGATCACACCGGCCGGCGGGCAGAAATCGAGGCACGCCGCGTGATTGATGCCCTTGCGGTCAAGTGCGTAGTTCACCGCCTGGCGCAGCCGCTGATCGTGCCACGGCGAGTTCGGGTCCCACTGCCTCGCGAACTCGATCCAGAATATCGAGGCGTGCTTCGTCGCCACGATCCTGACGCCCGGCACCGTCTGCAGACCTTTGGCATCGGGGCCGTCGAGGGCATAGGCGATGTCGGCCTCGCCGGTCCGCACCATCAGCGCGCGCGTGGTGGCTTCGGGAACGCTGCGCATCACCAGCGTCTTCACGTTTGGCACGCGTCGCCAGTAGTCGGGGACCGCTTCGAGCACCACCTCGATGCCCGGCTTGCTGCTGACGAACTTGTAGGGCCCCGCGCCGATCGGGTGCCGCTTGAACCCGTCGTCGCCGACCTCGGCGAGATACTTCTTCGGGAGGACAATGCCGGCGGCGCTTGCCGTCGTGCCGAAGAACGTCATGAAGTCGGGCCACGGTGCATCGAGGTGAAAGCGCACGACACGCGGATCGACGATCTCCACCTGCTTGACGTGGTCGTGCAGGATCTTTGCGGCGGCGCCATGGTAGCGTTCGAAACTGAACTTCACGTCCTCGCTTGTCAGAGGATCGCCGTTGTGGAATTTGAGGTTCGGGCGCAGTTTGAATTCATAGACGAGGCCGTCCTCGCTTTCGTTCCACGATTCGGCAAGGCTCGGCCCCATCTTCTGTCCGGGATAGGGACGCACCAGCGCGTCGTGGATCGCGTACAGCATACCGAACGGCGTGATCTGGGGCGGCGCGGTGGATGGATCGAACCAGGCCGGCGCGATCGTCACGTGCCAGGCTATGACCACCCGC
Source organism: uncultured Alphaproteobacteria bacterium (assembly GCA_963780095.1). Classification (GTDB taxonomy): domain Bacteria; phylum Pseudomonadota; class Alphaproteobacteria; order Acetobacterales; family Acetobacteraceae; genus JAMXLO01. Next base: position 197,087 of record CAWABH010000023.1, read on the forward strand.
CCCGACGGCGCCCGTTGCTCCGCCGCTGCGGCGAAGACGAACGTCCCGAACAGCAGAGCCAGGGACAACGCCAGAGGTACACGCCAGGCTTGCAACGACATCACCAAACGCCTCCCCGAGTTTTTCGCGACCGAAACAGCAGTGCCGACGATACTGCCGACACGTGCGTTGGCGCCACACCATCAGCGCCACCTGACGACCGCCGGTACCCGCGCAGCCATGTGAGAGGGATATCTCGATGTTCTCAGGAGGGGCGGCTGCGTCGGTTTGATGTGCGCACCTGCTCAGGCCACAATCAACCTGACAAATCCCACGAAACCGGCGCGCAGAGCCTGTGCAGGCGCCGAATTACGAGCGAGGTGATCCGATGAGCGAAAAGCAATCCGGCCGTGCGCATCTCATTGCCGGCGGCTTTCCGCCCGGTTCGAGCGCCGGTCACGACCACGACTACGCTCGCCTGCGGCTGCTGGGGCTGCTGGCGGAACGGGACGTGTCGGCCTCGGTCGCCAACGATTTTGCCGATGTCGAGAAATGGCTGCCAGTCAGTCAGATGCTGATCACCTACGTGGCAGGCCCCTACCCCGACGCCGGCCAGTGCCGCGTCATCCGGCATTGGCTGGAGACGGGCGGCCACTGGTTGGGCCTGCATGGTACCAGCGGAGGCCGTGCCGAACGGGTGGAGGGCTTTCGCCAGCGCCGCACGGTCAAGACCGAGCACCACGCCATACTCGGGAGCCGCTTCCTGACCCATCCGCCGATCTGCAGGATCCGCGTCGAGGTGAGCGCCTCCGATCACCCCCTCACCCAAGGGCTCGGCACGTCTTTCGACGTCGTGGACGAGCCGTACTTTATCGAACTTCAGGATCCTGGCTCGACACGGGTTTTGCTGACCGCGGACTACGGCCCAAGCGCCGTGTCACCCAGCATCGGAACCCTGTACGCCTCGGACACCTCCCTGCAGCCTGACGGCAGGACCTGTGTGCTCGGCTATACCCGTGAGGTCGGCAGCGGCGGCGTGACCTACATTGCTCTCGGCCATTGCCACAATCCCGCCATTCGCGCGGGCCGGACCGCCGACCCCACGGATACGACGCCGCCCATCTTTCATGGCGCGTGGGAGAGCGACGCGTTCATTACGTTGCTGCGAAATGCCATCGCCTGGGGTGTGCGTGCCTGATTGGCGACGAACGGCCTGAGTGCAGGGCTGTCCCTGCGCCGGGCGCCAGTTCGGCCTTGCCCGGTGCCAGCCTTGTGCAGGTCATCCAGGTCTGTGCGTCAACCACGGCACAAGCAAGCGCAACGAGGCTCTCTATTAGGGATTACCAACGACCAACCAGGCCTGAAGCGGCGGTCTCGCGGTTGGAATATTCGCATGTTGGCCGCTCAGAACCCGTACGGGCGGGACAAGCCCCATACGCATCAGGATAATGGTGCGGCTCGAGAAAAGTGCTCCCCCTCCGCTTGCGGGAGGGGGAGAATTACACTCTGGCCTGCGCTTCTCCTGCATGCCCATGGGGACAAGTCCGGCCATGACGGTGAGACGGGAGCCCTTATGAGTCCGCTACAGTCAGCGTTGTTGCAAAACGGCCTGCCGCGTCGCATCGAATACGCAGCAGGTCGACAACCATGCTGTCAATAGATGCCCAAGTGTTACGATGCCGGGCTTGCTCGCTTGGCAGAACAACCCCATACGTAATACCAGGCGCCGCTGCTGTTGACTCTTCCCGCTGCTGTTACACCGTCATGGCCGGGCCTGTCCCGGCCATCTCCTCCAGCACTGGCGTCGCGACGGATGGCCGGGGCCATCTCCTCCAGCACTGGCGTCGCGACGGATGGCCGGGCCAAGCCGGGCCATGACGAATGGAATGCGCGGTAGCGGCGGCGTGGCGGGCTGGTCGCGCCCAGGTGTCGCCTTCACCCCGCCAGTTCGCGGGACCGGACCGTCGCCGCGGCAATCGCGCGGCTCAGCGCTGACGGCCAGGCCTCCGGCGCCATCAGCACCGACAGCGCCCGCTCGGTAGTGCCAGCCGGACTGGTGACCGCAACGCGCAGCGCCGATGCATCCTCGACACTGGCGGCCAGCAGGGCGCCGGAGCCCGAAACCGTCTGGCGCGCCAGCAACCGCGCCAGATCCGCCGGAATCCCCTGCTCGATCGCGGCCTGCTCCATCAATTCAGCCAGCAGGAACACATAGGCCGGTCCACTGCCGGACACCGCGGTGACGGGATCGAGCAATCCCTCGTCCTCGACCCACGCCACGACGCCGATCGCGGCAAGCAACCGTTCGGACAATGTGCGTTGTGCTGCGTTCACGCCTGAGCCGGGACACGCCACCGTCACGCCCTGACGCACCGCCGCCGGCGTGTTGGGCATCGCCCGCACGATCGCCGACCCATCGCCCAGAAGCGTGCGCATCCCGCCGATGGTCCGGCCGGCCATGATCGAAAGGAACACCGCCGGTTCGGCAAATCGCCGATATAGCGGCAAGGTCTCCGACGCGTTCTGCGGCTTTACCGCGAACACCACCGCCGCCGGCACGAAGCCGGTAGGTATGGCGTCCGCATTCGGCACCACCGTCAGATCCGGCCCCGCCGAGGCCGCCGCCGCCGCTGCCGGATCAACGGCGACCGAATCAGACAAGCCCTGCTCGCGCCAGCCCGACAGCATTGCGCTACCCATGCGGCCGCAACCGACCAGCAGGATCGGCGGAATGCCCTTGGTCATGCCTCGCCTACACACTCCAGCATCGCCGCGGCCAATGCGTCCTGCGGCGTCTTGCCGCCCCACAGCACGAACTGGAAGGCGGGGAAGAACCGCTCGCACTCGGTGATGGCGATATCCACCATATCCTCCAGAACTCTCGGCCGATGCACCTGGCGCGCCGCGCAGCAACACGGCGTGGCGGAAGACCGGCATGCCATCCTCGGCCTCCATGCCGAAATGGCCAATCCACAGGCGCTCGTTGGCCAGCGCCAGCAGCTCATACAATGCCGCCCGCCGCTTCTCGGGCACCTTCAGGTCGAAGGCGCAGGTGAAGTGCATGGCACTGATCTCGTGCGACCACGAGAAATACAGCCCGTAGTCGCACCAGCGGCCCGGCGCCTCGGCGGCCATCTCCGAGTTGCTGCGCCGGTCGAACGCCCAGTCATTTGCGATGACGATCTGCTCCATGATGTCGAGAGGATTGGAGGCGGTATCGTGGCTGATGGCCGTCATGGACATGCTTGGTCTCCCATGGTGCAGGAAGGCCGGACGGTTTCGAGGTCTCCGAAATCTTGGCGTTGCGGGACCAAGTTAACCACGAATCCCAACCTACAGAGCCGGCGTGGCGCGCCGCAAGCTCAGTCTGTGTGTTTCCGCGTCTCCAGTGCGGCAACCCGCACCTCCAGCGCCGCCAGACGCTCCATTGCCTCGGTCAGCCGCGCTTCGGCCGCCTCCTGGCCCGCCCGCGCATTGGCCGCGAGTTCCGCCAGCGCCTCCAGTTCCTCGCGCTTCACCAGGTCCAGCCGGCGAATCGCCTCGTCGAGGCGGGCGCGCACCAGCGCCTCGGCCTCCTCGCGCAGCCCGGCCAGGGCGGAAAGCGCGCCGCCGGCCACGCCGGCCAGATCGTCGAAGAACCGCGGACGATCGCTCATTACGGCAAAACTCCATATCGCTCGTGCGCCGGTCGGGTGCCTTCCGCCGACTCCTGCCGGCTCCTATAACGCCCGCCATGATCCTGGTCACTGGCGGCGCCGGCTTCATCGGCTCGAACCTGCAGGCGGCGCTTGTGCGTCGCGGTCATGAGACGGTGGTCGTCGATCGCCTCCGCCAGGGCACCAAGTGGCGTAATCTCGCGAAGCACCCGCCGGTTCGGATCATCCCGCCGGCCGACATCGATGCCTTCCTGGAAACCCGTCCCCCGATCGAGATGGTCTACCACCTCGGCGCCATCAGCGATACCACGGCAACCGACGGCGATGCGGTATGGGCGACGAACGTCGAGCTCAGCAGGACCATCTGGCATTGGTGCACCAACCACGGTGTGCGCCTCGTCTATGCATCTTCGGCCGCCACATATGGCGACGGAACAGCTGGATTCGACGATGACTACACGCCCGCCGTATTGCAGCGGCTGCGCCCGCTGAATCTGTATGGCTGGACCAAGCATGCCTTCGACCTCCGCGTCGCGCACGCCATGGCGGAACGCAGGCCGCACCCGCCGCAATGGGCGGGACTCAAGTTCTTCAACGTCTACGGCCCGAACGAGTACCACAAGGGCCACATGGTATCGGTAATCAAGGTCAAGCACGACGAAGTGGCCGGTGGTGGCGCAGCTCGCCTGTTCCGCTCCACCGAGCCTGGACTGGCCGACGGCGAGCAGCGGCGTGACTTCATCTGGATCGGCGACGTGGTTGACACACTGCTTTGGCTGATGGACACGCCCGGCGTGACCGGGCTGTTCAACCTCGGCACCGGTCAGGCGCGGAGCTATCTCGATCTGGCGCATGCCGTTTGCGACGCCGCCGGCGTGCCTCGCAAGGTCGAGTTCATCGACATGCCCGCAGCGCTGCGCGGCCAGTACCAGTCCTTCACCCAGGCCGAGATGAGCAGCCTGCGCACCGCCGGCTATGCGGGGCAGTTCACCCCACTCGAGGAGGGGGTGCGGCGGTATATCCAGGATTACCTCGCCACGCCCGATCCCTACGCATGATTCCGGTCCTGCTGTTTCCGCAGTTCGATCCGGTCATCGTCCAGATCGGCCCGTTCGGCATCCGTTGGTATGCACTCGCCTACATTGCGGGGCTTGTGCTGGGCTGGCGGCTGGCGCGTCATCTGGTGCAGCTCCCGCCCCCGGTCGCGACGCCGGTCCAGGTCGATGACTTCCTGACGTGGGCGACACTCGGCGTGGTGCTGGGCGGGCGGCTTGGCTACGTGCTGTTCTACCAGCCGCAGGTCTATCTGGCGCATCCCGCGATGATCCTGGCCGTCTGGGAGGGCGGCATGAGCTTCCATGGCGGTGCGTTGGGTATGACGATCGCCATCGTGTGGTTCTGCCGGCGCAACGCCATTCCGCTGCTTGGCTTCGCCGACCGGGTCGCGGTGTGCGTGCCGATTGGTCTGGGGCTCGGACGGATCGCCAACTTCATCAACGGCGAATTGTGGGGCAGACCGGCACCCGAATGGCTGCCCTGGGCGATGATCTTCCCCGCCGCCGGCCCGGAACCGCGGCATCCGAGCCAGTTGTACCAGGCGCTGCTGGAGGGGCTGGTGCTGTTCGTGGTGATGCTCGCGCTGTCCCGCCGCGAGGACCTGCGCGCCCGGTTCGGCTGGCTCACCGGCGCATTCCTGATCGGCTATGGCTGCGCGCGCATCATCGGCGAGTTCTTCCGCCAGCCGGACATCTTCCTGGGGTATCTGGTCGGCGGGGCAACGATGGGTCAGTTGCTGTCGGTTCCGATGGTGATCGTCGGCGCCTGGCTGATGCTGCGCACGCGCTGATGGAACGGCTCGACCGCTTCATGGCGCGTGCCAATGCCGCCTATTACGCGACGCGCGATCCATTCCGGGATTTCACAACGTCGCCCGAGATCAGCCAGGTGTTCGGCGAGATCCTTGGGCTCTGGGCCGCGGTGACCTGGGATCTCCTTGGGCGGCCGGACCCGGTGCTGCTGGCGGAGGCGGGGCCGGGTCAGGGCACGCTGATGGCGGATGCGCTGCGGGCGATTGCGGCCGTTGCGCCAGAGTTCAGCGCGGCACTCCAATTGCACCTGATCGAGACGTCGCCGAGGTTGCGGGCGATCCAGGCAGAGCGCTTGCCTGATGCGATCTGGCACGATGGCTTCGATACGCTGCCCGACGCGCCGTTTCTGCTGCTGGCCAACGAGTTCCTCGATGCGCTGCCGATCCGCCAGTTCGTGCGGCGCGGCGATCGGTGGTTCGAGCGTTTCGTCGAAAGGGGAAGGTTCGTGGAGCGCCCCGCCGCCTCCTCCCCGACCCTCCCCCGCTTCGCGGGAGAGGGGGTCCCGAATTCCCTCCCCCGCTTCGCTGGTGAGGGGGTGCTGAACTCCCTCTCCCGCGAAGCGGGGGAGGGTTGGGGAGGGGGTGCAGCGATAGTTGCCGAAGTCGGTGAAGCCGCCCGCCAGACCGCTATCTCCGTGGGCACGCGCTTGGCTGTCCGCCCGGGCGCTGCGCTCTTCCTGGACTACGGCCCGGAACTCAGCGCCTCCGGTGACAGCCTGCAGGCGCTCCGCGACGGCCGACCCGCCGACCCGCTTTCCGACCCAGGCACCGCCGATCTCACCGCGCATGTCGACTTTGCCGCCGTTGCGTCAGCCGCTCGAGCCGCCGGCGCGGCAACGCACGGCCCTCTGCCGCAGGGCATCTTCCTCGCCCGCCTCGGTCTGTTCCAGCGCACCGACCGGTTGGCGCGCATCCAGCCACCTGCACGCGCTGCCGCACTGTTCGAGGCAGCGGGCCGCCTGGCCGAGCCGAATCGCATGGGCCGGCTGTTCAAGGCCCTGGCGGTTTGCCACCCTTCCTGCCCACCCCCTCCTGGATTCGAGTCCGATCCACCATGAGTGAATGTGTCGAGCCACTTCTCTCCACCGGCCTGGCTGCGCCGCACGGGTTCTTCACTCGGCTTGGCGGCGTCTCCTGCGGGCCCTACGCGAGCCTCAACTGCAGCCTCTCCGGCCAGGATTCTCCCGGTGCCGTGCTGGAGAACCGCGCCCGTGCGGCCCGCGCGATCGGCGCGAAGCCACGGGGACTCGTCGGGCTGACACAGGTCCACGGGTCCGAGGTGGTTCATGTCACGGCAGCCTGGCTTCCAGGCGCCGGTCCACGCGCGGACGCCATGGTGACCGATCGCCCGGAGATCGCGCTCGGAATCGTCACCGCCGACTGCGCCCCCATCCTGTTCGCCGACATGCGAGCCGGCGTGGTTGCCGCCGCCCATGCCGGCTGGCGCGGCGCTGTTGCCGGCATCATCGAGGCAACCCTCGTCGCCATGACGCGTCTCGGCGCAAATCCGGCGACGACGACGGCAGCGATTGGGCCCTGCATCCAACAGGGCTCTTACGAGGTGAGCGCCGATCTGCGCGATGCTGTGCTGTCCCGCGAGTCAACCTACGGTCGTTGCTTCGCACCCGGCCGCCGCGAGGCGCGCTGGCAGTTCGACCTGCCCGGCTATTGCGCGGTGCGCCTTGCCGAGGCCTGCATCCGATCCGTCGAAATCATTGATGCCGACACCGCCGCCGACGAAGCCCGTTTTTTCAGCCACCGACGCCGCACCCTTGCCGGCGGCGGGCCGATCGGCCACCAGATTTCCATCATCGCACTGGAGCATATTTAGTTCGTGATTTCCCGACAGAGCCTGTTCATTCTCCTCCTTCCGCTGCTGCTCGCCTCATGCGGCGACCTGCCGGAACCTTTCCTGGGCAATCCGGGCGCCACGGCCAGGCAGCTGGCGCAGCCACCGACGCCTCGGCTGGCCGTGCCGCCGCCCGCCGACGCCCTGCTGCCCGACGCAGCAACGCGGGAATTCGCCAGCGCCCTGGCAATCGGCCTTCAGACGCAGGAGGTGCCGGCGGTTGCCGATCAGGTGCGGCAGAACGATTGGCAGCTGGTGACCAGTGCCGAACAGCGCGGCGACACCGTGGTGCCCGTCTTCAGCGTGCTGAACCCGAAGGGAGTGGACAAGGGAAAGGCTGAAGGCAGCCCGGTCCCCACCGAGGCCTGGGCCGCCGCATCAACGGAGGTTCTGCGGCAGGCGGCGAGCGACGCAGCCCCGAAGATCGCCTCGCTGCTCACCGGCATTCAGACGACGGCCCTGCGTGCCGACCCGAAAAGTCTTTACAATCGTGTCGCCAAGGTGCAGCTCCTGCCGGTGACGGGTGCGCCCGGCGACGGCAATGAATCTCTAACGAAACAAATGCGATCCCACCTCGCCGCCTTCGGTCCCGTGGTGCAGGACGGTCCAGATGGCGCCGACTTCATTGTCCAGGGCAACGTTCGCATGGTGGCCATTGGCGGTGGCCAGCAGCGGGTGGAGATACAATGGAGCGTCAAGGCGGCGAACGGCGACGAGCGCGGCAGGGTGGTGCAGCTTAACGTTATCCCGGCCGGCTCGCTGGACCACTACTGGGCCGACGTCGCCATGGTGGTGGCAAGCGAAGCCTCGGGCGGCGTAAACGACGTCATCCTGCGCCAGTCCGGACGGGCGCCCGAGCAGCCGGTTCATGGACAGGCCCAGGGGGCGTTGCTAGAAGGCGCTCCTCCGGACACCCAGCGAAAAGTCCAATGAACCATCCTCGTCGCTGCACAGCATGAAGATCGTCGCCGGCAACAGCAATCGCCCGCTCGCCGAGGCGATGGCAGCGGAGCTCAATCTGCCGCTGACGCGCGCCTCGATCCGACGCTTCGCCGACATGGAGGTGTTCGTCGAGATCCAGGAGAACGTTCGCGGCGAGGACGTTTTCGTTGTGCAACCGACCTCGTTTCCGGCGAACGACACTCTGATGGAACTGCTGGTCATCTTGGACGCGCTGCGTCGCTCCTCGGCGCGACGGGTCACCGCGGTGATCCCGTATTTCGGCTACGCGCGGCAGGATCGAAAGACGGCATCGCGCTCGCCGATCAGCGCCAAGCTGGTGGCGAACCTGATCACCGAGGCCGGCGCCAACCGCGTGCTGACGATGGACCTGCATGCCGCACAGATGCAGGGGTTCTTCGACATTCCGGTGGACAACCTGTATGCCGCACCGCTCTATTCGCGCGACATCCAGGAGCGCTACAAAGGCCGCGACATCATGATGGTCTCGCCCGATGTCGGGGGCGTTTTGCGGGCACGCCAGATCGCCACGCGGCTCAATTGCGATCTCGCGATCATCGACAAGCGGCGTGAGCGGGCCGGACATTCCGAGGTTATGAACGTCATCGGCGATGTGGAAGGGCGTGACTGCATCCTGATCGATGATCTGGTGGATTCCGGTGGCACGCATTGCAATGCGGCCGAGGCTTTGATCAAGCACGGCGCGCATTCCGCCAGCGCCTACGTGACGCATGGCGTGCTGTCGGGCGGCGCGGTGGCGCGCATCGCATCCTCGCATATCGAGATCATGACCATCACGGATTCTATCCTGGCAACCGAAGCGGTGCTGCAGGCGCCCAACATCCGCCAGGTGACGATAGCGCCGCTGATGGCTGAAGCGATGCGGCGTATATCGGATGAGAGTTCGGTGAGTTCGCTGTTTGATTGACGCTACCACGTCACCGTCGCAAATGCGGGGCCCGGACCTAGGCCCCCGCTTTGGCGGGGGTGACGTGGCATAGGAGCCTCTGAATGCGCCAGATGACTCTCGTAGCCTTTCTGCAAGCTCAGAACTGCACGAATTTTGTCGGCTCCTGGCGTCATCCGGAAGCTTCTCCCGGCTTTATGACCGCCGATTACTATCGCCACATCGCCCGCGTGCTTGAGGCGGGAAAATTCCATGTCGGCTTCTTCGATGATCGACTGGCGATGCCCGACCGTTACGGCGGCGACCACGCACACACCGTCGCCAATGGCATACGCTGCGTGAAGATGGATCCGCTTACAATTCTCACCGTGATGGGCATGGCGACCGAACGGTTGGGCCTCGGCGCAACCTATTCCACCACCTATTACGAACCGTTCCACGTCGCGCGCGTGTACGCCACACTCGACCTGATGACCAACGGCCGCGCCGCCTGGAACATCGTCACCTCGATGAACGATGGCGAGGCGCTGAACATGGGTCATGCGTCGCATGCCGAGCACGACCAGCGCTATGACCGCGCCGACGAATTCCTGGAAGTGGTAACCGGCCACTGGGATTCCTGGGACGACGATGCGATCGTGCTCGACAAGAAGACTGGCCTGTTCGCGCATCCGGACAAGGTGCGCCGGCTGGATCATGTCGGCGAGTTTTTCCGATCACGCGGACCATTCACCGTGCCGCGTTCGGCGCAGGGCCGCCCGGTGCTGATTCAGGCGGGGCAGAGCGGCCGCGGGCGTCGCTTCGCGGCGCGCTGGGCCGAGTTGGTGTTCGTCAACTACCATACGCTGGAGCATGCGAAGGCAGACTATGCGGCATTCAAGCAACAGATCGCCGCGACGGGACGCGACCCGGAGAAGGTGACCGTAGCGGCAGGCGTCTATACAGTGGTCGCCGCGACACGCGCCGAGGCCGAGGACAAGGTGGCACTGATCGACAGCCTGCCGAAGGAAATCGATCAGCTCTCGTTGCTTTGCGAAGTGCTGAATGTCGATCTGGCGCAGAAGCCGATCGACGAGCCGTGGAGCGAGGAGGAGATCCAGACCTGGACCGGCGCGCAAGGCCTGCGCGATTGGGTGTACCGTACCCGCGGCAAGCGCAATCCCACGACCCGCGATTTCATGGAAGTCAGCCATCGTGGTACGTTCCGCGACCATCCGCGCTTCGTCGGTACACCAAAGGATGTGGCCGACGGCTTGGAGGAATGGTTCGCCGGCCGCGCCTGCGACGGCTACGTGGTCGCCGCATCGCACGTGCCTGGCGGCTATGAGGAGTTCGTCCGCTACGTCGTCCCTGAATTGCAACGCCGCGGCCTGCTTCACAATGACTATCGCGGCACCACATTGCGCGAGAACCTCGGTCTCGATCGTCCACGCGTCGGTGCGTGACGCGGGGTTCGCAACCACGGAGGGAGAACAAGCATGAAGCTCATGTATTCGCCGGGCGCCTGCTCGGTCGGCATCCACGTGCTGCTGGAGGAGATCGGCAAGCCATATGAGGCGCAACTGGTGAACCTGCGCGAAGGCGGGCAGTTCAAGCCGGAGTTCACCGCAGTCAATCCGAAGTCGAAGGTGCCGACCCTGGTGCGCGACGATGGTTCGGTGCTGACCGAGTATCCGGCGATCGCCTTCTGGCTGGCGCGCACCAATCCGGAGAAGAAGCTGCTGCCCGACGATGTGGAAAGCCAGACGCGCGGGATCGAGGCGCTCGACTATGCCGTCGCCACGATCCACATGCAGGGTTTTTCCCGGCTTTTCCGCGCCTCGAACTATACGCCCAATCCGGCGGACGAGGACAAGGTGAAGGAGCGCGGCAAGGAGATCGTTGAGAAGGGCTTTGCCGTGATCGACAAGGCGCTGGCCGGCAAGGATTACGTGGCCGGTTCGTTCTCAATTGCCGACTCCGCGCTGTTCTACGTCGAGTTCTGGGGCGGCAAGCGCATGAACATGAAGTTGCCGCCAAATTGTGAGGCGCATCTCAACCGCATGCTGGCGCGTCCCGCTGTGCAAAGGGTGATGCAGCAGGAAGGCCTGAACTGAGGTGATGGCTATCTGAGATGATAGATGGGGCGTTCCAGGAGGCCACGCTTGCACGCATCCCGTTCTGGTTTTTGCGTCACGGCGAGACTGACTGGAACGCCCAGGGTATTTCCCAGGGCAATGTCGACATCCCGCTGAACGCGACCGGGCTCGCCCAGGCCCGGTCGGCGGCGGAGAAGCTGCGCAACCGAGGTATCGCCAGCATTGTCGCCTCGCCGCTGTCACGCGCCCGCGTCACCGCCGAGATTGCCGGCGAGGCGCTCGGCCTGCCGGTCGCCGTCGATCCTGACCTGCGCGAGGTGTCGTTCGGCGTGCAGGAAGGCCAGAAGATGAGCGGGTGGTTCGCCGACTGGGTGGCCGGTCGCTTCACACCCGAGGGCGCCGAGACCTTTCCGGCGTTGCGCCGTCGCGCGGTGGCCGCGATCAATCGGTCAACCGCTCTGGCGCCCGCTGTGCTGGTGGTCGCGCACGGCGCCCTGTTCCGCGCACTGCGTGCGGCCATGGGGATCGAGCCGAATATCCGCACGCAGAACGCCGTGCCGATATTCTGCGAACCGCCGCCTCGAGACCAATCGGTGTGGGCTCTGGACTACCAAGCCTGATCGGGCGTCGGTAATCCGGCGAGTTCTGGCGCGAAGGCCCTTGTCCCGCCGGTCACGGTTCGTCAGGTTCCCTTCTTCCTCACCGGCAAGTGCGGTGACCCGTCATTCCCGCAGCATCGCCGCGACCTGGTCGAGGCGCCGGATGCGCGCATACATCTTCATCGCCTTGTCGAGGCTGTAGGCGTGGGCGGCCGCGTCGCCGCTCCAGCAGCACTCGCGCACCACGACCGACGCGAGATCGAGGTTGAAGGCCTCGCGGACGCTCGTCTCGACGCCGCGATTGGTGGCGCCGCCGCCGATGATGATGGTGTCGCGCCGCAGCATGTGCAGGAGTTCGGCAACGCCCGTCCCGTAGAACGCGCTCGGCCGGCGCTTGAGGAAGACGTAATCCTCGGGGCGCGGCGCGATCTCGTCGGGGAAGCCGGCCTCTGGGGTGCCCTCGATGCCGTTGGTGAGCGGCGGCACGCCGGTCTCGGCCGAAAGGTCGGTCGGCAGCATGACGACATCGGCACCGTCGGCGCGGCTGACGGGCGTCGTGTAGATCACCGGCACGCCGGCCGCCCGCGCGGCCGCGATCATCTGCACCCAGGCGTCGAGCACGGGGCGCATCGTTGCCCGCCGCGCGGGATCCGACGGAGTGAGCGCGCGCCGGCAGACGTCGTAGGCGATCAGTGCCGCGCGGCGCCGATCGATGCGGTCGGGTTCGGGCATCGCAAGTTCCTCGGTTGCGTGGGTGTCCAGCGCGCACGAGGGTACACGCGCTTGCGGCGAGATCAATCGGGCGGAGGTCGTTGGCGCCGCCTGTCAGAAAAGGAAAGTATAAACGCAGATGCACGCTGATGACGCAGATACACGCGGATAAGGACCCGAGGGGAAACAACCGAATCATTTCCGGACGCGCCTCATGCTACCTCGTCATGGCCGGCGAAGGCCGGCCATCCACGTCTTTGCCGCCAGCACAAAGAGAAGACGTGGATGCCGACCTGCGCCGGCATGACGATGTGGAAGCGACCGTTGCGCCACGTGGAGCACTTATTTCCCAGCGAATCCTAAGTAAGTGATGCACGATTCGCCGCCGCGAGCGGGCCATGCTTTTGTTTGTTGGCGCTGCCGCGCCGTCGAGTTCAGGCGCCTTCTGCGTGCATCTGCGTTATTACGTGCCGAACTGATGGAGGACTGGAACCTATGCCGGCAGAGGCAACCGCCCAAGACGATCGAGCCGCTTCGGTAGCACCTGCCATACGCCCGAGCGCGCCGTGGCGGGTGCAGGAGGTGACAGCGTTGCCGAACGACCGCTTGTTCGTGCGGTTCGTTGATGGGCTTACGGGCATCGTCGATCTTTCTGCGCTGATTGCGTCGCCGAGCGCAGGAGTGTTCGCGCGCTTGCGGGACCGAGCCTTGTTTGAGCAGGTCCATGTCGAAATGGGGGCCGTCGTGTGGCCCGGCGAGCTGGATCTTGCTCCCGACGCGATGCACGCCGCGATCAAGGAGCACGGGGAGTGGAGGATTGACCCGTAGTTGTCGGAGTCGTGCAGATCCTCTGCCCGAAACGCTTCGTCCACAATTCGGCGTGGTGGTCAAGAAATTGGCATGGTCAACGCTCAGACAAAAATGAAGGCACTCGTAGTTTCCCGCCTTCTGTTGGGCGACATTCCCGACTGGGCGACCTTTGAGTTGGAACGAAAGGCCGCCGGTGAAATATTGAATTGCCGCGCAGCAAGGAGTGCTTCGGCACAGATCGGCCGCAACTACCGCGATCTGTCGGCAGAGACCCGAAAATTCGTCGACAAGAACTTCGTCCGTTGCGAGTACGAGGACCTCGCCCGTCTCTGTGACGCAGTGACCTGTGGCTTTGGTCTATCAATCCGCCTTGAGGAATTTGAGAAGGCCTTCTTTCCTTTGGCTGACTCGGTGAAGCGACGGTTCCCATTCTACGCTCACGTCAACATTTCGACGTACGGATTGAAATTTGAGTTTCCAGAACACCATTTCTTGCGAGACATCGAAACCGCCCTCTCCGAGCTGCTGGACACTCGATCGCACTTGGCATCGTGCGTAACACCGAGGCGCGATGCCGGATCGATCTCCGGGCTGGTCGCTCGTGAGAACTTTCTAAGTCGGAGCATCGTGAGCGCCACTTTCAGCTTAGTCGAAGCGTTTCTCAGCGGACTATTTTTGCCGCTGTCCGCACCAAGTGGCTTGGTTCTTTGGAGTGTGACGAAGACTTCCTCAGGTATGCTGCCACAAAGGAGAGCGCGCCACTAAAGAATCGACTCGACCGCACTGTTCGGTTCGCTTCCGAGGGAGCAAAGAGCGGCAATGACGAGCCGTTCGCAGCCCTCATCGGGGTTGGGAAGCGCTATCGAGATGCGATTCATCACACCACGCCATTTGAGAGGAAGGATATCGAGCCAGGAGGACGATTGACTGCGCTCTACGAGATCAAATCCGACGTCCCACTACGCTGCGTCATCCTCTCGTCCGCGACGCTTCTAGAAGTATCACGCTGGGTCTACGGAGCGTCCGACGCAACCGACATCGCGAGTAGATGCAGCGACCTGATCCAGATGGCGGTGGCAAGTCAATCAACCAGCCAGGCTCGTTCTGCTGTGGTGGCGGCGTAGCGCTCACTGTCCTGCCGCCGCCGCCGCCATAGCGCCAACCCCTTCCGGCAAACTTTATTGCGCCGCCGCTCTCACCGGTTGATGCACCCGCAGGAACTCCCGCACCTGCTCGATGGTCCTCGCCTTCAGCTCAGGCGGCTCCCGCCACGGATACACCGTCGACTCCGCCCTCGGCGCCAGCGCCGCTACGTCCACCGAAGCCTGCATCGGGTGCGACGGCGTATCATCCGGCAGCACCAGCATCGGTGTCTGGCATCCCCTCGCGAACTCGCGCGACACGCTGTAAACGAAGTCGGGCCGCGCGCGATACAGATTGTGCAGATACGCCTCGATCGTCGCCATCGTCAGGTCGGGCCGCCGCGCCAGCAGTTCAGGCGCCCACACATCCCGGCCCGAGCGGTACATCACGTCCGGATCGTCGTCGCGGTGCCCGACCGTCTGGCACACCACGCCGGCCACCACGCGATCCGGGGCCCGCTCCATGAGCTTCAGCGCGAAGCAGCCCCCGATGCAGTAGCCCATGAAGAAGAACTTGTGGATGCCCAAGTGGTCCATCAGCCCGAGCTGATCGTCGGCGAACGCGCCCCACGGATCATCGACGGCAATCGGCCCCGTCGACTCGCCGCCGTTCGCGTTGCGCTGATCCATCGTGATGCAGCGGAAGTCGTCCTTGAAGGCGTCCATGGCGTTGAACACCGCGGTCGGCCAGTTGCTGACGCGGGAATTCAAACCGCCGCCGGGAGTCACCAGCAGCGGGAAGCCGCTGCCGGTCTCCTCATAGCGGATGCGAACGTCGCCCTTTTGGTAGAATGGCATGGTGGTGTCTCCTATTGACTGCGTTTCGTCATGGCAGGGCTTGGCCCCGCCATCCACGTCTTTCTGCCAGCATCAAAGGAAAGACGTGGATGGCCGGCCTTCACCGGCAATGACGACAGGAGGGTGCGTGGCGGCTCAACTCGCCGCCGCCACCTTGTCCTGCGTCTTCGTCGCGAAATCGCTGGCGTCATGGCGCTCATGCAACTGGCTCGACGGATCGCCCTGGAGCCGGTTGACCATCCGGCCACGCTGCACCGCCGGCCGCGCGCCGATCGCATCCGCCCAGCGCACAACGTTCTTGTACTCCTGCACCGACAGGAACTCGGCCGCGCCGTACTGCCCGAACTTCACCAGCCCGCCATACCAGGGCCACGCCGCTATATCGGCGATCGTGTATACATCGCCCGCCAGGTATTGATTGTCCGCCAGCCGCTTGTCGAGCACGTCGAGCAGCCGCTTCGTCTCCATGGCAAACCGGTCGATGGCATATTCGATCTTGACCGGCGCATAGGCGTAGAAGTGGCCGAACCCGCCGCCGACATACGGCGTGCTGCCCATCTGCCAGAACAGCCACGACAGGGTTTCGGCGCGCGCGCCTGGCTCGGTCGGCAGGAACGCCCCGAACTTTTCCGCGAGGTACACGAGGATCGCGCCGGTCTCGAACACCCGGATGGGCTTCGGACCGCTGCGATCCAGCAGCGCCGGGATCTTGGAGTTCGGATTGATCGCCACGAAGCCGCTGCCGAACTGATCGCCCTCGTTGATCCGGATCAGCCAGGCATCGTACTCCGCGCCCTTGTGGCCGAGCGCCAGCAGTTCCTCCAGCATCACGGTGACCTTCACGCCGTTCGGCGTGCCCAGCGAATAGAGCTGCAGCGGATGGCGGCCGACCGGCAGCTCCTTCTCGTGCGTGGCCCCCGAGGTCGGGCGGTTGATGTTCTCGAACCGGCCGCCGCTTGGCTTGTCCCAGGTCCAAACCTTGGGCGGCGTGTATTCGGATGCGTCGGACATGTCGGATGCTCCAGATGTTTGCCCGGCAGCGTGGCCCGGCCCCTCACCTCGCGCAAGCGGTGCCGGCCAGCCTTTGCCCGGACGAACCATTCCACCTTTGACTCGTCGTTGCGGCCCTGCAGGTCTGCACCAACGAGTGCGCCTGGTTCGCGCTTGACAGCCGCACGCGGCGCCGCACCATGCCCGCATCGACCTCCCGCGAGCACGGAGCGAAGCCATCCCATGCCCATCGACGTCGAGCGGGCGCGCCGGGACACGCCGGCGACGGATAAGATCCTGCATTTCAACAATGCGGGCGCGGCGCTGATGCCGGCGCCGGTCCTGCACGCGCAGCTCCGTCACCTCCAGCTTGAGGCCGACACCGGCGGCTACGAGGCCGCCGCGGCGGAAGACGATCGGATCGAGGCGATCTACGATTCGATCGCGCGACTGTTGAACGCCGACCGCGCGGAAATCGCGCTCGTCGAGAACGCCACGGTGGCCTGGGACATGGCGTTCTATTCCATCGGCTTCGCGCCCGGCGATCGCATCCTGATCGCGGAAGCCGAGTACCTCAGCAACCAGATCGCCTTCCAGCAGGTCACACGACGCACCGGCGCAGTCATCGACGTGGTGCCGAGCGATGAAGCCGGCGAGTTCGATGTCGAGGCGCTCGAACGCATGATCGATCGGCGCGTCAAGCTGATCGCCATCACGCACGTGCCGACCAATGGCGGCCTGATCAATCCGGCCGCTGCCGTCGGGCGCATCGCCCGCGCGCACGGCATTCTCTATTTGCTCGACGCCTGCCAATCCGTCGGCCAGATGCCGATCGATGTCGCCGCGATCGGCTGCGACATGCTGTCCGCGACCGGGCGAAAATATCTGCGCGGACCGCGCGGGACCGGGTTCCTCTATGTGCGGCGCGGCGTCCTCGACCGGCTCGAGCCGCCGTTTCTCGATCTCCAGGCGGTGACCTGGGTCGAGCCCGACCGCTACGAGATGCGCCCGGACGCCCGCCGCTTCGAGAACTGGGAACGCAACGTCGCGGCACAGCTCGGTCTCGGCGCTGCGGTCGACTACGCGCTCGGCTGGGGTCTCGCCGACATCGCCGCGCGCGTCGAGACGCTGGCCGCCGAACTGCGGCGGCGGCTCGCGGAAATCCCGGGGGTCAGTGTCCGCGACCGCGGGCGCAGGCTCTGCGGCATCGTCACCTTCACGGTCGAGGGGAAAGCGCCGCGGGATATCGTCGCGGCGCTGCATCGGCTGCACATCAATTGCCATCCGTCGGCGACCGAGTTCGACGCTGCTCGTGGCCCCGGCGCGCCGGTTGCCCGCTCTCGTGCGCGCGTCCGTGCACTACTACAACACCGAGGACGAGGTGGCGCGCTTTGCGCTCGCGGTCGCCGAGCTGGCCTAGCGTCGGGCGTGGGGGACCACGAGGGGCAGGGAACAGGCCACCCGTGATCCCGCCGGCGTGTTGTGATAGGGTCCAGCTATCGTTAATGGAGTTCCGGTCATGGCGATACTCGATTGGTCGCGTTGTTCCGCTGTGGAAAGTATCCCCGGCAAGGTTGGCGGGGCGTGGGTGTTTCGCGGCGCCCGCCTGCCGGTGGCGACGGTGATCGAGAACCTCGAGGATCTGAGCGTTGAGGAGGTGATGGCGCAGTTCGACGTGTCGCGGGAACAGATTGCCGCCGTGCTGGATATCGTTGCCGAAAGCCTGCGGGGTCCGGCACCCGCCGATGCGCATTCTGTTTGATCACGGCACACCAACCGGGCTTGCTCGGGCATTGCCAGGGACACCGTCACCACCGCACAGGCCCAGGGGTGGGATCGTCTGAGCAATGGCGACCTGCTGACAGAGGCGGAGGGGGACGGATTTGACCTCCTGATCACGACTGACCGCCGTATTCGGTATCAGCAGAACCTCTCCGGCAGGAGAACTGCCCTCATCGTGCTGGCAGGCAGTACGAAATGGTCGCGGATCCAGTCGCACCTCCAGGACATCGGAACCGCAGTCGAGGGCGTGACTCCGGGTAGCTATCGCGAGGTTCCGATTTCTTTTTGAAGGCTTAATGGCGGTCCTTCATGCCGCTCCCGAATGCGCTTTCAAGCATCCTTTTCGCGCCGTTATGGCTTTTGCGGTTCCCCGGGCCATTTGTTTCCATCCGGGAACCAGCGTGCCGTGGCGCAGCTCGGCCTCGGGCCGCAGTTGACGACGCGTTCGGCTGGAATCCCGCCGACATAGCAGGGCGCATCGGGACGCTGGCGGCGAACTGCAGCGGCAGCTCGCGGAGTTCCGCGGCGTCAGCGACCGTGGACGCCGTTGCTGCGGCAGTGTCACCTTCTCGGTCGCGGAAAAACCGCCGCGAGTGATCGTCGTGGCGCTGGGTTGGCAACAGTTGCAGACCGAGGTGGCGCGTCGCCTGGCGGGTCCGACCGGGCTGCAGTCCAACATGGAGTTCACCTTCGAGCACATGCGGCTGGCGGCGATCCAGGGCCTGCTGATCGATGCGGACGGCAGCACGCTGTTCGATTGGTTCGCCGAGTTCGGCATCACCGCGGCGACCGAGATCGCCTTCGATCTCGACCACGCATCGCCGGTCGATGGCGCGCTCCGCATCCAGTGCAACAAGGTGGTCCGCGCGATGGCGCGCGCCTCGCAGGGTGCGTTCACCACGCAGACCGTGGTGATGGGGATGTGCGGCGATGATTTCTGGGATGCGCTGGTCACCCACCCGGACGTGACCAAGACCTACTACAATTCGGTCGCGGCGCAGGAGTTGCGGCCGGACACCGCGTTCGAGGCGATGCGCTTCGGCGGCATCGATTGGTTCAACTATCGCGGGTTCGACGACACGACCACGATCAGCATCGCGCACGACAAGGTCAAATTCTTTCCGCGCAGCGCGAACGGGGTTTTCCTGCGGGCGCTGGCGCCGGCGGAGAGCTTCACCATTAGGAGCACGCTCGGCCGCGAGATGTATGCCAGCCGATCTTCGACCGTGTGCGGAATGAGTGGTGGCGGATGGCGGTCACCTCGTATCCGCTGTTCATCTGCACCCGCCCCGAGGTGCTGATGACCGGCCGGCAGGGCGTGTAATGGAGATAATCTGAGGGTTGGTAGCCGCCGGGCCACTGTGGTCGCATCTACCTGTTGATGGAGGGTATTCATGAAACGGAATTATGCACCGAGAAGGCCCAATCCAATTAGCGTTCCGATCCTGTTGCATGATTCTTGAGGTGCGGAATAAGGGACGCCCGAGGGGAATTGCTCCAATCGACGAAACCGTTCGAGCTCGGAGCACTTTGCGCCCCGCAAGGTAAGCTCTACAGGCTCGGCGCCCGCTTCGCGGCTTCGCTTTGGGTGGCGGCAATAAGCGGATGGCCGAAGGTGGCAGGAGTTCCTAATCCCATCCTGACGCCACGGGAGAAGACACCGATGAGCCCTGTCGCAAATAGAATTTACGGAACAGTCAGCGCGGACAAGCAGAAGGAGATGAGTGGCCTTGAGTTTGTTCAAGGGCTCGCGAATGGCACGCTTCCCCGCAATACAATCGCGCGGACACTCGGCTACGACGTGACCGAGGCCGAGAACGGACGCGTCGTCATTATCGCGGAACCCAATGACAACCTCCTCAACCCGGCTGGCACGGTACATGGCGGATTCTCAGCGACGTTGCTCGATAGCTGTATGGGCCTCGCCATCCAGTCGACTCTGGAGAAGGGCATCAGCCGGACAACGCTGGAGTTCAAAATTTCGCTCGTGCGGCAGATCACAGCGGAGACGGGGACGATCAAGGCGGAAGGCGTGGTACTGAGTCGGGGACGGCGCATCGGCACCGCCGAAGGACGGATCACGGATCGCAACGGGCGCTTGCTGGCTCACGGCACGACGACCTGTCTGATCTTCGGAAACTGACGCGGCAGCCTGCCATGGAACCAACGAAATCGGCATACACGCGAGGCGCGATCTACGGCCTGGCCGCCGTTTGCATCTGGGGCGCCTTCATTGTCGTTTCCCGTCAGGGCGTGCGGACGAGCCTGACGCCATGGGATGTTGCCGCCATACGTTTTACTGTGGCGGGCGTTCTCTTGGCGCCATATCTGGCAAAAAGAGGTTTGGCGATTGACCGCCTTGGCTGGACAGGGGTGACCGCCATCGTTGCCGGTTGCGGGGCGCCGATGGTGTTGCTCGTGAACGTGGGCCTGTTGTTCGCGCCCGCCGCTCACGCAGGCGCGCTGTTTCCCGGCGTAATGCCGCTGATGGTCGCAATTCTGGCCTCAGTGGTCTTGAAGGAACTGTTCAACGTGCGGAAAAAGATCGGCTTCGTCCTCATCGTGCTCGGCGCCGTGGGTATCGTTTGGGGAAGAGGTGGCACGATCGGAACGACGCAGAATATAGGCCACGCCTTGTTTCTCCTCGCGGGCCTCGCATGGGCTGGCTACACTGTCGTAATGCGGCGTGCCCGGCTTGATGGCCTCCACGCGGCCGCCATCGCGGCAGTCGGATCGTTGGTGCTTTACCTGCCAATCTATGCCTCTTTCGCCGGGACCAGCGTCTTCACAGCCCCTTTGTTTGATATCGGTTTGCAGGCGGTCGTTCAGGGCCTCCTGACGGCAATCGTGGCCCTGCTGCTTTATGGGCGCATGGTAAGCCTTCTTGGGGCAACAGGGGGTGCCGCTTTCGTCGCACTGACGCCTGTGGTGACCGGCCTCATGGCTATTCCAGTTCTTGGGGAATGGCCCGTGGCTATCGATTGGATTGCAATCGTTGTGATCTCTGTTGGCGTATATGTCGTAAGCGGGGGCGCGTTGCCTCACTGGACGGGCAAGGAAGCAGAATCGTTGATCTCATGACCTGTGCTTGTTTCACTATTCCTGAAGTCCTGCGCAGCCCTCCATGGCAACATGTGGGAGGCCGATGCTCGGCTCGCGTGGCGCGAGCCTACTCGATGGACGTATGCCCACCCAGGGCGAGTTGTTCGCCGTCGATGGCCGCTTCTACGCCGTCTCCAATCCGGCGGAACCCGACGGGCACGGCCACGTCAAGGTGCCGCTGCGGTTCGCATCCGACGTGGAGGCCCAGCGGGTCGCATGACGAGTTGGCGATCGACATCCCGCAGGTGACGGTCCGCGTCCTGACGGCGCAGCGGACGCTCGCCGGCGGCGTGGTCGCGGCGGACCGCATCGATGCCGTGGCCTCCGGCGACATGCCGCGGCTGCTGATGTTCTGGCGCGAGGAGGGTGAGGACGTCTCCGGCGGCTCCGGCCCGCACCACCCAATCCGCTGACAAATATGCTGTCTTCAAGGCTTCGGTAGCCGAGCATTATCGTCGTTGTGAATCGACGCGCGATAGGGCATCGTGCCGCGTCCCAGCCACCCGGCGCGGGAGAGAGCGGAGCCTGCCCTCGGGCCTTGACCCGAGGGTCCCTCCGCCGCCGAAGGCGCAACCGGCCCCCGGAAACGCTCAGGCAACAGGGACCGCGCCGGGATCAGGGATCTCTGGAAAGCCGGCAGGCAGCCCATCCGCCCGCCGCACCGACGGAGTAAGAAGCGCCCAGGGCAGCATCATCCGGGCGCTTTGAATCTCTCAGGTCGCCCGACAGAGGGGGGTCATCGGAACCGGCACATCGCCGGACTGTGACCTTGCTTGCGGAGCGGACCAGTGATCGAGAATGCGCTGCCAGACGACCCCACGCCCACGCCGCTGAAGATGACGCCCCTGCATTCCTGGCATAGGGTCCAGGGGGCACGGATGGTGCCGTTCGCCGGCTACGCCATGCCGGTGCAGTACCAGGGCGTGCTGGCCGAGCACCTGCACTGCCGCGCCGCGGCGGCGCTGTTCGATGTCTCGCACATGGGCCAGGCGACGCTCACCGGCGCCACCGCAGCGGCTGCGCTGGAACGTCTCGTGCCCGGCGATCTGCTCGGCCTGAAGGCGGGGCGGCAGCGCTACACGCTGCTCACCAACGAGGCGGGCGGCATCATCGACGACCTGATGGTGGCCAACCTCGGCGACGAGCGGCTGTTTCTGGTGGTGAACGCCAGCCGCAGGGACGACGACTTTGCCCACATCGCCGCCAACCTGCCGACCGGGGTGAAGCTTCATCCGCATGAGGACCGAGCCCTGCTTGCTCTGCAGGGTCCCGCCGCCGCCGCCGTTATTGCCCGGATCGGCCCGGACGCCGCCCGATTGCCATTCATGGGCGTTGCGGCCGTCACGCTGGCCGGCATCACTTGTCTGGTCTCCCGCTCTGGCTACACGGGCGAGGACGGGTTCGAGATTTCCGTCCCCGCCGAACATGCCGAGACGCTGGCGCAGCGCCTTGTGGCGGAGCCCGAGGTGGCGCCAGCGGGGCTCGGCGCGCGCGATTCGCTGCGGTTGGAGGCAGGTCTCTGCCTTTACGGCAACGACATCGACGAATTGACCACGCCGGTGGAGGCCGGCCTCACCTGGGTGGTCGGCAGACGACGCCGCGCCGCGTGGGATTTCCCCGGCGCCGCAGCCATCCGTGACCAGTTCGAGCACGGCGCCCACCGCCACCGGGTCGGCATCCGCCCCGACGGACGCGCCCCGGCCCGTGCGCAGACCGAAATCGTCGCCGGCGACGGCACGGCGGCCGGAACCATCACATCCGGCGGCTTCTCACCCACGCTGAGCGCGCCGATCGCCATGGGCTATGTTCGCAAGGACCTGGCTGCCGATGGCACCGTTCTGCACCTGATCGTCCGCGGCAAGCCGTTACCCGCACGCGTCGTGCCGATGCCTTTTGTCCCCCATCGCTATGCCCGCTGAGAGGAAGCGCCCCTATGGCAAAACCGCCCTCCGATCTCCGCTACACCAAGGAACATGAATGGGTGCGCCTGGACGGCGACATCGCCACCGTCGGCATCAGCGACCATGCACAGGAAGCGCTTGGCGACGTGGTGTTCGTCGAACTGCCCGAGATCGGCCGCGACGTGGCGGCCGATGAGGCCTGCGCCGTGGTGGAAAGCGTGAAGGCCGCCTCCGACGTCTACGCTCCGCTCGCTGGCAAGGTTGTCGAGACCAACCAGGCAATCATCGACGACCCGTCGCTGGTGAACACCGAAGCCGAGGGCGAGGGCTGGTTCTTCCGTGTCGAGATCGACGACATCGATGCGTTCGACGCTCTGTTGGACGAAGCCGCCTACAGCGAATACGTGGAGACGCTCGACTGATGGACGCACTCACAGAGCTGGCCGCGCTGGAGGCAGCCGATGGGTTCGTTTCGCGTCATATCGGCCCCTCGGAGTCGGACATCGCCGCCATGCTGCATGCGGTCGGCGCTGCGACGCTGGATGAGCTTGCAGCAAAGACGGTGCCGTCGGCGATTCGCATGAACCGGTCGCTCGACCTGCCGCCGCCGATCGACGAGGCTGCGGTGATCGCCGAACTGCGCGCTCTGGCGGCGAAGAACGTGCTGAAGAAGTCATTGATCGGCATGGGCTATCACGGCACTCACACGCCGCCGGTGATTCTCCGGAATGTGCTGGAGAACCCGGGGTGGTACACGGCCTATACGCCGTACCAGGCGGAGATCGCGCAGGGCCGGCTGGAGGCGCTGCTGAACTTCCAGACGATGATCTGCGATCTGACGGCGATGGAGATTGCCAACGCCTCGCTGCT
This sequence comes from uncultured Alphaproteobacteria bacterium, assembly GCA_963780095.1. Lineage (GTDB taxonomy): Bacteria > Pseudomonadota > Alphaproteobacteria > Acetobacterales > Acetobacteraceae > JAMXLO01. The sequence continues at coordinate 221,088 of CAWABH010000023.1, forward strand.
GGACGAGGCCACCGCGGCGGCCGAGGCGATGGCGATGGCGCACGCAATCAGCCGGACGAAGTCGGATGTGCTGGCGGTGGCGACCGATCTGCATCCGCAGACCCGTGCCGTGCTGGCGACGCGCGCCCGCCCGATCGGCATCCAGATCGTCGATGTCGCGCCCAGCGACGTGGCGGCGATCGGCGCGGCGCAGCCGTTTGCCCTGGTGCTGCAATATCCCGGATCAACCGGCGCGGTGCGCGAACTCTCGCCGGAGATCAGCGAGGCGCATGAGGTCGATGCGCTGGTAATCGTGTGCGCCGATCCGCTGTCGCTCGCGCTGCTGACGCCACCCGGCGAGATGGGCGCCGACATCGTGGTCGGTTCGTCGCAGCGTTTCGGCGTGCCGATGGGATTCGGCGGCCCGCATGCCGGGTACCTGGCCACGCGCGATGCCTACAAGCGGCTCATGCCGGGGAGGCTGGTCGGCGTTTCGCTTGACGCCGCCGGGGAGCCGGCGATGCGTCTCGCCCTGCAGACGCGCGAGCAGCACATCCGGCGCGAGAAGGCGACGTCGAACATCTGCACCTCGCAGGTGCTGCTGGCGGTGATCGCGGGCTGCTATGCGGTGTGGCATGGGTCGGCGGGACTGAAGCGCATCGCGCGCCGGGTGAACCTGCAGGCGCGGATGCTCGCCGATGCAGCACGGCGCGGCGGCCATCGCCTGCTGCACGATGCGTACTTCGACACGATCACGCTGGAGACCGCGAGCGCGGACACGCTGATGCAAGCTGCACTGATCGAGGGCTTCAACCTCCGCCGGGTCAGCGACACGCGCGTCGGCATCACGTTGGACGAGACAGTGACGCGCGATGAGCTGACCCGACTGGCCGCGGTCTTAAGTACACCTCTCCCGCATGCGGGAGAGGTCGAAGCGCGCAGCGCGACGGGAGAGGGTCCCGCCGCACGCGAATGGCACGCCCCGCCCTCGATTCCCGCGGAACTCCTGCGGAACACGCCATTTCTCGAGCAGGCAGTCTTCAGCCAGCACCACGCCGAACACGAGATGCTGCGCTATCTCAAGCGCCTGGAAGAAAAGGACATCGCGCTGAACCGCAGCATGATTCCACTGGGTTCGTGCACGATGAAGCTGAACGCCTCGGCAGAGATGCTTCCGATCACGCTGCCCGGCTTCACCGAGATCCACCCGTTCGCGCCGTCCGACCAGACGCAAGGCTATGCCGAATTGATCGGGCGCCTCGCGGACTGGCTGAAAGCTATCACGGGCTTCGCGGCCATCACACTGCAGCCGAACGCGGGCTCGCAGGGCGAGTATTCCGGGCTGCTGGCGATCCGCGCGTATCAAAAGGCGCAAGGCGAAGGGCATCGCGACATCTGTCTGATCCCATCCAGCGCGCATGGCACCAATCCCGCGAGCGCCGCGATGGCCGGATTGCGGGTGGTGGTGGTCGGCTGCGACCGCGACGGCAACATCGACCTGACTGATCTGCGCGCCAAGGCGGACAAGCATGCCGAGTGCCTCGCGGCGCTGATGGTGACCTATCCCAGCACGCATGGTGTGTTCGAAGCGGCAATACGCGAGATCTGCGAAGTCGTGCATGCGCGCGGCGGCCAGGTGTACATGGACGGCGCCAACCTCAACGCCCAGGTAGGCCTGACCAGCCCGGCGGTGATCGGCGCCGACGTTTGCCACCTCAACCTGCACAAAACCTTCTGCATTCCGCATGGCGGCGGTGGACCCGGCGTGGGTCCGATCGGCGTCGCGGCGCACCTCATGCCGCATCTGCCCAGCCATCCGCAGCGAGCCGACGCCGGTCCGCCGACCGGTGTCGGCCCGGTGTCGGCGGCGCCGTTCGGGAGCGCGATGATCCTGCCGATCTCCTATGCGTATATCCGCATGATGGGTGCCGCGGGGCTGAAGCGTGCGACCGAGGTGGCGATCCTGAGCGCGAACTACATCGCCGGTCGGCTGCGCGGGCATTATCCGGTGCTGTACGCCGGTCCCGGCGGGATGGTCGCGCATGAATGCATCATCGACTGTCGCGGCTTCCAGGCGGAGGCCGGCGTGATGGTGGAGGACATCGCCAAGCGCCTGATGGATTTCGGCTTTCACGCGCCGACCATGTCCTGGCCGGTGGCAGGCACGCTGATGATCGAGCCGACCGAAAGCGAGAGCAAGGCGGAGATCGACCGGTTCTGCGACGCGATGATCGCGATCCGCGCGGAGATCGCCGCGATCGCCGCCGGCAGACTGGACAAGGCGGACAACCCGCTGAAGCACGCGCCGCACTCCGCGCGCGAGGTGATGGCGGATATGTGGACACATGCGTATTCACGCCAGCAAGCGGCGTTTCCGCTGGCATGGGTGGCGGCGGCGAAATACTGGCCGCCGGTCAAGCGGGTGGACAACGTCTACGGCGATCGGAATCTGGTCTGCACCTGCGCGCCGCTGGAGTCTTACGCTCAGGCAGCGGAATAGGACGTCGGAGAACGGAGCCGTGCCGCAGGGCGCGACACGCAAATGTGCCGCACCCTGCGGTGAATAGCCGATCAGGCTCCCTTGTCGTGGTTGCCCGTGGTCTTCGCCGTGCTGCCCGTTGGCGCCGTGCCGAGCTTCGGACCGGTGGCCTTGGCGGAATCCTTCGTCGCAACGCCGTCCTTGTTGGCGGGCGCGACCTTCGAATCGCTTGTTACGCTGTGGGACGACGTGGTCGCCTTCGCATCGGTACCCATGGTTGCGCTGGGCTGAGCGAAGACGGTCACGGGAAGAACGGCCAGACCGGTCGCGAACAACCCGGTGGTTGCAAGTGTCAAAAGACGCTTCATTGATCTGCTCCTATGCACCGGAGGGACATCGATGCTCCGGATGCAAACATAACAACACGCCATTGTGTCTAGGCGGCGATGCAGGTGTGGTCGAACCAAGGCGAACGGTGCCTATCCGCATTAAATTTCCGACACGGGCGTTTGAAGGATCTTTCCGAGAAGGGCGAGCAGGCCGTGGTTGCGTCACGACGGCCCACGCCAGCCGATGTTTCTGTCGGGCCGCACCAGATAATTCGCTTGCTCCGCGCCTTAGGGTCTGACGGGAAACAACCGATTCATTTCCGGACGTGCCTCGGGCCTCATCGTCATGGTCGGCGAAGCATGCCCCGGCAAAGGCCGGGGGCCGACCATGACGATAGAGGTGCGGCCGTTGCGCCACTTGGCGCACTTATTTCGCCGCGAATTCTTAGCCGCGGCGCGTTGGACACGGACCGAGGCTGGGATGTCGGAGAACCGCCGCCCCTCGGTACATCCCACGAGAGCGGCAACCGCGCCGCCGTCGAATGTCAGGAACGGTCGAATGTCAGGAACGGTCGAATGTCAGGAACGTCTGGGCGAAGTCCAGGATATGGTCGCTGACCTCAACCGCTTCGTCGGACAGGTGTGCGCCATGTGCAGGTAAGCGAACTGCTTGCGATCAGTGCGGCAAATCGAGGCGGCGCGGGTCGGGCAGGGCGACAAGGCGCATCGGCCATCAACGAGACGTCCTGGCGAGAATTCACGTGTCAAGCGAGATGGTGGCCCATCCTTGCAGTGCTTAAGGCGAGCCACGTGATGTCACAGGAACGCAATATTCACAGTGCATCTATTGGTGGCGGCCCGCTTGAGCACAATGCGCCCGTCGTCGAGGTATTCTGATGCAACCATCATCCGCGCCGCGTGCCGAACGACGCGACCTTCCCACCATTTTGGTGGTTGGCCGCACCGCGGACGGTCAGGCAGAAGGCCCCGATCAGGCTCTCCAGGGCCTCGGCGACCGAGTTGAAGCGGCTGCTGCGGCCGATCAGCGGCTGCACGACGATTTCGCTGTCGGAGCGCCAGAGGATCCATCGCCTGATCGGGCTGTCCTTGGTGTAGAACCCCACGACCTCCTCGTATTCTTCGCCCTCCACCCAATGGTCCAGCTCGACTACCATGCGGACATCATGAAATTCCGCCCAGCCCTGCAGGAGTATGAGGTCGGAGATATCGAAGGAGAGACCCTTTGGCGGGATGGGGGTGATCCGCAGCATTTCCATCGGAGCGTTCCAATTCTTCTCGGGGCAGATGGGGCCATTCACGTGACTGTGAGGTATAGGCTCACATTCCCGTGAATGCAAGTATTGAAATTGAGATTCTACCCTCTATTCAATCAGATACGGAACGTTCTGCAAATACAATCAAGACGATGGAAGCAGAGGCGCGTCCGAATGGCTACGGCATGTTCCCTGGCACCGGGTCCATTGCCGAGATCGGTGCTGGACAAGATGGCGGCGATCCGGACGTTCGGTGCGCATCAGCCGACGACAAACGGACGCGCCGGTCATCGGCGTCCGTCTACCGACGGGAGTAGGGGCGCTGCGGCACCTGGCTGCCCGTCAATTGAGGCCCCATATGCTGGCGATGATGTTCGATCGCGAATACATTGCTATACAATTGCGCGACCCACTGCCGGCCCTCCATCGTCATTTCAAGGTGACGTATTGCGTCGCCGATGTAGGGTTCCACCTTGCTCCAAAAGAAGCTGGGATAGCGCTCGGCGACGTCGGCTGGACTGGCATAACCAAGCTTCTCGTTGACGCCAATCTCGGCGAACTCGTGAAAGAGTGCGTTGAGCTTCCGCGGATAGAGCGGGTCTCCGAGTTGTCCGATCAGATCCGCGGCGCGCACCAGGCCAGCCTCCGTGTCGGTCTCCGCATGATCCCCATCGTCTGGCACAGGGAAGCGGGTCAATTCGATCGCACGCGCAATCCGCTCACCATCGATCCTTGCGTGTGATGCAAAGCGGTGGCGTACCACGCTCTGGGATCGACAGACATGGTAGGGACCCAGGCATGCGTCCGAGGCACCACGGAGCATCGATACGGCGTTGCCCGCGGCGTCGATGACCTGCCGTTCGACGCTGTCCCCGACGCAGATTCCGCGGACATAGCCGAGATCGTGCGTGAGGGCCGCGACCATGAAATGCAGCCACTCGTCCGGCAAAACGGTACGGGTCAGTCGGAGCCCACGCAGAATGTCCTGGGCGACCAGGGTCACCAATGCGGTGTGCTCGGCGTCATGGTAGAGAGCATCGCTGGTGGCAAGCAATTCGATGATGAGGCGTGCCCCTTCGTCGAGCAGGGCGGCGGTTTCGGGCTCGCTGCCACCAAAGGTGCGCAGAAAAACGCTCGACAACCTCTGGCCTAGTTCTTCCGCCAGAAGCGTTGTCGCATTCAGCATATCCAGCTCCTCTGGTCGGGGCCCACGCGTGGTGCCCCGCTCATGTTTGCGCGCATTTCCGTGATCGCCAGCAGAGTTTGCGACGCTGCTGATCGCTGTTCAAGGGGAGAGTGTCCCGGCGCGCAAAGATGCGCAGTTTGCCAACGTGGCGTGAATCTCTCAGTATCGTGGTGGTTCCGTCGATCGGAACACCATGCTGCCGAATTTGTTGGCGCACTGGGGAATGCCGACCAGGGACCGGCCCGCCAGGGCACCGCTTTCAGGGAGGGGCATCCATGCAAGGTTACTTCGGGCTATTGGACCACGTCCGTCGCCGCGTACTGCCGATTGCCGCTCTTGCGGGCCTCGCCGGCATGTCCTGTGTGGCGCTCGCGCAGCCGACCCAGATCATCATCGACGACACGCGCGTGTTTCCCGAAAGCCTGACCTCGACTGCTGACGGGACGGTCATCATCGGCAGCATGGAGCATGGCACCATCTATCACGCCGCGCCCGGTGCGGCGAAGGCGACGCCGTGGATCGCCGCCGCACCGAACGGCCTGCGCAGGGTGCTCGGCGTATTCGTCAATGAAGCCGCGAATACGCTTTGGGTGTGCACCAATGACCCCGACCCGAACGGCAAGGATGCGGAGCTCAAGGCCTTCGACCTGAAAACCGCCGCGCCGAAGGGCAGCTATCCGTTCCCCGGTGGCGGTCTTTGCAATGACATCGCGGTGGCGCGCGACGGCACGACCTATGCCACCGATACGCGCGGCGGACGCATCCTTGCACTCAAGCCCGGCGCAACCGCGCTCGCGGTCTGGGGCGCTGATGCGAAATGGGTTGGAATTGACGGAATTGCCATGCTGACCAATGGCGCGGTGTTGTTCAACAACGTGCGCGAGAACCAGTTGGTGCGGGTCGACGTGAAGGCTGACGGTAGCGCCGGCGCCGCGACCCTTCTCACACTCTCGCAACCGATCGCCGGTCCCGACGGCATGCGGGCACAGCAGGACGGGAGCATCATTCTTGCCGAAAATCGCTCCGGCAAGATCGACATCGTGACCATCGACGGAGACAAGGCGAACATCGAGACGATCAAGGACGGCTTCAAGTACACGCCGACCGCCGTGACCGTTACGGGCGACACTGCCTGGGTGCTCGAGGCCAAATTCGCATACCGCAATGACCCGGCGCTCAAGGACAAGGATCCCGAACCGTTTGGTGCGACCGCGGTGCAGCTACCCAAGCGCTGACGCGCCTTTCCGCCTTATCGCCTCGCTTATGCTTCACAGTTGGAGGGTACGATGCCAAGCATGCGAGCAGTCCAGGTGAACAGCGCCAATGGCCCATTTGAATTGGTCGAGCGCAATATTCCGACGCCGCCGGCGCGCCACGTCCGGATCAGGATCCAGGCCTGCGGCGTGTGTCACAGCGATTCGTTCACGAAGCTGGGCGCGTTCCCAGGCATCCAGTTTCCGCGCGTGCCCGGACACGAGATCGTCGGGACAGTGGATGCGCTCGGCGCGGACGTGCCTGACTGGCAGCCGGGTCAACGTGTCGGCGTGGGCTGGCATGGCGGTCACTGCGGTCATTGCCGGTCCTGCCGCCGAGGCGATTTCATCACCTGCGTGATCGGCCAGATCCCGGGGATTTCGTACGACGGCGGCTATGCCGACTACACGATTGTGCCCTTCGAAGCACTGGCCTCGGTGCCGGACGAACTGACGGCGGCGGAGGCCGCGCCCCTGTTGTGCGCAGGCATCACCACGTTCAACGCCCTGCGCAACAGCGGTCTCCGGCCCGGAGACCTTGTCGCGGTCCTCGGCATCGGCGGATTGGGCCATCTCGGCGTGCAATTCGCAGCCAAAATGGGATGTCGGACGGTTGCGATCGCACGCGGAACCGACAAGGAGCCGCTCGCCCGGAAACTCGGCGCCCATCACTACATCGACAGCAATGTCCGTGACGCGGCCGGCGAACTCAACAAGCTGGGCGGCGCTCGCGTGATACTGGCCACGGCGAGCAGCGCCAAGGCCATGAGTGCCGTGATCGACGGATTGGCCCCCGGTGGCAGGCTGATGGTCATCGGCGCGTCACCGGATGCGATCGAGGTCTCGCCGTTGCTGCTGATCGGGGCGCGGCGCTCGATTCAGGGATGGCCTTCCGGCACATCGATCGATTCCGAGGACACGCTGAAATTCAGTGCTCTGACCAATGTCCGACCGATGATCGAAACCATGCCGCTCGAGCGTGCGCCCGAAGCCTATGAGCGGATGATGAGCGGCGAGGCCCGCTTCCGCATGGTGTTGACGACCGGGGCCTAGACCGTGATCGGGGAGCGTGGCATCAGGGCACGGGCTGCCGAGAGTCGGCGATGGCAGAACCCGGAATATCGCGCCGACCGTCGCGTCGATGCAGGCGGAGCCGCCGATCGGTGAACCACTTGCTGCAAGAGGCCCAACCTGCTGCGAAAGGATTGAGCAGACAATGAACAGACGCATGCTTCTCGCGTCTCGCGGGAATGTCCCTTGCCGGCCGCGCTTTCGCCCAGAGCGGCGGCACGCCGGCACGGTTGCGCGGCAAGATCGACGCGGTCTCCGGCGACACCCTGCAACTCACGCTGCGCAACGGCACCAAGGCGAGCGCCACGCTGCCACCCAACGTGCGCCTGACCTGGCTGACCGTCACCGAGGTCGGCGATATCAAGGAGGGCAGCTATGTCGGCACGGCCGCCGTGCCGCAGGCCGATGGCACGCTGAAGGCGCTCGAGGTGCAGGTGTTTCCGGAAAGCATGCGCGGCGTCGGCGAAGGCACGCGCGAGTGGGATCTCGGCGCCGGCAGCAGCATGACGAACGGCACCGTCGGCAGCCTGGTCGCCGCCAAGGGCCGCACCATCACGATCACCTACAAGGGCGGTGAGAAGCAGGTGGTGGTGCCGGACGATGTGCCCATCGTGACCTATGAGCCGACCGACCGCACGGCGTTGACCCCGGGCGCGAACGTGATCGTCAACGGCACGCGCGCGGCGGACGGAACGGTGACGGCCGCCAGCGTCGGCGTCGGCAAGAACGGCCTCGTTCCGCCGATGTGATCCACGTGGCATCGGCTGCGACGCCGACGCAACGGCTCGTTCCGGTTCATCCGTTCATCGTGCGGCTCACGCATTGGGTGAACGCGTTCGCCATGATCTGCATGATCATGAGCGGCTGGATGATCTACGACGCCTCGCCGCTGTTCGGCTTCCGCTTCCCGGCCTGGGCGACGCTGGGCGGCTGGCTGGGTGGCGCCATCGCGTGGCATCTCGCGTGCATGTGGCTGCTGGTGGGCAACGGGCTGGTCTATATCTGTCTACGGCCTGATCTCCCGGCATTTCCGCGCAGCCTGCTGCCGCTTTGGCCGGGCGAGATCCTGCGTGACGCGCGCGACGCCGCGAGGTTCCGGTTGCACCATCGCGTGGGCGAATACAATGCCGTGCAGCGCCTGTGCCTATGTCGGGGTGCTGACACTGGGCGTGCTGGCGGTCGCGTCCGGGACTGGCGCTGTGGAAACCGGTGCAGTTGCACGCGCTGACGGCGCTGTTCGGCGGCTACGATGTCGCGCGGCGCGTTCATTTCGTCGTCATGGCGGGCATCGTCGGCTTCATCCTGCTGCATCTGACGCTGGTGCTTCTGGTGCCCCGCACGCTGCCCGGCATGATCACCGGTCGCGTCAGGCGACCGGCCGCGCACGTGGAGCTGATCCCGATGAAACGCGCGGCACGGATCAGGCTGGACGAGCACCGGCCGGCACTCGCGGCGTGCTGGAGCGGCGGCTGATGCTTCGAAGCACGGCCTGTCGCTCGGCGCGCTGACCATGCTCACCGGCTGCAACCTGCAGGATGGCGACGCGGTGGACCGGGTGCTGTGGGCGATGTCGCGCTGGAACGATCGCGTGCAGGCCTGGCTGTTCGACCCGAACAGACTGGCGCCGACCTATCCGGCCAGCGCCATCACCAACCCGTTCCCATTCAACGCCTTCTATCCGGAGGACGATGCGCCCGAGATCGACGGCGACGACTACGCGCTGGAAGTGTCCGGCCGTGTCGCCGACAAGCAGAGCTGGACGTTGGCGAAGCTTCGCGCGCTGCCGCAGGAGCAGCAGATCACCCGGCATATCTGCATCGAGGGATGGAGCGCCATCGGCCAGTGGAGCGGCGTGCCGTTCCGGTGTGTTCCTCGAACGCATCGGCGCTGATCTGCGCTCGCGCTATGTCGGATTCAAATGTGCCGATCGCTATTATGCGAGCATCGACATGGCGACGGCGCTGCACCCGCAGACGATTCTGGCGCTGGATTACGGCAACGCGCCGTTGCCGCCAAAATACGGGTTTCCGATGAAGCTGCGGGTGCCGACGAAGCTAGGATTCAAGAATCCGAAGCATATCGCCGCGATCTTCGTGACGAACGACTATCCCGGCGGATATTGGGAAGACCAGGGATACAACTGGTTCAGCGGGTCCTGACAACGGACGGCCAATCTGCTGATTCGTATGGTACCAGGGGCGTGAACCAATGACCTTCCATAGCCATTCGTTGCTTGCGTCATGGCCGTCCCCGGACCCGATCCGGGGATCAGTCCCGGCCATCCACGGCTTTGCTGGGGCAACCGAAGACATGGATGGCCGGGACAAGCCCGGCCATGACGGTGTAAGTGCAGCGGGAAGGGTCAACAGTAGCGGCGCCTGGTATGACACGGCAAACGCAGCCACCGTTGCTGTTGACTCTCTCTTCATCCGTCTTTCACCGTCACGCCCGGCCATGACGTGAGGGGTGGATCGATGACGGTTGGCTTCAGGGTTGGTCTCGCAGTTGTGCTTACGCTGTTTGCGACCGCGGCCGTCGCGGACGATGGTGCGTTCCAGTGGCAGACAGTGGGCGCGCAGACCTACGCCACGTATTGCGGCGTCTGCCATCAGGCGAACGGCCAGGGCGTGCCGGATGCGTTCCCCCCGCTGGCGGGACACGCGCCGACGGTTCTGGCGCAGCCGGGAGGCCGCGACTACCTCGCGCGCCTCGTGCTTTATGGGTTGGAAGGCCAGATCACCGTCAACGGCAAAACGTTCAATGGCGCGATGCCGCCGTGGGGTGAGGCGCTGAACGACGAACAGCTTGCCGGGGCGCTCGATTACGTGCTGCACAACTGGGACAACGACAAGGCGTTGCCGGCCGGTTTCCAGCCCTTCGTTCCTGCCGACATCGCGGCCGCGCGCGGCACGAAGCTGACCGCCGCCCAGGTGTACGCGCTCCGCGGGCAGACCACGCCCGCGACGCCGGCGCCGGCCGAGGCGTCGGCGCCGCCGGCATTCACGGAGGAACAGGCCGATCGCGGGCACGCGGCCTATCGTCGCAATTGCCAGGATTGTCACGGCACGGATCTGAACAATGGCGAATTCGGCGGGGCGCCGTTGACCGGTCAGTATTTCGCCCGGCATTGGGGCAACGGCAACGTCGCCGCCCTGTATGGGTATATGCGCACAAAGATGCCGCCGGATCGCCCCGGAAAGCTGAACCCGCAGACCTATGCCGACCTGACGGCGTTCCTGCTGGACAGGAACGGGTATCAGGCCGCGCAGACGGAGCTGCCGCCGGACCCCGCGGCACAGGAGCACATGAACCTCAAGCGGTAGCAGCGCGGTGGGCGACCTGACGCTGCAGCAGGTCGTGCTGCGTATCGGCGCGGTGCTGTTGATCGCCTCGGTGCATGGCTTTGCGGTCGCCGCGACGGCTTGCGCGATGGGCGATGCGGGGCCGCGCTACGATGACCGGCTGGGGTTGAGCCCGTTGCGGCATGTCGATCCGATCGGCGGGCTGCTGATGGTGTTGTTCACGGTCGGATGGATCCGCCCCGTCGCGGTGGATCCCGACAGGCTGCGGCCCGGACGGGTCGGACTGTTGGTCGTGGTCATCGGCGCGTCGTGCGCAACGCTTGGTCTTGGTTTGCTGCTGCGGGTCGTGCGGCCGATCGTGTTGAACATGCTGCCGGATACGGCGGCGGCGACGTTCTTCATTTTCGTGGAGATTGTCGGGCAGCTATGTATCTCATTCACGTTGTTCAATCTGCTGCCGCTGCCGCCACTGACGGGCGCGCATCTTCTGGTGGCGGTCCTGCCACGGAAGCGCGACGTGCTCCGCCGCACCCAGCCCTATTTCGTCGTGCTGCTGGCGCTGCTGATGGCAACCGGCGTCTTGGCGCGGCTGCTCGCCCCGGGTGCGGCGGTCATCGCGCGGGTTATCCTGGGCGAGTAATACCGAAAACCCGGCAGTCTATCGGCTTGAATGTGGTCTACCGACCCTTAGCGGACCTCATGCCGACATTCCGGCGACATGCTAAATTGCCCCGGATTATTCTCTCTGGGGAGTGCCGACATGATGAGGCGACGCGCGGTTCTCGGCGGAACGGTAGGCGCCGCAACTGTAGGAAGTTGCGGCGTCCAATCGGCAACGGCATTGGCGGAAAATGCAGCCATCCGGACACCGCCGGAGCCGCTGGTATGGCCGGTTGTGACGAGGCTGCCGCCTGGTATTCGATCATTCGTCGGTCATACAGATACCGTGCCCGACGTCGTCGGCCGGATCGGAGCGCCACCGAGCTTGGTAATATTTACCGAAGGCAACCACCTGATGGTGTTGCTCAGCGACGATATCGTTGGCGCTTTTCCTTCATGGGCCAAGTCCCAGCCGCAACACGCCGATCTCGATCTGGACAATATTGTGGTGGTGACCTTACCCCAGCCGGTCGTGGTGCAAATGATCCGCACCGGAGGAATCGCGCTGGGCAACCTGGCACTCGAGGTGAGCCGCAAATCCGGTTTCTATCCCGATATCGTGATGGGCGGACCCGGACCGTTGCGGCAATTGCGGCAGCTCGAAGTGATTGAGCCCCAGGCGCGTTTCTTCTCAAAAAATCGCGGGTTCGCCCTGCTTGTGCGTAAAGGCAATCCACTCGGGATTCATGACCTAAGCGATGTGACACGCACCGGCGCACGGATTGCGCTACCTGATTCGGTCGAGGAAGCAGAATCCCGCGCCCGGTACCGTGCCGCCGTTGATGAGTTGATCGGAAAGTCCGCGGCCGATGCCCTGTTTGCCTCGGAAGCACCGCACTTTCCCGGTCGCCTTGGCATTGTGCATCGTGATTTTCCCGAGATGGTCGCTCGCGGTTATGCGGACGTGGCCCTTACACAGTTTCACCTTGTTTCCTATTGGACGCGGATATTCCCACAACACTTCGAGCTTGTAGCCGTTTTGGACGCAGAGCGGTTCTTCCTTAAGATCGCGTTCGCTCGCGCCGTCGACCCGTTACGTCCGCGCGCCCTCGTGGCCTTCGAGGAGTTCTTCTTTAGCCGGGCCGGTGACGTTTATCCCCGATACGATTTCGCACGGATGAACGACAATGAATATAGGGCGAGCTTAGATCTCTAATGATTGTGGACGATGGGGATATGCGCATCGTCCTCTGCAGATCGCGAGCGGCAACTTTCCACCCTTGCACGAGCCCGCTTCGCGGAAGGGCGCCAGGGGCGAGGTGAGTGCGTGCGAGGCAGCAGTAAGAAGTTGAGAGGGCTTGAGTCAGCGTTTGAGCGTGGAGGGTCACCCTTTTGCCTGACGAGAAACCCGATTCCCATCCAGCCAGTTTCGCAACCCACCAATCCGCTGCGCCGACGGATGCTCGAAGACATGGCCAGGCGTGGTCTGCACGAAGAGACGCAGCGTGGCTATGTCCAGTTCGTACGGAGCTTCGCCGCGTTCTTGAGGAGGCCGCTCGGCACTGCGACACCCGAGGATATCCACCAGTTCCAGGTCCATCAAGCTAAGGGTGGTGTGCAGCCGCCGACCATCAATTGCTCGGTGTCCGTGATGCGCTTCATCTTCACAGTGACGCTCGATCGACCCGATCTGTCGTGCCGGTTCGTGCTGGACCGTCACCCCGGACGCGGGGCGTGCTGCGCGACGAGGTGGTCGCGGAGCGAAAGATCGTGTATTTGCCGAATGTCGGGCAAGGATCGTCAGGCCTGGAGGGTGAGGCGTGCAGTACCCTAGCTATGTCTTCGCAGAGACGCTCAGGGACGGCACCGCAGTGACGGTACGCGCGGCCGGTGCCAATGACGGACCGAAGATCCGCCGCGCCTTCCTCAATCTCGAGCGGGACACGGTCTACACACGGTTCTTTGGTTATAAGGCCGATGTCAGTGACGCCGAACTCGGTCGGATCACGGGGGCAGATTTCGAGCGGGCGGTCGCGCTGCTGGTAACCATCGGCGCGGGCGAAGACGAGGTCGTCATCGGCGGGGCGAGCTATTTCGTCAGCGGCTCCGCCGCAACCGCGGAGCGCAGCGCCGAACTGGCCTTCACCGTCGAAGAGGACTTCCAGAGCCGCGGGATCGGCAGCCTGCTGATGCGTCATATCATCGCGATCGCCCGGGTGAAGGGCCTGGATCGGCTAGAGGCCGACGTGCTTTCCCGCAATCGTCCCATGCTGAACGTCTTCCGGCGCTGCGGTCTTCCCATGGCGGTGCGGCATGACGGCGGTGTGATCCATGTGATCCTTTCTTTGCGGGAGGCGGGCTGAGCGTTTGTCCGCATGTCGCCAATCGAACCGAATCGGCTGGCAACGCCATCGAGGCCGCTTGCTGCTCTCTTGATGGGGCAGTCATGGTCCGCATCAAAACCTGCCGCCTGACCCGCAACCCGCAGCTCGGCGATTCGGTCGCCTGGCTCAGCCACACGCTCGCCGAAGGGCACGAGTTGGACGACATCGCCCTACACTGCTCGCCAGGCGGCCAGTGGTTCTTGCGGGGACGGGGCTGGCGGTCCGCCGAGCTGGCAGCGATGGTGGGGCGGGCGATGCACCGAGCGGCCGACGTGCCGGACGATCGCTTGCGGCACGAGACGAGGCACGAAGTCGCCGGACCGCAGGCGATGCGGGGTCAGGGGCGAGACTTACGAACGTTTGGCCCGGGTGTGCAGTCGGCTGATCTGAGGTTCTCTGAACGATAGCGAAACAGCTTCTATCAACCCTTTGCAGCATTCAAATTGAGATTTACCAAAACGTCCTTGACATCGACCGATCCAACGCCGCTCTTTCATCGTACCTACCAATGGATCCAACTGAACGCTGGCCCTCGACCACTGTCTTCGTTGCAATCTGCAAAATCGTGGATGGCGTGTGCCGAGCTGACAACCGGCCAAGCTTGGGCCGCCATGACGACGACGTACCCCAATCATTCACGCGCCTGATTTGGAGCATCGGGAATATATCGCGCCATGATCGTTGCCATCTCACCGCTGCGCTCCATCCGCCGCATCGCGGAAACGATCGCGCGCTTCAATGTCAGATCGCCCTTCCACAACCCCAGTACAACCGGGTAGCGATCAAGCGCGGCCGGCATCCAACCTACGGACCATCCAAGCGGGGTCGCCAACTCCGCGGCCAGCAGGCGTTCCGTGACCCCCACATCGAAGCGTCCATCCTTGAGACCCTGCATCAGCTCCGTCGCGTCGAGTGTTACGGTGACCTGCGCCTTCGCGGCCCGCAGCCATGCCGCCAGCGCGACCCGATCGAGGCCGGATACTCCGACCAGAACGCCGACTCGGCGCCCTTGCAGTTCTGCCGCCGCATGCAGAGAAAGCCACGCCCAGCCGGTGGTGGCGTAAGCAGGCGTGGTGTCCAGGAACGAGCGTGTCGTCGCGGACCCGACCACGCCGCCGGCGAGCACATCGCACTGCGCTCGCGTGATGCGCCAGGCGCGCGGATTGAAGTCCCTGCCCATGACCGGGTTGACGACCGTCGCAAGACGCACGCCCAAATCCCGCGCGATCGCCTGGAGCATCTCGACATCGATACCGGGCGCCGCCGGATCGCCGGTGACAAGCGGCGGATATGACGGCGGCAGACACACGCGCAGCGTTCCGGCCGCACGCACCTGCCGCAGCGACGTATCGGGCGGCAGCAGATAGACCGCGCCGAGCAGTCCGAACACGCCGGCAAAGGTGATGACGTCGCGTCGCTGCGGCAGCCATAGCGCCATCGCGCGTTCAGGCCTTGCTGAATCCGCGCAGCGCCAATGCGAAGAACACCACCACCATGCCGACCAGCACCGCCGGTCCCATCCATGGCTCGAACTGATGGAAGTGAATGAACGCGCCGCGCAACGCATCGACCGCATAGGTCATCGGATTGATCCGCACCAGGAACACCAGCCATTCGGGATAGATCACGCTGGTCTGTGCGCCGGTCAGCGACGGATCGAGCGGGAATACCGAACTGGACGTGAAGTAGAGCGGCAGGATCACGGCATTGGAAAAAACGCCGAACCCCTCGAAGCTGCGGATGTGGCCGGCGATGACGATGCCGAGCGACGTGAGCCCGAATGCGAGCAGCGCCATCAGCAGCAGGCCCCATGCGATGTCGCCCAATGACAGCGACAGATCGGCGAACTGTGCCAGCATCAGCACCAGGCAGCCGTGAAACAACGCCACCGTCGCGCCGCCGAGAACCTTTCCGAGCAGAATGGTCGCACGCGGCAGCGGCGAAACCAGCACCTCGCGCAGGAAACCGAACTGGCGGTCCCAGATCACCGACACGGCCGATTGCACCGACGTGTACATGATGTTGAGCGCGATCACTGCGGGGAAGATGAACTGCAGATAGGTGTAAGGCACGACGAACCGGACCTCGCCGTATATTTCCCCCCGGAAATACGGATTGAGCCCGATGCCCATGACCAGCACCCACAGCAGTGGCCGGCTCACGCCGCCGATGAGTTGGCCGCGGTCACGCACCGCGCGCTTCACCTCGCGGAACCAGATCGCATAGAGGCCGCCGACCTGCAGGCGGATCGCGCGCCCGAGCCGATCTTCCGGCACCACCGCCATATCCGTCATCGCGTGTGCTCCCCGCCCTGCCGGCCAAACGCCAAGGTCCGCTCGCGCGCGCCGGCCGCCTGATCGCGGATTTCGCGGCCGGTAAGCGACAGAAACACACTTTCCAGGCTTGGCTCCTCGACCGACAGACGGCGGATGCGGCTGCCGTAGCGCGACAGAAATGCTTCGGCGAAGGCGTCGCCGCTGGATTTGACGATGATCTCGGCGTCGCGCCGAACGGTCGTGTCGGGATAGGCGGCCATGATCTCCATCGCGGTCGCATCCTCGCGCGGCACCACCCGCAGAAGCTGCTGGCCATGCGCGACCTTCAGTGCGGCCGGCGTGTCCATCGCGAGGATCTCGCCACGGTCGATGACGCAGACCCGATCGCACGCCTCGACTTCCTCGATGTAATGCGTGGTGACGACGACCGTCAGCTCGCGCTGGCTGCGCAGGCGCCCGACATATTGCCAGATCCGCTCGCGCGACTGAGCGTCCAGCCCGACGGTCGGTTCGTCCAGAAACAGGAGGCGGGAATCGTGGATCAGCGCGCGGGCGATCTCGACGCGACGCTTCATGCCGGAGGACAGTGTTCGCACCAGCTTCTCCCGCCAGTCCGTCAGTTCCACAAGCTCGATCATCTCGTCGATCCGTTGCCGCCGCAGCCTGCGCGGAACGCCATAGACGAGCCCATGAAAATTCAAATTTTCATAGACCGTCAGACGGTCGTCGAGGCTCGGCTCCTGAAAGACCACGCCCACGTCGCGCCGGCCCCGCGTCGGGTGCGCGATGACGTCCAGTCCACCGATGCGCACGGTGCCGCTGTCGGGTTGCAGGATCGTGCAGAGGATGTGCAGCAATGTGGTCTTGCCGGCGCCGTTGGGCCCGAGCAGCGCGAACAGCTCTTCCCGCTTTACATCGAAGCTGATGTCGTTCAGCGCGAGCGTGCGGCCGTAGCGCTTGCTGACGGCGGCGACCTGAATCGCCGGGTCTGGCGTCATCGCGCGATGGTCACGGCACGGGCGCTCCCGGAAAATTCTCGTCCTTCAGGATGGTGGCGATGGTGCCATCCGCGATCAGCGAGGCGATCGCTCGATCGAGGCTGGTGCGCAGGAAGGATTGCCTGCTCAGCAGAATGGCGCCGACATCGGCCGTCGATACCGGCAGCGGGCTGGGCGCCATCTCCGGCAGTTTTGCAATGTCGGCATCGGTCTTCCGCAGCGCCCAGAGCGCCGGTGCCCAGACCAGCGCTGCCCCCGTCGTCCCGGCCATCACCGCGCGGACCGCGGCATCGTCCGACGCCATCGGAAACTTGTCCCAGCGTTTGTCGGCGCTGACGGCAAGGAGATATTGCGACAGCCGCATGTCCGCGACGGTGCCGACTGTCGCGCCGATGGCACGCGTGGTCGGCATGTTGCCCAGCGATTTCCAGGCGGGGTCGGCCGCCACGTAAACATAGGAGCTGCGATAGTATGGACGCGTGATGGTGACCCATTGCGGATATGCGTCCGGCACCAGCTTGAAGCCAAAAAACACGTCGCAGCGCTGGAGCAGCATCCGGTAGGTGTCGTCGAGATCCTCGCCGGACATGTCGTCGGTCCGCGGATCATTCCCGATCAGGGTTTCCTTTGGCTGCAACAGCAATGCGGCGGCGACCGCGGCGGCTATCCTGCGCGCGACCGGCCAGTCGGGGTCGCGCGCGTCGATGCAATAGCTCAGCGCGGCGTTGGTCTCTTGCGTGCCGAACCGCCATTCGTCCACGACGAAGGGTGTGTCGGCGTAGGAGCGCAGGGGGTCGAGACACAGAACGAAGATGCTGCAAACGAAGAGAAGTCTGAGTAACAGTCCTCCCCCTCCCCGTGTGGGAGGGGGTTGGGGGGAGGGGTCGAGCCGACAAAAATTCACGCAAGTCCCTCGTCCGCGGCCCCCTCCCCCCAACCCCCTCCCGCAAGGGGAGGGGGAGTTTTTTCCAAGCTGTTTCTCATCTATTTCGCTATTCCCAATTCATTTCGAGCTTGTCCATTCCCCCATCCCCGTTCCTACTTCTTGTCGGACAGGGCAAAGACCCACAGCACCGAGCCACCGTCCGGTGCAGTAAGTTCCGGCGTGAGCGTCGCGAGCGACTTGGCCTGGCTGGAACCGTTCCCGACCGACACCGCCACATATTGCTTGCCGTTCACGCTGTAGCTGACGGGGAAGCCGTTGATCGCGTTGTTGGTGCGAATCTGCCAAAGCACCTTGCCCGTTGCGTCGTCCCAGGCGCGGAAGTTGCGGTCCCACGCGCCGGCGAACACGACGCCGCCCGCCGTCGGCAGCACCGCGCCGGTGGACGGCGCACGCTGGCGGAACGACCAGGTGGTCGAACGATCGGTCAGCTTGACCGCGTCGATCCGGCCCACGTTTCCATCGCTGCCAGGAACCAGAGTGCGCGCGAAGATGGCACGACCGCCGCCGGTGTAGGCCTGTCCGGGATCGAGCGGGGTCGGCGTGGTGTTGGAGCAGAATTCATTCAGCGGCAGGAACAACGTCTGGGTGTTCGGGTTGTAGGCGGTCGCCGGCCAGCCGCGGCCGCCCGGATCCGCCGGACAGTTCACCGTTGTCTGGCCGATATGCGGGATGGCCGCCTGATTGATTGTCTTGTCGCCTGTCTTCGGGTCGATGGTCGCGACCACGTTCTGCGGCACCGTCTGCTTGGCCCAAAGCCACTCGCCCGTGGTGCGGTCGAGTGCCTCAATAATGCCGAGTTTGCCGGTCGTGACTACCATCTTGCGGGTTGCACCGTTGAACGGCAGGTCGATCAACATTCGCTCATAAACGTAGTCCAGGTCCCATGTGTCGTTCTTGAGATACTGATGGTACCACTTCACATTTCCGGTCGCTGGATCGATCGCCAAAGTGGTGTCGGAATAGAGCGCATCATTGGTAATGCCGGGGGCGTTCTTTTTCAGCGGCAGCGTGCCGCGCATCTCGGCGATCCAGGGATATGGCTGGCCGACGCCGTAGAACACCATGTTCTGCTCGGGATCGAACGAGCCGGCGACCCAGGCGGAGGCGCCGAACCGGCTCTCCAGGGGAACGCCGTTCCATGTGTTGAAATTGGGGTCTTCGGGATGGGCGATGGTCCAGACGCGCCACTTCTCCGCGCCGGTCTTGAAGTCATGCGCGGTGATGAAGCATCCGCCGGGTTCGGCGTTACCGCAGCCGGTCATGCCCTGCAGCACCATCCCGTCCACGATGAACGGACCAGCGGTGTAGCGCCAGCCTTTGTGCCAGTCGGCCGTCTCGTGATCCCAGGCAACCTCGCCGGTCTTCGCGTCCAGCGCCACGAGGTGCGCGTCGGACGTGGCGATCACCAGCTTGTCCTGATAAATCGCCATGTTGCGCTTGGCCATGTTGTTGCCGGCCTGATCTATGATCGTCTGTGGCAGATCGCGACGATATTCCCAGATCAGGTCGCCGGTGGCGGCGTTCAGCGCCTGCACCTTGTCGGCGTAGTTCCAAATGTAGAGGATGCCGTCGTGCACGATGGGTGTGCTCTCGGTCGCGCCGTTTGTCAGCGACCACGTCCAGGCGACCTGCAGGTCCTTGACGTTGTCCTTGGTGATCTGGTTGAGCGGGCTGAAGCCGAAGCCGTCATAGGTGCGACGCCACATCAGCCAGTCGCCCGGATCCGGGTTGCGAAGCATCGCGTCCGTGACGGGACGCATGTCCTTCATCGGATCGGCGCCCTGCGCCTGCTGCGCACGCACGGGTGCGGCGGCGAGGAACAGCAGAGGAAGTCCGATGATGGTCGCTTTGCAAAGCCTGAATATCGAGACCTGGCCGCCCGGCATCACTGTTGTTCCCTTCCCGTTATTCCCTGTCCCGCCATACGCTCAGGTTGCGTACGCAACGTCAGGTCATCGCCTGACCTTAGCCGCAGGCGGTACGGCGTCAAGCGGAACCGGTCCGGAAGGTGCCGAGGACCTCGCGGGCAATAGAGGAGGGGGGAATTGAAGAGGATCGCGGCGGTGTTGGCTGTGGTGCCTGGTCGCCGTGGTGAACGCACCTGAGACAGCGCCGATCCGATGCAGTCGGCGGCGGCGAGGTTCGATCGCACGGTAGGTAGCATGGATGCCGATGCAATCGGGATTGGCTGGCCGCGGCAAGATGGCCGCTCCGCACCACTTGAAAACTTGGACGCTTCATGCGTTTGCGCCGCATCTTGGCAAGTTCAAGCGGATTGCTGTGAAGTAGATCATAGTAGTTTCGTCTGTTTTCTGCGGTCCTCCGACACTGCTGTCGCAAGCGTGGGCATGCAGGAAGTGCTGGCTGTCGATCAAAGCCACCCTCCTGTCGTCGTAAGGGGACTGAAAAAGCATGCGGTCGTTGCTCAAGAGCATCTCGCATTGGCTTCGGCGTCATTCGTTTCGACGGCAATCGATCCCGGAGGAGCCAGCCCGCGCTGTCCAGGCAGCTCTGAGGCGGCTCAGGCATGTCTCTGCGGCAGGCATTCCAGTTCCAGACACCCTGAAACGCGCCGTGCTTGCCGCGCAACAGGAGCTCGCGACCAGTGGTGGGACTCTCAGCCCGGCCACGGGATCTGCTCTCTACGATGCCTATCGAGAGCTGGCCGCCCTCGCTGCGCGGTTGGACGATCACCAGGATGTGCCGCTGGCGGACCCGTATTCTCGTGCGGTGATGAATTCTGAATACCTGCTCAAGTACGCCTCTGAAAGCGGCACGGCCGTTCCCGCCGATGTGCAGACCGACCTTATTGCCGGACAGGCCGCGGCTGGCGCGCAGGCCGACAATCTGGTCAAGTTGAAATTCTACCGCGCCTACGCCGTCCTGGCGAAGCTCGTTGGGAACGTGACGGCAGACACCATAAAGGCTTGCCGGTCTGCACACACCAGGCGCACACTCAAGAGAGATGAGAGAAGAGCCATCCTGCTGGCCTTCATCACAGTCAGCATCTCGGTTCTATTGTTCACCGCCGAGGCCATCAATAGTCAGCTTACAGATGAGATTGCGACAGCCAATGATCTTGCAATCAAGCTCAGGGGCATCGTTTTTCCGACCGTTCCTTCCGGGACGCAACCTGTCCCTATACGGTCCGAATATATCAACGATCCATGCGACGCCCTGGTTCTGACACCAAACGCCACTGAGTTCACGGTCAAGTCCCAAGCCGATCTTGATCAGATCCAGGGCTTCGCCATCGCAGTCAGAGGAGCACGCAGTCGTGCAAGCAGGCTTAATGGATTCATTCTGAATTGGGAGTGCGATCCCTTCGGACGATGCTGGTGGCAGCACGATGGACACAATACAGCAGTTGAAAAGATGTCGGCTGAGGACGCACGCCCAAAAATGCGAGACCGTTTCGAATTGAACCCCACACTGAGCAACTATACTGCCGAGTTCCTGTGCAAGGTACAGACTTGGCAGGAGGTTCGGGATTTTGCGGTAAACATACAAAAGAGCTATGGGGCAATATTTGGCGGCCTCGTTGCCCATGCGTTGCCGATCCTGTATGCGCTCCTGGGTGCCTATGCCTATCGGCTCCGGCAATTTAGCGAAACCGTGCGCAATCGCACCTTCCATCCCTCATTTGCAGATTCGGCAAGGCTCATCACAGCGGTCATCGCGGGCGCCGTGGCCGGATTGTTCAACCCTGTCCGCGATCTTGCGGTGTCCCCTTTGGCAACAGCATTCCTGGTCGGCTATGGGGTCGAGGTCTTTTTCAGGTTCATCGACACATTACTGAACTCGTTAGGTACTGCCGCCCCGGGCGCGGCAAGGCCTGCTCCCTCGCCAATCGCAGGCGGCTCTCAACATGAAGGCTGTAGCCGCACACGAGGCTGAATGAGAGCCTGCTCGACATTATACCAGCGGCCCGAACCAGTAACCTCCCATCGCCACTCGTTCCTTTCATCATGGCCGTCCCCGGATCTGATCCGGGGATCAGTCTCAGCCACCCGTCGTGTCAGCGTGCCGCTTCTGATGGCCGGGACAAGCCCGGCCATGACGGTCTGCGAGCAGCGGGGAGACGGTACGCTGTCACTGCGCAAGCGGATCGGGACGCAGCTGAAAATAAACGACCTTGCTCGTCGTTCCCTTTCCGCCCTCGGCATGGAACGGTGTTCGCGTGCCATAGGTCGACCAGAGACCACGCTCCTTCCACCCGCCATTCGGATCGTCGATGCGGCCGTCCATGCCCTTGGCGTAAAAGCCCATCGGGTAGGGAACGCGCAGAACGATGAATTTCCCGTCGACGAGTGCCAACAGCGCATCGTTACCGTTGCCGGTCGATATCGGGACATTGTTCCCTAGTCCGAACGTATTGAACTGATCGACCCAGGTGTAGTAGCTGGCCTCCGCGCTGCCCGAATCGGTCACGCCCTTGAACTGCGGTCCCGGATACGGATAGAGCGTCCACCCTTCGGGGCAATGCTTGCCGGTCGCCGTCGGCCCGTTGAGCGGTCCTTTGCATTTACCCCGGTCGAAGCTTGCGAGATGGCCGCTCGCCAACGAAACCCAGGCGACGCCATTGCTGTCGATATCCATACCGCGCGGCGAATAGCCACCGGGCGGTGGTTCATAAATTTCGGTCAATGCGGTTGCCGGCGGGTTTGGCCCCGGATTCACCCGCACGATCGCCCCGGGATACCCCAGCACCGAGCCCCAGATCGACCCGTCGACCGGGCTGGGGGCGATACCGTACAGGCCGGCCACGATGCGCTTGTCCTTGCTCGGATCGATTGGCTGGTTGGGCTCGACATAGTCGTCGCGCTTGCCGTTGCCGTTCGTGTCGAGGACGAAGGCGGTCCAGCCCTGCGACTTCTGTGCATCGCCGGTGGCATCGAACATTTTGGTATTGAGCCACCCGAGGACGTCACTGGCGCCGCCGCTGCTGAACCACAGCGTGTCGTTGGCGTCGCGGGCAAACTGGAGATGATGGGTCGAAAAGCATAAGTCGATCAGCGCGAATGTCCCGGTTCTGGGATCGTACATCGCTGCCTGTCGCCCTGATTTCAGCAGCGGGAACAGCCTGGCAGAGGGCAGGTCCGATCCGACCTTGCAAAAGGCGGGGTCGTCAACCGGACGGATCCTGGCGGTGAACCAGACCCGGCCTTGGGCGTCGAACATCGGGTTGTGGATATTGGCCTGGCCGTTCCAAATGGCCTCGGTGCCCCAATAGGGCGAAGGCGCCAGGATCGGGTCGTCAGCGGTGTTGGGGGTCTTCGGGTCGCTGACCGGCAGTTTGACCTGGCTCGTCGCGTTCTTCATCGGATCGACGATCGGCACGAAATCGGTGCTGAGCTCGGTAGACCCGTAGATCGGGCCGTGGGCGTTGACCGTCGGGTTGCGCCGATCGGTCGAGATCTCGTCATGCAGATATGCCTTGGGCGTCGCCCAATCCCACACTGTGAGGACGACATTGCGTTCGACACCCTGCGGCCGCGGTGGCTGGGCCGTGGGCAGCTCGCCGGCGGCGATGCGATCCGTCCAATTTCCAAACAGCTTCAGTGCGCGCTGCGTGTCGAGCTTGCCGATGTTCGTGGCCATATTGGTGCCGGCTTGCCCTGACTGAATGCGCCGCTCCCACGCATCGGCCGAGGATTCGAACTTGCCGAGGTTTGGGGACAATGTGCGCGTTGCCTTGTCGCCCAGCTGGTGGCAGGTGAAGCAGCCGTCGGTTTTGACAATGTCGAGCCATTGGCCCTGGCTCTTCAGATCGACCGGCATGCCGTTGGCGCCGGTACCGGGGAACAGGCTCTTGTCCGGAATTTCGAGCAGCGAATACCAATAGACCGCCGGATAGTATTCCGCAGCCGCGGCCGGGCTCGGGGCCGGTATGGCCTTCAGGTCGACAGTCTTGCCCGGCTCGGTCTGCACCTTCGCGGAATCGACGAGACCGTAGCCGCGAACCCACACGGTGTATTTCGCCTTCGGCAAATTCGGTATCAGGTAACGCCCGCGGTCATCGGTCACGACGATCTTGGCGAGTTTGGTCGGAAGATCGGACGTCTCGGCGATAACCCAGACACCCGCTTCAGGTCCGTTCGCGCTGCTGACCACGCCGCCAAGGTCGCTATCGCCGATCTGGATCGCCGGCGCGGTAGTCTGTTGCGCTTCAAGCCGGCCGGGTAGGGCGGCTGTGAATGCGGCAAAGGCGGTTGCTGCAACACCGTACCGCCAGCCCCTGTTTGTCTTCATCTCGTCCCTCCTCCCATTTACTCGCTGCTCCAGCGTGTTCCTTCGAACTCGTCGCGCGGGCTTCATCGCGTCTGGCCGGTGCTCCGCGGTGAGCTTTGGCTCGCGTCGGAGCTTGATGCCGTGCCTTGGTTCGCTGCCGTCCTTCGCCGGTGCGGGCGCGAACTTTATGGCCGGCCTCGTCGGTTCGAGGCGGCCCAAAGGTTGCCACGACGCGGGGCGTCAGGCCAGCG
This sequence comes from uncultured Alphaproteobacteria bacterium, assembly GCA_963780095.1. GTDB lineage: Bacteria > Pseudomonadota > Alphaproteobacteria > Acetobacterales > Acetobacteraceae > JAMXLO01. Next base: position 245,647 of record CAWABH010000023.1, read on the forward strand.
CTCAGCCGCTGCCATCAGTCAGCCGGCAGTTTGATTGGCAGCCGGTAAAACTATCGGGTGGTGGCTCCTTCCTCCAGCGGATACCGCCGCAGCAGCACCAGCATCAGCCCCATCGACGGCAGTGCGGCGAACATGCAAAGCGCATAGAACGCCACCCAACCCACCTGCGCGGCCAGCACGCCCGACGCCCCGCCGATCGTGTGGACCGCGATCGCCGCCAGCGACGACAGCAGCGCATAGTGGGTGGCGGTGAACTCACGGGAACAGAGGCCGGACAGGTAGGTGATGAACGCCGCGTCGGCCATGCCCTGCGCGAACGCCTCGGTGGTCACCGTCGCGTACAGCACGTGGTGCTCGCCCGCCGACAGGGCGAGCAGCAGATACATCGCCATCGCGATCGTCTGCGTCCAGCCGGTTCGCAGCAGCGCCCGCCCAGTACCAATGCGCGCCACCAGCCAGCCGCCAAACGCGATGCCGGCCAGCGTACCGCCGAGCGAGAACCAGCCGGTCGCTGCGATCGCCTCGCGCGAAAAACCCAGCGCGCGATAGAACGGCGCGGTCATGATGCCGGCCATCGCCTCGCCCAGCTTGAACAGCGCGACGAAGGCCAGGATCAGCAGCGCGCCGCGCCGGGTCAGAAAATCGCGCAGCGGCTCGATCACCGCGTGCGCGAGGCGGGAGGCAAAGCGGGCCGGCGCATCGCGACGCTCCGCCGCCGGCGGTTCCGGCGCCAGCAGGGTGACGACAAGCCCCAGGCCGATCAGCGCCGCCACGCCCAGCAGCGCGGCGTGCCAGCCAACGACGCCCACGGCGGCGATCACGCCGGTGGTCGCGATGAGCAGCGCCACGCGATAGCCCCAGATGTAGGCCGCCATCGCCGCGCCCTGTCGGTGCTGCGGAAAGACCTCAATGCGCCAGGCGTCGACCGCGATGTCCTGACTGGCGGAGAGGAAGGCGACCAGGGCGGCCAGTGCCAATGAGAGCGCCGGCAGCCGTCGCGGGGTCGGACAGCGCCAGCAATGCCGCCCCCGCGGCCAGCGCCGGCTGGATCGCGGCGAGCCAGCCTCGGCGGCGCCCGAGATGGCGCAGCGGCCCGGGCGGCGTAGCGTTGTCGAGAACCGGGGCCCACAGGAACTTCAGCGAATAGGCCAGGCCGATGTTCGCGGTCAGTCCGATCACCGCCAGCGATACGCCACCCTCGGACAGCCAGAGCCGGAAGGTGAAGCCGGACAGCGGCAGCGGCAGGCCGGCGACGAAGCCGTAGGCCGCCATCAGCCAGAGATGGGGGCCGTTGGGGTCGCTACGGAACGTCCGCGTCACCGCGTCCGAGGGCGCGCTGCATGGAAACCACATCGACCCAGCGGCCGAACTTCACGCCGACCGACCGCAACGTACCGACCATCTGGAAGCCCAGACTCGCATGCACGCCGATCGAGCCGACGTTCTCGGAATCGCCGATCACCGCGATCATCTGGCGCATGCCGCGCGCGGTGGCGTCCTCGATCAGCCGCGCCACCAGCGCCTTGCCGACGCCCTGGCCGCGTACATCCTCGCGCACGTAGACGCTGTCCTCGGCGCAGTAGCGATACGCCGACCGGTCGCGGAACTGGGTGTAGTAGGCAAAGCCCAGCACGCCTGTCGCATCCGTTGCCACCAGCCAGCTCCAGCCGCTCGCGGTCACCTTGGCCAACCGTTCGGTCATCTCCTCGACCGACGGCGGCTCCTCCTCGAACGTGCCAGCCCCTGTCATCACGTGGTGGGCGTAGATCGTCTGGATTTCCGGCACATCGGCTTCGCTTGCTTCTCGTATCACCATCTCGCCACGTTCCTGCTGTCAGACTGTCAGACCGGCAGGCCAAGCACGGACGCCGCGTCGCAGGCAAGCGCGAGCAGTCCGCGATCGTTCCCAGCGGCTGCGACCAGGGATAGCCCAACCGGGGCGCCACCGACGACGCCGGCCGGCAACGTCACGACCGGCAACCCGCAGAGGCTGGCTATCGCTGTCACCCCGACCGTCGACTGGCGGATCGCATCCTGTTCCGCCGCGCTCGCGGTCAACAGCGGGGCCGGGCACGGGCTGGTCGGATAGATCAGCACCGCTCCGCCGGCCAGCAGCGGGCGCACGCGCGCCTGGAACAGACGACGGAAGGCGCGGCCCGGTGCCGCCACCGCGGCGTCAGTCGCCTTGGCGGCCGCGAAGCGTTCGCCAATTCCGGGCCCGAAGCGTGGCTTGACGGCCTCGATCCAGCTGCCGAGCGTGGCCCAGGCCTCCTCCGCCTGCGTGGTGCGGAAGTGGTCGAAGATGCTGTCGATGCCTTCCGGGGCGAGCTGTATGCCGATCGCCCGGCCGCACAGCCGTTCCAGCTTCTCAAGTGCAGGACGCAGCGCCTCGGCAACCTGGGGCTGCGCGTTGACCCAGGCCTCCTCGACCCGCAACAGCGGCCCGTCGACGCTGCGACACCCGCTTGGCAGCAGCACGTTGCCGATCCCCGCCAGCACCGAAGCACTGCGCGCGAACCAGCCGCAGGTATCGAAACTGGGCGCCAGCGGGCAGGCACCAGCGAGGCTGACCGCGCCAAAGGTCGGGCGGATGCCGAACAGCCCACAATAGCTGGCCGGTATGCGGACCGAGCCGCCGGTGTCGGAGCCCAGGGCGAAGTCGGCCAGGCCGCCGGCCACCGCGGCGGCGGACCCGCAGCTCGAGCCACCGGGAAACCGATTCGGGGCGCGGGGATTGAGTGGTGTGCCCTGCCAGACGTTCTCGCCGGTGAGACCATAGGCGAGCTCCATGGTCTTGGTCTTGCCGACGAGGCGGGCGCCTGCCTGCAACAGGGTGGTGACCACGGGCGCGGTGGAAATGGCCGGCGGATGCGTACTTGCCCAGTCCGGGTTACCATATGTGGTGAAGGCACCGGCGACGTCGAACAGATCCTTCACGGCGAATGTCAGGCCGGAGAGGCGGCCGGATCCGATCGGCGGTCGCACGAGGCGAGGACCCGGAACAAAGGCGCCGACCGTGTCTTCCATCGCCACCATTTGCTTTTGTCCTGCCTGTCGAGTGTGTCATAAGCCTGCGTGCGAATTGCGTCTCCGGTCGTGTTCTACCGGGGTAGCCGAGATACGGATAATAATTTCTTGATTGTCAGTAACGCAAAAGTGTATATGGCTCTACCATACATTGGCCATCGGCATTCCGGCCCATCACGGTGCTGGTCAGAGAACGCTGGAGCTGGATGACCTAGCCGAGCGTACCGGAACGGGTCGCTTCGGCACGAAGCGACCGGATTGCCGACCGGCAATGCGACACGCCTCTGAAGGGGATCGCTCGTGGATGTAAATGACGGACACGACACCGCACGTCTGGGGCGGGGTCCCCAATCCGTTGATCGGCGGCCGGTAACCGACGATAGCGGCGCAGGCGGGGCCGAGTCATCGCACGGCGCGGGCGCGTCGTTGGTCCATCCCCGGCTGCTGGCCGTGATCCAGGCCGGCCGGTATCACGGCATGGAACTCGATCCTGGCGAATTCCGTGGCACGTCCGGCGAAAAATCGCCGTCGGCGGCCGCGCTTTCCACCTGGGCGCAGAATTCCGGAATGTGGGCGCGCGCCGTACGGCTGCGCTGGCGGCACCTCATGCGGTTCTCCAACACCGCGCCCGTCGTGCTGCTGTTCACCGACGGCACCGCGGGTCTGCTCACCGGCGTCAACACCGAGCACAAGGTCGTCCTGATCAAGGACCCGCGCGGGCCGGCCGCCGACCCGCCGGTTCCGGTGGACGAACTTCGCCTCGCCGAAGTCTGGGCGGGCGACGCGGTCCTGCTGCGCGCAAGCCGGGGCTTTACCGAGGTCGATGCACCGTTCTCCCTGCGCTGGCTCGTCGGCCTCGTGTTGCAGGAGAAGCGGTCGCTGCAAGAGATCGGCGTGGCCTCGCTCACCCTCAGTTTCCTGACCATCTTCCCGCCGCTCATGGTCATGACGGTGGTCGACAAGGTGCTGACGCATAACAGCTATTCGACCCTCGCACTGCTGGCCGCGATCCTTTGCATCGCCATCGCCTACGAGACATTGCTTGGCTACGCGCGTCGGCTGATGATTCTGGTGATCGGCACCAGGATCGACGCCCGGCTCAACCTGCATGTGTTCAATCGGCTGCTCCGCCTGCCACTCGACTATTTCGAGCGGCATCCGGCAGGCGAGACGATGTACAACATCACGCAGATTCATCGGGTGCGAGAGTTCCTGACCGGCAAGCTGATGGCGTCCTTTCTCGACCTGATGACGCTTTGTGTGCTGTTGCCATTCCTGTTCTTTCTGAATGCATCGCTGGCCTGGGTCGTGCTCGCCTGCGCCTGCCTGATCACATTGGTCATTCTGATTTATCTGAAGCCGCTCGGGATCATCATGGCTCGCGTGGTCGCGGCGGAGACCAACAAGCAATCGGCGCTTGGTGAGACGGTGTTCGGCGTCAGGACAGTCAAATCGCTGGCTCTGGAGCCGCAGCGCAAGGCGTTGTGGGACGAGCGGATCGCCGAGGCCGGCAAGTGGCGTCTGGCGTATGGCAAGCTCGGCAACTGGCCACAGACGATCGTGACGCCGATCGAGCGTTTCATGTGGATGGGCGTCATCCTGCTCGGCGCCTATTGGGCGATGAGCGACCCCACCGGCTACGCGGTCGGTTCGCTGTTCGCCTTCATGATGTTGTCGATGCGCGTCGCACAGCCTCTGGTCCAGTTGGCGAAAATGACCGACGAGTACCAGGATGTTGCCCAGGCGATCGCGCAGGCGGCATCGGTGCTCAACCGTCCACTGGAGGTGGACGCCGCATCCGGCGGCATGCGGCCCAAGTTCGCTGGCGCCATCACGCTGGATGACCTCTCGTTCACCTATGCCGGCACCAAGACACCCGCGCTGGATCGCGTCAGCTTCTCGATCCCCGCCGGCACGATGCTTGGCGTGGTCGGCCGCTCAGGTTCGGGCAAGTCGACCTTGACCCGCCTGCTGCAGGGCATCAATCGCGACTACTCCGGCTTCCTGAAGATCGACGGGTCGGATTTGCGCGAGATCAACCTGCGCCACCTGCGCACGAGCTTCGGGGTGGTGCTGCAGGACAACTTCCTGTTCCGCGGATCGATCCGCGACAATATTCTCGCCGGACGGCCGGGGCTCACCCTGGAGGACGCGGTGCGTGCCGCGCGGCTGGCGGGCGCCGAGGAATTCATCGAGCGCATGCCGAACGGCTACGAAACCTATATCGAAGAAGGCTCGCCGAACCTGTCCGGCGGCCAGAAGCAACGTCTTGCCATCGCGCGCGCCCTGATCAGCGATCCGCGCATCCTGATCCTCGACGAGGCGACGAGCGCGCTCGATCCGGAAAGCGAAGCACTGGTCAATGCCAATCTGCTGCGGATCGCACTGGGCCGGACCATGGTCATTGTGTCGCATCGCCTCTCCTCGCTCACCGAATGCGACCAGATACTCGTGCTCGAAAAGGGCACGGTGATGGATATCGCGCCGCATCGTGTTCTGCTCGAACGCTGCACCGTCTATCGCCAGCTTTGGGCACAGCAGAACCGCCACCTCGACAGCCAAGGTCCTCGCCATGCCGCTCTTGCCCCGACACTCGTCCAAGGCGATTAGCGTCGTCGCCGACCGGGACGATCCTACGCTGCCGGTGATTCTCGAATTCGAAGTCACCGTCAACCGCGATCACCAACGCGCCGATACCGTCGTCTGCTCGCCACATCGTATGGATGGTGGCCAGCATGTTCGCTGCTGCCGTTGCGGCGATGGCGCTGATACCCATCGATAAGGTCGTCACAGCTCAGGGCAGGGTTGTATCCAAGGCCGCGACCCTGGTCCTGCAGCCGCTTGACGCGGCGATCGTGCGCTCGATCGAGGTGCGCGACGGTGAATCCGTGCATGCCGGACAGATACTGGCGCGGCTGGATCCGACACTCGCCGTCGCCGACGTTGATGCGCTCGTCGCACAGGTCGGTACCTTGCAGGCCCAGGTATCCCGCCTCCAGGCGGAGGCGGAAGGGCGACCGTTCGTCTATACCGGACTCGATCCTAATCTATCGTTGCAGGCTGCGATCTTCGGCCAGCACCAGGCCGAGTACAACTACAAGATTGAGAACTATATCCAAAAGGTTAACGGTCTTGTGTCGGCCATCGCGCGAGCGAAATCCGATGCAGCCGGTTACAGCAGCCGGCTTAAGGTCGCATCCAAGGTCGAGCAGATGCGCCTCGAACTCGAGCGCGACCAGGTCGGCAGCAAGCTGAATACGCTGGCCGCATCGGACAACCGGGCTGAGATGGAGCGGTTTATGCGGAACGCCGAGGAAACGGCGAACTCCGCGGAACGCGACCTCGCGGCCATGGTCGCCGAGCGCGACGGCTATGTACAGGGCTGGCACGCCGACATATCAGACAAGCTGTCCGATGCCACGGGCAAGCTGTCGGATGCCCGCGAGGCGCTGAACAAGGCGCAGCTTCACCGCCAGCTCGTCGAGCTGCGCGCGGATCGCGATGCGACGGTGCTGACGGTGGCCAAGGTGTCGGTCGGGTCCGTGCTGCAGCCGGGCCAGCAGTTCATCACCCTGGTGCCAGCCGATGCACCGCTGGAGGTCGAGGCGAACATATCCGGCCGCGACGACGGCTTCGTGCATGTCGGCGATACCGTGGCGATAAAATTCGACACCTTCCCGTATCACCAATACGGCCTCGCCTACGGCACGGTGCGCATCATCAGCGCCGATAGCTTCGACGCCGCGGACGAACAGCGCAATCCGACAGGCTCGGTGCCGTTGCCGACCAATAGCAACGATCTCTATTACCGCGCGCGCGTGGCGATCGACCGCGTTGCGCTGCACGACACACCCGAGGGTTTCCGCATCATGCCCGGCATGCCGACGACGGCCGATATCAAGGTCGGCAAGCGGACGGTGTTGACATACCTGCTCGGCAGGGTCCTGCCGGTCGCCACCGAAGCGATGCGCGAACCGTGATGCGCACCCGAGCGGTCGGATCACGGTCGAACCGGATGCCCTGGGCCTGAGCCGATGGCAATGCTCGACCGCCTGATGGCCAGCATGTCGCCGCCCGCTGCGTTCCGGAGGGCGGTCAGCCTGACAGAACAGGGCAACGTCAAGCAGGCTTTCCCGCTGCTGGCGCGGGCAGCGCGAGCCGGCATCGCGGAAGCCGAGTATCGCATGGGGTGTTGCTATCTGCAGGCCATCGGCGTGCCACCCAGTCGGGTGGAAGGCGTGCGCTGGCTGGAGCGGGCCGCCAACCAGGGCTATGTCGAGGCGCAGGCGCAGCTCGCCACTCTGTTCATCCAAGGCCTGGCCAGTGCCTCGAGTGCGTTGCCGGACAACGGCGAGGCCAGGGCCGCAAGCCTGTTTGTCACCAACGAAGCCGTGGCTCCGGACTTCGACAGCGCCATCAAATGGGCCCGCAAGGCGGCCGAAGGCGGATCGGCCGAAGGCCAGGCGGTGCTGGGCTATATCCTGACTTCGGGCCCGGAGCAGTTGCGCAATCTGGACGAAGCCCACCAATGGTACGGGCGCGCAGCCGCCGCCGGCAGCCCGCAGGGTGCACTGGGCTTCGCGCTCTCACTGGCGCGCACTGCCACCAACGAGGAACAGCACGCGCCGGTAGCCGACCACATGCGCCGCGCCGCCGATGCCGGTCTGCCGACCGCCCTCTATCTGCTCGGCATGATGACCGAGCGTGGCCTCGGCATGAAGGCAGACATCAGCGCTGCCGTGGATTTGTACCGGCAGGGCGCCTTAAAGGGCAACCGCCCAAGCCAGGCACGCTGGGGCATGGCCCTGATGCGGGGCCAGGGTGTCGCCGCCAATCCGATCGAGGGGGAATCCTGGTTGCGACGCGCGGCCTTGGCAGGGGATCCGGAAGCGGCGGCTGCGGTCGGCGATCTTTACGCAAAGGGTGGGCACCTGCCGCCGAACTATGCCGAGGCGGCAATCTGGTTTCGGCGCGCCGCGGAAGTCGGGCATCGCGCCGCGGCCCGCGCACTGGGGCTCCTGTACCTAACCGGCGCGGGCGTTGCGCGGGATTCGGAGGAAGCGGCAACCTGGTTCCGGGCCTCGGCCCAGGCGGGTGACCCGAATGCCCGAGTCGATCTCGCCAACCTGTTGTTGCGCGGCGAAGCGGGGACCGACGACGCGGTGCAGACGCGCGAGTGGTTCGAGCAGGCGGCCGCCTCGGGTGATCTGATGGCGGCATTCAATTTCGGGGTCTGTCTTGCCGAGGGCGTCGGAGTCGAGCGAGACGAGCGCAAGGCGGCACAGTGGCTCCGCCGCGCCGCCGATGGTGTGGTCAACGCACAATACTGGTATGGCCGCATGCTGACGGAAGGCCGCGGCATGGATGCCAATCCCGAGGAGGGGCGCGCCTGGATCAAGCGGGCCGCCGATGTCGGTATGGTGGAGGCCGAGGTATTGCTTGCTGAAATGATGCTGACAGGGCGTGGCGGCCCCAAGGACCATCCGGGCGCTCTGGCGCTGTTCGAGAAGGCCGCCGGTCGCAGCCATGTCGGCGCCATGTTCGCGTTGGGCGCCATGAATGGCGGGGGCCATGAGGTACCGACCGACCGGACGACAGCCCTGCGGTGGTTCACTGCCGCGGCGGAACGTGGCCACGCCTATGCCCAGATGATGCTGGGTCGCTACCTGGCACGCGGTCTGGCCGGCGAGCGTGATCCGGAGCGAGCGCGCGTCTGGCTGGAGCGCGCGCTTGCGCAGGGTTTGCCCGAGGCGCGTGGCGATCTCGCCGCACTGCCGCCGCCCGCCGAACCGGTGCAGGCAGAACAACAGCAGGCGCTCCGCCGCTGAGCCAGGCAACCAAGGCGAACTGGCCAGGGCGATTGCCGGACAGCACCCTGCTTGCGATCGAAGCGTTCGAGCGAGCCCAGGCGGAAACTGCTGACGGGAACAACATAGGCGCTCTTCGCTGGTTCGACCGGGCGTGTCGTTTGGCGCCGAAGGATCAGACCCTGTCGTTGGCGCTCGCCACCGCCTGCCTCGGCCAAGACGACATGCGAGCGGCATCACTGTTCGCCGGGATCGCTGCCGCCAGCGATGTGCGCGAGGCCTGGTTCGGCCTGGCGATGGCGAGACGCCGGCTGGGCGATGTCAACGCCGCCGCCGCCGCGCTCGCCGAGGCGGTGGCGCGTCACGTGCCCGGTGGCGGTCTGGAAGCGCTTGCAGACGCCGTTACACGGGACGCGGGCGCACCAGGGTGGTGCAGCCTGTCGGGCGACGGCACGGTGACGATCGGTCCGGATGGCATCGATCGTCAGGTTGAACTGCGGCTCGACGGACGCAGCGTCAGGCACGCTGTCGGTCGGCTGCCGGCGGGCTGGCAGAACGCCAGGGCTTTGGCAGTGTTCGCTCGGGACGGCAGGCATCTGCTCGGCAGCCCTGTGGATATTCGGGCGATACGGCGGACCGTCGGTTGCGTAACGACCGCTGCGGGCGGACTGGAGGGCTGGGCGTGGCATCCCGGCGACCCCGACACTGATCCGGTGCTCACGGTCCGATCCGCGGCGTGTCGCGGTGAGACGATCGTGACCGCCTCGGATAGCGGCGTCCAGATCGACAACAGCGGACTTCTGGGGCGCCCGCGTGGCTTTCGGTTGTCGCCTGAGGCGCTTGCAGGGTTCCCGGGACCGCTGCATGTGCTGGACCGCGACGCGCGCGATCTGCTGGGCAGCCCGCTCGACCCCGGCGCACTGCATTGCTCCAGCGCTGCGGCCGCGGCAACGCTCGCGCGGCTTTACCCGGCCGGCCGCGACCGCCGTCGTGTGTCAGCCATTGCCATTCCGCCTCCGGCGATCCCGGTCGAGGAGAGCGTTCCACGCCTGCGGGCCGGTGTGTCGTATCGCCGGCGGGCGGTCGACATCGTCATTCCAGTGCACGGCGGCACCGCCCGGGTCCTCGCCTGTCTGGACAGCGTGCTGGCCAATTTGAGCCCGCCAAGCCGCGTCATCGTCATCGACGATGCGTCGCCGGAACCGGAGCTGATCGGAGCGCTTGATGCGTTGGCGCGGCAGAAGCGCATTCGCCTGATCCGAAACAGCCGCAACCAGGGATTCTCACGCAGTGCCAATGCGGGGCTCTTGGCGGCGTCCGGCCGCGACGTCATCCTGCTGAACAGCGATACGCTGGTCGCGCCGGGTTGGGCGGAAGACCTGCGTTCTGCCGCCTATAGCGCGCGGGACATCGGCACGGTCACGCCGCTCTCCAACGACGCGACCATCTTGAGCTATCCGAGCCGCACCGGGTCAAATGCGGTGCCCGACATGCGGGAGACCGCGCGCCTTGCCACACTGGCGCGGCGCGTGAATGGCGGCTCGGTGGTGGACATCCCGGTGGGTGTTGGCTTCTGCATGTACATGCGTCGGGATTGCCTGGATGCGGTAGGCCTGCTGCGCGCCGATGTATTTGCGCAGGGCTACGGTGAGGAGAACGATTTCTGCCTCCGTGCCCGCCACCTGGGATGGCGTCACGTTGCCGCACCGGGGGTGTTTGTCGCGCATGTCGGCGGCCAGTCCTTCGGCACGGCTGCCCGTCATTTGCAGGCCCGCAACACGAGCCTTCTTGAGCGGAATCATCCAGGTTACGCGGGGCTGATCCAACGGCACGTGGAGGCCGATCCGCTTGCGCCGGCCCGGCGACGACTTGACCTGGCACGCTGGCGTGCGGATCGGATCCGTGGCGGCGAGTCTGCGATCCTGATCACGCACGCAGGCGGCGGCGGGGTCGAACGGCAAGTGGCCGTATCGGTCGCGCGGCAACGTGCCGCAGGGCGCCGGGCCATCGTACTGCGTCCGGGTCTGCTGCCCGATGGCGGCCGGTGCGTTGTGATCAGCCACGGCATTGCTCCCGGCTTTCCCAACCTGCGCTACGCGATGCCAGCCGAATTGCCGGCATTGCTTGTCCTGCTGGCACGCGAGCGACCGCGCGAGATCGAGCTGCACCACATGGTCGGCCATCACGAGGCGATCCTCGATCTGATCGCCGGCCTCGGCGTGCCGTACGACGTGCACGTGCATGATTACGCCTGGCTCTGCGGACGCGTCGCCCTTGTCGGCCCGGAAAGCCGCTACTGCGGCGAGCCCGATGTGGTGCGCTGCGAGGCGTGTGTCGCGGATGCGGGCAGCCTGATCGAGGAGGACATCACCGTTGCCAACCTGCGCAAGCGGTCCGCGCGGCTGTTCGCCGGCGCGCGGCGCGTGGTTGTGCCATCTGACGACACCGCCTCCCGCATACGCCGCCACTTTCCCTCTATACGCGCCACGGTTGCACCGCACGAGGACGATGCGGCGATTGCCGCGCCGGTCCAGCCCGCAACGGCTGCAACACTGTGTCGTGTCTGTGTCGTGGGGGCGATCGGCATCCACAAGGGCTATCAGGTCGTGCTCGAGTGCGCCCGCGATGCCGCCGAGCGGCGCCTGCCGCTCGAGTTCGTCGTGGTCGGCCATACCATCGATGACAGAAGGCTGCTGGCTACGGGCCGCGTCTTCATCACCGGCAGCTTCGCTCCTGAGGAGGTGGTGCAGCTGATCAAGGCGCAGAACGCGACACTCGCCTTGCTGCCTTCGATCTTCCCGGAGACCTGGTGCTTCAGCCTCGCCGAGGCGTGGCGCGCCGGCCTCCGCGTGGCCGCGTTCGATATCGGCGCTCCCGCCGAACGGATCAGGCGCACGGGCCGTGGATTTCTGCTACCGCTGGGACTGAAGCCGGATGCCATCAATAACGCTCTGGTTGCAACGGCCGGTCTGTCGCGCCAAGAATGAGTCTGCTACTAAGGCCGAGCACGCTGCCGAGCCCGGCCAATTCGTCGTGCGAGCGGCTCCTCCCGTCTCCGACGGAAGCAAGAAAGAAAGCGAACAACGGTATGTCCGAAGCCGGTAACGCCGTGAGAAAGCCGCCTGAAGGCCAGTCCAATGCCCCTGCAGGCGGCCAGAGCCGTGTCACCGAGCTCAAGGTCTCCGGTCACCTGATGACGCTCAACTCCGGCCTGTTCTGCGTGTTCCAGGTTCCTGGGTCACCAACGCCAAATGACCGGTCGGGTCTGCCGGGCGTGCGGATTTCGATGCCACCCGGTTCGGCCGGCCGGCCGGACGCGGTCAGTATCAGCACATTTCGCGATGATGGCTGGTTGGACAGCCAGGATGCGGCTGCGCTGGTCCGCGTTGCCAAAGGGCCGGCGCAGGTGCTGGTCACGGTGTATCAGTCGCCGGCCGCCTCGCCGGAAAGTGCGCCGCGCCTACAGGTGATGCGTCTGGGTCCTGAGCAAGGCGGCGAGGCCAGAGGGGCGGCGCCAATGGGCGGCAGGGCTGCGGGACAGGCCGCTGCCGTGGAGAACGCCGATGTCGTGGCCCACGTTCAGCGCACCGGCGATATGCCAGGCAGGATCGGCGAATGGGTCGGCACGCGAGGCAGCGGCCTGTGGATCGAAGGCTTCAGCCTGGCGCCACACGACGGTATTGAGCCGTCCGATGTCGAATACCAGGCCGTGCTCGGCCGTGGCTGGCTGTCGCCCTGGATCGAGGGGGGCAAGTACTGCGGCAGTCGTGGCATGGCGCTGCCGCTGCTCGGCCTGAAGGTACGGCTCAAGGGGACCGCGGCAAAGACTTATGAGTGTAGCTGCTCGGCCAGCTTCGTCGACGGCAGCGCGGTCGGGCCGGTGCCAGGCGGCGAGACCTGCGAAGCGGAGAGCCTGGCTGCGCTCGAGGCGTTCCAGGTTGTGATAAACCGCCGCGGAGGCGCACAGGCTCCACGCGGAACCGCGCCGCGGAGTGCGCGGACACGAGCAGAGCGACCGGAACCGGAGCCTGACAAGCCTGCGCCCGGCAGGCCGCCTGCACGAACGCCCAAGCCGGCGGGACCGGCCCGGCGTTCCCGTTCGTAGAGGTCGTCCGCCGAACTCCCCTCCGCCCTGCCAGGTCGCGGTGTGAAATACCTGTTCGTCCACCAGAACTTTCCAGGGCAGTACCTGCACATCGTCCGACACCTGGTCGCGTCGCGGCAGCATGACGTGGTGTTTCTGACCGAGCCCAACGCGAACCAGATTCCTGGTGTGCGGAAAGTGCCGTATCCCAAACCCAACGGTGCGGCGCCGGAAACCCATGTCGCGGCGCGCGAACTGGACGGTGCCGTGCGACGCGCCGAAATCGTCGCCCACACTGCCGCCAATCTGAAGCAGCTTGGCTTCGACCCGGACATCATCATCGGCCATCATGGCTGGGGGGAGATGCTGAACCTTCGCGACGTCTGGCCCGACGTGCCCATGCTTGGCTACCTCGAGTTCTATTACAGCACGCGCGGCATCGATGTCGGTTTCGATCCGGAATTCCCGACCCATCCGTCCGATTTTCCACGCATACGGGCCAAGAACGCCGTGAACCTGTTGGCGCTCGCGCTTGACGCCAGTGCCCAGACGCCGACCCGGTGGCAGCTCTCGACCTATCCCGACTGGGCGCGCGAGCGGATCACGCTGCTGCCTGAAGGCGTGAACCTCGACGTGTGCAAACCGAACCCGCAGGCGCGACGCCGCAATCTGGTGATTGGTGACACCACAATCAGGCCGAACGAGAAGCTGGTGACCTATGTCGCGCGCGATCTGGAGCCATACCGCGGCTTCCACGCGATGATGCGCGCCGTGCCGCACATGCTGCGCGCGCGCAGGGATGTGCGGGTTGTCATGGTGGGCGGCGACGGCATCAGCTACGGCATGCCGCCCGCGGAAGGGACGTGGCGCCAGAAGATGCTCGCCGAACTGGGCGACGGCATCGATCCGAAGCGCGTGCTGTTCCCTGGCCGGCTCGAATACGCGACCTATCTCGCGATGCTGCAGCGCTCGGACGCGCATGTCTATCTGACCTATCCGTTCGTGGCGTCATGGTCGCTGCGCGAGGCGCTCGCCACCGGCTGTGTGGTGATCGCCAGCGACACGCCGACGGTGCGGGAGTTCGTCACGCACGAGCAGAACGGGCTGCTTGTGTCGTTCTTCGATCCGAAGGGGATCGCGGATACTGTGCTGCGCGTCCTGGAGGATGCACCGCTCGCGCGCCGCCTGCGGGAGCACGCGCGGCACTACGCCGAGCAGAACCTCGCGATGGCGGACTATCTGGCCGCCTATGAGGCCATCATCGGCCGGCTGACCGGCAGGTGATGGATTGCAATGGCCAGATCCGATGACCGCTTCGGGTGGTAATCGGTCATTCGTCAGGGTCGCCGCCCGACGATGAATCGCACCTTCAGCCGGGACCTGTCAGGAATCCTGTGTGGAGGGTCATATGTAGCCCATGAAGGAACCGGCCGCTCAACCCATCACGGACTACAGATTTACCCCCGCGATCACGAACTTGTCGGTGTCCGGCACTGGTGAGAGACTGCCGAATAGGCCCTGCGCCTCGTCCTTGATACCAGCGGTGAAGTAGATTTCCCCCGAGTTGCCCGCCTTGCCGTCGTTGCCCGGTGTCAGCGACCACAGATCACCAATCGTGATAGGCTTGTTATCAATGCCGAGTAGCTTGCCCATGTACTTGTCATCGTGCCGGACGTCGAAGGCGCTGATCGTACCGTCGCCAAAATTTCCTACCAGCAGATCGCCCGCGTATTTACCGAAGTCCGCCGGCGCGAGCGCTAATCCCCATGGCGAGTCCAGAGGCCCCCGCGATGCGACGCGGTCAATGAGCTTGCCATTCAGGTCGAACTCGTCGACAAAGCCATTGCTATTGCCGGCAACGTCATCGTGCTTGAACTGGTCTTGCTTGGCGAACGTGACGAAGAGGTGTCCGTCGAGCGCTTGGGCGTTAAACGGCGCATATCCGGCCGGCAGGTTGCCGTCGGTTAGGCTGTTAACCTGCTGCCACTGGTCATTGAACACATCCACCGTGCCGTGCCGGAAGTTCGTCGCGTACAGCAGCGTCTGTCCGTCCTCCGTTCCAATTGCTAGGCCCTTGTACACGGCACCAACGCCCTCGTCCGGGGAAACTGTGGAGTCGCCGTGTGCCGGATTGCTGGAATAGTCGACTTCGAGCGTCGTCTGTGTCCCGCCGTTCCACGCCGATATGGTACCATCCTCGGTCGCGAATATGAACAGCGCAGGCTTGCCGT
Source organism: uncultured Alphaproteobacteria bacterium (assembly GCA_963780095.1). Classification (GTDB taxonomy): domain Bacteria; phylum Pseudomonadota; class Alphaproteobacteria; order Acetobacterales; family Acetobacteraceae; genus JAMXLO01. The sequence goes on from CAWABH010000023.1 coordinate 260,796, forward strand.
TCACAACCAATCCCGGATTCGGATCACTATTGAAAACTGTGCCGGTCGGGGCCGCCGGTCCGGTCTGATCAGGAGGCGGCGCAATAGTGACTACGAGCGGGTTCACAGTCGTCGCATCGGTGTTTGGGTCGACGCTGTAGAGCGTCGCGGTTCCGGTATGGTTATTCGCGATCCAGAAGGGCCCTGTCGGCGGGAATGAGATACCCCATGGGTTGATTAGGTTGTTGTCTTGCACCTGCGCATTCAGGTGGCCGTGCTGGTTGTCGGACACCAGATTGGACTGACTGAACTCCTGACGTTCGTTGCGGTGATGCTGGAACGAAAAGCCTGACGGCGCCAGAAATCGCATCGCGTCCACTGCTAGTACGGCGGGGTTGCTCGCCAGCAGGTCGTCCAGGCGAATATGGGATGAGATCTTTGCGCTCATCGTGCTTCTCCTCACGGGTTGTCGTCGGCATATCGACGAGCATTACCGGTGCGGAGCTCATCTCCGCACCGGCTAACGGAGTGTTCACCCGGTTACGTAACCCCACCCCACAATCAATCACGCCAGATTGCAGGGCCACCAAGCCGGGGCTGAACGGAAGTCAGCCCCGCCGAAAACGATGACCTGTCTTATTGCGGGCAGATCCGCCAGATCACGCCGGTGCCTGGGATTTGCACCAGTGGCCCGTTGGCGGCACCGACGAACTTGCTGTCGGCACCGGACTGGCCGAAATCGCGCACCGCGCCATAGTCCACCACCCACGCACAGCTGTCCGGGCCCATCCGCACGTTGGTGGGTCGATTAACACCGTGGATGCCGCTTACAAACGCCTGATCGAATGTGTTGTTGTGGGCGAACTGCGAGATCTCCAGTTCCAGCGGCTTTCCGGGCCGGCTGAAGTTGATCAGTTTCACCTCATGCCCAACCTCGTGCGCGGGTTCCGTGGCATTAGAGGCCGAAAAACCGAAATCACCTTCCAGCACATAGAGCGCAGCGCCTGGCCGGACAGGTCCGCGCACGAAAGAAGCGGGCACGAAATCAATGCCGGTGAACGAGGAGTCGGCCGCCTCTGTGGCGAGCGGGCTGGTTATTTCCTGTGGGGGGAATGCCAGCACCGGCTTAATTGGGACATCCTCCGACAGGATCTTCTCGAGACTAGCCGGCGTGCAGGTGCTTGGCGGGTTCGTGGGATCCGGCACGCAGAGATCATCGCCCGGGCCGCCGATCGGATTGAACACTGCCTGGCTTGCGGACAGGAAGCCGTATTGGTCCGGCCAGCCGTGATAGTCGGGGCTGCCGTCCGGGTTCGGGATGGCCAACTGCAGATTGTCAGGCGCATTATTTGACGGCCGGGCCCCGCGCTCGTCTGCACCATCCTCACCCACGAGTAACTGCCCTCCCAGGGCGTGATTGCGGGGCGCGAAGCGGATCGCGTAGCCATTGCGATAACCCCAAGAGTAGGGCTCGATAGTATTCTCGGGATCGTCCGCATCCAACCGTGCGCGCAGGATCGCGCCGTCGCACACACCGTGATGGAGCGCGCTTTCGAAGGCGTGCACGGTGGCACCCTTACGCTGCACGCCGAAGGCGGAATACCCGCTGGTCATCACATCAGGCGAACCGCCCGAGTCGAACACATTGTTGCTAAGCACGATGTCCTGGCAGGGGATGTCCTGCTGGTTTGTTCCGCCGCCGTTGTCGCGTCCCACGACGCCGCTGTTGGTAGTGGAACCTTGTGACCAGTAGATCCAGTTGCCCTTGAACGCGAGCTGCTCGGTCGGATGATCACCAGTCGGAAGGCCCGTAATGAACGGCGTGACGAACCCTGACTCAGGATCCACCACTACGATGCGTGAGCTGTTGTTCTGCCCGGCCGCATGGGTCGCCTGGTTGGAGTCGGTCGCGAACAGGCGTCCGCCGCGCAATCCATGCTCAAAGCCTATGTCTACCGCTGGGCCCGCGGCCTGCAGTCCGTTCTTGCCGAACGGTTTCGCCAACGGCCCGCGGATCAGCGTGCCGGCTTCATTGAATACCAAAATGTCCGGAGTGAAGGGATTTTTCGGATCAGAGTCGCCGGAGCCGAAGCTACCCTGTTCGTTGCAGATGCTCGGTAGACCATGGCCAGACTCGAGGACGTAGACCTCGAACCCACCATTGTCAGTCTTGCGGAAGGCGATGCCCGTCGGGAAATTCAGCCCAGCCTTGAAGACCGAGACAGAGTAGCCCGGCGGCACGACAATGTCCTCCCCATTCCCAGGGTTGAAAAGCGCAGTGTTATTCGTGCAGATTGGATTGGCGACCGTGGCTGCAAAAGCAGTCGGCGCGGCCACCAGAAACCCGCCAGCCACTGAACCCAGCAGTGCTGTTCTACTCATTTGTTTCTTCCCCCTATGCTATTTCCTTTTGCGGACAGCCGCGATTGAGCGCGGTTGCGCGACGAGCCTACTTCGATAAAGGGCAAGCAACGCCCCGAAACATTGTTGCATTGGGCGATATTCTATGGGCCGTGTGGCACAGCAAATCCAGCCACTGCGGAAAGTCTCCGCACGTACCAGACTGTCTTACCCAAAATTATCGGGCAGGAGGACCAACGTTTATTATCGACTTCCAGGACACGACTTGCCTGTTAAGCAATCTATTGGCAAATCGGTGCCGATGTCACGTAGAAATTGCGAAATCGCGAAAAACCCGCCAAGCTCTGCAGAGGCTGGCGCCAACTCCTCCGGAAGACTCAGGGGTTGTCCAGACTCACCCTGCCATTTGACCAGGACGCGTTTTCCACGTTTTCAATGCATTAGCCTCCTTCTGAATGCGAATCGAGAAGACTCGCAGCAATTGCTCGGTTCACGCTATTTTGAAAATGAGCTTTCTGCCCATCGGCGTACACACCGTGTGCGCGCGGTACGCGATCGAGATCCAACGCTCGCTGCACGGCGACGCCAACCACGTACTTTCCGCGGAGATGACCAAGCAGATGCTGGTCGCCGGTGAGGGTAACTATGGCCTGGGTCTCGAAATCTGTGGGTCGCCCGAGAATCCGTATTTCACAATGGAGGGATCAACGAAGGTTTCGAGAACCGTCTCTTCGCCTACCAGCGAACAGGCGATGGCGCGGTGAGCGAAAACGATAAGTGCGGACCGCACCGGAGGATGTCCGCTACGGCTCAGCTCCGACCAGCTGCGGTCATTGGGCGATCCTCCACGGAGTGTCTGAGAAGGGTCGAGAGCAGTCATCCAACAGGCCCGCCGGCATTACTCCTCCGACGTCAGCCGCGCCGCCTGATCTTCCGCGGTCAGCGCGTCGATGAACTCGTCGAGCTCACCGGCCATAACGCGGTCGATCTTGTAAAGGGTCAGATTGATGCGGTGGTCGGAGACGCGCCCCTGGGGGAAATTGTAGGTCCGGATCCGCTCGGAGCGATCGCCGGTACCGACCTGCGACTTGCGGTCGGCGGCGCGCGTCGCATGCAACGTGGCGCGCTGCTGTTCGTACAGCCTGGCGCGCAATACCTTCATCGCCTTGGCGCGGTTCTTGTGCTGGCTCTTCTCCTCCTGCATCGCAACGACGATGCCCGACGGAAGATGCGTGATGCGGACCGCGCTGTCTGTCTTGTTGACATGCTGGCCGCCAGCGCCGGACGCGCGGTATGTGTCGATGCGGAGGTCGCCCTCGTCGATCTGCACATCCACCTCCTCCGCTTCCGGCAGGACGGCGACGGTGACGGTGGACGTGTGGATCCGCCCCTGGTTCTCGGTCGTCGGCACGCGCTGCACGCGATGCACGCCGGATTCGTATTTCAGGCGGGCGAACACGCCGCGGCCGGTGATCTCGGCGATGCCTTCCTTCAATCCGCCCAGCTCGGTGTCGTTGTATTCGAGAATTTCCCAGCGCCAGCCACGGTTTTCCGCATAGCGCTGATACATCGCGAACAATTCCGTGGCGAACAGCGCCGCCTCGTCGCCGCCAGCGGCGGGCCGCACCTCCAGGATCGCGGCGCGTTCATCGGCTGAGTCCTTGGGCAGCAATGCGATGCGGATCTCGTGCTGAAGCGCGGGGATCTGCTCCTTCAGCGAGCGCAGTTCGGCCTCCGCCAGCTCGCGCATCTCCGGATCGGCAAGCAATGCCTCGGCCTCCGCCCGGGCGCGTTCGGCGGCACGCAGGTCGCCGATGCGCGCGACCACCGGATCGATGTCCGACAGTTCCCTCGACGCCCTGACATAGGTTTCGCCGGACAGACCCTGGGTCAACATGTCGCGCAGTTCTTCGGCGCGTGCCGTGATGCGGTCCAACTTCGACGCGAGGTTCATGCGAGGCGTGCGGCGAGCTCCGCCAAAGCCACCGCCTCCTGCTCACCCGTCGTGAGGTCCTTCACCTGTGCCACGCCGCGCGCGATGTCGTCATCGCCGAGGATCACCGCGGCGCGCGCGCCGATGCGGTTGGCGCGCTCCAATCGTCGCCGCAGGTTGCCGCGATACGCCATCTCCGCGCGCACGCCGGCATGTCGCAGATCCTGCACGACGGAGAGCGCCACCGCCTCCGCGCTGTCGCCGATCGGCACGACGGCGACGGTCGCCGGCGCGGGCGGCGGTGCATCCAGGAGCATTGCAAGACGCTCGATGCCTGCGGCCCAGCCGACGGCCGGCGTGGGCGGCCCGCCCATCTCTTCGACCAGACCATCGTAACGCCCGCCCGCCATCACCGTGCCCTGCGCGCCGAGTTTCTTGGTGACAAATTCGAATGCGGTGTGGCCGTAGTAGTCGAGGCCGCGGACGATGCGCGGGTTCTCGCGGAACGGCACGCCGAAGCGCTCCAGATGCGTCTGCAGGCGCGCGTAGAACGCGGCGGCCGGCTCGGTCAGGTAGCCGGCGATGGTGGGCGCGTTGGCCACGATGCGACGGTCGGCGTCATCCTTGGAGTCGAGGATGCGCAGCGGATTGCGGTCGAGCCGCGCCAGGCTGTCGGCCGACAGTGCGGCCTGGTGCTCGGTGAAATACGCCACCAGCGCGTCGCGATACGCTGCACGGCTTGCCTTGTCGCCGAGCGTGTTGATCTCCAGCACGGTGTCATCGGCGACGCCAAGCGCCTGGAGGATGTCCCAGCCGCAGGCGATCACCTCGGCGTCGGCCAGCGGTTCGGCGGGGCCGATCAGCTCGATGCCGATCTGGTGGAACTGCCGGTAGCGCCCCTTCTGCGGCCGCTCGTAGCGGAACATCGGGCCGGCGTAGAACACCTTCTGCGGCAGCGACTGCGTCAGGCCGTTGGTCACCAGCGCGCGGCAGACGCCGGCGGTGCCCTCGGGGCGGAGCGTGATGGGATCGCCGCCGCGGTCCTCGAAGCTGTACATCTCCTTCATCACCACGTCGGAGGTTTCCCCCAGCGTGCGCGAGAACACGCGGGTGTCCTCGAAGATCGGCGTGGTCCATTCGTCGAAGCCATAGGTGGCGGCAACGCGACGGGACGTGTCCATCACATGGGTGTGGCGGCGCTGGTCCTCGCCGATCAGATCGTGGGTGCCGCGGGCGGGCTGGAGGTCGGTCACTGGTTCTGATGCTTCGATCCTGGGGTAGTCCGGAAAGTAGCGTTCCGGGCCTTGGAAGCAAGGAGAAGCAAAGCAGCGTATGTGGCTTAGGCGGCGCCGCAGAACAGGCTGAGTCGGACCCCGGTCAGGCGCGAGCAGTTTTGTGGCATCGCTGTCCCGAGCGCGCTATTTCGCCGGTTTCGCGCGGCGCCGGGCAGGGGCGCCGGCGCGCACGTACGACGCCGGCTCGAACTGCCGACGCTGGCCGTCGGTGAGTTTGGGGGCGTCCGGACCATAACCGACCTTGCTGTCGGACATCCCGCTGTCGATCCACGCGAGGGCTTCCAACGCATCCCGATCCAGGCTGGGTTCCGGTGCCCCTTCGGCCGGCGGCTTTCCCGGCGTGCTTGGTTTGGCCGGCGAGCGGCGTGGTCAACGGCTTAGAGGCCCGAGGGGAAACAGACCGAGATCATTTCCAGACGCACCTCATACGACCTCGGTCATAGCCGGCGAAGGCCGGCCATGCCGACGTCATTGCTGCCGGCACAAAGACAAGACGTGTGATGCCGACACCCAGCCTTCGCGTTGGGGCCGGCTCTGCGTCGGCATGACGATGTGGAAGCGACCGTGGCGCCGCGTGGAGCGCTACTTCCCAGCAAATCCTCGGGCGGACGAAGGTCGTGTATGGCGCGTCGTTTGTGTTCGCGAGGCGGATGCTGATGACTTCGATGATGCCATGGTCCTTGATGTATGCCACAAAATGGACGGCCGTCTGTCAACCATCGCCAGCTCGCCGCCGGAATACCTCCGCGCGCGGTCCTACGCGCGCGGCACCGAACACGAACACTAAGGCAACCGCATCACCCCCGCATCGACAAAGTAGAACCCGACGCCGATCACCATCAGATACACCAACAGCACCAGGGTCCAGCCGAAGTTGTGGCGGATGACCTCGCCCTCGTTGCGCACGAACTTGCTGGTCGAGACGCCGACGCTGGCGGTTTGCGGCGCGATCGGCTTGCCGATCTCGGCACCGACCGAGTTTAACGTCGGCAGCAACAGCGGCGGGAAGCCAAGCTGAACGCCGACCAGCGCCTGGAACTTGCCGAACATCGCGTTGGTCGAGGTGTTCGACCCCGAAAGCGCCACGCCGATGAAGCCGAGGATGGGCGCCACCACGATGAACCACGTCCCGAGGTAGGAGAACCCCTTGGCGAGCGACGAGGCCATGCCCGAGAAGTTGAACACATAGGCTAGACCAAAGATGAAGACGCCGACCAGCATCGCCCCCCACATCTGGTGAAACGTCTTGCGGAAAAGGCCACCGATGTCGCTCGGCTTCAGCTTGCCGGCGAGCGTCAGCAGCACGACGACGATCAGCCACGACGCCAGGATCGCGCTGCCGCCGATCCACGGCGCGAACTTGAACGCTGCCGTGATGGTGGCCTTGGTCTCCGGCGCCAGCGCCTGCACCTGAACGAAATACCAGCCGACCGCCGGCAGGCTGGACCACGGACCGGTCCACAGCGCGACCACAACGACCAGTACGGCAAATGGCATCCAGGCCAGCGCCACCTCGCCGCCGGTCAGCCCGTGCTCGCGGGCCTGCGCCGCAATGACAGATGCTTCGACCGGCTCGCCACCATGGCCCATGATGCGGGCCGGTTGCCAGACCCGCAGCAGCAGCAGCAAACCGCAGAAGCAGACGATGGAGCCCACCACGTCGGGAAGGTACGGGCCGAAGTAGTAGGCCGTCGGCCACTGGCCGAGCACATAGCCAAGCGAGCCCACGACCGCGAGCGGCCAGCCGTCCTTGAACCCGTCCTTGCCGGCCACGAGGTAGATCAGCACCCACGGCGGCAGCAGCGCCAGAACTGCGACCACCGTGCCGACCGAGCCGGACAGCGCCAGCAACGGATAGCCGGTCACCGCGGCCAACGCGATGATCGGAGCGCCGAGCGCCCCGTAGGACACCGGCGCGTTATTGGCGATGGCCGCGACGCGAATGGCATCGAGATCCGTCAGCCCGAGCGAGATGAGGATCGGTGCCACGACCGCCCACGGATAGCCGAAGCCGACGAGACCCTCGAGCAGTGCTCCGAACGCCCAGGCGAACAGCATCGTCTGCACCCGGATATCGAGCGTGCCCTGCGAGATGAGCCAGCGCCGGAAATTCTCGAACACGCCGCTGACCCCGAGCGTGTTGAACAGCATCAGACCCCAGAAGGTGATCCAGTTGACGTTCCAGATGCCGGTCGCGGAGCCGTACACATAGGCCCTGACCCCGTCGCCAAACGGCATCTGCCATACCAGGAGGGCGAGCACGAAGGTAACGATCGACCCGATCAGCACCGCAAGCCATGCGGAAACGCGGTACACCGCCAGCAGGACAAGCAGCAGCACGACCGGAACCAGGGCAATCAGGCAAGTAAGACCCAGATTGCCGACCGGATCGACGATTTGTGTGAACATCGGACCTCCCCATTTCGCGCCCGTTGTGGGCTTGGAACCCGGCGTCGGTATAATCAGGAAGAAGGTGTGGTGCCGAATTCCGGCTATTCGGCCGCGGACGGGTGTCTCGGCGCACGCCCCGGGTCAGATCAAGGCGTGGCTGGAGACCCCCTGTCGCGAATCGGGTGGCCGCTCCGACTGCTGAACCGCATTCACCAGCGGGCCGATGTCGAGCCGGTCGCGGTCCGGTCTTTGCCATCCGTCATGGCCGGGCTTGTCCCGGCCATCCGTCGTGGCGTTGGTGCCGGCGCAGATGCCCGGGAAAGCCCGGGATGACGATGAAGGCCAGGCCATCCGTCACGCCGGGCTTGTCCCGGCCATCCGTCGTGGCGTTGGTGCCGGCGCAGATGCCCGGGACAAGCCCGGGCATGACGATGAAAGGCCCACACCCTACTCCGCCGCCAGCTTCTCGGCGTCCTTCGCCGCCTTCAGCTCCTCGGCTTTCGCCTCGACCAACTCCACGATGTGCTCGACCATATCGGTGCCGGCGATCGTGTGGTCCGTCTTCCCCGCCGCATAGATCATGTGCCGCCCGTTGCCGCCGCCGGTCAGGCCGATATCGGTCATCAGCGCCTCGCCCGGGCCGTTCACCACGCAGCCGATGATCGACAAGGTGATCGGCGTCTCGATATGCGCCAGCCGATCTTCCAGCGTCCGCACCGTCTCGATCACGTTGAAGCCCTGGCGCGCGCACGACGGGCAGGAGATCACCTTCACCCCGCGATGCCGGATGCCGAGCGTCTTCAGCAGGTCCCAGCCGACCCGCACCTCCTCCTCCGGCTCGTCGGACAAGCGACACCCGCAGCGTGTCGCCGATCCCGGCCCACAGCAGCGAGCCCAGCCCCACCGCCGACTTCACCGTGCCCATCCGCCGGCCGCCCGCCTCGGTGATGCCGATATGCAGCGGGTGGTCGCAGACCTCGGCAAGCTGCTGATACGCCGCCACCGCCAGGAACACGTCGGACGCCTTCACGCTGATCTTGAAGTCGTGGAAATCGTGCTGTTGAAGGATGTCCGCGTGGTACAGCGCGCTTTCCACCAGCGCCTCGGGGTTCGGTTCGCCGTATTTCTCCAGCAGGTGCCGCTCCAGCGAACCCGCGTTCACGCCGATCCGCATCGAGCAGCCGTGATCGCGGGCGGCCCTGACGACCTCCTTCACGCGCTCGGAACTGCCGATGTTGCCTGGATTGATGCGCAGGCAGGCCGCGCCGCTGTCGGCCGCCTCGATCGCCCGTTTGTAGTGGAAGTGGATGTCCGCGACGATCGGCACATTGACCTCGTGCACGATATCCTTGAGGGCGATCGCACTCTCCTGGTCGGGACAGGACACGCGGACGATGTCCACGCCAGCGAGTTCCGCCCGCCTGATCTGCGCGATGGTGCCGGCGACGTCGGTGGTCAGCGTGTTGGTCATGGTCTGCACGGTGATCGGGGCGTCGTCGCCCACCGGCACGCTTCCGACGTAAACGCGGCGGGACTTCCGCCGGATGATCTCCTGGTACGGCCGATAGCTCATGAGGTTCGGTCTCCGTATGCTGCGGCGCGGGAAAAGGCCCGGCCCTAGAATGGGGTGTCCACGGCCGCGCCGCTACTGGGTATTGGGCCGGGCACCAGTCAGCGGTGTGCTCGCGGACGCGAGCTTGCCATCCTTGATCAGGTCCGGGTCAAGCGCGAGGTCGCGCCGCACCAGTCCGTTTCCGCCCAGCGGCGGGCTTGTGACGCCGTCCACCACCAGATCCGTGCCCCCCGCGTTGCCGGTCGTGAGCAGCAGGTTCGGCCGCGCCGGGACCGCCCAGGTCTCACCGGCGTGCAGAATGCGGCTCAACAGGACCTGCCCGGCCCGATCGCGCACCTGCACCCACGCGTCGGCGTTCGCCCTCAACAGGATGCGCGACTGATCGGACGGCGCCGGCGGCACTGCCACCTCCGGGGGCGGCGTCACCGCCGCCGCGGCCGAGCTGGGCGAGATGGACGGTGCCGAGGGCCCCTCGGCCTGCTGCGCGATGCCTGGCTCGACCGGCGTGGCGGCTGGAGGAACTGTGCGCGCCAGCTGCGGGGCATGCGGCGGCACGGCCTGGTCGGCCAGCGGCGCAAGGCGCATCGGAACCTGAATGCTCGTCTCCGCAGGCAGCCTTCCCTCGCCCGACAGTCGGTACCAACCGGCGTATGCGCCTACGGCCAGCACAACGCCAAGCAGCGCGACCGCTCCCGCCGGCACGCCACGCTCTGGCGCCGGCACCGGAAACGCGAGTTTGGTACCCTTATTCACCGCCGCCGCCTCGGCCTTGAAGCGGCGCGCGACCTCGTTCGGGTCGAGGCCAAGGGCGCTCGCGTAGGTCCGCACGAACCCGAGCGTGTAGGCATTGCCGGGCAGGTCGCCGATACGTCCCGCCTCGAGCGCCTCGAGATACTGCAGGCGTATGCGCAAAGCCGCGGCCATGTTCGGCAGTGACCAGCCGATCCGTTCCCGCGCGGCACGAAGGTCCGCGCCCGCCCGGGGCGCGGAGGCCCGGGGCCCCGAGGACAGCGCGCCCTTTGGTTCGATATCGGAATGCATCATGCTCCGGCTTTCCGCCAGTTCTGACCTGCGCTCCTGCAGCACGGTGGTCCTGTTCCCGCGAACTGGTTGTCTGGCCTACAGCGCCTAGATTGACTCGGTTCGGCTGCACAGTCGAATCGTCATTGCACGATTCATCGAAAATAAATCGTTAAACTCAAAACGTTAACCCTTGCTCCCGCGCCCAGACACTGATCGGCTCACGGACGCTGGCCGCGCCCGCGGCATTGTTTCGTATCGCGGTGAGCACCGGACGGAATGCGTCAAGATCGAGTTCGGCCAGCAATGCCTTCACCGGCAGGATGCCGGAGGCAGACATCGACAGGGTGTCAAAGCCCAGTCCCACCAATGCCATCGCCTCCAATGGCCGCGACGCCGCTTCGCCGCATAGCGACACCGGCACACCGACGCCACCCTTGGCAGCGCGAGCCGCCTTCAGGAGATATTCCAGCAGGCGCAGCACGGGTTGGGACAACAGGTCGTAGCGGCTGAACAGCGAGGGCGTTCCGCGATCCGCCGCGAACAGAAACTGCAGCAGGTCGTTCGAGCCGACCGAGACGAAGTCGACCTCGCGCAACAATTCATCCAATTGCCACATCAGCGCCGGCACCTCGAGCATGGTACCGATGGACAGCCGCTCCGGTGTCGGGCGCACCCGCTTCGCCTCCGCCAGCAGCAAGGCGCGTGCCGCACGGAACTCCGCCACCGTGGCCACCATCGGGAACATCACCGAAAGCGGCCGTCCGCCGGCGGCCAGCAGCAGCGCGCGCAACTGACGGCGCAGCAGCGCTGGCCGATCCAGTCCGATGCGGAGCGAGCGCCAGCCCATCGCCGGGTTCTCCTCCTCCGGCGCGTCGCCCGGCAGCAGCTTGTCGGCGCCAAGATCGAGCGTGCGGAACAGTACCGGGCGCCCGGCGGCGGCATCCAGCACCCGCGCATAGCTCGCCGCCTGCTCCGCCACATCGGCGATGGCGCCCCGCGCCAGCATGCCGATCTCGGTCCGATAGAGGCCGATGCCCTCGGCGCCGGTGATGTCGAGCTGTGCCACCTCCATATGCAGCCCGACATTCAGCATCAGGCTGACCCTGGTACCGTCGGCGGTCGCCGCCGGCCGGTCGCGCAATGCCGCCCATCCTGCTTCCCGGGCGCTTCTTGTCGCCAGCGCGCGGACATAGGTCGCCCTCACCTCGACCTCGGGGCGCAGCACAAGCTGGCCCTCTCCGGCGTCCACCACCGCCTCGTCGCCCGCCTCAGCCGCGTCCAATACGCCACGAGTACCGCCGACTGCAGGCAGTCCAAGCGCCCGCGCGAGGATGGCCGCATGACCCGCGGGGCTGGCTTCTTCGATCGCCAGCCCGGCGATGCCGGCGGCGTGCCAGTCGAGCAGTTCGGCCGGCCCCAATCGGCGCGCGAGAAGGATCGCGCCCGACGGGATCGCCGGGCGAGGGGCATCGCCGCCAAGAGCGGTCAGAAGCCGGCCAGCGAGATCCTCGAGGTCCGCCAGCCGCTCACGCAAATAGGGATCAGTGATGCGGCGCATGCGGTCATGCAGTTCGCCGGCCACCCGCTGCACCGCCGCATCGGCTGAAAGGCCGCCGTGGATCACCTCGGAGACGCGCTTCAACCAGCCGGCGTCGGCGGCAACCAGGCGATAGGCGCCGAGCACCTCGCGCGATGCCGATCCGTCCGCGCCGGACACAAATTCGTCGGGGACGCCGGCGATCAACTCGTCGAGACCCTTCTGCATCCGGTGCGCCGCATCGTGCAGTCGCGCCAGTTCCACCTGCGGGTTGTCTGCCAGCAGACGGAACGGGCGCCGATGGCTGCCATGCAGCACCACCGGACCGATTGCGATCCCCGCGACCAGAGTTGCACCGGCAAAGACGCGCGGCACCGTGGCGCCGACCCCCTCCTGCGACCCGTCGGAGGCCCCGCTTGCCGCCAACACCTCGGCCAGCAGCATCGCCACGGTCTCCAGCTCCTCCACTTCGTCCGCGGCATAAAGTCGCGGGTTGCGGTTCTGCACGTCCACCACGCCCAGCGTCCGCCCGGCGCGCCGTACCGGTACAGCGAGCATCGAGGCGAACGGCTCCTCGTCGGTTTCCGGACGATAGGCGAACGCCGGATGGTTCTGCGCGTCCGGCAGATTCATTACCTGGGCCGTGGCGGCACACAGACCGACGATGCCCTCGCCGACCCGCAATCGTGTGCGACCGACGGCCTGCGGATTGAGGCCCTGGGTTGCCACCAGTTCCAGGATTTCACCGGGCCGCGTGGCGTAAACCGAGCACACCTCGCTCACCAGTTCCGCAGCCACCAGTCGGACAAGATCCTGCAGCGGCGCGGAGCCATGCGCCATCATTTCGCGCAACCTGGACAGAAGACGCCGCGGACCGACCATACGGCCTATGTGGTCCGATTGCGCGCGACCAGCGCCGCGACAGCCTGCGCGACCAGTTCGGCAATGATGTCTGCCGTGGGCTGCTCGGCCGTGACCATGCCGACCGACTGGCCGGCCATGACCGAGCCGTTCTCCACGTCGCCGTCGATCGCCGCCCGCCGCAGCGCGCCGGCCCAGAAATGCTCGATCGCGAGCTGGGCCGCCTCCTTGGTCAGCTCGCCGGCCTGAAAGCGATCGCGGGTCTCGGCCTGGAAGCGCAGGAACCGCTTGACCCCTTCGTTGACCAGCCCGCGGACCGGTATCACCGGAAACCGCTCGTCCAACTGTACCGACGGCAGCGCATCCCGGGCCGCGGCGCGGATGAAGGCCTGCTTGAACCTCGGGTGGGCGACCGACTCGGTTGCGGCGGCGAAGCGGGTGCCAAGCTGCGCGCCTGAAGCGCCCATTTCCAGCAGCGCCAGGATCGCCTCACCGTGGCCCAACCCGCCAGCGACGAACACAGGGACGTTGTGAATATGAGGCAGGATCTCCTGTGCCAGCACCATCAGCGACACGGGTCCGATATGGCCCCCGGCCTCGGAGCCTTCGATCACCAGCGCATCGGCGCCCGAACGGATCAGCCGCTTCGCCAGCACCAGCGCCGGAGTAAATGCGATCAACCTTGCCCCGCCGTCCTTCACGGCACGCACCGCGGCACCTGGCGGGATGCCCCCGGCCAGCACAATGTGACCGACGCGAGCTTCAAGACATACGCGGATCAGGTCGCCGAGCTGCGGGTGCAGCGTGATCAGGTTTACGCCGAACGGTCTGTCGGTCAGCGCCTGGGTGCCGGCGATCTCGGCCGCCAGCAGGTCCGGCCCCATGGAGCCGCAGGCGATCACGCCGAAGCCACCGGCATTGGAGATGGCGGCAACCAGATGCCGCTCGCTCACCCAGCTCATCGCCCCGCCCATGATGGCAACCGGGCAGCCAAGGAACGCGGTGCCGCGCGACCAAAGCCGGTCCAGTTCCGCCCGCGCGGCCGTTATCGCGACATCCGGGGTGGCAATGTCAGGCGGCATCGAGGCCGTAGGCGGTATGCAGGGCGCGAACCGCCAGTTCCGTGTAGTCAGCGGCGATCAGCACGCTCACCTTGATCTCGCTGGTCGAGATCACCTGGATATTGATGGCCTTGTCGGCCAGTGCGCGGAACATCGTGCTGGCGACACCCGCGTGGCTGCGCATGCCGACGCCGACTACGCTGATCTTCGCCACGTTCGGATCGGCCAGCACTTCGGTGAACCCGATCAGCGACTGTGCACCGGCCAGCGTCGCCTGCGCACGCGGCAGATCGGCCTTGCCCACGGTGAAGGTCATGTCGGTCGTGCCATCGGCCGAGATGTTCTGCACGATCATGTCGACATTGATATTGTGATCGGTCAGGGCGCCGAACACCGCGGCCGCGATCCCCGGCCGGTCGGGCACCCGTCGTAACGTGATCTTCGCGTCGTCACGCGAATAGGCGATGCCCGACACATTCTGCGTTTCCAAGATCTCGTCCTCATCCACGACCAGCGTGCCAGGCACGTCCTGGAAGCTCGATAATACCTGAACCCTAACCCGCTCGTTCATCGCAAGCGCGACACTGCGGGTCTGGAGGACCTTGGCCCCGACCGAGGCCAGCTCCAGCATCTCCTCATAGCTGATGCGGTCTAGTTTTTTCGCTTTCGGCACAATGCGCGGATCCGTTGTGTAAATGCCGTCCACGTCCGTGAAGATGTCACAGCGATCGGCGCCCAGGGCGGCGGCCAGCGCCACAGCCGATGTATCCGAGCCGCCGCGCCCGAGCGTGGTGATGCGGTGATCTGTTCCCAGGCCCTGGAAGCCGGCCACCACCGCGACCTGGCCCGATTGCATCCGGCGGATCAGCTCCGCGCCGTCGGCGCCGGTGATACGCGCCTTGCCGTGCGCATTGTCGGTCAGGATCGGGATCTGCCAGCCTTGCCAGGACCGTGCCTCGACGCCGATATCCTGCAATGCGATCGACAGCAGGCCGGTGGTAACCTGTTCGCCGGTCGCCACCACGGTGTCATACTCGCGCGCATCGTGTAGCGGCGACAGCCCCTGGCACCAGGCGACCAGCTGGTTGGTGACCCCCGCCATGGCGGAAACCACGACCGCGACCTGGTTCCCGGCCTCGACCTCGCGCTTCACCCGGACCGCCACATTGCGGATGCAGTCAAGGTCGGCAACCGAGGTGCCGCCAAATTTCATCACGATGCGGGGCATTGTCAGTGGTCAGTGGTCAGTTGCTGCCAAGTGCGGCAGACATACTGGCGCGGGAGGGGAGGGGCAACCATGGAGCCGCACTCAACTGTGTCAGCCGAGGAGGTCGCGCGGTTCAACGCCATGGCCGCGGACTGGTGGAACCCTGACGGGCCGATGCGGCCGCTGCATAGGATGAACCCAGCCCGGATCGCCTGGATCGCCGAGCGGATCGGGCGGAAATTTCCTGCCGCGGCGGGCCTTCGGCTGCTGGATGTCGGCTGTGGCGCCGGGCTGGCGGCCGAGGCTTTGGCGCGTCGCGGCTTCGACGTGCTCGGCCTGGATGCGGCCGGCGAGGCAATCGATGCGGCGCGCGCACATGCGGCGGGACGAGGGCTGCCAGTCGCCTACCGCGGCGGCGTCGCGGAGGACCTTTTGTCCGAGGGGCTGCGGTTTCCTGTCGTGACCGCGCTCGAGGTGATCGAGCATGTGCCCGATCCTTGCGCATTCCTGACGACGATCGCCGGACTGCTGGAGCCTGGGGGGTTGCTGTTCCTCTCCACCCTCAACCGCACGCCGCAGTCGTTCCTGGCAGCCAAGGTCGGGGCGGAGTATCTGCTGCGCTGGCTCCCGGTCGGGACGCATGACTGGCGCAAGTTCATCACACCCGTCGAGCTTGGGGGAATGTTGCGCCAGGCGGGATTGCGGGTGGCGGACACAGCCGGCCTGGTGGGGGACCCATTTACCGGGCAGTGGCGGACCAGCCGTCGGCTGGGGGTCAACTACATCCTTGCGGCAGATAATTAGTGCGTCCCTTCGTCATGGCGCACGAAGGCGTGCCGTCCACGTCTCCACGGTGCGGGACGCGGGATAGACGTGGATGGCTGGCCTTCGCCCGCCATGACGGTATGGTCACCGATTACGCTGATGGAATGCGCACCGGCAGAGCGACTATTCCGTGAAGGATGTTGGAGTACATCCGCTTTGGCTCGTCCAGCACCTCGATCATCGGGAACCGCCCCAGAATTTCCTCCCAGAGGATCGTGAGCTGCATTTCAGCCAGGCGATTGCCGACACAGCGATGAATGCCGAAGCCGAACGACAGATGCTGGCGCGGTCTGGCGCGATCGATGATGAACTCGTTTGCCCTGTCGATCGCCTCCTCGTCGCGATTGCCGGAGATGTACCACATCGCGACCTTGTCGCCCTTGCGGATCCGTTTCCCGCCAAGGTCGGCGTCTTCCAGCGCGGTGCGGCGCATGTGCATCACCGGGGTCTGCCACCGGATGATCTCCGGCACCAGACTGGAAACGAGACCAGGATCGGCGATCAGCTTGCGATACTGGTCGGGAAACCTGTTCAGCGCCCACAATCCGCCCGACATTGAATTCCGGGTCGTGTCGTTGCCCCCGACCAGCAGCAACAGCAGATTGCCCATGAACTCGTGCGGCCGTGACGGCAGGTCGCGCGTCGCCTCGCCATGCGCCAGCATCGAGATCAGATCCGGCCGCGGCGCCTGCGCGGCGCGCTCGTGCCAGAGCGCGACGAAATATTCCATCGCCTGCTGCAGCACCGCGTCGCGCTTCTCATCGGAATTGATTTCAGTGCCGGCACGCGTGTTCACAGTCGCGACATTTGACCAGTAGGTGAGCTTTCGCCGCTCCTCGAATGGAAAGTCGAACAGTGTGGCAAGCATCTGCGTGGTCAGCTCGATCGACACGCGATCCACCCAGTCGAACGCCTCGCCGCGCGGCAGTCCGTCCAGCACGCGCCGCGTGCGCTCGCGGATCGTGGCGGAGAGACGCTGCAGGTTCATCGGCGCGACAACCGGCGACACCACCTTGCGCTGCTCGTCGTGCCTTGGCTGATCCATCGAGATGAAGCTGGGCCGGCGGAAGTCCATCGGCGTGTCGCGCAGCACAATGCCGCCCATCATCGCGTCGGACGAGTAGATCTTCTGGCTGGTGTCCACCTGCATGATGTCTTTGTACTTGGTCACCGACCAGTACGAGCCGTACATGCCGTTCTCGCACCAGTGCACTGGGTCCTCGCGGCGCAGGCGTTCGAAATACGGTTCCCAGATGTCGTCCTGGTACAGCCTTGGCTGGCTCACGTCGATCCTGTCGAGTGGAATCGACCAGGCATCTTCGTGCGGATCGACACTGACGGGAGCGTTCATCGCGTTTCATCCCTGGTGGCTGCGGACCGGAGCATGCCGGCCGCGGCACTACATGTTGTCGACTTCGTCCGGCACTTCGTAGAACGTCGGGTGGCGGTAGATCTTTGATCCTGTCGGCTCGAACAGCATGGCCTTATCGGACGGATCGGAGGCGGTGATCGCGTTCGACTGCACCACCCAGATGGACAATCCTTCGCCGCGGCGCGTGTAAACGTCGCGCGCGGACTGCAACGCCAGCGTGGCGTCCGCTGCGTGCACCGACCCGACATGCTTGTGCGCAAGCCCGGTGCGCGCGCGGATGAAGACCTCCCAGAGGGGTGTGAGGTGCGGTGTGGCCTGCTCGGTCATCGCTATGCGGCCTGACTGCGCGGCGCCGCCTTCTGCTTCGCCGCATAGGCGAGCGCGGCCTCGCGCACCCAGGCGCCGTCCTCGTGCGCCTGGCGCCGCGCGGCGAGCCGTTCACGGTTGCACGGTCCGTCGCCCGCCAGCACGCGGCGGAACTCGTCCCAGTCGATCGCGCCGAATTCCCAATGGCCCGCCGCATCGTTGTAGCGAAGCTGCGGGTCCGGAAATGTCAGGCCCAGGTAGTGGCCCTGCGGCACCGTCGCATCGACGAATTTCTGCCGCAGCGAGTCGTTGGTGAAGCGCTTGATCTTCCACCGCATGGAGGCGTCCGAATGCTGCGACTGGGTATCAGGCGGGCCGAACATCATCAGGCTCGGCCACCACCAACGGTTCAGCGCATCCTGGGCCGTCGCCCTTTGCTCGGGTGAGCCGCGCGCCAGCGTCGTCATGATCTCGAAGCCCTGGCGCTGGTGGAAGCTCTCCTCCTTGCAGATTCGGATCATCGCCCGCGCATAGGGCCCGTATGAACAGCGGCAGAGCGGGATCTGGTTCATGATGGCCGCGCCGTCCACCAGCCAGCCGATGGCGCCGATGTCCGCCCAGCTCAGCGTCGGATAGTTGAAGATCGACGAGTATTTCGCGCGGCCTGTCAGGAGTTGCTCCACCAGCTCTTCGCGGGTCACATTCAGCGTCTCGGCCGCGGCATAGAGATAAAGGCCGTGCCCGCCCTCGTCCTGCACCTTCGCCAGCAACGCCGCCTTGCGCCGCAGCGTTGGCGCGCGCGTGAGCCAGTTCCCCTCGGGCAGCATGCCGACGATCTCCGAGTGGGCGTGCTGGCTGATCTGGCGGATCAGCGTGCGTCGATACGCCTCGGGCATCCAGTCGTTCGGCTCGACCCGCTCCTCGGTGTCGATGCGCGCCTGGAAGCGGTTGGCTTGCTCGCTGGTATCGGCGGGGCCGGCCGGGGTGTTGAGCGCCTGACTGTACATGGGGGGAATATGGCGCGGCAGGGCGGCGGATGGAATGGTGCCGAGCCGCCACCCTCGATATGGCCCCATGATTGGGCCAGTAATCGCGGACGTCGGGCGGTTGCGACATGACCCGCCGGATCGCATTCAAGTCCGGCGAAGCGGCGGATTCTCGGCGTTCATGGACTGCGCGAGATTTCAGCAATGCTGGCTGACCGGGCAGGCGGTGGGGGTGGCCGGTGCGGCAGCGTGGCGCTGCGGGCGGTGCCGGTGGGGGAGGTGCAGACGGAGTTGGTGCGGCAGGGGGCGTTTCTGCGCGTGGGGGGCGGCGGCCGCAGGGTAGATGTCGACGAGCGTCTCGTCGGTGTCTCGATTCGCCGTGGGTGAGACGGTGCGGCTCTCTCTCACGTCGGGGCGGAGCCTGGCCGTCCTTCTCTGCGGTCCTTCTCTGCGGTCCTCCGCTGTTCTCCGCGCCGGTGCATTGCGGCAAGCCGGGCCCACCTTCCCTCCCCAGATTGGGCGGGGCCTGCGGATACTGACAGGCCGTTGATCATTGACGCGGAGAACAGCGGAGGCCCGCGGAGGGGAGCTTCTGGCAATGACAGGAGCCGGGACTTCGCCCGCCATGACGGACAAGACGCAGGTTAAGCCGTGGCGGCGAGGCGGTGGGCCGGCCTCTTGACGAGTGCCTGGAGAATGGGGCTGTCACTGTGGACGACCTCGTGGGCCGGCGCGGGCGACATTGCGGGATCGTGGAATTTTTTCGGCAGGCGGCCGAGGGAACGGATCAGTGCGGCACGGCTGGGGTCGGCGAGTGCGTATTCCTCGGCCCTGGTGAGGATACGGGACCTGGGCTGGGGTGCGGGTTGCGGTGCAGGCGGTTCGGCAGTCGAGGCGGGCGGCGCCGCGGCCAGGGTATCGGCGATCAGGCGTGCGGCGGTTTGCTCCATCGCGGCGGCGTCGCCGGCGCTGGTGTCCGGCTTGTGCTGCAAGCGGGCTGCCTGCAGGCGCAGCAGTTGTCCGAGCGCGCCGCGCGACTGACGCATCATGCTGGCGGATTGCGCGGTGCATTTCAGGACGTGCTGAACGTCCGACGGCTGGAGGCGGGCGAGACGCAGGCAGTCGAGCGACTGAAAATTCGCGGCGATGCACTGCGCGGCGAGGATCGCCTCGGCCGTGCTGGCGGGGCGCAACGATGCGACGTCGCCGATGATGGCGTTGTCGCGCCGGATGCGGTCCTCGGCTGAGTTGGAGACGGGCGGGGGGAGCGCGTCGCTGAGGGCGTGAACGACGGTGTAGTGCAGATCCCGCGGGAGCTGGTAGGGGAGGTCGGGGTGAGGGGCGGCGTCCATGACAGGCAGGATATTAGTTATTGTGACTGACTTTCAAGGTTAGTAGGGATAAATGTCCTGGCAATTTTGTGGCTGCGTCTTGCGGTGGTGCAGGACTGCGTTGACCGGATAGGCGGCGGTGTCGCGGCAGTGCCTTGCCGAGCGCGCTTTGCCACGCGGCGACTTAGGGGTGCCCCGCTGCCCCGAATGGATCTAACCATTTGACATGAGTATATCTAACGCCGACATCGGGTGGATTTCATAAGGAGCCAGCCACTCCCATGCGATCTGACAATCCTCCTCGACCGCCTACCCTCAGCGCCGGCGCAATATCCGCCCTCCGCTCCCGTTTGTGTTGCCGTAGCGCGACGGCACGAAGCCTAAGCGCACGGGCGGGAAGCAGGAATTGTGCCGCTACCGTTCCAATGGCATGAGACACAATCGCGCGAAGCGAAACTCTGAGACAGATCTGAGAGGGGGTCTTGGTCCGAAGGCCAGGGAAGACACGTATCAAACCGTCATACTGCATGGTCGGAACGTTGTTGGTTGTCCTGCGTCATGAGACATCGGCGCGCACGGCGGTATTGTGTGACGGATCGGGGACGGCATCTTGCTCCACACACGCCCCCATCCCCCACTCAAACGCTCCCGCGCTTCACGGGAGAGGGGTTGGGCGAGCTGTCTTGTGCCTTGCGACAGCATCCCGCGGGACGAGCGCATGAGACACATCAGGGTCGGCCAGCGCTGGCCCTCCCTCCTCCGCGACCCTCACCCGCCTGGCGCCCCCTGCGCTTCCACGTACAGCGCGTAAATCGATTGGCTTGCGGCCATGAACAGCCGGTTCCGCTTCGCCCCACCGAAGCAGACATTGGCGCAGCGTTCCGGCAGCAGGATGCGGCCGATCAACTTGCCGTCGGGGGCGAACACGGCGACGCCATCTTCCTGCTCTCCGCCGGAGAAACCGCACCAGACATTGCCCTCGGTGTCCACCCGGATCCCGTCCGCCCAGCCCGGCGTCGCGAAGAACACGCGCCCGTTCGCTGCCCGCGTGCCGTCGGCCACGATGTCGTAGACATGCGTCGTCTTCGGCTCGGCCGGCGTGTCCACGACATACAGCCGCTTCTCGTCGGGCGAGAACGCGAGCCCGTTCGGCCGCGCCATATCGTCGATCGCGACCGTCATCTCGCCGGTCCGGCCGTCGATGCGATACACGCGATACGCCAGCTCGGGTTCCGCCTTGTGCCCCAGGTAGTTTCCGCGGATGCCGGCGCCGTTGTCGCTGAACCAGATCGAGCCGTCGGATTTGACAACCACGTCGTTGGGACCGGTCAGCCGCTTGCCATCGAACCGCTCGGCCAGCACGGTGATCGTGCCGTCGTATTCGGTGCGGGTCAGGCGCTGCGCATCCATCTCGCATGTGATCAGCCGGCCCTGACGGTCGCGCGTATTGCCGTTGGCGTAATGCGACGGCTTGCGGAACGTGCTGACCGCCCCGGTCTCCTCGTCCCAGCGCATGATGCGGTTGTTCGGGATGTCGCTGAACAGAAGCTGGCGCGTGTCGCCGAACCACACCGGACCCTCGGTGAAGCGACAGCCGCCGGCGATGCGCTCGATCGCCGCATGGCCGAGTGCGATCCGTTCAAAGCGTGGATCGAGCGATACAATGTTCGGATCCGGATAGCGGATCGGCGCCGGCTCTACCCATCGCGTGGTCATGTCCCGTTTCCTCCTCCTGGCATTGGGCGCATTCTGTGTCCCAGACATCGGAGGGACAACACCATGCAGCTCGGCATCCATCTGCCGCACGCCGGCGAGCAGGCGACACCAGCGCTGATCCGCCGCCATGCGATGCGCGCCGAGGCGCTGGGGTTCGACGACGTGTGGGTGAGCGAGCACATCATCGTGCCGCGCAAGGAGTTCCCGCGCTCGCCGCTGTTCTATGACCCGGTGGTGACTCTGAGCTATGTCGCCGCGGTCACCGAGCGCGTGCGCCTCGGCACCACGGTGCTGGTGCTGCCGATGCGTCATCCGCTGCCGCTGGCGAAGGAGCTGGCGAGCCTGCACAACCTGTCGAACGGACGGCTGATCCTGGGCGCCGGCGTCGGCTGGCTGGAGCCGGAGTTCGCCGCACTCGGCGTGCCGTTCAAGGAGCGTGGACGACGCATGGACGAAGGTATCGCGATGATGCGCGCGGTGTGGACGCAGGATCCGGTGACGTTCGAGGCGAAGTACATCCCGGCGAAGATCACCGAAATGACGATGCTGCCGCAGCCGATCAGTCGCATTCCGCTGTGGATCGGCGGCAGCTCGGACGCGGCGCTGAAGCGCACCGCACGCATCGCCGATGGCTGGCATGGCAGCCGCGAGACACCGGAGGAAGCGGCGCCGATCGTGCGACGTCTACGTGCGGAGCGGCCGGGCGCCGACTTCACGATATCGATGCGCACGCATTGGAACGGCAAGGATCTTGGTGAGCTGCGCGACCGACTTGCGGCGTACGAAGCTGTGGGCGTGCAGCACGTGCTGGTCGCGCCGGTGAACCGCGAAGTGGACGACTGGGATGAGGTGATCGAGGGTGCCGGACGGCTGGTGCGCAGCTAGCCGGTGAGCCGGCGTTTCTCAGGCGGCGTCGTGGAAGATGATGCCGAGCGTCTGACGTCGGCCGCTGAGCACGCGGCTGACACCGTGGCGCATTGTCACGCGATATACGCCGCGTGTGCCCTGCGCGGGGCGATGATGCACGGGGAAGATCACCGCATCGCCCAAGCCCAGGGGAACGACCTCGGCGCGTGACTGGGCACGCGGGCGCTGTTCCACCAGCATGAACTCGCCGCCGGTGAAGTCCGTACCGGGGGCGGTCAGCAGCAGTGTGAGTTGCAGCGGAAATACCATCGGGCCGTAAAGGTCCTGGTGTAGGCAATTGTAGTCATCAGGACCGTAGCGCAGCAGCAGCGGGGTCGGCCGAGTCTGGCCCGCCGCGTGGCATTCTTGCAGGAACGCCTCCAGCGTCGGCGGGAAACGACCGTCCTCGCCCAGCGTCTCGCGCCACGCGTTGGCGATGGCGGCGAGCGGCGGATAGAGCCCGGCGCGCAGCAAGCCGACCGGGTCCGGCAGCGGATACGACAGGTATTTGTATTCCCCGCGGCCAAAGCTGTGCTTCTGCATCACGACGCGGCTGCGGAAGCGTGTCTCGTCGTCATAGAGCGCGGCCAATCCGCGGCACGTCGCCGCGTCGAGCAAGTGCATCGTCGCATAGCCGCGCGCAGCGAGGTCGGCGGCCGCGCGGGGCCAATCGATGGTGGGGAGGGAACTGAACGGCATGAACCGCAACATAGTCAGCCCGCCGCGGATTGCACCTTCCGGACCTTGCTCCGGCAGAAGCGGCACTGCCGGCGTCAGCGTTACTGAGCTTCGGGCCGCCCGATTGCCGCGTTCTGCCGGTGTGCCAGATAATGCGCAAGTGCGTTCTGTTCCGGCGCGAGCTCGTGGGTCTTCCGATACCTGCCAGGATCGAAAGACGGGCCGGGCCTGCAGCCGGCCGCCTCACCCTCCAGGATGTAGTGCACCAAGGGATTGATCAGCAGGCGCGCAACACGTGGGTTGGTGTGGAGGTACCAGTCAACGTCGAAATGGATGTTCGGCTTGCATCCCTCGCGCCAGCCGAGGCGACAGAAATGCTTGGTCGCGTCGAACGCCGCGGCGGGGATGTCGAGCCCGTTCATCTGCTGGTAGTTCGGGTCGATCAGGCCCGAGTCCATGACGACAGGCAGGTCCGGGAACGGCTCGCGCTGCTCGCGCCGCATGTCGTCCAGGTAATGCGCAAACGGATCGTCGCCCGAGTCCGGATCGTCGCGGTAGCGCACGAGATGCAGGACTGCCCACAGCTCCGGGATCGGCGCGAAGCAGCCGGTGGTTCGTAGCGTCAGGAAATGTGCCAGAGCCACGGCCTGCGGCGGCAGATTGTAGGCGGAGCGATACCAGACGGGATCGAAGTGCCAAACCGGCCGACGCCCTTCATGCTCGCCGTGGCGCAGATAGTGCAGCAGCGGATTCATGCCCGCTTTGAGCACATCGGGATGCTGTTCAAGGTACCAGGTGGGATCGAAGTCCCGATTCGGCCTGCGTCCCCCGCGCCAGCCGAGGCGAACGAAATGCGGCAATGGATCGAGATCGGCACCGCGGACATCCGCGTTCTCCGATAGATACCAGGCGCCGTCGAACAGGCCCGATGCGTCGAGCTCCTCGATCTCGTCTGTGTTGTCGCGGTCACTCACGGTCGTGCCTCTCCATCAGAACTGTTACCGGGGCTTTCTTGCCGACCTCCATCAGCCCGCTCCCGGCTGAGGACGCAGCCTGAGCTCTTCGAGGTCCAGCTCCTGCTCGAGTGCATGCAAGGCATCATCCTCGATCTCGCGCGATCGGTGCAGACGGAGCAGCTCGGCTCGACTGGCGGCAAGGGCTTCGCGACGCAGAGAAAGCCGCGCGGTGCGTTCGGCGCGCACAACGGCATCGTTCTCATTCACGCGCACCAACCAACCGGTGCGGTCGCGGTATTCGCGAAGCATGTCGGCCGCGATTGCGCCTTCCAGCGGATCGGTTGCACGCTCTTCGATCACACGCAGCGCGACGGCGGCGATCGCGGCGCGTGCTGGCCCATGTTCCGGTGCCGCCTCGCTGTCCACTGGTGAATTGAGCTTCAGCGCACTTATCACGACACTCAGCGTGCCACCCTGGATCAACAGGGTTACCAGGATCACGGTGAAGGTGATCAGCAGAATCGGATCGCGAGCGGGGAAATCGATCGGAAGCGCCAATGCGGCGGCGAGGCTGACCGCGCCGCGCATTCCGGCCCATCCGATCACCAGCGACGCTGCGGGCGGCGGGTACGGATCGTGGCGGCGAATCGCGGGAACCAGCAGACGGGGCAGATAGGTGGCGGGGAAAACCCAAACCAGCCGCGCGGCGATGACACCGATCGAAATCAGCAGCGCAAGCGGCAGCAGCGTTGTCGCCGTATTTCCGTCGAAACGCGCCACGATTTCACGCAGCGACAGGCCGACCAGGATGAACAAAATCGCTTCCAATACGAAGACCGCAACCGACCATGCGGCGCGCGCCTGCATCCGGGTCTGGGGCGAGAAAGTCTCGTGCTGGTACCAGCCCATCAGCAGGCCGCAGGTTGTCGTGGCCAACACGCCGGAGACACCGATGGCTTCCGCGACCAGATAGCTTGCCCACGCGACCAGGAAGCTTGCCGCAATCTCGAGGTTGGTATCGTGCAGACGACGGAAAACCCAGATGGAGCCATAGCCGCAGGCGGTGCCGACGACGATGCCACCCGCGAACAACAGCACGAAGCTGGAGGCCGCATGCAGCAGGCTGAACTGGCCCGTCATCGCGGCCGCTACCGCAACCCGGTAAAGCACCAGGCCCGAGGCATCGTTCACCAAACTCTCGCCTTCCAAAATGGTGACGACGCGTTGCGGAATGCGCAGCCGCCCGAGTACTGCGGTCGTGACCGCGGTGTCGGTGGGCGAGATGATCGCTCCCAAGCTGAACGCCGCAGCCCAGGGCATATCCGGCAACAACATCTTGGCGGCCCAGCCGATCGCAAATGCCGTGAAGAACACCAGACCGACGGCGAGCAGCAATATTGGGCGCAGGTTGGCTCGGAAGGCGCGCCACACTGTGAAGAATGCGCTTGCCTGGACCAGCGGCGGCAGGAAAAGCGCCATGTACAGATCGGGGTCGAGATCCAGCGTTCGGATCCCCGGTGTGATTGCCAGAAGCATGCCTCCGAGTACAAACGCCACGGCGGGCGGCGTGTGCAGGCGGCGCGCAATGAGCGCAAGCAGGACGGCAACCGTCAGCAGCAGGAGGACAAGTTCGAACGCGCCGACCGCGGTCATGGCGGTAGTCCACGGAAAACAAACGGGCGCCGTGTCAGTGCAGCAAAGCGGGTGGTACCAGGCGGAAACCACCCGCGTCCCCTCGCCGCGTCAGTTACGGATAGGGCATTCACTGGCCGCCGCGCGGCCGGGACTATTGTAAGGCCGTGGCACCGTTTGACCATCAGTCGCCGAAGCCGGGATTATGCCCCGGTGCGTTCAAGGTTGAGCATATAGGTGCAGCCGGGTGCACCAAATCTGCCCATGGTGCTTAGTTGGCCGTGAAAGGTGGCTCCTTCGAATTGGCCGACGATCCAGTCCCGCCCATAGACCATCTGCAGGCCGCCATCAGCGGCGATCGTGCCACGAAATCCCCCGAACCGTGCCGAAGTGCCGCGCACGGCAAAGCCGGAGACCTTGAGCGTGTCGGTACAGAGACCTCCCGCGGTGTCCAGCACGGCGGCGGTGCCTGTGTAGCCTCCGTCGCGACTGACGCCTTGAGCGGAAATCGGTGGTGATGGCTCCAGGCCAGGTGGCGGGGCGGCCAGACCGCCTGGCATGTCGGGTGCCGGCGAGTTCAGCGGTACCACTCCGGTTGGGGTGTCGAGCAGGACCGTCGGAGGCCCCGAACACCCGAAAAGAAACAGGCACGCGGGAACAAGACATACGGTCAAACTGCTGCGCGTCGACTTCGCGACATTGATGGGCCGAACGCGGCTGGTCCACGGGGGCATGCTCGGTCCTACAATTTCCGACGGTTCATTGGCGGCCTCGCCGGATCGCGGCAGCGATTTGTGCAGCACGCGGCTCGTCGTTGCTCTCGAGTGCCGCGAGCACCGCGTCCGTCAAATCTGGTCTGGTCCGCGCGAGCCGTCCGAGAAGCACGAGGCATTCTTCATCGGCCACCACGGATGCGGCTTCGATCACCTCGATCGAAGGGGCCTGACGCAGCAGCAGGGCAAGGGCAGGGCGGCCCTCGATTCTGCCCATGCGCCCGAGAGAGCAGGCCGCAGCTGATGCAACGAAACCATTGAGGTCGCCGAGCAGATCGATCATCAGGGAAATGGCCTCGGAACCGGGACGGGCGCAGCGACACGCATTGGCGCGAATAGCAGGATCAGGATGCCGGAGAAGCGAGACGACGACAACCGGTGGAAGGTTCGCGCCGAGCTCCGCGGCCACTTCGGCAGCGGCCCGCAGGCCGGGCCCCTGCACGATCTGGTCAACGACGATCCGCGCCACAGCTTGCGCCGCGTCGCGGCCACGGATCAATGCGAGACCGTGAAGAGCAGCGATCTGCTCGGGCACGGAGTGCTCCATCCCGAAGCCCTTGAAGCGTCGGCAGAGCGCCTCAAGCGCTGGTACGGCACGCGCCAGACGCCGCCGCCCGGCCTCCGTCGCGAGTTCCTGGCAGTCTGCGAGCGATGCCCTCGGGATCGCGGCCACCAGTGCGTCGTCGTCGAGTGCGCTCGGCGTCAGACGAGAACGCTCGGGCTCGGCTGGAGCCGTGCAATCCGAGCGGAACCCGGCAGCATCAAAAAGATCAGGTTGTCGGTGTGGCATGACATTCTAGCACCTGCGACGTTGGCCGACGCAAACGGACCCCCTCGATCTGGGCCCAAGCCAGGCCAAGCAAGTGGGCAGAGGAACAATGCACTTTATGCCCGTCAAGGCTACCGCCCGGCGTGCCATCGTGATCCACGCGATACGGTCAGACTTGTTCGGGTCGCATGGCCGGGAAGCGCACGGAAACCCAGCGCGGCCAGCCTCGTTCAAGGGTTGGTCGCGGGATTATCGGTATCGGCCCTGCCAATGTGACGTGCCATGGCGGCAAGAACCTGGGGGCTCCAACTGCCCCGCCCGGCGCCCCATCGAACAGGCCCGAAATTCTTGACTTCGGATGCGGTATGGGAGCCTTCGCCGAGACCCGCGGCTTGACGGGTGGGGTATTGATATAGTCAAATCGAACATCGCGCTGACTGATCTCTGCAACAGCGGCGCCTGGTATAAGTCTCTACATCCGTGGTGCCCCTGATCGCCTGTTCAGCCGGCTGGGCAGTTGTTCACGGTCGACGTGGTGCGATATTCCGGGATGTCGGCATGGCAATTTGATAAGCCGCGACAGAGTGCCGAGGAGGGAAGGTGCCGTGCGTATACACGACATGCGTGCACTGCCACCGAACGGTTATGCTGAGCCATCGGTCAACGGGAGGAAGTCTATGATTGGGCGCAGGCAAGGGCCAATGGACATGAATACGGCGGCCGCGATCCTGCTGATCGGTCTGTTCACCTATTCGGCGTGGCTCACATCCATCGTCTTCTGCTCTGTAAATGACGAGCGCCCGTTGCTGATCGCAGCCGCGGCCTTCTTTCCGGTCGGCGTGGTCCACGGCGTCGGCGTGTGGTTCGGTGGGTGGTGAAGCCGGCCGCAACCAAGCATGCGGCGAGCAGGACGCGGGGTAGCGTGGTTGCTTGGTCGGATCACGTGGTCCTAGCCTCCGATTGGGTAAATTCAGCCAATCCGGCCGCCTGCTCCGATGACGGGTCCCGTGCCGCCGCGCGGCGGTACAAGATCGTATGTTGCATTCAGCCTTGTAAGAATACGCTCGACCACATCCGCAATTCTGGCCGCTGAGCGCTGGACCGCCGGATCGCTATTGTGCCGGAGGCGATCAGCGATGAGGGCAGCCGGCGTGATCGCTCCACGGAGGTCGTGTCGAAGAGCCGATACCAACCTTTCCAGTTCTTTGATGCGGACCTGCGCTGATTCCTCCATTGGCTTTGTTCTCGATATGGTGGACTGAGGACACAATAGGGCGATTGCAGCGTCCGCCCGTTAAACCCCCGTCATGGGTATGTTATAGCGGACGATCGCCGACAAAAGGTGTTCCAACGCTTAGCCGGCCTCGCCGTAGCCGTGGGGGCGAAGAGCGACCTCAGCATTCTTCGCGCGGTCGAGAAAACGCCCACTATTGCATGAACCAACCATGGCTTACCACCAACGACTGGCCAGTCAGCGCGTTGGTTCGTGCGCCGGCGAAGAAGAGTACCGCATCGGCGACGTCGTCCGTGGTGGTGAATTGGCCGTCCACCGTGTCCTTCAGCATGACGCGCTTGATCACGTCCTCCTCGCTGATGCCAAGCTCCTTTGACTGCTCGGGGATCTGCTTGTCCACCAGCGGCGTCCGCACGAAGCCCGGGCAGACTACGTTGGCACGCACATTGTATTCCGCGCCCTCCTTGGCCACCACCTTGCAGAGCCCGATCAGCCCATGCTTGGCGGTGACATACGGCGCCTTCAGCACAGACGCCTCTTTCGAGTGCACCGAACCCATGTAGATCACGCTCCCCGCCTTGGCCGCGTACATGTGCTTCAGGCAGGCTTTGGTGGTCAAGAACGCACCATCCAGATGGATCGCCAGCAGACGCTTCCAGTCGGCGAAAGGAAAATCGACGATCGGCTTGACGATCTGAACGCCGGCGTTGCTGACCAGTACATCGATGCGGCCGTACTTTGCCATGGTATCCGCAACGCCCTTCTCGACCGCGGCTTCGTCGACGACGTTCATCGCCACCGCGAAAGCATCGGAACCGTTTCCCTTGATCTCGCGCGCGGTGGCCTCGGCTGCATCGAGATTGAGATCGGCAATCACCGGTATGCCGCCCTCGGCCGCGAATCGTAGTGCGATCTCCTTGCCGATGCCGCTGGCAGCACCAGTGACGATGGCGACCCTTCCGTCAAAACGAGCCATTGCGAGCTTTCCTTTCCGGCTGCTGCGAGAGATGGGATGGCTATTTCAGGTAATCAAACACCACGGTACCGAGCCCAAGTGTCAGGTCGGTGATGAAGTGGCTGGCGGAAACGACTTCTCGAACCGGCAGCCGCGCGACATCGCACATTGCGTGTTCGAACAGTTGGATAGCCGCCGGCCCCGACCATGCACCCTTCAAGGTGATGTCCTCGCAGTAATAGCGCACCAGCTCGCAGATGCGCGGTGTGCAGTCCACATGCGGGATGATCTTGATCATGAAGTTCGGTCGGGCGAGGCTTTTCAACAATGGCGCCGGATCAAGCTCATGGTGCTTGTAGCCCATGGTGGCCGATACGCAGAGCACCGAGCCGTAGTGCAGTGTGCAGACGACGGTCTCGCTTTCATGCGAGATTATGGGGCTGGCCAGCTTCTTCGGAAAACCCCAGATTTCGCGCCCGCCGGCGATCGGCGAGTTGTCGTCCAGATACATGGCGTGCACGTAGCCGCCCTCCTGCACCGTGCCGTCCTGCGCCCGAAAGCGCACCGGGATGACCTGGCCGGTCTCGGTATAGTCTCCGAAACCGGTTGAATCCGGCATGCGGATGAACTCGTAGGCGACGGTGTCGGTGGTCACCTCCAACGGCTCCGGCACCACCGCACGCAGTTCGTCGATGTCGGTACGATACGTGATCACCACGAACTCGCGGTTATAGAATTTGTATGGCCCTTTCGGATAGGCCGGGTCGTTCAACGGCATCGCGAACGCCTTCTCGCGAACTTCAGCGACGTTCATGAGCATCGTCTCCGGATTGGCAATGACAGGTGTGTGACAGCAAATCAATAGCGGCCGTCCACCGCCAGATCAAAGGTGAGCACTCCGTCAAGGCCGCTTGGGCGTTCCAGCACTTCCGGATGCCGTAGCGTATGGACTGCATCGTTGTAGCCGGACTTCCAGTGTTCTTCCATCGTCAAACGAGAGAATTCGTAATCCTTGGAGCTGCCCTCGTAGTTCCTGGCGTGGTAGATCAGTTGAATCAGGTTATAGACCTTCTCATCGGCCTCCTTGGCGAGCAATTGTGCCTCCGGCGTCTGCCGTAGATCGTCAGGCATCTTCTCAAGGAGCTTCGCGGTCGCTCGGCGGATTATCTGCTTTCGCTTGAATTGGTCCGTAGCCGCCCTGGTACGGCTGGAAAATCGGATGTCCTTCTGGCGCAACTCGGATTCGATCAGGTCGCGCGGAAACTCGCCGCGCGCGCTCCAGAGGTCGATCTGAAACGCCAGCGTATCCTGACGCGGCCTGCTGTCGAGCACCCATTCCAGAGGCGTATTGGAGACCAGGCCGCCATCCCAATAGTGCTCGCCTTCGATCTCGGTCGCAGGGAATCCAGGCGGCAGCGAGCCGCTGGCGATCACGTGCTCCGGGCCGATCTGGTCGGTAGTGCTGTCGAAATAGACGAAATTGCCCGTGCGTACATTCACCGCGCCGACGCTGAAGCGCATCGTTCCAGCATTGAGCAGGTCGAAATCCACCAGGCGCTCGAGCGTGGCCTTCAGCGGCGCGACGTCGTAGAAGCTGAGGGCCTCGGGGCTGCCGGGTGGATTGAGAAAGGGCGGCGGCACACGCGGCGTGAAGAATCCCGGCGCGCCGCCGAACAGGATGCCCAATGAGCGCAACTGATTGACCGCGCTGTGCATGAACTCGCCCTCGATCTTGAGGCCGGAAAACCTGGACATCCCGAACGGGGGGGCACTGACGGTTTCCCAGAACGCACGCAATTGTTGAACGCGCTTTTCCGGTGGATTGCCGGCGATCAGGGCGGAGTTCACCGCGCCGATCGACATGCCGGCGACCCAATCCGGATGTAGGTTTGCCTCCGCCAGGGCTTGATAGACGCCAGCCTGATAGGCGCCAAGCGCGCCTCCGCCCTGGAGGATCAGCGCAATCCGCTCGAACGGTGGTCGATCCTTGGACACATGGGTCCTGTGCTTCGGAGGTTGGTGCCCGGACATGCGAGGCCTATTGCGTTGTGGTCGAGCGGTGTTCGCGCGTTGGTCAAAATGACCAATCCCAACAGCATATAGGTGAACAGAGGGATCGAACCGACATAAAGGCCATATTTATTGCGTGACAGAACGCAGACACCTAGGCGCGCTGCCGAGTTGGCGCGCTGGCGGTCCACGCCGTCGCACCTGACGTGAAGCGCCGCGTCAAGAATTCCAGCAGAACGCCGACACGGATCGGGCGCGGCCCGCCAGCCGGTGTGATCAGATGCAGCGCCAGCTTCGGCGCGGCCCAGTCATCCAGCACGGTCATCAGCCTTCCGTCCTGGACCGCGTCCCAAACCAGAAAATCGGGCTGCAGGGCGAGCCCCAGACCGGCATCCAGGGCGAAGCTGAGCGCTTCGGCATTTGTGGCGCTGAGCGGACCCTTTACCGCGACGGACTCTTCCGCACCGCTCGGGTCGGTGAAGCGCCAGGTCTCGCCCGTCGCGAGATACAGATAGCCCAGGCACCTATGGTCCTGCAGATCGCGCGGACGAAGCGGCCGGCCGTGGCGCGCGAAATAACTCGGCGCACCCACCACCCAGCGCCGCACCGGGCAAAGTCGGCGCGCGATCAGGCTGGAATCCGGCAGATCGGCAATGCGCAGCGCGACATCGATTCCGCCTGCGACAACGTCAACCATACGGTCATCGAGCTGAAGATCGATCGCCACCTCGGGATAGTCTGCCAGAAAATCCGGCAGCGCGGGTGCGACGTGGCGCATGCCGAATGACATCGGCGCGGCCAGCCGCACACGGCCGCGCGGCACTGCCGACTTGGCGTGGACCTCGGCCTCGGCCGCCTCACCCTCGGCAAGGATACGTGCCGCCCGCACCGCCAGTACCCGTCCGGACTCGGTCAGCGCGAAATGGCGCGAGGTGCGATGGATCAGCCGTTCACCCAGCCTTGCCTCGAGCCGTTGCACCGCCTTCGACACCGTCGGTCCGGACAGGCCCAGCTCGGCTGCGGCGGCGGCGAATGAACCGGTTTCGGCCACCTTGGCGAAGATCGCCCAGCCTTCCAGGTCGGGGAGGTTCACGGCAATGCCCCCAAAACGGAAACCATGACTTTCCATCCTTTCTATTTTCCGAGCATTCGTCGAGCACCATCTTGCGCCTACCACCGGGGCAGACGTCCCGGTCCCGAACAGGAGCAACCGTCATGATCGAACGCAGGAAATTCGCCGAGCTGGGTGGCGCCGACCACGGCTGGCTGAAGGCAAAACACCACTTCTCGTTCGCCAACTACTACGACCCGAAGCGGATGGGCTGGGGCAATCTGCGCGTCTGGAACGACGACGAGATCGCCGCGAAGTCCGGCTTCCCGCCGCATCCGCACGCCGACATGGAGATCATCACCTACGTCCGCGACGGTGCGATCACCCACAAGGATTCGATGGGCAACACCGGCCGCACTCCGGCGGGCGATGTCCAGGTGATGTCGGCGGGTTCCGGCGTCCGTCACTCCGAGTACAATCTGGAGGACGATTTGACACGGATCTTTCAGATCTGGATCGAGCCGAGGGAAAGCGGCGGCAAGCCTGCATGGGGTGCCAAGCCGTTCCCCAAGGCGGATCGTTCGGGGCGTTTCGTCACCCTGGCGAGCGGCTTCCCGGATGATGCGGAGGCGCTGCCGATCCGCGCTGATGCGCGGGTGATGGGCGCTACGGTCAAGGCCGGCGAGCGGGTCACGATCGAGTTGGATCCGAAGCGGCACGCCTACCTGGTGCCTGCCTCCGGGACGCTCGAGGTCGGCGGGGTGCGCATCGAGGCGCGTGACGGCGCGGCGATCACCGATGTTGCGAACGTCGAGATCGTTGGGGTTGAAGACGCCGAAGTCGTGCTGGTTGATACGGTGTAGCCTCGTTTCATCGTCATGGCCGGGCTTGTCCCGGCCATCCGTGCCAGCACTGGTGCCGCGACAGATGGCCGGGACAAGCCCGGCCATGACGTAATGGCCGGACGGTGTGGTACAAGGCAATTCGAATTACGTCGTTTGAATTACATGCGCCCAACAAAATCCCGCAATCCGCTCTGCCGCGTGGTGACAAGGCGCGCGGCGTGCAGCACGGCGCGCGCCGAGGCAACAGCCTGGTCGAAATCCTCGTTGACCACCACGTGGTCGAACTCGGACCAATGACTGATCTCGTTCCGCGCCAGCTGCATGCGCCTGGCAATCTCCGCCGTGTCTTCGCCGGAGCGACTGCGCAGGCGCCCTTCGAGCGCGGCCAGTGTGGGCGGCAGGATGAAGACGCCGACCACGTCGCCTGGCAGTGCAGCACGCAACTGGCGATGTCCTTGCCAGTCGATATCGAAGACCGTGTCGTGGCCAGCGCCTAGCGCCTGCTCCACCGGCGCGCGTGGGGTACCGTAGCAATGGCGGTTGAGCACACGGGCCCATTCAAGCAGTTCACCCGCGGCGACCATGCGGTCGAACGCGGCCTGATCGCAGAAGCGATAGTGAACGCCATCGATCTCCCCGGGGCGCGGCGGCCGCGTCGTGACGCTGACCGACTTCCGCAGATCAGGCTCGCTCGCCAGCAGCACGTCGGCGATCGCAGTCTTCCCGGCACCCGACGGCGCCGCCAGCACCAAACAGACCCCACGCCTCGCGACGACACTCATTCGATGTTCTGCACCTGCTCGCGTAACTGTTCGATCGTTGCCTTCAGTTTCAGCCCGGTAACGGTCAGCGCCGCCGACGCCGACTTGCTGCACAGCGTGTTGGCCTCGCGGTTGAATTCCTGCACCAGAAAATCGAAGCGGCGGCCGATATTCGCCGCTTCGTCCAGCAGGGCATGCGCCGCCTGTATATGGCTCGCCAGCCGGTCCAGCTCCTCGCGCACATCGGAGCGGGCGGCGAGCAGTGCGACCTCCTGCGCGATGCGCTCCTCGGGCAGCGAAGGCGCCTCGCGAAGCAATGCCTGAAGGTTCTCCATCACGCGGGCGCGCTGCGCCGCAGGCTGGTCGGCCGCTTCCGCCGCCGCCTGACCGTGGAGGGCGGCGATTTCCCGCAGCAGTCCGGCCAGTGTCGCGGCAAGGCGCGCGCCCTCGGCCTGCCGGGCCGTGAGCAGCGCCGCCAGGGCCTGGGAGAAACCGGCCTGTACCTGTGCCGTCGCCTCTGTCCGGCCATCCGCTTCATCGGCCTGCGCCGGCCGCAACACGCCGGGGAGCCCAAGCAGCGCCTCGGCCCGGGGCACCGGGCTGCCGGGAATGCGCGCGTGCAGATCGAGCGCCAGTGCGAGCGCCTGTTCCAACGCCGCGGGATCGGCAACCAGCCGCGGCTCGTTCTCGCGCTTGACGGTGAGGTTGGCCGTGATGTTGCCGCGCTTCAGGATCTTGCCGGCGGCCTCGCGAAGGGTGGGCTCCAGCAGGTCCCAGCCAGGTGGCAGGCGCAGGCGCAGATCGAGCCCCCTGCCGTTGACGCTACGCAGTTCCCACGCCCAGGAAAGGCCGGCGGCGCTGCCTTCGGCTCGGGCGAAGCCAGTCATCGAAGCGAGGGCGGCACTCATGCTGTGGGTCTTCTATCAGCCGTCTGGCCAGATCAAGAATCTCCCTGGCCGGTCAGTCAGACCTGCGGCTGTTCCTCCGGGGGTGTGCCGGCGTCGAACATGGCGGCGGCATCGAGCGCGGCATCCTCCTCGGCCTCCGCCTCAGCGCCGACCCGCTCGCCGCGCGCCTGCCGTTCGGCCTCTTCCTGGCTGCGCGCGACATTGACGATGATCGGGATCGACACCTCGGGGTGCAGCTCAACGCGGACCCGGGCCAGACCGAGCGTCTTGATCGGATGCTCCAGCATGACCTGCGAGCGTGTCACGGTCAGTCCGGCCGCGGTGGTGGCCTCGGCAATGTCGCGGGCCGACACCGACCCATACAGGCTGGCCGATTCGCCCGCCTGCCGAATGATCACGATGGACAGCCCGCTGACCCGCTCGGCGACTCGTTCCGCCTCCTCGCGGCGTCTCAGGTTCTGCGCCTCGAGCTGGACACGCTGCTCCTCGAAGCGGGCCAGGTTTTCCTTGCTGGCGCGCAATGCCTTCTTCTGCGGCAACAGGAAGTTGCGGGCGAAGCCAGGCTTCACCTTCACCAACTCGCCCATCTGCCCGAGCTTTTCCACACGCTGGAGCAGGATCAGTTCCACAGCGGCCATGACGCGCTCCCTCAGCTCACGATGTAGGGCAGCAACGCGAGGAAGCGGGCGCGCTTGATGGCGACCGCGAGCTCGCGCTGCTTCTTGGCCGAGACCGCGGTGATCCGGCTGGGCACGATCTTCCCCCGCTCCGACAGGAAGCGCGACAGCAGGCGCACATCCTTGTAGTCGATCGTCGGCGCATTGGGGCCGGAGAACGGGCAGGACTTGCGTCGGCGATAGAATGGCCGGCGGGCGCCAACGGCGGCGCGGCGGGCAGCCGGATTGACTTCGGCGCTGTCTGACATGGTGGCTTACTCCTCGGCGTCCACGCGGAGTTCATCGCGGAACTCGTCGCGGGCGCGGAATTCCTCGCGGTCGTCGAAGCCGCGGCG
The DNA here is from genome assembly GCA_963780095.1 of uncultured Alphaproteobacteria bacterium. Lineage (GTDB taxonomy): Bacteria > Pseudomonadota > Alphaproteobacteria > Acetobacterales > Acetobacteraceae > JAMXLO01. The sequence continues at coordinate 297,043 of CAWABH010000023.1, forward strand.
GCGTCCGCTCTCGAACCGGCCGGCGGGCTTCGGACCGCGGAAGCCGCGCTCGCGCTCGTCGGACTTGCGCGACAGGATGGCCGAAGGAGCTTCCTCGATCTCCTCGACGCGGATGGTCATGAAGCGGAGGATGTCCTCGTTCAGGCTGAGCTGGCGCTCCATCTCGGTGACGAAGGCCGGCTTGGCGTCGAGGCCAAGCAGCATGTAGTGGCCCTTGCGGTTCTTCTTGATCCGGTAGGCCAGGCCCCGCAGGCCCCAGTATTCGCGCTTCTTCACCGCGCCGCCCTCGGTTTCGAGCTGGCTGGCGATGTTGTCGGCGACGCCTTCGACCTGCTGCTGCGTCACGTCGTTGCGTGCGATGAGCACGGTTTCGTACAGCGGCATGATGTACTCCCTATGGCTGGTGGCCCGCGACCGGGATGGCCTCACCCCTCATGGGATGCCGGGCATAGCCGGGGACGATGCCGTCGCCGCCCGGCAGGGAAGGCGCGGCGTAAAGCACGGATCGGGGGTGGGCGCAACACGCGCGACCGGCGGC
>CAWABH010000024.1:0-41003 GCA_963780095.1 uncultured Alphaproteobacteria bacterium
CCGACCCAATGCGTCAGCTCGCTCGCATCCTGGACGATGGTCAGCCCGCCCGCCTCGCGCAGCATCGGCACATGGTCGGCGAAATTGCGGGTATGCGGCCCGACGGCAATGGCGCATCCCAGGCGCGCAGGCTCCAGCGGATTTCGTCCGCCACCCGGAGGAATCAGACTGCGGCCGACGAAGGCGAGGCCGGTGAGGCGATACCACAGGCCAAGCTCCCCCAGCGTATCGACAATCCACACCCCCTCGGGCGGCGGCGCTTCGCCGAGCACGCGGCGAGCAACACGGATGTCGTTGGCAGCAGCAGCAATGGCGGCGCCGCGCTCCGGATGGCGCGGGGCGATGATGGTAAGCAACCCCGGATGTGCCGCCGCCAGAGCACGATGCACGGCGAACACCAGCGCCTCCTCGCCAGGGTGGGTGCTGGCGGCGAGCCAGACCGGCCGGCCGGTCAGCAACGTCCGCAGTCGGAGAAGCTCGGGTTCATCGACCGGCAGCGGCGCGGCAGCGAGCTTCAGGTCGCCCGGCGCCGTCACGGCACAGCAGCCAAATTCGCGCAGTCGCACGGCGTCGGTCTCGCTGCGTGCCTGGACACGAGTGAACCCGCCGGCGACCTGCCGCGCCAGACGGGGCACGCGCCGCCAGCGGGCGAGGCTTCGGTCAGACAGTCTGCCGTTGATCAGCATGACCGGGGTGCCGCGCGCCCGGCACGCAGCCAGAATGTTCGGCCATAGCTCGCTTTCCACGAAGCCCACCACATCCGGGCGCCAATGGTCGAGGAACCGCCGAACCCAGGCAGGCACGTCCAGCGGCACAAACCGGTGCAGCACGCGCGGCGCCAGCCCGAGTTCGGGCAGCCGGCGGGCGAACAGGTCCGAGGACGTGACCGTGCCGGTGGTCAGCAGCAGCGTCGCGTCCGGCGCGCCCTCGGCGAGGGACGGCAACACCGGCAGAACCGACAACGTCTCGCCGACGCTCGCCGCATGCAGCCAGATCAACCTGCCGGCGGGGCGGGGCGTCCGGTCGATGCCACGCCGCTCGGGCAGCCGTCCCTTTACCTCCTTGCCGCGCGACTGGCGCAGGCGGAGGGCCAGACGCAGCCCGGGCGCGGCGACGGTTGCAAGGACAGCCCACAGCGCCGCCAGGCGGTTCAGGCGAGGCACAGTCGATCGGCCTGTTCGGCTGCCGCCGTCATTGCCGCGCCGATCGCCGGCACCGCGTCCTGCCAGCTTCCACGGGGCACCGCGATGGTAGGCAGGCAGACCACCACGCCGCGGCCGAACGGCTTCGGCACGACCATCCGGTCCCATGTGGGAAGCACCCATCGACGCGTGGTCTGTGCCGCGCACGGCAGCACCGGCACTCCCGCCAGCGCCGCAAGCTGGGCCACGCCTGGCGCCGCGACGCGGCGAGGGCCGCGCGGGCCGTCCGGCGTGATGGCGATGTGATCGCCGCTGGCGAGCAGATTGAGCAGCGTGCGCAGGCCCTTGGCCCCGCCGCGCGAGGAGGAGCCGAGGACCACGTCGAGCGCGAAACGGCTGACCACCGCGCCGATGAATTGTCCGTCGCGATGGCGGCTGACCAGGACGTGCGCGCGGGCACGCGAGGCGCGCGCCTCGGGGGTGCGGCGGGCCTGCAGCCAGAGCATCGGCATGAGCGACAGGCGCTCGTGCCAGAACGCCACCACCACCGGTGCGCCCGCGGCATGCGGGGCCATGTGCTCATGCCCCTCGAGGGACCAGCGCGTGGTGCGCAGCGCGAAGCCGAGATAAAGCCCGAGCACGCGAGCGAACGCCGCCTGAGCGATCGGGTGCTGCACCAGACGTTTCATCGCCGCGCCGGTAGCACGCGCCGCCGTGGGGGCGGAAGGGACCGCGGCCCCGAACGCGGCCGTGCCGGATCAGTAGATCTCGAAGTAGCGGGAGCACAGTTCGTTTACCGCCCATTCGGTCACGTGCTGCACTTCCGAGCGCTTGTGACGCAGATACGCTTCCAGGAACACCGGGCCGAACCAGGACTGCACCGCCTCGCTGGCTGCCATGTTGTCGAGCGCCCTGGCGAGCGAATGCGGCAGCGGTTCCGCGCTGTCGGCGGACGGCGGCAAGGCGAGTTTCCGGCGCATCCCGTCGGCTCCAGCGAAGATGACGGCGCCGAGTGCCATGTATGGACTGGCGGCGCCATCCGAGACGCGGAACTCGACGTTGAACTGGCGGGCGATTTCGGACGGATCGGTTGCGGCGAATACCGGACAGACGCGCATGGATGCGCCGCGGTCCTGCTGTACGATGTCGATCGCGGTGGGTGCCCAGCGATTGGGCGTGAGGCGCAGATAAGACACCGGCGACGGCGCGGTGATGGCGCAGATCGCCGGCAGGTGATGCAGCACGCCGGCGCAGAATTGCTGCGCGGCCATGCTGAGGCCCAAAGGGCCGCTGGCCGCATAGGTCACCGGCGCGCCGGACGCATCCTGCAGGCTCATGTGGATGTGCACGCCGTTGCCGACGCCGGATGCGTCGGGCATCGGTGAGAATGACGCGCGATGACCGAGGCGGTGGGCCGCTGCGCGCGCCATCTCGCGCGTTATGACCGCCTGGTCGGCTGCCGTCAGCGCGAGGGCAGGTGCTACGGTCACCTCGAACTGACGCGAGCCGTATTCCGCCAGGAAGGAGTCCGGGGTGATGCCAGCCGCGCGCATGGCGGCGACGAATGACTCGCCGAATGTGCCCTGGCGGCGGAAGGCGTTCAGGCTGTAGGCGTCGCCGTCGCGCGACTGGTTGCCGGTGTAGACGAACTCCTGCTCAAAGGCGGCGATCAGGCGCAACCCGGAGGCTGCATCCAACGCGGCGACGGCGCGGCGCAGGAATTCGCGCGGACAGCATTCCCAGGGCGTTCCGTCCGTGTTGCGTATGTCGCCGAGGAAGAAATGCTCCGGTGCGGAATCGTCGGCGAAATCCACCCGCACCTCGGCCTCGGGATCCGGAACGATCATCAGATCGCCCGCGGTGCCGAACGGTGTGTCCAGGATCGGCCCGAATGCCGTCTGCATCAGGTTGGAATGCGTCCAGCCAACACCCTTGCGCCGCCGCGCATCGAACTCGCGGACGGGGAAGCCCTTGCCGCGGACATGGCCGGCGATGTCGCACGTGCCGACGAAGACCAGTTCCTCGCGTATCATGTCACTCTCCTGTCACACGCGTCACGGAGCGTAACCGTGCTTGCGCTGCCATGCCACGGGCGTGCACTTTGCCGTCGCGGTCGGTTCGCGACCGATCGGCCTGTCATCACGCCGTCCTTAGAGGACCCCCCATGAACGCACGCACACTCGCCCTTGCTGCTCTGCTGTCTGACGGCCGCTGGGCTCGCCGCCGGCTGCTCGCATAATGCGCCGCCACCGCCACCGGCCCCCGTGCCGGTGGCCGCTCCGGGCGCCGCCGCCTGCACCGGCAATGCCAGCCAACCTCACGCCGGCTCAGCAGCGGATCGCTAAGATCCAGATGGCGTTGAACGCCAACGGCGCGCAGCTTGACGTTGACGGCAAGTTGGGCCCCGCTACGCGCGACGCACTGAAGACCTATCAGAGCGCGCACAATCTGAAGGCAACCGGTCGGTCGGATGCCGCGACCCTGAAGGCGCTCGGGATCTGACGCCGGTCCACGGGGCCACACTGCACTGACCGTCAGCGCAGCGTGGCGCCCGTGGATTTGGTTACAGCGGCGACCACTTTCTGGCCGGCGGCTTCGATTTCGGCGTCGGTCAGCGTTCGCTCGCGCGGCTGGAACACGACCTCGATCGCCAGCGACTTCTTGTCCGGCGGCAGGCGATCGCCCTGATAGACGTCGAACAGCGACACGCCGGTGATCAGCGCGCGGTCGGCGCCCCTGGCGGCACGCAGCACCGCATCGGCGGTGACCGATCGGTCCACCAGAAACGCGAAGTCGCGGCGGATCGGCTGGAACGGCGGCAGATCCGGGGGCGACTTGCGACGACGCTTCGGTTCGGCCACGGCATCGAGATCAAGTTCGAAGACGGCAACCGGGCCGGCAAGGTCCAGCGCGGACAGGACGCTTGGATGCAATTCGCCGAAGCTTCCCAGGATGGTCTTGGGTCCCTGGCGGACGGTGGCGGAACGGCCCGGGTGGTAAAAGGCGGGAGCGTCCTGGGTCAGGATCAGCGCATCCAGCGGCACGCCGACCGCCGACAGCGCGGCCCAGAGATCGGCCTTGGCGTCCATTGCATCGATCGGCCGCGCGGGAACCAGCCAGTTGCGTGGAGTCGAACCGGCGCGCAGTCCCGCCGCGACCCAACGCTGTCCCTCCGGTGCATCGACCAGGAACTTTGGCCCGACCTCGAACAGCGCAACGTCGGGATAGCCGCGCGCGGCATTGCGTTTGGCGGCGAGCGCCAGGGTTGCGATCGGGGTCGGGCGAAGCTGGTCGAGATCGGCCGCGATCGGGTTGGTCAGGCGAAGTGACTCCGGCGTGTCGCCGAACAGCGCCGCTTCGCCGGCGGACATGAAGCTGAAGGTGACGCACTCGGCCAGCCCCTGTGCGGCAAGCGTGCGTCGGGCCAGCGCGACGCGAGCCTGATGCGGGGTCAGTGTCGCGTGCGGCACGGGGGAGACGCGTGGCAGGGAGACCGGCGGGACCGCGTCCAGGCCACGCAGGCGCAACACCTCCTCGACCAGATCGCATTCCGGTTCGATCTCCGCGCAGCCTTCGGCGGCCTTCGCCGCGAGCGCGGGATCGAGCGTCTCCGCCTGGTCGAGGACGATGGGCGCCGCAATGTCGTTGCGCCAGGAGGGCACCGCAACCGTGACCCGTGCCGCGTCGCGGCTCTGCACCGTGAAGCCGAGGCGTTCCAGCGACGCGACCGCATCGTCTGGCGGTATTTCGGAGCCGCCGAGACCGGCGATGCGTTCGAAGCGCAACGTGGCGGAGCGCTGCCAAGACGGTGGGTTGCCGGCCTCGGTCACCTCGCCTGGCTCGCCGCCGCAGAGGTCGAGGACCATCGCCGTGGCAGCCTCCACCGCGTCGGGCATCAGCGCCGGATCGATGCCGCGTTCGAAGCGTTGGCGCGCGTCGGACACGATCTGGTGCCGCCTGCCGGTGAGCGCGACCCGGATCGGATCGAACAAGCGCGCATTCGATGAAGACGGACGTGGTGCTCTCGTCGCAGCCGGTGGCCTCGCCGCCGATCACGCCGGCCATCGACTGCACGCCGGCCGCATCGGCGATCGCGCAATCCTCGGGCGTGACCGTGTAGTCCTTGCCGTTCAGCGCGCGGAACGTCTCGCCGCGCCCGGGCCGCAGGGTCAGCACGTCGCCGGAGAGTTTCCCCACGTCGAAGACATGCAATGGACGGCCGAGATCGACGGTGAAGAAATTGGTGATGTCGGCCAGCGCATTGATCGGCCGCAGACCGATCGACACCAACCGATCCTGCAGCCATTGCGGGCTGGCGCCGTTCCGCACATTGCGGATGGTGCGGCCGAGGATCCATGGACAGGCCTCGGGCCAGTCGATCTGCCAGCGCGGTCCGCCAGCGGAACTCGGGCGCCACCTTCTTGCGGCTGCCACGGCTTCAGCGTGCCGATGCCCGCGGCGGCCAGATCGCGCGCAATGCCGCGCACGGAAAAACAATCGCCGCGGTTCGGTGTCACGCTGACATCGATCACCGGGTCGTCGAGCCCGGCCCATTGCGCGTATGGCACGCCGACCGGCGCATCCTCCGGCAGATCGACGATGCCGGCGTGGTCTTCGCCGAGTCCCATCTCGCGCGCCGACAGCAGCATCCCCGCGCTGCGCACGCCGCGGATTTCTCCGATTTTCAGCGTGGTGCCGGTGCCGGGGATGAAGCTGCCAGGTGCGGCGAACACGCCCTTCATGCCGGTGCGCGCATTCGGTGCGCCGCAGACCACGAATACCGTGTCGTCGCCGGTGTCCACCTTGCACACGCGCAGCCGGTCGGCGTTGGGGTGCTGCACCGCCTCGACGACGCGGGCGATGCGGAACGCCGCGAGCGCCGCACCGCGATCCTCCACGTCTTCCAGTTCCAGGCCGATCCGGGTCAGCGTGTCGGTGATCTCGGCCAGCGTCGCGTCAGTTTGCAGGTGCGTCTTGAGCCAGGAGAGAGAAAACTTCATGGCTCACGCGCCCTCGTGCAGCATCGTCGGCGCGAGGGGGGAAAAACCGTAGTGGCGCAGCCAGCGGATGTCGGATTCGAAGAACGGGCGGAGGTCGGGGATGCCGTGCTTCAGCATGGCGATGCGCTCGACGCCCATGCCCCAGGCGAAGCCCTGCCACTCGCGCGGATCGATGCCGCAGTTCGCCAGCACGCGCGGATGCACCATGCCGCTGCCGAGGATCTCCAGCCAGTCGCCGCCGTGGCCGAGTTCGCCGGTGCGGCGGGTCCAGCCGATATCGACCTCCATCGACGGTTCGGTGAACGGGAAGTAGCTGGAGCGGAACCGCACCGGCAGGTCGGCGATGCCGAAGAAGCTGCGGAGAAAATCGATCAGCGTGCCCTTCAGATGGCCGAGCGTGAGATCGCGATCGAGGATCAGACCCTCGCACTGGTGGAACATCGGCGAGTGCGTCGCGTCGTGGTCGGCGCGATAGGTGCGGCCGATGACGATGACGCGGATCGGCGGCGGCTGCGTCAGCATGGTGCGGATCTGCACCGGCGAGGTCTGCGTGCGCAGCACCGGCGGCGGCTTGTTGCCCTGCGCCGGCAGATAGAACGTGTCGTGGTCGGCGCGCGCCGGGTGATGCGCCGGGATGTTGAGTGCGCCGAAATTCATCCAGTCGGATTCCACGTCGGGACCTTCGGCGATGGTGCAGCCCATGGCGCCGAAGATCGCGGCGATTTCCTCGATGGTGCGGCTGATCGGGTGGATCAGGCCGGTCTCGCGCGGACGCGGGCGGCAGCGTGGGATCGAGGCGTTCGGCAGCCAGGCGGGTATCGAGTTCGGCGTGTTCCAACGCGGAGCGGCGGGCTTCGATCAGAGCGGCGAGCGCGTCCTTGAGTTGGTTCAGCGCGGCACCGCGCTCGCGGCGCTGTTCGGGCGGGGTCTTGCCGAGGTCGCGGAGCAGGGCGGTGAGGCGTCCGTTGCGGCCGAGCGTGGCGACGCGCACCGCGTCCCAGGCGCGCAGATCGGCGACGGCGGCCAGGGCGGCCTCGGTTTCGCGTTGCAGGTCGGAGAGATCGTCGGTCATGGCGGCACTCTACATGTACCGCCCATCCCGTCATGGCCGGGCCTGTCCCGGCCATCCACGTCTTACGTGCGGCCCAAAGACGTGGGTGGCCGGGCCAAGCCCGGCCATGGACGCTAAAGGCTGGCCTGCACCTTCTTGACGATCTCCGCGAACGACGCGGCATCGTCATAGGCGATGGCGGCCAGCACTTTGCGGTCCATCTCGATGCCGGATTTCTTCAGTCCGGCGATGAACCGGCTATAGGTCAGGCCGTGCTCGCGCACCGCTGCGTTGATGCGCTGGATCCACAGCCCGCGAAAATCGCGCTTCTTGTTGCGCCGGTCGCGATAGGCGTATTGCAGCGACTTCTCCAGCCGCTGCTTCGCCGCGCGAAAGGTGGTGGAGGTGCGGCCGCGAAAGCCCTTCGACTGCTCGAGGACCTTCTTGTGCCGCGCGTGGGTGGTGGTGCCCCGTTTGACGCGTGCCATGTGCCTGCTTCCTCAATCCAGCCCGTAGGGCGCCCACTGCTTCACAGTGCGGGCGTCCATGTCGGTGAGCACCTGCATGCGGCGGTTGCTGCGCTTGGCCTTGTGGGTGCGGGCGGAGAGCATGTGGCGCTTCATGCCGGGGCCGGCCTTCACCTTGCCGGTCGCGGTGATCTTGAATCGCTTCTTGACCGACGACTTGGTCTTCATCTTGGGCATTTTGTTCTCCTTTTCTTGCGGCGGCCCGCGGCGAACGCAGGCGGTCGCGGCCGGGCATGCCCATTTCCAGGCCCGGACGCGCGATCAGGCGGCGGGGTATAGCGGCCGGGGGTGGGGGAAGCAAGGTGACACGGACGCCACCGAGCTGGCGCCAGGACCCAAATGCGAACTCTCCCCCTCCGTCGCCGGAGGAGGAGAGTTGTCGCCACGATCAGACCGCGATCAGGCGCGGGGAGCGACGACCCGGATGCGGGCCATCATGCCACCGTCCTCATGCTCGAGGATGTGGCAGTGGAAGACGAAGTCGCCGACCTCGCGGAACGGGATTTCGACTACCACCGGCGTCGGCTTGCAGGCGCCGCTGACGAAAGGCTCGATCGTGCCGTCACAGTTGTCGCCGTTGGCGGCAACCGGGAGAGGCACGTTGTCGTGCAGGACCAGCCCATCGGCCGTGCGGTTCGGCAATGCCGTGCCCGGAATGGTGCCGCCCTGCAGCAGCCGGAAGCGGGTCTGGTGGATGTGGAAGTTGTGGTCCTCACCCGTCAGGTTGATCAATTCCCAGACCTCCTTGACCGCTTGGCCCTGGGCTCCCAATGGCACGCACACCGTGGTGGTGGTCGGATCGAAGGAAGTCACGTCCTTGAAAGTTGAGGCGATCTCGCGGCCCTTTTCGTCGATCTCGACATAGCCAAGCCCGAAGGTGTCCGCTGTCGGATAGCCGAAGTAGATCCGCCGATGATGTCCCGGTGCCAGCGGCACGCAATCCGGCGAACTGCGAAGGCCGAGCTTCAGGTCGGGATCGATCGCGATGGAAGTCGCCTGGACGAGGTTCCCGGGATTGGCCGAGCCTGTGACCGGAAGGTTGGCCGCTGCCCGCGCACCTTCAACAGTGGTGAGCGTGAAGGAACCACGTGGCCTGAGCGCCGTCGGACCCATCAGCACGCCGTTGGGGCCCAGGGCGTTGGTCGCCTGGTTGCCGAGCGCCAACGGGGGCAGCACGCTCGTCCCGGGGGCGAAGGTGACGTGGGCCAGATCGACCCCGGCCCAATTGTCACCGCTGGGGCCTGTGGAGTACAGCGCCGTCCGGAATGTGGCGCTGCCGGCTTTCTGCCCGACCACGCGCACCTCGGCCCGCGAACTGGGCATCATGCGCAGCGTCGTCGTGCACAGACCGCCGGGTCCGGTGTAATTGGCCGGGGCCGGGCACGGCACGGGCCGGACCTTGCCGGCCAGCAGCTGTGCCATGACGCCCTGACCGGGGGCGTTCAATGCGAGGCTGTCGATCGTCACGCCGTCGATCGAAAGCACCTGCATCAGCACGGGCGTGTGGGTCGCGTCATCGCCCACCGACAACTCGTAGGAGCGGCTGCCGGAGGAGTTCAGGATCCGCCAGATATCTCCCGTCGGGCCGACCGCGATGGTGGGGTACACTTGGCCATTGATCGTATGGTACCAGCGGCCACCGGGGTAATTGACGCTGTCGCCTGGGCAAAAGCCGCCGTTGGGCGAGTTGGGCGGAGGGTCGCCGCAGAAGGCCGGGTCCTCCTGTGACTGGACAGTCTTGTTGTCCGCCAGGATCTGCATGTCCTTCAGCGTCAGATGACGGACAGTGCCGGCGCGGACCTGGGCCACGCATTGCGCGTCGGCGCAGGTATCCTCGGGCGACCCGATGGTGATGATGCCGGACAACCCCGCGCTCACCTGGTTCAGGGCAAGGCCATGGACGTGCGGATGGAACCAGAAATGGCCCGGAGGGTGGTTGGCCGGAATCTGGATTGCGTAATCCAGAGCGCCCGTCGCGAAGTCCAGGTCAGGCATGCTGTGGCCCATATGGGCGCCTGACATTCCTGACATTGGGGATGGGATCGGGGTCGGATAACCTTTGTTCAGATTGTTCGGATTGAGGAGTTCGACGAAGACGTAGTCACCGTACGGGTCACTCGGCCCTTCCGCGCGATGCGGCTCGACGATGAGGCCGTGGGTGTGCAGGTTGGTCGGGTTGGTGATCAGCGAGGGATCGTCCGCGCCATGCTTGGCGTCGGGGATGAGCGGCAGCTGGTTCACCAGGCGGATCTTCAACGTGTCGCCGGGGTTGAGTTGCAGCCGAACGCCGCCAAGGGGATGGACGTTGCCGTTGCAGGCATTCTGCGACGAGCTGGTGCGCTGGCACACGTCGTAGACCCAGGCGGTAGGCGTCACGCCCTGGTCGATCGTTATTTGGAACGGTTTGGCGACCATCACCAGGTCAAGCGCGCCGTTCTGACTTTTGAACACGGGCGGTTCGGCCAACGGGTCGGCGGCGGCTGGGGCAGGCGCGACTGCGGCCATCAGAAGGGCGCCCAACCCTGCCGAGGCTAGGAGACGATACGACATAATCCCGACATCCTTACGAAATGATGCCGAAATATGTTCCGCGCCTAGCGGCCTGTCAACTTGATTATGTAATTATTCCATCATGAACAAAAAGTTGATCGCCCGGAGGCGCACATAGTCGAAGAATGGCCGCCGGCCGGATAGTCCTTCGTCCTCGATGACCGCCAAACACCGGTTCCCGGCCGCAAATAGCGCCGCCACGGTCTCCCCGCATCATCTGCCTGCTGCTTCCCGAACGCCCCTTGCGGTTGTCGCAGACTGTGGAAGCCAGCCCGGGAGGTGATCCTGGTCCGAGAGGTTGAAGGCTACCGGCAGAGCCCTTCAGCCCGCCACATTAGCCTTCACGTGGTTCGGAACTGCGGGGCTCAGACAGGTTCCAGCAGATCCGCAACGCGCGCGGTCAGCTGCTCGCGGTCAAACGGCTTGCGGAGCATGGGCACGTCGGGGAGGCCAGCCTGGATGGAGTCGGGGTCGGCGTTGCCCGTTATAAGAAGAATTGGCAGCCGCGGCCGACTTGCCCGCACTTCTCGGGCAACGGCCGCTCCGTTCATCTCCGGCATGGTGAAATCCACGACCAGCAAGCGGATCGCGCGATTGTCCTTCAGCACAGAAATAGCCTTCCGTCCGTTCGTTACGGGCAGCACCTGATAGCCCTTTCCCTGGAGCGCGTCGCAAATGAATTCGAGAACAGCCGAGTTGTCATCGCAAACGAGAATTGCTCCGCTATCCTTCTGCTCCCTGAGCTCCTCCTGAATCTTGGTTTCCTCGGGGGGCGTAAGAGCTCGTGGCAGCCACACCTCGACCTGCGTGCCATGACCGGGCTGACTGCGAAGACGGGTGGTGCCTCCGGATTGGGTGACCACACCTTGCATGATCGACAAACCCAGGCCGGTTCCCTTTCCCGCTTCCTTGGTGGAGAAGAACGGTTCCGTGGCCCGTGCCAGCGTTGCCTCGTCCATTCCGGTTCCGGTGTCCGAGACTGTAAGCACGACATATTGCCCGGGTGCGAGGTCGTGGGGTGCATCGGGGCCGGATTCGCCATTCGATGCGGTGATGGATAACGTCCCGCCCTTCGGCATTGCATCGTTGGCATTGATCGCGAGATTAAGGATGATCAGCTCGAGCTGGTTCGGATCGACCAGTGCAGACCAAACGTCGGGTTTCGCGGACACGGTCAGCCGCACATCCGGGCCCAACGTCCGAGCCAGCGAACCTTGCATGGCTTCCACCATGCCGAGAAGATCCACCGACTTGGGCTGAAGGACTTGCTTGCGCGCGAAGGCCAGCAGCCCCTGAGTCAGGGAAATTGCACTCTCGCCGGCTTTCAGGGCGTTTCGCAGATACCGTTGAGCGTCGCTGTCGAGTGCGACCGACTTCACCATGCTGATATTGCCGATGATCACCGTGAGCAGGTTGTTGAAGTCATGCGCAATACCGCCCGTCAGGTTGCCCAGGCTTTCCATTTTTTGGCTCTGACGCAGTAACTCCTGGGCACTTTCCCGCTCATGAACTTCAGCCTGCCACAGATTGACGGCATCGCGTTCCTTCTGTGCCCGTCGCAAGGCGATGCCAAGTGCCATCACGATGCCGGCTGTGGCACTCGCGGCGACCAGACCATAGACACTCAGGTTGGCATACCACGTCGACAGGATCGCACTCTTGTCAAGGCTCAGACTGATATAGACCGGGTTCTTGGGGACCTTCGTGAAGACGGTGATCCAATCGGTGCCGTCAGCCGACAAAGAGGCTCTGATGATGCCCGCATCGTTCTGGCCGATCTTGCCGATCAAGGATTTCCCCACGTCAGGCAGACTGGGCTCGGACTGAGATTGTGGGCGGGATTGGGCAAGAACAGTGCCATCCGCCTTGAACATCGTAACGATATCGGAAGCGTTCGGCGCGGCGGACGCCCACAGGTCGACAATGTAGTCCGCCGAAATGGCGACCTGAGCAATCCCGTTGAACACGCCGTCCCTCTCCAGACGCCGGCTCAGCGTGAACAGATAGCGCCCCGATCCGGGATCGGTCTGCGGCTGACTGATGCAGCTTCCGGCCTCGTTCCTGCTCAGCGCAAGAAAGCAGTGCTGGTCCGCGGCAGGCTGTGGTTCATTGGGTTGCACATGGACCGTCGTTGCTCGCAGCTTTCCCGTGGCGTCCACGACCACAATCGCGGATTCATCGTCGAGCCGCCTGTCCATGACCTCAAGCTCATGCAGGAGGTCTCCGGGGGACAGAATCGTATCCCAGTCACGGCCGCCAACACGGTCCACAATCATGTCCAGGATCATCTCGTGGCCAGTGAAGAGGTTCCCGGCCTGCTCGCGAAACAGCGCGGCGATCCTGACGCCGTCATCCTCGGCGTTTTCCAAAATGGTGGCCCGGTCCTTCCAGGCAGCGGCCGCAAACAGGAGGGCAGGAAGCAGAAGTGCGACCAGGGTGAGCCACCGTAGCACCCGAACCGTCCCACTCGCATCCTTGTCCAAAAAAAACATCAACGTCCCCTGGATTGCCGAGGGCGGGTAACCCCACTGCCCGGCAGTAGTGGCGGTTTATTCCGGTGCCATGATAGACTGCTTGCCGCTCGGAGGTCACGGGGTAAGTTAATGTGCCGGCTTTTCCCAGAGGGTCCGCGCGATTCCGTGGCCCTGGTCGCGGGCTCCTCCTCTGTGGGGGTGCCGCGCCATCGGATACAGCCCGATGCCTGAGATGCCGGTGATGCGGAGGGGCGCTCCGACCGGGTCGATCACCCTGCGGCGCAGCCCCTCGAGTGGTGCCGGCATGTCATGGTGTGTTGACCGTCGGGAGCGCATAGCCGACCTTGCTGCAGGTCGTCTCGGCTGCCTGGACCAGGCCGGTCGCTCGCATCCAGCCCGGTCGGTCGAAGCGGCGCGTTTCGTAGCTGCGGTGTGTCGTCGCGTTGATACGGAACTCCGCCCATTGAATCCCATCGGTCCTGGTCACAGCGGGTACGTCCGCGAGCACATTCTGCTTTGGATGCCGCTGAAGCCACATCTGACCGATCAGACCGGCGAGCTCCTCGACGCGCCGCATCGCATCCAGGATGGAATCGATCGACTGGTAGTTGCCGATGAACGGATTCCATACCTCAAAGACAAAACCATCTGTTTCGCCTTGCCCGCCATGTCGAGTGATCTTCAGCGACGGCCTACTCAATCTCTGTCGATTCACTGCTTGCTCCGGAAGCTCACGAGCGCGCACTGGTCCTGTCGGGGGCGATCTCTACGGCGCCCTGGTCTTCATCCTTGTATTCTTGTTCGTCCGCCACTTTGAATATATTCTGGATCCGGATCGTCATTGGCATTGTTTGGGTCAAGCGGCAGGCCCAGACGTGTGCTCATGAACGGACCGCGAGAACTCCAGATCATAGCCCACCGCCAGAGCCTGGAGGTCGACCGATCGCTATGTGACGGCGCAGGGCTCCATGTGATGGAGGCAACTACCTCCGACACTAACGTCGTCTACCTGGTTTTCACCCGGACTTCAGCGTGTGCAGTTTGTCCGAACAGGCGCGCGCGAGTGCGTTGTCGGGTGACGTCTTGCCTCCAATCGTGGCCCAGCCCGCCTTCATGACCAGGTCGCTGCGCGAGTATGACGACTGCTCCGTCTGGAACTTGGCAAGGGTGGCCTGGTCGGGATCGTGCTGGGCCTTGGTCACGCAGAACGGGACGAGCGCGGCGACAACTGCCGCATCGGACCGCTCCGATGCGAGTTGTTCGGCGGTTCCCTGTGTTGTCCACCCAAGCTGGGAGAAGCCGACAGTCGCCATTCCGATCGCGCCGATTGCCGCGCCCCAAAGTCCGGGTTTCAGCCAAACAGGGATTTGCATGGAATTTTTCTTTGCGCTGTGGAAGGACTGATCTCCGTCCACCGACAAGTAAAGTAATGGTTGAAGTGGGGAGCCGTCCCACCATTACATCGACCGCTCGAAAATAAACCAGCCGGACCGACCGTCCTCGGGCCCGGACCCTGCTAAGCCTCTTGCGTATTGCCGGCATTCGCGCGATATAGGTCGTGCTTTCCGTGAATGCGTGATTGGCGTGCTGTCCGATTTGGACGACGCCCTCCCGGAAACCTCAGTCGTAACGCGTTCGCCCCACTGTCGCGCGGGCAGGCGGACATCAAGGCGCTCGCATTTGGTCGCAGGTATGAACCCGCGATGGCCGGCGCTGGAGCTCTTATCTTCGTGCCATCGATTACCTTTGCGAAACTCGGCTTGGCCGAGCCCTTTCTGCGCGCTCTCGACCGCGAGCGCTTCCACCAGCCAACACCCATCCAGGCAAGTGCCATACCTCCCCTGCTCGCAGGCCGCGATCTGTTGGGCGTCGCGCAAACCGGCACCGGCAAGACCGCCGCTTTTGCGCTGCCGATGTTGCAGCACCTTGCAGCCAGGCCGGCTGCGGCGCATCGCTACGGTACGCGGGCCCTCATTGTGGCCCCGACTCGCGAACTCGCGCTCCAGATCGAGGAAAGTCTGCATCGCCTCGGCGGCGAACATAAGCGCCGCATCGTCGCGATCCTCGGCGGCCTCAGCCGTTCGATGCAGGTTCAGCGGATGCGGGCAGGGGCCGACATCGTGGTCGGAACGCCCGGCCGCATCTGCGATCTGATGGCGACAGGCGAGCTGAAACTGCACCAGGTCAGCCACTTCGTCCTCGACGAGGCGGACCGCATGCTCGATCTCGGGTTCATCCGCGACATCCGCCGGATCGTCGCCGCCCTGCCGATCGACCGGCAATCGTCGCTGTTCTCGGCCACGATGCCGCAGGAGGTTGGCCGGCTGGCCGAGACGCTGCTGCGCAACCCGGTGCGGGTCGATATTGCCCGCGACGAGCCGGTCGTGCTGCCGATCGAGCAGCACGTGCATTACGTCGATCCTGCCGGCAAGCGGGCGCTGCTCGGCCGGTTGCTGACCGATCCGGCGCTGTCGCGGGTCATCGTCTTCACCCGTACCAAGCGTTCCGCCGACCGCGTCGCCGAAAACCTCGATACCGGCGGCATCCGGGTAAGCGCCCTGCACGGGAACAAGAGCCAGCCCGCGCGGCAGAAGGCGCTGGAACAGTTCCGCAGCGGGCGCGCGCGCGTTCTGGTCGCGACCGACATCGCCGCCCGAGGGATCGACGTGACCGGCATCTCGCATGTCATCAACTTCGATCTGCCCGCTCAACCCGAGGACTACGTGCACCGCATCGGCCGCACCGCGCGTGCCGGCGCGAGCGGTGTCGCCATATCGTTTTGCGACGCTGCGGAGCACGGCACGCTGCGCGCGATCGAGCGCATGACCGGGACGGTGATCAAGATCGCGGGCGGCTCGCCGCCTGGCTTGCAGCTGACGCGCCAACAGATACCGTCGCCCGCGAACCGCACGCCCCCCCGACGGCGCCGGCGGCCGCGGGGGGCAATCGGCCTGCGGCCGGCGGCGTGACGCATGATCGACGTGCGAGGACGGATGTCGCTTAAAGCAATCTGTGCAATGTATAGTCGGATTCCCCAGAGAGGATTCGCCCCATGAGCAAGGGTAGGCAGGAACACTCGGACGACATCGCCTACCCTTCCGGCACCGCCTTTCTGCTGCTCCATCTGGCATGCTTCGCTGCATTCTGGACGGGAGTCACCTCGGGCGCCCTGGTGCTCGGCGTGGTGTTGTACCTGGTGCGGATTTTCGCAATCGGCGCAGGCTACCATCGCTACTTCGCCCATCGCGCCTTTCGCACTGGCCGCATCTTTCAGTTCGTCCTTGCGTTCCTCGCGCAGACGTCGGCCCAACGGGGCGTTCTGTGGTGGGCCGCCAACCACCGGCGACACCACAAGCACTCGGACACCGAGCTCGATGTGCATTCGCCGGTGCAGCGTGGCTTTCTCTATGCCCATGTTGGATGGATCTTCGTGCCACGGAACAACGCGACCGACTATGCAATGATCCGCGATATGGCTCGATACAAGGAGCTGGTGTGGCTTGATCGGCATCCCTATCTGCCCGCGGCGCTGCTGGCACTGGCGACCTGGCTGATTGCCGGCTTGCCGGGTCTGGTCGTCGGCTTCTGCTGGAGTACCGTGGTGCTGTGGCACGCGACATTCAGCATCAACTCGCTTGCCCACGTGGTTGGTCGGCGACGCTACGTCACCGGCGATGAATCCCGGAACAATTGGCTGCTCGCGCTGCTGACCATGGGCGAGGGCTGGCACAACAATCATCACGCCTATCAGGTCTCGGTCCGCCAAGGTTTCCGCTGGTGGGAGTTCGACCCGACGTACTATGCGTTGCGTGTGCTGTCGTGGCTCGGAATCGTGTGGGATCTGCACGTGCCGCCGAAGGCAGTGGTACGCGGCGAACATAGGTTGGGGCAGCTCGTCATCGACAAGGTCGCGTCCCAGCTTGCCGTGTCATTCCCGGTCAATCTTATCGCCAACCAGGTGCTGGAGGCCCTGGCGCGGGCGCCGGGCTGGAGCGACCTCAAGTCGCGGCTCCTGTCGGCACGCATGCAGGCGGAGGCGTTCTGGAGCGAAATCGATCTGCCGCAGGTTCCGACGCTCGATGAGGTCCGCCGCTATGCGAGGGCACGCCTCGCCCAGACGCCATCCTTGGACGACATCGCGGTATCGGCCCGCCAACGGCTGCTGGAACTGGTGCACTCGCGATTGGTTGAAGCGGCGCAAGCTCCCACGGTCGGATGACGAACGCGACACGACGTGGCCAGGATGCTCATCAAGGGCTCCATGCCCGGCCGTCCGGTGCTCAGCCTCCCTACGCTGCCCTCGACCACGCTCTGCGTCGGCTCTGGGTGGCGACGATCTCGGCGAAAGCGGTGCGGGCGGATGCATCGATTTCCCGTCCCTCCGCGCGACACCACGCGGTGAATTGGCCCGGACTGAACACCACCCGCATGTGAGGGCGTATGTGGCCCGTGTGCTGACCGACGAGTGCTCGCCACTCGTCAAATGTTGGCGGCAAGCCTTCCGGATCCAATGCTCGGTGCGCCGCATAGTTCCTCCGCGTGAACCAGGCGAATGCCCCGTGTCGCATTACCGCCCTGAACTCAAGAGCGACATTGTGTCCCGAGGAAACGGGCCGCAATTGGCTCCGAACGGCGCCGCAGCATAGGCCACCTCACTGGCAGCCGGCGACAGGCGACCGAGATGTTCGATTTCCATCAGGACCCGCGCCATTTCCGACCGGCGAGCGTTCGGAAGGGATCGCCGGCATCCCACAGCCGCTTGTCCTGTGCGATCCAGCCGCTGGCCTCAGCCTCGGTCGCGAAACCGTCCGCGGTCTGGGGAAGGGCGCCAAGCCTGACGACTTCGACGATGAAGCTGCCGTCTTCCCGCCGCACGATCCGATAGTTTGCCTCGGCCATCGGGCTGTATGGCACACCGAAGGCAGCTTTGCACATTACAGTTGGAGTCGCTAAATTGAAACTGACGAACGACCCTGTGATGGGTTATGCAGCCCAGACCTACCAACGTGCCTCCATTCGGCGTATCGTTGCGCGGAGCCCTGAACACAACCAACCATAGAGGATAGCTGTACTTTGCGCTCACCCAAAAACGACCGGCAATGGCAACCACGCCGACGCGGGTTCGACGACGACAACTTCTACGGCAACACACCGCCGCCGGTGCCCTTCCCGTCCTTCACATCCAGCTCGACTGCACCCGACGTGCAGGCGACGGTGAAATGGTTCAACGCCGAAAAAGGCTACGGATTTGCGGCTTTGGCCGATGGCTCGGGCGATGTCTTCCTGCACGTCAATGCTCTGCAGGCCGCCGGACACCAGGCAGTCAGTCCCGGAGCAACGCTGCGCGTCCGCATCGGCAGCGGACAGAAGGGGCGGCAGGTCGACCAGGTCATTTCCGTCGATGAAAGCACGGCCGAGCAGCCGACGGCACGCCGGCCGCAGGCTGCGCGCACCCGTACCCAGGACGCCTCCCGTCGCCAGATCGATCTGAGTTCCGCGGTCGAGATGCTCGGCACCGTGAAATGGTACAACCCGGATAAGGGGTTCGGCTTCATCACCCCTCAGTCTGGCGGCAAGGATGTATTCGTCCATGCGACGGCCCTGGAGCGCGCCGGGATGCCGCCTTTGCAAGAGGGCCAATCGGTGCGGATGGGCGTCGTGCAGGGCGCAAAGGGTCCCGAGGCGGCAACGATCAGCCTAGGTTAGGGCGACAATTGGCGTTATCACAGCGCCAGCACTTCATCTTCCCAGCGGCCGCGGACAAAGTTCACGACATCGCAAGGTCCGTCAGCCGCCCAGAGGATCCGGAGCACCCTCGTCCCACGCCATACATCGAGCCCATATGGCAGATTTGGCTGCGTATGCTGTCGCTCGATTGCGTGTCGATACCCTGGGGAGGACGCCTCCCCAGGGTTCAGCGCGCTGAACGGTGTCCAGTGGCGAAAGATCCATGGGGCCATGCGAAGCTCGATCAGACGCACCGTGTCACGTTGGACTTCCAACGCGCCACGCTCACGAAGCAGTGGCAGGATATGGTCACGGATCGCTCGTGCCTGGTCGTCGCTCGATGCTACAAGCCGGACGTTCACGGGGTTGCTCCCAGCGTTCGCTAAACCGACGGCCAGTCACATCGGGTTTCTGCGCAGCCTGACGCTGCTCCTCAGTGCGCCTTCCGTGTATCCACCAGATCCGACCCGTTGAGGCAGAAGACCACCTCGCCGCCGCGTACCGTGCCGATGACGTCCGCATAGACATACGTGACAGCGTTGTGGGTCACCTCGAACGTGAATAGCCGCCCTGTAGGATGGCCGTAATCCTTGCAAAATTCGTTGAAGTCGTACGTTATCTGGCCGTCATACGCCGATTCCGCTTGCATAATTGCTCCGCGCTCATGGCTACAGGTTGATATGGGGTCGGCATCGATCGTCGTATTGGACGAGTCCCCCGCGGTCTTTGGATTTGGCGGCGCGCTCCGATTCTGGACACAGTGATCCAGGCGATCAGACATATGCTCCTAGTCGGACTCCGTCGCGTCGGCATCTGCCGCCTTGGCAACGGCAGCAGCCGCTCGCTGCACTGTCATGTCCTTCAAGACATGCACGCCACCCGCGGTTGTGGCCAATTTGACGGTTCCCTGTTCGTCATAGATCGCCACAACATGGCGTGGGCTTACCACCACCAGGCCTCCCCCGGCGGCTTCAAACGTGACCCAGTTCACCTGGTACCACGGGCGATCATGTAGGTGATGTAGTCTGCCTGTGTCACTCCGTCGTATGACATCCCGAACGGCTTCTTTTGGCCAGGCGGCTTTACTTCAGGCGATGCCGGTTTGGCCCGTCTGACGCGCTTGGCCGGTTGAGGTGACGGCTGCCGCGCCACTTGAGCCACTGGAACGCTGAATTCACCGGCTTCGCGGGCTGACGCACCGGACCTCGCTGCCGACCACGATGCGACATCCTTGCGTAGCTGGTCCTTCATCGCGTCCACCTGACTGTCGGGTTCACCTTCCGGATGATCCGCTTCGCTGGTTGGCGCCTTACTCATCGGTGTCTTCCTTCTTGCTGCTGGTCGCCGGGCGCAGAGGGAGCAAATGACGCGACGTCACTGCCATCGGACCTCACAGGCGGACTCGAATGCATTGTCGCCATGATGGCGAAGGCAAACGCCAAGGTGATGCAGGCCAGCACAACGGCGGTCCGGGCGGTCGGGCGGCCGGCAACACGCCCTGGCCCTCGCGCCGGTCTCACAGGCAACAAGCCGGTCAAACGAACAGCGATCACAACCGCATCTGGAAGACCCCAGAGGCTTCTCGGCATCCCGGCAATCATTCGAGCGAGACTATCCGTCGCTTCTGCCTTCGGCAGTTCCGCCAGACGGCCCGCCTCCCGCCACGGGTCGTTGCCCTGGCGAGCAAGCACAGATGCAAC
Source organism: uncultured Alphaproteobacteria bacterium (assembly GCA_963780095.1). GTDB lineage: Bacteria > Pseudomonadota > Alphaproteobacteria > Acetobacterales > Acetobacteraceae > JAMXLO01. The sequence goes on from CAWABH010000024.1 coordinate 20,172, forward strand.
GCTCAATGTCATGCCGTTTGCTTCCGTCCCGACATCAGCAAACAGGAATTCGTTCAGATCCGATCGCTGGAGGGCAGTCACATCGATCGTTGCCACCAAAATTTCCTAAATTGTGCCGGAAATCACGTCTGGACGTAAGCACGGTTTGTTCTCAATACAAGTTACGTCTATTTGCAGACAGCAGGGTGGGCGCGACCGTTTCGTGTCGACAATCCCGCCGCACTTATCAGCTACGGCTCCAACTATCCGTCGAGCACGACAACTTGTGCAGCCCGTGCATGTATCTGGCCCTGTGCCACGCCATATGCAAGGCATGGCACAACCAATCTACAACGTCTTTGTCCGGCAGGATGGTAGTTACGGCGTAGCGCTGAGCCAGCTCGGTGCAATGGTCCGGACTGCGACTGGCTTCGCGGCGGAAGCCGACGCCCGCGTGTGGATTGAGCACGACAGGTTGCTTGAACAGGGCGGCAGTCTCCTCCGAGTCCTCGGTCCCGCCATGCCGAGCGCATATTGATGGGGTGTGTGACAGACGTCCGATCGAGGCACTGTCAATGATGGTCGACGGCGCGGCATGGCTGGCACTCGTCCCGATCATCGTCCTGGCATTGGCCGTCTGGCGGGCCAAGGCGTAGTGCGCCGAACCGGGAGCAGCCAACGGCGGCACATCCGTGCTGCGATGCGACACACTGCTCTATCCCGTCCCGGACAGTCCCAACAGCTTCGGGACTTTGGTCGTCGTGGTACCGGAAGCAGCCGTACCGGCGGGCGAATGCGTGGCTGAGATGCTGGTGTCCACACCCTCGGTGCCAGAGGTCCGGGAGGCCGCCTGGGCCGTAACTTCGGCCGAGATCCGCGCGAGGACCCCTTCGAGACCTGGCCCCGACGTGGTATTCAGCTCCTCGGCCGCGCGACGCAGTGCCTCACGTTGCAACAGACGGGCGGTCATCGCGTCAAACTGAGGATCGGGTTGATCCTGGTCCCCCATTGGACCCTCCTTCGGCCGCGTTCCACGTCATTCTGGTGAAGACGTGGAACGCCTGGTTGCAGTTGTCAGCGTGATCGGTGCTCAGTAGCCCCGGTCACCCATGCGGCCATTTGATGATCCGTCGTCGTCGGCTCCCCTCTCTTGCCGCTCGGCGACCATCGCCTCGGTGGTGAGCATCAGCGAGCCGACCGACGCGGCGTGCTGCAGCGCAGTCCGTACGACCTTGGTCGGATCGATGATGCCGGCCTTGACCATGTCCTTGAACTCGCCGGTCTGCGCGTCGAAGCCCCAGTTGTACTCGTCCCTGTCGAGGATCTTGCCTGCAATCACCGCACCGTCCTCGCCGGCATTCTCAGCGATCTGACGCAGCGGGTTCTGCACCGCCTTGCGCACGATCTCGATTCCGACGCGCTGATCGTCGTTGTCCGCCTTGAGTTTTGACAGGATCAGCGACGCGCGCGCCAAGGCGACGCCACCGCCCGGCACGATGCCTTCCTCGACCGCCGCACGCGTCGAATGCAGACTGTCATCGACGCGATCCTTGCGCTCCTTCACCTCGACCTCGGTCGAGCCGCCGACGCGGATGATCGCGACGCCGCCGGCCAGTTTCGCCAACCGTTCCTGCAGCTTTTCGCGGTCGTAGTCGGAGGTTGTCTCCTCGATCTGCGCGCGTATCTGCTTGCAGCGAGCGGCGATGTCGTTCTTCTTGCCGGCGCCTTCGACGATCGTGGTATTCTCCTTGTCGATCAGCACCTTCTTCGCCTTGCCGAGCATGTCGAGCGTGACATTCTCCAGCTTGATGCCGAGGTCGTCGCTGATCACCTGGCCGCTGGTGAGCACTGCGATATCCTCGAGCATTGCCCTGCGGCGATCACCGAATCCGGGCGCCTTCACCGCGGCAACCTTCAGCCCGCCGCGCAGCTTGTTCACCACCAGCGTGGCCAACGCTTCGCCCTCGACATCCTCGGCGATGATCAGCAGCGGACGACCCGATTGCGCCGCGGCCTCGAGCAGAGGCAGTAATGCCTGCAGCGCTGACAGCTTCTTCTCGTGGATCAGGATGTAGGGTTGATCCAGCTCGATGTTCATCTTCTCGGCGTTGGTGATGAAATACGGCGACATATAGCCACGGTCGAACTGCATCCCCTCGACGATATCGAGTTCGGTCTGCATGCCCTTGGCTTCTTCGACCGTGATGACGCCCTCGTTGCCGACCTTCTGCATCGCCTCGGCGATCATCTGGCCGATTTCGGCCTCGCCATTGGCCGAGATTGTGCCAACCTGTGCCGTCTGGGCCTGGGTTGTTATCTTCTTGCTGCGCTTCGCCAGCTCGTCAACCAGTGCGATGACCGCCTTGTCAACGCCACGCTTGAGATCCATCGGGTTCATGCCGGCGGACACCGCCCTGGAACCCTCGCGGACAATGGCCTGGGCCAGCACGATCGCCGTCGTGGTCCCGTCCCCGGCTACGTCGTTGGTCTTGGAAGCGACCTCACGCACCATCTGCGCGCCCATGTTCTCGAACTTGTCGGAGAGTTCGATCTCCTTGGCAACCGTCACACCATCCTTGGTGATGCGTGGCGCGCCGTAACTCTTGTCGAGGATCACGTTGCGACCCTTCGGCCCCAGCGTGATTCGTACCGCTTCGGCCAGTATGTCCACGCCGTGCAGCATGCGCTGGCGTGCATCGCCACCGAACCGAACGTCCTTGGCAGCCATTTGCTTATCCTTCCTGAGATCGATGATGTGGCGGTATCACGTGAACCATCGCACAGGGGACCTGCGCTTCACTGCTATCCACCCCTGAAGGTTGCCGCCATCGGCTAATTTGCAGCAGCCGTCGGCTGACGCTACCGCGAGATATCTCGTTAGTCTTGCGACATTAGCACTCCCCTTGTCAGAGTGCCACCACTAAGATGAGAACATAATGTGATATTGCAATCCCAGGGGTTCGGCGCAAAACTGAAATTCGCGTCCGGCACGAAGTGGGTGTAATGGACGGGAGTAAATGTTGATCGAATCCCCCATGGGCGATGCTCGGTTCTTTGCCCGAAGCCGCCCTCACGCCCTTGCGGCCATAGCGATCGCGGCGCGTGGCACTGCACCCGCGATCGAGCGGACATTCCTTGGCGTCGCTCCGCTGCAATCGGCCGGACCGGACCAGGTCAGCTTTCTCGACAATAGGCGCTATGCAGTGGCACTTGAGCATACCATGGCAGGTGCCGTGATCGTACATCCGGACATGCTCGAGCGAGTCCCCATCGCAACCATACCGATCATCACCACTGCGGCGTATGAAGGATGGGCTCGCGTCGCCGCGCTGTTCCATCCCGCACCACCGACCTGTCCGGGGGTTCACGGCTCCGCCGTTGTTGCCGATACGGCACGCGTCGATGCATCCGCGGAAATCGGACCATATGTCGTCATCGAGGCAGGTGCCGAGATCGGCTCCAATTGTCGCGTTGGTCCATTCGTGTCGGTCGGCAAGGGCGTGACGATTGGCCCCGATTGCCGAATCGGTGCTCATGTCAGCCTGAGTCACGCGCTTCTGGGTGCACGCGTATATGTATATCCCGGCGCCCGAATCGGGCAGGAAGGGTTCAGCTTCGCCACCACTGATACAGGGTTCCTGAGCATTCCGCAGCTGGGACGAGTGATCGTCGAAGACGATGTGGAGGTTGGCGCGAACACCACTATCGACCGGGGCTCTACGCACGACACCATCATCGGTGCGGGATCACGGATCGATAATCTCGTCCAGATCGGACATAATGTCCATCTGGGACGCTGCTGTGTCATTGTGGCCCAGGTGGGGATAGCTGGCTCCACAATCCTCGAGGATTTCGTTCAGGTCGGCGGCCAGGCCGCCATGGCGGGACACCTGCGTATTGGACAGGGTGCGCAGATTGGCGCGCAGGCGGGCGTTATTTCCGATACACCCGCCGGTGCGGTGTTATTGGGCAGCCCCGCGCAGCCGCGAAAGGAGTTCTTCCGCCAGGTGGTCGCACTGAAGCGCATGATCCGAAAGCCCCGATAATCCGCGCATGATCCTTGTCAGAGTGCAACGTGGGCTTGCGGAGCAAATGCCGCGTTGATGCTCCGGGTTGAGTTGGATTCACGCGCTGGCAGATCCCCTGCATCGTGGTATAGTCCGCCCGGCCATCCGCATTTTTTGGTGTCATCAGAGGGAGATACATGCCATGCTGGTGCGATGGTAGATAGTTCCTATCGCGTGGTACCTCGGCGAGACAGTGGCTTCGACGTCGAGATGGATAAACCCGACGGTCGCACAACGACGGTTCCAGGATTTCGTAGCGAACATGAAGCGAATGCATGGATCGTCCAGGCTAAGCGGATGATACGGGACGCTGGTCCGTGGACTCGGTTGGCGCCGAGGAGGTCGGTTCCCCAGGCGAGGAGCGAAGCGCCGAATAAGCCGTCGCCAGTGCAGATTGGTCCGAATCCGGATTTGGGTGCCCTCGGCAGCGCCCCGGTACGACGCCCTCGGGTTAGACCGCTGCGCGAGCCATAAGCGACGAACTGCCGAAGGTCGCCTCGCGTGCGCTGGCTTTGGCCGATGAATCTTGCCAGAATGTGCCCATATTGGTGTTCGAACAGATCAGGTGGACAAGTTGACAGCTTCGACTGTAGTCACGGTAGCGATGGTGAATGCCGCATTTGGCGCGACCGCCGCGCAGGCAAAGCCCCAGGATGCCGATCCATTTCGCAAGGGCGATTTCGTGGTCTATCCTGCGCATGGCGTCGGCAAGGTCGATCGCGTCGGCTCCGAGGTGATCGCTGGACATCGGCTGAATTTGATTCATATCTCCTTTGCCGAGAACCGGATGACATTGCGCGTCCCGGTGGCCCAGGCGCGTGCCGCCGGCCTGCGCAAACTCGCGAGCCCCGATGCACTGGCCGACGCACTGACCACCCTGCGCGGCCGTCCTCGCGTCAGCAGACTGATGTGGGCGAAGCGCGCTCAGGAATATCTCGCGAAGATCAATTCTGGCGACCTCCGGGCGCTCGCCGAAGTTGTTCGAGACCTGCGAAGTTCCGGCGACGGAGCCGGCAGCAGCTTCAGCCAGCGCAATCTGTATGAATTGGCGCTGGATCGGCTCGCGGCCGAATTCGCTGCCGTCTCCGGGACCGACAGGGCGGGAGCGATTGACCGGCTCACTCAGGTCCTGCAGCATGCCGGACGCACAGATGTTGATCATGCGAGCGTGGAGAAGACCGACCGGGTGGCAGCGTCTGCCTGCGCATAACCAGCAGATTTCTTCTCGCAAAGCGCGATCCGAGTCCCCATTTACCGATCACGGCGCTTTTCGGCCTGGGCGGCCTGTGCCTTAACTTGCGACCTTGTCGCATCCGGCGCTCCCCAATGTGAAAAGTATTCCGGCCCATGCAGTATGGGCCGCCGGGTTGCACAGAGAGAGATGCTATGTCGCAAGGCACAGTCAAATGGTTCAACGCCCAGAAGGGGTTTGGCTTCATTCAGCCGGATGATGGGTCGAAAGACGTTTTCGTCCACATTTCGGCAGTGGAGCGTGCCGGGCTGAGCGGACTGAACGAGGGCCAGAAGGTCAGTTTCGACCTGGAGCAGGGCCAGCAAGGCAAGACTTCGGCGACAAACCTGAAGTCGGTCTGAGTGTCAACGCCGGTGCTGCCGTCGGCAGCATCGGCGGAGACGGAGGACGGTATGCAGCATCACAAATTTTCCGTCGGTCAGATGGTCGACTTCTTGCCTGGCCCCGGCGACACCAACGTGCCGCGCGGCAAATACAAGGTCCAGCGCCTGCTGCCCAGTGAGACGAAGGACCTGCAATATCGTGTGAAGCACGCGGCGGACGGGCATGAGCGCGTCGTGCTGGAAAGCCGGCTTTCGGCCCGTCAGGGGATCCTCGGCTAGGTCAGCAGCCTATTGAAATGGGCTACGTACCGGCGTTTCATGCTGACCGCCAGCAGGACGAGGGGATGATGGCATTCAAGCCTAACTACAATCAGCAGCGTGCCGAGCGGAACCGCCTCAAGCAGGCGAAGAAGGATGCCAAGTTGCGCGAGCGTGACGAGGCTGTCACCCGCCGCAAGGCTGAACAGGACACTGCACCTCCGATTGAGCCGGATTCGCAAGAGTTCGAGCGATTCCTGATCACCGGCTGATCGAGACAGGACCTGTATTGTGAAACGACGTACGTTGAGCAGCTTCGTCTCTTTCGATGTCACCTATGCGGACGGGACTCGCAGTTCCAATCGAAAGGTTCCCAGTGCTGTGCTGGAGGGGATCGAGGCGGAGGCTGCGGTGGAGGCGGCCATTGAGGCCCAGGATCGCAAGATTGCCCTGGCATCCGGTCGTCCCCAGGGTGTCATCAAATCGCTGACGCGTTCGCGGACGCGATGACGTAGCCGCCAGTTCAGATTCCCTCGCCGTTGGCGTTCGCACGCAGCAAACCTGTGAGGGCCGATACGTTCGCAGCGTGGCGAAAATCATGGATGAGATCGAGGCTCGCCTCGATCGCCTGCCCGGGAAGGCCGACGACTGGCACCAGGGTGCGATATTTTATGTCCACATCGCTCCAGGCAATGCCGAGTGAAGCGGCACCCTTCGGCGCATAGACTGTGCTCGTCGAAGTTCGGCCGTCGCGGGTGCGAATGGTGACGGTCGCGCCCTGCCGATAGCGTGCCGCGTCGTCTGCGGGCGGAGCCCCGACGACGATCCTGTCGATCAGTCGGTGAATGACCGGGTCGGCGATTTTTGCCGCGCTCGCGTGCACCCAGGAAAATTCGCGGTCGGCCACTCCGGCGGCGGTGAAATAGGCCGGGCTGTGCGCCATGCCGATCAGGTCAGTCGGGTGCAGCGGACCGGTCAGCGCGGTCGTCCCTGGGCGCGATATCGTGATGCTTTCGACCTCCGCCGCCGAGATCTTGCCTTCCCGAGCGGCGTTTGCGGCCGCCTCGCCGAGCGCGTGATAGGGATGCCCGCCAGGCACCAGCTTGATCGCCATGTCGGTAACGATATCCCAACTCTGACCGAGGTCGCTCGTCGCGGCTACGCCGGCGGTCGTGCCATCGACGCCGCCAAAGGCCTCGAAGAACCCGAGACGGGTCTCCAGAACGCTTTCTTCGGCGAGGAATCCGTGTTGCGCGGCAAGTGCGGCATTGACCCCGAGCATTGCCGCGAGGCCGGCGTGATACTCGCGCGCTACACTGGTATTCGCTGCGGTGGCAAGGCCGCCGATCGAGGTTGCCGACAGTGCGATCGCCTGGGCCATCCGCGACGCATCCAACCGCAGTAGCCGCCCGGCCGCGACCGCCGCGGCAAAGATCGCGCCGACGCAGCCGTGAAAGCCGCGATTGCGAAAGCCCGGGGTGATTGCCTCGCTGATCCGCCCGGCCACCTCGTAGCCGCAGACCATCGCCGTCAGAACCGACTCGCCATCGGCGCCATTGCGTTCGGCGATTGCCAGCGAGGCGACGGTCAGGGGTGTTCCGGCATGGATGATATTGCGCAGATCGCTGTCGTCGGACGCAGCGGCGTCGCTCATCACCGCGTTCACCTGTGCCACACCGGCAACCGGCAGCTTGGCGTCGTCGTCGAACCATATCGATGCGTCCGGTCGCCCGCCGCGCTCGCGGGCGAGGTCGCGGACGATTCGGGCGGACTGCAACCCGGCACCGCACGCCGCGCTGGCGATGGTGCTGGCGATCAGCATCGCCGCATGGTCGATGGCCGCAGGCGGCAGGTCGGCGGTGGTGGTCGCGGTCACGAATTCGGCCAATTGGCGGGCAACGGTCATCGCGCGCTCCTTCATCTTTCCGAGCCGCAGCATAGACCGGGTTTGACCAGATCGCGGAATTCTTCCAGCGTGCCGAATGCCGCAGACTAGGCTGCGCAACATCTGTCAGGAGGAGAACGACCATGAACTTCGCCGTCCAGCATGTGCACCTCAAGACCCGCGATCCCAAACAGACTGCGCAATTCTACGTCGACAATTTCGGCGCGACCCTGAAGGATGAAATCCCCGGGCGCGGTTTCCGCGTTGATCTGCACGGGCTGCAACTCAACATCACGGGCCTGATTGCCGTACAGAATCACGAACAGCACTACGGCATCGAGCACATGGCCGTGCAGACCGATGACTATGCGGGAACGTTGGCACGGCTCCAGAAAAACGGCGTGCGCATCCTGGAGGAGCTGCCACCCAACAATGGTCGGCACGTCTGCTTCGTGGAGTGCCCCGACGGCGCGCAGATGGAGATCATCGAAAAGACGTAGTCACGCTCGCGCAAGTCATCTTTCGGCGCAAGTCGTCATTTCGGCGTCGTCGTCATTCCCGCGCAAGCGGGAACCCAGGAGGGCAAATTCCGGTGCTTGCAGCCCTGGGTCCCCGTTATTCGCGGGGATGACGACGGCGCGGGCATCGGCCGCCCGCCTGGTGGTAGCAGGATTTGACGGCATCCCGCGCATGGGCCAGCGTTCATTTGCCGCGGCGCCATATATGCGTAATGTGACCGTCGTTCGGATTTTTCGTAACGGGCCCGATCGTATCCGCCCGATGACAGGAGGAAACATGGCTGAGATCAAAGGCGCCGACTTGCTGGCGAAAAGCCTCAAGGAACAAGGCGTGCAATACATGTTCGGCGTGGTCGGGTTCCCGGTCGGTCCGCTCGCCGAGGCGGCGCAAAAAGTCGGCCTTCCCTATATCGGCATGCGGAATGAGCAGACCGCGTCCTATGCCGCCGGCGCCGTCGGCTACCTGACCGGCCGCCCCGGCTCGTGCATCGTCGTGACCGGTCCGGGCGTCATCCACGGTCTCGCGGGCCTTGCGAACGCGCAGCAGAACTGCTGGCCGATGCTGTTGATCGGCGGCGCGTCCGAGACCTACCGCAACGGCATGGGCGCGTTCCAGGAGGAGCGTCAGGTATTGGCCGCGACGCCGCTCTGCAAATGGGCGCACGGCATCGAGCACGTGCATCGCATCCCGTTCTACGTGGAGATGGCGGTCAGGCAATCGATCTACGGCCGGCCTGGCGCCGCCTATCTCGACATTGCGGACGACATCATCACGGGCTCATGCGACACGGACAAGGCGATCGAGGCCGCGAAATGCCCGGATCCGCCGCGCACGCAGACGATGCCGGAGTACATCGATCAGGCGCTGAACGTGCTGGAATCCGCGCAGCGGCCGCTTGTCATCATCGGCAAGGGCATGGCCTCCTCGCGCGCCGAGGACGAGGTGCGCGCGTTCATCGAGCGGACGGGCCTGCCGTTCCTCGCCTCGCCGATGGGCAAGGGCGTGATGCCCGACGACCATCCGCTGTCGGTCGGCGCGGCGCGCAGCCTTGCGCTGCAAAACGCCGATGTCGTCTTCCTGATGGGCGCGCGCTTCAACTGGATCATGCATTTCGGCCTGCCGCCGCGTTACAACAAGGACGTGCGGGTCATCCAGCTCGACATCGAGCCGGAGGCGATGCACCAGAACAAGCCAGCCGAAGTCGCGCTGGTCGGCGACGGCAAGGCGATCGTCGGGCAGCTCAACAAGGCGCTCGGCTCGCGGCAATGGTTCTACCCGAAGGAGACGGCGTGGCACGCGGCGATCGCCAAGAAGTCGGCCGAGAACGCCGCGCTGATCGCGCCGCAGATCGCCGATGATTCCGCGCCGGGCGGCTACTACCGGCTGCTGCGGGACGTCGCCGCCTGGGCGCCGAGAAACGCGATCATCTGCAGCGAGGGCGCCAGCACGATGGACATCGGCCGCACCCAGCTGCCGAACGTCAACCCGCGCTCGCGGCTCGACGCCGGCAGCTATGGCACGATGGGCGTCGGCCTGGGCATCGTCATCGCCGCCTGCGTCGTGCACCCGGACAAGCCGATCATCCATGTGTCGGGCGACTCGGCGATCGGCTTCTCCGGCATGGAGATGGAGACGCTGTGCCGTTACGGGATGCCGGCCAAGATCGTCGTGTTCAACAACGGCGGGATCGGGCCGGGCATGGAAGAGATCCCGAACAACCCGATGCTCAACATGCGGCCGAACACGCTGATCTGGGGCGCCCGCTACGACCTGATGATGAAGGCGTTCGGCGGCTACGGTTCCTACGTTGAGGACCCGAAGGACCTGCGCGGCGCGCTCGACGAGGCGATGAACTTCAAGGGGCCGGCGCTGGTCAACGTCAAGCTCAGCCAGGGCTCGCAGCGGAAGGCGCAGGAGTTCCGCTGGCATAGCTGACCTCGCGTCAAACGCCCGGCAGGCTGAAAGAGGGCGCGGTGGGTAGAACCCCCCGCGCCCTTTCCTATCGACAGCTCCTTGGCACGGCAGAGGTGCGTGCCTTGCTGCTCGCCACGTGCCTGTCGCGGATTGCCGGGCGCATGTTCGCGCTGGCGATTGTGCTCTACGCACTGGCGCTTGCCCGCTCGCCAGTCCTCGCGGGATGGCTGGCGTTTGCATCCGTGGCGCCTGGACTGGCGGTCAGTCCGCTGGCCGGCGCGCTCATCGACCGCGTCGGTTCGACGTGGGCGATTTCCGTGGACATGATTGCGAGCGCGGCCTTCGTGGCGGCGCTCGCCATGGCAGATCGGCTGGACCTGGCAGGCGCGCCGGTACTGCTCATGCTGACCGCTCTCTTCTCGCTGACCAGTCCGCTGAGCGCTGCCGGCATCCGCGCGTCTTCTGCCGCGCCTCGTGCCGGTGCACGCGCTGGACCGCGCGAACGCATTGGACACGGCGACACACGGCATCTCGGATGTTGTCGGTCCCGCACTTGCCGGGCTGCTCGTGGCGTTCGGAGGTCCGGAACTGGCGCTGTGGGCCATCGCGGTCACCTATGCCGTTGCGGCACTTTGCATCATCCAAATCCGTCGGCCGCGCGGCCGGCTGCCGCCGTTGCGGTCGTTGTTGCACCAGGCGCTGGACGGGCTGGTGCGCGTCGTGAGCCAGGCCACACTACGCGGACTGGCCGTGTCATATGCCCTCTACGAAGTCTCATGGGGCATGCTGGTCGTGATCGTTCCAGTCTGTGCGGTACGACAGTTCGATGCCCGCAAGGGCGAGCTGGCCGCAGGGCTGCTGTGGGCCGGGCTGGGTTTTGTCGGAGGAGCTGGAGCCCTGGTCGCGGGACATCTCCGTACCGCTGGGCGAGAGCGGCTGGTCATGGCGATCGGCATGCTGGGGACCGCAGTCGCGATGTGGCCGCTCGCGGCGGAGTTCGGCCTGATCGGCTTGGTGCTCGGTCTCATGTTCGTCGGCGCCATGGCGGGGCCCATCGATGTGGGCGCTCTGACCTTGCGCCAACGGCGGACCGATCCGGCGGAGCTTGGCCGGGTGCTCTCCGTCTCCATGAGCCTGAACATGGCGGGCGGTCCGCTTGGATCGGCGCTGGCCGGGGCATTGGTCACCTGGTCGCTGTTGGGGACGTTTGTTGCGGCGGCACTGGCATCCGCATTGGCGGCTGCCGCGGTCGCGCTGATCCCGTCGCTCGATCGCGGCGTTGGCGCCTGATCGTGGAATACAGGGGCGCCGACGCTGGCATCAGGGCGTACCGTCCGGCAACCCGGCGTGAAGCAACTTGAGTCTGATCGTCGCGGCGCGGCGGTCGTCGCGGTAACAGTGCATGCGCTGCCACGCCGACACGTTGTAATGCGGATCGATCCGCAACACTTCGGCGACCGCGGCGCGTGCCTCGTCGGCCAAGCCCAATTCGGTACACGCGGCGGCACGCCAGACATGAGCCGGTCGCCAGCCTGGAGCAAGCATTGTGCATTTCCGCAGACAGGCCAGCGCCTTGTCGGGCTGATCCAGCAACAGATGACAGTGACCCAACCAGCCCAACAGCATCGGCGGATGGAACGGGTCGAGCAATCTGGTGCGCCTGATGGCCCTCCTCGGGTAAACCCGCGACGCTCAGCACATGGCCGTAGTGGCCATCTGCGAAGCTTGGATTGAGTTCCTGCGCCCGCCGGTAACAATCGATCGCAATGTCCGGTTCGTGCCGCCAGAATTGCACCCATCCCATGGCTGCATGCGATCCAGCCCTCGCCAAGCACACGGCGGATCGCCGCGATCTGCACGGTAGCCGCCGGATCACGGTGGGTGGAACGTGTTCTGCACACTGATCGACGGGACCTACAACTTCACGCCTGGTGGCAATTCCTGGCTGCGCGGCAACGCGAGTTAAATCGGCTGGCCCAAGTCGCCCCGTTTGGAGCAACTCTATGAGCTGTGGCTTGACGCTGGGGATGCAGCCTCCGAGGCGCGTGTATGCCGAACGCTGCAGGAACAAGTATTCCACGATGTCCCCTACATTCCGATGGGGCAATATTCGCAATACACCTGCTACCGACGCACCTTGACCGATGTGCCCGCCGGCTTCCCGCTGTTCTATGGCGTCCATGCGGCATGACCCGCGTGTTCCAGGCTGCTGCATGCGCTTGCCGTAAACGCCATGGGCATCAGAAGATTCCGGACGCCATCCCCATGGCGAGAGCCGCGCCGATATCGTGGCAGCGGCTGAGATCGTCAGGACCGATCACCTTCGGTGCCAGGATTGCCTCCGGCGTCTGGGCGTGCGTGCACACGATCAGCGGATCGGCGATGGCACGGAGCCGCCATCCCGTGGCGATGCGGATTATCTGGCGGGCGGCGTTCTCGCCGTCGCTGCCCGCGCAAATGAGCATCGCATAGGGCCGGCCATTGATGCGCTCCAGCACCTCGTAATACGTGCGGTCGAAGAACTCCTTCATCTCGCCGGCCAGCGCCGCGAGGTTCTCCGGTGCGGCGAAGATGTAGCCATCGGCTGCAAGCACGTCCGCGCCCTGCGTGTCCGCCGCGGTCATCAGACGCACCTGCACGCCCGGCTCGAGGCCGGCGCCGTGACAGGCGGCCTCGGCCATCTGTCTTGTGCCGCCGGTGCGGGAATGGAACACGATCAGCAGCGTCTTCATCCGGCCGCAGTCTTGCAGCTTGCGACCAGGACGGCCATGGCGTCCCATGATCGCTCCGCAGACGATGGGAGCATACCATGCTGAAATCCGGCCGCGTCGTGTTCGGGGAGATGGAGGAGGTGCTGTTCGGCATTCCGGCCGCGCAGGCCGTTGCGGAACAGGCAACACGGCTCGACGCAGAACGCGTTTTCCTGATGGTCAGCGGCACGCTGCATCGTGAGACCGACGAAATCGACAAGGTGCGTCGTGCGCTCGGCAATCGCTGCGCCGGCACCTTTGACCGGATGCCGCCGCACACGCCGCGGCGCGCAGTGATCGAGGCGGCGGAACAGGCGCGCGAGGCCGAAGCGGATCTTATCGTCACGATCGGCGGCGGCTCGATCACCGACGCCGCCAAGGCGGTGCAGCTCTGTCTCGCCAACGACATACGCACACCGGAAGCGCTTGACGATTACCGGCCGGTCAAGGGTCCCGACGGCGCATTGGGCCCGCCACCCTGCAACGCGCCAACGGTCCGGCAGATCACGGTGCCGACGACGCTCTCCGCCGGCGAATTTTCCGCCATCGCCGGTGTCACCGACGAACGGCACAAGGTGAAGGAACTGTTCCGACATCCGCGGATCATTCCGTGCGCAGTGATCCTTGACCCGGCCATCACCGTGTACACGCCCGAGTGGCTGTTCCTGTCCACCGGCATCCGCGCGGTCGATCACTGTGTTGAAGGCATCTGCTCCAACGAGGCGCATCCCTACGCCGATGCGCAGGCGCTGCGCGGCTTGGCGCTACTGGCGCGCGGTCTGCCGCGGGTGAAGGCTGATCCGTCTGATCTGCAGGCGCGTCTGGACTGCCAGTTGGGGTCGTGGCTTTCGATGGGGCCGCTGGCGAGCGGTATTCCGATGGGTGCGAGCCACGGCATCGGCTACGTGCTGGGCGCGGTGTTCGACATCCCGCATGGCCATACCTCATGCATCATGCTGCCGTCGGTGATGCGGTGGAACAAATCGGTCAATGCCGAGCGTCAGGCGCTGGTGGCCGCGGCGATGGACCGTCCGGGTGATGATGCCGGCGACGTGCTGGCTGCTTTCATTGCCGGTCTGGGCATGCCGCGCAGTCTGGGCGCGGTCAATGTCGGGCGGCAGGCGTTCGATCGCATCGCAGAACAGGCGATGGACACGCCATGGGTGCCACGCAATCCGCGGCGGATCGACTGTCCGGCGCAGGTGCGGGAGATCCTTGAGCTGGCAGCGTGAGAAATCCATGCACCTTGCCCGCGTGCGAGAGAGAGGTGCCCCCGGGCTCTGACTCGGGGGTCGCGGAGTTGACGGGCGAGGCGTCTCAGCGGCGTCTCGTGCCGCTGTCGCGGAGACAATGAACCGCCGACTGAGAGAGGCTGCAAAAGGGAAAATGGAACTGCCGAACATGTCCGGGGCTGGCACGCGGACGCCGGTGCCCGCGCTGCGCACCCGCCACGTTGTCATCGTCGCGATAAGCAAGGTCAACCAGAGGGCGCAGAGAATGAAAGTTGCGCCGCGCCTGAAGCGCCTGATGGGAACGCTCGGCGTGCTCTGCACTACTAACCCTACAAATCATCGCAGCATGCGACGAATTTCCGATGAGAGCCCGACAAACTGCTGATTTGCTTGATGGTTTCCACCGAGAGGGCCACATCGATAGAACAACACCGCGACGACGATGACCCGGCGAGGCATGCGAACCTTCCCGACCAGAAGATGTGTGCCACCAGAGCGATCTGACGCGCACCACAGTGTCATGGCGGCGCGGCACGCCGAGTTCGTATTTCGTCGCCAATCCCGTACCTGCGCCGCCCGGGGCCAAGAAAAAAGGGAAACGCAAATTCACGCGGATAAGCAGGGATACACGCAGAGACAGGCCGAACCGACAATGGCGCATATACAAACCGACGGTCGTGCGAGCGCACTCTCCGCGTGCATCCCTTCTTATCGGCGTCCATCTCGTTTCGACCTCCTGTTGTGTGGTCAAGGGCAAAACCGATGCGGAGGCACCGTCGTGATTCTCGGGTGAAGTGATCCAGACCGCGCGCAGGGACGGTTTCAGGGACTCTGACTGAAGAACTAACCGACCTCGATCACGGCGCGCCGTTGTTCGCGACCAATGCGCGGCCGAGCGGCGTGTCGGTGGGCGGCGGCGGCAGGACGGCTCGGTGGCGCGCCAAGCTGCCAAGGATTCGCTGGGGAATAAGTGCTCCACTGCCACATCGTCATGCCGACGCAGGTCGGCATCCACGTCTTCTCTTTGTGCTGGCAGCAAAGACGTGGACGGCCGGCCCCCGGCCTTCGCCGGGGCATGCTTCGCCGACCATCTACTCCTTCACATTCGTCTCTTGTTCTCCAAGCAACTCGATTTTGTGTCGCTGTTCAGCAAGACGCTGCTGACGCCGACCACGTTCTTTGTTATCCAGATCATCGGGATCGTAGACCAGCTTGCCGTCAATGTACATTTTGAACGGCGTTTTGAATCGCTCGGGGACATCATCGCTCATAGATCAATTTCCCTGCCTACGCCTGTCGAATATCGTTCTATTTGGCAACTCACAACCTACTTCGCGGTGCGACAGTCCGACGACAGCCCCGCGGGCGTGAACAGGTCCTGGCTCAGCGGCCCAACCAGGCGCCAGACACACGCCCGCCCGAAGTTACCGCGGCCCGCTCGTCACGCAGCTTGAACAAGGCTGAGCCCGGCGCCCTTGCCACGCACTTCCGCCTCCTCGAACTCGGCGGCGGCAATCGCCCGGTCGAGAGCGGCGCGCAGCTCCTTGGCCGTCTCCAGCGTCAGCTCGATCCCCGCCCGCGCACCGGGGTCGAGGTCCGTGTTGATGAAGTCGAGCGTGATGACGTCGCCCAGCGGCGCATGGCGTGCGTGGTCATAGGCAACCACCGCCTGGGTTAGCGGGAACCATTGGTCCCCGCGTTTCGCCATGCCTTCCGCACGTGCGATCTCGATGATGGACGTGCACATGTCCGAACCTCCTACTTCGCCAGATACTTGCCGAAGAAGGCCCATATCTTGTTCCAGCCATCCATCGCCTGCTCGGGCCGATAGAGCGGCCGGTGCCAATAGAAGAAACCATGGCCGGCACCGTCGTAGCGGTGGAACTCATAGGTCTTGCCGTGCTTCTTGAGCTCGGCCTCGTGCTGGTTCACCTGCTCGGGGCTTGGCGCGCGGTCGTCGTTGCCGAACAGGCCGAGCAGCGGGCAGCTCAGGTCCTTCGTCATGTCGATCGGCGCGACGGGCGTCTTGTCATTGAGCTCCTCCTTGCCCATCACCACGCGGCCACCCCATTGCTCGACGCAGGCATCGATGTCCTTCTTCTGGCAGGCATAGAGGAAGGCGTGCCGGCCGCCCGAGCAGGAGCCGATGAGACCGACCTTGCCGTTGTTGTCGGGCTGCGCGCGCATCCACTTCACGGCGGCCTCGGTATCGCCGACCATCTGGGAGTCGGCGATGCCGCCCTCGGCGCGCACCTTGGCAGCGACGTCGTCTGGGTTGCCGTCGCTGCCTCCACCCTCGCGTTCGTAGAGGTTGGCGCAGATCGCGAGATAGCCGTGATGCGCGAAGCGACGCGTCGTCTCGATGTAGAGCTCGCTCCAGCCTGGCAGATGGTGGATGAGCACGACGCCCGGAAACGGGCCAGGACCGGCCGGCCTGGCCACGTAAGCCGTTATCGGCGTTCCTTTGTCGCCTTTGATGGTCACGTTCTCGCAGGTCATGCCTCGGTAGAATGACATCGATCTTCCTCCATCTGCTTGGGTCTTGTGCCTCCATCGGGCGATCGGACGCCGCGCCGTCACTTTGCTGCCCGAGGGGCGTCGCCCCGCCAGTATTCGACGATCGCGTTTTGGGCGCAACACGAGGCGGTGTCGGACGCGCCCCGCGACCAAAAAGGTAGTTTGTCACCGGACGGATACAGTCGAAACGTCGTCAAAAGAAGCCCTGAAGGAACGCCGCGGCCGGAGCGGAGACACCGGCGATCTTGTTGGTCGCCTGACGGTACAGCTTGCGGTCGATCTCCGTCTCCGGGCCGCCGTCCCGAAGATCGCGGAAGGGTCGCAGCTCGCCCCGGCCGAGGGGCCGAGTGGCCGTGCCCGTGCGCTTCACCGTCAGGGTGACGCGACTGCCTACGCCGCGGACAGCCTCGGTCACGGCGCCCCGTGCATAGAGGCCACGTCCGCCGTTGTGCTCTGCGGCGAAAATGAAGACCTCATCACCGGCGCGGACGTTTTTGCCACGCCACATGGTCTTTTCGTCGAAATTGAGCCAGTCGGCGCCGTCCTGCCGCGGCGCCGCCTTCACGACAAAGCTCGCCATCCCGTCCTCCCGCTCGTCGCCATGCGGACAGCCGCCCGTCGCGGCCTCCCCCCTTTTCGCTAGGGGAACCCAAGCGAGGCCGATCGCACCGACCAGGGCGGTGCACGTTCGTTTCAATGAAGCCCTCGATCAATACGATTAATTTAATCGATTGGACAGATGGACGCCGCGACACTATGTGCCGCGCGACGCTTCAGCAACGCAGCCGACGATTGGAGTGAGGCATGAACGCCGAAAGCAAGTGCCCGATGGGTGGCAAGGTCAACAGGGACGCGGTTGTCCGGAACATGACGAACCAGCTCTGGTGGCCGAACCGGCTTGATCTGTCGATCCTCCACCAGAATTCTCCGCTGGCCGATCCCATGGGACACGGCTTCGACTACGCCGAGGCGTTCAAGAGCCTCGACCTGAACGCCGTGAAAGCGGACATCTTCGCGCTGATGACCACGTCGCAGGACTGGTGGCCAGCGGACTACGGCCACTATGGTCCGCTGTTCATCAGGATGGCGTGGCACAGCGCGGGCACCTATCGCATCAGCGACGGCCGCGGCGGCGGCGGCGCAGGCACGCAGCGGTTTGCGCCGCTCAATAGCTGGCCGGACAATGCGAACCTCGACAAGGCGCGCCTGCTGCTCTGGCCGATCAAGCAGAAATATGGCCGGAAGATCTCCTGGGGCGACCTGATGATCCTTGCGGGGAACTGCGCCCTGGAATCGATGGGCTTCAAGACGGCCGGTTTCGCCGGCGGGCGCGTGGACGTCTGGGAGCCGCAGGACGACATCTACTGGGGGTCCGAGGGCAAGTGGCTGGCGGACGAGCGCTACAGCGGCGACAGGTCACTGGAAAATCCGCTCGCCGCCGTTCAGATGGGCCTGATTTATGTCAATCCGGAGGGTCCGAACGGCCAGCCGGACCCGATCGCCGCGGCCCGCGACATTCGTGAGACCTTCGCGCGCATGGCAATGAACGACGTGGAGACGGTCGCGCTGATCGCCGGCGGGCACACGTTCGGCAAGACCCATGGCGCTGCCGACCCGGCGCGCTACGTCGGTCCGGAACCCGAGGGCGCCGCCATCGAGCAACAAGGCCTCGGCTGGAGCAACAGTCTTGGCAGCGGCCGCGGTGACGACACGATCACCAGCGGGCTCGAGGGTGCGTGGACCAAGAACCCGGTGAAGTGGGACAACGGCTTCTTCGAAAACCTGTTTGGCTACGAGTGGGAGCTGACGAAGAGCCCCGCGGGCGCCTGGCAGTGGACGCCGAAGGATGCATCGGCAGCGGGCACCGTGCCGGATGCGCACGATCCGTCGAAGCGGCACGCTCCGATGATGCTGACCACCGACCTCGCGCTGCGGATGGACCCGATCTACGAGCCGATCTCGCGGCGATTTTATGAGAACCCTGGGCTGTTGGCTGAGGCTTTCGCCGAGGCGTGGTACAAGCTGACGCACCGCGATATGGGCCCGCTTTCCCGGTATCTTGGTCCGGAAGTGCCGGCTGCGCCGCGGTTGTGGCAGGACCCGGTTCCCGCCGTCGATCATGCACTGATCGATGAGGCGGACATCACCGCGCTGAAGGCGAAGATTCTGGCTTCGGGGCTGTCGATCGCGCGGCTGGTCTCGACCGCCTGGGCATCGGCTGCGACGTTCCGCGGCTCCGACAAGCGCGGCGGGGCCAACGGGGCGCGCATTCGGCTGGCGCCGCAGAAGGATTGGGCGATCAACGAACCGGCGGAGTTGGCTGTTGCGCTGGCGCAGCTGGAACGGGTCCAGCAGGAGTTCAACGCTTCGCAGTTCGGCAGCAAGAAGGTTTCGCTGGCCGACGTGATCGTTCTTGGCGGCTGCGCGGCGGTCGAGCAGGCGGCGAAGAATGCCGGCCACACCGTGCAGGTGCCGTTCACGCCGGGCCGCACAGATGCGTCGCAGGAGCAGACCGATGTCAACTCCTTCGCCGTGCTCGAGCCCAAGGTGGACGCGTTTCGCAATTACATCAGCGGCGAACAACGCCGATCGGCCGAGGAGATGTTGGTCGATCAGGCGCAGCTGCTGACGCTGACCGCGCCGGAGATGACGGTTCTGGTCGGCGGGCTGCGTGTGCTGGGGGCGAACTTCGGCGGGTCGGAGTTGGGGGTGTTCACGGACCGGCCGGGGACGCTGAGCAACGATTTCTTCGTGAACCTGCTGAAGACGAGCACGAGCATGAAGTGGGAGGCAGTCTCCGAGTGCGCAGGCGTGTTCGTGGCGCGCGATCGGGCGACCGGGGAGAAGAAGTGGGCCGGGACGCGTGTCGATCTGATTTTCGGGTCGAACTCGCAGTTGCGGGCGCTTGCGGAGGCGTATGCGACCGACGATGCGGCGGGGGCGTTCGTGGATGCCTTCGTGGCGGCATGGAGCAAGGTGATGCATGCCGATCGGTTCGACCTGGCGTAATTGCCGCAACCGGGTCCTCGGCGGGTTGCGCTGGGGACCTGTTGCTCGCCGGCTTTCGGACCAGCCCTTGAGAGTATAGAATTGCCATCAAATCGTGCGAAATCGCGGACGGGCAGCGTCCGCCAATGGAGGATGCGATGGATGGCGTGACACGTGTGGATCTGCAAGGCGTTGTTGCGCCGCTGAACTTCATGCGCGCCGATGGCCGAGAAGCCGTTTTCCTACAATTACGACCCGCCGCCCGGCGTGCCGGCCGCAACGGACCGAGATCGAACACAAGGTCACCGTCCGCGATGCTCGCCCGGTCCACGACGCGCTGTCGCTCGACCGCGAGGGCTTTGCCCTCGTCCACCGCAAGACCGCCGCCAGCGATCTTTATGACGAGGCGATCATCAAGTCGGTCTACTACCCCGAATGCGAAAAGCTGATGAGAGAGGCGACCGGCGCCAAGAAGGTCGTCGCCTTCGACCATATCGTACGCAACGCCGCCAAATCCGGTCCGGGCAGCACGGTCAAGCTGCCCGCTGGCCGCGTCCACAACGACTACACCGCCTGGTCGGCGCCGCAGCGCGTGCGCGACCTGATGGGCGACGAGGCGACCGAGCTGTTGAAGCACCGTTTCGCGGTCAACAATGTGTGGCGGCCGATCGCCGGTCCGCTGCTGCGCTCGCCGCTGGTGCTTTGCGACTCGCAGACCCTCGACTACGACAATCTGCTGCCGTCTGAGCTGCGCTACCCCGACCGCAGCGGCGAGACCTACGCGGTCACCTTCAACCCGAACCAGCGCTGGTATTATTTCCCGCGCATGCAGCCCGACGAGGCGATCCTGATCAGCTGCTACGACTTCGTCGCGCCAGCAGGCGGCCCGCTTCTCGGCGCACGGCGCGTTCGACGACCCCAGCACCCCGGAAAACGCCCCGCCGCGCGAAAGCATCGAAGTCCGCACGCTGGTGTTTTTCTAGGCCTCGACACGGAGGTTTCGACGGGTTGCCGTCAGCCGGCATGGGTCCCACTATGATCCGACGGGGTCTTGCAAACGCAGCAAGTGGTGCGCCTTTGGACTGAGCTTCGACCAATACGAGTAATTATACCAAGCGCCCAGGAGTTTGAGACTCTCCGGGTAAGCC
>CAWABH010000025.1:0-42380 GCA_963780095.1 uncultured Alphaproteobacteria bacterium
GTGGCGCGCCAATCTGCCAGGGATTCGCTGGGGAATAAGTGCTCCACTGCCACATCGTCATGCCGACGCAGGTCCGCATCCACGTCTTCTCTTTGTGCTGGCAGCAAAGACGTGGACGGCCGGCCCCCGGCCTTCGCCGGGGCATGCTTCGCCGACCATCTACTCCTTCACATTCGTCTCTTGTTCTCTAAGCAACTTGATTTTGTGTCGCAGTTCAGCAAGACGCTGCTGACGCCGACCACGTTCTTTGTTATCCAGATCATCGGGATCGCAGACCAGCTTGCCGTCAATGTACATTTTGAACGGCGTTTTGAATCGCTCGGGGACATCATCGCTCATAGATCAATTTCCCTGCCTACGCCTGTCGAATATCGTTCTATTTGGCAACTCACAACCTACTTCGCGGTGCGACAGTCCGACGACAGCCCCGCGGGCGTGAACAGGTCCTGGCTCAGCGGCCCAACCAGGCGCCAGACACACGCCCGCCCGAAGTGACCGCGGCTCGCTCGTCACGCAGCCGGAACGAGGCTGAGCACGGCGCCCTTGCCCCGCACTTCCGCCTCCTCGAACTCGGCGGCGGCAATCGCCCGGTCGAGAGCGGCGCGCAGCTCCTTGGCCGTCTCCAGCGTCAGCTCGATCCCCGCCCGCGCACCGGGGTCGAGGTCCGTGTTGATGAAGTCGAGCGTGATGACGTCGCCCAGCGGCGCATGGCGCGCGTGGTCATAGGCAACCACCGCCTGCGATAGCGGGAACCATTGGTCCCCGCGCTTCGCCATGCCCTCCGCGCGTGCGATCTCGATGATGGACGTGCACATGTCCGGCCCTCCTACTTCGCCAGATACTTGCCGAAGAAGGCCCATATCTTGTTCCAGCCATCCATCGCCTGCTCGGGCCGATACAGCGGCCGGTGCCAATAGAAGAAGCCGTGGCCGGCACCGTCGTAGCGGTGGAACTCATAGGTCTTGCCGTGCTTCTTGAGCTCGGCCTCGTGCTGGTTCACCTGCTCCGGGCTCGGCGCGCGGTCGTCGTTGCCGAACAGGCCGAGCAGCGGGCAGCTCAGGTCCTTCGTCATGTCGATCGGTGCGACGGGCGTCTTCGCGTTGAGCTCCTCCTTGCCCATCACCACGCGGCCACCCCATTGCTCGACGCAGGCATCGATGTCCTTCTTCTGGCAGGCATAGATGAAGGCGTGCCGGCCGCCCGAGCAGGAGCCGATGAGACCGACCTTGCCGTTGTTATCGGGCTGCGCGCGCATCCACTTCACGGCGGCTTCGGTATCGCCGACCATCTGCGAAGTCGGCGATGCCGCCCTCGGCGCGCACCTTGGCGGCGACGTCGTCTGGGTTGCCGTCGCTGCCGCCACCCTCGCGCTCGTAGAGGTTGGCGCAGATCGCGAGATAGCCGTGATGCGCGAACCGACGCGTCGTCTCGATGTAGAGCTCGCTCCAGCCCGGCAGATGGTGGATGAGCACGACGCCCGGAAACGGGCCAGGACCAGCTGGCCTGGCCACGTAAGCCGTTATCGGCGTTCCTTTGTCGCCTTTGATGGTCACGTTCTCGCAGGTCATGCCTCGGTAGAATGACATCGATCTTCCTCCATCTGCTTGGGTCTTGGGCCTCCATCGGGCCATCGGAGCGCCGCGCCGTCAGTTTGCTGCCCGAGGGCGTCACACCGCCAGTATTCGACGATCGCATACTGGGCGCAACAAGAGGCAGGTGTCGGACGCGATCCGCGGCCCACAAGGCCTGTCGGTCACCAGGCGGATACGGTCGAACAGCCTTCAAAAGAAGCCCTGAAGGAACGCCGCGGCAGCATCGGAGACGCCGGCAATCTTGTTGGTCGCCTGACGGTAGAGCTTGCGGTCGATCTCCCTCTCCGGGCCGACGTCCGGCAGATCGCGGAACGGTCGCAGTTCGCCGCGGCCAAGGAGCCGGGTGGCCGTGCCCGTGCGCTTCACCGTCAGGCTGACGCGACTGCCAACGCCGCGAACCGCCTCGGTAACGACGCCCCGCGCATAGAGGCCATGTCCGCCGTTGTGCTCTGCGGCGAAAATGAAGACCTCATCGCCGGCGCGGACGTCCTTGCCGCGCCACATGGTCTTCTCGTCGAACTTGAGCCAGTCAGCGCCGTCCTGCCGCGGCGCCGACTTCACCACAAAGCTCGCCATCGCGTCCTCCCGCTGGCCGCCGTGCGGACAGCCACCCGTCGCGGCCTCCCCCCTTCTCGCGAGGGGAACCCAAGCGAGGCCGATCGCACCGACCAAGGCGGTGCACGTTCGTTCCAATGAAAACCTCGATCAATCCGATAAATTTAATCGATTGGACAGATGGACGCCGGGACACTATGTCCCGCGCGACGCTTCAGCAACGCAGACGACGATTGGAGTGAGGCATGAACGCCGAAAGCAAGTGCCCGATGGGTGGCAGGGTCAGCAGGGACGCCGTTGTCCGGAACATGTCGAACCAGCTCTGGTGGCCGAACCGGCTGGATCTGTCGATCCTCCACCAGAACTCTCCCCTGGCCGATCCCATGGGACAGGGCTTCGACTACGCCGAGGCGTTCAAGAGCCTCGACCTGAAGGCCGTGAAAGCGGACATCTTCGCGCTGATGACCACGTCGCAGGACTGGTGGCCGGCCGACTACGGCCACTATGGTCCGCTGTTCATCCGGATGGCGTGGCACAGCGCGGGCACCTACCGCATCAGCGACGGCCGCGGCGGCGGCGGCGCGGGCACGCAGCGCTTCGCGCCGCTCAACAGCTGGCCCGACAATGCGAACCTCGACAAGGCGCGCCTGCTGCTCTGGCCGATCAAGCAGAAATACGGCCGGAAGCTCTCCTGGGGCGATCTGCTGATCCTCGCCGGGAACTGCGCCCTGGAATCGATGGGCTTCAAGACGGCCGGTTTCGCCGGCGGACGCGTGGACGTCTGGGAGCCGCAGGACGACATCTACTGGGGGTCCGAGGGCAAGTGGCTGGCGGACGAGCGCTACAGCGGCGACCGGTCACTCGAAAATCCGCTCGCCGCCGTTCAGATGGGCCTGATCTACGTCAATCCGGAGGGTCCGAACGGCCAGCCGGATCCGATCGCCGCGGCCCGCGACATTCGTGAGACCTTCGCGCGCATGGCGATGAACGACGAGGAGACGGTCGCGCTGATCGCCGGCGGGCACACGTTCGGCAAGACCCATGGCGCCGCCGACCCGGCGCGCTATGTCGGTCCGGAACCCGAGGGCGCCTCCATCGAGCAACAGGGCCTCGGCTGGAGCAACAGTTTTGGCAGCGGCCGCGGCGACGACACGATCACCAGCGGGCTCGAGGGTGCGTGGACCAAGAACCCGGTGAAGTGGGACAACGGCTTCTTCGAAAACCTGTTCGGCTACGAGTGGGAGCTGACCAAGAGCCCCGCGGGCGCCTGGCAGTGGACGCCGAAGGATGCATCGGCGGCGGGCACCGTGCCGGATGCGCACGATCCGTCGAAGCGGCACGCGCCGATGATGCTGACGACCGACCTCGCGCTGCGGATGGACCCGATCTACGAGCCGATTTCGCGGCGCTTCTATGAGAACCCGGGGCTGTTGGCCGAGGCCTTCGCCGAGGCGTGGTACAAGCTGACCCACCGCGACATGGGTCCGTTTTCCCGATATCTCGGCCCGGAAGTGCCGGCCGAGCCGCGCCTGTGGCAGGACCCGGTTCCCGCGGTCGATCATGCACTGATCGATGCGGCGGACATCGCCGCGCTGAAGGCGAAGATTCTGGCTTCGGGGCTGTCGATTTCGCGGCTGGTCTCGACCGCCTGGGCATCGGCGGCGACGTTCCGCGGCTCCGACAAGCGCGGCGGGGCCAACGGGGCGCGCATTCGCCTGGCGCCGCAGAAGGATTGGGCGATCAACGAACCGGCGGAGCTGGCCGTTGCGTTGGCGCAGCTGGAGCAGATCCAGCAGGAGTTCAACGCTTCGCAGTTCGGCAGCAAGAAGGTTTCGCTGGCCGACGTGATCGTTCTCGGCGGCTGCGCGGCGGTCGAGCAGGCGGCGAAGAATGCCGGCCACACCGTGCAGGTGCCGTTCACGCCGGGCCGCACCGATGCGTCGCAGGAGCAGACCGATGTCGACTCCTTCGCCGTGCTGGAACCCAAGGTGGACGGGTTCCGCAACTACATGAGCGGCGAACACCGCCGATCGGCCGAGGAGATGCTGGTCGATCGGGCGCAGCTGCTGACGCTGACCGCGCCGGAGATGACGGTTCTGGTCGGCGGGCTGCGTGTGCTGGGCGCGAACTTCGGCGGGTCCGAGCTGGGGGTGTTCACCGACCGGCCGGGGACGCTGAGCAACGATTTCTTCGTGAACCTGCTCAAGACGAGCACGAGCATGAAGTGGGAAGCGACCTCCGAGTCCGCAGGCGTGTTCGTGGCGCGCGATCGGGCGACCGGCGAGAAGAAGTGGGCCGGGACGCGTGTGGACCTGATTTTCGGTTCGAACTCGCAGTTGCGGGCGCTGGCGGAGGCCTATGCGACCGACGATGCGGCGGGGGCGTTCGTGGATGCGTTCGTGGCGGCATGGAGCAAGGTGATGAACGCTCGATCGGTTCGACCTGGCGTGATTGCGACAAGCGGGTCCCCGGCGGGTTGCGCCGGGGACCTGCTGCTCGCCGGCTTTCGGACCAGCCCTTGAGAGTATAGAATTGCCATCAAATCGTGCGAAATCGCGGACGGGCAACGTCCGCCAATGGAGGATGCGATGGATGGTGTGACGCGCGTGGATCTGCAAGGCGTCGTGGCGCCGCTGAACTTCATGGAGCCGATGGCGGAGAAGCCTTTCTCCTACAATTACGACCCGCCGCCGGGCGTGCCGGCCCGCAACGGGCAGATGATCGAACACAAGGTCACCGTCCGCGATGCTCGCCCGGTCAACGACGCGCTGTCGCTCGACCGCGAGGGCTTCGTCCTGCTGCGCCACCCGACCGCGGCGACCGATCTCTACGACGAGACGATCATCACCTCGGTCTACTACCCCGAGTGCGAGCGGCTGATGCGAGAGGCAACCGGAGCCAGGCGGGTCGTCGCGTTCGACCATATCGTGCGCAATTCTGCCAAGGCCGCCGTCAAAGGCAGTGGCGTCAAGCTGCCGGCAGGGCGAGTTCACAATGACTACACCGCCTGGTCGGCGCCACAGCGCGTTCGCGACCTGATGGGCGACGAGGCCGAGGAACTGCTGAAGCACCGCTTTGCCATCAACAATGTCTGGCGGCCGATCGCCGGCCCGCTGCTGCGCTCGCCCTTGGCCCTGTGCGACGCCGAGACGCTGGAGACCGAGAACCTTGTCGCCTCCGAGCTGCGCTATCCGGATCGCACCGGCGAGACCTACGCGATCACCTACAATCCGAACCAGCGCTGGTACTATTTTCCCAAGATGCAGCCGGACGAGGCGGTGCTGATCCGCTGCTTTGACTCAGCGCGTTCGGGCCCGGCGCGTTTCTCGGCGCATGGGGCGTTCGACGACCCGCAAACGCCGGATGATGCGCCGCCGCGCGAGAGCATCGAGGTTCGGACGCTGGTGTTTTATTAGGCCTCGACACGGAGGTTTCGACGGGTTGCCGTCGGTCGGGATGGGTCCCACTATGATCCGACGGGGTCTTGCAAACGCAGCAAGTGGTGCGCCTTTGGACTGAGCTTCGACCAATACGAGTAATTATACCAAGCGCCCAGGAGGTTGACTCTCCGGGTAAGCCCGACGTCACCGCAAAACCGTCATGGCCGGGCTTCACCCGGCCATCTTTGCAGCCGCAATGCCGGTGCAGATGGCCGGGTCAAGCCCGGCCATGACGTGTGTGGGGCCAGTGGCGTACGTCAACGTTTAGGACGATCGGTATTACCGCGGCTTATGACGGCTGGGGCCAGTCCGTTTCGGGCTCCAGTCCTACCGCCGCCGGCGCACCTTCATGCCAGCTTCTGGACGGACCGGCAGCCGCAGTCCACCATCGGCGCTAACCGATCGTCCAGGGGAACACGGTGACCAGCAGCTCGCGTGCGCGGCTGACAGTACTCGCTTGATGATCGCCATCATGCGTTCGGCTCTCGTCACCAGGCTCGCGTTCGCGGTCGAGGCATTGGTAGTTGTCACCATCATCGCCAACATCGCAGTGACTTTCAGCAACGCTGTCGTGCGGTATCTGACCAATCAGGACTTTCCCTGGGCGTCCGATGTGTGGACCATCCTGATCTCCATCATCACCTTCCTCGGCGCGCCGGCGTATTTCCGCCGCGGCACGGGCATGGCCTATACCGCGCTGATCGATCAGTCGCATGGCGTGCGGCGGCAGACACTGCAGGCCTGTGGGCTGGCGATCTTCCTGGGCGTCTGCGCCGTGGCGCTGGCTGCCTATCCAGCGTTTTTCTCTGGACAGCTCACGCAGACCTTGCAGGTCCTCGGGCTGAGTTCCGGCTTCGTCGCGATCTGGCTCGGCCTGGGGCTGTTGCTGTTCTGTCTGTTCGCGCTCGAGAAGCTCATCGCGCTGGAGCGGCGCGCGATCACCATTGGCATCACCGTCGCCGTGGCCATGGCGCTTGCAACTTTCGCGCTGCGCCGCGCCTATGATCTCGACGCCATCGACGTTGACCCATTCCTGCTGATCGTGCCGGCGCTGATCATTGCGTTCATTACCGGCGTACCGATTGCCGGCGTGTTGG
This sequence comes from uncultured Alphaproteobacteria bacterium, assembly GCA_963780095.1. Lineage (GTDB taxonomy): Bacteria > Pseudomonadota > Alphaproteobacteria > Acetobacterales > Acetobacteraceae > JAMXLO01. The sequence goes on from CAWABH010000025.1 coordinate 6,685, forward strand.
TGCTGGCGGGGCTGTTGTATTTCGTGATCACCGGCGAGGCGCCGATCACCACAATCCCGTCGGCGATGCAGTACGGCGTGACCAGCTTCATCCTGCTCGCCGTGCCATTCTTTATGGTGGCCGGCACGCTCATCGAAGCCAGTGGGATGGCGCGGCGCATGATCGATATGGTGCAAGAGTGGGTCGGCCATTGGACCGGTGGTTTGCTGGTCGCTGAAGTGCTCGCGATGTATGTGTTCTCCGGCCTCAGCGGATCGAAGGCAGCCGATATCGCGACCGTCGGCGGCGTGATGAAGACGCCACTACGCCATTACGGCTACCCGCCGACGGAGTCGGTCGCGGTACTGGCGGCGAGCGCCGCGATGGGCGAGACGATACCGCCGTCGCTCATGCTCCTGGTGCTTGGCTCGATCACCAGCCTGTCGGTGGGATCGCTGTTTCTCGCTGGGCTGTTGCCGGCGGCGATTCTCGCGTTGGTGCTGATCGCGGCCGTGATCGTGCGCAGCCATATCAACGGTTACTTCAAAGGCCCGCCATTCCGCTTGGGCCGCGCACTGCGCAGCACACCGCCCGCAATCCCTGCGTTCCTGGTGCCGGTCATCGTCGTGGGTGGCATCATTGGCGGCATCGCGTCGCCCACTGAATCGGCGACCTTTGCCGTGGTGTACGGCTTCGCTGCCGCGCTGGTGGTGTATCGCAGCATCGGATGGCGCAGCGGCTGGGTTGCGCTGCGCGACGCTACTTTGACCGCCGGCATGGTGCTGTTCATGGTCGCCGCCTCCAACCTGGTGTCGCAGGCCATCGTGATCGACGGGCTGGGGCGTACGCTGGCGAGGGCCTTCGCGGCACTGCACAGTCCCACCGAGTTCCTGCTCGTCACCGTGGTGGTGATGATCGTGGTGGGCTTCATTCTGGAAGGGATACCGGCGATCCTGATCGCTGCCCCGATCCTGCTGCCGATCGCCACGCGCGTTGGCGTCGATCCGCTGCAATATGGCATCGTGCTGACCATGGCGGTCGGCATCGGCGTGTTCCTGCCGCCCATCGGCATCGGCTATTACATTGCCTGCGCTATCGGTGAGGCGCCGGTGAATGCAACGATGCGACCGACACTGATCTATAGCGCGTTCCTGGTCCTGGGACTGGTGATAGTCGTGCTGTTTCCGCAGATCACCACCTGGGTTCCGGCGCTTTTTGGCATGCACTAGATACAAACACAGGGAAAACGTCGATGCACACATACAGGCTTGCGACACGGCGACACGTGCTTGCATCCGCGGTTGCGGCTGCTGCGACGGGCCTTGCCGCGCCGGCGATCGGGCAACGCGCGCGCGTGTTGCGTTATGGCAGCATGCTGCCGGCGGACAGCATCTACCACCGCGCCTGTGTCATGTTCGGCGATGAGTTGGCCAAGCTATCTTCCGGCAAGTTGAAGGTCGAGGTCTATCCCGACTCGCAGCTTGGTACGATTCCCGAGATGATGTCTTCGGTGCAGACCGGATCGCTGCAAATGACCATGGCGGTGTCGGCCTGGTTCTCCAAATTCATGAAGCCGCTCGATGCGTTCACGCTGCCGTATATCGTCCCGTCAGCCGATCAGTTGAAGATGGCGCTGGACGGCGCGCTGGGACAGCGGATTGCCGCGATGGGCGAATCAACCGGCTTTCAAATCATCGGCTACTGGCTTATCGGCGGGCGCCACATCGTCAATAAACTGCGCCCGGTCAACAAGCCCGCCGATTGCGCCGGACTGAAGATCCGCGTGATCAACAGTCAGGTCTATATCCAGACCTTCCGCGCGCTGGGTGCCACCGCGGTGGCGATGGATCCATCCGAGCTTTACCTGGCGCTGCAACAGGGTGTGGTTGATGGGTTCGAATATCCGCTGCCTGATCTGATTGCTTATAAATTCTATGAGGTCAGCAAGTATCTCTCGCTCGACGGCCATACGACCGACTTCTTCCTGATCGCGATCAATCGTCCGCTCTGGCAAAGTTTCTCCAAGGAAGAACAGGCGATGATGGCACAGGCGCTGAAGACGGCGATGGACTGGCAATGGCGTGAGCAGCCGGGCGAGATCGACAGATCGCTGGCCAAGCTGAAGACGCTGATGCAGGTGAACGAACTCACGCCGGCCGACAAGGCGTTGTTCGTCGAAGCGACCAATCCTGTCTATGCGCAATTCGAAGCTTCGGTGGGGAAGGAATTTCTCGACTTTGCGAGGCAGCAACTGGGGTCCGCCTGAATGAGCAGCGAGATCGCCGCGGCGGAGCAGGCACTCTATCGTGCCATGATTGAGCAGGACTTCGCGGCGCTTGAGACCATCCTGGCGGATGATGTCGTGTATATACACTCGACCGCGGTGGCGGAGACCAAGGATGGCTATCTCGCCGGAGTGAGAAACGGACTGTACGACTATGGCTCGATCGAAAGCGACGCGGTAACGGTGCGGCTCTGCGGTGAGGTTGCGGTGCAGACCGGCAAGCTTCGGATGGTGGTGGGAGAGCGCGATCAGCCGAAGGCGCCGATTGGCCTGCTTTTCACCCTGGTCTGGAAGCGCGAGGCAGTAGGCTGGCGCCTATGGCAGAGACACGCAACGCGCATTTCGTAGCGTGGTTTCACGCCAATACGAGCACGAAGCCCGTGCGGCATGGTTCATTGGTCGAGACAGCGCATGGGACGTCCGTGTCCCCGAACGGCTTGCCGAGGTAGAACGCAGGAAGGTGCTACAATGTGAAGACGATGGCGGCGCAGCTACTTGCTGATCTTGGCCCATACACCAAGCCTGGCCGGTCTCCATTTGCCGCGCCGCGCCGCTCCTTGCGTACGCCGCGATCCGCTTGAGGGAAGGCGAATTGCATTTGACCGAATGCCGTTGGCGTGGAGGCAACCCGGTACCTCATCGGTCGCATGGACGCCTGTCGATCGAAAGAAAGCGTTTAGCACGGAGGAAGAACGGAGGACGTTGAAGGCACGGAGGAAGCAGCGATGCGCTGCGGGCGAAGCTTTTTTTCTTCCTTTCTCCGTGGCCCTCCGTGGCCCTCAATCGTCCTCCGTGTTGAATACCTTGCGGGGCCACCAACCAGCGCAAGCGTTGCCGGAAGAATTTGTGATGCCAAGCCCACACGGCAAATGCGATAGACCTGCGGGGACTGCCGCATTCGAATCGCTGCTTACACCAGGCCTTCGTGTGGGCGGCTCATCGCGCCTCAAACGTCATGGCCCGGCCCATGTCCCCGGGCTTGAGCCGGGTTTTGTCCGGCCAGCCACGTTTGTTGCAGTCGTCAACAAGGAAGGCGTGGATCAGACTGCCTGGCGAGGCGTCTGGAAGGCCTGTTCCAGGCCAGCGTATGGTTCGCTGGCTCAACATCGACCGCGATGGTCAAGGAGATTTTCGCATGGAAGACCAAGAGATTCGAGCGGCTCTGGATCGCCACTGGGCCGCCTCCGAGGCGAACGACTTCGAGGCGGAGCACCAGATTTACCGAGAGGACGCGGTGCTCGAATATCCGCAATCGGGCGAGCGTACCCGCGGGCGGCGGAACATTCAGTCATCTCGCGCCGCGCAGCCCAATCGGAAACATTTCACAGTGCGGCGGATCATTGGCGGGGGCGACCTCTGGGTCACTGAATATGTCATAATCTACGACGGGCAGCCGTCTTACACCGTGAGCATCATGGAGTTCCTCGATGGGAAGATAGCCCGCGAGACCCAGTATTTCGGCGATCCGTTCGAGCCGGGTCCTTCGCGCGCGCAATGGGTCGAGCGGATGCCCTGAATGACGAGCAACGCCATAACCGCCTGCTGAGCTATTCGATCAAAGTCCCGGGCGCGCTACAGAGCAGCGCGGCGGCAAGACCCGTCAGACTGTGACGGGACCGGATGGTCGCCGCCGCATTACCACTTGTAGATTTTCTGCAACGTTCCCCCCATGAGCGCCGCCTTGTCGCTCGCGGACAGGCGTTTGGTGTCGCGGAACGGCGCGACGCCCTGCTCATAGGTCAGCATGCCGATCGTCCGCGTCCAGTCGGTGCCCCACATGCAACGATCCAGCCCGAACGCATCGATGATCCGAAGCACCGGATCCCAGATGTCGTCGTACGGGAACGGACGATGCGACATCGTGCAGGCGCCGCTGATCTTCACCCTTACGTTCGCGTATTGCGCCAATGCGAGCAGCTTCGGCAGATCGGCCCAGACGTCGGCCGGAACCGGCGGCCGAGCGGGTTGCAGCAGGCCGAGATGGTCGATCACGATGACCGTGTCGGGGTGTCGCTGGATGTGCGGCAGGCCTTTGTCCAGGATGCCCCAGCACAGCAAATTGACGGGCAAGCCATGTTTGGCGGCGGCGGCGAAAGCGCGGTTCAGGCCGGGATGGTCGGCGTCCATCGGCAGGCCGTCGCGCATGCGGATGCGAATGCCGCGCGCGCCTTGCGTCGCCGCCCATTTCGCCACCACATCGTCGATCGCCGGATCGGTCGCGTCGACCGGCGTCACGACCCGGAATTTGTCCGGATAGGTGTTGTAAACCTCGAGCGCGTAACTCGGATCGTATTCATAGGCGCTGAACGACGACACCATGATCGCGCCGTCGACGCCGACACTGTTCATGGCGGCGACCATTTCCTCGCCTGTGGCGGAGTCGAGTCCGTGCGAGGGACTGGCCCACGGCCGGCCGGGATGGTTGCGGTCGAAGGGATGGACCTGAACGTCGATGACCGGCATGGCCGTCCTCCTGTCTGTTCGACCCATTGTCCGACATCGCGGCCGGATCGCCCAGAGCGACCGGCGTGTGCGCCCCCTCAGGCCGTCTTCGACTTGAGCTCGTCGAGCTGCATCCGCGCGCCGGCGACCATGCACGACAGATCGGACGTCAGCATCACCATGTCGAATCCGCGCTTCACCGCGCCTGCCGCGAACGCCGCACCGGCACAGTGCATGACGCACTTGATGCCGTGCTTATGCGCTGCCTCCCTGATCTTGTCGCAGGTGGCGAGATGCAGCGGGTCAGGGTTATCGCCGCGCGGGGCCAGACCCAATGCGAACGACAGGTCGGCTGGCCCGATGTAGACAGCGTCGAGGCCGGGCGTGGCGCAGATGGCATCGAGGTTGGCGAGGCCCTCCTTCGTCTCGATCATCGCCATGATGACGATCTCATCGTTGGCATGTTCCACGTAGTCGGCGCCGCCGTAGTGCACGGCGCGCACGGGCCCCGACGAGCGCATGCCGACGGGCGGATAGCGGCACGCAGCCACCGCCATCGCCGCTTCCTCGGCGGTATTGACCAGCGGCACGATGATGCCATAGGCGCCAAGGTCCAGTGCCTTCATGATTGTCGCCGGCTCGTTCCATGCAACCCGCACGACCGGGACCGTGTCGGTCTGCGAGATCGCGGCCAGCATGGGCCCGACGTCTTTCATTTCAGCGGTGCCGTGCTGCAGGTCGATGCACAGGGCATCGAAGCCCTGACGCGCCATGACCTCTGCTGTGAACCCGTGCGACACGGAGAGCCAACCCAGCGTCGCGCATTGCCCGGCACGCCACATCTGCTTGATCTTGTTCGGTCGCATGGTCCCACCTCTGACATTGTTCATTGATCCCGCGATCGGATCAGTCTCTTTCAAACTGAAACCACCGCCTGAAGCAAGGGCCGCGCCGATCGAGCTACAAGCACCAGGCCGGCGCATGCTACGATGGCTCAACTTCGACGGCGATGGTCAAGGAGACTTGATATGGAAGACCGAGACATCCGAGCGGCTCTGGATCGCCACTGGGCCGCCTCCGATGTGAACGACTTCGAGGCGGAGCACCAGATTTACCAAGAGGACGCGGTGCTCGAATATCCGCAATCGGGCGAACGCACCCGCGGGCGTCGGAACATTCAGTCGTCTCGCGCCGCGCAACCGAACCGGAAACGTTTCACCGTGCGGCGGATAATCGGCGCGGGCGACCTCTGGGTCACTGAATATGTCATAATCTACGACGGGCAGCCGTCCTACACCGTGAGCATCATGGAGTTCCACGATGGGAAGGTGGCCCGCGAGACCCAGTATTTCGGCGATCCGTTCGAGCCGGGGCCTTCGCGCGCGCAATGGGTCGAGCGGATGCCCTGAAATCTGGCCGCCGCAAGGATGGCCGTCTGCCGCTCGCTCCTTCGCTCGGAGCTGCCGATTGATACGATCTCTCTCGCCCGCTATCTCATTGGCACGGTATTGGTGCGGGAATTGCCTGAAGGCGTCGCCAGCGGTCGTATTGTTGAGACCGAGGCGTATGTCGTCGGCGACGCCGCCGGGCACGCCTACCGGGGGATGACCCGGCGTAATCGTTCGCTGTTTCTCGAGCGTGGGCACGCCTATGTTTATCTCGCCTACGGCAGTTCATACATGCTGAATGTCTCAAGCGAGATGCCCGGGATCGGAGCCGGCGTCCTGATCAGGGCGCTCGAGCCGCTCGAAGGCATCCCGATCATGCGGCTAAATCGCGGCAACGAGCGCTTGCACGACCTGGCGCGAGGACCAGGAAGGCTCGCCGCGGCGCTGCGGGTTGATTATGGGCTCGATGGGCTCGATCTTTGCCGGGAAGGCCCTCTATGGCTCGGATGCGGTGACCATGAACCCGGCGAGATCGGGCAGAGCATCAGGATCGGCATTTCGCGGGATGCGCACCGCGTCCTGCGATTTTATGTTCGGGGAAGTCCGTTCGTCAGCGGTCCGCGATCGCTCAACGTATAAGTACTTCGTTGAAGCCAGCGGGACGGACATCCGGCGTTGCGGCCCCGTTTTGCACAACCGGCCAAAATCACTGTGCAAAGGCACTAATATCCCGCCGTGATGTCGACCTCCTGCAAAAGCCGCCCGCCCGCCTTGGCGCTCCGGATATTCGCCGCGATCTCAGTCACGAGTTGAGCAACGGTCGGCCGCCGCGCCACGTGCGGCATCACGGTAACTTTGGGGTGTAGCCAAAGTGGGCTTGTTGGCGGTAGCGGCTCAGGCCACAGCGCGTCCAACGCGGCATATGACAACTGCCCCGAATCGAGCGCGTTGATCAGATCCGCATCCACCACATGCTTGCCGCGCCCCACATTCACCAGCATCGCCCCGCGTGGCATCATGGCAAAGGTGCGCGTGCAGAAGATGCCCTCTGTTTCTCTCGTCAGCGGCAGAAGGCAGACTGCGATGTCGGTCTGCTGAAGAAATGGCTCAAGTTGGTTGGGGCCGTGATAGATCGGAACGTCACCTTCCTTCCTCGGGTTGCGAACCCAGGCCGACACCTTGAACCCGAGCGAGTTCAACACCAGCGCCGGCGCTCTCGCCATCATGCCAAAGCCGAGGAATCCGACACGCCTTTGCTCGGGTCGCACAATCGTAGTGCGGCGCCATTCCCGATTGGCCTGAGCCGCCTGATAGCCGGGCATGTCACGATGAAAGCGCAGGACGTGCATGACGACGTATTCCGTCATCATCGGATCACCGCCCGGCGGCTCGACCTTGCACAGCGGGACCTTCGGCAGCTTTGGATGCCCGACAAAGGACTCGACCCCGGCGGAGCGGCTGAACATGGCTTTCAAATTCGGAAAACTGGGAAGAGAATCGAAATCGGGATGCATGAAGGCGAGATATTCGATATCCGCCGGCTTTCCCGCATCCGGCCAGATGCGGATTTCCAGATCGGGAAGCTGTCCCGCGAACGTGTCGCGCCATGCCGTGGCGTTGCCGATATGTTTGTCGAGATCAACGATGAGCAACGCCACAACCGTCTCCCAAGCCATTCGATCATTGTTCTAGCCGGAATCCCCCCATTTTCCTACATAGGGCCCGAGGGGAAACAACCGAATTATTTCCGGAAGCGCCTGATGCTACCTCGTCATGGCCGGCGACGGCCGGCCATCCACGTCTTTGCTGCCAACCAAAAGAGAAGACGTGGATGCCGACCGGAGCCTGTCCTCGGGCGGCCCTTTGGCCCGACCCGGGGGTCGGCATGACGATGTGGAAGCGACCGCTGCGCCACGTGGAGCACTTTATTTCCTAGCGAATCCATACCGGCTTTCCCCGGAACCCATGGCATTGTCGACATACAAGCCCCTGGACCTTCGGGGCCAGCGTGGTACCCTGGTGGCACTTGGTTGGCCTGTTCTGGGAGGCGTGCTCGTCCGCTTACGGTCCAGGACACAATATTGCTTATATACCGCGGCGAGGCATTGCAATGACCCTCAAGCCCATTCCCGGCGCTCCGATTGGCGCACCGATACCCGATTTTCCAACCGGCGAACCAGGTCCACTGGTTATTCCAGCATCCCGATTTACGCGCCGTCCTCGTGAGTCCGCGCCGTTTTCATGCCCATCGCCCGCTCCCTTGCTTTCACCGTCGCCAGCGAGGCGGCCGGGACCGGTCGAGCTTCGCGGCAGTGGCGATAGCACCCTCACATTCCGATGCATCCCCGAGGTACCCGCCATCAACCGGTCGAGCATGACCATCTCGATCACCGGCGAGCCGACAGGGGATGCTTCCACTCCGATGATGACCCATCTCGACCTGGCGACAGACGAAGCCAAAGCGTTCTTGCTGGCGTTGCGCGATGGAGACTCGCCGATCATCATCGCCGACAGCCAAAGCGGGTTTCAGGTCGAATTTGCCATCGCTGAAGACGGGCCCACCTTTACCGTCAGCAAGCCGGGTCAACAGCGCACCTCACTGCGGTTCAACGCTGGGTGGAGCTACGAAGTGAAGGCGATGGCGGCGCACCTGCTTGCTGATCTTGGCCCATAATCCGAGCATGACCGTTCTGCATAACGCGTACGTGGCACCGCGGCTTCCATGAGACCTGGACAGAAAAAATGAGCCGCTTCTGGAGCAGCTTGACGCGAGACCTGAGGCCCTACGTACCAGGCGAGCAGCCCGGCATGGTGGAGCTGGTCAAGCTGAACACCAATGAAAGTCCGCTTGGTCCTTCCCCCCGAGCGTTGGAAGCAATCCGTGGCGAGGCGGCCGATACGCTGCGCCTCTATCCGGATCCGCGGTCCACTGCGCTGCTGGCGGCTTTGGCAACCTACCATCAAGTGCGGCTCGAGCAGGTCTTCGTCGGCAACGGCTCGGACGAAGTACTGGCCCACGCCTTCGCCGCGCTGCTCAAGCATGACGCGCCGCTGCTCTTCCCGGACATCACCTACAGCTTCTACCCGGCCTGGTGCCGCCTGTTCGGCATCACCTATGAGGCGGTGCCGCTCGATGCGGCGATGCGAATCCGGGTTGCCGACTATCGCCGGCCGGCCGGCGCGGTCATCGTGCCCAATCCGAACGCGCCAACGGGGGTTGCGCTGTCACGGGCTGAGATCGCGACGCTGGTCGAGCAACACCCTGACGCTCCGGTGGTGATCGACGAGGCCTACGTCGATTTCGGCGCCGAGACCGCGATTCCGCTGGTCACCTCCCACCCGAATCTTTTGGTCGTTCAAACCATGTCCAAGTCTCGGGCCCTGGCCGGGCTGCGGATTGGTTATGCGATCGGCGACGCCGACCTGATCGAGGCGCTCACCCGGGTGAAGGACAGCTTCAACTCCTATCCTCTTGGTCGGCCAGCCCAGGCTGGCGCCATCGCCTCCCTGGAAGACGAGGCCTGGTTTCAACAGAGCCGCGCTCGCGTGATAGCGGGCCGAGAGCGGCTGAACCGTGGACTGATTCGGCTTGGCTTTGACGTGCTGCCGTCCTCCGCCAACTTCGTGTTCGCGCGTCATCCGGCACATGAGGGCGCGACGCTAGCCGCCGCGCTGCGCCAAAGGGCGGTGATCGTCCGGCATTTTCCCGCGGCTCGTATCTCCGACTATTTGCGGATAACCGTGGGCACAGATGGGCAAATCGACCGGCTGTTGTCGGCATTGTCGGACATTGTGGGCAGCAAGCCTGGAGCTGCCTGACCGCGCCGCCTCGTTGTGCGTGAAATCGCGTTTGACGAATGCCATTGGCGTGCGGGCAACCCGGTACCTCAATGGTCGCGTGGATGTCTGTTGATAGAAAGAAAGCGTTTAACACGGAGGAAGAACGGAGGACGTCGAGGACCACGGAGGAAGTCGCAATGCGCTGCGCGCAAAGCGCTATTTCTTCCCTTCTCCGTGGCCCTCCGTGGTCCTCAACCGTCCTCCGTGTTGAATGCCTTGCGGTGCCATCAACCAGCGCAAGCGTCGCCAGAAGATCCGCGATGCCAAGCTCCCACGGCAAACGCGATAGCCCTGAGGGAGCCACCGCATTCGAAGCGCTGCCAGCTGCGGCTCAGAAATACACCGACCGCCCGGCTCCCCCGGTCGCCGCGACCAGTTCGCCGGAGACCGCCCAGGCCTTGTCCGAGGCCAGGAATACCGTGACGAATGCGATCTCCGAGGCGTCCACCATGCGGCAGATGGCATTGCCGCGCGGCGAGTCGGGCGCGAAGTCCTGCCGCTCCGCTTCTTCCGGGGCTACACCCAGCTGCTTGGCGCGGGCCGCGAGCAGGCTCGGCGTGCGCTCGGTGCGGGTCGTGCCGGGATGGATGCAGTTCACCGTGATGCCATGGCGGCCCAATTGCACCGCCAGCGTCTTTGTCATGTGCACCAGGCCGGCATTGCGTGCTCCGCCGCTGAGATTGCCGGCGTTGCGGGCGTTGGCGCCGCTGATGTTGATGATGCGACCCCAGCCCGCCGTTTTCATGAGCGGGATGACGGCGCGGGAACAGCGCAGCGCGCCGACATACTTCACGTTGAAATCCTCCAGCAGATCCTCGTCCACGACCGTTTCGATCGGGCCGGTCGCGGTGGCCGAACCCCCTGGCGCGGATCCGCTGTTGACCAGGATGTGCACGCCGCCCAGTTGCTGTGCCGCCTCGGCGACCATGCGGTCCACCTGCTCCTTGCTGGTGACATCGGCCGCGATGGGAACGGATGCGCCGGTTCGTCTCGGCTCCCAGCTCCCGCGCCGTCGCCTCGAGAGCCTCCTTGTTCCGCGCCACGATCGCCACATCGACGCCTTCGCGCGCCAATTCCCGCGCGATGGCTTTGCCGATGCCCCGACTTCCGCCGGTCACGATCGCATGCTTGCCTTGCAATCCGAGGTCCATGGCATTCTCTCCCCTTGGCGGCGTGACCGCGATTTCATTGCTTCAGTGCTGATTGTTCTCTCTGAAGGACCCTGGTGCAAGGGTTGCCAGACGCAGGGCGACGTATGAACGTGACTACAGCCAAACATCGACCGGACGGCACGATCAGATCGCAGTCACAGCACACGCGAGGACACCCAATGAAGCAGCCCAACCGAATCAAAGCCGCCATGCGAGCCAGCCGCAAGGCATACGGCTACAACCTGTCCTTCCCATCCCCATGGGTGATCGACATCCTGGGAAAGCTCGACTTCGATTTCGTCTTCATCGATGGCGAGCATGGGCCGTTCGGTCTGGACCAGCTTGAAGACCTCTGCCGGACCGCCGAACGCCATAACGTCACGACGATCGCCCGAGTGCCGGACATCGGCTCATCGACCATCCTGCGCTATCTCGATCGCGGGATCATGGGCATCTTGGGCCCGCACATTGCCACGGAGGCCGACGCCCGCCAGCTCGTGCGGGCGTGCTACTTCGGTCCGCTTGGCGAGCGGTCATTCGGGGCGAACCGGGGCACGGATTACAATGCCGGGATCCCGGACAAGGCGGCGTACTATCGCGAGGCCAACGAGCAGATGCTGGTGTGCGCCCTGCTGGAAGATGTCGCCGTGCTGGACAACCTGGACGCCATTCTGTCGGTGCCGGGCATCGACCTGTACAGCATCGGCCCGAACGATTTCGCCCAAAGTCTTGGCTATCCCGGCCAACCTGACCATCCGGAAGTTGACAGGATAATGCAGGACATCACACGTCGCATCAAACAGTCTGGTGGCACAATGCAGGGGGACGTGATGCAAGGGGCGTGGATCAGCGATATGCTGCTTGATGCGGGTCGTCGCATTTTGCCATCGTAGCGCGAGTATGCACCGGCCTTTCCAACGCCCAGTTCAACTATAACGCCGCGTCCGACAGATTCACGCCCGAAGGGAGCGGCACCAACTACGGGTACGCGTGCCATATGATAGTGAAGGCAAAAGATTACATTTTCAGAGCGTATGGGAAGAGGTGGCCGGGCTGGTTTCAGTGCATGGCCTGCCAGACGCGAAACGGGGTCGCAGGGCCGCTGATGACGGTGACCCCGAACGGCGCCAGCGCATCCAGGATGGCATTGCCGATCGCCGGGAACATACCGACCGCCCCAGCCTCGCCGCAGCCCTTCACGCCCAGCGGGTTCGTCGTGCAGCGCGTCCCGTTGAAATCCAGATTGAATGCGGGAAGGTCATCGGCGCGCGGCAACGCATAGTCCATGAACGAGCCGACCGGCTGACCCGATTGCGGATCGTAAACCGCATGTTCCAGCAGCGCCTGGCCGGCGCCCTGCGCCATGGCCCCGTGTGCCTGACCCGCGGCGATCGTCGGATTTACCAGCACGCCGTAGTCATCGACCGCGGTATGGCGCGCCAGCGTCACAAGGCCGGTGTCGCGGTCGATCTCGACCTCGACCACATGCGTACCGTTGGGGAACGTCATCGCTTCGCGCGTCCACGCGTGATACGTGTCGAGCGGCGCGCCCGATTCTCGCGCTCGGTCGGCCACGGCGAGCAGGGACATCGACATGTTGGTCCCAGCCACGACGAAGTGACCATCCTCGAATGCTATGTCCGCTTCCGCCGTCTCCAGCGCATCGGCTGCGATACGTCTGCCCTTCGCAATGATCTCATCGGAGGCGCGCCAGATCGCTGTCCCGCCCATATAGGTCGCGCGTGAGCTGCCGTGCCCGCCGCCTGTGGCGATCAGATCGGTGTCGCCCTGACGCAGGTGGATGCAGTCATTCGCCAAGCCAAGGCGATCGGCGAGGATCTGCGGAAACGTTGTCTCGTGGCCTTGGCCGATGGTCTGCGTGCCGGTGATCAGCGACACCGTCCCATCGCTTTCGAAGCGGATATCCACGTTCTCGTGCGGCGAACCGCCGGTGCCCTTGATGTGATACGCGAATCCGAGGCCACGCAGACATCCGCGCTCTCGCTGTCCGCGCGTCGTGTCGCGAAGCCGGGAAGGTCAGCCTGTAGAAGTGCGCGATCGAATGTCTCGGTGAAATGCCCGCTGTCCACCACGAAGCCCAGTGCGTTGGTCATCGGCATCGCATCGGCGGGGACCATGTTGCGGCGCCGAAGATCGGCGCGGTCGAAGCCGCATTGCCTGGCGGCGTGGTCGATCAGCTTCTCCATGATGTTGACCAATTCGGCGAAGCCGGGCGCGCGCGTGACACCGATCGGCGTGGTGTTGGTGAGCACCGCCCTGATGTGCAGCGCGATGGCGGGCATTCGGTAGATCGTGCCTTGCAGATGGATGTACTGGTTGGTCTGCACAGCGCCCGAGCCGCCGGCCATGTAGGCGCCGATGTTGGCGACACTGGTGACGCGAAGCGCGAGAAATCTTCCCGCCGTGTCAAGCGCGAGCGCGGCGTCGGCCTGATGGTCGCGCGCCTGATGGTCGGAAACAAAGCCTTCGCTGCGTGTGGCGATCCACTTCACCGGCCGTCCGACACGTTTCGCCGCCCACAGGACCAGTGCATGTTCCGCGTACGTGAAGTTCTTTGCGCCGAAGCCGCCGCCGACGTCGGGTGCGACGAACCGCACGGCAGCCGGCGGAACGCCGAGCGCGCGTGCGGTGGCGTCGCGATTACCGTGGATGTTCTGGCTGGACACATGCAGCGTGTAGTGGTCGAGAGCCGGGTCGTGGATGCCGACTGCGCCGCGCGGCTCCATCGGATTGGTGACGATGCGATGATTGTCGAGGCGCAGCGACACCACATGCGCGGCGACAGCGAACGCCGCGTCAACCGCCTTCGAATCTCCGGTGTGCCAGTCGAGGCAGATATTGCCTGGTACTTCTACGGAGATCTCCGGCGCACCGGCAACAGAGGCAGCAGCGGCGGTGGTCACCGCAGGCAACGGCATGTAATCCACCGTAATAAGCTCGGCTGCATCAAGCGCCTGGGCGCGCGTTTCCGCAACGATCAGTGCGACCGGTTCGCCGACGTGACGAACTTTTTCCCCCGCGAGCAACGGCTGCGGCGCGAAGGCGAAGGGTTCGCCGGTCTGCACGTTCGCCTCTACGGTCGGCCGCATCGGCTGCAGCCCGTCGGCCTCGGCATCCCCGCCGGTGAGCACGGCGAGCACGCCAGGTGCCGCACATGCGGCGGCAACATCGATGCCCGCGATCCACGCGTGGGCATGGGGCGAGCGCAGCAGCACGGCGTGCACAAGTCCGTCGAAGCGCAGATCGTCAAGATAGGCGCCCGCGCCGGTCACGAAGCGGGCATCCTCCCGCCGACGAGGCGTATCGCCGATCACCGAGCGCGTTCCTGTATCCACTTTTCCCTCCAGTCACGGCCGGACTTGACCCGGCCATCTATTCCAGCACGGTGACGCCAGGGATGCCCGGGTCAAGGGCCCGCGCATGACGATGAGAGGACGACATGACCACGCGACGCCAACTCCACCTGGGCGCCTTCATGCGGCCGGCCAGTATCCACACCGCGGCCTGGCGCTATCCCGGTGCCTACCCCGACGCGAACTTCAACCTGGCGCACATGAAGCGCTTCATCCAGACACTTGAGCGCGGCCGGTTCGATGCATTCTTCATGGCGGACCACCTGGCCGTGCTCAACATGCCGATGAACGCGTTGAAGCGCAGTCACACGGTCACGTCGTTCGAGCCGTTCACCCTGCTCTCGGCGCTCGCCATGGTGACCGAGCATATCGGCCTTATCGCCACCGGCTCCACCACGTTCGAGGCGCCATTCCACATCGCGCGCCGCTTCGCCTCGCTCGACCACATCAGCGGCGGCCGCGCCGCGTGGAACATCGTCACCACCTCCAATCCCGACGCCGCACTGAACTTCGGACTCGATGATGCGATGGAGCACGACGAACGCTACCGGCGTGCGCGTGAGTTCTACGATGTCGTCACCGGCCTATGGGACAGCTGGGCGGAGGACGCATTCATCCGCAACGTCGAGACCGGAGAGTTCTTCGACCCGTCGCGCATGCACGTGCTGAACCATCGGGGAAAACACTACTCGGTGCGCGGACCGCTGCACATCGCGCGCCCGATCCAGGGCTGGCCAGTGATCGTGCAGGCGGGCGCGTCCGATGCCGGGCGGCAGCTCGCCGCGGAGACTGCCGAAATGGTGTTCGCCGGCGCGGGCGACATCAACGGAGGACGCGCGTTGTATGCCGATATCAAGGGCCGCATGACTAAGCTCGGACGCGACCCCGACCATTTGAAGATTTTGCCCGGCGCATTTGTCGTGATCGGCGATTCCCTTGACGAGGCACGCGAGAAGCGCGCGAAGCTTGACAGCCTGGTGCACTACGACAGCGCCATCGCTTCGCTGTCGATCGCGCTCGGCCATGATGCGTCAGGCTTCGATCCGGACGGTCCGCTGCCCGAAATCCCCGAGACCAACGCGAGCAAGAGCGGACGCGAGCGGGCGATCAACTTGGCAAAGCGTGAAAACCTCACCGTGCGACAGCTCGCCCAGCGCCTGGGCGGCTACAGCGGTCCGGCGCTCCTCGGCACGCCCGCGATGATCGCTGACCAGATGGAGGAGTGGCTGACGAGCGAAGCCTGCGACGGCTTCAACATCATGTTCCCCTATCTGCCAGGCGGGCTGGATGACTTCGTCGATCGCGTGGTGCCGGAGCTGCAACGGCGCGAGCTGTTCCGTCGCGAATACGAGGGCAAGACCCTGCGGGAAAACCTCGGCCTGCCGAGACCGGAAAACCGGTTCTTTTAGATCCGGCGCGCATCAATTGGGTTGTGGTCGGCCGATCAATCCTCGCCGAGCAACTCGTCGAGCGTTGGTATCTCGGTCTGAATCGGCAGCGGCGTCTGGCCGTCCACTGTCTCGGGAAGCGCCTGCAGAGCCTCGCGATACAGGCCGAAAACGTCGATCTTCTGCCGCATGGACGGCGTGAACGCGTCCCTCGCCTGGCGGCGGAAATCTATCGCATCGGCTCGCCACGATGGCGCATCGCGGGAGAGTGGCCAGGACTCGGCCTTCAGCATGTGCCGCAGCGCCTGCCGCAGAAGGGACCGGCAGGACCGCAATTCGCTCCGCCCCACGTCCGCGATTTCCTCTGCGATGTTGGGCCAGTCCAGCGCGGCATCGTTCACCGGCTCACCGGCCGCGCGACGCCGCAGCAGCTCAGCCTGGCGCTCGGACCACTCCAGGATGTCGGCGTCGTAAAGGTTGCTCACGGCTCAGGCCCGCCGCTGAATAAACTGCATGTCAGGCATCGCTTTCCGGCTAAGCCACTTCGGCGAGCGTCGAGGCTACATCCAACGTCGTGGCCCGACGCAGGTCGCGCGGCTGGCTTTCGTCGTGGGCGCGGCCGCGATGCATCGTGCAGCGATTGTCCCAGATCACCAGGTCACCGACCCGCCATTCGTGGCGATACACGAAAGCGGGCTGGGTCGCGTGAGCATTCAGGTCGAGCAGCAGTAGCCGGCCATCGGCAATCGGCCAGCCAACGACGTGCGACGCGTGCGCGGACAAATAGAGCGTCTTGCGCTTCGACCCAGGATGCAGCCGCACTAGCCGCTGCGGCGATGGCGGGTATTGTTCGCGCTCGCCGGGTGGGAATTCGGTGAAGCCGATCTGGCCGCGCGACCAGAACACGTCGTGCTGCACGATCAGCCCGTCGATCGCCGTCTTCGTCGCCTCCGGCAGGGCGTCATAGGCCGCGCGCATGTCGGCGAATTCGGTCTCGCCGCCGCCGAGCGCCGAAGCGGGCGGCACGGTCACCGCATGCAGCATTCCCAGCACCACCGGCACCGGCATGTAGGACGCGTCGGTGTGCCACAGACGGTTGCCGAGGCTATCCAGCCTGCGACGATCGTCCAGCGCGCGCACGCGGTTGTCCTCGTCCAGGTTCGAAATGTCGCCAATCTGCGGAATTGCCAGACGGCGCCTGCCGCCACGCGCGGCGGATCGGCCGATCTCGAGATCACCGAACCTGGCCGCGAAGTCCCGCAACTGCACATCGGTCAGACGCTGGTCGTGGAAGACCAGCACCGCATAGCGATCGATTGCATCCCAAATCGTACGGACCGTCTCCACATCGATCGGCTGGCCAAGATCGACACCGCTGGCCTCGGCGACGAAGAGCGGATGCAGGTTGTGCAGTTCGATGGGCATGGTCGTCCTCCCCGGTGCGAACAATTGCACAGAGAGCGGGGCGATTACAGTCTCTGGAGATCGGCGGTCACACGCCACCTCGTCATGGCCGGGCTTGGCCCGGTCATCCACGACTTGGACACGTCGAGAGAAGACGTGGATGGCCTACCTTCGCTGGCCACGACATCAAACAGCGTGTCACGCATTCTCGAGCAACGAATGCACGGCCGCCGCATCCGGCGCCTGCCGTAACCGCCGCACGAATGCCTCGTCACGCAGCGGGCGAGAAAGAGCCGCCAGCGTCGCCAGGTGCTGGTTGCCGGCATTGGCAGGCGTCAACAGCAGGATCACCAGATCAACCGGACGATCGTCGATCGCCGCGAAGTCGATTGGCCGGGCCAGCCGCACGAACAAAGCAAAGAACTGCGACAGCGCATCGAGGCGCGCGTGTGGCAGTGCGAAGCCCTTCCCCAAGCCGGTGGAACCGAGATCCTCCCGCGCCTGCAACGCATCGAGGATCAGGCGCTGATCCAACGACAGAGCCAATGCAGCACGCCTTGCCAACTCCCGCAGAAGCTGCGTTTTGTCGCCAACGCGCAATCCGACGATGACATTGTTGACCCCGACGATGTCGCCGATCGGCATCAGTCGGGTGCTCTCAGCCGATATCCCACGCCGGTCTCCGTTTGGATGTATTCGGGTTTCTCGGTATCCCGTTCGATCTTCTGACGCAACGCCCGGATATAGATGCGCAAGTACTGAACATCGGACGCTGGCCCCCACACCTCACGCAGGATCATGTTGTGCGTCAGCACCTTTCCGGCATGAGCGACGAGGAGCCGCAGCAGGTCGTACTCGCGCGGCGAGAACTTTACTTCATTGCCACGTACCGTGACGATCCGCCGTACCAGATCGACGGTGAGATCGCCTGTGCGGAATATCGGCTTCTCGCCCTGCTGCTGCAGCCGATGCCGCTGCGCCGCTCTGATCCTTGCCAGAAGCTCGTCGATGCCGAAGGGCTTCGTCACGTAGTCGTCCGCCCCGAGATCCAAAGCCTGCACCTTCGCCGCTTCGTCATCCCGGCTGGACAGGACAATGATCGGCAGCATGACGCCCCCATCCCGGATGCGTCTGATGACCTCGAGCCCATCCATATCCGGCAGCCCGAGATCGAGCACAAGCAGATCGGCTCTGCGTTGTTTGACCGCATCCAGTGCGGATTGCGCGTTCTCGGCCTCGATCACCAGATAGCCCTGGCTGCCGAGTCCGACGCGCAGGAATTGCAGGATCGCGGGTTCATCATCGACAACGAGCACCCTGACCGGCGCGGTTCCCGCGGTCATGCAACAGTCTCGGTCGGGCGGCCGGCACTGGCGGGAACCGGAAGCGTGATGGTGAAGACTGCCCCCGGGCGATCGTTCCGGTTTGCGGCTGTTATAGTGCCATGCATCGCCTCGACGAAGCCTCGACAGATGGCAAGGCCGAGGCCGGTACCGGCGCGGCGGCGATCGGCACCTCCGACGCGGTAGAACTTGTCGAAGACGTGCTCCAGGTCGGCAGGCGGAATACCGGGGCCTTCATCGAGAACACGCAGGTAGACTTGCGCGCCCTCCTGCCAGGCGCTGATGGTCACCAATGATCCGGGGGGTGAATATTTCCCGGCATTATCCAGCAGGTTGAACAGGACCTGCTCGAACAAGACGTCGTCAAGTTCGGGCATCGGCAGATCGGGCTGCAAGCGCACCTGCGTCCTGTGCGCGGCGAGAACCTTGCTGGCACGGCGCAGCGCGCTGCCAATCACGTCCAACAATTCGACTGGGGAGGTTCGCAACGGCAGCGGTCCGGCCTCGAGCCGTGTCATGTCCAGCAGATTGCCGATGAAGCGATTGAGCCTCTCCGCCTCGTCTTGAATGTTGCGGGCCAGATCAAGCCGTGTTGCTGCATCGAGCGAGTCGCCATTTGCCGCCAGGCTGGTCGCGGACCCTAGGATGGACGCCAGCGGCGTGCGCAGATCATGCGATATCGACGTCAGCAAGGCCGCACGCAAACGATCGGTCTCTGCGACAAGCCGGGCGCGATCCACATCCTCCACGAGGTTCACGCGCTCGATTGCCAGTGCCGCCTGGTCGGCAAGCGCGTCGAGCAGGCGATGCTGATCGGGCGTAAGGATCGGCCCCGGCTCGTCGCGGTCGATGCCGATTACGCCGACAGCGCCACGGCCGGTCTGCATCGGCATGAACAGCCGTTTGGCTCCCGGCAAAGTGTCCGAGCCGCGCCCCGCGACATGGTTGCGCTCCCACGACCATATCGCCGCGGCCAGATCGGCCGCATCCAGACTGTCCTCTGGTGGAAACCCTGCACGCACCGCCACCTTGCCGTCCTCGGGCAACAGGATGACGACACGCACCTTCAACATCAGCGCGATCTGATGCACCGTGGCCCAAAGCAGATCGTCGAGGTTTGCCGCGCCTGCCAGCTTGCGGCTGAATTGGTAGAGTTCCTCGGTCGTGCGAGCGCGCTGGCGTGCCGTGATCGCCTGGGCACGCACCCGCGCTGTGAGGTTGCTCGCGATCACCGCCGTGATGGCAAAGAAGAACAGTGCGACGACGTTTTCCGGATCCGCGATGGTGAAGGTGTGGAGCGGCGGCAGGAAGAAGAAATTGTAAGCCAGCACGCTGGCGAGGCATGCGAACAGCGCCGGCCACAGCCCATAGACAACCGCGGACACCAGCACCGCGGTCAGGAAGGTCAGGGCGATGCTCCCGACACCCAGCGCCTGGTGCAGCACGAGGCCGACACCGAGGGCTGCCGCAACGAACGCGAGGCTGCCGACATAGGCCCTGGCATCGCCGGCGCGCGCAGCCGGCTCCCGCGGCAATCCCCGCTGGCCTTGCTGGTCTGTCGCCTCTCGGCTGCGTCCGAGCACGTGCACGCTCGCGCCGCCCGCCTTGCGGATCAGCTGCTGCGCCAGCGGTCCGTACAACAGCTCCAACCAACGCGACCGTGGCGGCTGCACGATGATGATGTGCGTGAAGTTGTTGTCGCGTGCGTAGCCGGCGATCGTGTCCGCAACATCCTGGCCCGGCAGCGTGACGGTCTCCGCGCCCAAACGCTCCGCCAGCCGCAATGCCTCGGCGATCCTGTCGCGTTCCGTTTCGCTCATGCCCAGGTTGCGCCCGGTCTCCACATGGACCGCCGTCCAGGGCGCCTTCAGGCTGTCCGCCATCCGCTTGGCGTGGCGCACCACGTCGATGCTGCTCGGATCGCCGCCGACGCAGGCCAGCACACGCTCACCGGCGGCCCAGGGGCCGGCGATCGCATGGGCCTGCATGTAGCTGACCATCTGTTCGTCGACCCGCTGCGCCGTGCGACGCAGTGCGAGTTCGCGCAACGCCGTCAAATTGCCGGGCGAGAAGTAATGGCGGATGGCGCGCTCGGCCTGGTGCGGCACGTAGACCTTGCCGTCCTTCAGGCGCTGAATCAGGTCGTCCGGCGTCAAATCGATCAGCTCGATGTCGTCGGCCTTGTCGATGATCGAATCCGGCACCGTCTCGCGCACCCTGATCCGGGTGATCCGTGCGACGACGTCGTTCAGGCTTTCGATGTGCTGGACGTTGAGCGTGGCGTAGACATCGATGCCGGCCGAGATCAGCTCGTCGACATCCATATAGCGTTTGGGATGGCGGCTGCCCGGCGCGTTGGTGTGCGCCAGTTCGTCGACCAGCGCCAGTTGCGGGTGTCGTACCAGCAGGGCGTCGAGATCCATCTCCTGCAGCACGCGTCCCTTGTACTCGACGCTCTGTCGCGGAATCACCTCGAGGCCATCGAGCAGTGCTTCGGTTTCCTTGCGCCCATGAGTCTCGACGACACCAACGACCACGTCGGTGCCTTCCCGCAGACGCGCCCGAGCCGCCGTGAGCATTTCGTAGGTCTTGCCCACACCCGGTGCCGCCCCGACGAATATCTTGAGGCGACCGCGCGAGCCTTGCTGCGCCTCCTGCAACAGAGCGTCGGGTGAGGGCCTTCCTTCGCGTGAACCTCGATCGTCCAAAGGCGACCATCCGTTCGTTCGTCAGAGCCGGCAGCGCTCAACCGTCATGGCCGGCGCCACTTAGCCGTCATGGCCGGGCTTGACCCGGCCATCTGCTGCGACAAGCAGATGGCCGGGTCAAGCCCGGCCATGCCGAGGGAGGGCCGGCCCGCTCAGCTTTGCATCGAGTCCAGCGCAAGATTGAGCTGAAGCACGTTGACGTGTGGCTCGCCGATGATGCCTATCAGTCGGCCGGCAATGTGATCCTCGACGAGCTGGCGAACCTTGTCCTCCGGCAGCCCACGCGCCTTGGCCACGCGCGGCACCTGGAACAACGCGGCGGCCGGAGTGATGTCGGGGTCCAGTCCGCTGGCCGACGTGGTCACCAGATCGACCGGGATCGGCGTGTTGGGATTCTCAGCCGCCAGCTTGGCTGCATCATCCTTCACGCGGTCTACCAGCGCCTTCGACGTCGGGCCAAGGTTGGAGCCGGCTGGAGTTGTCGGCAGCATAGGGCGTCGGCACGGTCTTGGTCGGATCCTTCGGGTCCGGTTCCGTTGTCGCCGATGGCCGGCCATGGAAGTACTTGTCAGACGTGAACTCCTGGCCGATCAGCGCGGAGCCGATCACCTTGCCGTCCTTCTCGATCAGGCTGCCGTTCGCCTGATAGGGGAACACGGCCTGGGCAATGCCGGTCATCAGCAGCGGATAGATCAGACCGGTGATCACCGTCATGGCGATGATCATCACGATCGCGGGGCGAATGTGTTTCATTGGTGCGGTCCTCTCACGCCAGACCGATGGAGGTTACGAGCATGTCGATCAGCTTGATGCCGACGAACGGAACGATGATGCCGCCCACGCCGTAGAGCAGCAGGTTGCGGCGCAGGATCGCCGCGGCGCCGATCGGCCGGTAGGCCACGCCCTTCAGCGCCAGCGGGATCAGCACCACGATGATCAGCGCGTTGAAGATGATCGCCGACAGGATGGCGCTCTCCGGGTTGCCAAGCCGCATCACGTTCAGCGCCTGAAGTTGCGGATAGAAGGCGATGAACATCGCCGGGATCATGGCGAAGTACTTCGCCACGTCGTTGGCGATGCTGAACGTGGTCAGCGCGCCGCGCGTCATCAGCAGCTGTTTGCCGATCTCGACGATCTCGATCAGCTTGGTCGGATCGCTGTCGAGATCGACCATGTTGCCGGCCTCGCGCGCGGCCATGGTGCCGGTGTTCATCGCCACGCCGACATCGGCCTGCGCCAGTGCCGGCGCGTCGTTGGTGCCGTCGCCGCACATCGCCACCAGCTTGCCCTGCGCCTGCTCGTCGCGGATCAGCTTGAGTTTGGCCTCCGGCGTGGCCTGCGCCAGGAAGTCGTCCACGCCCAATTCGGCGGCGATCGCGGCGGCGGTCAGCGGGTTGTCGCCGGTGATCATCACCGTGCGGATGCCCATGCGGCGCAGTTCGGAGAAGCGCTCCGAAATGCCGCCCTTCACGATGTCCTTCAGATGGATCACGCCGAGCAGACGTCCATCCTTCGAGACGCCGAGCGGCGTGCCGCCGGCCTTGGCGATCACGTCGGACTTTGCAGTCAGTTCGCGCACCGCCGCGTCCGACACGGTCGGCCTGATTGCGGTCGCCACCGCGACGCCGCCACCGCCTTGGCCGTTGCCGCCGGTGAGGCGGACAAATGCCAGCACCGCATCGACGGCGCCCTTGCGGATGACGGAGCCGTCGAAGTCGATGCCGGACAGCCGCGTCTGCGCCGAGAACGCGATGAAGCGCGCGCCCATCGGGGCCATCTCTCGACCCCGGATATTGTATTTCTCCTTTGCCAGCACGACGATGGAGCGGCCTTCCGGGGTTTCGTCCGACAGCGACGCAAGCTGGGCCGCGTCCGCCAGTTCCTGCTCGGTGACACCGGTCAGCGGGATGAACTCGGTCGCCTGGCGATTGCCGAGCGTGATCGTGCCGGTCTTGTCGAGCAGCAACGTGTCGACATCGCCGGCTGCCTCCACCGCGCGGCCCGACATCGCCAGCACGTTGAAGCGCACCAGCCGGTCCATGCCCGCGATGCCGATCGCCGACAGCAGCGCGCCGATCGTCGTCGGGATCAGTGCCACGAACAGCGCGACCAGGATCACGACTGAGACCGTGCCGCCCGCATAGGTGGCGAAGCTCGGAATCGTCGCGACCGCGAACACGAAGATGATCGTCAGGCCGGCGAGCAGGATGTTCAGCGCGATCTCATTCGGCGTCTTCTGCCGTTCGGCGCCTTCCACCAGCGCGATCATGCGATCGAGGAAGGTCGAGCCCTGCGCCGCGGTGATCCGCACCTTGATCCAGTCCGACAGCACGCGCGTGCCGCCGGTGACGGCCGAGCGGTCGCCGCCGGACTCGCGGATGACCGGTGCGGACTCGCCGGTGATGGCCGACTCGTCCACGGAGGCGATGCCTTCGATCACGTCGCCATCGCTGGGGATGAAGTCGCCGGCCTCCACGAGGACGATGTCGCCTTGCTTCAATTGCGGTGCGGCCACGACCTGGAAGTTCGCCGCGTCGATCGAAGCGAGCCGCTTGGCGGTCGTCTCGGTGCGTGCCTTGCGCAACGTCGCTGCCTGCGCCTTGCCGCGGCCCTCCGCCACCGCCTCGGCGAAGTTGGCGAACAGCACGGTCACCCACAGCCAGATGATGATCTGGAAGGTGAAGCCCAGATGACCGCCGCCGGTCAGAAGTTCGCGTATGAAGATCACCGTGGTGAGCGCCGCGACAACCTCGACGACGAACATCACCGGGTTCTTGATCAGCACGCGCGGATCAAGCTTGACGAAGGATTGCCCGATAGCCGGCATGAGGATCGCAGGGTCCAGCATTGTGGACTGCGAGCCGCGCATTTTGGTGCTTCTGGTTTCCATGGGATTAGCTGCCTGTGTCGAAGAGGGTGCCGGCGTGCATCGCGAAATGCTCCACGACCGGCCCGAGGGAAACGGCTGGGAAGAAGATCAGACCGCCGGTGATCACGACCACGCCCACCACCAGGCCGACGAACAGCGGGCGGTCAGTGGGAAATGTCCCCGCGGAGGCAGGCACGATCTTCTTCCTCGCCAGCGAACCGGCAATCGCCAGCATTGGGACGATCATCAGGAAGCGGCCCATGAACATCGCCAAGCCGAGAGTGTCGTTCCAGAACGGCACGTTGGCGGAGATGCCGGCGAAGGCGCTGCCATTGTTGGCGGTCGCCGAGGTGTAGGCATAGAGCGCCTCGGAGAATCCGTGCGGGCCGGCGTTGCTCATCGCACCGGTTCCGACGGGAAGCACGACGGCAAGCGCGGTCCAGCCCAGCATGGACAGCGGCAGGATCAGGATGGCGAGCATGGCCATCTTGACCTCCTTCGCCTCCAGCTTCTTGCCGAGATACTCCGGCGTGCGGCCGACCATCAGCCCGGCGACGAACATCGACACGATGACGAACATCAGCATGCCGTAGAGGCCCGAGCCGACGCCACCGAAGAAGATGCAACCGAACATCATGTTGGCCAGCGGCACCATGCCGGCCAGTGGCAGCAGGCTGTCATGCATGGTGTTCACCGCACCGCAGGACGTGTCCGTGGTGACGGTGGCAAACAGGACGGAGTTGGCGAGGCCGAAGCGGACCTCCTTGCCCTCCATGTTGCCGCCGGCCTGTAACGCGCCCGCCGCCTGGTCCACGTTCAACGCCGTGAAGGCCGGGTTGCCCGGAGCTTCAGAGGTGTAAGCCGTGGCAATGCCCGCGAGGAACAGGAGACCCATCACGGCGAAGATTGCCCAGCCCTGTCGCTGGCTGCCGACCATGCGGCCGAAGACGTTGGTCAGACCCGCGCCGATCGAGAAGATCAGCAGGATCTGGATCAGGTTGGTCAACGCATTCGGGTTCTCGAACGGATGCGCCGAGTTGGCGTTCATGAAACCGCCGCCATTGGTGCCGAAAACCTTGATGACCTCTTGCGAGGCCACGGGGCCCTGCGCGATGAGCTGCTTGCCGCCTTCGAGCGTGGTGACCTCGGTATAGGCATGCAGGTTATCCGGCGTGCCCTGCCAGATCAGCACCAGGGCGACAACAATCGAGATCGGCAGGAGGATGTACAGCACGCAACGGGTCAGATCGACCCAGAAATTGCCGATCGTCTGTGCGGAGCGCCGCGCGAAACCGCGGATCAGGGCGATCGCCAGCGCGATACCGGTGGCAGCCGAGACGAAGTTGTGCACCGTCAGCGCGGTCATCTGCGTGAGGTAGCTCATCGTTGTCTCTGGCACATACGACTGCCAGTTGGTGTTGGTCATGAAGCTGACCGACGTGTTGAACGCCAGATCGGGTGAGACGGCATCCTGGCCCTGCGGGTTCAGCGGCAGCACGTTCTGCAGCCGCTGGATGCCGTACATGATGACGAAACCGGCGAAGCTGAAAGCCAGCATTGCGATGGCGTAGCTCACCCAATGCTGTTCCTCGTTCTCCTCGACGCCGCACATCTTGTAGATGCCGAGTTCGATCGGGCGCAGCACGGGACGGAGCAGCGTGCGCTCCCCGGTGAACACGCGCGTCATGTAGCCGCCGAACGGCTTGGTCAGCAGGACCA
This sequence comes from uncultured Alphaproteobacteria bacterium, assembly GCA_963780095.1. Taxonomy (GTDB): domain Bacteria; phylum Pseudomonadota; class Alphaproteobacteria; order Acetobacterales; family Acetobacteraceae; genus JAMXLO01. Next base: position 32,574 of record CAWABH010000025.1, read on the forward strand.
CCAGAACGGCAAACAGCGCGATCTGTAGCCAACCGTTGAACGTCATATCACGTTGCTCCTGGTGACCCTGCTCAGAACTTCTCTGGGCGGGTCAGGGCGTAAACCAGATAGACCAGCAGGCCGATCGTCACGATCGCGCCCAGCACGTAGTCGATTGACATGGCAGTGGCCCTTACAAACGGTCGCAGCCGAACGCGTAAAGAACACAGCCGCCGAGGAAGGCGGCACCGATCAGTATGTAGATCACGTCAAGCATGGAGTTGCTCCTGGGTCAGCAGCGATGTCGCCGCATGCGACGGGCATGTTGCGTTGCACACAAACTAGCGGTCGTACCATATAGAATCGATGGCACCTGCAACGGGTCGGCATATAGATCCCATATAAATCCTGGGGGTGGCCGCTGGTAATAGCTGCGTCGCTCCGACTCGGCTTACCAGTGATTGGCCAGCCGAAACCGCGTGCCCGCATTGATCTGGATCAATTGCGGTTTGCCAGCGGCCAGCCGCCGACTGTCACTGGACGCCGATTGCTGTCACGATCACGTGAGCCAGCAGCGCCAAGCCAAAGCACACTGCAAGGACGCGACCGACCCCCGCGACAAATTCGGCCGGTGTCGGATAGCTACGAGGTTCATGGCTGCCGCGCACGAATTCGTCGTCCCTTGAGGGTAGCCCGGCACGCGAGCCGAAGTGGATTTCCGTCACGGGCCGCTCCATCCAACAACGCAGGGGTCGCGATGGACCTTGACCGATTGCTGATGCCGCCACGATATCGGGCGGTCGCATATAAAATCCATGTCGAAGCGGCGACCACCGTGAGTAGCCGCCTATGAATGCCGTGGCTATTTTTCCGCCCCGCCAGGCCAATCGATTTTAAATGCGCCCCTTCCCATATTGGGCGGCGTCATGACCAACTGGTTCGCCGACTATCACCACGCGTTACTCCTACGCTTGCTTATGCTCGCAATCGCTTTCGGTGTCCTATGGCCTGGCTTATGGCTAGTGCTCGCCGTCGGATATCGGTCGCAGCGCCGCTTTACTCAGCACATGTTGGATCGCACCCGCACATGGCATGGTCACACACCATGATCGCTTCCGGCGCCGCGGCAGGTCCTAGCGGCAATGCAGGCGTCATCACGCGCCTGCCGGATTATCTTGCGCGCTTGTTTGCGCCGCACTGGCCCTTGCCTCATTCCAACCAGGCGACCCCGGTAACCGTCGTTTCGCACCACGGTGCGGTCGAGATCTGGGAAACCCAGGTGAGCTTGTCGTTGCAAACCTGTGTCAAGGGCGAGCCCGATCGAGCGCGGGCAACGGCATTGCAGCGAATCGCAAGTTATCTCGCGGGCAACAATCGCATCGGAACCCGCTTTCGTGCGGCCGGCCCATTGGTGCAGAGCGAGGAAGCGCCGGGCAGATGGCTGGTGCGCGTCGAACTACTCGACGTGCAGGATGTCTTCGCGTTGCCACTGCCGGGCAATCGGAAGGTCCGGATTCGCCCGGCGCAATCGGAAGTCCTGGCCGTTCTTCGCATGTCCGGACGTCCTTCGCCCCAGATGATCGCCCGCGGCGACGCAGTGATCCATGCCTCGCTTGCCGGCACTCTGTGGACACCGACCGGCGGACCGATGATCCGGCTGTATCGCGCTCCATCTATTCTGCCATTCGCCAACCACTTCGAGGTCGCCGTGCCAATCGCACGGCGCAGCCGTGACGCGCGACCCAAGCGCACGCAATGAAGCTCAAGCCGGCGCGATCCGATGCTCCAGTGCGGCAACACGTTGTCGCAGCCGCGCGGCCTCGATCTCGCCTAGGCGCTCGTCGCAGCCGTCAACTACCCGACGCGCACGTTCCAGAAGTTTGGCGCGGGTATCCTCCTGCTCCAGCGCGCCGGCAATATCGCCTATTGCCCGAAGCAGCCGCAGGCTGACGGCGGCATCGTTCGCCGCGTAGTGGCGGATCTGTTCGAACGCCGTGTCGAGCATTCCATCGACGCCGAGCCATGGCACGAACACCCTCGGCACATGCGGCGGATCAAACAGCACCGACGCCGGCGGAGCACGACCGAGCCAACGGATCAGGATGCGGCTGAGATGGTCGATGCAGGTGATCGCCGTGCTCGGATCGTTCACCGCCGGCGAGATCGCCCGCAGCGCGATATCGACGATCTGGATGACGCCGAACTCCACGTCCTGCTGCAGCGTGCGAGTCGGCCCGATGTCGAAAGCGCCCAGCAGTTCGACTGTGCGCACCGGGTTGATGCGGTCCGCGCGCGAGATGTGCAGCAGCGGCACGCCGGCTGGAAGGAACTGCCCGACGCCGCGTTCCACCCGGATGCGGATGCGCCATGATTTTGCCAGATACAGCAACTGATCGATGTCGACGAAGCGGACGTAGCCCGAGCGCTGGTTCAGGATCGGTGTGTGGTCCATATCGTTGGAAGGGGCCTGGCTCATCGGTTCGAACCGCGTTCGCGGTCGCGGCATCAATTCGTCGATAACAAGCTCGGTTTCCCGCGCGATGCGGTCGACGATGTGGTTGACGCTGATCGCCTGCGAGATGTGATGGATGAAAAAGATCAGCCAGCCAACTGCGACCAGCGCCAGCAGCATGGCACCGGTGACGGTGAGCACCGGCACGAACGCGACAGGCAGCGAGCGCGCTGCCGGCAGTGCGGCCATGCAATACGAAAAGGTGCCGAGGAACACCCCCAGTGTCCATTGCGTGCCACGGTCGCGCACGAAGCTGACCAGAATGCGCGGTGAAAATTGCGTCGAGGCCAGCGTCAGCGTCATCAGCAGGATGGCAAATACGATGGAGACGACGGTCATGATCGAGGTTGCAATGGCGCTCAGGATCACCTGTGCCACCTGCGGGTCCTGTCGCGACGGAAACAACGTCGCCGGTATCCACGCGGCGAGCGTCGGCACCTGTTCTTCCAGTGAGGACAGCACGCCCCCCGCCGCGCCGAGCGCCAGAGCGATGATGAAGGGCCGGATCAGGAAGCCGCCACGCAGCCCATAAGCAATTGCGCGGATCAGCAGTGGCAGTCTTCGGTGCATGGTCGGGCGCGATGTGGGGGTGACGCGGTCAGTGGATGCGCGATGCCCGCGTACGGGCGCCCGATCATCGTTGGAAACCGGCCATCATGCCAGCCGAAAAGACGCGGCACTCCGGCGCGGCGACACGTGGTCGCCAGATCAGCAGGTCAATTGCCTGCATGGCATTACCCATCCGCTACACGACGTCATGCGGCCGCAACCGGCACAGCTCGGCGTCGGCGCCGGTCTCGACCTGGAGCGTCGCGTGGCCGATGCCAAAGCGGTCGCGCAATGCATGCGTCACGTCGTGCAGCTTGCGCTCGCCGGGTTCGTCCGCACATACCAGATGCGCCGTCAGTGCGGTTTCCGTCGTGCTGAGACCCCAGATGTGCAGATCGTGCACCTCGACCACACCGGGCACCGACGCCAGGTACTGTTGCACATCGTCGTGCGCCACACCGCCGGGCACGGCATCCATCGCCAGATCGATCAATTCCCGCAGCAATCCCCAGGTGGTGACGACGATCACCACGGCGATCCCCAGGCTGGCCAGCGGATCGAGCCACAGCCAGCCGGTCAGCATGATCAGCAGGCCCGCTGCCACGACCGAGGCCGATACGCCGGCATCAGCCGCCATGTGCACGAACTGCGCGCGGATGTTGATGTCGCCGCCGCGGCCGCGCATGAACAAAAGCGCGGTTGCCCCATTCACGACAATGCCGGCCGCGGCGACCAGGATCACGGTGACCTCCGTCACCGGTTGCGGCGCGATCAGCCGCTGCAGCGCCTCCACGCCGATCGCGCCGACGCCGATCAGCAGGATCGTGGCATTCAGCAGCGCCGCCAGGATGGAACTGCGGCCCCAGCCATAGGTGCGCTGGCGCGTGGGCGGCAGGCCGCCGAGCCAGGCCGCGCCCCAGCCGAGCAGCAGCCCCAGCACATCGCCGAAGTTATGCGCCGCATCTGCCAGTAGCGCGATCGAATTGGCGGCAAGGCCGAATACCAATTCGGCCGCCACGAAGCCGGCGTTCAGCGCCGTGCCGATCGCGAACGCATGGCCATGTCCGCGTCGACCGTGGCCATGCGCGTGATCGTGGTGATGTTGATGGTCGTGCGGCATGCGGGCATGACTATGCCATGGAGCTGCACAGGTTGCCGAATCATCCGGCTTCGGCCAGTAACTCCGCATGAGCGCACTGCAGGCCGTCATCATCGCCATTCTCCAGGGCGCCACCGAACTGTTTCCGGTCAGCAGCCTCGGTCATGCCGTCGTGTTGCCGGCGCTGCTGCACTGGCCGCTCGATCAGCGCTCACCGGAATTCCTGCCATTCCTGGTGATGCTGCATCTCGGCACCGCGGCCGCGCTGCTGCTGTATTTCTGGCGCGACTGGTGGGCGCTGGCGACCGGCCTGCTGGGTCTGGGTGCGGCGCACCAGATCAGCGAAAGCCGGCGCGTATTCCTGCTGATCGTGATCGCCACCATCCCCGCGGTGATCGTCGGTTTCCTTCTGGAAAAGTTCCTGCGCGGCCTGTTCGGCACACCGCTGGTCGCGGCGTTTTTCCTGGTGGTGAACGGGCTGTTGCTGATGGGCGGCGAGAAGCTGCGCGGTCACGGCCACCGCCCGTTGTCCACCCTCACGGCGCTGGATGCGTTGACGATCGGTTGCTGGCAGTGCACCGCGCTGATTCCGGGCATATCGCGATCGGGCGCGACGATCGTCGGCGGATTGCTGCGCGGCATCAACCACGAAGGCTCCGCGCACTTCTCGTTTCTGATCGCGACGCCGATCATCCTCGGCGCCACGGTGCTCGAGGTGCCGAAGCTTCTGCACGAGAGCGTCCCTCCTGGCACATTCGGACTGGCTGCGATGGCCGCTGTGGTTGCCGGTGTCACCGCCTTCGCCAGCACCGCGTTCCTGATGCGCTACTTCCGCCAGCACGATGCCTGGGCGCTGAACCCGTTTGCCTATTATTGTTTCATCATCGGCGCGGGCAGTCTGCTGCTACTCCTTGTCGTGTGAGGCGCCGGCGGCGCGGATTTCGCATCGTGATCAGACCCGCCGATGAGACGTGACCCGGGATCGCCTGAGGACCAAGCCACATGACTGGACCACCGACTTACGCCATGCCGTCCGCCTTTCTCGGCATCACCCGCACCGATCGCAATGCGGACTTCGTCATAGCCGGAGTACCGCTGGATCTCGGCACCACCAACCGCGCTGGCGCACGCGACGGACCGCATGCCATTCGGCGCGCCAGTCGCATGCTGACCGACGGCGCACACCCGGAGTCCTGGATCGATCCGGCGACCTTGAACCTCGCCGACATCGGCGATCTGCGGCTCGCACTAGGCGACATTCCGGCGAGCCTGGACCTGATCGAACAGCAGGCGGCCGAGATCGGCCATCTGCTGGCGCTTGGTGGCGAGCACGGCATCACGCTGCCGCTGTTGCGCGCCCTGTCACGCCGGGTTGGCGGCAAGCTCGCACTGGTTCATTTCGATGCGCACGTGGACACCTGGCCCGGCAATTTCGGCCAGACCTACGGACATGGTTCGGTCTTCTATCACGCGATCGAGGAAGGACTGGTCGACCCTCGGCGCATGATCCAGATCGGCATCCGCTCGCCGGTGCAGCGCGAGGTGTGGGACTGGACGATCGGCCGTGGGGTAACGGTGATGACTGCGCAGGACGTGCATGCATCGGCACCGGACGCTGTCGCGCGACGAACTCGCGACGTCGTGGGAAACACACCCGCCTATCTCAGCTTCGATGTTGACGCTCTCGATCCGGCCTTCGCTCCTGGCACCGGCACGCCGGAGATCGGTGGTCTGGCATCATGGCAGGCACAGGCAATTCTGCGCCGTCTAAACGGCATAGCTTTCGCCGGAATGGACGTGGTGGAGGTCGCGCCAGCCTATGACGTGGCCGAGATCACCGCACTGGCGGCAGCCACGATCGTCTGGGAGTATCTGGCCTTGATGGGGTCCGCTGCGCGCGGCGGATAATGTGTTGCGTCATAGCAACAAGTTATACCTCACCATCCAAGAAAGCATAGCTCCTCGACCCTCAGCTCCCCTATAGTCGTTTCTCCGCTCCACCCCTTTGGGTGGAACGGCGACGCATCGCACGTGCCGCGAGCCCCTCGATGAAATCCTCAGGGGCACAGCAACGACGTAACGCGTCCTTTTCGGTCGGTCCGGCCAATCGTGGGCCGGGGTCGTAAGGGAACCGCCTATGTTTGCTGATTGGTTTGCCGCGATGCGAAGTACTCGCAGCATCGGCTAGGTCCCCGCCGCCGCGGCGCATTTGCGCGTGGCGACGGTTCCCAACGCCTTTTGTCTCTGCCGCTCGGCGCGCCACGGACGCGCGCCGCATGCTCGCGAGGATACCCACCATGAACCAGCCGCGCTTCCGCGCCGCCGTCACGCCTCTGCGCCGCCGTTTTCCCACTGTCGCGGCGCCGCTGCCGACAGTGGTTGAACTGGTCGCCCTCGAGCGGCCGGAGGAGCCAATGCACTGCCTCCGCCCGGCGACCATCGGAGCGACCGCGCGCGCCTTCGTCGAGGCGTTTCCGGGCGACGTGCTGTATGCGGTGAAATGCAATCCCGAACCGTCCGTGCTGCGCGCCGTCCGCGCCGGGGGCGTGCGCCATTTCGACTGCGCGTCGCTCGCCGAGGTGGCCTTGGTGCGGCAGATGTTCCCGGACGACGAAATCCACTTCATGCACCCGGTCAAGGCACGCGGGACAATTCGCGAGGCATGGTCTCGCCATGGCGTGCGGGATTTCGTGTTGGACAGCGCCGAGGAGCTGGCGAAGATCGTGCAGGAGATTGCCGCGACCGGCGTGGCCGGTGAACTCGGTCTGATTGTGCGTCTGACCCTGCCGAAGGGCGCGGCGGTGCTCGATCTGACGGGAAAATTCGGCGCCGCGCCGGAGGCGGCCGTCGGTCTGTTGCGCGCCGCCCGTGGTCAGGCCGCGCGACTTGGCGTGAGCTTCCATGTCGGTTCTCAGTGCCTCGAGCCGCTGGCATGGCGCGACGCGTTGGATCTCGTCGGGCAGGTTGTCCGCGGCGCCGGCGTTGCGCTGGATGTGATCGACGTGGGCGGTGGCTTCCCCGTGTCCTATCCGGACGTGGAACCGCCCCCGCTGGGTGCCTTCCTGGCCGAGATCGACGCTGGTTTCGAGCGTCTGGGCCTGTATCAGGCACGGCTCTGGGCGGAGCCCGGCCGGGCCCTGGTGGCCGGTGGCGCGTCGGTGATCGTGCAGGTGCAGCATCGTCGCGGTGACGCACTGTATGTCAACGACGGCGTCTACGGCAGCCTGGCCGATGCCGGGGCGCTCGGGTTTCGCTATCCGGTGCGGCTGATCCGGCCCGACGGTCCGGCGCCAGCAGCGCGGCGGATCGGCTTCTCATTCTTCGGTCCGACCTGCGACAGCGCCGATGCGATGCGTGGGCCGTTCGTCCTGCCCGCGGATGTGGCCGAGGGTGACTGGATCGAGATCGGCCAGCTCGGAGCATATGGCGGCTGCCTGCGCACCGCGTTCAACGGCTTCGATCGCGCCCGGATGGTCGAGGTGTGCGATGGCCCGCTGCTGCAGACGCCCGGCTATGGGCTGGCGACGGAACGTCTGGCTGCCTGATCCGCGTAAGGCGGGGCAATCAGCGCCTCGCCGAGGTCGGGCTTGTCCTGCCGTCTCCTCCCGCATTGGCGCGACGATGGATGGCCGGAACAAGCCCGGCCATAACGGGGAAGGAACGAGCAGTGACCGAAGGTCGCAGGTTCGGACCGTTGATATCACTCCGGTGCGAGGCCGATCTGGGCGTCCAGATCCCGTCGGATCGCCGCCAACGCATGTGCGGCCCGTATGCGCGCGTCACCCTCGCAAAGTGGTCCGGACGCGGTCGACGTCAGCTCCCGCTGCACCGAGACCTGACCTTGCGCCACCGTCCAGTGTGTCTCGTAGTGCAGCAATGCATTGTCGATCCGCGCGTCCTGCGGCACGCGCGTCACCCGCCAGCCCTCGGGCAGTCCCAGCGAGAGTGTCTCGATCTGCCTCCCGGCATGGCACGGCGTCGGCTCGCTGTCTTTCAGGTCGCTCTGGCCGAGCGGTCCGAGCAGCAGATCGCCAGGTCGCTCCAGCAGCCGCAGCCCGACCGGAAGGCGGAACGTTGCTCCGTCGAGCAATTCCGGCCTGGCATCCAGATTGAAACTGCCCGTCACGCTGTAGTCACCGTCGATGTTGGTTGGCGCGGAAAAGTCAAAGCTGCCGCTGCCGTCCTCGCCCAATGTCTTGAGCTGTGCCCGCGCCGCTGGTTGCCGCCCCTGCTGGTCGATCGACCGGGCCGCGAGCCTCAGCGAGATGGAAAAGGGACCCGACGCGGCAGTCGTACTCTCGCCCTCAATAGTACCGTCTGACCCGAGCTTCGCCTTGGTCACGAACGTCTCCGTTGCCTGATCGTGCCCAAGGACCGGCGTCCGTCGCTCGACCGGTCCGGTCGAGCCGGTATGCACCACCGGCTTGCCGTATTCCTGGAAAGGCAGCACGCCGAACGGCGCAACCCCTGCCGTCGTATCAACATACAGTGCGAACTCGGGCAGCCAGGTGATCACATGGTTCAGCACGGCCAGGGTCGGTGGACCGGGAAGCAGGTATTCATTGCCGAGATTGATCAGCACCGGTTCGCTGTCGATGCCGCGCGCCCTGAGCAGAGCGCCGAACAGGACCGCGTGGTCCTTGCAGTCCCCATAACCGACCTCGAGGACGGCGGACGCGGCATGCGGCTCGATCGCCCCCTGGGCCAGCCAGACAGCGACGTAGCGGATATGCGTGCTGACCCAGTCGTAGATGGCACGCGCCTGGTCCCGGCGGTCGGCTATTCCGTCGGTCAGCCGGTCGGCCAGCTGCTGGATCTCGGGCGTCACCGCCTCCTTCGGCTGGGCCTGCGCGCCATAGGCACGGGCCATCGCAGCATAATCCGGCATGCTCGAAACGAAGGCGCGCGGCAGGCGTTGGAACGGGCCCACGGCAGCCGGCTCGGCGACCAGCGCGTCAGGATACGTGGCGTGGAAGTGATAGACGACCCGCTCGCCGTCCTGCCGCCGCTCGGCCTCGATCCCGTGTTCCTCGGTGCGCAGTGGCATGGAGGCGGGGGCGGTGATCGTGACCTGATAGTCGTGCCAACTCATCGAGCGATCCAGCAGGGCCTGCCACATGAACTGGCCCGGGAATAGCGGCTTATTCACCTCCCGGCGTATTGTGTATACCAGCGTGTCCTGCGCGGCCACGGAGGGAAACACGATCACCTTCTGTTCCTGGTCGTTGAAGAGCGTGAGATTCGGCGAGCCGGGTACGAGCTGAGCGTGGATGGCGCCGGCGTCCACCGGGAGCTTTCTCCCGTCCGGCTTCTGCGTATAGGCTTCCAGGATCGTCAGTTCCTCGCGCGAGGCACTGAATACGATCGGCCGCTGGGCGATCCGTTGGGCTGCCGCGTCGTTGGTCGCCCGCATCGCGACATGGGCGGTTTGCACCATGCTGCCATCGGGCCGCACATCGACGTCCACCACTGCCTGGCGAATGACCAGCTGTGCGTCTGCGCATGTCGGCAACACGAGCGCCAGCAAGCCAGACGCCAGGTATCGTGCCATCGTACGCATCGCCGCACCTCCGCCCTTCAACCGTCGATACTGCCGGATCCAGGCGCCTACATGAGCAGCGATACGACCCGCTGGCAACGCAGGCGGGATGCAACCTGCCTGTTCCTC
>CAWABH010000026.1:0-91083 GCA_963780095.1 uncultured Alphaproteobacteria bacterium
GGCCAGCAGTGTCGATGTGCTGGAGAGTTCCGGCCATGCATCGCTCGACCGGGCGGCGCACGACGCGGTGGTTGCCTGGCATTTCCGTCGCGGCGGTGAAGAAGATGGCCAACCGATCCCGTTCGATATGCCGATGCGCGTGACGTTCCAACTGGAGTGACAGGACCCGATGGTGCGGATCGACAGGGTGGTGACGCGCGGCGGCGATGCCGGCGAGACCTCGCTCGGCGACGGCGCCCGGCTGCGCAAGGATGCGCCCGCATCGAGGCGATCGGCGCGGTGGACGAAACCAACGCCGCGATGGCAGGTGCTGCGCCTTTCCGACGACGCGCGACGCACCGGATGTGGATGCCATGCTCGCGCGAGTTCAGAACGATCTGTTCGATGTCGGCGCTGACCTGTCGGTGCCTGGGGAGGGGGGCGATCGACTGCGTCTGACCGATGTGCCGGTTGACCGCTTGAGGCCGAGATCGATGCGATGAATGCCTCGCGACCGAGCCAGACCGCTTCATCCTGCCGGGTGGTAACCCTGGAGCGGGCCCACGCGCACATGGCGCGCACCGTGGCACGTCGAGCGGAGCGGGCGGTGGTGCGGCTGGCGGCGGACGATGCGGTGAGCCGGCCCTGACCGCTATCTCAACCGGCTGTCGGACCATCTGTTCGTGCTGGCGCGCGCTTTGAACGACAATGGCGCCGGCGACATCCTGTGGGTGCCGGGCGGCAACCTTGGGCAATAAAAGGGAAGGGAAAGAGCTATGCGATCGGCCTGATCATTCGCGGCCAGTATCCGCAGGGCGACGACATGCGGGTGCGGCTCGCCGAGGACCTGGAAGCGGCGAAACGCGCGGAGGCGCTGGGCTACGACTGCGTTGCCAAAGGCTCGCACTCAGCTGCGCATCGCGTTCAGTATATCGAGCAAATTCCGTATCTGACGCAGGTCGCCGATGGTGGCGCCGAAGTGGCGGTTGATTCCGGGCGTCGTGCTGCTGCCGCTGCACAGTCCGTTGCATGTCGCCGAGGAGCTTGCGTCGCTCGATGTCATGTGCGGGGGCAAGTTGGTGTTCGGCGCCGGCATCGGCTACCGCGAGGTCGAGTTTCGCGCGTTTGGAACGCACTCGAGCAGGCTGGCCGCGCTTCGAGGAGTGTGCTGACGGCGGTGAAGCGGCTATGGACCGAGGGACTTCGTGACGATGAAGGCCTCGTATTTCGAGCTCGACGGCGCGAACTGCACGGTGCTGCCGGTGCAGAAGCCGATGCCGCCGATTTGGATCGGCGCGAACATTGATGTGGGCATTCGGCGGGCGGCGCGCATGGCGGATGCGTGGTTCGTCAATCCGCACAACAAGCTGGATACGATTGCGCGACAGATGGAGGTCTACAACCGCGAACTCGACGCGTGCGGCAAACCGTTTCCGGCGGAGTTTCCCATGGCGCGCGAGGTGTTCATTGCGCGCTCGCGCGAGGAAGCGATCGAGCGGGCGCGACCATCGTTGGAGGCGAAATACAAGGCATATCGCGAGTGGGGTCAGGACAAGGTGATGCCGTCGAGCGATCATTTCGGGCTCGATTTCGCCGATCTGGTGGACGACCGGTTCCTGCTCGGATCGCCGGCGGAGGTGACCGAGCAGATTCTGGATCTGCGCCGTCGCTTCGGCGTGACCACGCTGATCGCCGGCGTGCACTGGGTCGGCATGCCGAACAGCCTGGCGCTGGAACAGATGCAGTTGCTGGCCGAGGAGGTGTTCCCGGCGGTGCGCTCGGCGGGGTAGCGCCGACACATTGGGGGAGACCAGAATGAATTGCCCACCTCGCGCAGTCTGCGGTGCGCTGGCCGCGTGGCTGCTGGGCTGCGCTGTGCCGGCCGCTCGCGCGGTGGAGCCGCTGGTGATCGGCTTCGACATCGAGCTCACCGGTGGCCTGGCACCGAACGGCAAGGCGGCGCTGCTGGCGATGCAGATCTGGGCGGAGGAGACCAACGCCAAGGGTGGTCTGCTCGGACGGCCGGTGAAGCTGCTTTACTACGACGACCAGAGCAATCCTTCGACGGTGCCGGGCATCATCACCAAGCTGCTCGACGTCGATCATGTCGATATGCTGATCGGCGGCAACGGCACCAACATGCTGGCGCCGGCGATGCCTGTGGTCATGCAGCGCAATTTGACGTTCCTCGGGTTGTTCGGGCTCGATGTGAACAGTGAGTTCCATTATCCGAAATACTTCTCGATCATCCCGGCCGGCGGCGCGACGCCGAAGGAGGCGTTCTCACAGGGCTTTTTCGCAGTCGCGGCGACGCTGAATCCGAAGCCCGCCACCATCGCGCTGGTCGGTGCCGATGCGGAATTCTCCAGGAACGCAGTCGATGGCGCGCGGGCGCAGGCAAAGCGGACGGGCTACAAGATCGTGTATGATCAGACCTACCCGCCGATCACCGCCGATTACACGCCGATCGTGCGGGCGATCCAGGCGACCAACCCGGACCTGGTGTTCGTCGGCTCCTATCCGCCGGACACGGTTGGCATGGTGCGCGCCGCCAACGAGGTCGGCCTGAAGGCGAAGATATTCGGTGGCGGCATGGTCGGATTGCAGGCGACCGCGATCAAGGCGCAGCTCGGTCCGCTGCTGAACGGCATCGTCGATTACGATTTCTGGCTGCCGGTCGGCGACTTTGCCTCGCCGGATGCGTTGGCGTTTCTGGCGAAGTACCAGGAGAAGGCGGCCGGCGCAGGGGTCGATGCTCTGGGATATTACCTGCCGCCCTTCGCATACTCCGACATGCAGGTACTGGGGCAAGCGATCGAGGCCGCAAAAAGCCTGGATCAGGACAAGCTCGCCGACTATCTGCGCTCGCACACCTTCCACACGATCGTTGGCGACATCGCGTTCGGACCGAACGGCGAGTGGACCACGCCGCGGGTGCTGGCGGTGCAGTTCCAGGGGATCACTGGCCACCAGATCGATCAGTTCAAGGATCCGCAGAAGGAAGTGATCCTGTGGCCGCCGGGGTACAAGTCCGGTGATCTCCGGTATCCCTATGGCGACGCGAAGCAATGACCACGGAGTGACGCGATTGGCCGTGCAGAGGCTCGGGTAACTTCAGGCCGGTGCAACCTGCACGCCAAGCGCGCGTGCGGCGATTGCCATCCTTTCGTCGAAGGTGGCGAGTGTCGCCCCGAGGCGGTCGGCCACTGCAATGTTGATGGCGTCCGGCGTGCGGAGGTTGAGATCGAGGCGGCGAAGAACGGAGGCTGCGACCGCGATGTCTGGCGTGGTGGTGTCCACATGTTGCGTTGAACGTGCCAGCCAGGAATCGAACGATATGAAGGCGATGCGCGCTTCGTCGGTCGTCAGGTCCTTGGTTCGCACGCGACGCGATACCGCAGATGCGAATTCCGCGGAGGCAAAATCACTGACCACCACTGTCGGGGTGTGCGCCGTCAGGAAGGTTCGTGCGCGAGATGTGAGACGGTCGTTGGTGAACAGCGCCACAAGGACGCTGGCATCAAAATAGACGCTCACTACCAGTCTTCGTCGCGCATCCGGCTCACCAGCGCACCGGCATCCTCCTCCGGCGGCTTGACGCCGACCCGGTGCGCATCCAGCCAGTCGATGTCGGCCTGCGTTATGCGGCGCGGCGGCGGAGGCGACCGCCTTGAGTTCGACCACGGGATGGCCGTGGCGGGTGATCACCACCGACTCGCCCTTCAACGCGCGGTCGATCAGCTCCGGCAGGTGGTTCTTCGCCTCGGCGACACTATGCGTGCTCATAGCGGAATTATAGCCATCAGTTGGACATTTGTCGAGACTGGAGCTGCCGGGCACACTCGATCGCCAGCACACACTGGAGATAACCGACATGCAATTCGGCGCCGCGATGTTCTTCACCGACGCCTCGATGACGCCCGGAGAGCTCGGCCCAATGCTCGAGGACCGTGGCTTCGAGTCGCTCTGGGTGCCGGAGCATTCGCACATCCCGGTGGTGCGCACGATGCCGTTTCCCGGCGGCCCTGAACTGCCGCGCCCGTATTACGACATCATGGATCCGTTCCTGGTGCTGACCGCGGCGGCGGTGGCAACGAAGTCGCTGAAGGTCGGGCACCGGCGTCTGCCTGATCAATCAGCGCGATCCGATTCAAACCGCGAAGATGGTCGCCTCGATCGACCAGCTTTCGCGCGGTCGCTTCCTGTTCGGTGTCGGCAACGGCTGGGACAAGGAGGAGATGGAACACCACGGCACGGTGTACGCCACACGCCACAGGCTGTCGCGCGAGCGGGTCGAGGCGATGAAGCTGATCTGGACCCAGGAGACACCGGAATACCACGGCGAGTTCGTCGACTTCGCGCCGATGCAGACCTGGCCGAAGCCGGTGCAGCAGCCGATGCCGGTGATCGTCGGCGGTGCGTTCCCCTATGGCGCGCGCCGCGCGGTCCGCTACGGCAACGGCTGGATACCAGGCGCCGGGCGGACGCGACATGGCGACATCGCCGATACGCTGCCGCAGTTCCGCCAGATGGCGATGGAGGCTGGGCGTGATCCCTCGTCGCTGCCGGTCACGCTGTTCCGCGTCGCGGAAGACGCCGACCGATTGGGCCAATACCGCGACCTTGGCATCGCGCGCGTGGTTATCAGCCTGCCTGCCGCGAAGCACGATGCGATCCTGCCGATCCTTGATCGCTGGGCGCCGCTGATGCAGCGTCTTGCTGTTTGAACGATCGCGGTGACTCCCTCTCCGCCCCGAGGGGCGGAGAGGGTCGGGGTGAGGTGGGGCTGCCGGCATTGCGTCAGCCGCGCCACTCGCGAATCAATTGCCGGCCCTCGATGTTTCATCACCCGCCACGTCCCCCACCTCACCCTGCCCTCTCCGCCCCCGAGGGCGGAGAGGGACATGCAAGTCTGGCGTCAGACCGGATCCCACGGATAAACGTCGCGGGTCCGCTCCAACGGGGTAAAGTTGTTCTTCACCGCCGGCAGCCACTGTTCGGCGAGCTTCTCGGGCGTCCAGCCGTCCAGACGCGCCATGATGCGGATCGGCCGCGGCTGATTGTACAGGTAGATCTCGTTGCCGCGCACGCCAAGGATCTGGCCCGACACGCCTTCCGCGGCATCAGTCCCCAGGAACGCGATCAACTGCGCGATGTGATCCGGCCGCGTCCGCTCGGCACGCGCCTTCAACTGCTCCTCGGACTGGCCTGGCACGGTTTCGATCATGCGGCTGAACGCGTGCGGACCGATGCAGTTCGAGCGGATCTTGTAGCGCTGCATGTCCATCGCGATGCAGCGCGACAGACCGGCGATGCCGAGCTTCGCCGCACCGTAGTTGGTCTGCCCGACGCTGCCGATCAGGCCGGAGGTGGAGGTGATGTGCACGAAGCAGCCGCTCTCCTGCTTGCGGAAATGCGGCACCGCGGCGCGGCTGACGTAGAATGCGCCGTACAGGTGCACCTTGATGACGGCGTCCCATTCCTCGGGCGACATGTAGTGGAACATGCGGTCGCGCAGGATGCCGGCGTTGTTCACAACCATGTCGATGCGGCCGAAATTGTCGATCGCGGTCTGCACGATCTTCTGCGCATTCTCCCATTCGGCGACGCTGTCGGTGTTGGCGACCGCGCGGCCCTGGCCGTTGGCCTGGGTGATCTCGGCCACCACCTGCTGCGCCGGGCCAACGTCGTGGCCCTCACCGGTGACCGCTGCGCCGACATCGCACACCACTACCTTGGCGCCGTTCGCGGCGAGGCAGATCGCGGTCGCGCGCCCTATTCCCCGGCCCGCTCCGGTGACCACGGCGACCTTGCCGTCAAGCATTCCAGCCATTCGCGTTCACTCCCCTTCGATCAGAACGCTCCGAGAATGCGCCGGGGCGCGGCGTGTGTCATCCTCCCGTCGGGGGCGCGCATGCTGAAGCCTTGTGGGTGATCGCGGCGGGACCGCGCGCCGCCCTGGATGAGATCCGGCCATGGCTGCAGCGCATCGGAAAGGACGTGTCCGAGGTGGGCGAGCGTCCGTGCCAAGCGCAGCTGATGAATCTGGTGAACAATCTGATCAGCGCAGCCAACATGGCGACCGCGTTCGAGGCGTTGGTGCTTGGCGCGAAGGGCGGGTTGGATCCGGACCTGATGGTGAACGTGATCAACGTCTCCTCCGGCCCAATAGCGCGACATTGGACAAGGTGCCAAATGCGGTGCTGCCCGGCACGTTGGACTTCGGCGCCAGGTTGGCCACGATGGTGTAGGACATCGCGCTTGGCCCGAAGGAAGCCAAGTCGCTCGGTGTGCCGATGTGGGTGCACGAGACCGTTGGCCAACTCTGGCGCTTCGGCGCGACGCAGGGGCTCGGCGAGGCTGACATCATGTCGCTGATCCGAATTCTGGAAGACTGGGCCGGCGTCGAAGTTCGCAGCCACGCATAGCGCGGTGCAACGGCTGACAGGCGTACACCTCGCCCGCTTGCGGGAGAGGTCAAGACGCATGGCGTCGCGGGAGAGGGTGCGACCGCGTGTAGCCGATTAGCTGGAGGCACCCTCTCCCGGCGCTTCGCGCCGACCTCTCCTGCATGCGGGCGAGGTGTACCGGTGCTATGTACTTCCCTCTAATAACCCAGGGAAAACAGGAAACCATGAAACGCCTGGGACACAAGGCCCGGTGTCTGGATCGCGGCGAAGTGGCCTGAGTTTATCTCCAGGTACTCCGCCCCGCGAATTTGCCTGGCCATCGGCTCGATCGCTGCCGGCGGGCGCAGCTTGTCATGCGTGCAGGAGATCACCAATGTCGGGCATGCGATGCGTGGCAATTCCTCGGTCACTGTGGAATCGGCGAGCATGCGGTTGATCGCGGCGAAGCTTTCCGGATCGTTAGCCAGCCAGCGCGCACGGAACCTCCGGAATTCCTCCGCATTGTGCCGAACCTCCGGCGGATAGGACGCGGCAAAACTTTCCTCCGCCAGCGCGCGCATCCCATTGGCCTCGGCGGCGGCGGCGCGATCCAGGGTCGCCTGACGGCGATCGGCTGCAACGCCGGTCGCCGGGCTTGTCATCACCAGCGCTCCCGCGCGCGCCGCATGCCGCACCGCGAAATGGATGGCGATCGCGGCACCGACCGCGGTGCCCGCCAGCGCGACCGTGCCGGTGATGCCGGTCGCATCCAGCAGCGCCGCAAGATCGTCCGCCATGTCATCGAACGTGATCCTGCCGCGGATCTTTTCCGACAGCCCCGCACCGCGCGTGTCGTAGCGCAGCACCCGGCGCGTGTTGTTGAGCGCCGGCAGAGCCTGATCCCAACTGTCCAGCGTGCCACCCATCTCGTGCACCAGAACCAGCGTCGTTCTGCCGCTGCCGGAGAGTTCGTAGCGCAGGCTTGTGCCGTTCACCTCGATCCAGTCCATGGCGTTTCCTCTCTGGCCTGATTTCGGCCGAGGGTGCCACACTGCGGCAACGGAGGACATGCCATGGCCGAGACGATGAAGCTGCATTGGTCGCCGCGCTCGCCCTACGTCCGCAAGGTGATGATCGCGGCACACGAACTGGGGTTGGCGGACCGGCTGGAGACAGTGCGCACGGTCGTGGGCGGCACGATGCCGCATATCGAGCTGATGCGCGACAACCCGCTCGGCAAAATCCCCACGCTGGTTCTGGCGGACAGTACGGTCATCTACGATTCGCCGGTGATCTGCGAGTATCTGGACACGCTGCACGACGGAGCGAAGCTGTTCCCCGATTGGCCCGATCGATTGACCGCGCATGCGCCGGCTCGCGCTGGGCGACGGCATGCTGGATATCGCGCTGGCCTGGCTCGGCGAACGCTTCCGCCCGCGGGAGAAGCAGAGCGAGCCGCACATGACGCTGTGGCAGGCCAAGATGCGGTGCTGCGTCGATGCGCTGGAGCAGGAAGCGGATGCGCTGGCAGAAGGCCGCTTCGCCATTGGACACATCGCCATCGGCATCGCGCTTGCGTATCTGGACTTCCGTTTCGCCGATCTGAACTGGCGCGATGGACATCCGCGCCTTGCCGCATGGCATATGACCTTCGATGCGCGCCCGTCGGTTCAAGCCAATCCTCCGGTGGACGATCGCTGATCAACGTTCGTGACAGATCACGGATGCGCGCGGCCGGCTGATGCAGGTGTTCCTCCACGGCACGCTGCTCGATGCCGACACGCTGGCTACACGCGGCGGACTGGCCTGTCTGCCTACGCGGCTAGTGCCCGCGACGCTACACGGTTGGCGGCGCGTGGCCGCGTGCGGCGGACGTTATCCAACCTTGCGTCGCGAGCGCACCGGCGTCGTACACGGCGGGTTGCTCATCGCTCCGGCATGCGCACTCGGGAAGCTGGCGGCCTATGAAAGCCCGGACTTTCAATTGACGCGGGTTGTCGTTGACACGCCGAACGGCAAGACTGCCGCACACACCTGGATCGCACCGAGCGCGACCCACGTCCCGTGGAAGGCCGAGGCAGATAGATTGGGAGATAGATCGCCATGTTGCAGCCACCACCGGCCCGGCCCGGCATGCGCGAAGACGAAGTCGACACGCCCGCGCTGCTGATCGACCTCGACGCCTTCGAGGCGAATCTGGACCATATGGCCGAACTTCTGGCGCCGACCGGGGCGAAACTCCGGGCGCACGCCAAGACGCACAAGTCGCCGGTGATCGCGAAGCTCCAGATGGCGCGCGGCGCGATCGGCCAGTGCGTGCAGAAGGTGGCCGAGGCCGAGGCGCTCGCCTGGGGCGGCATCCCCGACATTCTGGTGAGCAACGAGGTGGTGGGAGCGTCGAAACTCGCGCGACTCGCGGCGCTGGCGGGCATCAGCAAGGTCGCGGTGTGTGCCGACGATGTCGCACAGGTGGCGGCGATCGAAACGGCGGCGGCGGATGCCGGCATTCGCCTGTCGGTGCTGGTGGAGATCGATGTCGGCGCGGGCCGCTGCGGCGTGGCACCTGGTCCGGAGGCGGTGGAACTGGCGAAGCGCATCGCGGCCTCAAGGCACCTGATCTTTGGCGGATTGCAGGCCTATCACGGCAGCGCGCAGCACAGGCGGACCGTTGCCGAGCGCCGCACGATGATCGACCACGCGATCGATGGCTCGCGCCGCACCGTCGAGCAACTTCGCCAGCAGGGGCTGGACTGCCCCATCGTCGGCGGCGCGGGCACCGGGACGTTCCAGTTGGAATCCGCGTCGGGCGTGTATAACGAAATCCAGGCCGGCAGCTACGTGTTCATGGACGCCGACTATGCGCGCAACCTCGACGAGGCCGGCGCGCCGATCGGCACATTCCGCCATTCGCTGTTCGTGCTGGCGACCGTGATGAGCGTGCCGCACAAGGGCATCGCCGTGGTGGATGCCGGACACAAGGCGGTCGCGGTGGACAGCGGTCTGCCGACGATCTGGCAGCGGCCGGACATCCGCTATGTCGGCGCGTCCGACGAGCACGGCAAGCTGGAGGTCGGATCGGAGACGGCAGCGCCGACGTTGGGTGAGAAGCTGCGGCTGGTGCCGGGTCATTGCGATCCGACAGTGGACCGTTACGATTGGTATGTCGGCGTGCGGAACGGGAGGGTGGAGTGCCTTTGGCCGATCACGGCGCGGGGCGGAATGTATTGAGGAAAGCGCAGGTTCACCACAGAGACACAGAGGCACAGAGATAGGCAGAATTCATAGCACCATGCGGCAGAGCCCGTCCTTGAGAACAACACTGTTGAAATTGATAAGCAGGCCCAGTGACCGGCCGCTCAGGCGCAGATAGGTCAAGAGCTGCGCTTTGTGGATCGGCAAGATCTGCTCGACAGACTTGATCTCCAGAACGAGATCGAGCTGAACAACAATGTCCATGCGGTAGCCACATTCCAGCCGGACCGTCTTGTATACCAACGGCAGTGCAACCTGCCTCGCGTGCGTGATCCCTGCCTGTTCGAGTTCGTAACACAGACACTCTTCATAAGCCGATTCCAGGAGCCCGGGACCGAGATGGCGGTGGACATCGATTGCCAGCCCGATAACGCGTCGGGTCAACCCAAATTCTTGCGAAGCGGTCAAGGTACTTTCTGTGCTCTCTGTGTCTCTGTGGTGTATCTTCCTTCGGAACGAACAACGCCCGCCGCTGCGGCCAACCCATACACCCCCCGCTCCGTCGCCAGCGGCGCGAACCGGCTGGTAATGCCCAGCACGGTCTCGGCCCCGCCAAGGTAAAGCAGCCCGTCCCCCGGCATCTGCTGCGCGACAGCGTCCAGCACCTTCGCCTTGGTCGGCTGATCGAAATAGATCAGCACATTCCGACAGAACACCACATCGAACTGGCCGAGCGCGCGCAGATCGCCAAGCAGGTTCCACTCGCGGAACTGCACCATGGCGCGGATCGCCTCGCTGATCCGCCAGCCGGCTTCCTCCTTGCGGAAATACCGCATCAGCATCTGCACCGGCAGCCCGCGCTGCACCTCGAACTGAGTATACAGCCCCTCCCGCGAGCGCCCGATCTGGTCGCGCGCAAGGTCGGTGCCGACGATCTCAATCCGCCGGTTGGCAATGCTGACGTGGCACTCCGCAAGGATCATCGCAATCGAATAAGCCTCCTGCCCGGAGGAGGACGCGGCAGACCAAACGCGCAGCGGACTGCCCGCCGGTCGCGCGGCAAGCAGACCCGGCAGCGCCTTGTTGCGGAAATGAACGAAGGGCTTGTCGTCGCGGAAGAAGAAGCTCTCGTTGGTAGTCATCGCCTCGACCACCTCGCGCGCCACTGCATCGCTGCCCGGTTTGCGCAACTGCTCGGCCAGCGTGGCCAGATCGCGCAACTTCTCACGCTTCAGGATCGAGGCAAGACGAGTTCTCCAGCAGATAGAGCTTGTCGGTCCCGATCACCAGTCCGGAGCGGCTCTTCAACAGCGCAGCAAAGGTGTCGAAGGCGGCCACCGACAATGCCTGACTCATGCGCGCGCCGTCCGCAGCAGATCGAGCAGCTTCGCCGCGATGCGCGGCAGCGGCAGGACCGCATGGCACAGTCCCGCCTGCGCAACCGCGCCGGGCATTCCCCAGACCACGCTGGTCGCTTCGTCCTGCGCGACGGCGCTGCCACCGGCATCGATGACGCAGCGCGTGCCTGCCAGGCCGTCCTGGCCCATGCCGGTGAGCATCGCCACCAGCACGCGCCCGTCGCAGGCCGCAGCGGCGCTGCGCAGCATCGGATCGACCGAGGGGCGGCAGAAATTCTCCGGTGGATCAGAACTGAGCCGTGCCGTCAGGGTGCCTCGCGTTCCGTTCACCAACAGGTGGTGATTGCCGGGCGCCAGATAGATGCGGCCGGTCTGCAGCGGTTCACCATCCTTTGCCTCGGCACACGGCATGCCACCCAGTTTGGCGATGTGGTCCGCCAGTATCGGGGTGAAGGTTGCGGGCATGTGCTGGGTCAGCACGACAGGCACGCTGAGCGTCTTGCCCAGTCCTTGCACCAGGGTGAACAGCGCCTGCGGGCCGCCGGTGGAACTGCCGACCGCGAGTAGACGCGGCGGGATCATGGCAGACGGACGCAGGTGCAGCCGAACTGTTTCGCGCGCCGGCAAAGCGACACGCCGACGCAGACGTGCCAGTCCCTTGACCTTTTCCAGAAGCTCCCGACGGAACGTGTCATCGCCGTTCACGGCTGAGGGTTTGGGTATGTAGTCCGCGGCGCCAAGCCGGAGGGCACGCAACGCGATATCTGCACCACGCGTCGTCAGCGTGGAGGCCATGATCACTTTGAGTCCGGGATCGGCTCGCAACAACAGCGGCAACGCCGTCATGCCGTCCATGACCGGCATCTCGATGTCGAGCACGAGCACATCGACCGGCGTGCGCTTCAGCTCGTCGATCGCCAGCTGTCCATTGGCCACGCGTGCGACGACCCGCACATCCGGATCGGCTTCCAGCATACGTGCAATGGCTCCGCGAATCGCAACTGAATCATCGCAGACCATGACGCGGGCGGCCGCCGAGCCGTTCGGTTCCACCACCGCTCGTGCAAGCGCAATCACAGCAGGCCGACCTGCTCGAACTTGCCGACGAGGATCTCCTCGTCGAACGGCTTCATGATGTATTCCTGTGCGCCGTTGATGATTGCCAGCTCGATCGCCGACATCTCGGTCTCGGTCGTGCAGAACACGACGGGCGGCTCGTTGGGCCCGTATTCGGCACGCAGCTGCTTCAGGAAATCGAGCCCATTCATGACGGGCATGTTCCAGTCCAGCAGGACGCAATCCGGCAGTTGCAATCGGCAGGCGGTCAGCGCCTGCTGACCGTTTTCCGCCTCGGCCACGTCAAAACCGTGTGCCTCGAGAATGCGCCGCGCGACCTTGCGCACGACGCGGCTATCATCCACGACGAGGCAGATGCGCGTCATCTGTGCGGGCTCAGACCGGTTCGCCGAGCGCCAGCAGCTTGCCGACGTCGAGCACTACAAGCAACCGGTTGTCCAGCCGATAGATGCCGCTGCTGAATTGCGCCCAGCTTGGCGGCAGCGTCGGCGGATTGCGCTCGAATGCGCTCGCCTTCAGGCTCATCACCTCGGCAACCTGATCCACCAGCAACGCATAAAGCTCGCCGCCCTGATCGGCGACGACGGACATGCGTGGCGTTCCGGCAGGCGCTGGCGGCAGGTGCAGACGCTCCCGCAGGTCGATCGCGGTGACGATGCGTCCGCGCAGATTGAGGCTGCCTGCGATCTCCGACGGAGCAAGCGGTATGCGCGTGATTGCCTGCTCGCCGAGGATGTCGCGCACGCTGAGCACGGGAACGCCGCAAAGCTGGTCCGCCACGGTCAGGGTGACGAACATCCGCTCCTCGTCGTCGGCGAGGTCAGGCCGGTCGAGCACGTCCGCGGTCATGAATTGTCTCCTGTTGCCACACGCACGCGGCGGCTCATGCCGCCGCCGCCGCGACGGGTTCGGCCAGGCATTGCCGCAGGCTGTCGAGCAGCGCCTCGCGTTGGTGTTTCGCGACATAGTCAGTGAAGCCGGCATCACGACCTGCCTCGATGTCATGGGGATCGGCGTGCCCCGATAGGGCGATCATCGGCAGCGTCGCCCAAGAGCCGCCGGTGCGCACGGCGCGGGCGAAGTCGAGCCCGTCCATGTCCGGCATTGCGATATCGGAGACGATGACGTCGAACCTCGCACCCGCATCGCGCAGACGGAGCGCCTCGGCCGCACTGGATGCGGCGGTCACGCGGTAGCCGGCAGCTCCCAGAATTGGCAACAGCAGCTGGCGGAAGAAGTCGCTGTCCTCGACCACCAGCACGCGATGTGCACTGTCGCGGCCAGCCGTTCCGGGAGCACCGTGGAACCAGTCCTTCCAGGCCTGTGTCAGCCAGTAGCCGGTATCGATCACGTCGGTGGCATGGCCGCCGATCACCGCCGTGCCCAGCAGTCCAACACGGGCACCAGATAACTCGATGTTGAGCCGGTCCTCAACAACGTCGATGATCTCGTCGACCATCAGGCCCATGCTGCGGTCGTGGTCGTTGAACACCAGCACCGGCTGGCGCGGCCTGTCGGTGTCGGAGTTGTCCGACAATGCCACCAGCGGCATCAGCTTTCCGCGATACTGGGTGACAGTAGCCCCGCACGAGATCTCAATCTTGTCGCGCGCAATGTCCTCCAGTCGAGCGACCAAACCGAGCGGCACCGCCATCTTTTGATTGCTGCCGGCGCGGAACAGCAGCATCGCCGTGAGATCGCTCGAGCGCACCTGGTCCGTCGCGTTCGCGGATATTGCCTTGCTGGCTCCGCCGCCCCCGCCAATTCCTGTGGCGCGCGCGATTCCATTGGGATCGAGGATCATGATCACCGATCCGTCGCCCAGGATCGTGTTGCCACTGAACATCGTCACGTGGCGAAGAATGGGTGCGACGGGCTTCACCACGATCTCCTCGGTATCGAACACGCGATCGACGATGATGCCGAGGAGGCTCGCGCCCACCTGCGCGACCACGATGTAGGATCCGCTGTCGTCGTTGCGCGACGCCCCGAGTGCCAGCAGATCGTTCAGGTTGACCAGCGGCAGCAGGCGGTCACGGAGGCGGAGGACGGGGGTGTCGTTGATCCGCTCGATGACCGGTTCAGATGTACCTGTACCTGTTATGCCCGAGACCGGCCTGATTCTGCGCCCGGACCAGCTCCACCACGCTGATCTGGGGAATCGCAAAGCGCTCCCCGCCGGCCGCCACGATAAGTGCGGAGACGATCGCCAGCGTCAGCGGGATCTTGATGGTGAAGGTGGTCCCGGCGCCCGGCACGCTTTTCAGCTCGATCGTGCCGCCGATTTTCTCGATATTGGTCTTCACCACGTCCATGCCGACACCGCGGCCGGATACGGCGGTCACCACGGCCGCGGTCGAGAAGCCGGCACGGAAGATGAAGCGCTGCAGTTGCGCCTCCGTCATGCCGGCCATTTCCGCCTCGGTCGCCAGGCCGTTCGCCAGCACCTTGGCGCGAATCCTGTCGAGCGGCAGGCCGCGTCCGTCGTCGGCGATCTCGATGATGATATGGCCGCCTTCGTGGTAGGCATTGAGCGTGATGCGGCCGGTCTCCGACTTCCCGGCCGCGCGACGCTCGGCGGGATTTTCCAGGCCGTGGTCGCCGCTGTTGCGCACCATGTGCGTCAGCGGGTCCTTGATCAGCTCCAGAACCTGGCGGTCGAGCTCGGTGTCGGCGCCGAGCATGGTCAGCTCGATCTTCTTGTCCATCTCGCGCGCGACGTCGCGCACCAGGCGGGGAAGTTTGTTCCAGGCGTTGCCGATCGGCTGCATGCGAGTCTTCATCACGCCTTCCTGAAGGTCGGACGTGATATGCGAGAGGCGCTGCAGAGGGACCGTGAACCCGGTATTCTCCTGCGTGCGGGCAAGTTGAAGCAGCTGGTTCCGGGTGAGCACCAGCTCGCTCACCAGAGTCATCAGGTCTTCCAGCACATCAACGGTCACCCTGATGGTCTGCTGAGCGGCGATCGGTTCGCCCTGGACGACCTCAGGTGCCGCTGGGTGTCCCGTTGGGGCCGCTGGCGGTGGGGCGGTAGTCGGGCCTGCCTCGGGATGAGGCACTGCAGGGGGAGGCGCGACCGGAGCGGTTTCCTCAGCCGTCGGCGCCGCGGCGGGCGGCGCGGGAGCTCGTTGCGGCGGCGTATTGCCCGATGCGGTGGCGTTCAGCGCGTCGACCAGTTCGGTGTCGTCGCCGGTCGGTTCGGCTCCGGTGGCGGCCAGCCCGGCCAGGATTGCCTTCACCTGATCGACCGCCATCAGCACAAGACTGATCATGTCCGGCGTCACCGTAAGGACGCCATCCCTCACCTTGCCAAGTACGTTCTCGGCAGCGTGCGCCACGTGCTCGAGGCGCGGCAGGCCAAGAAAGCCGCAGGTGCCCTTTATGGTGTGCACCAGGCGGAAGATCAGCGACAGCGTCTCGCCATCGTCCGGCGTGCGCTCCAGTTTCACCAGGGCGACATCCAGATCGGCCAGGCCCTCGTTGGTCTCGGTCAGAAAATCAGCAAGCAGATCGTCCATGGCGGCCCTCGCGAGCCCGGGAAATCGCGGGCTGGACGCCATCCTGGTCCGACGCTGGCGAAGAAAGAGTAAACCGATGGCGGCCTATCAGTGGTCAGCGCGCCGGCGGTGGCGGTCAATGATCGGTGAACGAGAGCAGCAATGGCGGCACGGACGCCTCGCTGCCGGCACCGGCAGACATCAGCATAGACAGCCGTATCCCGTGTTCGCGGGCGATCAGGGCAGTCAGCGGCGCCTGCAGGTGGCGCGCAGTGATCGCAGTCTCCCAGCCCGCTGTCCCGTCGGTCAGGCACGCCCCGAACCCCGCCGGCCAGGCCGCGCGTGGGCCGGCTATCGTCACCACGACATTGCTCGCCGGCGAGCCCGACAAGGCCACGATACCGCCGCCTGGCAGGCTCTCGGCAGCCAGAAGGAGGACGTTCAGCAGCAGGCGGCCCGCCCCGGGAGCGAATTCCGCGTCCGGTTCCATGCCGAACAGGTCCAGCCGAAGCCGGCGGCTTGCGAACAGGCTGTCCGCTAACGTCTGGAGCTGGACCACATCCACGGGTTCGCTATTCTGGCCCCAGGCCGCGCGCAGCAGCCTCAGCCGTTGGGTCAGCTCGACGGCCGTATCTTCCGCCACCGCCAGCGCCTCGCTCTCCGCCTGCTCCTCCCGGGCGATCTCCAGCACGCCGAGCAGCGAACCCAGCAGCCCGCTGATGTCATGGCAGAGTCGTGAGCACAGCAGTTCAGCCAAATGCAGGGACCCGATCATGCCGCCCTTCCGCTCATTTCCTCACCGAAGCGACCCCTGTTCTGCCGCGCCCGCCACTGGTTCATCGCGTTGCGGGTCTGCGAGGGTCGTGTATTGCCAGGTTCGCTGCCGGTGATACGCGCCGAAAGTTGTGGCCAAGCTAACGATGGCGTAAGCGCCCGCCGCCGATGCGTCCCCACCGGGGGCTCTTGAACCTCGCGCCCGGATGGCGCAAGTCAGTAGGCTGAAAGGAGCCCTATCACTCCATGATTGATCCGTTCGGGCGCTCGATCACCTATCTACGCGTCTCAGTCACGGACCGGTGCGACCTTCGCTGTGTCTACTGCATGGCCGAGGACATGACGTTCCTGCCAAAGCGGGAGGTGCTGTCGCTGGAGGAGCTGGATCGCGTCTGCGCGGCGTTCATCCGCCTGGGGACCGGCAAGATCCGCATCACAGGCGGCGAGCCGTTGGTCCGGCGCGACGTGATGACCCTGTTCCAGAGCCTCGGGGCACGGCTTGGCCATGGCCTGAAGGAGCTCGTCGTCACCACCAACGGGACGCAACTCGCGAAGCTTGCCGGCGGCCTGCACGACGCAGGCGTGCGGCGGATCAACGTCTCGCTCGATACGCTCGATCCGCGGAAATTCACCGAGATCACCCGTCGCGGCAAGATCGGCCAGACGCTGGACGGCATCTTCGCCGCCAAGGACGCCGGGCTTGCGATCAAGATCAACGCGGTCGCGATGAAGGATGTGAACGAGGACGAATTCGACGCGTTGCTCGCCTGGTGCGGCGATCATGGCTTCGATCTCTGCCTGATCGAGACGATGCCGATGGGCGAGATCACCGGCGACCGGACGGATCAATACCTGCCGCTCTCGATCGTGCGTTCGCGCCTGCGCAGGCGCTGGACACTGCAGGAGACCGACTACAGGACGGGCGGACCGGCGCGCTATTTCGACGTGGCCGAGACCGGCCGGCGCATCGGTTTCATCACACCGATGACCCACAATTTCTGCGAGAGCTGCAACCGCGTAAGGCTGACCTGCACCGGGACGCTCTATATGTGTCTGGGCCAGGACGACCAGGCCGACCTGCGCCGCGTGCTGCGCGACGGTGCGACCGACCCCGAACTGGACGACGCGATCCGCGAGGCGATCAGCCGCAAGCCGAAGGGGCATGACTTCGTGATCGACCGCCGCCACGACCGCCCGGCGGTGGCGCGACACATGAGCGTCACCGGCGGCTGACCGCCCTTCTGCCCACCGCCCGCCCTTGGCCTGTCCTCAGGCTGCCCCTAGGGTTGCGCCTCAAAATAAAGGAGGCAGGGCGATGCGCGGGACCCTCGCGGGCGTGCTTCTGGCGGTGGGGCTGACGGCGGGCGTTCCCGCGTTGGCGCAGAAATCTGCCGACACGCTCCGCGTCACTTGGCGAGACGCGGTTCCGGACATCACGCCGTACTACAATCAGCTGCGCACCGGCATCGTGATCGGTCATCAGGCCTGGGACTCGCTGGTGTACCGTGATCCGGAAACATTCCAGATCAGGCCGCTGCTCGCCGAATCGTACAAATGGGTGGACGAAACCACGCTGGAATTCGTCTTGCGCAAGAACGTCACCTTCCATAACGGCGACAAGCTCACCGCCGATGACGTCGCCTACACCATCAACACGATCCTCAGCGACAAGCAGGTCTCCACTCCCAGCAACTACTCCTACATCGACCACGCCACGAAGATCGATGACACCCATGTGCGCGTGGAGCTGAAGCGTGTGTTCCCGGCCGCGCTCGATTACATGGCGATGACGCTTTACATCATGCCGAAGGAGTATCGCGAGAAGGTCGGTCCGCTGGAATACTCGCGCAATCCAGTCGGCTCGGGCCCGTTCAAGATCACCAGGGTCAACGGTGTCACGCAGATCGATATGGAGCGCTATGACGGTTATTACGCCGACAGCCCGAAGGGCAAGCCAGCGATCGGCAAGCTCGTGATCCATGAAGTTCCGGATTCCGCCACCGAGATGGCGGAGCTGTTGGGAGGACGCGCCGACTGGATCTGGAAGTTCAGCCCGGACCAGTTCGACGCCGTCGGCCGCATGCCGACCCTGCAGGCGGTACGCGGGGACTCCATGCGCATCGAGTATTTCGGCATGGACGCCGCAGGCCGCACCGGTGCCGACAATCCCTTGACCAAGGAGAAGGTGCGCCAGGCGATCTTCTACGCGATTGACCGCGCCACTATGGCCAAGCAGCTCATGCAGGGCGGATCGCGCGCGCTGGATGCTCCCTGCTATCCGACGCAGTTCGGTTGCGATACCGCCGCGGCGGTCCACTATCCGTATGACCCGGCGAAGGCAAAGCAATTGCTCGCGGAGGCCGGCTATTCAAATGGCTTCGACACGGAACTGGTGACCTACGATCTGCCGCAATGGGCCGGTGCGATGCAGGGCTACCTGAAGGCCGTGGGGATCAACGCCAGGCTCAGCGTCCTGCAGGTTGGCGCGTTCCTACAGCGCTCACTCGCCGGGCAGGATCCGTTGGATCTGAGCTCGTGGGGAAGCTATTCGGTCAACGACGTGTCAGCCATCCTGCCCAACTTCTTTGCATTTACCGGCAATGATTACACACGTGATCCGGAGCTGAAGAAGCTGGTGGAGTCCGGCGGAGCGACCGTGGATCCGGACCAGCGGCGCAAGGCCTACAGCGCCGCAATCAAGCTGATCACCGAGAAAGCGTACTGGATGCCGATGTTCACCCACACCGTGACCTACGGCTTCTCGAAGCAGCTCAACTTCAAGTCCTATCCCGACGAGCTTCCGCGCTTCTTCCTCAGCAGTTGGAAGTAGCTGCGCAATCTCCCGGTTTTGTGTATCGATCAGGAGTAGCCGCACTCTAGGATGCGGCCAACCAATCGGGAGGAAACCAACATGATCGCTAACCCTGCTGCGTCCAGGCGCAGCATCGTCACGGGGCTTGTCGGAACGATCGGCGCGGCGGCTCTGGCCCCGGTCACCGCACTGGGGCAACAGCCGAGCGCCGCAACCGGCACACCGCCATCTGTCATCACCAATCCGCCGCGGCAATGGGGGCGCGGCGCGCCACCGGAGATCTATCCAGATCCCGACATCATCGTCATCGATCCTTCCTTCCGGCAGTACCTGCTTGGCATTACTGCGATCCATCGCGTGGGGACAGGCTTCCTTTGGGCCGAAGGGCCGGCCTGGTCGAGCGAGGGTCAGTACTTCGTGTTCAGCGACGTGCAGGGCAACACGCAGTATCGCTTCCTATGGGACAATCGTCGGGTGACCCCGTTCCGCAAGCCGTCCAACAACAGCAACGGCAACTCTTTCGACTTCCAGGGACGGCAGCTCTCGACCGAGGACTTCTTCCGTCGCGTGGTCCGCTGGGAACACGACGGCACCATGACGGTGATTGCCGATTCCTTCGACGGCAAACCGCTGAATTCGCCGAACGATTTGGTGCCGCATCCCGATGGCAGCATCTGGTTCACCGATCCGCCGTACGGCGACACGCTGTCGGAAGGCCACCCGGACGAAGCAGGCGGCCCGACCAACCCGCAAGGTCTGCTCAACCCGCGCATCGGCGCCGAGAACGCCGGCGCGCTCGGCGGTACCAAGCGGCAATTGCCGAATGCGGTCTATCGCTGGGACCCGAGCGGCAAGCTGGACGTCGCGGTCACCGAGGACCAGCTGAAAGATCCCAACGGGATTTGTTTCGCACCAGATTATAAGACACTGTACGTGATCAGCACTGGAAAGGGCCCGGGCGACAGCCATAACGGCGGCACGCGCACGATCCATGCGTTCGATGTGCAGGACACCAAGGTTGCCAACCAGCGGGAATTCCTGGACATGACCGTCGACGGCGTTCACTGCGGCCCTGACGGCATGCGCGCGGACGTCTTCGGCAATCTATGGTGCAGTTCGAATGCACCGCTCGGCTATGCCGGCGTGCTGGTCTACAATTCGCAGGGCAAGCTCATTGGCCGCATCCGCTTGCCGGAGGTTTGCGCCAATCTCGCGTTTGGCGGCCCGAAGCGTAACCAGCTGCTCATGTGCGCGAGCCAGTCGATCTATATGCTGCAGGTGCAGACGCAAGGGGCCGCGCCGGGATAAGGGCGAGCCGCCCCTCCCGTCAGCCTCTCTCGTCGTGGCCGGGCTTGTCCCGGCCATCCGGTACTGACGCCTGTGCCGCGACGGATGGCCGGGACAAGCCCGGCCATGACGTTGAAGACCCGGCGTCAGTGGGATCCGGTTCAGATCGCCACCGGCCAAGTGCGAAGTTGGTAGGCGCCGTCCCAGAACAGCCATTCGTATTGCGTGCATCGAACGAACGCCGTCATCATTCGTGATTGAACCGCAGGTGTTGTCGCTGATGCCGCGCGATCGGTGATGTCGATGACCGTCCGCACCGCCTCGCCGAACCCCTCGTCTGCATACGTATCGATCCATGCACGATACGGATTGGCAGCACCGGCGCGTTTGGCAATCCGGGTCCCCACGTCCCAGTAGATCCAAAAGCACGGAAGCAGCGCAGCGACCAGTACTTCCCATGGATCATGATACGCGGTCGCGAGCAGGAAGCTGGTGTAGCCGAGACAATCGGGGGACGGCTCGGCGTCCGCGAGATAAGCAGGATCGACGCCGAACTCCTTCAGGTATCGCTCATGCAATGCCTGTTCGACGGCGACAGCCTCCAACGCGCATCGGCCAAAAGCTTGCAACGTCGCACCATCGGGGCCTTTGACCCCGGCGATCGCCAGAACCCGCGAATACTGCCCGAGATACAGCGCATCCTGCACGATGTATCCCTGAAACCGCTCGCGGCTCAATGTGCCGGCTGTCAGTTCGGTGTTGAAAGGCAGCACGTCGATCGCCGCGCGCAGACCGACAGTGCGCTGCCAGGCGGCTTCGGAGAATTGCGTCATCCTGCGGCGTCCTTCGTCCATTGGTCCGGGCATTGGCGATCATGCCGCCACCGCCGGCGCGGTTTCCTGCAAGCGCGGCAACACCTCGGTCGCGAACAGCCGTATGCTCTTCTCAGCCTCCGCGTGCGTCAGGAAACCGGAGCGACCGATGAAGATCAGATGGCCGAAACCGCCCAGTTCGTTGTAGCACTCCATGATCTGCCGGTACACGGTCTCCGGTCTGCCGGCGAACATCAGTTTGCTCGCGATCGCCTGCTCCGCGGTCATGCCGACCAGCGCGTCCGCGGGCCGCGCACCTGCCTGAGGCCCGGTGCGATAGATCCGGGGCGCCAGTTCAGGCGGCGTGCGCCCCGGCAGGAATTTTGAATACTGCGGTGCCTGCTTCAAACTGGTGTTGAGGAACCACAGAAGCTTGCCGCCGATGCGCGCGCCTTCTTCGTCCGTGTCGCCGACATAAACGAATGCCGTATAGGCGAAGCGATCGAGACCCGGCGCAGGCAGCCCGACTTGCTCGCGCGCTTCCCGGTAGGCGGCCCATGCGCGTTTGGTGCCCTCCATGCCGCGCAGCACCAGCGCGTTGACCATCCCGCGCCGGCCCAGTTCGCGCGACGTTTCAGGGTCGCCGGTGGCGGCCCAGAGTGGCGGATGCGGGCGCTGAAAACAGGGCGGCCAGATGTTCACGTGGCGATGCGTGAAGTGCTTGCCCTCCCAGCTGAACGGCCCGTCGTGGCTGGTCAGCGTCTTCACGATCAGGTCGATCGCCTCCCAGAAGCGCTCGACGATACCGACGGGGTTGGCATTGCCCGACGCCATCTCGCTGTCGCCCGACTTCACGAAACCTATCTCCAGCCGGCCGCGCGAAATCACATCGGCCATCGCATACTCCTCGGCCACGCGCACCGGATCGCGCCGCACGGTGACCAGCGTGCCCTGGCTGAGTATCCGGACCTTGCGCGTCTGCCGAGCGATGATGCCAAGGATCAGCGGACTTGCGCCGTAAAGACTGTTGATTCCAGCATGATGCTCGATCGAGACGATGTTCACGCCAAGGTCGTCGCACAGCAGGTGTTCGTCCAGGCATTCGTGGAACAGGTCGGCGGCAATCGTCGGATCGCAGTACTTGTTCGGCAGGCTGCCGCGAACGGAGTCCGCGCGATCGAGCACTTCCTGCGGGACGAACGGGTAGGTGTTCTCGCAATGATACCAGGCCTGCATGTCGCTTCCTTCCCGCTAAGGGTCGTCAGTCGCGCCATACCGTCATGGCAGGGCCTGTCCCTGCCATCCACGTCTTTGCTTCGTCCGAGAAAGTACGACGTGGATGGCCGGCACAAGGCCGGCCATGACGATGGGGGCGTAGCCAAGCCTAATGCGAAGCCGCGCGGATCGCACGCCACACACGCTCCGGCGTTGCCGGCATCTCGATATGGGTCACGCCGAAATCCGCCAGCGCGTCGACAATGGCATTGACCACCGCACCCAGCGCCGGCGTCGTGCC
Source organism: uncultured Alphaproteobacteria bacterium (assembly GCA_963780095.1). GTDB lineage: Bacteria > Pseudomonadota > Alphaproteobacteria > Acetobacterales > Acetobacteraceae > JAMXLO01. The sequence goes on from CAWABH010000026.1 coordinate 22,694, forward strand.
GCCTTCGCCGGCCGGTCGGATGCCGAGCGGATGCGTCGGCGACGGCACCTCACTGAGTTCCGACGCAAAGAACGGCACGTCGTCGGCGCGTGCGATCGCGTAATCCATCAGCGAGCCTGACAGAAGCTGGCCGGACTGCGGATCGTAGCAGCACTGCTCCAACAGCGCCTGGCCAATGCCGTGTGTGATTCCGCCCTGCACCTGGCCATGCACGATCATCGGATTGACCGCGCGTCCGACATCGTCCACCGCCGAATAGCGCACGATACGAACGACACCCGTGTCCGGATCGACTTCCACCTCGCAGACATGGCAGCCATAGGGAAACGCGGCCAACGGCATGGTCTCGTCGCCGACCGCGCCGAGTTCGCCGCGCAGATCGTCCGGCAGATCGTTGCGCTGCAACGCAGCCGCGGCAACTTCGAAAATCCCTATAGAGCGGTCGGTGCCCTGCACGGTGAAGCGGCCACCGGTGAAATCCAGATCGGCCGCAGCGACCTCCAGCACGTGACTGGCAATTCGCATTCCCTTGGCGACGATCTGGTTCGACGCACTCAGCATGACGATGCTGCCGAGCCGCAGTGCGCGCCCCGAATGCGACCCGCCGCCGACGGACACGCGATCGGTGTCGCCGGTGATCAGCGACACGCATTCGATTGGCACGCCGAGCCATTCGCCGACAAGTTGGGCAAAACTGGTTTCGTGCCCCTGCCCACTGGAGACCGTGCCGATGACGACCTCCACTGCCCCTTCCGGGCGCACGGTGACTTCGGCACGCTCGCGCGGCACGCCGGTCGCGGTATCGACATAGTTGGCAACACCAATGCCGCGATATCTGCCGCGCGTCCGTGCCTCGGCGCGCCGTGACGCAAACCCGGACCACTCGCCCAGGCCGAGCACGCGTTCCATGACTTGATGGTAAGCGCCGCTGTCGTAGACCATGCCAAACGGATTGCGATACGGCATCGCTGACTCGGGCACGAGGTTCCGCCGCCTCAGTTCGATGCGGTCGAAATCGCACTGCCGCGCCGCGAGATCGATCAGCCGCTCCATGACGAACATCGCCTCCGGCCGCCCCGAGCTACGGTAAGGGCGCGTCGAGGCGGTATTGGTCAGCACGGCACGCGCTCGGAAATGCACGGCCGGGACATGATAGATGCTGGTCATGATCTCCACGCCCTTCTGTAAAGGGCCGAAGGCGATCGGATAGGCACCGTTGTTGCTGATATTGGAACCGCGCAGCGCCAGGAAGCCCCCTTTGGCATCCAGGGCCAGTTCCGCGTCACAGGCCAGATCGCGCGCCTGGTAGTCGCAGAGGAACGCCTCGCTGCGTTCGCAAGTCCACTTCACCGGGCGGCCAACATGTCGCGCCGCCCACAGAACAAGGGCGAATTCGGGATTTGACGCCCCGCGCGTGCCGAAGTTCCCGCCGACATCATGCATCACCATCCGCACCTGTTCATCCGGAACGCCCAGCACCACCGCCATGTCGTGCCGCGGGCGCACCGCGCCACCGGCGCCGGCATGCAGCGTGTACACTCCTGTCGTCTCGTCGTAGGCGCCAACCGCCGCGCGGGGTTCCATGGTGACGCCGGCGATGCGCTGCACCCAGGTGCTGAAGGAAACCACGTGCGCGGCATTGGCGAATGCCACCTCGGTCGCGCGCGCATCTCCCACTTCGGCATCCAGGCAGACATTCGTTTCAGCGTCGCTCCGCGTGAGCGTTGCGTTCGGTGCGACCGCGCCGCGCGACTGTGTCACTGCGGGCAACGGCACATAATCCACCGCCACGAGTTCGGCGGCGTCCTTTGCCGCGGTGACGCTCGCGGCGACGACCATTGCGACGATTTCGCCGACATGCCGCACCTCGTCCGTCGCCATCGGGAAGTGTGGCGGGATGAATGGCTCGGAGCCGTCCTTGTTCTCGAGCTGGATATCTGCGGGAGAGCCCATTCGGACCGCATGCGGGATCGGATGCAGACCGTCAGCCAGCAGATCGCGCCCGGACAGCACCGCCAGCACATCCTGGGCCGCCACAGCCGCACGCGTGTCGATCGCACGGATCAGCGCGTGCGCATGCGGCGAGCGGACCATCACGGCATAGGCCTGACGCGGGACATTGATGTCGTCGCTGTAGCGCCCCTGACCGGTCAACAGGCGCAGGTCTTCCCGGCGGCGTACCGGCTGCCCGATCCCGGTGTCAGTGGGGTGCATAGACATCGTCGCCTCCCGGAGCAAACTCCACGCTGATGCTATTGGCAGGCGTCGGCGGCGGGCAAGGTCGCGCATTTTCCTCGTGAGCGCGTTCCAGCCTCGACGCGCCAGCAACGGAGCGTGCTGTCCGGCCGGCCATCTCCTCCCGCACTGGCGCCACGACGTTGTCACGCCGACGAAGGTCGGTATCCACCGCCTTTTCACTGCTGCGATCAGCAAGGCCGTGGATACCGATATTCGTCGGCATGACGGGGAATGTCATGTCAGAGCGTCGGCGTTGTCTGCGCACATGGTATGGGCAGGCGGCCCTGGCCGGGCGGATCGACCGCATATAACCGCCTCACGCTTCCCAGCCGCCCGCCACGTCAGGGCTTCAGAGCACCTTGCGTGTCAACGTAGCACGCATAAACGGAGGTGCTGCCACAGATATAAAGCCGGTTGCGTTGTAACCCGCCGAACGTCAGATTGGCCACCGTTTCCGGGATGTGGATCTTCCCCAGCAAATCTCCCTCCGGGCTGTAGCAGCGCACCCCGTCCTCCTTCGGATCAGCCCAACCCATGCTGCACCACACGTTGCCCTCGACGTCGCAACGCATGCCATCGGTGATCCCAGGCGCGAAGCCCTCGGCGAAAAGCTTGCCGTTGCTCACCTTGCCGCTGTCGATGTCGACGTCGAACACACGGATGTTGGCGGGGCCACCATCGGTGAAGCCGCTATCGATCACGTACAACCGCTTCTCGTCCGGCGAGAATACGATGCCGTTCGGCTGCACGAAGTCGTCCACCACGACCGTTACTGTACCGTTCTTTCCATCGACCCGGTACACGTTGTGCTTTGACTGCTCGGGCTCGGCACGCAGCCCCTCGTAATTGCCCTTGATCCCGTAGCTCGGATCGGTGAACCAGATCGAGCCGTTGGAGGCTACCACAACGTCGTTCGGTGAATTGAGCCGTTTGCCATTGTAATTGTCCGCGATCACGGTGATGGTTCCGTCGTGTTCGGTGCGCGTCACGCGCCGACCGCTGTGTTCGCAGGTAACGAGCCGCCCCTCCGGATCAACCGTGTTGCCGTTGGAGTTGAACGAAGGCGAACGGAACACACTCAGATGATTGTCATCCTCCAGCAGGCGCATCATTCGGTTGTTCGGTATGTCACTGAACACCAGGTAGCGGCCGGCGCGAAAATAGGCGGGGCCCTCGGCCCAGCGAAAACCCGTCGCGACACGTTCGACAGCGCCGGTTCCGACGCTGCCCTTGAACCGCTTCTTGTCGAGAGCCTCGATGTGGGCGTCGGGATAGCGGGAACCGGCCAACGGACCGAGTGGCAGCCGTTCCGACGGCGGAGGCTGCCAGCGGCACGCCGGTTTCGCCGAACGGGCCCTCGGTGGCGGCACTTGCCATGTTGAGCGTCGCAGCCGTTGCGCTTGCTGCCGACGCGGCCAGGAATGCGCGTCTGTTCATGTATCCCCCCGTTGTTTAGGATCGACTTGGACTGCATCAGGCTCGGCAGGTTGCAGTCAATGTGTCAAGGCTGGTGCTTTGCCACCGGCAAATGGACGATCCGTCTGCGCATGGATGAATCGTTTCAATCGCCGTCAACAGCATGCCCGCGCCGCTGTCGAGGCTTCACTCTGGTCGAACTGTACCGGCGAACGTGCGCGTGATACGCGCAATCAACGCCTCGCGTGCTGCCTGTGTCTGCGCGTAGCGTTGGCGCGCGACCGACAGCACTTCCGGCGGCGCTGTCTCGGGACTGCCGGCAGCGAATGGCGGCGCCGGCGCGTACTCGATCTGCAGCTGAATGCCCTGAGCCACTGCCGGGCCGGCGATCTCCGCCACCACGGTCAGCGCGAAATCGATGCCTGCCGTGACCCCGCCGCCGGTGATCAGATTGCCGTCACGCACGACACGGCCCTTGGTGGGAATCGCGCCGAACGCACCCAGCAGATCGTGCGATGCCCAATGCGTCGTCGCGCGCTTGCCGCTCAGCAATCCTGCCGCACCAAGCACGAGAGCGCCGGTACACACCGAGGTGACGAACCGCGCACCGCGTGCCTGCTCGCGAAGAAACGCCAGCACCTCCGCATCCTCCATCACGGCCGACACGCCCGGACCGCCCGGCACACAGAGCACGTCGAGCTGCGGGCAGTCCGCCATCGTCGTGTCCGGCAGGATGCGCATGCCGGTCTCCGCCGTCACCGGCTCACACGTCTTCCACAGCAGATGCACCGACGCTTCCGGCCACTTCGCGAACACCTCGAACGGGCCGGTGAGATCGAGCTGCGTCAGGCGCGGGAACAGCAGCATGCCAATGCGGGTTGTCGTCATCGTTCGTTCTCCTGAACGCGCAGCCTACGCAGATCGTCCGCCGTGTCCACGTCGTGCAGCGTCCGCAGCATGGCGACCCGGCGCCCGACAAAATTCACCAATGTGTCGGCCAGCGCATGTTCGCTCGACCAGCGCACCGAGGCGAACGGCCGCGACGGTCGGCGCGGCGACAGCGCGACCAGCCAGTAGCCGCCATCCGCCGCCGGACCGAACGCGGCCTGCGAGCGGCCCAAGGCGCAAAATGCCGCCCACACGTCATCTTGCCCCGCATCGGGAATGTCGCTGCCGATGAGCGCAACGCGGCATCGCGGAAACCGCCGGAAGGCACGGTGCATCCTGATCCCGAGGTCCCCGCTGCCCTGCGGTATTCGCGCCACCCGCACCGGCAGACGCAGCCTTGCGCGATCCGGCGTGATCGCCAGCACCGTCCGATAGCGCCGATCCGCAGCCAGCGCGCGGGTCAGTCTGGTCAGGGTCGCCAAATGGAAACGCAAGGCAGCCCGCGCGCCGATCTCGCGTGCCAGTCGCCGCTTCACCGCTCCCAGTCGGGGCGCGCGGGCGAACACGACCACGATGTCCTTCATGCATAGAGCCGGGCGATCAGCCGCGGCGGCACGCCGACGAAATACAGCGTCAGACACAGCAGGTTGCGCAGTGAGCGTCGGTACCATCCGTGGCGGTGCCATTTCTCTGCCGAGGTGATCGCGTCAACGTCGAGTGCCACCAGCCGCCGGCGTCCGAGGCGGCGAATCAGGTCAACGTCCTCCATCAGCGGCAGTGGCCTTATGCCACCGATCTCGCGCAGCAGGTCGCGATGGATCAGCAGGCCCTGGTCCCCGTATGGCAACGCGAGCACACGGCTGCGCCACGCGACCAACCGCTCGAGCAGCCTCGCCCGCCGATCGTCGCTGTCGAGCCTGAAGCGGCAATAGCCGGCGCAACCGGGCGAGCCTGCCATGTGCGCGCCAATCGCGGTCTGCCAACCCGGCGCAAGCCGCGTATCGGCGTGCAGCAAAAGCAACCAGTCTCGCTGCGCCGCTGTCACTCCGGTGGCGAGCTGGGTGCCGCGACCTCTTCGTGCCTGGATCACACGCGCTCCCAGCGACCCCGCCAGTTCCGCGGTTTCGTCGGTGCTGCCGCCGTCCACCACCACCACCTCGTCCGCCGCCGTCACCGAAGCCAGGGTTGCGCGCAGCGAGCGTGACGCGTTCAGCGTTGGAATCACGATCGACAGCATGTTCCTATAATGTTCTTGACCGGCCTCGACCGTTTTGGCAGTCTTGGAGCGAACGGACGGGGAACAGAACCATGGACGATCGTGGCCTCGCTGGCAAGCAGACGCTCGAAGCCGACACACTGGGCGAGCCGCCACCGGCCGCGCCGATGCCGTCGCTTGCGCGGCGCGGACGCGGCGCCACCACCAATCCGCCGGTCCGCTACGAGACGCAGGCGGCAAGTCCGTTCGATGACGGCTGGGACACGCTCGGCAGCGAATTCTCCGAGCTTCCGAAACTTGCCACGACGTTGACGCGCGATGCGAGCCGCTCGGCAATCAGCTGGAACACCTCCCCCGACATCGGTTTCGACCGGGCGGTGAACCCTTACCGCGGCTGCGAGCACGGCTGCATCTACTGCTATGCGCGCCCGACCCACGCCTATCTCGGCTATTCGCCCGGCCTCGACTTCGAGACGAAGCTGATCTTCAAGCCCGAGGTCGCGGAACTGCTGGAGAAGGAGTTCCGCAAGCCGGGCTACACGGCCCGCACCTTGGCACTCGGCTCCAATACCGATCCGTATCAGCCGGTCGAGCGCACGCTGAAGCTGACGCGTGCGGTGCTGCAGGTGCTCGATCGGTTCAACCATCCGGTCGGCATCGTGACCAAGTCGGCCGGCGTGTTGCGCGACCTCGACATCCTGACCTCGATGGCGCAGCGGAAGCTGGCGCGTGTCTATGTCTCTGTCACCACGCTGGATGCCGCGCTGGCCCGCCGCATGGAGCCGCGCGCGGCATCGCCGGAGCGGCGGCTGCATGCGATCGGCGAGTTGACGCGGGCTGGCGTGCCGGCGGGTGTGATGGTGGCGCCGATGATCCCCGGACTGAACGATGCCGAGATGGAGAAGATCGTCGAGGCCGCCGCCCGCGCCGGCGCGCGCCATGCCGGATACGTGCTGCTGCGCCTGCCGCACGAGCTGCGTCAGATGTTCGAGGACTGGCTGGCCACGCATTTCCCCGACCGCGCGAAGCATGTGCTGAATCTGATCCGCGAGACGCGGTCCGGTGCACTGAGCGATGCGCGCTTCCATCATCGCTTCTCCGGCCAGGGCGTGTACGCCGATCTGCTGCTGCGCCGGTTCGCACGAGTTACGCGGCAATGGGGACTGGACCAGGCGCGCGAAGGATTGGATTGCGGCCGGTTCGCGGTGCCGGAGGATGGTCAGCCACGGTTCGCGGAAGCGCAGATGTCGCTGTTTTAGGGCACGCCTCACACATTGTCATGGCCGGGCTTGACCCGGCCATCCGTCGCGGCACCAGCGCTGGCAAAGATGGCCGGTCAAGCCCGGCCATGACGCTGCGGACGCTTCGGCCGTTTTCTAACGCTCCGCCGTCAGCAAGCCCCCGAACCGACGCACGACATTCTCCAACAGTTGCGACACGGGCCCTTCGAAGCCATTGCGCCAAAGGCTGCCGCAGAACGTGATCGATCCGACGGAGAAAACCGCGCCGCCGGATGGCGTGTCGAAATACACGATCTCGCCGCGCGATAGATCCTCCACCTTCTCGCCGTTGATCGTGATGACGTTGGACAGCAGCTCCTCCGGCACGGTGAGGAATGACGGCAGCGGATTCTCCGACCGCGCCAGAATCACCGTCCCATCCGGCGTGCCCAGCATCGGATCGGCGCGATCCAGTTCGAAGCCGGCGGCGCCGCCACCCGACAGGCCGTAATCGCCGATCACGTCGTCCTCGATTCCGGCGAACATCCAGGCGAACCGCGCCTCACGCGACGCCGGCAAGCGGCGATAGTGCGTTCCCTCGAATGCCGCCTGACAGGAAAACCCGACACCGACCAGCATCTGCGGCGGACGCCGGTTGCGCCGCCACAGGCCGCCATACTGGCCGTCCGTCGCGTGGTAGTACTCGCCCGGCTCCGCCGCCCAGGTGCGAATGCCGCCTTCAGCTCGACGCAGTTCGATCGCATGCGGCACGGTCTTGCTGCGCGCGACGCGCCAGTAAAAACCGTTGCCACCCAGATAGGCCAGCCTGCCGCCCTGCTGCGTGTACGCCGACAGGGCATCGATCGTGCCGAGCGTGTGGTACTCCGGATGCGAACCGGTCAGCACCGCGCGATACGGCGCGATCAGGCCGACCCCTTCATCGTCGAGGTCTTCGTCCGTGACGATATCGAATGCGATCCCCTTGGCCTCCAGCCACGCCAGCAGATGCAGGTCCGCGGGATAGTGCCGCATGCCGGAGCCACGCGGATCGTTGAACGTAAGAAACCCCGGCCGCATGGTCAGGATCGGCCGATGGCGCGATGAGAACGCAATGCCGCTGCCGTCGCGATGTTTGTTGTAGGTCGAGCGCCCGTAAGTCGGATACTGAATGGGGTTGTGCGGGTACGCGCCCCACGCGGCGACGCGCTCGTAATACCCCTGGTCGATGGCTGAGCGCTCGTGATTGGCATAGGCCTGATAGGTGAAGGTGGACGCCAGGAATGCGATCGACGCGAACGGACCGGTGCGCCGCGGCAGCACATAGAACGGCAGCCAGTCCTCGCCGGAATCGCAGGTCAGGTGGAAAGCATAGGCGCCACTGCGCAGATCGTCCGGCACCGTCCACGTGAAATCCGTCTGCCAGCCGCAATCGCCGAGATCGTCGTCGTGGAAGTGGATCGCGCCGTAGTCGCGCGGGGCATGGCGCCAGCATTGCTCGCGCCCGCTCCATCGCGTGCCGACAACCGCGCGCGTCGGCAAATTCACCAGTTCGCCGTGGCACCCCTGCGGACCGATGTCGAATATCGATTGGCTGTCGATGCCCCGCGAGAAATCCCAGCCTGCGAGCAGTTCCGGCGCCAATCCCTCCAGCGCAGCGCCTGCATCTTTCCACGACGTCACAAAGCCGCGCAGGATTGCCGGGTCCTCGAGCTTGCCGGTGAAATGATGCCGCGGGGCCGCGGCGGTCTGCGCCGCGAACAGGACGGTGCCTGCAGTGGGTAGCGCGAATCCTTGTGCTTGCGTTTCCGCTATGATCGGTGCGGCGCCATTCAGCGGCTGCTGCCCGACGATGATGCGTCCGGTGGCTGGGTCCGCCGCAAGCCAGACGCGGTACCAACGTGCCGACTGCATCGGCACTCCGGCCGCAACCTCGATGACCGAACCGGCGCAATCGATCCGCCCCGTCGCACCGTTTGCCCCGATCATAAGTGCAATACTGGCGTTCTTGTCTTCCTCCGCCAGCATGACCTGGCCCGCATCCGCCAGTCCCGGACGAGCCAGCACGGTCCAGGTGCAGGCCGCTTTCCCGTCGCGCGCAGGACCCGCGTTGACGATGCCGTAGGAACCAAGGTGGATCGGCTGCCGACGCCCAGACAGCGACTGATCGAAGCGGTGCGACAGATCCTCGAAGCGGACGCCGGGCCCATCCGGATTCGGATCGCCGCTCAGCACGCGCACCAGCCTGGCACGATACGTCCCGCCGTCGCGAACGCTGACAAATGCGGTGAAGCTTTCGCCCGGGCGGTGCGAGAAGCGGTCAAGATAGCCGGTGATCGGCAGTTCGGTATGGCTCATGCGGGCAGAGGCTGGCGGTCGCTTCCGCACGCTGTCAAGACAATGCCGCAACGTCTGCCCGGATGGCTTGACGGCCCAAGGCTGCCTCGTCAGGTTTCAGACGAAAGCAGCGATCAGTCTGCGAACCAGGGTGGACAGCCACGCCAAAGGGGGCTTCATGCGACGCGCGCTTCCGACATCACTCGGACTGTTGGCCGGCCTGGCATTCGGCGTCGCGCCAACGCTCGCGGAACCGTTCAGGTGCCCGCATGTCGGCGGCGACTTCACGTTCGGCCAGGAGGCCAACATCAACAGCCTCGACCAGATGACATCCGGCACGATCTCGACGCGCAACATCGCGATGAACATGTTTGAATCGCTGATGACGCGCGACGAGAATTTCAGCCCGATCCTGGAGCTGGCCGATTCCATGACGGAATCACCGGATCATCTGACCTATACGTTCAAGCTCCGTCAGGGGGTCCGCTTCCATAACGGCAAGCAGATGACCTCGGCCGATGTCGTCGCCTCGTTCGACCGCTATGCCAGGATCGGTCTCTACCGCAGCACGCTCGGCAATGTCGATCGCTGGGACGCGCCGGACAAGGACACGTTCGTCATCACGTTGAAGAAGGTGCAGCCGACGTTCCTGGAGATGCTCAGCTCGTTCAGTGCGCCCATCGTCATCGTCCCGGCGGAGGAGAAGGACGACCCGCCGATGCAGCTCAAGTCGATCGGCACCGGACCGTGGCAGCTGGTGGAATCCATTCCCGGCGGCTACGTGAAGCTGAAGCGCTACGACGGCTACAAGCCGAACACCAACTTCGAGCAGAAGACCGGCTTCGGCGGCTACAAGCAGGCCTGCTTCAACACCGTGACCTTCCGTATCGTCACCGAGCCGCAGGCCCGCGTCGCCGGCCTGAAGACGGGCGAATTGCAGGGTGTCGAGGATCTGCCCACCAAGTCGCTGCCCGACCTGAAGGCGGATTCCCACATCACGATCATGCCGCTGCTGAACTGGTGGATTCAGATCTCCCAGCCGAACACGTCCGTGCCGCCCACCGACAATCTGATGTTCCGCAAGGCGGTGCAGGCGGTGCTGGACATGGACGAGGTCATGGATGCGGCTTCCGACGGCAACTACCGGCTGAACGTCGGATTCCAGTATCCGAATCAGGCGATTCTACTCCGACGCCGGCAAGGAGACCTACAACATCAAGGACCCCGCCCTGGCGAAGAAATACCTGGCGCAATCCGGCTATCAGGGCGAGCCGGTCATCCTGCTCACCGACAAGGACTATCCGGCGATGTACAACTCCGGCGCTGGTGATGCAGCAGCAGATGCAGGCCATCGGGATCAATGCGCAGTTGAAGGTGGTGGATTGGCCGACTTCGGCGCAGATGGCGCTGAAATCGGACACCGGCTGGAACCTGTTCTACACCGGCTGGGGCACGCAGCCGGCACTCGGCGCGCTCGCCACCATGCAGTTCTTTGTTGAGCCCGGCGCCGTGTACCATCCAAAGGGCGAGATCGACGACCCGGAAATCCTGGCGCTATGGAACGACATGAACAGCCTGCCGACCTTGCAGGGACGCAAGGAAGCCTTCGCCAAGATGCAGAAATACGCGCTGGACCAGGTTTACACCTTGCCGTTGGGCTCGCTGACCAAGGTGCAGGCGGTGCGCTCCAATGTGAAGGGCTATGTGCCGTATCGCATTCCGCGCATATCAAATGTCTGGTTTGAAAACTGAGCGGGACGCATGGGCGGGATCATCATCCGGCGGCTGGGCAGCGCAGTCCCGATCCTGCTGATCGTCAGCCTGATCACCTTCGCCATGATCCATCTGATCCCGGGCGATCCGGCCGCCGCAATCGCCGGCCTGTCGGCGACCCAGGAGCAGATCGCCAACATCCGCCACGATCTCGGCCTTGATCAGCCGCTGCTGACACAACTTTGGCGTTGGTATGCCGGGCTGCTGCACGGCAATCTCGGACGCTCGCTGCTGCTCGGACAACCGGTGGTGCAGGCGACGATGCTGCGCCTGCCGGTGACGCTGGCGTTGTCCGCCTACGCGCTGGTGATCACGCTGCTGATCGGCCTGGGCAGCGGCATAATCGCGGCACTGCGGCAGAACTCCTGGGTGGACCAGGCGGCGATGATCTTCGCCATGATCGGTATTTCGCTGCCGAATTTCTATCTCGGCCTGCTGATGATCATCTTCTTCGCCGTCGATCTGCGCTGGCTGCCGACCGGCGGCTACATCGCGTTCACCGACGATCCGCTCGGCTGGCTGGCGACATCCACCATGCCGGCCGTGTCGCTGGCGCTGCTGCTCGCGGGACTGCTCGCGCGCATCACGCGATCCACCATGCTGGAGGTGCTGCGTCAGGACTACATCCGCACCGCGCGCGCCAAGGGCCTGCCGAGGCGCCTTGTGGTGGTGAAGCATGCGCTGGCGAATGCGCTGATCCCGATCACCACCGTTGTCGGCATCATCGTCAGTCTGCTGATCTCCGGTTCGGTGGTGACGGAGACGCTGTTTTCCATCCCAGGCATTGGCCAGTTGCTGACCCAGGCGGTGCTGAACCGCGACTATCCGATGGTGCAGGGCGGGCTGTTCATCACCACGGCGTTGCTGGTGCTGGTCAACATCGGCGTCGACGTCTGTTACGCGCTGCTGGACCCGAGGGTGCGCTACGATGGCGCCTGATACCGTCATCGCGCTGACGGCGGCCGGCATCGAGGACGACATCCCGGAGCGCCACCACCGTCCCGCCTGGGCGACGCTGCGCCGGCTGCTGCACCATCGGCTGTTCGTCACCGGGCTGGTACTGTTCTCCATCATCGCGATCGTAGCGGCGCTAGCGCCGTGGATCGCGCCGGTCGATCCGAACAAGTTGGCGATGCGGCAGAAATTCCTGCCGCCGTCGCCGGAGCATCTGTTCGGCACCGACAATTTCGGTCGCAGCCTTTGGTCGCGCGTGGTGTGGGGCGCGCAGCTCTCGATGATGATCGGTTCCGCCGTCGTGGCGATCAACGCCGTGTTCGGCACGCTGATCGGCGCGGCGGCGGGCTATTTTCGCGCGCTCGACAACGTGCTGATGCGCATCAACGACGCGCTGATGGCGTTTCCCGCCGTGCTGCTGGCGATCGGCGTGACAGCGGTGCTGGGGCCGTCGGTGAACGACGTGATCATCGCGCTCGGCGTGGTTTACACGCCGCGCACCGCGCGCATCGTGCGTTCCTCGGTGATCGTGCTGCGCGAGATGGAATATGTGCAGGCAGCGGTGGCGGCCGGGGCGGGTCACTGGCGCATCCTGCGCCGGCACATCCTGCCGAACGCCATGGCGCCGCTGATCGTGCAGCTTTCGTTTCTGTTCGCATATGCCGTGTTGACGGAGGCGACGCTATCGTTCCTCGGCGTGGGCGCCGTGCCGCCCACGCCGACGTGGGGGAATATCATGGCCGAGGGGCGGCAGTACATGATCGACGCGCCGTGGATCATCACCATTCCAGGGGCGGCGCTGATGATCACCGTGTTGGGTTTGAATCTGCTGGGCGACGGTTTGCGCGATGTGCTGGATCCGCGGTTGAGGATTCAGCAGTGAAGCGCTGTTCGTCATGGCCGGCCTTGTGCCGGCCATCCACGTCTTCCTGCCATTCACCAAGAAAAAACGTGGATGGCCGGGACAAGCCCGGCCATGACGATGATTGTCGATCGCCCGGATGAGCCTGCTCGAAGTTAGCAATCTTACCACCGCCTTCGCCACCGCGCGCGGCGAGATCACCGCGGTCGAAAACGTCAGCTTCAGCCTCGACGCGGGGGAAATCCTCGGCATCGTCGGCGAATCCGGCAGCGGCAAGAGCGTCACCGCCCTCACCATCATGGGCCTGCTGCCGCAGCCGCCGGCGCGCGTCGCCACCGGGGAGGTGCGCTTCGATGGTCAGGTACTCACCCGGCTATCCGATGCCCGCATGCAGCGTATCCGCGGACCCGGCATCGCGATGGTGTTCCAGGAGCCGATGACCTCGCTCAACCCGGTGTTCACCATCGGTGAACAGGTTTTGGAAACATTGCGCGCGCATGAGCGGCTGTCGCAGAAGGCGCTGTACGACCGCTCCCTGGAGATGCTGGAGAAGGTCGGCATCCCATCGGCCGCGCGACGCATGAGCGATTATCCCCACCAGCTTTCCGGCGGCCAGCGCCAGCGCGTGATGCTGGCCATCGCACTCGCCTGCCGGCCGCGCCTGCTGATCGCAGATGAACCCACCACCGCGCTCGATGTGACCATCCAGGCGCAGATTCTCGATCTGATGATGGACCTGCGCGACGAATTCGGCATGGCGATCATCGTCATCACCCACAACATGGGCGTCGTGGCGGAGACCGCAGACCGCGTTTTGGTGATGTATGCCGGGCGCATCGTCGAGGAGGCGCCCGTCGCGCGCCTGTTCGACAATCCGCTGCACCCCTACACCCGCGGCCTGCTCGAGTGCGTGCCTTCGCTGGGGCAGGACCATGAGCGGTTGGTGGCGATCCCAGGCGCATTGCCGGACCCGGCGCGACGCCCCGCCGGCTGCCGCTACGCACCGCGCTGCCGCTACGCCATCCCGGCGTGCAGCACGGAAAGTCCACCGCTCGCTGCCTTCGACCCGGGTCACACCGCCGCCTGCATCCGCGTGGCGGAGATTGCCGGCACGTGACGAAGCTCATCGAGGCTGCCGGACTGACCAAGCATTTCCTGGTTCGCGCCGGCGGCTTCCTGCATCGCCACACCATCCCGCTTCGCGCGGTGGACGACGTGGCGATCGACATCGTCACCGGCGAAACGCTGGGCCTCGTCGGCGAATCCGGCTGCGGCAAATCGACCCTCGGCAGGCTGCTGATCCGGCTGATCCCACCGACCGGGGGAAAAATCCGTTTCGACGGCACGGACATCACCCAACTCGGCGCGGCGGCGCTACGCGAGAAGCGGCGCTCGATGCAGATCATCTTCCAGGATCCCTACGGCGCGCTCAATCCGCGCATGTCGGTGGAAGACATCATCATGGAGCCGCTGTTGATCCACGGCGCCAGGGCCGGCGCGGAAACCCGCGGCCGGGTTGCTGCCATGCTGGAACTTGTCGGCCTGCCACCGCGCGTGCGCGACCGCTTCCCGCATGAGTTCTCCGGCGGCCAGCGCCAGCGCATCGGCATCGCCCGCGCGCTGGTGCTGCATCCCAAATTCGTGGTGTGCGACGAGCCGGTGTCCGCGCTCGACGTCTCGGTGCAGGCGCAGATCGTGAACCTGCTGCAGGACCTCCAGGGCGAACTGGGCCTGACCTACCTGTTCATCGCCCACGACCTCGGCGTGGTGAAGCACATCTCCAACCGGGTCGCCGTGATGTATCTCGGAAAGATCGTCGAGGTGGCGGACAAGCGGACGCTCTACGCCGAGCCGCTGCACCCCTACACGAAGGCGCTCATCGCCGCGGTGCCGGTGGCCCACCCGGCGCAGCGCAGCCGAGGGCGGAAGGAGCGGGAGAGGCTGACCGGCGATATTCCGAGCGCGCTGCATCCGCCCTCCGGCTGCCGCTTCCACACGCGCTGCCCGCACGCCATGCCGGTCTGCCGCGAGCAGGAACCGCGGATCACCGAGCCCTCGCAGGGCCATCAGGTAGCCTGCCACCTCATCGGCTGACCGGGCGTCAGAGACGATCCCGGAACCGGCACTGGCAGGGCGATTACCAACATGGCAATCTGCCGCGCGGTACTAGAACGAGAGAGACACGGCTATGCCATTCGACGCGCTTGTTGCCCCGGCACGCCCGCTACTCCTGGCGGACGTCCTGCTGGAACAGGGCCTGGAACCGGTGAGCTGGCAGAGGCTGACGGAGCACAAGCGGGCACAACTGGAAACGTTCAGGCCAAGCTTCTGGCATCAGCATCAGCCATGGCTGCCGGTCGGACTGATCGGCTCGGTCGGCTGCATGGCGGCGAGCGGTGGCTTCGCCAACCGGGTCATGCCCGCATCGGTGCTGCCGTCGTGGCTCACCCTCGGATGGATGTGCGTGATCGTACTGCTCGTCGTGTTCGGCGTGTTTCGTGGGCATGCCGGATCGCAGTGGCAGGAACGATGGGTCGCCGGAGCCTGGCTGCGCGGGCTCGGCGTGCCGGAGCCGATCGCCGCGATCGCGTTGAGCCTTCACCGCGAAGCGCCCGGATCAGCGCTGATCCTCGGCGAACTGGTTCAGGAGGAAGTTGTCCTTGATCCGTATCTCCTGCTGGCGCGCGACGGCGAGCTCGTGTGCCTCGGCATCTGGGACGACAGACGCATCATCGCCTGCGCTGGATAGCCGGCGCAGCGCTCACAGGCGCCGGTCTGGCGACCTGTCAGAACCGCCGGTCCGTTCAGAGGCGTGAGCAAATCCGCTTCAGATTGCACGCCATGGCCAGACCCGATGCGGGAGGCGCAATAACTCAGCGCAGGTGCCACGGCAACATCCGGCGCAGTGTTTCATCGCGCAGGATGTAGTGGTGAAACAGTGCGGCGGCGGCGTGCACGCCGGCCACAATCAGCAGTGCATTTGCGGCCAGTGCGTGCCAGTCGCCGATCTGGTGCGCCAGGGCGCGGTCTCCCGGCACCATTTGCGGGATCATGAAGACATTGAAGATCGAATCGCCACGCGCCCAGGCATAGGGAATACCAAGCCCGACCGTGACGACGAGCAGGGCATAGAGAGTCCAATGCGTAACCCGCGCGATCACCAGCAGGAGCCCGTCGTCGATCGGCGGCAGATCGGCGCGTCGCGCAAGACGCCATGCGAGACGTCCCAGGACCACAACGGCCAGGATTGCGCCGAACATGATATGAAGGGATCGGTAGTCGACACGCAGAGGGCCGTTCGGAAATACATCGACTGTCTGACCAATGATCCACAAAGCGACCACCAGCGCCGCGGTCACCCAGTGCAGGACGATCGTCACAGGGTCATACCGCAATACCTGCGTCTGCACAGGCTGCGTCAAGATCGGATGTCGCATGCTAACCTCTAACTGCTGCCGAACAGAACGCCGGTTCGGTAGTAATGATCAGTGTCCCTATCCGGTTGGCGCAGGCTCGACGGCGTCCTCTGGCACGCGGTCATTCAACGTTCGCCCGGCCACAACAGATCAGCATCTCGACCGCCATTGTCATCTTGCCATCTGGCGTCTCATATTGAGCCAGCCGCGCGTGGACTTCCTCGCGCACCGAGGATCGATCTGCTGCATCGAGTGCGTGGTACGTCTGCGGGATTTGCCCGACTCCTTCTTCGATAGGCGCCCAGTAGTCATCAAAGCCATCGATGGTGCCTTCACGCCGGATTGGTTCCACACGGATGTCTTGGAAACCTGCATCGCTGAACAACCCCTTCAGCAACTCGGGATCGGCAAGCGACCAGGACATCGCGAGGACGTTGCGCTGTTCTTGGGTAAGAAACCGATCCATCGCATCGCTGAGAATCCCCCACATGGGCAACCGGTCTGGCGTTGCATTGACGCAAACAGCCACCGTTCCGCCTGCTCGGACGACACGCCGGAACTCCGACAGGCCCGCAGCAGGGCTGGGGAAAAATTGGAGACCAAGCTGACAGACGACGGCATCGAACGCACCGTTCTTGAATGGCAGAGCCTGGCCATCAGCATTGACCGACCAATACATTGGTGCGTCCAACCGAGCATGCGCACTCGTGAGCATCTCCAATGAGATATCCACGCCAACGACAAAGCCTGTGTCGCCGACGATCTGGACGGCCATCACAGCAGCCTCGCCGGTGCCTGCCGCAACATCGAGCACGCGATGACCTTGCGCCACTTCAGCGGCGGCAAGCAGGTCTGGAACAGTTAGCCGAGACCAACGACCAAGGTAGCGGTCATACGCTGATAAACTGACCGCCCTGCCTGGCGCTGCATGCAACCCTCGCCCGAAGCTATCACTCATTCCCGCCTCCCCCGCAGCTGGTTATGGCCGACCCGTGCCAACCAGATAGGGACAATGATCAGAGCGCCGGTCAGCCAATGGACTGGACGACGCCGTGTCGAGAGTTCGGTGATCTCTCCGGGTGGCCGACGGTCATTCTAGCACCGGGGGCGGACGTGGAGTTCCCATGGTCGCCGGATTTTGCCTGCCTCGTGGTCCCGGGTCCCCTTCCGACCGGCCGAGCCCCTTCGCCTGCGTTACGCAAATGAACGGAAAAAACGGCGCGGCTGACATAGATCAAGGCGCGCGCCGTCTCTACCGCCCATACTCCGCACTCTCGGAAGGGTGGACCCAATGATTCAGAGGTACGACGCGATCATCGTGGGGGCTGGCCTGGGCGGACTGACGGCCGCAGCGCTCCTCGCGCATGCCGGCCAGCGGGTGCTGGTGTTGGAAAGGAACCAGAATGTGGGGGGCGCCGCGACGGTGTACCGCCATGGCGCACTGACTGTCGAAGGGTCTCTGCACGAGATCGATGGTCTCGACCTGGACGATCCCAAGGGCAGCCTTCTGCGGCGCCTCGGCCTCGACAAGACCGTCGAGCTTGTCACAGTGCCGGAGATGTATGAGGTGCGCGGCGGCCCGGTCGGTGAGCCTTTCGTGCTTCCGTCGGGTCCCCAGGCCGCCCTTTCCGCCGCCAAGACGCGCTTTGCGGGGCATGCGAAGGGGCTGGAACGCTACTTCGGCGCGATCCAGGCAGCGCGCGCGGGCAGCAGCCTCATTTATCGCCATATGGATGATCGGGCATGGTGGTTGCGGCATCTGCCGCAGTCGGCGCAGGCGCTATGGTCGGTGATGCGTCACGCCAACTCCACGCTGGGCGACGTGCTGCGCGACCTTTTCGGTGAGGACGAGGCGGTGAAGTGCGCGCTCGCCGCGAATCTGGGCCGCTTCCACGACGATCCGGACCGCATCCTGTTCCTCGCGTTTGCCGTGCCCACGGCCTCGTATCTGATCGGCGGCGGGCACTACGTCCGCGGTGGCTCGGCTGTGCTCAGCGGCAGGCTGGCCGACCTCGTGCGCGACGCCGGCGGCGTGGTGCTGACGGGGCATACGGCAGTGCGATTCGAACTTGCTGGCGAGAGGATCACCGGTGTCGTGCATCGTGGCGTCGGCGGCGAAGCGGAGGAGGCGCAGGCGCCCTGTGTGTTCGGCAACGCTGCACCGGCAGCACTTGCCGAATTGTTGCCGGCCGACCAGCGTTCGGCGTTCCTCGCCCCCTATGCGGGTCGCACCCCTTCGGTCTCGCTGTGGACGGTCTCGATCGGGATGTCGCGAACGGCAGCGGAACTGGGCGTGAAACGCTATTCGAGCCATATTCCTTCCGGAATGGATGACGGCTCTGGCAGATTATCGCGACGCCGCTTCGGTGATGGCGGAACTTGATGGACCGCGCCTGCCGCCGTTCGCGCTGACAGACTATGGCCAGATCGACAGCGGTCTGCCGCCCGGACCGCCGTATCTCGTCACGCTGACCGGGCTCGATCGGTTCTCCAGCTGGAACAGACTGGGGCCGATGGAGACGCGGCTGCGCAAGGATCTGTGGATGGAGCGGCTGATCGCTCATCTCGACGCGGCCTTCCCGGGCTTCGCGGCATCGGTCGTGCAGAATGAGATGTCCACCGCGGCGACGCTGCATCAGGTCCTCAACACGCCGGAAGGAGCTGTCTACGGATTTGCACCTGAGCAGGTCGGCGTCGGCGCCCGCACGGTTATCGACGGACTTTACCTCGCTTCTGCCTGGACGATGGGCGGCGGTTATACCGGCGCGATGCTGGGCGGCGCAGCGGCGGTGCGGGAGGCGGCGCGACGTGGAACGGGCGGCGGCGGCCACTGAAACTCACGGAACGGATATGCGCGGGGATCGGCGGCCGGACTGGGTCGCCTTAGCAACCAGACTTTGATGAACGTTCCCAGCTGACGACCGCCAGGCCTCTGGCCGGATCAAGCACTTGCCGCCGGCCACGGTCGAGGCCATGGCTTGCAAGCACTTCCTCCGGTGTCCGCGTCGGTACCCCGGGGAAGACCGGCCGTCCACCGGGCAGTCGCACTTCGGGCGCTCGCGACAGGTGGAAGACGTCATAGCGGTCCAGGAACATGCCGAACACCTCCGTACCCCCAATGACGCCGACGCTACCGTCGGACGCATCCAGCTCAGCCAAGGCTTGTTCGAACGAAGCGCCGGCCGGGTTCCAGAACAGCGTCTTTTCATTCGTCGGGTCGGCCGCGATGGCCGCGACCTGCCGGGTCAGGATCAATCTGCGGCGCAAATTCGAACGCGGCTGTCGCTCATGCGAGTGGCGCCCATGCACCACGACATCGACCCCATCGAGCCCGCGTTCAAAGAAGTGCAGATCGGCGTCGAACTTGAGTGACTCCGGCATGATCCCCGTGGCATCCGCGAGCATGCCATCGGCGGAGACGATGGCATAACCTTCAATGCGACGATGGCTGGGCATGGGGGCCATTCTACCACCAGGAGAGATCACATTCGGCCGCCGGCGAGTAGCCGGCATCCGGTTCGGTCGTGATATGGGCAATTTCTCTCCGCTCGGATACTGCCGACATCGTCCGATCGCTGCCGGCATCGGTCCGATCCGCTGCCATCAGTGCAACGAGCGTCGAGACGCCGATCGAAAGATGTATCTCCACCTTGGCACTCCCATTCTGTTGATCAATGAACGGTCGGCGCCGGAATTGACGGGGTCCAGGTTTCGATTGCGCCGTCTGGCGACAACGCGCCGGCTGGCGATCGCCGTCGGGTGAATTGCAGGCTGGCTCTGGCGAACAGTCCGCCCAATCCTTCCAACGCGCCGAGCGCGAACACCGTGCTGGACGCCGAGAGCAGGACGGTGCGCAGCGCATGTTCCGCCTGGGCGCTCTTATCTGCTTGCACCAGGCACGCGGCGTGGATCAGGTGCGTTTCGTCCGCGGACAGATGCGGGCACCGTGGACAGTGGATTGCGATGGGCTGCCGGACGGTGCGCGCGACGATCGCCATCGCAGGCATCGACGGACAAGGCGCGCGGGCATGCGATGAAAATGCTCGGCACAAATGCGGCACGGGATCTTCGCCACGTCTGAAGCCGTAGACCCACCGGCGGATGGCCATCAGGAACGCGCGCTCGGCGGCATCGAGGAGCGTTGTGCTGGTCGGATAGCTGGCCGGCATCGGGATGAACGGGATGATCTGTGCCATTGGGGCCTCCAGGTGCCCAGACATCATGCGCCTAGTTGAGAATGCGTCGCAATAGCGACTTGGTAGCAAAGAGGGCACCTCCGTGACGGGGCCAAGCTCCATACGCATCAGGAAGTCCTCCCCTCCCTTGCGGGAGAGGCTAGGGGGAGGGGCGCATTGGCTCGGTCGGCGCGTAAGCCGCTACCTTCCCTTGCGCTGGTACCCCCGTCCCCAACCTCGTCCCGCAGGGGAGGGGAGAACCCCGCTCCGGGAAAGGCCGTCAGGTATTGCTCATAGTATTCGGGCGGACCAGCGCTAGTTCCTGATCCACTCCTTCATGTAGCGGCCATAGCAGTCACGCTCGCCTGGCATCTTCGGCCAGCCCGCGAGCAGCCGCGCCGTGGCCAGCAACAGCCGATCGCGCAGATGCGTCGAGTTGTGCTGATACTCCTCGAACGTCGAATGGCTGATCTTCTGGTTGTGCGGATCATCCTGGAACTTGCACGCCGTGACCGCGAGGCTGCCCAGCAACGGATTGCGATCCGCGCCGGATTGCAGATAGGCATTCGCCACCGCCGTCGCCCGCGGGAAGTCGAACGCCATGATGGCTTCGTCCTGATCGCGCAGCAGCGTCTCGGCGGTTCGGCCGCTCGCGTCGAACGCAGCGAACTCCTGCTCGATCACCGAGCCGAACAGCTTGTTGGCGCGCGCCGCGTCGTTCACGAAGTTGGCCATCAGATACAGGATGCGCGGCTGATAAGGATTGTCGCTGGTGCGCATCCAGTAGTTCGCGGTGTTGCAGTAGTCGAACGGATGCTGACCTTCGGTGAATTTTCTCGGGATCGTGGTGCGCAGAACAAGTTCCGCCGCACCAACCTGAATCGTGTCGCCCAGGCTCTTGAGTGATATGCCGTTGCGCAGGTGCGCGGTGATGCGATCCCATACCGTCTGCCCATCGGCCTCCATCAGCAGCCGCACCAACTCCTCGACCTCGGGCACCGTCAGCGAAGTCAGGTTGGTCTGCTTCAGGCTCTTGCCTGCATCAGGGAACGCCTCGGTCAGCGTCACGCAGGCGGCATCGTACAGCGAGTAGTAAAGCGGCCCGATCGCCATGTCCGGCACGCCGGTATAGTAGACGCCGTGCGCTCGCTCCCAGCCGATATAGTCGGCGAGATCCACCACCGCACGTGCGCGCAGTGCCTTGTGGCCGGTGTTGCGCGCCTTGCGGCCCATCACCGTGTCCTGCAGATCGATCAGCCCAAGGAACAGCATCTGGTCGCGCAGCCTCGGGCGCGCCGCCTCCTCGGCCGCCAGACCAAGGAACAGCCCATAGGAGCGCCGCACATCGCCGCTCATCGTGGCGATCATGTGCGCGTGCAGCCGCTCATCCAGCGTGCCAGGCTCGACAATCGGTTCCTGATCATCGTTCCACACCACCGGGCCGTAGCTCGGCGGCGGCACGTTCATGCCCTTCATCGTGGCATAGCGTCCGGGATATTTGCCGCGCAGCTGGTTCCAGATGTCGAGCCCGGCCGGGATGTACCAAACGCTCTGCAGCATGCCGAGCATGCGGTACTCTTCCGGCAGATACGGCGTCAGCGCCGCCGATGTGCGCAGGCCCAGGATCGTGTGGTCGTTGTTGATCAGCGTGATCTGCCCATCGCGCACGTCAATGTGGTTCGGGACCTGGACAAACGGCGCCTCCGCCTCGGTCACCACACTCAGCGCATCGCCCACCGAGCGCCCGTCGCGGCGCACCATGCGGAAGAACAGATCGGCCGTTCGCGGCTGATCGCGCTGCAGAATGGCGTCGGTCAATGCGTCGACGGCCTTGTCCTTGTTTATCTCGTCCCGGCTCACCAACATTGCTGTTCTCCGTTGTACTTCTGCCAAGCCTAGCGCCGTGGTTGACCGCCGACAAACCTCACCCGCGCAGGGATGGGATGCGTGCCATGCTGGACGAGGAGAAGCGGCGCCGGTAAGGTTGCAGGCGTGCAAGCTTCCTGCACATCCGGCGGCGACCAACACCTCGCAGGAGTGCTTGCTCCGCGTAAGAACGACAACAAGAAGCAATGTGGAGGAGACATGAGAAAGCTGCTCGTGACTGGGCTTGTCTCTCTCGGGATGGCCGTCTGCATGGCGACGGCATACGCGCAGAGCGACTGCTCCAAAGTTGTCCCGGCTTCACCCTTCGGACCGGACGATCAGACCGGCGCCACCAATCGCGTGACGCCGCAGGTCACCAAGGCGGCCGCGGCGGAAATCCAGGAAGGCAAGGTCATCAGCCTGACCAACCCGTTGGTGGATGGCGTTCCCCTGTTCGGCACTCGCTTCACCAAGACGGTGCTGACTGCCGTGTCGCTCGCGCCCGGTGCCCATCTCGGCAAGAACGACTTCACCTATATGGAGGACACCTGGCTCAGCCAGAGCCACGTCGGCACGCATCTCGATGGCCTGGGCCATATCGGCCGCGGTGACTGCTACTACAACCAGAACGCCATGGGGAAATACATCAACCAGAACAACATGACGCGGCTCGGCCTCGAACACCTGAAGTCGTTCGCGACGCGCGGCGTGCTGATCGATCTGGTGCGCGTCTTCCAGGCGGCAAACAAGCTCAAGACCAATGCCGCCTGCCGCAAGCCGTGCCTCGACAAGGGCACCGTCATCACGCAGGCGGATCTGGAAGCGGGCCTGAAGATGCACAACATCACCCTTCGCGAGGGTGACATCGTTGTCCTGCATACAGGATGGGGCGACATCTTCGAGCAGTACCCGGCGCAGAACGCGCTGTACAATAGCGGCGAGCCTGGCATCGGCGTCGATGCCGCGAAATGGCTTGTTTCCCAGAAGGTGGTGGCAGTCGGCGCAGATACCTGGGCAGTGGAGGTGATCCCGCCGGAGGATCCGCAGATCCTGTTCCCGGTGCACCAGGCGTTCATCACCGACAACGGCATCCATATCATCGAGAACATGAAGACGGACGACGTCGCCGATGAAGTCGCCAGCACGCAGCGGGCGACGTTCTTTTTCAACATGACGGTGCCCAAGGCGGTCGGTCTCACCGGCAACTTCGTGGGCATCGAGGCGATCCGCTGACGTCGCCACACGTGCTGTCGCGCCGGTCTATGCTGGCCGGCGCGACCACCACTGTTCTCGCGGTTCAGGCACAAGCCGACGAAACCGGGACCGTCACCGTTGCCTTTGCCAATTTGAGCGAAGACCCGTCGGTTCGGCTGGAGGGCACCGGCTTCACCGGCGCCGAAGTGCGCGAGAGTTTTTCCTTGGCCGCGCGTCGCAGGCCGATCGAATTGGTATTTTACGACAATGCGCTTGACCGGACGAAGGCCCTGGCGAATACGCAGGATGCGATACGCCGGCGCGTCGATGTCTATGTCCATTACGGCTGGGACAATGCAGTCAACACGGAGGTCGGCAGACTGCTCGCGGCAGCGAAGATCCCGGTGCTGGCGATCGGCCGGCCGGTGCCTGGCGCGCCGCTTTATACCGCCGACAATGCCGTGGCTGGCCGAATGGCCGGTGAGGCGCTGGCGCGCCATGCCGCGGAGAACTGGCATGATCGCGCCACCGATGTGGTCATCATCGGCCCGCCGACGGATGCAATGAACCGCATGGATGAGCGGATCGCCGGCATCACCACCGGCGTCGCTCCGGTCACAGGCACGACGGTACGTATCGACACGGGGGGAAATCCGCTGAAGGCCGATGCGCTGCTGCGTTCGTTCCTCGCTTCGCATCCCAACCGCAAGGCGCTCGTGGCCGCACTGGACGATGCCACCGCGCTCGCGGCGAAGTCGGCGATCGAGGGTAGCTTGCGTCACGCCGATGCGGTCATCGCAAGCCACGGCTGCGATCGTTCGGTGCATGGAAATACGTCCGACAAAAGGGAACTCGATCCGGTCAATCGCGGCAGCCTGCTGTTGGGTTCGGTGGGCTTCTTCCTTGATCGCTACGGCTATGACGTGCTGCCGCTGGCGACCGACCTTGCGGCCGGCAGACCGATCGCGCCGCGCACCACGACGCAGCACCGGCTGGTCACGCCGGCCAATGCCTTCGTGATCTATCCGCCGATCGACATGAACTGAACCGTCATGGCGCGGCGGGGGCGAACAGAACGATGGCATCGACCTGATCGTCGCCGGATTTGAGCCCCGCATGGAATGTCACGCGATTTCCGGACCCTGCCGCGATGGCGGCGTTGAGCGGAAAATACGCGATGCGACGCGTATCGGCGATGCTGTCGCCGACTGTGGCGATGCGCTCGATGCCGTTGGGTCCGTAAGTGAATGCGCCCGTCGAACCATTGCCGCCGTCGATGGCAGCGATGAAGGCGAGCCGACCGTCGGGTGCGAGCGACGGAGCATCGCCGAACGAGGCGAAGGTGCCACCGCCTGGCGCCGCCGTCCCAAGCGCCGCGACTCGGCTTACATCATGATCGCTCGCGATGAAGATGCCGGAGCGTGGCGCGGTCTGCGCGAGAAACGCAGCGAATGCGATGCGCCCGGCATCGTCGATGTCGACGTGCTCGGAAAGGCGGGAAAAGATCCCGCCCTCCGGCGCGGCGTCACCGGCGCCGATCGCGCGGCGCAGCGCGCCGTCCGCGGCGACGAAGATGCCGGCCGGCCGCTGGCCTTGCTCGACCACGGCCGCAAAAGCGACGACGCCCTTGTTGTTCAGCACGGGTGCGGCGAGCGCCGAGAACACGCCGCCATCGGGCGCCGCGTCGCCCGCCGCCGCGAGCTTGTTCAGATGGCCTTTGGCATTCACGTAGATTGCGTCCAGCGTTTCGCGACCACGTCTGACCGTCGTAAGAAACGCGACGTCGCCTGCATCATTGATCGAAGGCCGGCCGAAGTCGAAGAACACGCCGCCCGATATGTCGGGGGCCTTCGCACCGCTCTGCGCAACGCTTGTCAGTTTGCCGCGAGTCCAGGTCAGCACCGCGTCCGTGCTTCGCCCGCCGTCGATCGTCGCGGCAAAGGCCACCGTGCCCAGCTTGTTCAGAGCGGGTGCAGGATGCTCGGTGAAGCTGGCCAACGTGCCGCCGCCGGGAACGGGACCACCGCCCGCGGCCACCACGACCGTCTGACCGTCGTGCGACAGGAACAGCGCTTCGCCCGCCGCGCTTCGCATCAGCCGCGCGAAGAACGCGACATCGCCGCGGGCATTCACCGGCGCGGGCGCGGGCTGCATCTCGATGCCAAACCGATCGTACTGACCGCCTCCTGGCGCGGGCGCTGCGGCCACCGCGATTGCGCGGAGTGGGACAGGCGGTGGTGGCGCGGTTTCCGCCGGGACAGTGCCGACCTGCGATGCTGGCGGCGCGACGCCGAGCGATGCCCACAACACGGCGAGCCAAAGGCATGCGACGCCGGCCGCCGCGATCGTCAGGCGCTGGCCGGCGCCGGCCAGGAGTCCGCTTGCCGACCATGGAGAGAAGCCGGCCATCCTAAGCCACGTCCCCAAGTGGGCATGGTGGTGGAGAAAACTCCTCCCCCTCCCCTTGCGGGAGGGGGTTGGGGGGAGGGGAAAGCGCCACGAAGTCAAAGCTGGTACTTATGCCACCACCTTGCCTGGTGCTGCGGCGACCCCTCTCCCCAACCCCCTCCCGCAAGGGGATGGGGAGTAACTCGTACCGGCCGACACTTGTCCTGACCCCTATGCGGGCTTGTCCTGGCCGCGACGGCGGACGTTCGGGAAACGGATCCCTACGAAGTCGCATCAGTTCTTCAACATGCCCGCACGCAACGTCTCGATGTTGTGCCGGACCATCTTGACGTAGGTGCCGCCATCCTCGTCGGGCTTGGACAGCGCGTCCGAATACAGCTCGCCACCAACCGTGGCTCCAGCTTCCCGTGCGACGCGCTGGATCAGCCGCGGGTCGTTCATGTTCTCGATGAAGATCGCGTGCACCTTGTCCTGTCTGATCTGCTGGATGAGGCGAGCAACCTGCGCCGCCGAAGCCTCTTTGTCGTTGGTCCAGCCGCGCGCACCGATGATCGTGATGCCGTAGGCACGCGCCAAATAGGCGAACCCGTCATGCGACGTGATCACTTTCCGTTTGCTGGCAGGCACGTCCGCGATGCGCTGCTTCGCCCAGCCATCGAGTTCCAGCAGTTCCCGTTGATACGCGTCTGCCTGCGCCCGATAGTCGTCGGCGTGAGCCGGGTCGAGCCGGATGAGCGCGGCCGCGATGTTCGTGGCGTAGATCGCCCCGTTGGCCACATCATGCCAGGCATGCTGGTCCAGTTCGTCGGGCTTGGCATTGCCGGATGCATTCGCCTCGTCGGCCTTCCTAAAGCTGTGCACGCCGTCGCTCGCCACGGTCGTGACGCCGTGGAACTGCGCTTGCTGCAGCAGGCCCTCCAGCCAGGGTTCGAATTCCGGATTGAGGCCGTTCATGACGAGCAGATCAGCTTCGGCGACGACGCGCGCATCAGCGGCCGTGGGCTCGTAGGCCTCCGTGTCGCCATCAGGGCCGACAATTGTCGTAAGAGTCACGCGGCTGCCCGCGATTCGTTGCACCATGTCGCCGAGAACGCTGAACGTCGCAACGACGCGCGGTGGCGTCGCTGCGGCGGCGCGGACGGTCACTGCCAGCGGCATGGCGAATAATAGCGTGCGTCGTTTCACGTCTGGCCCTCCTCTATTCGGCCGGTTGCCCGTTGGGATACGCACTTGCCAGTCCATGGCGCCGCGCAGTCACCGCGACGAGATAGATCCCGCCACCGGCCAAGATGATCGCCGGTCCCGAAGGTACGTTGAGATGGTACGAAAGCAGCAGTCCCGCGACGCAGGCCACAACGCCAAAGGCGGCCGCGAGACCAATCTGGATTCGCAGATCGCGCGAGCAGCGGCGGGCGGCCGCGGCAGGCAGCAGCAGAGGGCCGGCTGCAAGCAGTGTGCCGAACGCCTGGAACCCCGCGACCAGACACAGCACGGTCAGGATCAGAAACAGGCGACGGAACACTGGCCCACCCGCCCCGATCGAACGCAGGAACAGCGGATCGAAGCTCTCAACAGCAAGCGGTCGCCAAACCACGGCAATTGCGAAAAGCGTGACGGTTGCGACCAGCGCGATGAACACCAAAGCGCGCTGGTCCACCGCGAGCACGGTACCGAACAGCACGTGCATCAGATCGATATTGCTGGCGCGCAGCGATACCAGCAGGACGCCGACAGCGAGAGACAACAGATAGAACACGGCCAGTGCCGCCTCGCTGCCCTCGCCGTTGAGGCGCGGCGTCAGCGACGACAGCAGCGCCACCAGTACGCCAGCCACGATCCCGCCCAGGGTGAGCGCGAACAGCGAGTAGCCGGCGAGCAGAAACCCCAGCGCCGCGCCCGGCATGATCGCGTGCGACAATATATCGGCGGTCAGGCTCATGCGGCGTTGCAATAGCAGCACGCCGACCGGTGCATTCGCCAGCGCCAGCCCAAGACACGCAACAAGCGCGGTGCGCATGAAGCCGAACGTCCAGAACGGATCAAGCAGGATGGCGCGCATCACGACGGTACGAGACGCAGTGGTGCGACGCGTGGCTCATGCTCGACTTCCCCAATGCCTGCGCGCGCCAAATTGTCGGGCACGAGTACCGCGGACGTCTCGCCCCAGGCGATCACGCGCCGTGCCAGCAAAAGCGTCGAGGGAAACATCGCGCCCACATGATTGAGGTCGTGCAACACGGCGACGATCGTGCGGCCCTCGCGGTGCCAGACCTGCAGCAGCGCGAGCAGGTCGGTGGTCGTCTTCGAGTCCATCCCGCCGAACGGCTCGTCCAGCAACAGCAGTCGGGCACCCTGCACGATCAGTCTGGCGAACAGCACTCGGCGGAACTGCCCGACCGAGAGTTCGCCGATCTGGGTGGTCGCAGCATCCTGCATCCCAACGGTGCGAAGCGCGGCGACGACCTCCGTCATCAGATCGTAGGAGGGCGTCCGGAACGCCCCGAAACGCGCCCACTGCCCGAGTGCCACGAACTCGAGCACGGATATCGGATAACTGCGATCGATCGCGTCGATCTGCGGCAGAAATCCGATCGTCTCCGGCGTGATGCCGTGCAGTTGGATCGTGCCCGACCGCGGCTGCTTCAGTCCGGCAAGGACATTGAGCAAGGTACTTTTGCCGGCTCCGTTGGGTCCGACGATTGCAGTGAGGCTGCCCGACTCGAAGCGACCGGTGATATCCTCCAGAACCTGCCTCGCTCCATATCCTGCCGACAGGCGGTCGAGTTCGATTGCCACCGATTGCTGCACATGAGTTTGCGGCACGTACCCGCCATCGAACGTCGATTGCGCAAAACGTCCGCTCCGCATGATCGCATTTGCCATCATGCGGCGAGCCCATGTCACGCCTGCGCTGCCCACTATGGCGGCGCGGTGCCGGATTCCGGTGGCTTCCCCCATCCCCGTTCCCAGTGCGTGGGCGCTACCCCAGGCGCCGCCGATACAACGCAATCAGCCGTTCCCAGTGCTGCTCCGCGGCCGGCTTGTCGTAGCACCATCGCTGCGGGAACGCGAACCCGTGGTGCACGCCAGGATACAGCTCGAGCTCGCCCGCGTTGCCGGAGCGTTCGAACAGGCCGCGCAGCTCCTCGACCATCGGAAGCGGCGCCAGTTCGTCGTGCTCGGCGCAGGCGATGTAAAGTTCGCCTTTCGCCTTACCCAGATTGAGATGCGGGCTTTCCTCGGCGTCGCTGACCAGCCAGGTGCCGTAGAACGACGCGGCGGCGGCGACGCGATCCGGGTAACGCGCTGCGGCGGCCAGCGCATACGGACCGCTCATGCAATAGCCGTGCACCCCGACCGGTCCCTGCTTCACCGCCGCCTGACGATCGACGAATGCAAGCATCGCGCCCACATCGTCCATCACCGGCGGGATGGTCATCTTCGTGCGCACCGCCCGCATGCGCTCACGCTCCGCGCTGCCCTGCTCGAGAACATCCGGACCGAAGATCGTGTCGCGGCCGGCTCGGTGATAAAGATTGGGCAGCAGCACATAATAGCCGACGGTGCCGAGCCGGCGCGCCATATCGCGCAGTTCCTCGCGGATGCCTGGCGCGTCCATCAGCACGAACACGGCGGGGAACGGACCGCCGCGCTCCGGATGGCAAATGAATGTCTCCATCGCCCCAGCCTTGGTTGTGATGTCCAGGGTCTGTTCGATCATTGGACTGCCTCCACTTCATGGCCAGCTGATGTAGTGATGAAGGAGCTGAGTAGACGTGGCCAACGATCTGCTCGTCAACATCGACGTCCCGGACCTTGCGCGTGCGGTCGCCTTCTATACGGAGGCGTTCGGCCTGTCCGTCACGCGCCGCTTCGGCGCTGACGGTGCGGACCTGCCTAGTTGGCCGGCACGATCGCCTTCGCCGGAGCTCGTACTTTGCAAAAGCCGGAGGGCTCGATCGGCGCAGGCGACAGCGCTCGCCGCTACGATCGGCATTGGACGCCGGTTCATCTGGACGTTGAGGTGTGACAACGTGGCAGCCGCACTGTCGCGCCTCCGGCAAGTTGACAGCTTGTGGCCGCTGCGTCGCTAATCGCGGCGCAACTTCGCCACGGACCATCGCATGAATGATTATTCGCCTGATGTCAGGCCCGATCCTGTTGCCCGCGCGCGCGACCTTGGCCCCGCGATCGAAGCCGTGGCGGACGAGATTGAGCGCACGCAGCGCATTCCCGAGCCGTTGTTATGGCAACTGCATGCCGCGCGGCTGTGCCGAATGTTCCTGCCGCGCTCGGTGGACGGCGATGAGATCGAACCGTGGTTGTACCTGCGCGCCATCGAGGAGATCAGCCGGCACGACGGCTCGGTCGGTTGGAATGTGTTCGTCGCGAACAGCTCGGCGTTGATCGCACCGTTCCTGCCGCCCGACACCATGCGCACGATCTTCGCCGATCCGCGCGCGGTTGTTGCCTGGGGACCGCCGAACGAGTCGAAGGCGATCGCGGTGCCGGGCGGCTACCGCGTTACCGGCCAATGGAGTTTCGCCTCCGGTTGCCGTCAGGCCACCTGGATGGGCGCGCACTGCCACGTCGTGCAGCCGGATGGTTCGCTGCGCCTGAACGCTGCGGGCAAGCCCACGATGCGTACGTTCCTGTTCCCTGTTTCGCAGGCGACGCTGCTCGACAACACCTGGGAGGTGATCGGCATGCGCGGCACCATGTCGGGCGGCTACAGGCTCGACGATGTGTTTGTGGCCGAGGCGTTCAGCAGCACGCGCGAAGATCCCGCACTGCGGCGCGAACCAGGTCGGCTCTATGCCTATCCGATGCAGGGCCTCTATGCCGTGGGGGTATCCGGCGTGGCGCTGGGTATCGCGCGCGCGATGCTCGACGCGTTCGAGGCGCTGGCAACCCGAAAGACGCCGCGCAATTTGACACGACTGGCCGACAACGCGGTGGTACAGTCGAACGTCGCGCAGATGGAGGCGCGTTTGGGGGCGGCACGCGCGTACTTGGTGCAGACGCTGTCGGACATCTGGTCGGCCGATGATTCATGGGTGATCGACGTGCCGGCGCGTGCGCGGGTGCGGCTGGCCTGCGCGCTCGCCATCCAGACGGCCGAGGCGGTGGCCGACTATTGCTACAAGGCGGCCGGGGTCGATGCGATCTTTCCCGGCACCGCGTTCGAGCGAAGGTTCCGCGACATTCATACGCTGTCGCAGCAGATCCAATCACGCACTGCGCATTTTGAATCGGTCGGGCAGATCCTGCTTGGCATTGAACCACCTGGGACGTTCCTGTAGCGGTCCATCCGGCACCTTGCGGGCGGCTCCATGGACCTTGGCCTCGGCATTTGGATCGCCGCTGCGGGCGTCGTCTTGGGAATAGCGATCGGCGCCACCGGCATTGGCGGCGTGCTTCTGGTGCCGATCCTCACATTGGCACTCGGCATCGACGTCAAGCGAGCAATCGCCGCGGCACTGCTGAGCTACGTCCCGAGCTGTCTGGTGGCGGTGGCACTGTACGCACGACGCGGCTCAATTCCATGGCGCGAGGCGTGGCTGCTCTGCCTGGCCGCGCTGCCCGCCGCGTGGCTCGGTGCTCACGCGGCGGACCGAGCGCCGGCGAGCCTGCTCGAGGTATCGATCGGTGCGTTGTTGCTGGCTGGCGGCCTCTATGCGCTGCGGACGCCGCGACGCGTGCCAACCCAGCTTGCCGTGTTGTCGCCGGCGACACTGATCGGGCTTGGCGGCGGCACCGGCTTCGTCTCCGCGATGACCGGTGCCGGCGGCGCATTCGTGCTGCTACCACTGCTCCTGCTGCTGGAAATGCCGGTGCTCGCGGCGATCGGGCTTGGCCAGGCAATCGCCATCCCGATCGCCGGGCCGGCGAGTGTCGTCAACCTCGCCGCCGGGCTCGTCGATCTCCGGCTTGCCGCAGGTCTGGGGGCGACATTGGCACTCGGCATCGCAATCGGAACCCCGATCGCACACGCATTGCCGCAGCAGCTTCTGCGCCGACTGCTTGGCTCGGTGGTGGTGCTGGCGGGCATCGCCATGATGGTGCGCACCGTCACGCGGTTGATGGGCGGGGTTTCGTTCTAGAGTACCCACTATCGCTGAAACGGGAGTCACAGTCCCTTCGTCATGGCCGGGCGTGACCCGGCCATCTCTCGCGGCATTGTGCTGGACGAGTTGGCCGGGTCAAGGCCGGCCATGACGTATTTTGCATGTCGCGCTTCAACGATTGTGGGTACGAGAGCACGTCCACCAGGGTGCAACGCATATTCTCGCGTATGACAACGTATCAAAGCATATTCCAAATTGCCCTGGAGCTTTCATATGTCGTCAGCCGCCCCGAAGGAAGTCATCACCGTGTGGGTAGCGCCGCGCAAGCGGGCCATGCTCGACAAGCTTGCGCGCGCCACGGATCGTGACCGAAGCGACATCGTGAACGCGGCGATCGATGCCTATCTCGCCGTTCACGCCTGGCAGATCTCGCATGTCAAAGACGGGCTCTGTCAGGCGGACGCGGGTGAATTCGCCACGGACGCTGAGGTGGCTGCCGCGTACGACCGCTGGCGGTGACGCGCCGACCAAGCCCGCGGACTCCGCTACACGTGTCGGGCCATTACCGACCTCGATCAGGCACATGCCTATATCTGGCCACGTCTTCTCTTTGTGCTGGAGCGAAGACGTGGATGGCGGGGCCAAGCCCCGCCATGACGATGGCGGTGCGACCGTTGCTTCACTTGCAGGTACTTAGTCCGCCGCGGTCACTACTCCCGCAGTTCCGGGATCACCCACAGCGGCTTTTCGCCCCGCGCCACACGCTCGACGTTGTCGAAGCCGTTGCGGAACCGGGCGGACTGGTTGTCCCAGGTCGGCCCCGCGTAGTGCGGCGTCAGGATCACGTTGTCCAGGTTGAACAGCGGATTGTTCGCCGGCGGAGGCTCCTGGTCGAACACGTCCAATCCGGCGCCGGCGATCGTGCCGTTGGTCAGCGCCTCATACAGCGCCGGTTCATCCACCACCGGCCCTCGGCACGTGTTGATCAGATACGCGGTCGGCTTCATCAGCCTGAACTGCGCCGCACCCATCATGTGGCGCGAAGCCGGCGTCAACGGCACGTGCAGCGAAACGATATCCGACGTGCGCAGCAGCTCGTTGAACAGCCGGAATTTGACGCCGAGCGCATCCGCCGCGTCCTCGCTGAGGCGGGCGATGTCGAAATACTGCACCGCCATGCCGAAGCCCTTCGCCAGCCGGGCGACCTTCTTGCCGATGTTGCCGAGCCCGACCAGGCCGAGCGTGCGGCCCGACAGTTCATAGAGCCGCACGTTGGCCACGTCGTTGCCGCGCCAGCGGCCGGACGCGACCATCTCGTGCAGCCAGGTCAGCCGGCGGCAGACCGCGAGCATCAGCAGGATCGAATGCTCCGACACCGCGATCGCGTTGGCGCCTCCGTTGTTGCACACCGGAACGCCGGCGCGGCGCGCGGCCTCGATGTCGACGCGGTCGTAGCCGGCGCTCAGCAGCTGCACCAGCTTCAGCTTCGGCGCGGATTTGTAGAACGCATCGTCCATCTTCACCTCGCCGAGGCCGACGATGAAGTCGGTATCGGCCAGCGCGGCGTTGAATTCGGGGGTGTTCGCCCGGGCGATCACCAGGTCGAAGCCGGACGGCGCCAGTTCGCGCGCAATGTCCATCGCGCTCAGCGGGTTGTCGGTGAGCAGGATCTTCGGCGCCATCTTTCCCTCCTGGTCGGTTGATTGTCCGAAGGATACCCGGACGACCGCGGTTAGCCAATTGTTCACCGAATTCCCCGACATTCGGCATATGAACGGCAAGCACGGCGATCATGCGCCCATCGGGCCGTTGGACACCTTGCGCTGATCGGCGACGTATGGCATTGCCGACATGAACAATGCGCTTGTGACGATGTCCGCTCAGGAGAGGCTGCGATCGCCTTCGCTCTCCGCCCGCGTTGCCGGCCTTGTGGCGCCCCGCGACAAGGAAAAAAGGTTTTTTAAACGCAGATCAGGGCGGATGCACGCAGAACACGCAGATGGTTCGGTGTGGCTCACAGACCGTGGATCGCGACGAACAATCTGCGTGTTCTGCGTGAATCTTCTTGCATCTGCGTTTAGAGCCTTGCTTTGCGATGCTGCCAGCCGAAGACTGCGGAAGTGTTGACCCGTGTCCCGGCACGGTTGTTTTTGGTGCTGCGTGGTCGGTGTCTTGATCGCCGCATAGCCGAGTGAAGCGCGCGCTTCTGCCAGGTGCCGCCAAGGAGGCATAATCACTGCGTCGAGGTAGTGGTTTCCTGGGCTGGAAGTTCGCTATCCTGGAGCGCGGGCCGGGGCGAAATTGATGGCGGAAATGCGCATGGCCTTGGGGCCTGCCGGTTCTGTCTCCAGGTTCATCCACCGATACTCGACCCAACCCCCTCCTTCCTCACCGGCGGTTTTGACGATATCCAGCGGGTCGTCGGTGAGGAGGATCCGCGGTGCGATCTTTTCCTCCTGGCTTGCGGATTTGCACCGAGGATGGCCGACCCGACTGCGGTTATCCATTTGTTCACCGAATTCCCCGACATTCCCCGCCTCTCGATTTTTGCAGGGGATCGCTCCGATGATTGCTGCGCGCGAACGGTGGGCTGCCGGGTCCCGTCTGGGGCGGCGGTCGTTTCTCGGCGCGGCGGCGATCGGCTGCGCCTGCTGCCGGATGCTGCCGCGTGCGCTGGCCGAGGAGGCGCCGCATGCAGCGGCGGGTTCGGCCTCGCCGCACTGGGCCTATGAAGGCGAGGCCGCGAACTGGGGAGAGCTCACCCCGGCGTTCAAGGTCTGCCAGCTCGGCCTCGAACAGTCGCCGATCGACCTTGCCGACGCCGTTGCGGCGGAGCCCGGCGGTCTGGATATCGCCTATCAGTCGATGAAGCTCCGGATCATCAACAATGGGCACACGATCCAGGTGAATGCCGCGCCCGGTTCGACCTGCGTGATCGGCGGCACGAGCTACGAACTGCAGCAGTTCCACTTCCACCATCCGAGCGAACACCTGCTCTCCGGCAAGCCGTTCGATCTCGAATGCCATTTCGTGCATCGTTCGGCGGCGGGCGATCTTGCCGTCATCGGCGTCTTCGTCAGGCCCGGCGAGGCGAACCGGGCGCTGGAGCCGATCTGGAGCGCCATGCCGCGGCAGGAGGGTCCGGAGCGGGACGCGGGGACCGCGGTCGATCCGGGCACGCTGATGCCCGCCGAGCGTGGCTTTTTCCGCTACATGGGCTCGCTCACGACGCCGCCATGCACGCAAGGCATCGTCTGGACGCTGTTCCAGCAATCCATCGAGGCGTCGCCCGAACAGATCAGGCAATTCGCCGCGCTGTACGCCGACAACGCCCGCTCCATACAAGGCCATAACCGCCGCTTCCTGCTGCGGACGAGCTGATATTCACCCAGCCCCGGGAGAACCCGTCGATGAACACCAACAACGGCGCCATGTCGCTCATCGCCAATCGCGCGATTGGCACGAAGGTCGCGATCGGCTTTGCCTGCGTGCTGGCAATTCTGGCGATCGTGAGCGGCACGGCCTACCTCTCGTTCCACACCTCCGCGGACGGTTTTGCGACCTACGTGCAGCGCGTATCGGTGGTGGGGATCGCCCGCGATGTGGATCGCGGGTTCCTGAACGTTCGTCGGTTCGCGCGGGACTACGCGTCCAGCGGCATCGAGAGCAATATCGAGGCGGCGACCAAGGAACAGGCGTCACTTCGGCCGCTGCTGCAGCAGGGCCTGGCCGAGATCAAGAACCCGGAGCGGCATCGCCTGCTCGAGGACATCGTTCGCAATTTCGAGGCATATTCGAAAGATTTCGACCAGCTTGTGGCGCAGATGCACGAGCAGAAGAAGCTCGTCGAAGGCACGCTCGATCCATTGGGCGCCAGCCTCCAGCAGAACTTCGATGCACTCATTACCGCCGCCGCCAAGGCGGGAAACGGCAGCGTCGAGCGTGCTCGGCTATGAGGGTCGGCAGCACCTGATGCTCGCCCGCCTCAACGTCAACAAACTGCTCGGTCGGCACGAGCAGGCCGCGGGCGATGCGGCCGAGAAATCGTTCGCCAATCTCACGGCGGCGTTGCAGGCGCTCGATGCTGCGACCAAGGGCGCAGAGTTACCGCAAGAACTTCGACGATCTGCAGGCCGGCGTGACAAACTATCGGGATTCCTATCGGAAGGCCGCCGACCTCGAGCGAGGCATCGACACCATGGCCAACGGCACGATGCGGGACATTGGTCAGCAGGTGCAGACCGACACCGAGTCGATAAAGGCCAGCGGCATCGCCGAGGAGAAGCAGGAAGAGCACGACACGCTGTCCACGATGGCCTCGACGAGCTCGCTGATCCTGTATCTGTCGGTCGGCGGGCTGCTGGCCGGCGCGGTGCTGGCCTGGCTGATCGGCCGCGGCATCTCACGCCCGGTGGTCGGCATGTGCGTGGCGATGCGGGCGCTGGCCGGCGGCGACAAGACGGTGGAGATCCCCGGCGTCGGGCGCAAGGACGAGATCGGCCAGATGGCCGAGACCGTCGCGGTGTTCAAAAGCAACATGATCGAGGCGGACCGGCTGCGCGCGGAGACCGAGCAGCACAAGGCCGCGGCGGAGGCGGAACGCAAGACCGGCATGCTGCGGCTCGCGGACGGGTTCGAGGCCGGCATCAAGGGCGTGGTCAATTCGGTCGCCTCGCAGGCCACCGAGATGCAGTCCTCCGCGCAGGCGATGACCCACACGGCCGAGCAGGCGACGCATCAGGCGACCGCGGTCGCCGCCTCGGTCGAGGAGGCATCGGCCAATGTGCAGACCGTGGCGTCATCGGCTGAGGAGCTGTCCACCTCGGTGCTGGAGATCGGCCGGCAGGTGGAGCAGTCGTCGAAGATCGCCGGCCAGGCCGTGATCGAGGCGGACAAGACCAATGCGACCGTCGAGGGCCTCAACAAGACCGCGCAGCGCATCGGCGAGGTGGTGCAACTGATCGAGACGATCGCCAGCCAGACCAACCTGCTGGCGCTGAACGCGACGATCGAGGCGGCGCGGGCAGGCGATGCCGGCAAGGGCTTCGCGGTGGTTGCCAGCGAGGTCAAGTCGCTCGCCAGCCAGACGGCGAAGGCCACCGAGGAGATCCGCGCGCAGATCGGCGACATCCAGGGTGCGACGGGACAGACCGTGGAGGCGATCCGCAGCATCGGCGCCACGATCCGCCAGATGAGCGAGATCGCCACCTCGATCGCATCGGCGGTGGAGGAGCAAGGCGCCGCCACGCGCGAGATCGCCACCAATGTGCAACAGGCCGCGCAGGGCACGAACGACATCGCGACCAACATCGAGGGTGTCAGTCGCGCCGCGAGCGACACCGGCGCGGCCGCGGCGCAGGTGCTCAGCGCGGCGGGTGAACTGTCGAAGCAGTCGGAGACGCTACGGCGCGATGTCGACGACTTCCTGGCGACCGTCCGGGCGGCGTGATGCCAGGCACGTCGCCTGGCGCTTCCCGAATCCTCCTTACCCGAGTTTGAGGAACTGACCCAATGAGCGACCGCACATCCGCCTTGTCATTTATCGCCAACCGCACGATCGGCACCAAGATCGCCACCGGCTTTGGCGCCATTCTGCTCATACTGGCGGTGAGTTCAGTAATGGCCTATCTCGCGTTCGGCCGGGTTGCGACCGTCGCTGACAGTTATGCCGGGCTCGTTGGCCGTTCCGCAATCTTTCGGAATATCGATCTGAAAGTCACGCAATACCGCGGTCACGCGCGGGAATATGTGCTTCTCGAACGACGAAGCGACCGGCGCGACCGGCGATCAAGGACGGGGAGGCGCTGCGTCAACTCATTGCCGACGGACTTGGCGAAGGTCACTCAACCCGGAACGGCACGGGATGCTGGAGGATGCGGCGAAGCAGGCCGACCTCTACGCGACCAACTTCGAGCACGTGAGGGCGATGAACCTTGAGCAGGAAAAGCTGGAAACCGACGTGCTGGATGTGGTCGGCCAGCAGATGACCGACGGACTTAGCGGAATCATGGCCGGTGGGGTCAAAGCCAGCAACGGCGATCTGCAACGTCTGGCTGCCGAGGGGCGCCGGCTCAGCCTCGTGGCCCGGCTCGATGTGAACAAGCGGATGGGCCGACATGATGAGGCGGCTGCCAAATCGGCCGAACAGCAATTCGCCGACCTGAAGCAGATCCTGGCGCAACTCGACGCTGTCGACGAAGGACAGCGACCTGAATGGGACAGTCAAGAGCGCAGCGACGCTCCTGGATCAATACCAGACCGCCTTCAAACGTGCGGCGAGCCTGGATGCCGATCAGCTTGCGCTGGTGAACGGCGCCATGCGGCAGGCCGGCGACGCGCTGACGGCCGATAGCGTCAAGGCGACCGAGAGCAATACGGCCGATCAGGCGGCGGCCGAGAGCGAGGCGCAAGTCTGTCACCGGCAGCGGTGAGACGAGTGTCATGGTGCTGGGACTGGTCGGCCTGGCTGTGGGCGTGGTGCTCGCGTGGCTGATCGGCCGGGGCATCTCGGGCCCGGTGGTGCGGCATGTGCGTGGCGATGCGGGCGCTGGCCGGGGGCGACAAGACGGTGGAGATCCCCGGCGTCGGCCGCAAGGACGAGATCGGCCAGATGGCCGACACCGTCGCGGTGTTCAAGAGCAACATGATCGAGGCGGACCGGCTGCGCGCGGAGACCGAGCAGCACAAGGCCGCGGCCGAGGCGGAACGCAAGACCGGCATGCTGCGGCTCGCGGACAAGTTCGAGGCCGGCATCAAGGGCGTGGTCAATTCGGTCGCCTCGCAGGCCACCGAGATGCAGTCCTCCGCGGAGGCGATGACCCACACGGCCGAGCAGGCGACGCATCAGGCAACCGCGGTCGCCGCCTCGGTCGAGGAGGCATCGGCCAATGTGCAGACCGTGGCGTCATCGGCCGAGGAGCTGTCCACGTCGGTGCTGGAGATCGGCCGGCAGGTGGAGCAGTCGTCGAAGATCGCCGGCCAGGCCGTGATCGAGGCGGACAAGACCAATGCGACCGTCGAGGGCCTCAACAAGACCGCCCAGCGCATCGGCGAGGTGGTGCAGCTGATCGAGACGATCGCCAGCCAGACCAACCTGCTGGCGCTGAATGCCACGATCGAGGCGGCGCGCGCGGGCGATGCCGGCAAGGGCTTCGCGGTGGTCGCCACCGAGGTCAAGTCGCTCGCCAGCCAGACGGCGAAGGCGACCGAGGAGATCCGCGCGCAGATCGGCGACATCCAGGGTGCGACGGGACAGACCGTGGAGGCGATCCGCAGCATCGGCGCGACGATCCGCCAGATGAGCGAGATCGCCACCTCGATCGCATCGGCGGTGGAGGAGCAGGGCGCCGCGACGCGCGAGATCGCCACCAATGTGCACCAGGCCGCGCAGGGCACCAACGACATCGCGACCAACATCGAGGGTGTCAGCCGCGCCGCGAGCGACACCGGCGCGGCCGCGTCGCAGGTGCTGAGTGCGGCGGGCGAACTGTCGAAGCAGTCGGAGACGCTACGGCGCGATGTCGACGACTTCCTGGCGACCGTCCGGGCGGCTTGACCGCAGGCCCAGGCCCATCGCCTGGCGCATGAACAGCCGCTTCAGCGGCGGCGCGCGGTGCACCGCGGCGATCCCGACATCGCGGGCCAGTCGGAGCAGCGGATTGTCGGTGCTGAACAGCCGGTCGAGCGCGTCGGTGGCGGCCAGCATCAGCAGATTGTCCGGCCGCCGTCGCCGCTGGTACTGCCGCAGCAGCGACGGTGCGCCGAGATCCTCGCCCCGGTGCGACGCCTCGATCAGCAGTTCGGACAGTGCGATGGCGTCGCGAAAACCAAGATTGAGACCCTGCCCGGCGATCGGATGGATCGCGTGCGCCGCGTCGCCCACCAGCGCGAGGCGCGTATCGAAGTAGCGGTGCGCATGCATCGCCGAGAGCGGATAGCTCCAGCGGCGACCCACTACGTGCACGTCGCCCAGATGATCGCCCAGCCGGCGGGCGATCTCGCGGGCAAAGCGTGCGTCGTCCAGCTTCAGCATACGCTGCGCGATCGGCGTGCGCTCGGTCCAGACGATGGCGGAGACGTTCGCCGCGCCGCCCTCCTCGGCGTCGCGGCTGGCGCACATCGGAAGCTGCGCGAACGGGCCGGACGGCAGGAAGTGCTCGAGCGCCGTGTTGTTGTGCGGCTTCTCGTGGCTGATGGCGCACACGATGCCGGTCTGGCTGTACGGCAATCCGTGTGATCGGAATGCGGGCCGCCTCGCGCAGCGGCGAGTTGCGGCCTTCCGCCGCCACCACCAGCTGGCACTCGACGCGCGGACCGCCCGCAATCTGCACACTGGCCCCATCGCTCGCGACGCTCCACATCGGCTGAGGCGGGTGCGAATACGCGCAGCGCCGGCAGAGCGTGCATGTGTGCGTTCAGCGCCACGCGCAGGCTGCGCGCCTCCACCATCCAGCCGAACGCCCCGGCATCCTCGCCGGCCTCGCGGTGGTCGAAGTGCAGGAACAGGGGCGAGGCACGGCGGCCGACGCGGCCGTCGCTGACCCGGATGTCCAGGATCGGACATGCGGGTTCAGGCAGCCTGTCCCACAGCCCCGCGGCTTCCAGCAGGCGACGCGATCCGGCGGCGACGGCATAGGCGCGGCCATCGAACGCCGGGTGCTCCATCGGCGGCAGCGCGGCGCGATCCACCACGATCGTGCTGATGCCGGCCGCC
This sequence comes from uncultured Alphaproteobacteria bacterium, assembly GCA_963780095.1. Lineage (GTDB taxonomy): Bacteria > Pseudomonadota > Alphaproteobacteria > Acetobacterales > Acetobacteraceae > JAMXLO01. Next base: position 63,436 of record CAWABH010000026.1, read on the forward strand.
CGCCAGGCGGCAGGCCAGGGTGCCGCCGACCGGACCGGCGCCGACCACGCACACCGCGGCGGACAGATGTTCGCTCATCGGCGCGACAGTGACGCCGGCGCCGGCCGTCGGCAAGCAGAGGTCGCCACTTCATCGATCAGGGGTTTCCGGGATATAGTTCGATTCGCACGCGAACAGCGGGTGCAAAGGGTCAAGAAACGCATGGCCACTGCCAGGTCCGCCGGGGCACGCCGCCTGGTCTCCCCCGACGTCAAGGCGCTGATGAATCGTCGCTCGGCCGAGCTGATCGGGCTGGCGCTGGGGCTGCTCGGCCTCGCCGTGCTGGTGGCGCTGGCCTGCTACGACCCGCGCGATCCCTCGCTGAACACCGCCACGTCCCGCCACGTCAGCAACCTGGCGGGACCGGTCGGCGCCATGCTGGCGGACCTGCTGCTGCAAGGCTTCGGCATTGCCGGCGCGCTGCCCGGCCTGGCGATGCTCGCCTGGGCCTGGCGCATCGCCTCTCGACGCGGCCTGGGCAGCATCGCCGCACGGATCGCCGCCCTGCTGGCCGCACTGCCCCTGCTGGCCGCGGTACTGGCCGCCCTCGCCGCGCCGACCGCGCTCGCCTGGCCGTCGGTGGCGGGGCTGGGAGGGGCGATCGGCCGGCTGCTGGGCACCGCCGGCCTTGCGGTCGGACGCGACGTTCTGGGACCGCTGGGTGCCTTGATGGTCTGGACCATCGGGACGGCGCTCGCCGTGACGCTGACCTTGCTGGCGCTTGGCCTGTCAGCGGGCGAATGGCGCGCCGCCACACGCTCCGCCGGACGCGCGGCGCGATACGGCGTGTCCGGTGGCCGCGCCGCCGCCGGTCGCTGCGCGGGGCATGTCCGCTGCCTTTGCTCGAAACCTCAGCCGCCTCGGCCGTCTGCTGCACCTGCGCCGACCCGATGAGCCGCTTCCCGGGCCGATCGTCCGCCGCGACCAGGCCGCCGCTTTCCGCCCCGCCCCGCCGACCGATGAGCCGCCGCCCGTGGTCGCATCGCGCATGGCGAGGCCGGTCGTGCCGCTCCGCCGCCCGCGCCAGGAGAGCCTGCCGCTGTCCGAGGCCGGCTGGCGCTTCCCGTCACTGTCGCTGCTGAAGCCCGCGCCGGCCCGCGCCACCAGCGGGCCCAGCAGCGAATCGCTGCAGGCAAACGCCCGCCTGCTGGAGACGGTGCTCGCGGATTACGGCGTGCAGGGCAGCATCGTGGAGATCCGCCCCGGGCCGGTGGTGACGCTCTACGAACTGGAGCCGGCGCCCGGCATTCGCAGCGCGCGCGTGATCGGCCTGGCCGACGATGTGGCGCGCAGCCTCTCGGTCACCGCCGTGCGCATCGCCACCGTGCCCGGCCGCAACGTGATCGGCATCGAGGTGCCCAACGCCCGGCGCGAGACCGTGTTCCTGTCGGAGATCCTGTCGTCCGAGGAGCTGCAGAAGCACTCCGGGCGGCTGACCCTGGCGCTGGGCAAGGACATCAGCGGCGCGGCCGTCGTGGCCGACCTGGCGCGCATGCCGCATCTGATGATCGCCGGCACCACCGGCTCCGGCAAGTCGGTCGGCGTGAATGCGATGATCCTGTCGCTGCTGTACCGGCTGGCGCCCGATCAGTGCCGGCTGATCCTGATCGACCCGAAGATGCTGGAGCTTTCGATGTACGAGGGCATCCCGCACCTGATGGCCCCCGTGGTGACCGAACCGGCCAAGGCGGTGACCGCGCTGAAATGGACAGTGCGCGAGATGGAGCGCCGCTATCGCGCCATGAGCCAGCTCGGCGTGCGCAACATCGGCGGCTACAACGACCGCGTCGCCGATGCGCGTGCCAAGGGCGAGGTGGTGACGCGCCGGGTGCAGACCGGGTTCGATCCCGACACCAGCCGTCCCACGTTCGAGGAGCAGCCGCTGTCGCTGGAGGCGATGCCGCTGATCGTCGTGGTGGTGGACGAGATGGCGGATCTGATGATGGTCGCCGGCAAGGAGATCGAGGCCGCGGTGCAGCGCCTGGCGCAGATGGCGCGCGCGGCCGGCATCCACGTGATCATGGCGACGCAGCGGCCTTCGGTGGACGTGATCACCGGCACGATCAAGGCGAATTTCCCGACGCGCATCAGCTTCCAGGTGATCAGCAAGTTCGACAGCCGCACCATCCTGGGCGAGCAGGGCGCGGAGCAACTGCTCGGCATGGGCGACATGCTGTTCATGCAAGGGGGTGGGCGGATCACCCGCGTGCACGGCCCCTTCGTGTCGGACGAGGAGGTGGAGAAGGTGGTGGAGTTCCTGCGCGAGCAGGGCGAGCCCGCCTACCTCGAGGAGGTGACCGAACCGGCGGAGAGCGACGGTGACGCGATGCTCCCCGGGTTCGGCGTGGCGGGCGACGGCGAGAAGGGGCTGTATCCCGAGGCGGTCGCCGTGGTGGCGCGCGAGGGCAAGGCGAGCACGAGCTTCATCCAGCGGCATCTCAACATCGGCTACAACCGCGCCGCCAAGCTGATCGAGCAGATGGAGAAGGAAGGGATCGTCGGGCCGGCGAACCATGTCGGCAAGCGCGAGGTGCTGATCCGGCGGACGGCGGACGATGATTAGGCGTCTGCCCGGGCGACACGACCCGAACCGCAGATGAATGCGGCTGGAAACTGGACCCGAGGCAAGGGAAGCTACGAAATGAAACTGCAGGATCAGGTCGCGCTGGTCACCGGCGGATCGCGCGGCATCGGTCGGGCGACAGCGCTCGCGTTCGCGGCCGAGGGCGCCGACATCGCATTTTGCCATCTGGACGACGGCGCAAAAGCCGAGGAGACGGCGAATGAAATACGCGCGCTCGGGCGGCGTGCGCTGCACCGTTCGGTCGACGTCGTGGACATTGCGGCGACCCGGGCGTTCGCCCAGGAGGCCGCCACTGCGCTGGGTCCCATCGACATTCTGTTCAACAACGCCGGGATGAACATCCGCAAGAGGTTCGAGGACTACACCGAGGCGGACTACGACCGCATCATGGATGTGCACATGAAGGGCATGTTCTTCATGGCGCAGGCGGTCTTTCCGGCGATGGTCACACGCGGGCGCGGCTGCATCATCAATATCGCCTCGCAGCGCGGGTTCAAGGGCGCTGTGAACTCGGCGCCCTACTCGGCGGCGAAGGCGGCGATCATCGGATTCACGCGCGCGTTGTGCTGGGAAGCAGCGCCGAAAGGGGTCCGGGTGAACGCCATAGCCCCAGGACCGATCGACACCGACCTGACGGCGTCGATGACGGAGGCGGACCGCGCCGCGTTCAAGGCGGCGCTGCCGATCGGACGGTTCGGCCGGCCGGAGGAGATCGCGGCGACGGCGCTGCTGCTGGCCGGGCCGGAGGGCGGGTTCTATGTCGGCGCCTGCCTTTCGCCCAATGGCGGCGACGTCATGCACTGAAGCGGCGCGCCGGCCTCCGGCACGGGCAATCGCGCCGTCCTACCAAATGCGGCGGACACCATAAGCACCAAAATCCTGCTCGTTCGAAACAAGCACCATGCGGTCAGATGGTGACCGTTTCCATGATGAACTCGTGGCTAAGTGAAGTTAGCTAACCCGGATACGCACCGCAAGCCGCGCTTCTCCGCCAAAATGGCGATAACGCCCTGATTGCTGATCGGTAACCGGGAAACCTCTGTCCATCGGTCGCCCGCTGCTCTAATCCGGCCGTCATGGCGAAGGCGGAGCAGGAGTCCGGGAAGGCGGCGGCAAAGGCGTGGCTTCGGCACGAACTGCGCCAAGGAACCCGCACTGCGCGGCCCGTCATGCTGTTCGGGTTGGCTGGCACCGCGCTGGCGATCGGCCAGGCGTACTGTGCCGCACTGGTGCTTGCCGCCGCATTCGGTGGCGGCGCGGCGGATCGGGCGCCGGCACTGGTGGCGTTCGCGGTGCTGGCAATTATCCGGGCTGCGCTGGCGGTCGCGGCCGACCGCGCAGCCTTCGACGCCGGAGCAGCGGCGCGGCGGCGGCTTCGCAGCGATGCGCTGTCCCGCCTGCTCCACGCGGGGCCGGCGCTGCTCCGTGCCCAGCACTCGGGTGAGCTGACCTCGGTCGTGGTCGACCGGATCGAGGCACTGGACGGGCTGTTCGCCCGGTGGCTGCCGGCTGCGACGCTCGCGGTTGCCGGTCCGGCCATCGTGGCGCTTGCCGCCCTGCTGGCTGACAGCTTGGCGGGAGTGGTGCTGATCCTGTGCGGGCTGCTGGTCCCGGTCGCAATGGCTGCCGCCGGCATCGGTGCGGCGGCAGCCTCGCGCAGTCAGTTTCTCGCACTCGCCCGATTGCAGGCGCGCTTCCTCGACCGCGTCCGCGGGATTGCCACCATCGTGTTGTACGGCCAAGCCGATGCGGAGGCGCGCTCGCTGGCTGCGGCAGCCGATGAACTGCGGCGGCGCACCATGCGCGTGCTGCGTGTCGCCTTCCTGTCCTCGGCGGCACTCGATCTGGCGGCCGCCCTGGCCTTTGTCGTCCTGGTGCTGCGCTATGGCATGGCGCTGCTGGCCGGCCGTCTGGCGCATCCTGAAACGGCGCTGTTCGTCCTGCTGCTGGTCCCCGAATTCTTCGCCCCGTTGCGCGGCTTTGCCGCGGCGTACCAGGAACGGCTGCATGCCACCGGCGCTGCCGAGGCCCTGGTGAACCTGCCGCCGCTGCCGCCGCCGCAACCGCTGCGCGACGTGCGCACCGTGGCGGCACGCGGTGTGACCGTGGCGTTCGAGGACGTGCATCTTACTTGGGATCGCACACGGGGTCCCGCGCTGGACGGGCTTTCGTTCCGCGTACCGGCTGGCGAGACCCTGGTGCTCGCGGGTCCGTCGGGCGCCGGCAAGTCGACCGCAATCGAAATCCTGCTCGGCTTCATTCGTCCGGACCAGGGGCGAGTGACGATCAATGGAGCCGACATCGCCGACCTCGTGCCGCAGGCGCTGGCGCGGCTCACCGCCTGGATCGGCCAGCGGCCGGTGCTGTTCTCGGGCACAATCCGCGACAACATTCGCTTCGCGCGGCCGGAAGCCACCGAAGCCGAGGTGGAGGCGGCGGCGCGGAGCGCGCGTGTGAGCGAATTCTCCGTCGCGCTGCCAGATGGGCTGGACACCAGGGTCGGCGAGGGCGGTTACGGGTTGTCCGGCGGACAGGCGCAGCGCGTGGCCATCGCCCGCGCCTTCCTGAAAAACGCGCCGCTGCTTCTGCTCGACGAACCGACAGCGCATCTTGATCCGGCCACCGAGGCGGAGGTGCTGGACAGCCTTCGCCGCCTCGCCCTGGGACGGACAGTGATCCTCGCCAGCCATTCCTCCGCGGCGCATGGATTTGCCGGGCGGCGGCTCGACATCCGCGACGGCCGGGCTGTGCCGGCGCGGGGCGCCGCATGACGGACCCCCGGGTCGAAGCCCGGGGGCGGGCGTTGCTTCGCATCCTCGGCTTGTGGCGGAACCGCGTTGCCTGGCTTGCGGCCGGCATCGTGGTGTCGCTTGGCGCCTTGGCTGCCGGTGTGGCGATGATGGCACTCGGCGGAGCAATGGTGGCTGCCGCGCTCGCCGTCGGCGTGCTGGCCGCACCGCTGGCACTGCGTGGGCTTGGTGCCGCACGCGTCGTCCTGCGCTATGCGGAACGGCTGGTGACGCATGCCGCCACGTTTCGGGCATTGGCAGATTTGCGCGTCTGGTTCTTCCGCAACCTCGCGCGGAGCTCCGCCGGCGGCCTCGGGTTCCGCCAGGCCGGCGACGTTCTGGCGCGCCTGGTCGGGGACATCGAGGCCCTCGACGGGCTTTACCTCCGCATCCTGGTTCCGCTTGCTGGGGCCGTTCTTCTGTTGCCCGTCCTTGTCGCTGTCATCGGACTGCACAGCCCGCTGCTGGCCGGGATGATCGGCGTCCTGTTTGCCATCGCGGCATTCGCCCTGCCGTGGATGGGCGCGCGCATGGCGGCCCGAGCGGGCATGGTGCTGGCCGACACCACCGGTGCCCTGAGAATCGCCGCGCTGGATGCGCTGACCGGGCTTCGCGAGGTGCGCGCGTTCGGCGCCGAGGGGCGCATGCTGGCATCGGTGCAGGCACGCGAGGCGGCCATGCTGTCCACGCAGCATGAACTTGCCGGCCGTACCGCGCTGGCCAATGCAGGCGCATTCCTGTGTGGCCAGATGGCGATCCTTGCCGTCCTGATCGCTGCTGGCGCCGATCCGGTCGCCGCGGTGGCTGCCGCATTTCTTGTCGTGGCGGCGTTCGAGGCGGTGGCTGGGCTGCCGCGCGCCGGCGTTCTCGCCGGCCACGCCGCCGCCGCCGCGCATCGCGTGCTGGAAGCCGCTGATGCGCCGGTGCCGGTGCCCGATCCGCCACAGGCTGGTGCGGCCCCTGCCGGTTTCGCACTCCGCTTCGAAGGCGTGCATTTCCGCTGGCTGTCGGATCGGCCACCGGTGTTCGACGGGCTCACGCTCGACGTCCCGCAAGGTGCCCGTGTCGCGCTGCTGGGCCCATCGGGCGCCGGCAAGTCGACCCTCGCGGCGCTGGCGCTGAAGGTAGCCGCGCCGCAGGAGGGCCGGATCCTGCTGGGCGGCGTCGATATTTCCTCCCTTGCCGCCGCCGATGTGCGCTCGCGGATCGGTTGGCTCGCTCAGGCGACCCACCTGTTCGACGATACGATCCGCGCCAACCTCCGGCTGGCCCTGCCGAATGCGGACGAAGCGGCGCTCTGGGCCGCGCTCGATGCCGCGCGGATCGGCGAGATGGTTCGCGCGCTGCCCGATGGTCTCGATACCTGGGTCGGCGAGGGTGGCGCGCGTTTCTCCGGCGGCCAAGGTCGGCGCCTGGCACTCGCGCGTGCGCTGCTGTCGCCGGCGCCGATTCTGGTTCTGGATGAACCCTGCGCGGGGCTGGATGGGGAGACCGAACGCGCCTTCCTTGCCACACTGAACGAGGTGGCGGAGGGCCGCAGCGTCATCCTGATCACGCATCGGCTGACCGGCGTGGAGCGGCTGGATCGCATCTGGCGGCTTTCCGCGGGTAGGGCGATCGCCGCGGCGGCGTAGCGGCGCTATTTCAGAACGGCGAGACCCGCCAAGCCGCATGCATACGCAGTCAGCAAGACCGCGAGGATACCCCACATGTATGTCTTGCCGGGCTTGTCGGCGAATCCGGCCACCATCTCGGTGCGTAATTCGGCGACTTCGGCCTTGGTTGCGAGATGCGGCAATGTCGCAGCAAGCATCGCCTCGATTCGGGCGACGGCCAGTTCGATCCTGGACATCCGATCTTCGAGTCTACCCATCCGATCTTCGAGCGTTCCCATCCGATCGTCCAACCTGCCGATTGCGGACTGTACGTCCCGCATGCCCTCCTCCAGCCGGGAAACGCGCGCTTTCCATTCGCGGATCGTAGGGATCGCCGCCTTGCGGTGCAACAGATGTGTCTGGCATGGCATACGTTATTGTGTCGTCGCGGTTGACGGCGGATTAACCGCCCGGCAGGAAGCTGGCTGTTTCGCGCGAGAAGGGAATCGGCCATGCGCCGCCTCGGCATCCTCTTCCTGCTTTTGAGTGTCGCAATGGGCGGCGCCCGCGCCGCCGACGTGCCGCCGCAGAAATTCGTCGTTTTCTTCCTGGAATGGTCAGCCGCGCTGGATGATTCGGCCCAGTCGGTGATCGGCCAGGCCGCAGAGTGGGTGAAGTCGCATCCGGGCAATGTCGCCCATGTCAACGGCTTTGCCGACCCGACCGGCAGCACAAAGGCGAACGCATTGCTGTCCGATCTGCGGGCGCAGATGGTGGTGGATCAGTTGCAGACTGACGGCGTCGATTCGAATCGCATCCGACAGCGCGGCCACGGTTCAGTGCAATTTGCTCTGTCGTCGCAGGAAAGCCGGCGGGTGGAGATCAGCATCAGCCGGCGCTGAGCCAATGCTGAAGTCGCTGCTCGCCGAGGAGCCCGCGTCGGTGCTGCGTCGCGTGTTCGGCTTTCCCGGGTTTCGCGGCCAGCAGGAACAGGCGGTCAACCACATCATCGCCGGTGGCGACGCATTGGTGCTGATGCCAACCGGCGGCGGCAAGAGCATCTGCTTCCAGGTCCCCGCGCTGTGCCGTCATGGCACCGCCGTGGTGGTCTCGCCGCTGATCGCGCTGATGGACGACCAGGTGGCGGCGCTGCGCCAGCTTGGCGTTGCGGCCGGCGCGTTGCACTCGGATCTCGATCCGGCCGAGGCGCGCAGCGTCGCGCGCGACCTGATCGAGCAGCAGCTTGATCTGCTGTATGTCTCGCCCGAGCGGCTACTGGGCAACGGCACGTTGGAGCGGCTGTCTCGCCTGCCGCTCGCGCTGTTCGCGATCGACGAGGCGCATTGTGTGTCGCAATGGGGTCACGAGTTCCGTCCGGAGTATCGCGAACTGGCGTGTCTGGCGGATCGCTTCCCTGGCGTGCCGCGCGTAGCGCTGACCGCCACTGCCGATCCGCGCACGCGCGCCGACATCCTCCAGGCGCTGCGCATGGATACGGCCGAGGTATTCGTCGCGAGCTTCCACCGGCCCAACCTGCACCTCGCCGCCGCACCAAAGGTGGGCGAGACCGCGCAACTGCTCGATATGCTGGCGCGCCATCCGGGCGAATGCGGCATCGTCTATTGCGGGAGTCGCGCAAAAACCGAGCGTATCCAGCAGAAGCTGCTGGACCGATCGATCCCAGCGGTCGCATTTCATGCCGGCCTGGCGGTCGAGGAAAAGCGGGAAGCGTTGGCACGATTCCGTTCGGGCGAGGCGGTTGTCGTAGTGGCGACGATCGCGTTCGGCATGGGCATCGATCGGCCCGATGTGCGCTTCGTCGTGCACCTGGATATGCCGGACAGTCCCGAAGCTTGGTACCAGCAGATCGGCCGCGCCGGGCGTGACGGCGATCCGGCGGACACGCTGCTGCTGTATGGCGGGCAAGATGTTGCGCAGGCGCGCCACTGGCTGACGCAGTCGGCAGCGCCCGAGGCGCAGAAGCGAGTCATGCGCACCAAGCTCGAGGAGATGATAGCGCTTACCGAGGCGGTGACCTGCCGCACCTGTTCGTTGCTGGCGTGCTTCGGCGAGGCGCTGTCCGAGCCATGCGGCCATTGCGACAACTGCGCCGCGCCGCCGCAGACGGTCGATGCGACGGTGGAGGCGCAGAAGGTGCTGTCCGCCGTCTATCGCACCGGCCAGGTGTTCGGCGCCATCCACATCGTCGCCGTGCTGCGCGGCGAACGGACCGACGGCGTGCTGCGGCACGGCCACGACCGGCTGCCGACGTTCGGTGTCGGCGCGGAGCATGCGGCGCCGTTCTGGCGCGGGCTGATCCGCCAGTTGATCGCGCTCGGCGCGCTCGACGTGGATACGCAGGGGCATGGCGGGCTGTTTCTGGCGCAGGAGAAGGCGCGGCCGATCCTCCGCGGCGAGGCCAGGGTGATGCTGCGCCATGAGGGCAGGCGCCGCGCCGAAACGCTGCGTCCCGACCGCCACATCTCGCCGCCGCTGCCGGCGAGCGCGCCGCAGGGGGAGACCCTGTTCGATGCGCTGCGTGCGTGGCGGGCGGCCGAGGCCAAGGCGCAACACATTCCGCCCTATGTGATCTTCCACGATACGGTGCTGCGCGACATCGCCGCGGTGCGTCCTGCGGGCATGGAGGAGCTGGCGCAGATCAAGGGCGTCGGCGCATCCAAGCTGCAACGGTATGGTGCGGCGGTGCTCGGCATTCTCGGCGACGCGGCCTTAGAACTGCGGCGCCCCTTGCCTGACTCCGATCCGATGAGCAACCCTGTGCGGAAAGGGCTCCGTCAGGAAGCCCACGGGAGGCAACAGCATGTCGAGCAGCACAGCAAAACCGGCCTGGGAGGCAACGGTCCTCACCGACCGGGAACATCAGGCTCAGCTCCGCCGTGCAGTGGTTGCCGCCACCGTGGGCACCACGATCGAGTGGTATGACTTCTTCCTCTACAGCACCGTCACCGGCCTCGTCTTTGCCAAGCTCTACTTTCCACGGTCCGATCCTCTGGTCGGCACGCTGGAGGCCTTCGCGATCTATGCGGTCGGCTTCATCGCGAGGCCGATCGGCGCGGCCATCTTCGGCCACTGGGGCGATCGCCTCGGCCGCAAGTCGGCGCTGATCGCCACCCTGATGCTGATGGGCGTTGCCACCTTCTTGGTAGGGCTGGTTCCGACATATGAGAGCATCGGGATCTGGGGCGCGGTCCTGCTGACCGTGCTTCGCTTCATCCAGGGCATCGGCGTCGGTGGCGAGTGGGGTGGGTCGGTGCTGCTTTCGATGGAATGGGCGCGCACCAGCAACCATCGGGGATTCATCGCGTCGTGGCCGCAGTTCGGCGTGCCGTCGGGGCTGTTCCTCGCGAATCTTGCGGTGCTCGTGTTCAGCTCGATGTCGGGCGATGCGTTCCTCACCTGGGGCTGGCGCGTGCCGTTCCTGATCAGCATTGTGCTGGTCGGCATCGGCCTCTGGATTCGCCTCGGCATTCTGGAGACGCCGATGTTCCGCCGACTGATCGCGGAGGACCGGATCGAGCGTGCCCCGGTCGCGGAGGTGTTTCGTCTGCATGCGAGGGAGGTGTTCCTCAGCGCCTTCGCGCGCATGGCGGAACAGGCGCCATTCTACATCTTCACCGCGTTCGTGTTCGCCTACGGCGTCGGCACGCTGAAGGTGTCACGCGATCTGCTGCTGACCGCGGTGCTGGCAGCGTCGCTGCTGTCGTTCTTTTCCATACCGTTCGCCGGCCATATGTCCGACAGGTTCGGGCGGAAGCGCGTTTACATCATCGGCGCCGTGCTTACCGGACTGTTCGGCTGGGTCTACTTCGCTCTGCTCGACACGCTGATGCCGTTCTGGATCTTCATCGCGATCATTCTGTCGCTGATCCCGCACGACATCATGTATGGACCGCAGGCCGCGCTTATCGCCGAGAGTTTCACCGGACGGGTGCGCTATTCCGGCGCCTCGATCGGCTATCAACTTGCTTCGATCATCGCGGGCGGACCGGCGCCGCTGATCGCGGCTGCGCTGTTCGCCAAGTACCAGTCCTGGGTCGCCATTTCGGTTTACATCACGATCTGCGCGGTGATCAGCGTGGTGTCGGCGGCGATGCTCAAGGACTACACCGGCAAGGATATTTCGGCGGAGTACACGTTCGGCGAGGAGTAGGCGTCCCCACTCTCCCCGACCGCCTCCCGCACCTCGCGAGGCCAGGACGGTGGGGACCGGGATCGGGCTTGTACCGCCGTCGCAGTGAGCACGGGCGATCGCGAACAGTGCGCCGGCAGGCTTCAAAAGCCCCTGATCAACACCGCGTTGATCAGCCGCGTGCAATTCTCCAGCATGTTGCGGCGCGAATTCCGCATCTTCTCGCGGAAGCTTTCGCCCACAACGAGATGCACGCCCAGCGCTGGCCGCTCCCCGCCCTGTGCCGCGACACGTCCGCGTTCGGCCTCAGCCTCGGCGATCGCGACATCGGTGTTGTCCTCCCAGACCTGGACCGTAAACCCCGCCGCCTCCAACATCTGCCGCGTCTCCTCCGGCGTGCGCAGGAACGAGATCTCCGGCGTGTCCGCCCAATTCACCGGATAGTGGAGCGCACCACCCGGACCCTGGACCACATCCTGGATCGCCAGCCGCCCACCGGGCTTCAGCACCCGGTGGATTTCGGCGTAGAACCGCGGCCGGTCTGCGATGTTCATCGCGACGTTCTGCGTCCACGCCAGGTCGAAGCCCGCATCTCCGAACGGCAGGTCCAGCGCGGATCCCTGGCGGAAGTCGACCGGCCCGGCCAAGCCCACCCGCCGCGCCAGATCCACGGCGGTTTCCACGAACTCATCGGTCAGATCTACTCCGCTCACCCGGCAACCGTAGGTAGCGGCCAAATACCGCGCCGGTCCGCCGATGCCGGAGCCGATGTCGATCACGTGATCGGACGCTGAAGGCGCCAGCAACCGCGCCAACTCCACTGTCGCGACACGCCGGCGGGAGTGGAATTCATCTACCGGGGCGAGGTCGTCGATCGTGAGGTGCTCGATGTCCTTCCCAGCCTCGGTCAGAGCGCCGAGCAGGCGCCTGAGCAACCCGCCGCGGCCATAGTGGCCGGCCACATTCCCTGGGATTTCGCTCATCCGCTGCCCTTCCTTGTAATTGCAATCGGCAACCCAACATACCACGGTATCGGCGCTTTTCGTTCCGGGCTGCCTCGTGCCTTTTCGCGGTTCTGCCGCCTCGACGCTCCCCAATTGGAAGAGTAATCCGGCCCGCACCGCGCGGGTCGCCGGTTTTTTGGAGTGACACGATGTCGACAGGCACGGTCAAGTGGTTCAACAGCCAAAAGGGCTATGGCTTCATCCAGCCGGATGACGGTTCGAAGGATGTGTTCGTGCATATCTCAGCCGTCGAGCGGGCGGGAATTGGCAATCTGAACGAGGGTCAGAAGCTCAGCTATGACGTGCAGCGCGGCCAGCAGGGGAAGCTTTCGGCAGAAAACCTGAAGACGGCCTGATTTCCTTCCCCGGCGCCGTTCACCGGGCGGCGCCGGACCAGCCTCGAGGACCGCCATGGCGCAGCACAAGTTCAAGGTCGGTCAGACAGTCCATCTCATCCCGAACCGGCTGGAACGGCACGTCCCCGCCGGCGTCTACACAGTCCAGCGCCTGCTCCCGGTCGAGGGCCGTGACCTGTATTACCGGGTGAAGCACGCGCAGGACAGCCACGAACGGGTCGTCAACGAAGCCCAGTTGCGGCCCGCCGAGGCACTGGCACCCCAACACTGATCCGTCTGCTCGCCAGTCTCCCGCCCGGGCGTTATCGTCCGGGGGTTGCTCCGGGGGCTTGGCATGAAGATCACCGCAGTTCGCGTCCTGCGTCTCTCCGGCACCATGCCCACCGAAGGCCCGCTGTGGGAGGAGCGTCTGGTCCGGCCGATTGACATCTATCCGGAATACCGCATACGCAACGACTTCGAGGGCGGCCAGCAGACCGATCCCGATCATTTCCGCCTCGAACAGCATTTCATCCGGATCGAGACCGACGATGGGCCCATAGGCATCGCCGGCCCGATGCCCGACATGGTCGCCGCCTTCGTGGCGAAGCGCCTGCGCCCGATCATCCTCGGCCAGGATCCCATCGCGCACGAGAAGCTCTGGGACCAGATGCACCGGATCATGGTGCACGGCCGCCAGGGCGATGCCATGCTGGCGATCAGCGCGGTGGATTGCGCGCTGTGGGACCTCAAGGGACGCTGGCTCGGCCAGCCGGTCTATCCGCCTGATCGGCGGCCCAACTCGCGACAGCGTACCGGCGTATGCATCGATGCTCGGCTTCGCGGTGCTCGACATGGGCCGCGTGCGCGAGCGTGCCGCGGAATACAAGGCGCTCGGCTACCCCGCGCAGAAATGGTTCTTCCGCCACGGCCCGATGAGCGGACACGACGGCATGCAAAAGAATGTCGAACTGGTACGCACACTCCGGGAAACGCTCGGCGACGATTACGACATCATGCTGGACTGCTGGCAGTCGTTCGACCCGATCTATGCGGTGGAACTCGCCGAACGCATCGCCGAATTCCGCCCGCGCTGGCTGGAGGAATGCGTGATGCCGGACCGCATCGACAGCTATCGCCGCGTGAAGGAGCGCACGCAGATTCCGCTGTCCGGCGCCGAACATGAATATACGCGCTGGGGGTTCAAGCGGTTCATCGACGCCGATGCGCTGGATGTGCTGCAACCCGATATCTATTGGGCGGGTGGGCTGTCCGAAGTGCTGAAGATCGCCGCCTATGCCTCGGTGCACGACCTGATGGTGATCCCGCACGGCCATTCCACGCCGGCGGGGCTGCACTTCTCGCTCGCGCAGTCGCCGCTGCTGACGCCGATCCAGGAGTACCTGGTGAAGTGGAACGCGATCAACCAGCACTTCCTCGCCCATCCCGTGACGCCGCAGGGCGGGGAATTCGCGTTGCCGACATTGCCCGGTCTGGGGATGGAACTTGATCCAGCGAAGATCGAGGCGCAGGCGGAGGTGTACGGCGGCGGTCCGTGAGACGCTCAAATGGCAAATCGCGTCACCATCCTTCTTCGTCGTGCCCGGCGGCATTAAACTGATCTTAACCGGATTGTTCGCATAGTGGATCTATTGCCTGCACGTGCGCGGGCGTGGAGTGCCATCATGGCAGCGTCCGGGAGCGACACTTTCCGCTCGAGCCGCTACCTTTGGGCAATCGGCATCGCCCTCTGCGTCATCACCCTGCTCGGTTGCGGCGCGACGATATGGGATCTGCATCGCCAGACCATCGAACAGAACCGTATCTCGGTAACGAACCTCGGCGTCGTGCTGGCCGAGCAGACTTCGCGATACGTGCAAGTGGTCGATCTTGCTCTTGCGGAGGTGCAGGCGCGTGTCGCCGCTCTCGACATCAAAACACCAGACGAGCTCGTGATTTCTGCCGGCACCGAGGCGACACGGGACTTTCTGCGCGGCAGATTGAAGAACCTACCACAGGCGAACTCCTTTTCCCTGTTCAAGCCCGACGGCCAGATGTTCCTCACCACCCGGGCGCAATGGCCATCTGATCTGAACATGTCGGACCGCGACTATCACCGGTATTTCGTCGCGCATGATGACCCGGGCCCGTTCATCAGCGCTCCGGTCCAAAGTCGCGTGACCGGTACGCCCACTGTCTACATCGCACGCCGGATCAACGGTCCGAGCCACAATCTTCTTGGCATCGCCGTCGGTGCAATCGATCTGCAATATTTCGCGGACTTCTACCGGGCCATCGCATTGCCGCCTGGCGAGGCCGTGACCCTGCTACGCCACGACGGGCTGGTGCTGGTACGCTACCCGGACACCACCGATCAGGTCGGAAAGCTGATGCCAGCCGCCTCGCCATGGTACAGCCTGGTCGCCATGGGAGGCGGCACCTACCGCTCTCCCGGTTTTCTTAGTGCCATACCGGCAGTGGTGTCGGTGCGTCCGTTGCCTGCCTGGCCACTTGTCATCGACGTATCCGTCCAGGAGCCGGTGGCGCTCGCGAAGTGGCAACTCCAGGCGACTGTCATCGCGTTCGGTGGCCTTGGCGCCGCAACTGGGTTCGCCGTGTTGTTCGCCGTCATCGGTCGGCAGTTCCGCCGCCAAGCAGAGCAGAATGCCAAGCTGACGGAGACCGCCGAAGCGTTGCGCGGCAGTGAGGCACGCATTCGGGATTTCGCCGAGATGTCGTCGGACTGGCTGTGGGAACTGGATGCGGAACTCCGCTTGAAATGGGTATCGGACAGCCACGCGTCCCACCTGATGGGCATTCCGCACCGCAAGGGCGTGACGTTGTGGAAAGCGGTGGGTGCGAGCCAGACAGACCCGCATTGGTCCGAACATCGTGCGGACCTGGCTGCGCACCGTGCATTTCGTGATTTTCACCGCCAGGAACTCGCCCAGGATGGGCGGATTCACCACGTCAGCGTCAATGGCAACCCGGTATTTGACGCGACCGGCGGTTTCGCTGGCTACCGCGGTACCGGGCGCGATATCACGACCGACGTCAATGCGGCGCAGGAACTGCAACAGGCGAAGGAGCGCGCCGAAGCGGCAAGCCGCGCCAAGTCGGAATTCCTGGCAAATATGAGCCACGAACTGCGCACGCCGCTGAATGCCATCATCGGTTTCTCCGAACTCATTCATGATCAGCCGTTCGGGGCGATCAGCGCCAACTACGTCGAATTCGCGACGGACATCAATGCAGCCGGCCATCATCTGCTCGACATGATCAACGATGTGCTCGATCTGTCGAAGATCGAGGCAGGTCGCTATGAGCTTGCGAACGAGATGGTGGAGCTTGGCATGGTGGTGCGGTGCTGCATCGGCATGTTGAAGCTGCGCGCGAATGATGGAGGCGTAAGGATCGACAATGCAACGGCCGGTATGCGCGTCGCGTTGCGGGGAGACGGACGCGCGTTGAAGCAGGTCGTGCTCAATCTGCTGTCGAATGCAGTGAAGTTCACTCCAAACGGCGGCGTTGTGTCACTGCGCATCGAGCATGTGGACGCGGGGGTCAGCCTGGTCGTGACCGATACCGGCATCGGCATCGATGCCGATGCCTTGCAGTCGCTGTGCGAGCCCTTCCACCAGGCGGATGCTTCGATCAGCCGGAAATTCGGCGGCAGCGGTCTTGGGCTCGCGATCAGTCAGAAACTGCTCGCATTGCACGGCGCAACCTTGACCATCGAGAGCACTCCCGGTCAGGGTACGACGGTCCGGGCGAGTTTCCCTTCCGAACATGTTGTCGAGACAACCCTGATGCCGGGGACATCTAAAGTGGAGCCTGCGCCACAAGCTTGACGCGTGCGATGAGCGACCGCCTTGCCGCGGCAGCGTCGGCTGCAAGCGCCAGCAGGGCAGGCAGTTGTGTGGGACGCGCGGCGATCGAGGCGAGCACGCGCCAGGCCTTGATGCCGCCATGCGTGTCGAGCGCGACCAGCGCGGCCGGCGGCAGCGCGCGTTCCGCGGGATCGCAGATCGCGCGCAGCACAGCAAACGGAACGTTGTGCGTGGCGGCGACACGTGCCACCGCACCGCTTTCCAGATCAATCGCCGCGGCGCCGGTCAGCCCGCGCTGCCGGCGTTTCTCCTCGACACTTTCCACGATCGCATCGGCGCCGAGCAGCAGATGCGGCGTCGCACCACCGAGCCTGCGCGAGAGGTTCGGGTCAGTCGCGTAGCGCCTGCCGCCTGCGATCACCGCAGATGGCACGATGAGTGCCCCGGGCCTGAGCGTCGGATCCAGCCCGCCCGCCAGTCCGAAGCTGATCAGGCCGGCGCAGCCCTGCCTGACGAGGGCGTCGGCCGCTGCTTCCGCGCCCGCCGCCGTCCCGCCGCCGATTGCGACCGGCCAACCAAGACGCCGCGCGATGCGCGCCTCGGCTGCCAACCCGACGACCATCCCAATGCGCATTTATGGTCGGCGCATGTGTGGTCGGCGCATGTGCGGGGGTCGGCGCACATGTAGTCCGCGCACGTGTAATGGCCGCATGTGCAATCGTCGTCATGGCCGGGCTTGACCCGGCCATCCCCGCACCGCCGATGGTGCCAGGATGGCCGGGTCAAGCCCGGCCATGACGGAACGCGCGATCTCAGAAACCAAACGCCACCCGGCGCGTGTTGCCACGCCGCAGATTGCGATAGCGCGCCAGCGCCAGCAGCGGGAAATACCAGCGGTAGCCGTGGTAGCGCAGGTAGAACACGCGCGGAAAACCGACCGCATTGTATGGCAGTTCACGCCATTCCCCGGTCCCGCGCTGGGTCGCCATCAGATATTCGATGCCGCGCGTCACCGCCGGATTTTCGACCTGCTCCGCGGCCATCAGACCAAGCAGGGCCCAGGCGGTCTGGCTCGGGGTGCTCTCCTTGTATCGGCCACGCGGCGCATCCCGGTAGGTTTCCTCGTCCTCGCCCCAGCCGCCGTCGTCGCGCTGCACGGAGACAAGCCATGCCACCGCCCGCCGCACCGCCGGGTCATCGTATCCGATGCCGGCCGCGGCGAAGGCACACAGCACCGACCATGTGCCGTAGATGTAGTTGGTCCCCCAGCGACCGAACCAGCATCCGTCGTCCTCCTGCTCGCGACGTAGATACGCGAGCGCCCGCGCCATCACAGGATCATCCGACGCCATGCCGATCTGTGCGAGAAACGACACGCAGCGCGCGGTCACATCCGCGGTCGGCGGGTCCAGCAGCGCGCCGTGATCGGCGAACGGGATGTTATTCAGGTACAGATGCGTATTCTCCGGCTCGAACGCACCCCAGCCGCCGTCCGAGGACTGCATGCCGATGATCCACTCGCGGGCACGCTCGATCGATGCGGCGAATGCCGGGTCGCCATTACGGTGCAGCAGCATGCCGACGACGGCCGTGTCGTCGACGTCCGGATAGTGCGGGTTGGCGTACTGGAAGGCCCAGCCCCCCGGCCGCAATCCCGGCCGTCGCACCGCCCAGTCGCCGACCACGTCCAGGATCTGCCGCGCATGCAGCCACGCGCAGGCGGCGTCCGTGTCGTCCCCGGCCTCGGCCACGGCATGGCCGGCGAGCCCGGTGTCCCAGATCGGCGACAGGCAGGGCTGGCAGTAGGCACGTCCGGGTTCGACCACCAGCAGCTTGCGCACCGCCTGCCAGGCGATGGCGGCATCCGGGTGATCGGCCGGATATCCCAGCGCATCGAACATCATCACGCTGTTGGCGATCGCCGGATAGATCCCGCCGAGCCCGTCATCGCCGTTCAGCCGTTCGGTGACGAAGCGCAGCGCCTTGGCGATCGCGCTGCGCCGGCTGCGCTCCGGGAATGCCGGCTGGAAGACGCGCAGCACCGTATCGAGCCCCTTGAAGAACCGCCCCCACGCCGAGCGAACAGGCGGAGAAATCCAGTCCCGCACCTGCGCCGGCGGCGTGCGGAACAGCTCCCCGATCGCCACATCGCGCGGGTTGCGCGCGACCGGGCGCAGCGCCATCAGCACGAGCAGCGGCACGATCACCGTGCGCGACCAGTAGGACACCTTCGACAGGTGGAACGGGAACCACAGCGGCAGGTGCATGATCTCGAGCGGCATCACCGGCACCGCCCGCCAGGGCACCTGCCCGAACAGCGCAAGCTGCGCGCGGGTGAACACGTTGCTGCGCTCCGCGCCTCCCGCGGTCAGGATCGCCTGTCGGGCGCGGACCATGTGCGGCGCATCAGCATCGTCGCCGATCGCCTTCAATGCGAAATACGCCTTCACGCTCGCCGACAGATTGAACGCGCCGTCGTGGAACAGCGGCCAGCCGCCATGCGCACCCTGTATCTCGCGCAGATAGGCGCCGATCTTCGCTTCGAGCACCGGATCGATGCGATCGAGGTAGTGCTCAAGCAGAACGTATTCCGCGGGGATCGTCGCGTCCGCTTCCAGCTCGAACAGCCAGTGACCGTCGTCGTGCTGCCGCCGGGTCAGGGCGGCGCCGGCGCGCGCCACAGCCTCGGACAGGCGATGGTCGAGCGCGGTTTCGGGTGGCAGTGTCTCGCTTGGCATGGCCTCGTGCTCACGCGGCGAGCAGGATCTCCGCCGCCGTTCGGCCGGACCTGATGGCACCTTCGATGGTGGCCGGCAACCCGGTCGCGGTCCAGTCGCCGGCCAGCGCGAGGTTTGCCAGTCCGGTGCGCGCTCCGGGCCGCAGCCGTTCCTGCGTGGCGGTCGCGGCGAACGTGGCGCGCCGCTCCTTCACCACGCGCCATGGCGGGAGCGGCCCTGTCAAGCCGAGGGCGGCCCGCACGTCGGGCCAGACGGCGGCGGCAATGGCATCGGCACTCTGGTCCACCATGCGGTTGGCCGCACTGATGGTGACCGAGACATGGCCGCGCTTGACGAACACCCACTCGGCGGTGCCGCCGATGAGGCCGACGAAGCCGGCCGGACCGGGATCTGCGTCAACTCGGAAGTGGATGTTCAGGATCGCCTGGAACTCGCCCGGCGCCATAAGCCCGGGCAGCAGGTCGGCGGCCACCCAGGGCGGAACCGCAACAACCACGGCCTCGACCGGCATGGGGCCGTCAGCCACGTCGATGGCGGTGACCCGACCGTCCGCAATGTGCAGCCCCACGACCCGTTGCCCGATCCGCACCTTGCTGCCGCGAGCGTGGAGCCACGCGACAGCGGGATCGACCAGGCTCTCGGACAGGCCCTCGCGCGGAAAGGCTGGAATGCAGGCGCTGCCACCGCGCAACAGCGTCTCTTGCACGACCGCGCCGAGCAGCCACGCGAGGCCCGCATCCGGTGGCGTGTTCAGCGCCGCTATCGCGAGCGGTTCGACCAGACGATGGTAGAGCGTGTCGTGGCGCAGCGCGGCTGCAACCGTTGTGTCGCTCGTCGGACGCATGAGCCGGCGCAGGGCGAGATAGTCGGTCGCGTGGGTGCCCGGCACGCGGCGCTCGCGTGAAAGGAGCCACCACGGGATGCGGCCAAGGTTCGGGCGCAGCGTCCAGGCCAACCCGCTGGGCAGGTCCATGAACGGAAATGCTGGCTCGTCCGGGATGGCCAGGGTCTGCCGTGCCCCTATCGTATCGACATAGGCGAGGGCCGCGCGATTACCTGACAGCAGGAGATGGTTGCCGTTGTCGATGCGCATCCCGAGTTCACGGTCGAAATACGACCTGCAGCGCCCGCCGGCGGCCGGGCCGGCCTCCAGGACCGTGACCGTCCGCCCCGCCTCGCTCAGCGCGACCGCAGCGGACAGGCCGGCCAGTCCGGCGCCGATGACATGCACATGCGATGCGATCAACGATCGGTCACGGCTCGTCTCTTTCGACCCATCTGTGACCTGCGGACCGCGATGCCTGTCGTCATCCCCGCGAAAGCGGGGACCCAGTGGCGGCCTGGATCCCCGCTTTCGCGGGGATGACGAGAGTGGCGCCGATGACGAGAGTGGCAGGGATGATGTGAGAGGCGGGTCCGATGACAATGACATGCGCAGGCTGGCGATGATGACGCAGGTGTGCCACGGCCCGTTCAGTTCCGGTCTTTGCCATGCGCTGCGTGTAACGTTGGACCGGCCACGTCGCAAGGCCCGACTGGTGCCCACCGAACAGGCAGCCAGGTCCGCGGAATGAGCACCCGCAACCAGTATGCCGGCAACCCAATGGCACGTTGCAATTGCGTGGCAAGCCGGCACGAAAAGTGCAAGATACCCCATGAACAGGGCGACCCGATCGGGGGTGACGGATGCGACAGGGTGGCCTTCTGGCGGGATACGATCCGGGCAGCCTGTTCTGCGAGATGCTGCGGCCCGGACAGGAACCCCACCCTGCCCTGGCGCTCCTGCTTGAACGCCTCCGACAAATGCCGATCGAGGCGCTGCGCCGGCGTGCCGCCGATGCCGAGCGCGACCTGCTGGAGCGCGGCATCACCTTCACCGTCTACTCGGACGCCACCGCGATCGACCGGATCTTGCCGTTCGACCTGATCCCGCGCGTGATCACCGCGGAGGAATGGAGCACGCTGGAAGCCGGTGTGATCCAGCGCGTACGTGCGCTGAACCTGTTCCTGTACGACGTTTACCACGAGCAGAAGATCCTCGCGGACGGCATCATCCCGCGTGGACTTGTGCTGGGCAACGCCGCCTACTCGCAGGCGATGGTCGGGTTCGAACCGCCGTTTCGCACCTATGTGCATGTCTGCGGCACCGACATCATCCGCGACGACACCGGACGCTTCCTGGTGCTGGAGGACAACGCCCGCACACCCTCCGGCGTCGCCTACGTGGTCGAGAATCGGCACATGACGCTGCGCGTGCTGTCGGACCTGATGGCCGGGCTGAATGTGCGCGGCGTGGATGAATACGGCCTCCGGCTGCACCGCGCGATGACCGAGATCGCACCGCCTGGCGTGACGGATCCCCAGGTGGTGCTGCTGTCACCCGGCATCTTCAACTCGGCGTATTTCGAGCATGTGTTCCTGGCGCGCGAGATGGGCGTGCCGCTGGTCGAGGGACAGGACCTGCTGGTCGAGGACGGCTCGGTCTGGATGCGCACCACGGCGGGGCTCGCGCCGGTGCACACGATCTACCGGCGGCTGAATGACGACTTCCTTGACCCCGACGCGTTCCGCCCCGACAGCAAGCTCGGCGTGCGCGGGCTAATGGAGGCCTGGCGTCGCGGCGCGGTGGCGATCGCCAATGCGGTCGGCACGGGCGTGGCCGACGACAAGGCGGTGTACGCCTACATGCCTCGGATCATCCGATACTATCTGGCCGAGGATGCGATCCTGCCGAATGTGGACACGCGCATCTGCGCGGAGCCGGACGGATTGGCGTACACGCTCGATCATCTGCACGAATTGGTGGTGAAGCCGGTGGCGGAGTCCGGCGGCTACGGACTGCTGATCGGCCCGCACGGCACCAAGCTCGAATTGGAGGAATTCCGCAGCCGGCTCAAGGCCAACCCGACGAACTATATCAGCCAGCCGATGGTGCGGCTTTCGGTCAGTCCGACGCTCGGCGACGATGGGGTCAACGCGCGGCACATCGATCTGCGTCCGTTCGCGGTGACCGGTCGCGATACCTGGGTGCTGCCGGGCGGGCTGACGCGCGTGGCGTTGCGGGCCGGCTCGCTGGTGGTCAATTCCTCGCAGGGCGGCGGTTCCAAGGACACCTGGGTGCTGGCATGAGCGAATTGGTCATCGGCACGCACCACCTGATCGCGCGCCACGCCGGCAGTGCGCTGTGGTTCGCCCGGTACATGGAGCGGATCGAGAACCTTGCGCGGCTGCTCGACGTGACCAAGACATTCGCCAGCGAAGGCGAGGCCGGACGCAACTGGCTGTCGCTGCTGCGGATCAACGGCGACGGCGCCGAGTTCTTCGCCAGGCATGACCACGCCGATGCGATCAGCGTCGCGCGGTTCTATCTGCTGGATGCGACGACCCCGGCCTCGGTGCAGACGGCGATCGCCTATGCGCGGGAGAATGCCCGCACGCTGCGCGCGCTGATCTCCACCGAGATGTGGCTGCAGATCAACGTGTTCCACACGCGCATCCGCGCGCTGGGCGAACCCGACGTGGCGCAGGAGAGTTTGTCCGCGGTCTGCGCCATGCTGAAGGAGGGCGTGCAGGCGCATGGCGGCATCACCGAGGGGACGTTCTATCGCGACCAATGCTGGCATTTTTACATGCTGGGGCGTCACCTGGAGCGCACCGACCAGATCACGCGGCTGATCGACACCAAGTTCAATGCGCTGCTGCCTCTGGCCGCCACCGATGCCGCGATCGACGCCGGCGAATGGAATGCGCTGCTGCGCGCCGCCGCCGGCTATCACGCCTATCGCCGCGAATATCCGCATGGCTATGTGCCGCGCGAAGTGGCCGGATTTCTGCTGCTGAACGGAGCTTTCCCGCGCTCGGCCGGACTGAACCTGGCGCAGCTGGACTGGCATTTGAATCAGTTGCGCAGCCAGTACTATCTGCGCGGTTGCGCACCGGCGCTGGAACGGCTGGACGACCTGCGCGCCATGTTGGCGAGCCAGACGATCGATGAAATTCTTGCCCGAGGACTGTCGCCCTTCCTCGACACGTTGCAGCGCGAGCTTGGCGCGCTGCATGGCGACATCATGAGTGGGCTGTGCGGGGAATGACGGCGCTTCTGTCTCATAAGAATCAGGCGCGCTTGCTGATCGCCATGTGCCGTCGTCGTCCTCGCCACGGCCGTCCCCGGATCACGTCCGGGGACGGCCGTGACGGTTGTTATCGCGATGCCTCGCTCGCGCTGAACATTGGTCCTGTACCAAATGCTGTTGTAATCAGGTCTCGCACGCTCACTTTTTCACCGCCGTGGCCGTCGCCGGATCAAGCTCTGGGACATTCATGACGTAGGGTTCTATTCCGCTGCCGGCTTTAGATGCTCCTGTAGCCGCGGCATCAGCTCCACGAGGTTGCAGGGGCGATGGCGGTTGTCGAGCTGAGACAGCAGGATATCGTCCCAGGCGTCCTTCACCGCGCCGGTGCTGCCCGGCAAGGCAAACAGATAAGTCCCGCCTGCAACGCCGCCGAGCGCGCGCGACTGCATCGTCGAGGTGCCGATCTTCTGATAGCTCAGCATGCGGAACAACTCGCCGAAGCCTTCGATGCGCTTCTCCAGCACGCGGTCGAACGCTTCCGGCGTCACGTCGCGCCCGGTGATGCCCGTGCCGCCGGTGGTGATCGCCACATCGATCTGCGGATCGGCGATCCAGGCGCGCAGATGCTGCTCGATCGCGCCGGCGTCGTCCTTCTCGATCGCACGCGCCGCCACACGATGACCGGCGCTTGTGATCCGATCGGCGAGCGCATCGCCCGACGTATCGTTGGCCAAGGTGCGCGTGTCGGACACGGTGAGCACGGCGATATTGATGGGAATGAACGGGCGACTTTCGTCGATGCGTGCCATGATGCTGCCTCCTGACGCGCCGCCGTCAGTGCACGCGCGGCGCGTCGCCCGACAGTTTGCCCTGTGCAGCGAGCGGCGTGAAGCGTGGGAACTCCCCCGCCGCAATCTCATCAAGGCTCGGCGCGGGAAGCCGCAGCCGCGCCGCATAGATCCACGTGTAGGTCAGCACATGCTGCACAAAAGCACGCGTCTCGTCGGTCGGGATCGCCTCGATGAACAGCAGCGGGTCGTCCTCGTCGCGCACCGCGCCGCTCCAGCGCAGGAAGCTGCCAGGTCCCGCATTATAGCTGGCGAGCAGACGGATCAGATCGCCCCCGATCCCATCCTGGCGTCCGAGGAACGCAATGTAACGCTGGCCGACATCGAGATTGAGCGAAGGATCATGCAACTCCGTGCCGTTGAGCGACTCGCTTCCCATGACATAGCGCGCGGTGACCGGCATGATCTGCATGAGCCCGCGCGCGCCAGCGGGCGACACCGCGGCGGCATCGAAGTTCGATTCGAGACGGGTCAACGCGTAGACCAACGCCGGATCGATGCGAAACCCACCGGCGGGACGAAGCCGCGGCACGGCGAAGCGCATTTCATCGTGCGGCTGGCCCTCCTGTGCATCGATCGCCGCAGCAAGCTGCGCGGCCAGTTCGATCAGTCCGACGTTGGACGCGATCAGCAACATCGAGCGGCGCAGAGGACGGTTGTCCTGCGTCTCGGACCAGAGCAGCCGCAACTCCGCCTCCGCACGCACCGGCTGACCGACCTGCAGCAGGGCGAAGGCGCGCCAGCCGCGCGGGGTCGCGGCGATCGCCTCCACATCGGCTTCGGAAGCCAGATCACCGCCCGGTATCAGCCCGCCATCGAGCCCAAGCGTGCGGCGGGCGATCAGCCCATAGAAGCTGCGCCGCTCCTCCGCCGCACGCCGCAGCCACGCAACGTAGCCCGCCTCGTCACGCTGCCGCAGGTGCGCCCGCGCCGCCCAGAATGAAGCGGTCGCCCGCACGCGGGCCGGTCCGACAGCTTCCGCAGCGGCCTCGAAGCAGGTTTGCGCGAGGTCGGTGCGAGCGAGCCGCCATGCCGCAAGTCCAGCGACGATGCCAACCTCGCCATCAGACGGGTTCGGCCGCGCCTTGCGCAGCAGCGCCATGGCAGTCCTGAGCGCTTCCGGATCGCGGTTTCCCGTGAACAGCGTGCGTGGCGCTGCCGCTGCGTGCGATCTGCCGCCGCCTCCGTCGTCTGGAGGAACAGCCTGCGCTGGCGTCGGTGCGACGGGGCCGGCATTCGGCAGGGTATCAGGACGAGGCGGTGGGGGCCCCGCCGCTCCCTTGGGAAGGCGGCGCATCAACAGAGCGTAGATGGACGGCGCATCCGGCAGGTCGGAATAGTGTTCCAGCCAGTCTGTCAGTTCGTCCGCCGTCGCCCGATGGAACCGCCCGAGGTAGCGGTCAGCCAGGATGTGGCCGGCCAGGAGCGGATCCGCGATCTCCGCGGCGGCGCGTATGGAGGGGGGAACGTCCCCGTGCTGCTGCCAGGCGAATATCCGACGGATGCGGGCGGCATCGCTCGGGTCAAGCGGGTGGGGCAACGCTACGCCCGGGTTTCTGCCGGGGAGTGCCACGCGCGGGATGGCCATTGCGGTCTCGTCACTGCTCGCCGGCGCGCCGCCGGAGTCAGCCGAGTCCGCGTGTGCAGCCGCCCCCGCGAGTATCGCCGCCCCGGCGAACAACGCCCGGGCAACGGGAAGGCGGGAGAGCGTTCGACCGATCCCTCGCATGGTGGATTGCGCTACAGGCTCTGGCCGTGAGCGACAACCCAAAGAAGGCGGATCTGTCTACTGCGCTGAGAAGGCGCCTGCCCGAATCAACGGTTTAGAGACCCTTGCTAAATCACTTCGCCGTGATGTCGGCGTCGAGCGTCCGCCGAAGCAGCCGCAGATCGGCCCACGCGGCCCGACGGTCGCGCGGGTTCCGCATCAGTTCGCCTGGGCTGAATGTGGGCAGCGCCGGCAATGCCTGCGACAGGCCGGGAACGGCCACGTCGAGCCATACGCCGCGCGGCCGGCGGCGCGTGGGCTGGCCGAGGATCGCCCGCACCGGAAGCGGGCCGAGCAGGACCAGACGCCGAGGCGCGGCGAGGGCGATCAGACGGAACAGGAACGGCAGGCAGATGGTCAGTTCCGTCGGGCTGGGCGGCCGATCTCCGGGCGGGCGCCAGGGGATCAGCGGGCTCAGCAGCAAACCGGCGCGTGCCAGTCCGATGCTGCTCAGCATCCGGTCGAGATAGGCGCCCGCCACGCCGGCGAACGGCATGCCGGACCGGTCTTCGTCCGCGCCGGGGGCATCACCGATCAACATCAGACCGGACGATGGATCGCCTTCCGCGAACACCAGGTTGCTGGCGGTATCGCGCAGGGCGCAACCGTCGAAGCCCGCAATGGCTGCGCGCAACTCCGCCAAGGTGCGTGCGCCGGCTGCCGCCTGCGTTGCGCGTTCCGCCGCCGTGGCGCGCACAGTGTTGGCGGGCGCGACCCCCTCCCCCAACCCTCCCCCGCTCCGCAGGGGAGGGAGTTAAAGCGGGGGAGGGCGAAACAGACTCCCTCTCCCGCGGAGCGGGGGAGGGTTGGGGAGGGGGTATCACGCGCAACCGATCGACCGGCTGAGCCTCAAGCGCTTCGTCCGCGCCCCACTCGATCTGCAGCCGCAGCGCTGCCAGGTCGTCCATCCGCTGGCCCGCTACTCGGCTGCCTCGGCGCGCGTGTAGTCGATCGGTTCGGCACACCAGCCCTCGCGGCGGAACCGCCAGTATGCGTCGTGCAGCCGCTCGGTCACCGGGCCTGGCCGGTCGTTGCCGAGGATGCGCTCATCCAGCCGCGTCACGCCGATCACCCCGCCGGCCGTGGACGAAATGAACACCTCGTCGGCCCCACGCAGTTCCGCGAGAGGAACGGTGCGCACCTCGCACGGCATCCCCAGCTTCTCGCACATTTGGATCACCGCGAGCCGCGTGATGCCCTCCAGCACGCCGCGATCCGGGGTTGCCACCACGCCATCGGTAACGGCAAACACGTTGAACCCGGGACCCTCGGTGACGTTGCCGTCGAAATCGAGCAGCACGGGATTGTCGGCGCCCTTGTCCTGCGCCTCGAACAGCGCGCGCGTCATGTCGGCCCAATGGAAGTTCTTCGCCCGAGGATTGACGCAGACCTCCGGGATGCGCGGGTTGGACGCGACAATCAGGTGCGCGCCACGCTCGATGACGTCGCGCGGCATCAGCCAGACATACGGCACCGCGAATGCGAGCAGGTAGTTGCGCGCATTGGCGGGATGCCGGCGCAGATGCGGCGGCGCGGCGCCGCGCAGGCAGTCCATCGCGACGTAGGCCTCGCGCAGCCCGGTGCGCCGCACCAGCTCGTGCAGGATGCCGCGGATATCATCGTCGCTCTCGCGCGGATGCAGGCGGAAATAGTCCATCGAGGCGCGGAACCGCCGCATGTGATCGTCCAGCTTGAAGAACGCGCCGTCCCACACGCTGACCACGTCGTAGGTCACGTCCGAACGCCGATAGCCCCAGTCCGTCACCGGGATCATCGCATCGGCGACCGGCATGAAGCGGCCATCGACATAGGCGGCGCCGGCGGGCCACATTGCGGCGGTTGCGGACATGGTGTCGGCTCCTTCCCCCTGGATCACCGCGGAATGGAGACACGCA
>CAWABH010000027.1:0-35998 GCA_963780095.1 uncultured Alphaproteobacteria bacterium
CTGGCGTCGTCTCGGATGCGCTCCAAAAACCACCGAATTTGACCCGCCCCTTGAATCTCAGAAACTTGTACCTTTGCCAGCACTCTTTGAATGTGCCGAGAACTCATCTGCCGGCAATGACTGACACCCCGCGGCCATTTCATGCAGCAAAAACGCTCCGTCAAACCAACGGTTTTTGACGCTCCGGTTCCGAGCAACTCGGCCTTCAACGCAATTGCCTGAGGCAGCTGCTACAATCAGGTGGTCCGTCGGGCGTTCCGAGGCCGCTGCTCATGACTCGATGTCACGCCACATCTTATCTGAGATCGAGCACGGTGATCCAGACGCCGCCGAGCGGCTGCTGCCACTGGTCTACGACGAACTTCGTCAACTCGCTGCCGCGAAACTCGCTCAGGAGAAGCCGGGCCAGACGCTGCAGGCGACTGCCTTGGTGCACGAAGCGTACTTGCGGCTGATTGGCCCCGACGATTCGGAGCCGCAGCGCTGGAACAGCCGCGGTCATTTCTTTGCCGCGGCGGCCGAGGCGATGCGGCGGATTCTTGTGGAGCAAGCCCGGCGCAAGGGCCGGCTCAAGCACGGCGGCGAGCGGCAGCGGGTCGATCTCGATTCGGCCTGCGCGGTATCCGAGCCGCCATCGCTGGATTTGCTCGACGCTGGACGAAGCTCTGTCCAAACTGGCGGTCGACGAGCCTGCCAAGGCGGAGTTGGTGAAGTTGCGATTCTTTGCCGGACTGACGATGCCCGAGGCCGCGGCGGCGCTGGGAATTTCCCTGGCGACAGCCGAGCGATATTGGACGTTTGCTCGCTCGTGGCTGTATGCCGAAATGTCGGATCATCGCCCGAATCCCCCGTAGAGATTTAAGAATTGTCTGAGGGGTTTCGCAGGCCGGATGTCGCACTGCTAATAGAGAGAACCTGCCATGACGAATCCTTCACCCCTGGAATCCATCTTCTTCGCCGCGTTGGAAAAGCATCTCGCCCGCCGAGCGGATGGCTTATCTGAACGAGGCTTGTGCGGGGAACGATGAGCTGCGCGGCAGCGTCGAGCGGATGTTGGCGGCGCAGGCCGAGGCGGGCAGTTTCCTGGAGCGACCGGCGATTGCCGGCGACGCCACCTCGCTTCATGAGCCGCCCATCACCGAGCGTCCCGGCACGGTCATTGGTCCGTACAAGCTGCTGCAGCAAATCGGCGAAGGGGGCATGGGCGTCGTGTTCATGGCCGAGCAGACCGAGCCGATCCAGCGGACGGTCGCCCTGAAGATCATCAAGCCGGGCATGGATACCCGGCAAGTGATTGCCCGGTTCGAGGCCGAGCGGCAGGCGCTGGCGATGATGGACCATCCGAACATCGCCAAAGTGCTCGATGCCGGCACGACCGACAGCGGCCGGCCGTACTTCGTGATGGAACTGGTCAAGGGCGTGCCGATCACCAAGTACTGCGACGAAAAACAGCTGCCGCTCCGCGCGCGGCTGGAGCTGTTGCTGCCGGTTTGCCAGGCGGTGCAGCATGCCCATCAAAAGGGAATCATCCATCGCGACATCAAGCCCTCGAACGTGCTGGTGGCCGAGTACGACGACCAGGCCGTGCCGAAAGTGATCGACTTCGGCGTGGCCAAGGCCACCGCGCAGAAGCTGACCGATCGGACGATGTTCACGGAGTTCGGCCAGGTGATCGGGACGTTCGAGTACATGAGTCCCGAGCAGGCCAAGCTCAACCAGCTCGATATCGACACGCGCAGCGACATCTATTCGCTGGGCGTGCTGCTCTACGAACTCTTGACGGGCACGACGCCGTTTGAGCGAAAGCGGCTGCAGGAGGCGGCGTTCGACGAAATGCTGCGGATCATTCGCGAGGAAGAACCGCCCAAGCCGAGCACGCGGCTGAGCACGGCCGAAGGGTTGCCCACCATTGCCGCCAGCCGCAGCTCGGAGCCAAAGAAATTGACGGGTCTGGTCAGCGGGGAACTCGACTGGATCGTGATGAAGGCGCTGGAGAAGGATCGCAATCGGCGCTACGACACGGCCAACGACCTCGCGGCCGACATACGAGCGATATCTGCACAACGAGACGGTGCAGGCCTGCCCGTCATCGGCAATGTATCGATTCCGCAAGTTCGCCCGCCGACACAAACTCGGTGTCGCGGCCAGCGCGGCGGTTGCCGTCGCAGTGTTGGTGGGCGTTGCGGGCACGACCGGCGGCATGATTTGGGCTTTGCGGGAGCGAAAAGCTGCCCAAGCCAGTGCCGCTCACGCGACAACCCAGGCGGAGCGCAGCGACCAGGTTGCCCATTTCCTGAAGGACATGCTGCAAAGGGGTCGCCCCCAGTGTGGCGCTGGGCCGCGACACGACCATGTTGCGGGAAATCGTCGACCAGACGGCCAGCCGAGTTGATAAAGATCTCAAGGATCAGCCGGAGGTGCAGATCGAACTACTGCAAACCCTGGGGCAGGTCTACCTCGACTTGGAGCTCTACAAAGAGGCGGAAGAAACGGCCCGGGAAAACCTGCGGTTGGCCCACCTACATTTAGGTGAAGAAAACCTCGCTGTCGCCGATTCGATGAAGCAGCTCGGCCGGGCGCTATTCTTTCTGCGCGGCTCGACGAGTCTGAAACGGTTACTCGCCAGGCGATTTCCATGGAGCGAAAACTGCGCGGCAGCGACAGCCTGGAGGAAGCTGCCGCGGAATTGAATCTGTGTGACGTGCTGCACCATCAATGGATCAATACCGACGTTTCCAAAGCCGATCGAAGTAAGCTCCAAGAGGCCGAAGCGTCGATTCGCGCCTGCCTGGCCATTCGCAAAAAACGGCTCGGCGACGTAAACAATGATGTCGCCTGGGCACTGGATGCTCTGAGTCTCCTGCTGCACGACACTTCTCCCGAGAGGCTGGATGAAGCCGAGGCCGCCAGCCGGAGATATAACCAAATGTCGTGGATAAGCAGGAGTTGAAGAAGGCGGCGTACTTGGGTTGAATTTGGTTGGAATTCGACCACATTTTTCCCCGGAGTACGCCACCATGCGTGAGAGTAACAGTTCGACGATTGCGTTGCCAGTTGTCTCCTCCAAGGATGTGTTAACGACGATTCTCCGAGAGGGAGCGCAGCGGATGTTGGCTCAGGCCGTTGAAGCCGAAGTGGCCCAGTGGATTGACGGCCATGCCGAGTTGACCGACGCCGCAGGACATCGCCAGGTGGTCCGCAACGGCTATTTACCCCAGCGGACGATCTGACACCGGCCATCCGTTAAAAACTCA
Organism: uncultured Alphaproteobacteria bacterium; assembly: GCA_963780095.1. Taxonomy (GTDB): domain Bacteria; phylum Pseudomonadota; class Alphaproteobacteria; order Acetobacterales; family Acetobacteraceae; genus JAMXLO01. Next base: position 3,255 of record CAWABH010000027.1, read on the forward strand.
ACCCTTTGTCGGCACATCCCTGGTGCTCCGGAAACCTAATTCCCGACCAAGTCTGACACTCGGCGGTCGTTCCGGTCGTGAAACGCAGTCATTAAACCAACGATTCACGAAAGAGAACCCAACTTCCATCACGGCAACTGCTTTTTGCACGCAATCCCCTGAGAGCATAGGATTACCAACTGATCGCTCAAGATAATCGGGGAATCAAATGCTATGCCCTGGTATGGCTACACAATTATTGCAGTTGGATGGGGCATGTGGGTATTGCCGTTTTTTCGGAATCGACACGCCAATCAGACTGCTGAGCAGACTGACCGACGTGCTCGCTGGGGCATCGTACTTCAAGGTATCGCCTATGCACTATTGTGGCAAAACGATTTTTGGTCTCGACCTCCGCAAGAATTCCGGCTCGTACTTGGCAGCCTATTTCTGAGCTTTGCTGGGGCGTTGTCGTGGACCAGCGTACGCGCCCTGGGGCGCCAATGGAGAGTTGATGCTGGCCTGAATTCGAATCATCGGCTGGTGCAGTCAGGAGTGTACCGGATGGTTCGCCATCCAATCTATACGTCCATGCTATGTCTGCTGTGGGGCACCGGCCTCCTTGTCACGCCTTGGCCAATGTTGATCCTGTCCACGGTGCTATTCCTTGTTGGCACGGAGATCCGTGTGCGGATTGAAGAAGCCTTGCTTGCTGCAAGATATGGCGAGCAGTTCCGCGAATACCAGCGCGCCGTCTCAGCGTACGTTCCATTTCTTTAGCGCATGCAGAAAACGATTCGACCTGTGTTTTGCCAATTCAGTCGTCTTTGCGGTACGTCGACAAACCACCGTTTTGACCCGCGCGGCGATTCTCAGCAACTCATACCTTTGACGGCACAGCCAAATGTGCCGAGAAGTCAACTGCCTGCAAGGCCTGACACTCCTGGGCCATTCTGGCTATAAAAACACCCCGTCAAACCAACGTTTTTCGGACCGCTTGGTGCGAAGAATTAGATGTATCGGTCTGCACCAGGAGCGCTCTGACAGGAGCTAGCGGCGGTAAAAGCCAGTTATTCCCTGGCATTCTCGGATCGCAGGTTAGTCGATTGACGCCGGTATGTCCGGTGAAGGCGGAATTCCCGCCGGTTTAATGCCCGCAGTCCAAGCGGTCAGCCATTCATACGTATCGGGGCGAATTGCTGATCTGCCTGACACCACGGAGTCTAAACGCCATTCGTCGCAAAAGTCATTGCCAAATTCCGGCCTATAGTTTCAGTAGGTGCACCTCTGGCAAATTCACAATCCCATCGATAATCACCAAGTATGGCAAATCCGCGCGGCGGCGCCGCAGAACTCGACTTCGCAAGCGGGCGGCGGCTAATTGTTGCCGAGGAAATCCGATTCTCGGAAATAATTTCTGCCCTGTCGGTAGCGCTCGATATTACTCAGGGACATCCGCAAGGCCATTGCATGCGCACCGCGCTCATCGGCATGCGCATGGCCGAGTTGCTGCGACTGTCGCTGGCCGACAGATCAGCGCTTTTCTATGCCCTGTTGCTGAAAGACCTTGGTTGCTCCAGCAACGCGGCCAAAATGGCTTATCTCTTTGGCGCTGACGACCAGCTCGTGAAGCGGACCGGCCGGATGATCGATTGGACGAAGCCTACCCAGTGTTTAAAACATTCTTGGCAGCAATGTTCACCCGACGGTTCAACGGTCGCCAAGTTGCTAAGGATCGCGGCCATGGTGCGTCTTGGTCCCAAAGGCGCGCGAAAGATCGCCGAAATTCGTTGCGAGCGGGCGCTCAAATTGCCCGAATGTTGCAGTTGCCCGAGGCCACGGCGCAAGCCATTTTAGACTTGGACGAACATTGGAACGGCCGTGGCAATCCACGCGGGCTGCAGGGCGCAGAGATTTCGCTGCTGGGACGAGTTTGTTGCCTCGCGCAAACCGCGGAAGTGTTCTTCACCGCATACGGATTAGAATCGGCGATCGATGTGGCCCAGCAGCGGCGCGGCGAGTGGTTCGACCCCGAATTGGTCGACGTGTTACAATCCTTGCACGGCGACACTGTATTTTGGGAGGGACTCCTGAAGACAGACCTAATGGACGAAATCAGTCGCTGGGAACCGGAAGACGAAGTACTATTGGCAGATGAAATCTGCCTCGATCGAGTGGCGGAAGCATTCGCGCTCGTGGTCGATGCCAAATCGCCGTGGACGTATCAGCACTCGACGCGCGTAGCCGAAATCACGGTGGGGATTGCTGATCAGTTCGGCTTGCCACCAGAATCGAAGCGCGATTTACGACGCGCGGCACTCTTGCATGACATCGGAAAATTGGGTGTTTCCAATCGAATTCTCGACAAGCCGGGCAAACCAACGGCCGAAGAATTCGAACAAATTCGCAAGCATCCGGCCTTCACACACGAGATTCTCAAACAGGTGAGCGCCTTTAGCACGCTGGCCGACGTGGCGGGCGCCCATCATGAACGTCTCGATGGTCAGGGATATCATCGCGGACTGGCTGCCAGCGAGCTGCCGTGGGAAGCGCGCGTTTTGGCTGTGGCGGATGTATTCGAAGCCATGTCGGCTAAGCGGCCATATCGCGATGAACTGCCGCGGAACAAGATTTTTGAAATCCTGGACAACGACACAGATCGTGGCTTCGACCGCGAGTGTGTCCAGGCACTCGCCGGCTGGCACGATCGATACCAAATGGAGTCGCGAATCGAGTTGCAACTTCGCGAGGTCGATCGGCTATTGACCGACTTATAAGAATGAAGCAGTAGAATGTGCCACAGCGCCGGTCATCCCACTCCGCAATGCATAGGAACTCCCGGCCATTTTGATCGTCGGGATTATCGACTTTTCCTTGCCAGCAAAGCTTGACGGATGTCGTTAAAGTGCCGGTTACAGCGGTAACGGGAACCGGCTGCTACAGAGTGCAAATCCGGCCCAATAACACCGATCGAAACATTTAGAGCGGATTTCATCAAACCGGCGATCGGTTTCTAACGGCGCGACTGGCGAATTCAAGGAGAGCGCTCTTGCCCAAGGAGGGGCGATGCGACCGATATGTTTGTTCGAACTCTCCATACTGGTCGTATTTACAAATCTGCTTTGCACTGAGTTGGCATTTGCCCAAAACTGCACTTCGACGGGCGACGGATGGATACGAGGAGCGGTGACGTCCGCTTCGCACTGTTCATCGACGATGGCACCCGCGATTGTGGTGCTATCACGTCGTCATGTTACAGTGCAGTTGGCGATCAAGAATTCACAGAGGCTTCCATTCAAGAATACGGCTCTGCCGGAAATCAAAGCAGCGTCCCACCAGTCACCCAGTCGTTCGATTCCAATTGCCCCCGTCGTGGCCTCGTGTTCTTCGAGGGGTACGAAGCGTTCAAAGGCAATAGCGACGGTGGTTGGGAAAACAATGGCGTCCACGCCGGCCTAAATTTTGGGACACGCTTAGGAAGTGTCAGCGAGTTGACGGGCATTGGGTTTCAAATCGGCGGGAGTGCTGCGGCATACGACTGGTCAGGCGCCGATTATCGCCTGACCCACCAGAACCAGGCAGAGCCGCAAGGATTCGTTACCTACGGATTGTTTCGCAAACCCAGCAACGATTTCCCGTGGAGCGCCGCGGTGGTACAGGATTGGATGATCAACGCCAATTACGGCGTGGACGCCGAAAATCCGACGCTCAGCCAAGTGCGGTTTCAACTCGGATTCGCACCGAGCGCAATGAACGAAGTCGGCGTGTGGGGCGCAGTTCGAGTCCTGGACGACACGCGGAACGTACCCACCATCGGCTCGACAACCTGGCGACCCCTGGATCAGTTGAACGCATACTGGCATCACAAATGGGAAGCGGGCGGAGCAGACACGTGGCTGTGGATCGGCGCCCCGGAGCAAGATCGCTTTTTTGGCAATGGAAGTCTGGGTGATTGGATCGCAGGCGCTTTGGCGAATGTTCCACTCAACGATCGTGTCGGGCTGTATGCGATGGTCAGTTACATGCACGCGTCAGGACGAGCGGGTCCAGCCGCAGCCCCCGATGAAGCCTGGGATTTCATCGTCGGGCTGACTTTTTATCCGCGATCGAACGCCCGAAGCGATTCCATTGCCGGCCAATGCTGGATGCCGGAATTACCGGTGGCCAACAACGGCACCTTCCTGGTTGACGGAAATCGTCGGTTCTAGGATTTCCGCTGCGGGACGGCTTTCAATGCGTGCTAACAGGAACCATTCGGCCCGACGTGATTGGATTGAAAATCCCCCCGTTGCGTCACCGCCGAACTTGCGTGGCCCGATTAACGATCGCTATCTCGATCGCAATTGTTTCACCATCTCGTATATTTGCCAGCAACACCGTGGCGAGTCTAACAATGCGGACGGGGCTGCCGCAAAAGTTGAAGTCCCAGCCCTGCAACGGCTCGCACCGAGCGCTCTGAATGAAAAACGCCAAATTCAGTGCGCTGGATAGCAATTCAAGAACGGTGCGCGGCAGTCACCATTCGGTGGTAAAACAATCGCTTGGCCAACTCCGCAGCGGCAACGTAGCAGGCGACAATGGCTGCCAACATCAGCAGAAAAGCCGGCGCTACCGGTCGGAGTCCCAAAGGTTGGGCCGCCGGGGTGTAGGGCAAGACGAGCGTTCCGACGACGACTGCCACGGTCGTCCACAGCAGGTACACACTGGGCCTGCTCCGCCAAAACGGTCTCCGGCTGCGCACCACGAGCACGATGAGACTGGCCGAGATCACCGATTCCAGGAACCAACCGGTGCGAAATGCTGCTTCGTCCGCCCGCAGCACTAACAGCAACGCTCCAAACGTCAAGTAATCGAACACCGAACTCAAGGTGCCGAACACCAGCATGAAATTGCGAATGGAGCGAATGTCCCAGCGTCGGGGCTGGGCCAGCAATTCTTCATCAACGCTGTCGGTGGCGATCGTCATTTCCGGAAAGTCGGTGAGCAAATTCATCAAGAGAATTTGCTTTGGCAGCAAGGGCAGAAAGGGCAGGAACAAGGATGCGCCGGCCATGCTAAACATATTGCCGAAGTTCGCGCTGGTGGCCATAAACACGTACTTGAGGGTGTTCGCGAAAGTCGCCCGCCCTTCTTGTACGCCGCGGACGAGCACGCCAAGGTCACGCTTCAAGAGAACGATGTCGGCTGCTTCCTTGGCCACGTCCACCGCCTGATCGACCGAAATGCCAACGTCCGCAGCGTGCAGTGCGCAGGCATCGTTGATGCCATCCCCCAAGTAACCGACAACGTGGCCTGCTTGTTTCAGCGCGAGGATAATTCGTTCCTTTTGGTTTGGCTCGACTTCCGCAAACACAGCGATTGCGTTGGCCTGTTGTCGTAAAGCGCCGTCGCTCATTTGTCGAATCTCGCCGCCGGTAAGAATGCGATCGGCCGGCAGTCCAACTTGTCGGGCCACATTGGCCGCCACGAGTTGGTTATCACCTGTGACCATCTTCAACCCGACGCCCAGCGAAAAAAGCTGCTGAACCGTCTGGACGATGTCTGCCTTCGGTGGGTCTTCGAGCACGAGAAAGCCCAAAAACACCATGTCAGTTTCGGCCGCCTTGGCAATGGTCTCCGCCGAATCCATCGTGCGATAGGCCACGCCCAGCGTGCGAAAGCCTTCGCTGCTCAGCGCCTGGAAGCGGTCTTGGATTCCGCCGTGGAGCGAATCCAGCGGCACAATGCTTCCCTTGGCTTCCTCGACCGTCGAACATACAGCCAACACACTGTCCACGGCTCCTTTGGTGATCAGAACACGATGTTCAATGCCGCTTTCTCGCTATCGGGCGATACCGTTCCCGAGCCGGCCGGCGCGTTGATCGTGATTTCCGGATTGGCGGTGCTGGTGATTCCCAGAGTCCGACTATTCGGTCAGCGGCGGGCGCAGAATCACTAATCGAGTTGGCAGCTAGTGTCGTGATTCATGCGGTTGGGGTGTTATCGAGTGCTGTTCGGGCGTGGCGGATAATTGGGTAGAATTTCGGCGGGCAAGGCCGTTACGTCGGTGCTTGTAGTCAGTAAAAGTTGATGTCGCTCCGATGAGGATTCTCGCTGGAATCGGCATCGTTCCAGCCAATGCCTCGGGCCAGCAGACAGTGCCATGCCAGCCGATTGCTGACACAAACCGTTTCACTCGATCGCAACTCTGGGCCCGTCGACCAAGTGCTAAGCACCGCCACCGTCAATCGCAGCCGCCGTGTATTGTACGCCACTGCGAACGACGCGGCGCTCGACGGTCTGTTCACGTTGGATTAGACAATTTACAGCTCTGCTGCTGAATTTATTGTCGATGAACACTGCACGGCACTTGAGTAGCGATAGCGGTGCGCGAGCGGATCTCTCTCGCGCCGCTGGGAATAAGTCGCAGCCGGATGTGCTTTGCGGAGACATCGTCAGCTGCGCCAGTCCGATAAGCTCGTACGTTTTCTGAGAGTGCCAGCCGTCGGCGTCTACAACGTCCGTGTAGCCGCGGCAGATAAGCGTATGGACTTCTTTGATCGCGTCGTGCTCCGCCCCGCTTCGGGCGGTAACCAAAGGCACTTGGGTCGAGGTCCGCTTCGAAGATCGGCTCAAGTGCCAGCTTGGCCGCGGCCTGTACCGTTCGGTCCCGTATAGTCGGAATTCCGAGCGGCCGCTCGCCGTTGCCGCCAGGCTTCGGTATCATCACCCGTCGCACTGGTGCTGGTCGATACGTCTTCTCGATCAGGTTCTTCCTGATGCCGGCCAGCCACTCCTCAAGCCCACTCCCTCCTCGATCTTCTCGAACGTCATCCCATCAACACCCGGTGCGCCATTGTTTGTGCGCATCAGGTCATACGCATGATGCAGGATGTCCTCGCGATAGATCTTGTCGTAGAGCAGGTAGAAGCGGTAGTCCGGCTCCGCCTTCGCCTTGAGATACAGCTTCCTCTGAAGGTTCCGGATCTTATTGGGTGTTTGCAGGCTCATCACCAATCACCAATCCTCTTCTCCGTCGAAAGCACACCAGAAGTCAGGGTCCTTCCCTTCCCTGGCGGTCTACCGCCCGGTACAAAAATACCCACCGTCGGCGGATCTTCACGCAGGTTTCGTCGACGCGCCATGAGGGGCCGGCCGGCCTGTACGCAACCGGTTTCATCGGCGCTCGAACTCTGGCGCAAAATGGTGCACCCAGCGCATGGTGGTGGTGTGAGCCACCGACAGACCCCGCTCAGCCATCATCTCCACCAGGTACCTCGGAAGCTGAGCTTGAAGCGCAGTTGCCGCCGCACGCACAACACGATGATCTCGCGGATCGATAGTGACGGCCCTCGAAGAGTTCGTCCGACTTCGGAACTGAGCCATCTCACCGCCTTCAACTGACCGGAGGACGGTATGGTAGAGAGGCCGGCAAATTCCACCGGAGCCGTCGCTTCCTCCCGTCACGCTCGCGTCGCGATTGGCATCATGCAGAGCGCGTACGCACGACAATCCGCGCGGTTTCTCTCCGCTGAGAAACGGCGCGAGACATGACAGAACCGCGAGACCGATTATCTGCTTGGCAACCGTATGGGGCATAGACGACGCACTATATCGCGTCCAATGGCGGATGATGGGGCCAGTGGGATCATGACTTCGTGGCCGGAGACTACGTGGCAACTTCGACATAGCCGGACGGCAGTCCACTCCTGGGCGTGCAGATTCGCCTGTCAGTGCCCGACCAATAGACGGCGTGCCTGGGCGGTTGCGGCGGCAGCCATTTCGCGCAGCGCTTCGTCGCGCGCGCTGCTGATCGGATGCGCGATCACCGCAAAGCCGTAGCCCGGAAAACCCAGCACGCGGGCCATCAGCTCCGCTGCACTGACAAAGCGCGTGGTCATCACGGCCATCGCGGGAACGCCAAGCCGTTCGGCTGTTATGAAGTCATGCAGACTGCACGACGAGCAACTGCCTCAGTCGCCGATGCCGGTGACGACGGCCTGCCAGCGCCGGATCTCGTCCACGATGTCCGCATCGGCTGGTGCGCTGTAGTTGGATTTCACGCGCCGGACTCACATCGGCGACGCCAAATTCGTCGCGCAGCATGCGGTCGAGGTGCGCGAAGAAGCCTTGCGTGCCTTCCTTGCCATTCGAGATGAAACCGACCGTCTTGCCCGCGAGCGAGGCAAGGCGTGGTGCCAAGTGGCCAAGCGGCGGCGTGGTTTCATTGGTCGGGTCGAGGACTTGGAGCGCCATTTTCGCCTCCGGGAGTTCTGACGCGGGCAGGTTCACCGTGTTGGCGGTTCGCAGTCAACACAGGCGCCGATCGGCAGCGTGACGGCGCTGCTCTTGTGCCCGAGCCACGGGGGGATCACGGCGCCGAAGCCGCCGGCGGGGCCGCCGGCTGCGACGACCAAAAGCTGATCGGGCGACTCAAGCGCCGCATATTCGCTGTCGCCCTGGTCGCGCACCACCGCGCCCTTGCCGACCTCGGCCCATTCGCGGCGATGCACCCTCGCGCGGTCGTGAATGAACGCGGCGATGTCGGTCTTGCTCCAGCCCGCAGCTTGCAGGTGGTCGCGCAACTGCTTCGGAATGATGAGGGCGTAGTTGCCGCCCCAGATCGAATAGTGCCGCATGTTGGCGCGCATCTCCGCCGCGAAGGTTTCCAGGATTTCCTCGGGCTGCGTCGTCCATTCGTTCATGATCTGGCGCGGCGCGCCGGCCGCCATGACCGTGACGGCGGACACCTCCGGCGGCAGCCCGCGCTGCGCGGCGAGCGGCAGCCAGGTGCTGTCCTCCTCATCCTCTGCTATACAGTAGCTGAATTTGCCGGGGTGGCCGAGCGTGGAGCGGTCGATGCCGCCGGGCCGCACCTCCAGGATGTTGATCAGGGCAAGGCGCAAGGCGCGGCCGATCACAGCCGTGGCACGATCGCTGCTGGCGAGCGCGTTGAACGTGCCGCTCGCGCCAAGTTCGCGGCGGATGGGGCCGTTCAGAACCACGAGCACGGCACAGCCGCCGGTGGAGGAGGTCGCGCCGTGCAGCAGGAACTCCGGCTGCAGCATCGCAGTGAATGCGGTGAGCACCACGGGGAAGTGCATAGGCAGGCACCCAGCCATCACGCCGTTGATGGCGAGTTTCTCTGCCGTGATCGGCACGCCGCGCACCGGTTCGACGCCGAGCAGCTGCTCAGGCGGGGCCATCGCCCATTCGAGGCATGCCTGAACGGCATCGGACGTTGGCGGGACGATCGGCAAGCCGTCGGTCCAGCCATTGCTGTGATAGAGTTCCTGTGCGGCCCAGATGTCGTCGATGTCGTAAGTCTTGGAGGCCAGATGCATTTATTGGTGGTCCGGATGCGGCGGTAGCGATGGAGCTAAGCGGCCATATTCTGCGCGCAATCCCGGTGATTGGTAAGCACCGGGAGTTGCGGTTGGGAGACTTAGCGTTGCCGGAGATGGCTCAGTTCACCGGATCGCCACCTGCCAGAGATGGCGGAATTGGGTCGCGACCATCCGTCATACGGCACATCGCCGGCGAGCACGCCCATATCGCGGGCGAACGCGTTGATCGCGGCGACCGAAGCCTCGCCGATCGAGGCATCGTAGAAGGGCAGGTCGCGGCGTACGATCCCGGCAATCAGCCCCGCCTCGCGCGGCGGAAAGCGCTTGTGGCCGACTTCGGTGGCGCGCGACACGTCCTGCTTCAGGGCATTCTGTGTCGCGACCAACGCGCGCACCGCCGCTGCGGCGGTTTAGGCGAGCGTTCGATCAGCCGCTCAGTCGTCGCCAGCACCGGCATCGTGTAGTTGAAACAACCGGGCGGCCCGTCGCCGCGGCGAACATCGAGGACGATGGTGCCGATACCCGTCGTCACCGCCAGTTCGGTCGCCATGCCGTTGGCCCAGAACCCGTCGATCTTGCCGGCCGCCAGTGCCTCGGCAGCGGTGAGGCCGAAATTGACGCTGGAGCCGGTCGCCCCCGGCACCGGGCCGATCTCGATGTCATCGCGCTCCGGGTCGAGGCCGGCGGCAGCCAACAGCCGGCGCAGCCCCATCTCGACCCAGGGCGCCGCGCCGATCCGCCGGCCCCGGAGCGCCAGCAGATCGCCCCGGGCGATGCCGAGGTCGGCGCGCATCACCAGGAACCAGTACATTCCCTGCGACAACGCGCCGAGCAATCTGACGCCGTGCCATTCGGGAAACGCGGCGAGCGCGCCATGCGCGGCACCGCCGACAAAATCGACTTCACCGTCGCGCAATGCCGCGTAAGCGCGATCGACCGGAAAGATCAGCTCGGCCGATGACCGCGATCCCCTCGCGCGCGAAGAACCGAAGCTCGGCTGCCGCGAGGGCGGGAAATACGAGTTCGAGATCAGGTCCGGTATCGCGAGCTTCATCGTGTCCTCCAGATGCTTGCCATGAAATACCGTCTCATCGCGCTAGCCAGGCGGCGCGATGGTGTCACAGATCGAATGCCCCAAAAGGATCGATAGGCGGCACACAAGCTGGGTCACCACCGACAGCAAAGGTTATCCCTATTGTCGTCACGCGGTTTGGACTTTCTACGATCCCCTCTGTGACGGCGCTATCGGCCGGCGCAGGAGCCGTCATGAGCGAAGACTTTTCGCGCCCGCAGGCGCAAACGCGGCGGCTCGTCGCGCCGGACTGCCTCGGCAAAGGACCGGGACTACCCCTGGTTGAAGACTGTCAGCAGCACAGACCCACTGTGACGCTCCAGGCCGCGTTCATGATCACCGGAAATCGGTGTTCACGATCGACCGGAACGCGCAGCCTCGCAACGAACTCAACACCATCGCCAGGCGGCTGGCCTGCCGCCTCCATTGCTGATGGCGCACCCATCCGCGACTACGTAGAATCCGAGGCTACCCTGCCAGGGCCCTGGCAGGTATCGTCGCTTTACTGGACGGTTCTTGCAGATGTTGCGGGACCCGATCCAATCCTCTGCACGGGCGGCGCGAAATCACCGTTGGGCTTGGCGCCACTCTCAGACTCCAGGAGTTCGTCATGGTCGCGTTTGCAAAAGAATTCCGGCTTGGCTCCGACTTCCCAACGATCGATCGCGCGACATGGCAAAAGCAAGTGGAAGCGGACCTCAAAGGCGTGCCATTCGCCAAACGCATGATTTTCCACAGCTACGAAGGGATCGAACTGCAAGCGCTCTACACTGAGGAGATGTTTCCCACGGCGAGCGATCCGGCCGGACTGCCAGGCTACCCCCCTTTCGTGCGCGGCGCGCAGCCGCTAGGCAATGTGCTCACCGGATGGGATATCCGCCAAGAGCACGCGCATCCAGATCCCGCTGTTGCCAACGCGCAGATCCTCGAGGATCTGAATGGCGGTGTGACCTCCATTGATCTGCGGCTCGACGGGGCAGCACGGCACGGCCTGGATGCCGACGACCCGCGCGCCGCGGAGCTGACCGGCCGTGATGGCGTCAGTGTCTCCTCGGTCGCCGACGTTGGCCGTCTCGCTCACGGCGTGAAGCTCGGAATGGCCGGCTTCCATTTCGATGCCGGCGCGGCTTTCCTGCCGGCCGCAAGCCTCTATATCGCCTTCGCCAAGCAGACAGGCGTGCCGTTGAACGAGCTTCGCGGTGGCTTCAACGCCGATCCGCTGAAGGCGCTTGTGCGCGATGGCTACCTGTCGGTGCCTCTGCATACGGCATTGGGGCAAATGGCCGACCTGGCCGCATGGACGGCGGAGAATGCACCACTCATGACCGCGGTCGAGGTCTCGTCCACGCCATACCACAACGCAGGCGCTACGGCCGTCGCCGACGTCGCCTTCACCATCGCCACTGGGATCGACTATCTCCGAGCGTTGACCGATGCCGGGCTCGATATCGAAATCGCCGCCCGGCAGATCACCTTCAGCATGGGGTTGGGCTGCCGCCTTTACCTGGCGATCTCCAAGATCCGCGCGGTCCGACGGCTTTGGGCAGAGGTAATCAAGGCCAGCGGCGGCAGCGCGCAGGCTCAGAGGATGGCCCTACGCGTCTCCACCGGCCGTCGCGTACTGACCACGCGCTACCAGTCGCTCAACATCCTGCGCAATACCGTGGCCTGCTATGCCGGCGCGGTGGCTGGAGCCGACATCATCACCACCACGCCGTTCGACACCCCAACCGGCCTGCCGACGGAGATAAGTCGGCGCAATGCGCGCAACACGCAGCTCATTCTCGCCGAGGAATGCCATCTGACACAGGTGATCGATCCGGCCGGCGGGTCTTGGTACATCGAGTGGTATACCAACGAAGTCGCCAGGCGTGCCTGGGAGATGTTCCAGCAGATCGAGGCGCGGGGCGGCATGATCGAGGCGACCGTCAACGGCTGGGTGGGGGAGCAGATCAAGCCCACCGAGGCGGCGCGCGAGAAGGACATCGCCACGCGCAAGGTGGCGGTCATCGGCATTAGCGAACATCCGACAGTGGCCGAGCACCGCACGGAACAGGAACAGCCTGACTACCGCCAGCTCGCGATCGTGGCTGCGCGGCACCTGTCCCACTGGCGGCACCAGCATCGCCGTCAGACGGTGCTCGATGCCTTGGCCAGTGTGCCCGCCGGGAGCGGTCTGCTCGCCTCGGCTGCGATCGACGCGGCTCATGCCGGTGCCACGCTCGGCCAGATCGCCGAGACGTTGGCGCCGGAAGGCAGTCAGCCGACCGTGATGGCGCCGCTCTCGGTGCATCCCTACGACGACGCCTTCGAGGAGCTGCGGGATGCCGCGGAGGCTTTCGCAAACAAGTACGGCCACCGCCCGCGTGTCTTCCTCGCCGGCGTCGGCAGCATCGCCGATCAGGTCGCGCGCAAGACCTACGCGACCGATTTTTTTGAGGCCGGCGGTTTCGAGGTGTTGGCACGGGAAGCCAAGTCCGACGTCGCGGAGGCAGTGGCTGCCTTTGCCGCGAGCAGGGCCACGATCGCGGCGATCTGTTCGACTGACAATCGATATGTGACCGCGGTCGCGGAGCTGGCACCGAAGCTAAAGGCGGCCGGTGCGGTGGCCGTTGTGCTCGCCGGCAATCCAGGCCAGTCGGAAGCCGCCTATCGCGCCGCCGGCGTTGATCGGTTCATCTATGTCCGGTGCAATGTCATTGAGACATTGTGGTCCCTCCTTCGTGCGAACGAGGCGCGGTTATGAGCAAGATCCCCAACTTCGCCAAAATACCCTTCGCGGAGGAACCGAAAACAGCGAGCTTCCAGCAGTGGCGCGACGACGCGGAGCACATCGCGCTCAAGCCGATCGATGACCTGACGTGGCAGACCGCGGAAGGCATCGGGGTCAAACCGCTCTACACGGCCGCCGACCTTGTCGGATTCGAGCATCTCGACACCTACCCCGGTTTCGCGCCGTTCGTTCGCGGCCCTTATGCATCGATGTATGCGACGCGGCCCTGGACAGTGCGCCAATATGCCGGTTTCTCGACCGCCGAGGCCTCGAACGCGTTCTACAAGAAGAACATGGCGGCCGGTCAGAAGGGCCTCAGCGTCGCCTTCGACCTGCCCACCCATCGCGGCTATGACAGCGACAATCCTCGCGTGCTGGGCGACGTGGGCATGGCCGGCGTGGCGATCGACAGCATTTTCGACATGCGCATTCTGTTCGATGGGCTGCCGCTCGATCGGACCAGCGTGTCGATGACGATGAATGGCGCGGTGCTGCCGATCCTGGCAATGTATATCGTCGCAGCGGAGGAACAGGGGGTCGAGCAGGAGAAGCTGTCGGGGACCATCCAGAACGACATTCTGAAGGAGTTCATGGTCCGCAACACCTTCATCTATCCGCCCACACCCAGCATGCGGATCGTCGGCGACATCTTCAGCTACACCAGCCGCCACATGCCGGCGTTCAACAGCATCAGCATCTCCGGGTACCACATGCAGGAAGCCGGGGCGACCGCGGATCTGGAGCTGGGCTACACTTTGGCGGACGGGCTGGAATACGTCCGGGCCGGCGTCGCGACCGGAATGACCGTCGACGACTTCGCGCCGCGCCTGTCGTTCTTCTGGTCGATCAGCGAGAACGTCATGATGGAGGTCGCCAAGATGCGGGCGGCCCGCATGCTGTGGGCGAAGATCGTCAAGATGTTCGATCCAAAAAACCCAAAGAGCCTGTCGCTCCGTACCCATAGCCAGACCAGCGGCTGGAGTTCTGACGGCGCAGGATGTCTGGAACAACGTCACCCGCACCTGTGTAGAGGCGATGGCTGCCACGCAAGGTCAGACGCAGAGCCTGCACACCAATTCGCTGGACGAGGCGCTCGGCCTGCCGACCGAGTTCTCCGCCAGCATCGCGCGCAACACCCAGCTGTTTCTGCAGGGGGAAACCGACACCGACACCGTGATCGATCCCTGGGGCGGCAGCTACTACGTGGAAACGCTGACCATCGTGTTGGCGCGAAAGGCCTGGGCGCATATCGTTGAATGCGAGGCGCAAGGCGGGATGACCAAGGCGATCGAGGCGGGACTGCCGAAGATGCGGATCGCCGACGCCGCGGCGCGGACCCAGGCGCTGATTGACAGCGGCCGGCAGACCATTATCGGGCTGAACAAGTACCGGCCGGCGACGGACGACCCGATCAATGTGCTGAAGATCGACAACACGGCGGTGCGCGAAGCCCAGATCAGGCGGCTGAAGGCGTTGCGGGAGCAGCGCGACAGTTCGGCCGTGGATGCCGCGTTGGACGCGTTGACCGAGTGCGCGCACACTGGGCAGGGCAATCTGCTCGACCTGTCGATCAAGGCGGCGCGTTTGAAGGCCTCGGTAGGCGAGATCAGCTCCGCGCTGGAGAAGGTCTACGGCCGCTTCCAGCCCACGCCGCAGCTCGCCACCGGCGTCTACGCCAAACAGGTGGGGGAGACGGTGGACGCCATCAAACGGGTCCGGGCCAAGGTCGAGGCTTTCACCCAGTCCGAAGGGCGGCGTCCGCGCATCCTGATCGCCAAGCTGGGACAGGACGGGCACGATCGCGGCCAACAGGTAGTGGCCTCGGGATTTGCCGACCTCGGTTTCGACGTCGATGTCGGACCGCTGTTCCAGACACCTGCGGAAGCCGCGACCGAAGCGGTGGACAACGACGTCCATGTGATCGGCATCAGCTCTCTTGCCGGCGGTCATCTCACACTGGTGCCGCAGCTCAAGCGAGCCCTGGTGGAACGCGGGCGCGACGACATCCTGGTGATCGCGGGCGGCGTCATCCCGCCACAGGACTTCGACGAGCTCTACACCGACGGCACCGACGCTATCTTCGGGCCTGGAACGGTGATCTCCGACTCCGCGTCGAAGATCCTCGACGTGTTGCTCGCGCGGGTCGCTGATCAAATGGATTGAACCGCAAGCCACGAGAACGCGGATGAGCGGCCACTGGGCACCGAGGCACGATAACGACGCACCACCGCGGCCGCCCCGGCTGACGGTGGACGACTACCTGAATGGCATCGTCGCGTTCGACCGCGGGGTTTTGTCGCGGGCAATCACGCTGATCGAATCCTCGCGGCCAGATCACCAGCAGATGGCGCGCGAGCTGATTGCTCGGGCACTCCCGCATGCGGCAGAATCGATCAGGATCGGCGTGACCGGGTCACCCGGAGCCGGCAAGAGTGCGCTGATCGAGGCCTTCGGCAGCTTCCTGACCGCTCGCGGGCACCGCGTGGCCGTGCTGACGATTGATCCGTCCAGCGCTCGGTCGGGCGGCAGTCTGCTGGGCGACAAGACCCGCATGGTCGCGCTCGGCACTGATCCCAACGCCTTCATTCGGCCCTCGCCCAGTGGCCTCATGCTCGGTGGGATCGCACGGGCGACGCGCGAGACCATGCTGCTGTGCGAGGCGGCGGGGTTTGACGTCGTCCTGATCGAGACGGTCGGGGTCGGGCAGTCGGAGGCGGCGGTTACCGAGATGACCGACTTCCTGCTGGTCCTGATGTTGGCCGGGGCCGGCGACGAGTTGCAAGGGATCAAGCGCGGTCTGCTGGAACTGGCCGATCTGATCGCGATCACCAAGGCGGATGGCAACAACGTCATCTCCGCCAGACAGGCGGCATCCAAATACGCCTATGCCATGCATCTTCTGGCCGACCCCGACCAGGGCGTGGCGCCGGTCGTCACCTGCAGCGCGCTGGAAGGCACCGGCCTGGAGGACATCTGGAAGATCATCTCCGACCGGACCACCGAGCGGAAGCGATGCGGCTATCTGCACACCCGGCGTAGCGAGCAGAATGCCAACTGGATGTGGTCGCTCGTCAACCAGCAGATTCACGACATGCTGCACCAACGTCCGACGGTCAGTGCGGTGGCGGAACGCGTCGCGGCACAGGTCCGCGCCGGGACGTTGTCCCCGGTCATGGCGTCCGAGCGGATCATCAGCGCCCTTTTCTCCGGTGCGGTGTCGCCGGTGCCGGTGACGGCCCCCACCGCACGCCGAGACCAAGGATCTGCGCAAAAAATAAGTGCAGCAATCGTGGCACGCTCGCCTTATCCGTCATCGTAGGCGAGGCCTGCCCGTGATTTCTGTCTCGCCTGGAAATGGTCTAGTCAGCCGCCGCCGGCAACGCCTGGTGATCGCCTTGCGGCTGATCAGCACGGTCCTCGTCCGGACGATGGAAGATGAACACGACCAGCACGGAGGACAGCGACAGCGCGGCCATCAGCAGGAACGCGTACTCGAACGATCCGAACGCGCCGACCACCCAACCGGTAATCGCCGGAGCCAGGAAGCCGGAGATCGCGAAACCCGTATCCATGATACCAAGTGCCGTGGCAGCTCGACCAGGCACGATGTCGACGTTGACTGCATAGTATGACGCGTTGGCACCCATGCTGAAGGCCACAGCCACGGTAATACAGGCGATCGCCACCGGCAGGCTGTGGGTGTAGGCGATTGGGACCACCGCGAGCGCCGCCAGAAGCTGGGTGACGCCGATCAACATGCTTCGGGATATCCGCAAACTGCCCGTACGCACCAGCAGATAGTCGGACAGATAGCCGAGGATCACCAGCAGCGCCGCTGCACAGGCCCATGGAAGGATGGCGAACAGGCCCACCTCACGAACGTTCAACTGGTAGGTCTGGGTCAGGTAGTTCGGCAGCCAGGTCATGAAGAAGAACAGGAAGTAGCCGAACACGAAGAACGCCCAGTAGTTCGCCAGGAGCGTCCGGTTGGTGAGCAGCAGGCGCCAGTCGGTGAGGCCGTGGCGCACGTGCCCAGGGGTGCGGTCGCGGTACGCCTCGACCCCGCCGCGGATATGCTTCAGCTCGGCGTCGCCAACGAATGCCGACTGCGCCGGATCGTTGCGGAAGAAAATGAGCCATACCGGAACCCAGACGCCGCTCAGCGCGGTCAGCGCGAAGAACATACCGCGCCAGCCGAACATATGGATTAACTGTGTTGACACCGGCGCGCCGATGGCAAGCGCAAGCGGCACGGCGGCAAGCGTGTTGCCAAGGGCGATGGCGCGCTCGTGCGGCGCAAGCCAGCGACCGACCGCACCGGTAAGCGCCGGGAAGTTGGGCCCCTCCGCCACGCCTAGCACGGTGCGCGCGATGTAGAGCGTGAGGAACCCGGTGGCAAATCCGGTGACGCCGATCGATGCGGTCCATAAGACGGCGGCGACGAGAAGGACCGCGCGGGCGCCCCACCGATCAACCGCGATCCCACCGAGGAATGTGGTGACCGCGTAACCCAGCCCGAAGGCCCCCAGGATCAGCCCGATTTCGGTCGGTCCCAGTCCCAGTTCGGATTTGATGTCGCCGATCGCGTAGGCGATCGCCGACCGATCGATATAGTTGGCGACGGTGATGTAAAACAGAAGGAAGATGACGATCCAGCGGAAACCGCCCTTGGTAGCCCTGGTTCCCCCGTGTCGCGATTGACCTTCTTGCGGCCCTGTGTGCGGCTCCTGCGTCGCGCTTGTACCTGCCATTGTCCCCGTTTCCTTATTCCCTATGTCCAATTCTTATCGGTCTGAAATGCTTCTCGGGATCCGATCGGACCGCATTGATCCAAGTCAATCGGACCGCATTCATTTTATGACAAGAGGTGTACCCGAATGATTGACCACGTCATTTCCCCACCCGCCATAACGTCCGTGTTCGTTGCGACGGCGGTGTTTTCCGGCGGGAGATGCCACGAGAGGACCTGCATCGGCCGGAGCCAGGATGGCCACCGTCAGCACCGGTTGCCGGAATCACTTCAGCAGCGCAAGCATGATGCCGCCTGACAGGGCGGTGCCGAACACGCCAGCGAGGTTCGGGCCCATGGCATGATAGATTAGAAAATTCTCGGAATCGTCTTCCAGCGCCACCATGTGCGCCACGCGCGCGGCGATGGGAACCGAGGCGATGCCAGCCGAACCGAGCAGCGGGTTGATCTTATCCTCAAGAAACAGGTTCATGACCTTGGCGCCGATCACACCCGAAGCGGTGCCGACCATGAACGCGATCAGGCCGAGGACAAGGATCTCAATCGTGCTGACGGTGAGGAATTTGTCCGCCCCCATGGTTGACCCGATGGCGATGGTGAGCAGCACGATGACGATGTTCATGATCTCGTTGGCCGCGGTCTTGGCCAGGCGATCCGTCACCAGCACTTCCTTGAACAGGTTGCCCAGCATCAGCATGGTGATCAGCGGCGCAACCGGCGGTAGCAGCAGGTTGACGATTATGCCAATGATGATCGGAAAGCCGATACGCTCCACGCGCGTCACGACACGCATCTGATTCATGCGGATCATCCGCTCTCGTCTGCTGGTAAGCAGCTTCATGACCGGCGGCTGGATCAGCGGCATCAGCGCCATGTACGAATAGGCCGCCACCGAGATCTGCGGCAGCAGATGTGGCGCCAGCTTCATCGTCATGAAGATTGCCATCGGACCGTCGGCACCACCGATAATGCCGATGGCCCCAGCTTCGTAGATGGTGAAGCCCAGGAGCTTGGCGCTGATCAACGCCACGAAGATGCCGAGATGCGCTGCTGCTCCCAGGATTACCAGCTTCGGATTGGCGATCATCGGTCCGAAATCCGTCATCGCGCCGACACCGAAGAAGATCAGCGGCGGGAGGATCAGTAGTTGAACGCCCTCGTAGGCATAGTGGAACAGGCCGCCGGGAAGCAGCAGGTCGGAACCAGGGACGTTGGAGATTATGCAGGAAAAACCGATGCCGACCAGCAGAAGCGGCTCATATTTCTTTGCGAGGGCAAGCAGGATCATACCGATGCCGACGGCGATCATCAGCACGTTGCCCCACCAGATCTGCGCGAGGCCGGTCTGTGCGGCCATGGCGCCCAGGAAGGACAAAAATTGGTCAAACATGATCGGCTCGTTCCTGTTGCACGCGGTTTTGCCGACTAGTGACCGCGACGCATGCTTTCCTCGTCGAGTTTGCCGAGGCGGTTCAGGTTTGGAAGCAGATACAGGATTAGGCCGATGCCGGTGATCATCACCATGCTAAGCAAGAAGTCAATCAGACTGAGAAGAACCGCGAATGTGAGCGTGTCTTTTTCCATTGAAGCCTCCTGAAAAGAAGCGAGGTGCCGAACCGCCGGCAGTCCGCGCGGATGTGGCATGCGATCGGGATTTAGACCGCGTCAGGCACAGCTAGTGCTCCGAGTCGCTCATATTGACGGATACAGCCTCTTTAGTTTCACGCGCGCATCGGCCGTGGTGAATTGCCAGTCGACTTTGGCGGGCTTCTTATTCCGCTCAGCTTCCCAGGCGGCGGCGACTTCTTCGGTGAGCATCGCCTTGTCGGGAATACGCCGGTCGACGCACTGCGTTGACAGCACGCTCAGTTCGATCTCCGCCATGTTGAGCCAGCTTCCGTGTTTGGGTGTGTAATGCCATTTGAACCGCTCGACGAGACGGCGCGCCTCCTCGGGCCGGAAAGGCCTCATAAAGTGACGCGGGTTTGTGGGTATTGAGATTATCCCGGACCAGGGCGATCTTCGGCACATTCGGAAACCACGTGTCGGACACTGCCTTGAGCAGGTGCGCGTAATCCACGGCTGTATGGCGATCGGTCACCTCGACGTGCCGCCAACCTTCCAGAGGCGCGCGAACAGCATGAACAGACTGGCCGTGCCGTTGCGCTCATATTCGTAATCATGCCGCATCGGGCGGCCTGGCTTCACCGGCATCGGCACGCGCGTTTCGGCGACCAACTGCTTCGAGGTCTCGTCCAGGCAAACGACGGGACATTCGGGGTCGCGTGGCCGATGGTACACGTCCAGCACATCTTCCATATTGGCGACGAAGGCGGCGCTGGCCTCGGGCGGAATGACATATACTGCTTTTTCAGATGTGGTTTCAGATCGTTTTTTTAGCGTGCGCCCGATCGTGTTGTCGCTGGCGCGCTCAACGATGTTCAACTCCACCACCTTGTCTTCCAGCAGACGCAAGGACCACTTCGCCCGTCCTTTCGGCGGTGGCGAACACATCAGCGCGATCAGTTTGGCCTCGGCCGCGCCGTCGAAGATTCGCCGCCGTGCCGAGTTCGGCGAATGTTTGCGGGCCAGGACCCCCTCGAAGCCCTCCTCGACCAGCCGCTGGCGCGTGCGGAACACGGTTGCCTCGCTGGTATCCAGGGCTTTCACGATGCGGCTGTCACTCCAGCCCTCACCCGCCTCGGAAACGTCGGCCTTCAGCAGGATCCGAGCCTTCAGCACCTGAGCGGCGGGATGCTTGCCCTTGCTGATCAGCGCTTCAAGTGTCTCTCGCTCCTCCATGCTCAACCGGACGATGTATTTCTTGACCGCGACTTCCGACATGTGCCGATTCCCGGTAACGTTGAATACCGTTGCCAGAGAGTCATAGAACCCCTTCGGGATCAAGGACGCGGAGCACTAGTCATCCCACCGTCATCAGCACTTGCCCGGTCTCCACGCTCTCATTCGCCTTGGCGGCGATATTGGTGACCTTGCCGGTAACCTTAGAAAGCACCTCAGTCTTCATCTTCATCGCTTCGATGGTCGCGACCCTGTCGCCGGCCGCGACGTCGCGGCCGAGCGCCACGTCGATCGAGACCACCACGCCGCCGAGCGGGGCGACAATGGAGCCGGTGCCAGCCGGAACCAGAGTTCGGAGCCGGGGCGGCTACAATCGCAGGCGCCGCGGGGGGGGCAGCAGTGGCTGGCGCGGCGGTGAGGGCCTGGGCGGGGTCCGCGCCCGAAGTCGAGATCCTCGACCACCACGTTGTAGCTGCGGCCGTCCACGGTGATCCGGAAGTTCCGCTTCATGTTTTTGCTCCTCAGAACGGGCGCTTTAGCGGGGAGTATGCGAGGTCTGTTGCGCCCAGCGGCCTTCGATTTCCCAGGCCTTGCCCGCGAGGACGGCTTCGAGACGCACGATGCGATGGGTGCCGAGCATTGCGTAGACGGCTGCCGCGATCACGGCGATGTCCTGGTCCGGCGGCGTCAACTGCCCCGGCTGTGCCGGCACGACGACGGGGGCACTGGCAACGGGCGCGCCCGCCGGCTTCCGATCGCCACCGCCACGGTGCTGGAACGCCGCGACGATACGCCATGTCCAATACATCAGGCTGACAACTCCGACGATGGCCAGCCAATTCGTCAGCACCGCGCCGCCGATCATGTCTTCATGCATGGCGAGATCCCGCCTGGGTCGGGTGGTCTCACAGCGGGATGTTCCCATGTTTCTTGGGCGGCCGCACCTCGCGCTTGCTTTGCAGCTTGCGCAACGCGAGCGCGACGGTCCACCGCGTGGTTGCGGGATCGATCACGTCGGTGATGTAGCCGGCGCCGGCCGACAGATAAGGCGAGGTGAACTCCGCGCGATACGCCGCCGCCAGTTCGGCAGCCTTCGCACGGCGATCGGGCGCTGCGTTCAGTTCCCTTCTGTAAAGCACGTTGACGGCACCTTCCGCGCCCATCACCGCGATTTCCGCCGACGGCCAGGCGAAGACGAAATCGGCCCCCATCTCCTGGCTGCACATTGCCAGGTATGAGCCACCATAGGCCTTGCGCAGGATCACAGTGATCTTTGGAACGGTCGCCGAGGCGTAGGCGAACAGCAGCTTGGCCCCGTGGCGGATGATGCCGCCGCGTTCCTGCTCGATGCCCGGCAGAAAGCCCGGCACGTCCACGAGCGTAACCAGCGCGATGTTGAAGGCGTTGCAGAAGCGGATGAACCGCGCGCCTTTGTCCGACGCGTCGATGTCGAGCGCTCCGGCCCGCACCGCCGGCTGGTTGGCGACGATGCCGACCACCATGCCCTCGATGCGCGCAAAGCCGACGATGATGTTCTCGGCGAAGCCGGCGTGCACCTCCAGGAAGTCACCGTCGTCCACCAGCTGCGCGACCACCCTGCGCACGTCCATCGGCCGCGAGTGGTCCTCGGGGATCAGCGCGGTTATCGTCTCGTCCGGGGTTTCGTCGATTGTGGCGGTAAGCTTGTGCGGCGGCTCCTCGGCATTGTTCCTCGGCAGGAAGCTCAGCAGACGCTGCACGAGTTGCACAGCGTGATGGTCGTCCTCGGCGAGGAAGTGCACGTTGCCGCTGACGGTGGCATGCATCGATGCACTGCCGATCTCGTCCATCGTAACCGTCTTGCCGGTTACCGCCTTGATGACCTCGGGGCCGGTGATGAACATTTCGGCATTCGACTTCGTCATGATGACGAAATCCATCAGCGCCGGTGAGTAAGCGGCGCCACCGGCGCATGGTCCGCAGATCACCGCGATCTGCGGTATCACGCCCGACAGCAGCACATTCTGGTAGAACACCTGGCCGTAGCCGGACAGCGCGTCCACGGCTTCCTGGATGCGCGCGCCACCAGAATCGTTGAAGGCAACGACCGGCATGCCGGTATGCGCCGCGGTCTGCATGGCGCGGACGATCTTCGTTCGCATGCATCTTGCCGAGCGTGCCGGCGGCGACGGTGAAGTCCTGGCTGAAGGCGGCAACCGCGCGACCACCGACATAGCCGGTCCCGACCACCACGCCATCGGCGGCCAGTTGCTTTCTGCTCCGCGACGCCCGCCTGGTGTTGGCTGCGGACATGCATGCCGATCTCTTGGAAGGTGCCTTCCTGGAACAGCGCGGCAAGACGTTCGCGCGCGGTCATCCGACCCTGCTCGTGGCGGGCGCGGGCCTTTTCCGCGCCGCCACCCGCGAGGATATGTGCCTGCCTGTGCCGGAAATCTTCGAGGACCTTGGGATTTAGCGTCATGGCGGGATCATCCTTCCCAATCGGCGTGCTCGGGTCAGCTCAGGTCTGCTGCAGTTCCACCAGACAGCCGTTGAAGTCCTTGGGATGCAGGAAGAGCACCGGCATGTCGTGCGCACCGATTGTCGGCTCTCCACTCCCCAGCACGCGCAGCCCCTCCGCCTTCAGCGCGTCGCGCTCTGCGAGGAGGTTGTCGACTTCGAAGCACATGTGATGGATGCCGCCGGCGGGGTTTTTCTCGAGAAAGCCCGCGATCGGGCTCTTGTCGCCCAGCGGCAACAGCAGCTCCAGCTTGGTATTTGGCAATTCGACGAACACGACCGTCACGCCATGAGTGGGCTGCGGCAGCGGCGCGGACACCGTGGCGCCGAGAACGTCGCGATAGATCGCGCTGGCCTTCTCCAGGTCGGGAACGGCGATGGCGATGTGGTTGAGTTTACCGATCATGGAAATCTCCTGTTGAGCCGCTTCGGGCTCGTGAATTTTCAAACCACGGCGCGGGTCGTTTGCGCCGACCGATAGCTTAGCGCTTAGCGGCAAACTCGGCGACGCCGTATTTCATGCTCCAAAGCTCGGCGATGCGCGCATCACGGACGACTATTTCGGCAGCCTTCGCGCGGGGCCCACGTGTTTTCCGCTCGGCCATCTAGCCTGGATTTCTCATAAAGATACGAACGAGCCCAATTAAGGCATCCGGCTCCTACCGAGAGTATTTGGCGACCGGCAGCATATCGTTGCGGCTTGTCGCACGCCGCCCAGCGCCTGTGACACGCTCTCCCGGTTCTGTGCCCGGCACGTGCGTATCCCAAGATTCAGTGATTAGAACCTATGGGGGCCCGCGCACTTCAGCTTCACATGGTTGTCCGGAATTGCGCGCGCGGTCATGCGCCAGCGTCCTGCTCGAACGCAAGCTCGGCCCGCAGACTTTCCTGGTCACGGCCGACCGTCACGACCGCTTGCTTCTTACCATTCCGCCAGAAGCTCGCGGCGAAGTCGCGCGCAGCCGGATCGCCGTCGATATCGATCCGGTCCCAGTGTTCCGCGTGGCCCACGTAGGCGATCGTCGTGTCGTAATGCTGGCTCCAGAAGAACGGCACGGCATCGAAGCGCTCGTTCCCACCGAGGATATTGCGGGCAGCGACCTGGCCTTGCCGCTCTGCCACCACCCAATGCTCCACGCGGATATGTGCGCTTGTGCGGCGATCCGGCCAGCGCGCAATATCGCCGACGGCGAAGACCCCCGGCACACTGGTTTGCAGCAACTCGTCCACCAGCACGCCATGATCGATGACGAGGCCGGCCTGCTCGGCGAGCGCGATCACCGGCCGCACGCCGATGCCGACGACGACGAGCTCGGCTGCAAGCCGTTCACCGGTGGAGAGCGTCACGCCGTCCCGCTCGATCGCGGTGACGGTTGTGCCGAGATGGAACGCGACGCCGTGCTGTTCGTGGATCGCGCGCACCATGTCGCCGATCGCCGGACCCATGATACGCTCCAGCGGGCGCGCCTCGGGTGCGACAACGTGGACGACGAGATTGCGTGTGCGCAGCGAGGCCGCGACCTCCAGGCCGATGAAGCTGGCACCGATCACCACGCACCGCCGTGCGCTGCCGGCTTCGGCGATCAGAGCCCGACTGTCGGCCAGCGTCCGCAGCAGGTGCACGTGCGGCAGGTCGGCCCCGGGCACCTCGAGCCGGATCGGCTCGGCGCCCGTGGCGAGAAGCAGCGCGCCATAGGGGAGTTGGCTGCCGTCCGACAGCCGCACCGCGCGCGAGGCAGGCTCGATTGCGACCACCCGTGCACTGAGCTTTAGGTCAATCCGCTGCTCCACGTAGAAATCCAGCGGCCGCAGCGGGATCCAGTCTTCCGACGCGGTGCCGGCAAGGTAGTCCTTCGACAGGTTGGGCCGGTCACACGGTGGCGCCTCGTCGGCGCTCAGCAGGGCAACCGGGCCGGCATAGCCCTCCTGGCGCAGGATTTCCGCGGCAGCATTTCCGGCCGCGCCACCGCCGATGATGACCACCGAGGCGGGCAGGCCAGGGGCCGGCAGCGTCGGCCGGGGTTCGACGGGCAGCGGCTCGCGTACCAACGCCATGCCGTCGCGCTGCTCAACTCGCCAGCATGGCAGGCCGTTCAGCGCGGGCGGACGCAACGCTGCGCCGGTGCGCAGGCTGAAGCAGGCATGATGCCAAGGACAACGGATCGTATCGTCGACCACGATGCCATCGGCCAACGGCCCGCTGTAGTGCGTGCATATTGCACCGACCGCCAGCGCGTCCGTGCCCCGCCGCACGAGCAGGACCGCCTGATCGCCGACATACCCAGCCACCGGCACGCCGTCTACCAGGCCCTCGAGCGCGATTCCTTGGGCGAGGTCAGGCCCGCCGGGCTCTGATGGTCCTTCACTCTTGCTATTCTCCCTCGGACGCGGCAAGCCTAAACAGGCTTCTGCGGTCTAGCCAACGGACATGGTTGCTAATTCGATGCCAGGGACGGGTTCCAGCCGAGACGGCGCCGGTGACCCGATCAAATAGGTGGGCTTGAGCGAATTTACATCATCACCCCCGACTGGGGGCTGTTCGGCCAGCAGGGACGATCGCGGGGGCGGGTAGATCAGCCGCGGTGATCACAGTTTGCCTTAATCGCGTGATTAGTACGTCGCAAAGAAGCAGGCGGCCTTTTCCGGGTCGTACCCGCGCCGATCGTAGAGCTTGGTCGTGCTCGGGTCGCGGTCGCCGGCGGCCTTCTGCACGTCCTCCACTGTGCGCCGTTCTCCAGCGCCGTTGTGATGAAGGTCGCCCGCGTCGAATGCGCCGAATACCACCGCGCCAGGCCGAGGGCCACAGAGTATTTCCGCACCACGCTGTCGATTGCATCCGGGCTCATGGCGCGCCGGACGTGGCTCTGCAAGCGACGAAATCGCCGGTCGCCAAAGAGGCGTCGATCGGATCGCCGCGGTCTACGTGACAGAGGACAAAGCCCGGTTTGCCCCTGTCGCCGAGCGGGTTGAACATCGCAAGGAGACCGCGCTGCTGCTCGACGCGTTCTTCGCATGGGCCATAGTCACCGAGGTCAAGCTGTCCAGGCGGGTCATGCGTCCTCGCCTTGATGGAAGACCGCAGTCGTGCCGCCGCTGTCCAGTGCGGGCTGCCGGCGCCAGATCCATTGGCTAAAGCAGCCGCCCGCCAACGCTCCAACGTCGCCACGCTTATCGCCACTGCGCGTGATACCTGCTCCACCGAAGAACTCTCCGGTGGCAACAGCCTCGCTACTATCCGATTTAGGTGGCAACTTGTCTGACACAGGGGGCCTTCCGAACGGCTATCAAGATCGTCCTTGACAATCACTCGGCGCATGTGTCCAAGGAGACGAACAAGTGGCTTGCCGCCCAGCATGATGGCCGCTTCACCTTCGTCTTCACTCCTAAGCACGGCTCTTGGCTCAACCTCGTCGAAGGCTTCTTCTCGAAGATGGCGCGCTCGGTCCTGCGCCGCATCCGCGTGGCCTCAAAAGCTGAACTCAAGCAGAGAATCCGGCCTACCTCGACGACCTCAATCGTGAGCCCGTTGTCCACACCTGGTCCTACAGGATCACCCTGCCGGCGTGATAGGAGTTGTCCATGGAAACGCTGTACTAGGTCCCTGGTTTAATGCTGCGGTGCGCAAGAGGTGGCAGGGGCATGCATGGGCGCGCTCCCGTCAGACAACCGACTCTCGGCCGACGGTTCGCGCCCACGGGAGCATTTTGTGGTCGCGAAAATGTCGTCCGGGTTGATCTAGGTCAATACTGTCACCTCGCTCGGGGGCTAAACAACGGAATGCAGCAGGGGGTACCAGCCAGCGACAACCAGGGGTTCATTGTAGCGTACCTGATTGCCCGCTGACCGCCGCCACGCTGACCGTCCGCGAAGCACGGAAAGTCCGATCCCAATGGCACTTCCACATGTGGTGACGAGGAACAGTCCGGTGAGCGGAATGGCCGATTCCGGCAGCGGGGCAATGGTCAGATTTCGGCGTTTCCCTACAAGCTTCACCGCTCAGCGATCAAACGTTCCGGCTTGGAAGGCGTATACCAGGTTTGTGCGCTTCCTCAATTCGGCTGCTCTCTGCTCAAGCAGGCACGGACATAGACACATCTCTCAGTTCAACGACGGCGACACGCGCGGCGCGCTATTGATCGATGACAGGCGTTGGGACGAATGCGCGAGTACACAGTCTCCTTCAAATGGAAACTGGCGCCGTCGCCCTAAAACACCATCCCGAGCGCAACCGAACAAGGCGAAGGAACTGTACATCGATGAAGGCCACCAAACAGTGATCATCAGCTCTTGCACATGGCTGATCGCTACGTCGGTCTTGCGGCGAGCGCTAACCCGGTCGTGACCGCCATATGCCCCTCGATCACGCTGTCTCCGCAGGATTACGACGCCGTTCTGTTCGATCTTGACGGGGTCCTGACGAAGACGGCAAATGTGCATGCCGCGGCCTGGAAAAGGCTGTTCGACGCGTTTCTCGAGCAACGCTTCGCGGACCTGGGCGAGCCATTCGTGCCGTTTGATATCGACGCCGACTATCGGCGTTACGTCGACGGCAAGTCCCGCTACGACGGCGTGGCGGCCTTCCTCAAATCGCGCGGAATCGAGCTTGCCGTGGGGGCACCCGGAGACGGCTTCGACGTGCAGAGCATCCAGGCGCTGGGCGATCGCAAGGACGTGTATTTCCTGGAATACCTGAAGCAGCAGGGCGTCGAGGCCTACGAAGCGTCGATCGTCCTGGTACGAACACTGCGGGCGCAGCAGATCAGGACGGCCGTCGTCTCCTCCAGCAACAACTGCGCGGTGGTGCTGGAAACAGCCGGCATCGCGCAGTTGTTCGACGTGCGGGTGGACGGGATGGATGTCACCCGCCTCGGGCTTAGAGGCAAGCCAGCGCCGGATGCATTTCTGGAGGCGGCCCGGCGGCTCGGTATCGAACCGGCACGCGCTGTCGTCGTGGAGGACGCGATTGCCGGCGTCGAGGCCGGGCATGCGGGCCATTTCGGCTGCGTCATCGGTGTCGATCGCAGCGGGCAGTCGCAGGCGCTGCGCGAAGCCGGCGCCGATGTCGTGGTGACCAGCCTGGCGCAGGTCCGGGTGACAACGGAGCCCCCGTCAGCGTGGTCTCTGGTCTTTGAGGATTTCGACGAGGCGCGCGAGGGAATCCGCGAAGCCCTGTGCACCCTGGGGAACGGGTATTTTGCGACGCGCGCGGCAGCGGTCTGGGCCACGGCGGATGGCACTCACTATCCCGGCACTTACCTCGCCGGCGGCTACAACCGGCTGCGAACCGATATTGCCGGCCGAGTGGTCGAGAACGAGGATCTCGTCAATTTTCCCAATTGGCTCGCACTCGACTTCCGGATCGGCGATGAGGATTGGTTCGATGCAAAGACCACCACGCTGTTGTCGTATCGCCAGGAACTCGATCTGCGGCGCGGCCTGCTGTTGCGGACCATACGCTTCGAAGACACCCAAGGTCGACGAAGCTCTGTTGCAGGAACAACGTCTCGTTTCGATGGCCGACATGCACTTGGGCGCGCTGGAGACTGACACTCACAGCCGAGAATTGGTCGGGACGTGTCACTGTCCGTTCCGCAATCGATGGACGCGTCGTCAACGCGGGTGCGAAGCTGTACCAGACAATTCAATGGCAAACATCTGGAGCCGTTGGCAGGCGAGGTCGTCGGCAACGACGGCGTCTACCTGCTGGTGCGCACCTGCCAGTCGGATATTCGTGTCGCCCAGGTGGCGCGAACGCAAGCCTTCCTCGACGGGCGGCTTCTCGAAGTCCGGCGCCAGGCAGTCAAGGAACCGGGATATATCGGCCAGGAACTGACGATCGATCTTCCCCAAGGCCAGACGTTGGTGCTGGAGAAGCTGGCCTGTTCTATACACCTCACGCGATTACGCGATCTCGGAGTGTGGACTGGAGGCACACAAGGCCATGGCGCGTGCCGGCCGCTTCGAAGCGGTGAAGGCGGATCATGTGCTGACCTGGACGCATTTGTGGCGGCGCTTCGACGTGGGTATCCAGCCTGCTGATCCCGGATTCAAGTTGAATGTCCCGATGCTGCTTCGCTTGAACATGTTTCACCTGCTGCAGACGGTTTCGCTGCATTCCATTGGCCTCGACATTGGCATACCCGCACGTGGTTGGACCGGGGAGGCCTACCAGGGCCATATTTTCTGGGACGAGCTGTTTATCTTCCCATTCTTCAACTACCGTGTGCCCGAGATCACCCGGGCGCTTCTGACATACCGATACCGGCGGCTTGGCGAAGCGCGCGCTGCCGCCCAAAGCGCCGGGCACAAGGGGGCGATGTTTCCGTGGCAGAGCGGCAGCGACGGACGGGAGGAGACCGAGGCGTTCAACCTGAACCCTCGCTCGCAGCGCTGGGTGCCCGATAACTCCTATCTTCAGCGCCACGTGGGAAGCGCCATCGCGTACAACGTGTGGCAGTATTTCCAGGTCACCCACGATCTCGAGTTCCTGCGGTTCTATGGTGCCGAACTGATCCTGGAGATCGCTCGATTCTGGTCGAGCATGGCGATCTTCAATGACGAGCGCGGACGTTACGAGATTCGTGGCGTGATGGGGCCTGACGAATTCCACGATGGCTATCCGGATGCCGCGACGCCTGGCGTCAACAACAATGCCTACACCAATGTGATGGCGGTGTGGGTGCTGTGCCGGGCGATGGAGGTGCTTGATCTGCTCTCCGCCATGCGTCGCGATGAACTGACGACAGCGGCTTGGCATATCGCCGGAAGAGATCGCGCGTTGGGACCACATCAGCCGCAGGATGTACGTGCCTTTTCACGACGACGGGATCATCAGCCAGTTCGAGGGCTACGACGCGCTGCGCGAGCTTGACTGGGAGGATTATCGGGCCCGCTACGGCAATATCCAGCGCCTCGATCTCATTCTCGAGGCGGAGAATGACAGCCCCAACCGCTATAAGCTTTCGAAGCAGGCCGACGTATTGATGTTGTTCTACCTGTTTTCCGCGGAGGAACTCGAGGAGCTGTTCACGCGGCTGGATTATCCGTTCGACTACGATACGATCCCGAAGAACGTCACCTACTATGCCGCACGCACGTCTCACGGCTCCACGCTATGCCGAGTGGTCCATTCCTGGGTTCTGGCGCGATCGGACCGGCCGCGTTCGATGACATTCTTCGCCGAGGCGCTGCAAAGCGACGTGCGCGACATCCAGCAGGGCACTACCTCGGAAGGGCGTGCATCTTGGGGCCATGGCAGGCACCGTCGACCTGATACAGCGCGTCTCTACAGGGATCGAAGTAAAGGGCGACGTTCTGCGGCTCAATCCGGAGTTGCCGCCTGAGATGGAGTGGCTGGACATGCGCATCCGCTATCGCGGACATTCGATCGATTTGCAGCTTACGCGCGACGCCTTGACGATGCGCGGACATGATCGCCAGGTCGCGCCGATTTCGCTGTCGGTGGCGGGCAAGACTTACGAATTCGTCGGCGGCACCACCCGGGTGTTCCCGTTGAATTGGGACGAAACGAAACCACCCGTCGTCGAGAAGTAACTCGATTTAATGCGATCTTGAACCGAGCGAAAAGCGTAGCGTAGCGTTGCCTGCCTACCGAACACCAGAGTGACGACGGTTAAGGTCCGTAACGCTCCGATCTCAAGCCCAAGTTCGGCAGTTTGGTGGGTGCGGTGGCGTGAAATCCGCGGAAACCTGCGGGTTTCTCAATGGCGGGTTAAATTCTGGTCCAAAAGAAGGTTCCTGGTGATCTGCAAGTAGTCGACAGAGCCCTACTCCTCCAGCGCCGCGTCGATCATCCGATACCAGCTATTCACGATCAGCCCCGGATCGGCGCCGGGAGCGGTTATCGCCTTCACCATCGTCTCGGTCGGTTCGCGGAGTGCGGCGATGATCTTGCCGGCCAATTCCCGCGCTTCGCCCATTGTGATCGGCGTTTCACTGCCGTGCGGCCTTTTGAGGTGATCGCCGATATCAAACTCATGGCATGACGAGCACCAGTTGTCGCGACAACGGGTGTCTCTCCCTTCTTGCCCCAGGTGCGCCCCGCGTGATGATCGGAACGGATATGAGCGGCATCACCGAAATATATGTCGGCTCCTTGCGCCTTGGCCTGTCGCCTGATCTTCGGGTACTCCGTCTTTAGCCATTTTTGTACCAGCGTCTCATCGCGCTCCATCGCCTTGTACAGCGGCTTTTGCACGGTGATTCCAAGCTGCGCCAACAGGCGGCCCACCGAGTTCCTGGCCAGACGGATGCCATACTTTTTTTCGATCAACTCCGCCCCCATCTCCCGGGTCCATAGTGCGAACTGAAATTTGAACTGCAGCGGATTCTTCTGTGTCACAATGTTATAGAGCTATTTCAGCATACCGCCGTCCAATTTCGGTGGGCGCCCCGCCAACGGCTTCGCCTTCAGCGCATTCCACCCACCGCGACGGTAGAGCGCCAGCCATCGATACAACGCGCGCGGAGTAACTCGTAATGTGCGGGCGACATCCTCAGGACTTTCACCGTCCTGAACGGTATGCACCGCGCGCATCCGAAGTGCTTCAAGGGTCGCGTGATCCAGTTTACGGGCATCGTCTTTTCGCATGCCAAGGGAAAATCATGACTGATTCGCCGTGTCAAGGAAAATATGACTCTACTTATGGACTTATTAATAACGCATTGATGGCGTCGTCCCAGACGTGCCTATCGACCTTTTCATTAATGCTGGCATCGGCGACAATCTCCGCAGAACGCTCGCCCGCCGAGGCGAAAATAAGCACACCGGTGTGTCAGGTAGATCAATGGCAGGGGCACGAGCAGCGCAATTGATGCCGCCCTGCTGCTCAGTCCGATCGTCGCGGCGCTTGCCATGGCGCTGAGTTCGGTCTCGGTGATCGGCAACGCGCTACGGCTGAGGGCAACTCGGTTGTGAAACTCAGCCTCTTGCGGTTCCGCGAAAACCGAGCACGACCGCTGTGACCAGTAGGCCTTGAAGCAAGGCGGAGGCGTGGCATCAACGGCCGCCTGCCAAGAAAGCCACTTGCATCTGATCGTCTCCTCGCCTCCGAGCAGGCCGTTGAGGGACGCCATAAGGCCATGATTTGATCCACGACTTGGCCGTCTACCGTCGGATTAAAAATCGTGTCCGCTGACACATGCGTAGCGTTATTCGAGTAATCGGACCTTCCGGCCGTCCAGACCAGCGCGCTCTGCGGCCGATGCATCGGCCGGTAGTCGCCCTTGCCAATCCTCGGGTTCCCTTGGTTCTATCACCTATCATACCTGAGACAACTCTAACGGTGCTCCGAGCATCACCACGGTGTCGCCACCCACTCCGCGGAGCCGCCACGGCGAACGTATATTTCCACCACTAACAGCTGACACCTGAGCAGATACCACCACACTGAGCGAACGTCTGCATTCGAGCGACGGCTAGGCGCCCGGGAACGACAGCCATGGGCGCGCTCCGGCCGGTGAAGCAGATTCCGAACGTCTGCTCTCGGGAATTGCTCGGTAGCCGCCCAATGACAAGACTGG
>CAWABH010000028.1:0-73267 GCA_963780095.1 uncultured Alphaproteobacteria bacterium
GGCTGCCAGCCTACGACCGGCGGCGCGGTGCGTCGAGTTCCCGCCGGGCGCCGGATGCGCGATGGGTCAGAGGACACGCCGGCGGATGCCGTCCTTCAGCGCCAGCGTATTGAGATTGAGCAGCAGCCCGATGCGGCATTGACTGAGGCGCAGGTAGGTGAGCAGTTGGACCTCGTGCAACGGCAGGACGTGATCGACGGATTTCAGTTCCAGGAGCACCTCGTTGTTGACGATCATATCCGCCCGGTAGACACAGTCGAGAAGGACACCGTCATAGGTCAGCGGCAGATCGACCTGGCGGGCGTATGCGAGCGCGTTCTGGTCGAATTCGTGGCAGAGGCAACGTTCGTAGGCGCTTTCAAGCAGACCCGGGCCGAGGCGCGTGTGCACACGCATTGCGAGGCCGATGATCCTCTGGGTAAGGCTGTTGGCATTTGGAGTGCTCATGTCGCGAAGGATCGTGGGTGGCGGTTTATGGCGCGTTAATCCCCGTGTGAGGGCGCATGCGGCAGCAAGCAATCCAGTAATCAAGCGGACACAGAGTTACACAGAGTGCACACAGAGTTTCACGGAGTAGATTATTATTGGCGCTTCGCGCAGGCGGCCTGTAATCCGGTCAAAGCGCCTTGCGCGGAGCGCTAATTGCCTTCTCGGTGCAACTCTGTGTGCACTCTGTGTAACTCTGTGTCCGCTTGATTACTTTGTCGCGGCCGGCACCAAGCCTCATGACTTCGTACACTACCTCGCCGGCAGATACTGGTGGAACCACGCGACAGTCGGCTCCATCACCTGCCGGAACGGCTCGCCGGCATACACCTCGTAATGGCCCAACCCCTCCAGCACGATCAGCTTCTTCGGCTCGCCGGCGCGCTGGTACAGCGCCTCGCTCTCCTCCTGCGGCACCAGTCTGTCATCGCTCGTGGTGATGAACAGCACCGGCCGTGGTGCGATCCTGTCCACCACCCACTCGGGATGGAAGCCGAGCGTGTCGTCGACGAACTCCAGCGGGATCTCGCTCACCGCGCCGGGATTGCCGCGCCGCGCGGCGGCGGCGAGTTCGGCGGACTGCCGGTCCGGAATCAGGATCTCGCTGCGGTCAACGAACTCCGACTGGCCCTGCATCACGCGCCGGACGCGGTCGGCCGCCGAACGTTCCAGCAGGTCGTGGTATTCATCGGGCCGGCGGACGCTGCGCATCCAGCGCCTGCCGTTGCCGATGCCGACCACCGAGACGACGCATTTCACGCGCGGATCGACAGCGGCGACCCACACCACGGTGGCACCCCCGTAGCTGGTGCCGTAGATGCCCAGCCTCTGCGCATCAACCATCGGCTGCGTCGCGAGCCAGGTCAGCGCCGACTGCAAGTCGATCACTCGGCCATACGGCGAGAGCCGGCTGCGTGGCCCCTCGCTGTCGCCCCAGCCCTTGTAGTCGAACGTGAGGACCACATAGCCGGCCTTGGTGAGCACCCGCGCGATGTCCGGCAAGTACAGGTTTCTCACGCCGGTGTAGCCATGGCACAGCACGATGCCGGCACGGGCCTCGCCCGCCTTCAGGTCCGCGGGCACGAACAGGTCGCCGGCGAGCCTGACGCCCTCGCTGTAGAAGCTGATCAGTTGGCTGGGCATGGTGTTTCCTTTCCCCTGAAGCATACCATCTGAGGAGTGCGGTAGTTTTCCTTTCCCATGCGGCGCCCGGCAAGGGCGCGTGACAAGGAGCGCTCGAAGATGGCAGTGATCCCCGACGCGTATCTCGACCTGCTGACGCAGAAGACGACGTTTGCCCATCTGGCCACCGTGATGCCCGACGGCTCGCCGCAGGTGACGCCGGTCTGGTTCGACTACACCAACGGTCTCGTTCGCGTGAACACGGCGAAGGGGCGTGTGAAGCAGCGCAACATGAAGGAGGGCTCGCCCGTCGCGCTGTCGATCATGGACCCCGACAATCCGTATCGTTACATCCAGGTGCGCGGCAAGGTCACGCGCATGACCGAGGAAGGCGCCGACGCCCATATCGATTCACTGGCGAAGAAGTACCTCGGCAAGGACAAGTATCCGTTCGCGCAGCCGGGCGAGGTGCGGGTGACCTACGAGATTACGCCCACCGCCGCGCATGGGATGAGCTGACGCGCGGATCGGCTCACCAGCCTCCATCGACGCCAATCGCCTGACCCGTCACGAACGCCGCGCCGTCCGAGGCCAGATACGCGATCATCGAAGCCACCTCGTCAGGACTGCCGAAGCGCCCGACAGGGATATCCTTGGCACGCTCTCTGAAACCGACTTCCAGATCGTCGCCATACTCGCGGCGATTGGTGCTGATCGCGCGTGAGGTGCGGATCGGGCCGGGCAGTACCGCGTTCACCGTGATGCCGAGCGGCGCGAGGTCGAGCGCGAGCGATTTGGTGAAACCGACGATGGCGGCCTTGGACGCGGCATAGGTCGCGCGGCGCGGACCGGGGCGGAACGCGGCGCGTGACGAAACGCTGACAATGCGGCCCCAGCCTGCCTTGCGCATCGCCGGCACCGCTGCGCGCGACATCAGGAAGGCACCGCGCGCATTCACCGCCATCGTCTGGTCCCAGGCCGCGACCGGGACATCCTCGATCTCGTTGCGGTCGGCGCCCTGCGGCGCTCCCGCATTGTTGACCAGGATGTCGAGCCTGCCATGTCGCCGCAGCACCTCGGCAACCATCCGCATGGCATCGGCCTCGACGCTGACATCGCCCAGCGTGGCGGAGGCGATGCCCCCGCTTTTGACGATCGCCTCGACAAGGCTGTCGACGCCGCCCCAGTTGGCGTCCATGTCCCCCTGCACGTTGTGCTCGTTGGCGAGCCCGGTCGGCGCAACATCGGACACGACAACGGTCACCCCGGCGGCGGCGAGCGCGCGTGCGGTGGAATTGCCGATACCGACCGGCTTGCCGCAACCCGTGATCAACGCGACACGTGCTTCGCTCGGCATGGGACCCTCCCGTGGATTTGGTTGACGCTTCGCTCTCGACTATACCGCCGATCCCGCCCGCGGACACTTCGGCGCCTGCGGTGATGACTGCGGCCGGCAGACAGGACACGAGAGGGAGAGGAGATGCTGAGTGCTCTCAGGGGGCGGGGACTGCGACAACTGGTGCTGCGCAACATCGGACTGGGCGACCTGTACGAAGCCAGGCGATTGGCCGCGCTGCGTGCGTCGGATCGGCTGATCGAGATCGACTACCCGGTGCGTCCGAGGGTCCGCCATGGCTGGGACCGCCCGCCCCATCCCCAATTGCACGCCCTGCTCGCGGCGCACGAGGATCGCTATCGGACCACCCTGCAAAGCTTCCTGCCGCTGCACCCTACCCTGCGCCGCATCCCGCTGCACCAGGCCGAGCCCGGCCAGCCGCATTGGGTGAATGACTATTTCCCGGCCTTCGACGCCATATCGCTCTACGGCTATATCGCGACCCGGAAGCCACGGCGTCTGATCGAGATCGGCTCGGGCAACTCCACCCTGTTCGCCCGCAGGGCCATTGCCGACCACGGCCTGGCGACGCGCATCGTCTCGATCGATC
Organism: uncultured Alphaproteobacteria bacterium; assembly: GCA_963780095.1. Classification (GTDB taxonomy): domain Bacteria; phylum Pseudomonadota; class Alphaproteobacteria; order Acetobacterales; family Acetobacteraceae; genus JAMXLO01. The sequence continues at coordinate 3,555 of CAWABH010000028.1, forward strand.
CGTCGCCGCGCGCGGAGGTGGACGCGATCTGCGACGAGGTGCTGCGGCAGCCGCTCGAGGACGTGCCGCTCGGGTTCTTCGAGAGCGTGACCGCCGACGACATGCTGTTCTTCGATGGCAGCCACCGTGCGCTGCAAAACAGCGACGCAACCATCTTATTCACCGAGATCGTGCCGATGCTGCCAGTGGGCACGCTGGTCGGCGTGCACGACATTTTCCTGCCATTCGACTACCCTCCGGATTGGTATGATCGCTGGTACTCGGAGCAATACCTGCTTGCCTGTTGGTTGCTCGGTGGCGACAATCTGCGGGTCGAGCTGCCGGTTGGCTACCTGAGCCACGCGTCCACGCCGCACGCAACGCTGCAGCCGCTGTGGGACGACCCCGCCCTGGCTGGGGCCGGCACCTACGGCGGTGCGTTCTGGTTTTCAATTGCGGCGCGGCGAGGGTGATCGAGCCGCTGGTTTGGCTTCGAGAGAAGGGGGATGAGGAACATGGCACACGCGGAAAAACTCGCGCATCGCTTGCTGGGACGCGGAGGCTTGTCGGTCTCGGCGATTGGGCTTGGTTGCATGTCGCTGTCGGGCATCTACGGCGCTGCCGATGATGCGGCATCGGAGGATCTGATCCGTTACGCGATCGACCAGGGCGTGGACCATCTCGATTCATCGGACATGTATGGCTGGGGGCACAACGAGGAAGTCGTCGGCCGCGCCATCAAGGGGCGCCGCGATCGCGTGGTATTGGCAACGAAGTTCGGCCAGACGCAAAATCCGGGCGGGCCGAATGGCGTCAACGGTCGGCCCGAATACGTGATGCAGGCCTGCGAGGCGAATCTGAAGCGGCTCGGGGTGGAGGTGATCGATCTTTACTATCAGCACCGCGTCGATCCATCCGTGCCGATCGAGGACACGGTGGGAGCGATGGCGAAGTTGGTGCAGCAGGGCAAGGTGCGGCATCTCGGGCTTTCGGAAGCGGCGCCCGAGACGATCCGCCGCGCGCACAAGGTGCATCCGATCGCCGCGGTGCAGACCGAGTATTCGCTGCTGTACCGGACCGAGGCGGAGGAGACGCGCGAGACGACGCGTCCGTTGGGCATCAGCTTCGTCGCCTATGCGCCGCTGGGGCGCGGGTTTCTGACCGGCGCGATCCAGACGTTCGCCGACATCGATGGCCGCCGCGCGGCGCATCCTCGGTTCCAGGAGCAGAACTTCGCGCGCAACCGCGAATTGGTCGCGCACGTCGAGGCGATCGCGAAGGAGAAGGGCTGCACGCCGGCACAGCTTACGCTGGCCTGGCTGCTGGCGCAGGGTCCGGACGTCGTGGCGATTCCCGGGACGCGGTACAAGCAGCGGCTGGACGAGAATGTCGGCGCGCTGCGGGTGAAGCTGACGCCGGACGATGTGGCGCGCATTGCCGCCGCCATCCCGCCCGGCGCTGCGGCCGGCACACGCTATCCAGCCGGCGGGATGAAGGGGGTGTACGTTTAGGGCGCAAATGCTTGACGAAGTTTAAGGCGGGGACGGGCCGCCAGCAGACTTCGCGTGCGCGAAAATCGCGGAGGACCTGATCCATGATCCGGCGTCGTACATTCACGGCCGGCGTTGCCGCCTTGCTGACGGCGCCATCGCTCTCGCGCGGCGCGGCCAATGCACCCCTGAAGTTCATTCCGCAGTCCGATCTGACAATCCTTGATCCGATCGTCACCACCGTCTACACAGCCCGCAATCACGGCTACATGGTGTTCGATACGCTGTTCGGGATGGACAGTGCGTATCAGATGCAGCCGCAAATGCTGGAAGGCTTTTCCGTCGAGGACGACGGCAGGCGCTGGAAGCTAACGCTCCGCGAAGGGCTGCTCTGGCACGACGGTGAAAAGGTCCTTGCCCGCGATTGCGTAGCCTCGATCCGCCGTTGGGCCCCGCGCGACGGCATCGGCGCTCTGCTGATGGCGCGAACCGATGAACTGGCGGCGATCGACGACAGGACAATCCAGTTCCGCCTGAAGCAGCCGTTCCGGATGCTGCCTTACGCACTCGGCAAGATTTCCACGCCGATGTGCGCGATGATGCCGGAACGACTGGCCAGCACGGATCCGTTCAAGGCGGTCAGTGAAATGGTCGGCAGCGGGCCGTTTCGGTTCAAGGCCGATGAGTGGGTATCCGGCTCCCTTGCAGTCTATACCAAATTCGACCGCTATGCGCCGAGGCAGGAGGTCAGCACGGGGTGGACCGCCGGAGGCAAGGTCGTGCATTTCGAGCGGGTGGAGTGGCACGTCACCCCCGATGACGGTACCTCGGCCAGCGCCATGCAGACCGGCGAGATGGACTGGTGGGAACTGCCGACGGCGGATTTGCTTCCCGTGCTGAAGCAGACCGGCAAAATTCGGGTGGAGATCAAGGATCGCAACGGCACGCTCGGCTTCATGAAGATGAACAACCTGCAGCCACCGTTCAATAACGCGGCGATCCGTCGCGCTCTGCTCGGAGCGGTCGTGCAGTCGGATTACATGATCGCCATCGCCGGCGAGGATCCATCCATGTGGCGCGCAGGCGTGGGGATCTTCACGCCTGGTACGGACATGGCGACCGACGCGGGCATGGAGGTACTGAACGGCCCGCGCGACCTGGCCAAGGTCCGCGCGGGGATCAAGGAAGCCGGCTACAACAATGAGAAGACCGTCCTGCTTGCGCCGAGCGATCCGCATTATCGCAAGGCGATGGCCGATGTGGGCGGCGAGATGCTGAAGGCCGCCGGATTGAACCTTGAGGTTCAGTCGCTCGACTGGGGCACGGCGATTGTGCGGCGGGAGAACAAGCAGCCGGTGGACAAGGGCGGCTGGAGTGCGTTGTTCACCACTGCCAACGGCCTCGATATGCAGACGCCGCTGCTGCATTTCCTGCGCACGACCGGCGAGAAGGCGTGGTTTGGCTGGACCGACAGCCCGCGCATCGAGGAACTCCGCGCCGCCTGGGTCGATGCACCGGATCTCGCGGCGCAGCAGCAGATTGCCGCCGACATTCAGCGCCAGTGCTGGATCGACGTGCCCCATCTGCCGATCGGGATCTGGTATCAGCCGATGGCCTGGCAGAACACCATTGACGGGATACCCGACGGATTCCCGCTGTTCTGGGGCGTACGGCGCGTCTGAGGCAAACGGCCGCCATGATATCACCGTGCTGACCCATTCCTGCCACCGTCGGCTCCCAGGTTTGGCGTGCATCCAAAGATGAGGATCGAGCCATGCGTACCTGGACATCACTGCTGATCGCCGCACCTGTCGCGCTGGGGCTGCTTGCGGCACCCGCCGCTCACGCGGAGTGGCGTCACCATGGCGGCGGCTGGGACAGTGGCTGGCATGGCCATGAGCACCATGGCAACGGCAACGCGGTTGGCGGCGCTTTGATCGGTCTCGGTGTCGGAGCGGTGATCGGCGGCATCATCGCCTCGTCGCAGCCGTACTATTACGCTCCACCGCCGGTCGCCTATGCGCCGCCACCGCCGTACTACCCGGCGCCGGGCTACGGCTACCCGACGGGGTATTGAACGATCCCGGAGTACACCTGGCAACGATAATGTCACTGGCTATGAAAATGCCACGTTGACCGGCATGGCCATCGTCATGGCCGGGCTTGTCCCGGCCATCAGAAGCGGCACCATGCCACCTATCAGAAGTGCCACCACGGATGGCCGGGACAAGCCCGGCCATGACGGATCAAGCTAGCATCGTTTTCACCACCGGTGGCGAAGCGGGCGATGTGTAGGCTTTTCCCAACAGCTTGAACGTCCTCTAATCTGCCGGCGTCTTTGGAGTGCCCGTGACATGCCGCTCGCGAGGTTGCTTCCGTTTGATGCCGCGCCGTTCGTCCCGAGCAGCCGAACGGGAACGGCGTCGGCCGGCGCGGTCCGCTGCGGCAATCGCGTCTTCCTGAGCGGACGCAGCGCGCTGCGTCCGGACGGCTCGGTTGCTGGTCTCGGCGATCCGGCGACACAGGCTCACGCCGCACTCGACAGCATCGAGACGGCGCTGCACGCCGCGGGCGGATCGCTGCGCGACACAACGAAGCTCACCACGTCCCTGGTCGATCGCGCACACCGCAAGCCCGTCTACGAAGCGATCGGCAGCCGTTTGAAGGACGTTTTCCCGGTCAGCACCGGCCTGGTCGTTGCCGGGTTGCCGCTCCCCGAACTCATGGTGCAGATCGACGCGGAGGCCGTCATCGGCGAGCCTGTCCAGCGGCTGCGGACATTCGAGATGAAGGACTGGTTCGGCCAGGACATCGCCTGGCAGGGCGCGATGGTTGCCGCCGGCAATACCGAGTTGTTCCTGCGCGGTCAGACCGGTTCGGCGCTCGATGGCGCCGTCATGGCGGGGCTGGGGCGCGCGCCCTGAGGATGCCGCGGCACAGGCCGATCTCGCTCTGTCAAATCTTGCCACGCTGCTGAACGAGGCTGGCTCCGGAATGGATGAGGTCTGCAAGATCACCGTCTACATCAGCGACCGGGCCTATCGTGGCGCGGTCTATCCGGTGATTGGACGGCACTTTCGCGGCATCCATCCGGTTTCCACCGGCATCATTGTGCCGGGATTCGCCCGCCCGGAGATACTGTTCGAGATCGATGCGCACGTGCTGCGCAAGGTAGGCGGGCCACACGAGCGCTTCCGTCGCTATCATTCGAATGCAGTCCGCTACGGCTTCGGCCAACAGGCGCTCGACTGCGACTTCTGCATGGCCGTCAGCGCCGGACCGCAGGTGATCCTGCGAGGACAGACTGGCACCGATCTGAAAGAGGTGATGCACGGCGCAGGCAATCCGGCGGCGCAGGCCGAGCAGGCCATGGAGAACGTGGCGGTGCTGCTGGGCGAAGCCGGTGTAACGTCTCGCCGATGTCGCCAAGGCCACTATTTACGTTACCGACCGCGCCTTCCTGGCCGGGGTGACGGATGTTGTGCTGCGCCGGCTGGATGGCGTGCAGCCGTGCGTCAGCGTGCTGATCGTGAAGGGACTAGCCAGCCCGGAACTGATGATGGAGGTCGATATCACGGCGATGCGCGGGGCGTGACTTCTCGCGTCATGGCCGGGCGCAGTCCCGGCCATCCGTCGCGCTACCGGTGGTGTCCGGATGGCCGGGACAAGCCCGGCCATGACGATGAATGCGCGGTCCGCACCAAGAACGTCTGTGGCTATCACTCGCCAAATCGCGGGATTACCTTCTCCCCGACGATCTCGATCGAGCGCATGATCTGGTCGTGCGTGGTGCGGCCGATCTGGAACATGAAGATCATCTGATCAATGCCCGTCTCGGCCCAGCGTTCCACCTGCCGGCAAACGCTGTCGGCATTGCCGCCGATCGCCATGCCGCTCGCCAGCAGGTCGTCGTCGCTGTAGCCGGCCATGCGCGCCTTGATCCGCGCCACGCCTTCCGACGAACCGAACCGTACATGGTTCAGTTCGGCATCGTTGTCGCCATAATAGAAACGCGCGGCGGCACATCCGACGTCGCGGCCGATGCGGTCATCGTCGTGCACGCAGCCGATGGCGAAGACACCGACGTGGTCGTTGACGAAGCGGCCGACCGGCGTCGCATTCCTGACTGCGGAACGGTAGGCGGCCACGTGGGGCTTGATCTCGGCATGCGTATAGCGGGTGACGCCAAGCACGCCGACTCCCGCCTGGCCGGCACGTTCAAACGTCTCCAGGTTGGAAGCTGCAAACCAAAGTGGCGGATGCGGGCGCTGGATCGGACGCGGAACCACCTGGCGTGCCGGCAAATCGAAATGCTTGCTCCTGTAACCGGGGAAATGCTCGAGTTCGAGCATCTGCACCACTGCCTCCAACGCCTCACGTCCGACCTCGCGGCCATGGTCGGCATCGGCGTTGAAGCCAAGGCCCTCCACCACATAGGCGGCGGTGCCGCGGCCGGCGCCGAACTCGCAGCGGCCGTTGCTCAGTACATCCAAAGTGGCGACGCGTTCGGCGATCATGAACGGGTTGTGGCAGGGCATCAGGATCACCGCGAAGCCGAGCCTTATCGTCTGCGTGCGCTGTGACAGCGCGGCGAGGAACATCTCCGGGCAGGCGGAATGGCCGATCTCGGCGAAGAAGTGCTGCTCGGTGAGCCAGAAGTAGTTGAACCCCGCATGCTCCGCCGCCACCACGTGGTCCAGGTTCTGCCAGTAGACGGTGCGCTCGGCGTCCTCGCCCCACGGCTTTGGCACCTGGATCTGGCTCAGCAGGCCGAACTTCATCGCTCAGCCGCCCGTAATCGCCAGTGCCTGCCGCGGCCGTGCAATGCGAAGCACCAGAATCGAGGCCATCAGGCAGGCAAATCCGCTCGCCATGAAGGCGAGAAGGTAGCTGCCGGTCCAGCCGCGAACCATCCCGGCGCCCATCGCAGCCATTGCGCCACCGACCTGATGGGTGGCGAAAATCCACGACAGGAGCACCGGCGCATCCTTCCTGCCAAACGCCTCGTTGATCAAAGCGAAAATCGGCGGCAGGACCGCGATCCAGTCCAACCCATAGAACACCGCGAACACCGTCAGGCTGACTGTGTCGAAGCTGGTGTATGGCAAAAGCATCAAGGACAGGCCACGCAACGCGAACATCCAGAACAGCAGGATGCGCGGATTGTAGCGGTCGGTCAGCCAGCCGGAGACGGTCGAGCCGAGCAGGCTGAATATGCCGAGAGAGGCAAGAATTCCTGCTCCGGCGAACTGTGTGTAGCCATGATCGACGCAAAAGGGAATCAGGTGCGTGCTGATCAGCCCGTTCGTCGAAAAGCCGCAAATTCCGAAGCTGGCCGCCAGCAGCCAGAAGTCCAGCGAACGCACGCCGCGGACCAGTCCGTCGATCGCCAATGCGAACGGATTGGCGCTGCGCGGCGGAGCAGGCGGCTCGATACCGCCGCCAAGGGGCCCGAGCCCGATGGCGCCCGGTGATTCCGGCAGCAGCAATGCAGTGAGCGGAATCACGATTGCAATCGCCAGGCTTACGGTGATCGACACGCTCTGCCAGCCATGGTCCTGCGCCAGCCGGCCGAGCAGCGGCAGGAAGATCAATTGGCCTGCCGCATTCGCGGAGCTGAGCAGACCCATCGCCAGGCCACGATGCGAAACGAACCAGCAATTCGCCACCGCGGCCGCCATGCCGACGGCGCCTGCGCTCGAGCCGACGCCAACCAGCAAACCCCAGGTCAGGAACAACTGCCACGGCGCCGTCATGAAGGTTGACAGACCGGCGCCCGCAAGAAGCACTGCCAAGCATAGCAGGACCGTGCGCTTCAGGCCGAGCGTATCCATCAGGCCGGTGATGAATGGCCCGGTCAGACCGAGCAACAGGATGTTCAGCGAAATCGCCGCCGAGATCGTGCCGACGCTCCAGCCGAATGCCTGCTGGAGCGGCACAATGATGACGCCAGGCGCCGCGCGCACGCCCACCGCGCCCAGCGTCACCGTGAACGCAACGCCCAGGGCGATCCAGGCGTAGTGGATGCGGCCGGAACAAAGTCTTGCCAGGGCGGCGGTCATGGAAGGTGCCTTTGTGCTGCCGGCCAGGATCGCCTGCGTGATCCTTCAGTTTGAGCGCCGAGGCGGGCGTTCCGGCGCACGCGCGTGCGAGCCGCCATGCTCGGGCCACTCCCACGGACCGTCCACGTCGACGCCCATGCCGCGCAGCATCTCCAGATGATCCTCGGCATTGTCCTTCGGGCGGTAGCCGAGAAACTCCCAGTTCGGATCGAACGTCTTGATGCGCGCGTTGTTGGAATAGCCGTTCACCACCAGACAGCCGGGGTCGGGATGACGTAGCGAGCAGTCCACCAGATGGGCGACATCGCCGGGCGACAGCCAGGTGGCGAGCGAGCGCTGGTCGATCGGCAGCGGACGATACGTGCCGATGCGCAGCGAGACGGACCTTATGCCGTGGCGATCGAAATAGCAGCGCAGCATGACCTCGCCCCACGCCTTGAACGTGCCATACAGACTGTCGGGGCGCGGCGGCAGGGCAGGGGAGACGCGCTCGGTGATCGGATAGCAACCGAAGGCGTGGTTGCTGGAGGCGTACACGATGCGCTGCACGCCGGCCAGGCGCGCTGCCTCGAACACGTCGAACACACCGCGCGCGTTGACGCGGAACAGGTCTTCCAGCGTGTAGGTACCGCCGACACCGGTCAGATGCACGACGGCCGCGACGCCATCCATCAGGCGGTCGATAGCGGCGCGGTCGCTGACATCGGCGACGATGCATTCTTCGTTGGGGGTTGGATCGACGATCGGTTTCACATCTGTCAGACGCAAGTTGCGCCACTCGCTGCGGAGGCCGTTGCGCAGCGCGGTCCCGATGGCCCCCGCGGCGCCGGTGATCAGGACTCGGTCGGTGGCAGGGTTGATCATCCGTCAAAGCCCCTCTGCGCAGCGCGCGACACGTTCCACAGCGCCGAGATACTCCTCGATGCCGCGCTCCTCCGGAGCCACCAGCACGTGCTCCACGCCGGCCGCCTTGTACGCGTCCAGCCTGCCACGCAGCGCGCCCGCGTCTTTGCCGTCGTATGCAATGCGCAGCGAGACCGTGAATGCACCATCCGGCCGTCCGGCACGCAGACGCTGCACCATCGCCGGCGCCTGCTCCGGCGTCACCCGGCTGCCGTGCCAGCCATCCAGCCGCAGGGCGCGCGCGATCGCCGCATCGGACGACCCGCCGATCCAGATCGGGATCGGCGCGCAGGGCAGGGGCTGCATGCGCATCTCCTTGATCTCCGCGGGGATCCAGCGGGTGGGGAAGCTTACGGGGTCCTCGCTCCACACCGCCTTCATCATGGCGATGCCCTCGTCCATCCGCCGGCCACGCTCCCGGAACGGCACGCCCAGCGCGTTGAACTCGGCTTCCATCCAGCCGACGCCGGCGCCCAGGATCAGACGCCCGCCCGACAGGTTCTGCAATGTCGCCAACTCCTTGGCGAGCGGCAGCGGATGGCGCATCGGCAGCACGAGCACACTGGTGCCAAGTTTCACACGCTGCGTGCAGGCGGCCGCCCAGGTCAGCGTCAGCACGGGGTCCCAGAAATTCGCCGACGGCGGATAGTTCGCATCCTTCGGGATGATAATGTGCTCGCTGACCCAGACATCGGCAAAGCCGAGATCCTCGGCCTGCACGGCGGCGCGACGGATTGCGTCCGGACCGGCCTTTCGGCCGATATGGGGCAGATGAATGCCGATTTGCATGACCGGACCTCCTCCCGTTGCTCCCTCGACCCTCGCGCGTCGCGCCGGCCGCGTCCAGAGGAGGTGCAGTCCGTGCCGGCTATGATTGTCACAAGGTCAGCCGCGCCGTATTTGCACGCAGTGCCGGCAGCGATATCCGCACCCTGGTGCCGCGATCCAGCCGACTTTCGATGTTGAGCGAGCCACCACGCCGCTCGACCAGACAACGGGCGATCGGCAGCCCAAGCCGGTGCCCTCGCGTTGCCCGCCGTCGCTGCGCCACCACCTGCGCCGCGCGGCCCGCGCTGCGCAACTCGATCGCCTCCATGGCAGTGGTCCCCGGCGTGCATGCCGGGCGGAGAAGCAGCGAGCTTGCATGGATGCGTCCGCCTGAGCCACCTTCGCCGCCCCGGACCAGGCGAGTCCATGTGATAGACGAACCATGACAAATTTGCGTGCGTCAAGGAGGAGAAAACCAAAACTGGCCGGCTCGACCTCCAGGTCGGCCGAAGCGGCAGGGGCGAGAGCGAGCCAGGCCTCGATGCTCGATCCGCTGGCCCCGCCCGACACGTTTGCTCCGCTCGCGACCGAACGGCTGATCCTGCGCCCCTTGATCCCCGAGGACGCCGAGGCGATGCACCGGCTGGTCAATGATTGGGAGGTCGCGCGCAACCTGGCGACAGTCCCGTTTCCCTACCCGCGCGAGTTGGCGGACGAATGGATCCTGTCCAGTCGCCACGAGCTGGCCAAGGGCAGCGCCTACACCCTGGCGATCACTGGCCGGGAGGGTGAGCATGAGGTGATGGTCGGCACCGTTCGCCTGGAGGTCGATGCCAAGGAACACTGCGGCCGACTCGGCTATTGGGTTGGCCGGCGGTTCTGGGGTCATGGCGTCGCCACCGAGGCAGCGGGGCGCGTGGCGCGTTGGGCGCTTGCCAATCTCAACGTTGACCGGTTGGAGGCCGGCGTTGTGACCGACAATCCGGCCTCGGTCGCTGTGCTGCGGCACATCGGCTTTCGCCAGATCGATGATGGCACGAGGCCCTTCCTCGCCCGTGGTGGCGAGCACCAGGTGTGGCGCTTCAGGGCGAGCCGCGAGGACATATTCGGCCACGCCGAGGCGGTGCAGGAGGCGGCCGAGCCCGGCGCCAAGCCGCTGCTGCTGGTCGCGGCCTGCGCGCTGGTTGACGCGGATGGCCGCGTGCTGCTGGCGCGCCGGCCGGAGGGCAAGACGATGGCCGGGCTGTGGGAATTCCCCGGCGGCAAGCTCGCGCCCGGCGAAACGCCGGAGGCGGCGCTGATCCGGGAGATGAAGGAGGAATTGGGGATCGACGTCTCCGCCGCCTGCCTCGCACCATTCGCCTTCGCGTCGCATGAATACGAGCGCGTCCACCTGCTGATGCCGCTGTATCTCTGCCGCCGCTGGAAGGGTACGCCGACACCGCGCGAGAACCAGGCGCTCGCCTGGGTTCGTCCGCAGAAGCTTGCGGACTATCCGATGCCGCCGGCCGACAAGCCGCTGATCCCGCTGTTGCGCGACTTCCTGTGAGGGATGCTCCGATGCCTGACAAGAACCCCATCGCCTGCCTGCTGGTGATCGGCAACGAAGTGCTGTCGGGCCGCACCCAGGACGCCAATATCCGGTTCATCGCGAAGGGCCTGGGCGAGATCGGCATTCCTCTGCGCGAGGTGCGGGTGATCCCCGACGTGCCGGCCACGATCATCGGCACGGTGAACGAAGTCCGGGCAATGTTCGACTATGTGTTCACCACCGGCGGCATCGGGCCGACGCACGACGACATCACCAGCGAATGCATCGCCGCCGCGTTCGGCGTGCCGTGGGAACCGCATCCCGAGGCCTGGGCGCGGATGGAGCGCAGCTACAAGCCGGGTGAATTCAATGCGGCACGCCAGCGCATGGCGACGATGCCGCGCGGCGCAACGTTGATCGACAATGCCATGTCGGTGGCGCCAGGTTTCCAGATCGGCAATGTCTACGTGATGGCGGGTGTGCCGCGCGTCATGCAGTCGATGTTCGAATGGCTGGCGCCGCGATTGAAGGGCGGGATGCCGGTCGTATCACGCGCGGTGCATGTGGTCGGGCTGCCCGAAGGCATTCTCGCCGGGCCGCTCGGCGCTGTTCAGGCGAAGTTCCCCGACCTTGATATCGGCAGCTACCCATTCTACCGGCCGGGCGGCAACGGTGTGGCGATCGTTGCCAAGGGCACTGATGCGGCGGCCGCGCAGGCTGCAATCGAAGATGTGACGGCGATCATTACGGGATTCGGGAAGGTGCCGTTGCCCGGCGAGGTGGAAGCCTAAGGATTCGCGGCGGAATGTATGACCACTGGGCTGCACCAATTACCTTTCGTCACCGCTCTTACCGTCCGCGTGGCGCGGGAAGATGTGGATGGCCGGCACAAGCCCGGCCATGACGGTGGGGAAACCTACGCACGATCCTTCGGCACTGGTCGCCGGATCAATAGGTCAGGCCTGCCTGCCAGGCGAACTGCTCGGCAACAGGACCGAGTGCGAGTGCCGGGAAGAATGTCAGGCCACCCACGATTACCACCGTACCAACCAGCAAGCCGACGAACTGCATGCCATGGGTCGGCAAGGTCCCCGCCGATACCGGCACGATGCGCTTCGCCGCCAGCGTGCCGGCGATGCACAGCACCGGAATGATGACGATGAAGCGGCCGGCAAACATCGCGGCTGCAAGCGTCAGATTGTAGAACGGCGTGTTGGCGCTGAGCCCGGCGAATGCGCTGCCATTGGTCGCGGCACCCGAGGTGTAGGCATACAGCATCTCGGAGAAGCCGTGCGGCCCGGCGTTGTTCAGGCCCGCAACGCCGGCAGGCAGCACGGCGGCCACCGCCCCCATCCCCAGGATGAACGCCGGCACGCACAGCAGCGCCAGCATCGTCATCTTCACCTCGTTGCTCTCGATCTTCTTGCCGAGATACTCCGGCGTTCGCCCGATCATCAGCCCGGCCGCGAACACCGCGACAATGGCGAACAGCAAAATTCCGAACAGACCCGAGCCGGGTCCGCCGACGATAACCTCGTCCAGCATCATGTTGGCCATCAGCACCAGGCCGGACAGCGGCATGAAGCTGTCGTGCATGGCATCGACAGCGCCATCCGAGGAGGCCGTGGTTACCGTCGCGAACAGCGCGGACTGCCCGATGCCGAAACGAACCTCCTTGCCTTCCATGTTGCCGCCGGCCTGCCAGGTGCCTGTTGCCTGGTCGAGGCCGAATGACGACAGTGCCGTATTGGGAACCGCCTCGCTGGAGTAGATGACGACGAGACCCGCCGCGAACATCAGGGCCATCGCAGCGAACAGGGCCCAGCCCTGGCGCTGGTCGCCGACCATCCGGCCGAACGTGTTGGTCAAAGCCACGCCGATCAGGAAGATCAGCAGCATCTCGAGGACGCCGGTAAGCGCCGTCGGGTTCTCGAACGGATGGGCCGAGTTGGCATTGAAGAAGCCCCCGCCGTCGCCGCTCAGCAGCTTGATCGCCATCTGCGATGCCACCGGCCCGCGCGCCAAAATCTGATTGGCGCCCTCCAATGTGGTCGCGCTGACATAGGCGCCGAGGGTCTGCGGCACGCCCTGCCAGATGAGGAACAGCGAGGCCACGACACAGATCGGCAGCAGCACGTACAGTGTGATCCGTGTCAGATCGACCCAGAAATTGCCGATCGTGTGTGCGGACCGGCGCGCGAAGCCCCGCACCAGCGCGATCGCCACGGCGACACCGGTCGCACCGGAAAGGAACGACTGGACGGTGATCCCTGCCATCTGGGATAGGTAGCTGAGCGTGGTCTCGCCGCCATAGGACTGCCAGCTGGTGTTGGTGGCGAAGCTCACGGCCGTATTCAGTGCCAGATCGGGCGCGACGGCATCGAATGTTTGCGGGTTGAGCGGCAGAAGGTTCTGCACGCGCTGCAGCGCGTAGAGGGCGACAATGCCGACGATATTGAAGCAGAGCATCGCGAGCGCGTAGCTGACCCAACTCTGCTCCTCGGTCGGGTCAACGCCGGCAAGGCGATACAGGCCGTTCTCCAGCGGCGCCAACGCTCGCTGCGTGCGCCCAAATCCGTCGACGCTGCGCGCGATATGTCCACCCAGTGGCTTCACGGCCGCAGTGATCAGCATGGCAAAAAGCGCAATCTGGAGCCAGCCCTGCCAGGTCACCGCACTTCGTCCGACGCGGTGCCGATTGGCCCGGTCAGGCTGGCGCAGGCGCGGACATAACCTATCGCACCAGCGAATGCCATTGTCAGGAACAGCAACATCAGCAGATCAAGCATCACATCTCCGTCCAGGCAATCCGGGTCGCCCCGCTTGGCCCGCGGTAATCATCGAGCCGGGCGCATAACCTCGTGGATGCGGAATAAAAATGCCATTAGTGGCGAACGCGATTCGAATAGAAATCGTGTAGGTGGTTCGGGTCCGTCAGCCTCTGCCGTGATTGCGGGCCGACCATCACCACGATATGACCTGAACCAGTAGTGCCAGGCCAAGGCAGAGCGCACTGGCGCAACGGACCAAGCCGAAACCGTGAGCAACTTCCGGAGCGAATGCAATGACCATCAGCGTTATAGCACTTCAACCACTCGTTGCACTCATCGCTGGGATTCTGATCCTCGTCATTCCGCGACTGCTGAATATCATCGTGGCGATATATCTGATCATTATTGGCATCACGGGTCTGTGGCCGCAGCTTCTGCACTAAGCTTTCTACAGCCGTTCGGCCCCCGGCGCCTCGGTCAATCCGTGAAGCGCGTCGGAATCCCGGTTCTTGCCGTCAGGCCACCGTCCGCCACGAACGCGGCGCCCGTCACGTAGGAGGCCAGGTCCGAGGCCAGGAACAGGACCACGTTCGCCATCTCCTCCGGGCGGCCAAGGCGGCCCATGGGGATCGCGGCGCGCGTCGCATCGGCAAAGCCCGGGATGCTGAAGGAACGTTGCAGCAGCGGCGTGTCGATCGCGCCGGGGCAGACGCAGTTGACGCGAATGCCGTGCTGCGCGTACTCGACGGCGACGACGCGTGTCAGATTGACCACGCCGGCCTTCATCACGTTGTAGGCGGCGATGCCGTAGTCGGCGCGCAGGCCCGAGATCGACGCGGTGTTGACGATGGCGCCGCCACCCTGGCGCTGCATGATCGGCAAGGCGGCTCTGGTCGCCTGCATCACCGCGGTTAGCCCCACCTGGATCGTATAGTCCCACACCGCCTGATCGATTTCGGCCGACCGTGCGAGGCGGTTCTGCCGCAACGTCGCCGGAACGCCGAACGCGTTGTTGTGCAGAACATCCAACCGGCCGAACTGCTCGACCGTGTTTGACACCATTGCATCGATGTCGGCGGGACTTGCCATGTCGGCCACCATCGCGGTGGCCGAACCTCCGGAGGCAGTGATTTCGGCCACCACCTCACGGGCGCTGTCGCCGTTCACGTCCGCGACCACGACCTTGCCGCCGCGTTGCGCGAAGCCGATTGCCGTTGCGCGACCGATTCCCGAGCCGGCGCCGGTGATCAGACACACCTTGCCATCGAAGCGCATTGGAAATCTTCCCCGTCAGTCGCTGCCAGCCTCGATCGTCTGGATGACATCGAAGCCTTCGAATTCCGGATGCCCGAGATAGAGTTTCCTGTTCTGCCCGGCATCCTGGTGCGCGCGCCGGAACGCTTCCGATCGCGTCCAGGCCTCGAAGTCTGCCTTGCTGCGCCAGATCGTGTGCGATGAGTAAAGCACGTGATCGTCGTGCTCCGGGCCGCGCAGCAGGTGGAAGGCAGCGAAGCCCGGGACGCCCGACAAATGACTGTCGCGCGACGTCCAGACCTGTTCGAAGTCCGCTTCCGATCCGCGTTCGACCTTGAAGCGGTTCATCGCTATGAACATGAGTGCACCTCCCGCCGGGAGGCGATCGACCTCCCCGGCACAGCTTGGACGGGCATCGCGGAGAAGGCAAACCGACAGGCCGGGTAGATGCCTGTCAAGCGGCGCGCCTGCGCCTGGTGCTTCGTTGACACACTCGGCTCAATTCGGCATGAGCATCCAGAAGGAAACAACTGAGATGGCCGTATCGTTCCATCAGCTGCATCCGGCCTTTGCAGGCGAGGTCTCGGGAATTGATTGCGCCAGGCCGCTCGGCCGCGAGGAAGTCGCCGCGGTCGAGGCCGGTATGGACAGGTATGCCGTGCTGGTGTTCCGCGATCAGAATATCACCGACGAGCAGCAGCTGGCATTTACCCTGCACTTTGGCGATCTGGAGAACTACGGTTCGGGCGGCCACATCCGGAAACGCAGCGATTCCCGACTGGGCCCCGGCATGGCGGATTTCTCCAATCTCGACAGGAACGGCAGGATCATGTCGGCGGAGGACCGGGTCTGGTTCTTCAAGCTGGGCGACAGGCTGTGGCATTCGGACAGCTCGTTCCGGCCGATTCCGGCGAAGTATTCGCTGCTGTCCGGACGCATCCTGCCGTCGTGGGGCGCCAATACCGAATTTGCCGACATGCGCGCCGCCTACGATGCGCTCGACGCGCGCACCAAGGCCGAGGTCGAGGATCTGGTCTGCGAGCATTCGCTGATGTATTCGCGCGAGGCGATCGGCTTCACCGATTTGACCGAGGAGGAGCGTGCGGCATTCAAGCCGGTGCGCCAGCGCCTGGTGCGCGCGCACCCGGTGACGGGACGCAAATCGCTGTTCCTGTCCTCCCATGCGGGCGCCATCGAGGGATGGACGATACCGGAGGCGCGCATGTTCCTGCGCGATCTGACGGAACATGCGACGCAGCGGGAGTTCGTCTATTCGCACGAATGGCGGCCGTACGACCTGGTGATCTGGGACAACCGCACGACGATGCATCGCGCGCGCCGCTTCGACCGCAATGAAGTGCGGGATGTTCGGCGCACGACGCTTGGCGGCGATGTGGCGACGATCGAGCAGAATGTGGCGGTTGCGGGCTAGTGCAGGATCATTGTGACTGGCGCGCCGTGACCTCTCCCGCTTCGTGGGCGAGGTGTACGCGCGCTGCGATAGGTCCAGCAATGGTGAACGTGCCATAGCGCTCCAAACTGCGCCGGAGCGCAGCAAGCCGGACGTGCGCCGCGTGACGGGTGTCTTCGCCCTGCTTGGCACAGTTCGCTTCGGGCCGCTCTGCGTCGCCCAGGCATGCGGTGCGCTGAACGACAACCTGGTGCGCAACGCACTGGTGGTGCTTGCTCTGTTCAAGGCCGGGGCGGCGGGTCCGATCCTGGTGGCGCTGGCGGCGGGCCTGTTCGTGTTTCCCTATGTCTTCTTTTCCGCCACGGCGGGGCAGCTCGCCGACAGCAATGACAAGTCGCGGCTGATCCGGCTGCTGAAATGGGCCGAGCTGGCACTGATGGGCGTCGCGGCGCTTGGCTTCCTGCTCGACAGCGTTCCGATCCTGCTGCTGGTGCTGGTGGCGCTTGGCGTGCAGGCGAGTTTCTTCGGCCCGCTCAAATACGGAATCCTGCCCGACCATCTGGCCCCGAACGAGTTGCTCGCCGGCAACGGGCTTATCGAAGCGACGACATTTCTCGCCATACTCACCGGCACAATGGCCGGCGGCTGGCTTGTGCTGAGCCGGAACGGGGCGCAGATCATCTCATCGGCCGGGCTGGGCGTCGCGATCCTCGGGCTTCTGGCTGCCTTGCCGATCCCTCCCGCGCCGCCCCGCGGGGACGCCAAGCCGGTCGATTGGCGGATACTGCACGCCACGATGGCGGTGGTACGGCAGGCACTGGATGATCGTGCGGTCTGGCCGCCTATCTTGGGCATCAGCTGGTTCTGGACGCTGGGCGCCACCCTGATCGCCCAATTTCCAGTCGTGGCGAAGGTCACGCTCGGCGCTGAGGGAGAAGTCGTCAGTCTGTTCCTGACCATGTTTTCGCTCGGCATCGGGGCGGGTTCGCTGCTGTGTGTCGTGCTGCTGCGGAACGCGGCATCGCCGCGCCTCGCGGTCGTGGCACTGCTGGGGATCTCGCTGTTCACCTGGGACTTCGCCACCACCTGCGCGGGCGCGCAGGGACTGGTATCCGTCTCCGCCGTCGTCGCTTCCCCCACGGGGTGGCGAATCCTGCTCGATCTGGTTCTGCTCGCGGCCTGCGGCGGGTTCTTTTCGGTGCCGCTGTATGCCGAGATCCAGCGGCGCGCCCGGCCGAATTGGCGAGCGCGCACGGTGGCAGCCAACAACGTTCTCAATGCGGCCTTCATGGTAGCCGGGGCCGTCGTCGCAGCCGGACTGGCCGCCGCGGGGCTGGCCGCGCCGCATATCCTGATGCTGACCGCGCTGATCAATCTGCTGGCGGTGTTTGCGGCATGGCGCTGGCTGCGGCCCGAGCCGGAGGTCGATTGACCTGGGTCATTGCTTCGTCCGCCGCCGCGGTGTCTTTTGCCGCCCAGCAATCGAGGGAGACGAAAATGTCGGTCGATGCTGCCAGCGTCATGACCCGCGATGTGATCACCGTCGGTCCGAACGCGATGGTCGCCGAGGTCGCAGCCAAGCTTGCCGAGCACGACATCAGCGCGGTACCGGTCTGCGACAAGGACGGAACTGTGCTCGGCATGCTGAGCGAAGGGGATCTCATGCGACCATTTGGCGCTGCCAACGAAATGCGTCGTGCCTGGTGGCTCGGCATGCTGGCGGAGGGCAATGATCTCGCGCCGGAGTTCCTCGACTATATTCGCAGGGACAGGCGCCGCGCACAGGATCTCATGACCCGCGAGGTGATCACAACGACCGAACAGACGAGCCTGTCGGAGATTGCTGATCTGATGAGCAGGCATCGCATCAAGCGGGTGCCAGTCCTGTCCGATGGCAAGATTGTCGGGATTGTCAGCCGTGCGGATGTTGTCCGGGCGCTGGCCGGCTCGTAGCGGGACCTCTCAGGTAAGACCTGAGGCGCGATGTTGCGGAAGCTGCTGTCACCGTCTTGACTTCTTGCGACATAAGGCGCAGACTGTTTCGGTGGTCAACAAAAGGAGGGTGCATACAGAGCATGACTCCACCGGGCAAGTACCGAGTTGCCGACTGACGTGGCATCGGCAGCTGATCACAAAGTCCACGCATTGCCCTGGCCATTAGCGCCGGGCGCGAAGACTGAGTTCTTCGCAATTTGACCCCCGTCTTACGCTGACGCGTACGGGGGTCTTTGCGTTATCCCGGGTCCGGTCGCGGGTGTCGATCAACTCTCCGGACCGCGAATGAAACACATGATCCCCGTACTCGGAGTCCAGCATACGACCGCACGTCCGGTTGGGTTGTCCGTCCGCTGCAGAATTCTGTCCGGCGGCACAGGACGCCACTGACCGCCGACGAATGCCTCGTAGTGATCCCCGCTGATACGTGAATCGGTCGGACGACAATCGGCGATCGAGCAGCAGAGTGCGTTGGTGAATGGGGCGCGGAGACTGTTGAACCACGGAGCGAGGGCGGGATCGGCATTCTCCGGCGGCGCGGTCCGGCCCGGATGACCCCCAAGCAGCATCGCACCCATGATCATGAGCCTCGCGACCGTTGTTCTCATGGTTTGCTCCCTGGCCCCGTCATCTGTGCAGATTACCTCAGATACTGAGTGTTGACGGGCGCGCAATTGGCAGCCGCCAAGTGACCCTCCATAGCGGCTTCAGGGCGACTGGACACGCCGGCGAGATATCAGTTGCACCGAACATGCTCTAACTTGCCGGAATGCACGAGGTTTCCGCACGCGTCGTGATCGTCGGCGCAGGCCACGCCGGAGGCTCCGCCGCCGCGGTGCTGCGTCAGTACGGTTGGAAGGGGCCGATCACGCTCATCGGATCGGAAACCGTCCCGCCCTATCAGCGGCCACCACTTTCCAAGGGCTGGCTCAAGGGAGACAACGATCTTGCCGCCCTGTTGCTGCGGCCGGCGGCGTTCTACGCCGCGAACAACATAACGCTGCGCCTGGCGTCGTCGGCGACGGATATCGATCGCGCGAGTCGGAGGCTGACGCTTGGGACGGGCGAGACCATTGCCTACGATCATCTGATCCTTGCGCTCGGTGCGCGAGCGAGGTTGCTGCCCGTGTCAGGACGCGGCCTCGCCGGCGTATTCGAATTGCGCACGGTGGCCGACGCCGATCGCCTCAAGGCGGCGCTGTGGCCCGGCCAACGGCTGGCGATCATCGGCGCCGGCTATATTGGATTGGAAGCCGCCGCCTCCGCTCGCGCCCTTGGCGCCGATGTCACCGTGATCGAACGGGAGGCGCGCGTGCTGGCGCGGGTCGCCTCCCCCTTGCTCTCGGAATTCATTCAGCGCCGCCATGAAGCCGATGGCGTTCGGATCCTGCTCGATGCCGGGGTGGACTCATTCGAAGGCATCGACGGTCACGTCACCTTTGTCCGGCTGGCAGACGGCGGGCAGATCGCGTGCGACGCCGTGCTCGTCGGGATCGGAGCGGCGCCCAATGATGCGCTCGCCCGTGCGGCCGGCCTGGACTGCGCCGACGGCGTCGTCGTTGACACCGCCGCGCGCACGTCGGATCCCGCCATCCAGGCTATCGGCGACTGCACCCGGCGGCCGGTGCCCCTGTACCATCGCGTGGTCCGGCTCGAGAGCGTGCCGAACGCGCTGGAACAGGCGAAGCAGGCCGCAGCTGCGTTGTGCGGTCGTCCACCGCCGGCGCCGGAGATTCCCTGGTTCTGGTCCGATCAGTACGAGGTTCGGTTGCAGATCGCCGGCCTGCTGTTCGACGTTTCGGAAAGCGTCGTGCGTGGGGATCCCGCCGCCGGAGCCTTCGCCATCTTCCACCTCGCCGCCGACGGCACCGTGCAGGCGGTCGAGGCGGTCAACGCGCCCGCCGAGTTCATGGCCGGCCGGGCGATGATCGCCAAGCGAACGATGCCCGTAGCCGCCCGGCTGCGAGACGTGTCATGCCCGCTGCGGGAGCTCGTTGCCTAGACCAACCGGGTCCCATGGGACGAACATGCCGAAGGTTGCCCACGTCGAATACAACGGCGCGGCATTGCCGACGCAAATCAGCCGATAATTGCCCGCCGCAAATCAATCGGGCCATACGAGCCGCCGTTGGTGTTGGCTCCCAAACCAAGGGCCCGAACCAGTGACCTTCCGTCACCGCTCGTCCCTTTCGTCATGGTCGGGCCAAGCCCGACCATGACGGTGCAACAGCAGCGGGGGTATTGAGCGCCCCTACACTATCCGGCGCACGCAATGACCTGCCCGTCCTCCCAAATGCCGAGACACACGCACTCATTGCCGTACTTGAGCAGCAAATACGGATCGAGGACGGCTTCCTCGCGCATCAACTCGCCAAGGATCAGCGTCGCCCCCGGCAAGTCGCGTCGCAGCGTGCGTGCCGCGGCGGCAATGGGCCCGGGCACGCCGAGATCGCCGAGCAGGCCCGCGGCGATCCAGCGCTCCCGCCAATGCGAACCGGCGCGCAGGCGGATCAATCCCGTGCCGGTAACCACCGCAACCAGGCACATCCAGGCAAAGCTGCTGCCGATCGTCAGGGCGCTCGAGTGTGCTGTGAAACCCTGAATCGCACCGGCAATGGCTCCCACAGCAGGACTGGCAACAACCAGCGCCATCGAAAGTGCCGCCTGGTGCCGATACCAGAAACTGGGGCCAAATTTTTCCAGCTGCGCCTGCTTGTGTGCCGCCAGTACGTCCCAGGCAACCGGGGCAAGGCCATGACGCTCGAGTGTCTCGGAAATCGTCCTTTGCCGCGTTACAGCGACCATTGCATCGAAGGGCATTGGGCCATTCCTTTGCCGGTGAGCAGCTGATAATGGCCTATATGGACAATCTGGTGACGGCAACATTAACTGCCGCTCATAACATTCCTGCGAGTTCCCCTCGTGAGCCATTCCGGATGGGGCGTGACGATGCTCGAATTTGAGGCATTCTTTTCGCGCTGAACCGTCCCGAGGAGTCCGCGCATGTCCGACCACCAGAACCATCTTGCCGATCGCTCGGGCGTTGCCATCGAGCGACCGTTGCCGTTGCCCTCGGGCAATGCGCTGTTCGGCAGCGATGTCGTCGCGGAGACGCTGCGCGCGCTGGCGATCCCATTCATCGCACTCAACCCCGGTGCCAGCTATCGCGGCTTGCACGATAGCCTGGTGAATTACCTGGGCAATGTGCAGCCGCAGATGCTGCTTTGCCTGCACGAAGAGCATGCCGTGGCGATCGCGCACGGCTACGCGAAGGTGACCGGCAGGCCGATGGCGGCCGCGGTGCATTCCAATGTCGGGCTGATGCACGCGACGATGGCGATCTTCAACGCGTGGTGCGACAGGATGCCGGTGCTGGTGCTCGGCGCGACCGGGCCGGTGGATGCACCGAAACGCCGCCCCTGGATCGACTGGATACACACCGCCCGCGATCAGGGCGCGCTGGTCCGCGCCTATACCAAATGGGATGATCAGCCGGCGTCAGCCGAGGCTGCGCGCGAGGCTGTGCTGCGTGCGTACTGGCTCGCCCATTCGGCGCCGATGGGGCCCGTCTATGTCAATCTGGACGCCGGCATGCAGGAGGCGCCGCTGGCGGACCCGCTGCCGCCGATCGATGTTTCCCGGTTCGTGCCGGATGTGGTGTCCGCCGCTCCGCAGGAGGCAGTGGCGCAGGCCGTTGCGATGCTGCGGCAGGCAAAACAACCGGTCATCCTGATGGGCCGTGGCTCGCGCGGCGAGCAGGCATGGGCCAATCGCGTCCGACTGGCCGAGACATTGCGGGCGCGGGTTGTGACCGACCTCAAATGCGGCGCGGTGTTTCCGACGGACCATCCATTGCACGCCGGTGCCCCGGCAACATTCCCGGTGCAGGAGGCCGCACAGGCAATCGCCTCGGCGGATGTGATCCTGAGCCTCGACTGGGTCGATCTGGCAGGGGCGTTGAAGGCAGCCTGCGGAACGGTCGCTCCTGCCGCAAAGGTGATCAACGTGACGCTCGATCATCAGCTCCACAACGGCTGGAGCATGGACCATCAGGCGCTGCCGCCAGCCGATCTGTTCATAGCAGCAGGCGGCGACGCCATGGTCACGGCAATGCTCGATCAACTGCCGCGACAGGAAGCGGGTGATGCCGGCACGCCGTCGCTCGTGCCGGAGCCCGCCGTCGACCCGGGCGCCATCAGCCCTTCGCAGCTGACGCACGCGCTGCGTCAGGCGGTCGGCGCGCGACCCGCATCGCTGCTGCATCTCTCGCTCTCGTGGCACGCGGCGGCGTGGCCGTTCCATCATCCGCTGGACTACATCGGCTCCGCCGGAGGCGGCGGGATCGGCGCCGGGCCGGGCGTCGCGGTCGGTGCGGCACTGGCATTGCGCGGCAGCGGCCGGCTTCCGGTGGCGGTCTGTGGCGATGGCGATTTCCTGATGGGCGCCACCGCGATCTGGACGGCCGTGCACTACAACATCCCGCTGCTTGTGGTGGTCGCCAACAACCGCTCCTTCTTCAACGACGAACTGCATCAGGAGCGGGTGGCGCGCATGCGCAACCGGCCGGTGGAGAACCGCTGGATCGGCCAGCGGATCGCCGATCCCGAGGTCGATATTTCCCGGCTGGCTCAGGCGCAGGGCGCGCAAGGCTTCGGCCCGATCACGGATGACGCTGATCTGGCGGCGACGTTCCGCAGCGCGATCGAGGCGGTGGAGGGCGGCGCCGTCGCCGTGGTGGACGTGCGGATTGCACCGGGCTACGCGCCAGCCGCCGTCGCGGCGTTGTTCCGCACATGACGTTCTGCTGGTTTGCGCAGTTTCGCGATCCGGCCGCGCCGCAGTCACGCGTGAACCAAGGAGAGCTGGCAAAACTTGTCGGTTTCCTCGCCGCCACTCCGGACCTGCGGCAGGCATTGATCTTCACACCGTCGAGCACCAGCGATCCTTATCTGGACGATGGCCCTCCGCCGCAGCTTGCCCTGCAACTCTATTTCGATGACATCGCGACATTGGAGGCCGCGACCAGCGGTCATCTGCGGGAGCTCGCGACACACGGCGCGCTGCAGTCATTGGGAAGCACAAACGTGACCCAACAGGCGATGGCGGTGCGCCGTTATCCGGTTCCGGATCCGACATTCCGCACGCCAGCCGGGGAACTCCCCTGCACCTATCTCGTCGCCTATGAGGGCGAGGCAGAGGATCTGAATGCCTGGCTTGCCCACTACATCGCCGATCATCCGCCGATCATGGCGCGCTTTCCGGGCATCCGGCAGATCGAGATCTACACTTGCATCGACTGGTGCGGATCGCTGCCATGGCCGCGGGTCCGGCACATGCAGCGCAACAAGGTCGTGTTCGACAGTCCAGCGGCGCTCACATCGGCTTTGAATTCGCCGGTGCGTCACGACATGCGCGCGTCGTTCGGCCGGTTTCCGCCCTTCACCGGACCGATCACGCATTTCCCCATGGCGACCATGAACGTGGCGCCGCAACCCGGATAGCGAACATGCCCGTGGACCCGCAAATCCAAACTCTGCTCGACATGGGAACCGGCGTTCCGGCGACGAACACGCTCTCGGTCGCCGATGCGCGCGCCCAGTATGAGGCACGCGCCGCGCTCATGGCCGCGCCGGCCGAAGTCGGCGCCGTGACGGAACGCGCCATCCCGGGACCCGGCGGCGATCTGAAGCTCCGCATCTACCGACCCGAGGGACCCGGCCCCTTTCCCATCCTGGCTTTCTTTCACGGCAGCGGCTTCGTGCTGTGCAGTCTGGATACGCATGACGGCATGTGCCGCAACCTGTGCGCGGGCGCCGGATGCATCGTGGTCTCGGTCGATTACCGCCTGGCACCCGAGCACAAGTTCCCCGCGGGCCTCGACGACTGCGTCTTCGCGACACGCTGGGTGGCCGGACCATGCGGCCGAACTCGGCGGGGATGCCAGGCGATTGGCTGTGGCGGGCGACAGTGCCGGCGGAAACCTCGCGGCCGCGGCCGCGCTGCGCATCCGCGACGAAGCAGGGCCGGCCTTGTGCGGGCAGCTTCTGATCTATCCCGTCACCGACTACCACACACCCGGCACGCCATCCTACCGGGAGAATGCGGAAGGCTACGGGCTGACGCGCGACACGATGGTCTGGTTCTGGAACCACTATCTGAGCGATCCGGGTGAGGCGTCGCACCCCCATGCCTCGCCGCTGCGGGCCCAGGATTTGAGCGGCCTGCCGCCTGCGTTGGTGGTCACCGCCGAATACGATCCGCTGCGCGATGAGGGCGAGTATTACGCGGAGAAACTTCGCGCCGCGGGGACTGCCGCGGTCACGTCGCGCTGGCCAGGCATGAACCACGGCTTCTTCTTCTGGGTCGGTCTGGTGGACAAGGCCGGCGAAGCGATGGACGAGTCCTGTGCCTGGCTGCGTGGGACGTTTCGGACGGCGCCGCCGTAGGATATCTTCCAACGCATGAGCGGCACCGCCCCGGTCGAAACGTCCGACCAGGCACTTGCCCGCGCCCAGGCGGCGGCACAGGCCAGGCGCTTCGGCGAGGCAGCCGGCATCTGCAACGACGTTCTCGCCGCATCGCCGGACAATCCCCCAGCCCTCGCCCTGCTGGGCGTGATCGCCGCCCACACCAATGACCCGGAGCGCGGCATCGCACTGCTGGAAAGCGCGGTGACGGCGAGGCCCGGCGTGGCAACCTGGTACGCCAATCTCAGCGCTCTCTATCGCGTGGTCTATCGGGTGCGGGATGCGCTGGCGACCGGGCAGGAGGCGATCCGGCTCGATCCGCAGAACGCGGACCATCTGGTGAATCTCTCGCTCGCTTACGCCGATGCCGACGATCGCGAACATGCCGTGGACTGCCTGCTGCGTGCGATCGGCCTGCGGCCCGACCATGCGGAGGCGCATCTCGCACTGGGGCAGAATCTGCTGGCGCTCGGCGATTTCGCGCCGGGCTGGCTTGAATACGAGTGGCGCAATCAGACCGAGGCCGGGAAGACAACGCTGCCGGCAATGACGTCAGCCGCCTGGAACGGCATGCGCATCCCGAACGGCCGTCTGCTGATGGTCGGCGATCAGGGTTACGGCGACACGATCCAGTTCGCCCGCTACATCCCGATGCTGGCCGAACGCTGTGCTGAACTGGTCCTCGGCTGCAGCGCCGAAATGGCGCCGCTGCTCGCGAACATGCCCGGCGTTGCGCAGTACCTGCCATCGCTGGACCGACGTGCCTGGCCACGCCGCGCATTGCCGGCTGTCCAGCGTGCCGGGCCTGCTGCACACCACGCTGGAGACAATCCCGGCCGATATCCCCTATCTGTCCGCCGACCCGGCGCGCGTGGCGGCCTGGCGCGAGCGGCTCGATGCGCGGCTGCCGGCCGGTACGCGTCGGATCGGGCTGGCATGGATCGGCCGGCCGACGCATCCTAACGATCGTCGGCGGTCTCTGCCGCTGGCTCGCCTCGCGCCGCTCGGCACGGTCGGCGGCGCAAGCTTCGTGTCGCTGCAAAAGCCGGTGCCGCAATCCGACGATGGGTCGCTGTCGCTATTCCCGGGGCTTGCCGACATCTCGGGCGATCTGACCGATTTCGGCGAAACAGCCGCTGTCATTGCCAATCTCGACCTGGTCGTCGCGGCTGACACGGCGGTGGTCCATCTCGCCGGGGCGCTCGGCAAGCCGGTGTGGGTTCTGCTGCCCAAGGCCGCCGATTGGCGTTGGCTGCTCGAACGGAGCGACAGTCCCTGGTATCCGACCGCTCGTCTGTTCCGGCAGAAAGTCCCGGGCGCGTGGGATCCGGTCATCGCCGAGGCAGCCGGGAGCCTGGCGGACAGACTGCGCGGCACACTGACCGGGTCGCCGGCGCACTAACCCGGTCTCGCGCCCGAACGCGAATAGGGTCCTCTTTTGGTGCCCGCCAGTAACGGCGACGGCTTGACTTCATGGCGACGGGGGCGTAGGGGCCCTGGCACTCTCCTATGGGGAGTGCCAACAGCCGGGCTGAAGGCGCCCGATTTGGGCCGCGGTGGCGTTGGCGAACGAATCCATCGTCCGAGATCAATCAGGGGGTTCCAAATGAAGTTCCGTCCTCTCCACGACCGGGTCGTGGTCCGTCGGCTCGAGGCCGAAGAAAAGACCGCGGGCGGCATCATCATCCCCGACACGGCAAGGGAGAAGCCGATGGAGGGCGAGGTCATTGCCGTCGGGCCCGGCGCCCGCGATGAGGCCGGCAAGCTTGTGCCGCTCGACGTCAAGGCGAGCGACCGCATTCTGTTCGGCAAATGGTCCGGCACCGAGGTGAAGCTCGACGGTGAAGAACTCCTGATCATGAAGGAGTCCGACATCATGGGCATCATCGAAGGCCAGCCGGCTGCGAAGCGGAAGGCCGCCTGATCGGCGCCTGCCGAAGCCCGACAATCACCAGACTGCAATTACGAGGGAAACTGACATATGGCTGCCAAAGACGTTAGGTTCGGCGGTGATGCGCGCCAGCGCATGCTGCGCGGCGTGGACATCCTGGCCGATGCGGTGAAGGTCACGCTGGGCCCGAAGGGTCGCAACGTGGTGCTCGACAAGAGCTTCGGCGCACCGCGGATCACCAAGGACGGCGTTACCGTCGCCAAGGAGATCGAGCTTTCCGACAAGTTCGAGAACATGGGCGCGCAGATGGTGCGCGAGGTTGCGTCCAAGACCAGCGACATCGCCGGTGACGGTACCACCACGGCGACCGTTCTCGCCCAGGCGATCGTGCGCGAGGGCGCCAAGGCGGTGGCCGCGGGCATGAACCCGATGGACCTCAAGCGCGGCATCGACAAGGCGGTGACTGCCGTCGTGGAAGAGCTGAAGAAGCGGTCCAAGAAGATCACCACGCCGGCCGAGACCGCACAGGTCGGTGCGATCGCCGCGAACGGCGAGACGGAGATCGGCAAGATGATCTCCGAGGCGATGCAGAAGGTCGGCAACGAGGGCGTGATCACGGTCGAGGAGGCGAAGGGCATCCAGACCGAGCTCGAAGTCGTCGAGGGCATGCAGTTCGATCGCGGCTATGTCTCGCCGTACTTCATCACCAACGCCGAGAAGATGGTCGCCGAGCTGGCCGATCCCTACATCCTGATCCACGAGAAGAAGCTGTCCAGCCTACAGCCGATGCTGCCGCTGCTCGAGAGCATCGTGCAGTCTGGCAAGCCGCTGCTGATCATTGCCGAGGACGTGGAGGGTGAGGCACTCGCCACCCTGGTGGTGAACAAGCTGCGCGGTGGGCTGAAGGTCGCCGCGGTGAAGGCGCCAGGCTTCGGTGATCGGCGCAAGGCGATGCTTGAGGACATCGGGATTCTCACCGGTGGCCAGGTGATCAGCGAGGATCTCGGCATCAAGCTCGAGAACGTCACGCTGGCCATGCTCGGTCGGGCGAAGAGGGTGCTGATCGAGAAGGAGAACACCACCATCGTCGAGGGCGCCGGCAAGAAGACCGACATCGTCGGGCGCTGCAACCAGATCCGCGCGCAGATCGAGGAGACCACCTCGGACTACGACCGCGAGAAGCTGCAGGAGCGGCTGGCGAAGCTGGCCGGCGGCGTCGCGGTGATCCGAGTCGGCGGTGCCTCCGAGGTAGAGGTGAAGGAGCGCAAGGACCGCGTCGATGATGCGCTGCACGCGACGCGTGCAGCGGTTGAGGAAGGCGTGGTGGCGGGCGGCGGCGTTCCGCTGGCGCGTGCCTCGCTGATCCTGTCCAAGCTGAAGGCGGACAACGACGATCAGCGTTTCGGCATCGAGATCGTGCGCAAGGCGGTGCAGACACCGCTGCGCCAGATCGCCGAGAACGCCGGCGAGGATGGTGCGGTGATCGCCGGCAAGATCCTTGACCGGGACGAGTACAACTGGGGTTACGACGCGCAGACCGGCGAGTTCAAGGACCTCGTGCGCGCCGGCATCGTTGACCCGACCAAGGTGGTGCGGACGGCGCTGCAGGATGCGGCCTCGGTCGCCGGCCTGCTGGTGACCACCGAGGCGATGGTCGCCGAGAAGCCGGAGAAGAAGGGGCCGGCGATGCCGCCGGGCGGCGGCATGCACGACATGGACTACTGATCGAAGTTCATCGTTGCAAGCAAGTGGGGCGCGCCGGAAGGCGCGCCCTCCTCTGGTTTCTTGGTGAGGCAGGAATAGCGGGCCGGGGGACGATACCCGTCCCACACCGATCTTATCCTCTGTGCGCAAACATTGATCACTGATGCCACCAGCGGAATAAGATCAAGCGCCCTAAAGGTTGACTCTCCGGGCAGGTGCGGCGTCGCCGCAAAACCGTCATGGCCGGGCTTGACCCGGCCATCTTTGCGGCAGGAGTGCCGGTACAGATGGCCGGGTCAAGCCCGGCCATGACGTCTGTGTGGCCAGTGCCGTGTGTCAATATTTAGGACGCTTGGTATAAGACCAACGGCCCGAATCAATGACCTTCCGTCACCGCTCTTTTCGTCCGTCATGGCTGTCCCCGGGCCAGATCTGGGGACAGCCATGACGGTGCAAGTTTGCCACCGGAACGCCGCCCCGCCGTGCACGAAACTGTGGCAGCGTTTTACGGCCGTATGGTTGGCAGAGAACGGCTGCACGCATGTCGCGACGGACGTGCTCTCGGACGGCGAGGTCACGCTGATCCTGGCCAATGCGGGGTGCTGACGCAGATTATGGGCGTTTCCGGCCGCGCCATTCTCGATGCGCTGATCGCGGGCGGACGTGACCCGGACGAGTTGCTCACTCTGGTGCACCGCGGCGTCAAGACGCCACCCGAGAAGCTGGGCGCCGCGCTGCAGGGAACGCATCACGGGGCGGCACCGCTTCCCACTGCGTTTGCATCTGCGGCACGTCGATGCACTCGACGCCGCCATCGCCGAGATCGACGCCGAGGTGGACCGCGATCTTGACCCTTTCCGTCACGCGGTCCGCCAGTTGCGGACCATCCCGGGCGTCAGTGACCTGACCGCGCAGGTTATCGTTTCCGAGATCGGCACCGATATGAGCCGCTTTCCAACCGCCGGCCATTTCAACCGCGCCTCACCCGGCGAGCACACCAAGCGCCTCGTCCGCCAGATCGCAAAGCCAGGCTTCACCTGCGTCCTCACGCCCGCCGCGGGCGGGCAGGTTTCTGTTTAGAGCAGCGGGGAGAGTCAGGAGCAACGGCGCCTGGTATTATTCTCTCACGCTCCGATCTCCAGTACCGCATCCGCCGCAAATGCGCCGTGACCCTCCGGCATCGCGAACACCGGATTGAGATCGATCGAGGCCAGACGTGGCCCGGCCGCGTGCGCGAAGGCGGACAGCCGTGCCAGCATGTGTGCCAGCGCCTTGATGTCGACCGGCGGCCTGCCGCGCGCTCCGAGCAGCAGTGGCGCGCCCTTGATGGAACGGATCATCTGCTCCGCCACGTCATCGCCGAACGCGCAGCGGCGGAATACCACATCCTTCATGACCTCGACGAAGATGCCGCCAAGGCCGAACATCGCCACCGGCCCGAACACCGGGTCACGGTGGATGCCAAGGATGCACTCGACGCCACCCTGCAGCTGCTTGCCAACCAGCACGCCCTCGATGCGCGCGGTTGGTGCGGCCCGTTTGGCGCGCGCGAGCAACAGGTCGTAGCCGTCGCGCACCGCGGCGACATCACTTACGTTCAGCAGTACGCCGCCGATCTCCGACTTGTGCATAATGTCCGGCGACAGGATCTTCATCACCACGGGAAATCCAAACAGCTCGGCCGCGGCGACGGCTTCCGCGGCGCTATCGCACGGCTGCTCCGGGGCAGACAGGATTCCGGAAGCAGCCAGCAGTCGCTTGGCCTCGGCCTCGCTCGGCGTCGCTGCGGGCAGCACCACCGAGCCCACCGACGGCGGCGGTGCCGATTCCGCCGCAGCAAACGTGGCGCCGTAGCGGCCCATCGCGGCGATCGCGGTGACCGCCCGCGTCGGGTCCTCGTGCACCACCCAGCCATCGGCTTCCAGCTCATCGCGCCGTGCCTGCGGCGTGATCACCGACAATGCGTAGAGCCGGTCGGGATATTTCGCCTTCACCAGGTTGAGCTGTTCGCGGATCGACGGCCAGCGGCGCGAGGATGCCGTCATGCTGAAGAAGCCGAGCACTGACGCGTAACCCCCTTCGCCGATCATGGCATCGGTAAATTTGTTGATCAGCGTCACGTCGTTGCTGACCTGTGCCGTCGCATCCACCGGATTGCGCGGTGCGCAGAACGGCACCAGGTCGCGAAGCATCTTCTGCGTCTCTACCGGCATTTCCGGCATCGGCAGACCGACGCTCTCCGCAACGTCGCTCATCAGCACGCCGGCGCCACCGGATACGGTGATCACACCAAGCGTATTGCGCACCGGATAGATCTTCCGGGTTGCGGTGTGGGCGATGTCCAGCATCTCCTCGGAGTTGCGCGCGCGCACTACGCCGAACTCGGCCATCACCGCCTCGGTCACCGCATCGTCGCCAGCGATCGAGGCGGTGTGCGATTTCGCCGCCTTGGTACCGAGTTCGCTGCGGCCGACCTTCTGCATGACGATCGGCTTCTTTGCCGCGCGCGCCGCCTGGAATGCCGCGATCAGTCCCGCCAACTCGCGGATGCCCTCGGCGTAAACGGCGATCACGTCCACTTCCGGATTCTCGGCGAGCCAGCCGATGCATTCGCCCACCGTCACATCGGCCTCGTTGCCGGTCATGATGCAGAGCGAAGCACCGATGCCGCGGTTGCGCGCCAGCGTGTAGAGATGCGTGCCATACGCGCCAGATTGCGACGCGATGCCGATGCGGCCGGGCACCGGCCAGCCGGAATCGAACGACGAGGAGAACGTCGCGTAATAGGCGGTGCGGCTGTCGAATGCGCCAAGGCAGTTGGGACCGAGAATGCGCATTCCGTATTCGCGCGCCGACGCAACCATGCGGTTCTGTGCGGCCGCGCCGGCTTCGTCCATCTCGGCAAAGCCGGCGGTGAACACCAGCGCGCCCTTCACGCCACGCTTTGCCAGGTCCTCGACGCCCTGCACGGCGTGTTCGGCGGCGATGGCAACGATGGCAACATCGGGTGTTTCAGGCAGATCGGCGACCGAGGGATAGGCCTGCAGGCCCTGCACTTCCTTGCGGTTTGGATTCACCGGATAGATCGCGCCCTTGAAGCCTTGCGATTTCATATAGGCGATCGGCCTTCCGCTGATCCGAGTCGGATCGTTGGACGCGCCCAGGATTGCGATTGAGCGCGGCGCGAGCAGTGGCGTGAGGCTGGCGAATCTGGCTTCAGGCATGATGTCGGACATTCCCCGCTGACTACGATCTGCGGGGTCCACGTGCCCCGTTGCGCTCAGTCTGACGCCGGGGATTGGTTGCGGCAAGGCGGAGCGACCGCCGGCTGCCGTTTCGCCGCGTTGGAGTCGATCGCCGCGCTCCGCCGCCATGTCTGCTTGGCCGCAAGGCTGCGCCTTGGTGCCAGTTTACTCGCCATGGTGGACGATACACGGCTCCCGATGCTGTGCTACCGGCGCGGATGTCGGCTGAGGCAGGAATCAAATCGATGTGGGTTCGGGCAAGGGGTTTCTCCGCAGCCTGCCAAGCGGGGCCCAGCGAATAAAGCGTGACGCCGGGGAACAGTACGCCCCCTTCGGCGAGGGGAGGGAGAGAATCGCGCTCCGGCCGAGCCCGGATCAGTGGCCGTGATTGTGAATTGCCGACGCCTTGATGCCGAGCAGATGCTGGGCTGCCTCCGCCACCTTCGGATCGAGCACGCGGGGCTCCAGCGTGACACCCTTGGACAGCCGGTCGGCGATGATGCGGAACGCGGCCAGCCGGCCGAACGGCTTGTTGTTGGCCGGCACCAGATGCCAAGGCGCGCGCTTGGAGGATGTCTTCTCCATCATATCCTCGATCGCAGTCTCGTAGTCCTTCCAACGAGCCCGATTGCGAAAATCCTCGTAGGACAGTTTCCAGCGTTTCAGCGGATCGGTCAGCCGAGCGCGGAACCTGCGCACCTGCTCCTCGGGCGTGATATGCAGGAACAGCTTCACCAGTCGTGCGCCATCGGCGAGCAGTGTGCGTTCGAAGGCGTTGATCTCGTCATAGGCGCGATGCCATTCCTCGGAGGTCGCGAAGGATTCGACGCGTTCGACAAGCACGCGGCCGTACCAGGAACGGTCGAACACCACGATCTGACCATGCTGCGGCAACTGCTCCCAAAAACGCTGCAGGTAGTGCAGCGACTTCTCCCGACCGTTGGGAGCGGCGATCGCATGCACCTTGAAGCTGCGGGGATCGAGCGCCCAGCCGAGCCGGCGCACGACGCCGCCCTTGCCCGCGGTGTCCCAGCCTTCCAGCACGATCACGGCGTGATGCGAGGTGCCAAGATAGGCCTGTTGCACAAGCTGGAGGGTCTCCTGCATCGGTACTCAGCCGGCGCTCATAGTCGGCGAACTCGACGACCGGGAAGCGCTTGATCGCGGCGAGGTGGGGACGCCCGGTGACAACGAAATCAGCCGCTCTCATATGAGGGCGGCCGCCGCGAACGAGCGGGCCGCGGAACCTGATTCTCTTCTGAGCCTGCGCACTGAACAATCCCGCCGTAACTATTCCGCCACTGTTAGCACGCCGGCAAGCTTGTCCAGCAGATAATCGAGATCGTCCTGCGGCAGATCCTCGAACTGCGTCAGGATGCGGGTGATCACCCGGGAACGATAGCGTTCATGGTCGCGCTCGCCGCCATCGAACTCGGTGCCGCACACCACGTCGACGGCGACACGCACCGCGGGCAGCAGGCGCGGGGGCATGCCGGCCCTTTCATACAGTGAGGTCAGACCGTTCGGGCCGGCGTCATGGATCAGAATGCGAGCGTTCGTCACCGGCACCTTGGCCATGACCGCCATCGCGGACTCGAAGAACGCGAGATCGCCCAGACACAGCGCCCGCAGCACCAGGAGCGGCGTCAGGCGCCGGTTGCGATGCATCTGTCGGACCAGCCGTTCCAGCTCCTGTTCGCTCGAGCCGAGGCTGATGTTCAGCAAGGCGCGCTCGCGGCCCTCCAGCACGATGTCGGTGGCGAGCGAGACGGGCAGTTCGTGATGGCTGACGAGGTAGGCCTGAAGCTTGTCCGACACCATCGTTACGAGGCGCTCGGCGATCGTCACCGGCAGGTCGGCGCGACGCACCATGCCCGCCTTGACGCGATCGCTTTCGGCGAAGCGATCGATCGCAAGTCCGAGGCTCGCCCCGCCGATACGCGCCGTTGCGTTCTCCAGCAGCACCGCAACCGCAGCCTCGTCGGCGTTGTTCACCAGCGCGTCGGCGACCGGCTCGGAAATGTCCGCTCGCCCGGCAATCGCCTCCTGCTTTCCGGCCGAACCGTACTCGACGATCTCGACAAGGTCTGCGTCGGTCAGCACCGGGGAACCTGTGAGGATCGGCAACGCCACTGCTTCCACGTCACCGGCAAGCCGCACCGCCACATCGTGGGGCAGATTTCTCGCGCGACGCAGGCTGCTGGCCAGCGCATGCCGCACCGCCACCTCGACGTCCCTCGACATCGTCCGGACGATGTCCTGAGCGATCCGGAGCTCGGTCTCGGTCAGCTGGGTGCTATCGATCTCGCGTGCGAGCTTGTCCGCCAGCTCGGCGCGAACCGCGGCCGAGGGCTCTGCCAGCAGACGCGTAACGTCGGCGTGCGTGAGGGATGACGCCATGGCCGCAAGGAGTGCCCCCAAAACCCTTGCGGACCGGTTAATGCCTCACAGCCGCAGTGATGCGACCGCATCGGCGAGCGCAAGATGCGCCTTGTCGGCGGCGGCCGTGGTCTGCTCGATCGCCTGATTGAGCTGGTCGAGCTTCGTCTCGTCGGCCTCCAGCGCGCGCGTCAGTTTGGCGTGCAGTGCGTCGCCGGTTGCAACGGCAGCCAGATTGTGCCGGATGCGGTCCTCGTCCTGTAGGATCGCCGCCTGCTGTGCCTTGAGCTGGTTCAGGATCGCCCGCTTCGCAGCTTCGTCCTGTCGCAGCGCAGCCAGCCGCTGCAAGGCGGTGCGCGCCGCCGGCGTCAGCGTCTGCTCATTCAGGAGCCGGACCACCACCTGCCCATCGTCATCCAGCAACGTCGTCTGCTCGCGCTCGAGCCGGTCGATGTAAGCGGTGAGCTTGCGCACCTCACCTGGTTTCAGTGAAACCGGCAGGCGCCATGCCGTTGCCGTCTCCTCAATGCCCGATACGGCGGCGCCTTCCAGCGTCAGCGTGCGGTCGTTGTCCTTGGGGATTTCCACCAGGACGCGCCGCGGCTCGTGCACCGGCGCGGTGATCGTGATGCGCAGCACTTCGCGTTGGCGGGACGTGATGTGCAGCACACCATCGGCGGCGGTCAGCGAGGCGAGCGTCGTCTCTGCCGTGCTGTTGCGTTCGACCGTTGTGCGCAGGTCCTGGGCAAAGGCCAGCAGCCTTTGCTCGCCGGCCGGCAGCCCGCCAAGTCTGGCATCGCCGGCAAACGTCGCCGCGCCCGCAGTATCATACAGCGTCAACACGCCAGCGGGGAGCGACGCGCCGGTGTAGTTCGTGATCCGGACGGCGGAGAGTGGATGCGGATCGTTGCCGGTGGCGAGATCCAGACGTTCCGCCGGAATGCCCTGGTCGATGATCGGCACGCTGGCGGTGTGCCCGGCAGCGAGCACGACCGGCGTGGGGAGCTGGAAGATCGTCTCCTCCACGGTTTCCGCGACCTGCGCCGGCTCGGCGGGTTGCGCCATGACGTCGGCACGGGCAGGCGCCGGAGCGGCCGCGAAGCTACGAGCGCCAGTCGGCGGCAAGGGAGCGGCCTTCAACGCCGCCGTGGCCTCCGCCGGGCGGGCGCGCGTATCGACACTGGGCAGGATGCGGCCCAGGATCTCCACCGGCACTTCCGGCCGCTGCACGAAATAGCTTTGATAGATCGCCTGCCAGAACGTGACCGGGTTGCCGTACTGCAACGTGAGCGCGATACCATCCCAGTTGGTGTTCGACTGGTTCTCCAGCACCGCCCAGCCCTGCAGGCGCGCGGGATCGCCGTCCGTCGTCGGCAACACGAGCCGGTACGTCGCCTTCCACAGCGGCGCCGCGGCGACATATCCGACGCGCACCGTGCGTTGTCCGGCGCCGGTGCTGCGCAGCGTGATATGGCGGACGTTCTGGTTCGCCTCGCGGCGAAGCGAGTCCAGTGCCAGTCCGATGCGCGCGCTCAGTGCGGAATCGGTGACCTGGATGCTTTCGGCGTCCTCCAGTACGAACTGCCGCATGCCGTCGGAGCCGAGCAGCGTGACGCGGGTTCGCTGCACTGTCGCCGGTGGCTGACCCGGTGCTCCCGGCAGCACTTCGGCGACGCGCTCGGCGTGGACCAGCCGGCCGGTCATCGGACGCGGGCCCTGCACCGCGATGTCGACGCCTTGCAGGCTGTTCAGATAGTCAACCGTCGAGCGGAGTGCCTCGGGGCCGAACGGCACATCGCCGAAGCTCGCGCGCGTGTTGTTGCGTCCCGGCAATTCGACAGTGCCGACGCCACCGGCGCTGTCGAACACCACCAGCGAGGTCAACACGTCGTCCACCTGATCGAGCGGCACATCGAGGCTGAGCACAGTAGGGCCATCCACCTCGGCCTCGTATTCGAAGTAGCCGACGCCGGCGGACGACAGCATCACTCGCTTGAGGGTGAGGTCCGTGGCGAAGGCAGGGGCAGCGCCGAGCAGCAGAAACGCCAGTGTCAGCCGTCGCATCACATCCCCTCCGTTGTGTTTCCTGGACCCTTGCCCGCGCGAGGGCGACAATAACCCGCGGCGGGGTTGGAGGGTGAGGGGCGTGACGCTGTTCAGTGCCGTTTCCGGTGAGGAGATGCGGGCGGCGCGGATCGTGACCGGCGTGACGATGGCGTTGTTCGTGGGTGTGAGCGTCGCGCCGGGTCTGCGCAGGCACGCCGGCAGGCTGAGGCTCGCGCTGCTGGTGGTCTATCTGCTGGCCTGTGCCGTGTTCGTCACCGCCGTTCTGTTGCGTTAGCCGCGCCGCGCGAGTGCGGACTTGCCAGGCCTGAGCTGACGCCGCTTGCCGAGCAATGCAGCGAGTGCGTCGTCGGCGATCGCGAGGTCGCTGGCGGAATGCGTGCCAAGCTTGCACGACCAGCAATACCAGCCTGGCTGATCGATCGACACACGGCGGCTGGCGATGACGACCTCAATGGCGACGATCTCGCGTTCCATCGCATCGCCGCACAATTCACACTGCATGAGCTTGCACCTCGGCGCCATTCGCGGGCAGCCATGTTTACCACACGCGCACGAGTCGCATCAGGTGCCGCGTGTCGCGAGCCAGGGCAGGGCGGACCATGCGGGGGAGCGGCATCAAGGCAAGCAAGCAATCAAGCGGACACAGAGTTACACCGAGTGCACACGGAGTTACACCGAGGGAAGGTTGATCGCGCTTCGCGCAGAGGTCCACGACTGCCGAGCAAAATGCGCAGCACACAGCAGCATTGATGCCTGCTCCGTGTAACTCTGTGCGCACTCGGTATGGCTCAGTGTCAGCTTGATTACTTGCAGTGGCCCCGTCCACGCTTGCCTGACCGGATTGGCCGTGCCTACCCTGCCGTCGCGATGGCCGCTTCGATGGCCATCCGGGGAAGTCGGGATGGCTTTTGCCATGGGAGGCCTTGCGATGTCTGGTGGCGGTGGCGCCCAATCGTCCACGCGAATTGAACAACTGGTTCCGGAGCTGGAGAAGATCATCTCGGAATCGGAGCCGATCCAGCATCTGGCCGATGGTTTCGGCGGGACACAGGGTCCGGCGGAGGGACCGGTCTGGTGGAAGGAAGGCGGCTACCTGCTGTTCAGCGACATCCACAATAACAAGCGGATGAAATACGTGCCCGGCAGCGGCGTGTCGCTGTTCAAGGAACCGACAAACCGCGCCAATGGGTTGACCCGCGACCTCCAGGGCAGGTTGATCGCCTGCGAGCACGACAGCAGGCGCGTCACGCGGCAGGAACTCGACGGCAGCATCACGGTGGTCGCGAACAGCTTCCAGGGACGGCAGCTCAATCGGCCCAATGATGTGGTGGTGAAGTCCGACGGCTGCATCTACTTCACCGATCCGTGGACCAGTCCCGCGGCTCCCGAGCAGTGGGACCTGACGTTCTCCGGCGTTTACCGCATCACACCCGATCTCGGCACGATGTCGCTGCTGATCGGGGATTTCGTGGTGCCCAACGGGCTTGCGTTCTCGCCGGATGAGAGCGTGCTCTACATCAACGATTCGCGCCGCGGCCACATTCGGGCGTTTGACATGATGCCCAACGGCACGCTCGCGAAGCAGACCGACCGCGTGTTCGCCGACCTGCGCGGTGCCGAGCCCGGTGTGCCAGACGGCATGAAGGTGGATACGGAAGGCAACGTGTACTGTGGCGGTGCCGGCGGGATCTGGATCATGGATCCGAAGGGGAAGAAGCTGGGTCGGATCGTGCACGGAGCTCCTGCCACCACGAACATGGCATTCGGTGGCGATGACTGGAAGGTGCTGTACTTCACCAGCCGGAACAGTCTGGGCGCGGTCAATGTGACGATTCCAGGCATCCCGGTGCCGACGCCGAAACGATAGTGGCGAGATTCTCGGCGCACTGTTTCTGCTGTTCGCTTAATGGGGGTTGTGAACACATGAGCAAGAAGATCGACCGGGAGACCCTAACACCAGTCGTCGGCACCCTGTATCCGCCCCCGTTTGATGAACCTTGCCTGTCTCGCGAGCGGACCAAATTGGGAGATGCAGCTAAACTCACTCAATTTGGCGTAAATCTCCTTCGACTGCCCCCAGGCGCATGGTCAAGTCAGCGCCATTGGCACGCAAAGTCCGATGAATTTGTTTATGTGTTGAGTGGTGAGGTGACACTTCTGCACGGACAACGGCCCCAGATATTGCGGGCCGGCGATGCCGCGGGATTTAAGGCTGGCGACTCAAATGGCCATTGCCTGCAAAATCATTCGTTGGCGGACGCAACAATTCTTGAGATCGGCACGCGCAGTGCCACAGACGTGGGGTATTATTCCGATATTGACCTTTTCGCACCGGCCGGCGGGAAGCCTACCCCCTACACGCGAAAGGATGGGACGCCATACACCGACGTCACGCGGCGGGCGATGAAGCTCTAGCGCGACTTTCTGAAAACACGTCCTTTTCGCTTCTGCACGCTGCTTCAGTTGTGACTGGATAGTGCGCCTTTTGAGGCGTTATTGTCTGCCAGCGCGCATCACAGACCTTCCATCACCAGTCATCCGACCCGTCGTCCCAGCCCCGCCCAGTAGCGCTCACGCAGCATCCGCCGCAGCACCTTGCCCGTCGCGTTGCGCGGCAGCGCCTCGACGAAATCCACCGACTTCGGCACCTTGAACCCGCCGATCCGCTCGCGCGCCCACGCAATGATCGAGGCCTCGTCCGCCGCCACACCCTGCTTCGGCACGATGATCGCCTTCACCGCCTCGCCCCAGCGTTCGTCCGGCACGCCGATCACCGCCACCTCGGCCACATCAGGATGGCCGTCGATCGCGTTCTCCACCTCGGCCGGATAGACGTTCTCGCCGCCCGACACGATCATGTCCTTCACCCGGTCGTAGATGAACAGATCGCCGTCGCCATCCAGCCAGCCGGCATCGCCGGTGCGATACCAGCCGTCACCATCGATCGCAGCCGATGTCGCCGCCGGCTGCTTCCAGTAGCCGCGCATCACGCCGGCGCCGCGCACCGCGACCTCGCCCACCTCGCGCGCCGGCACGTCATCACCCGCGGCGTCGAGCACACGCAGTTCCACCCCGGGAACCGGCCTGCCGCAGGACAGCAGCTTGCCCGGCACATGCGCCTCGGGCGCCAGGCTGGTCACCACGCCGGCCGCCTCGGTCATCCCGTAGACCTGGCTGAACGCGCACGGGAACCGCGCCATCGCCCGCCGCAGCAGGTCCTCCGAGATCGGCGAGGCGCCATAGAAGATCTGTTCCAGCGCCGAGAAATCAGCGTCCGCCAACTCTGGCACCGCCAGGATCATGTGGATCACGGTCGGCGTCAGGAAAGCGTAGGCGACGCGCTGCTCGGCGATGACCCGCGTAAGCTCCGTGGGGACGATCTCGCGCACCATCACCGCGCGAGCGCCCTGCGACACCGCGAGCATCGCGACGATGGCGCCGGCCACATGGAACACCGGCAACGCAAGCAGCGCCGATTTGCCCGCCTCCCACCGCCCGTAACGCAGTTCCCACCCGATCCGGCACTGCGACAGGCAATTGGCATGGGTCAACGGCACGCCCTTGGGCAGCCCGGTAGTGCCGGAGGTGTAAAGCTGGATCACATCGTCCGTCAGATCGGCCGCCAGCCGAGGGTCCACCGCCGGGAATGCGCCGATCCAGGCATCGAACCCGGGGAGTTCGGCGTGGCCGGCCTCGAACTGCACCAGCGTCCGCAGGTCCGGGCACTCGCCCGTCATGCCGTCCACCACGTCGGCGAACTCCTGCCCGAACACCAGGACGCTGGCGCCACTGTCGCGCACGATCGCGGCAATCTCCGGCGGTGCGAGGCGGGTGTTCACCGGCACAGCGCAAGCCCGCGCCTTCATGGCGCCGAACCACAGCACCGGGAACGCATCGGTGTTCTTGCACAAGGTCGCCACGCGTTCGCCCGGCTGCGCGCCGGCAGCCAGCAGCGCCTGGGCGCACTGGCTGGATCGCGCATCGAGCTCGTGAAAACTGGTTTCCCGGCCTTCAAACCAGAACGCGGCCGCGTCGGGACGCTCGCGCGCCTGAACGCGAACAAAATCGGTGACCGTGGTGACGGCATCGGCCCAGGACATGATTTCCTCCACGCCGGCTGCTTGCGCGGTCCATTTCCCGGCAGTGTAGGCCACGGCGGTCGCCCGGCGCCACGATTGTCGCGCTTACACGCTTGACCCGGCTCGCTGGGGCTTGGCACCCATGGTGCATGTCCATTTCGGTATCGGCATCGCTGCCTCTGCTGCTGTTGTGCGGGATGTTCCTCGCCTCCTCCGGTGCCTTGGGCCAGACCACGGGCGGCCAGCCGAGCGGAACGCTCCAGGTGCCGCCGAAGCAGAAGACCGCTCCACCACCGGCACCCAAGCCACCAAGCGCGGCGCCGCGCGAGCCGGTGCATCAGGCAGGAAAAAAGCCGCCGCCCGTGGTTCGACCGCACGGCCCGGTACACGCACAGAAGCCGCCGCCAAAACCGCCGGCTGCCACCACTGCAGCCCCTGCGACGCCGTCCGCCCCCGCCCCTGTCGAGCCGCCGAAAGCCGAGACCGACATCAAAGGTTCCGCAACCAATCTGCCCTTGCCGCGCTACGCAGCGCTCCGCTCGGACGAAGTGAACCTGCGCGCCGGCCCCGGCACCCGCTATCCGATCGAATGGGTTTACAAGCGCCGCGAGCTCCCGGTGGAGATCGAGCGTGAATTCGAGGTCTGGCGGCTGGTGCAGGATCCCGACGGGATCAAGGGCTGGGTGCACTCGGCGACACTCACCGGCCGGCGCAGCTTCATCGTCACCGCCGCCGATGCCACGCTGCGGCGGGACGCGCAGGACGCTGCCACGCCGGTGGCGATTTTGAAGCCTGGCGTCGTGGGACATATCCGCGGCTGCCAGGCGAACTCCGACTGGTGCCAGGTGCAGGTCGGCGACTACCGGGGGTTCCTCAAGCGCGGCCAGTTCTGGGGCGCACTGCCCGGCGAGGTCTTCACCAACTGACGCTTTTGCATCCGACGGTGGACACGCTATCGTTCGCGGCATGGACAAGGATGTACCGCGGGCCCACCACGACCTGGGGGGCGTCTCCAAATTCATGTGCGAGCCGGTGGATGTCGAACCGCACGCGTTGACCGACTTCGACAAGGAGGTCGATGGGCTGTCGGGGGTGCTGCGCATGAAGCGCCTGATGACGGTGGACGAGATGCGCCGCGGCATCGAGGCGATCCCCGAGGACGAGTACCACCGCCTGAGCTACTACCGTCGCTGGATGCGCTCGATCACCGATAACCTGCTGCGCAAGGGCATCATCACCGAGGCGGAGCTGCGCGCCGCGCTGGAGCAGGTGTGATGGCGGCAATGGTCCCCGGCACGGCAGTGCGCGTGAAAGATGACTGGCCGGAGACGCGCGGTCCCGTGCATATCCGCACGCCGCACTATCTGCGCGGCATGCAAGGCACCGTGGTGCGCGGCCTCGGCGCATTCGCCAACCCCGAAGACCTCGCCTTCGCCCGGCCAGCCGCACAGCTCGCCCTGTACCACGTGGCGTTCGATCAGCCTGCGGTATGGCAGGAGGGAAGGGCGGGCGACGGGCTGCTGGTGGAAATCTACGAACATTGGCTGGAGCCGGCATGATGGCCGGATCAGGTCCGACCATGACGCAGGAGGATCGGGCTTTCGCCCGAGAGCACATATGAACATCCTGGAGACCGACGGGGAAAAACTGCTGGCTGCGGTGCGTAATCTGCTGGCGGCCAAAGGGATCGCCAGCAGCGCGGAGATCGCCGAGCGGATCGCGATCACCGATTCCGCCAATCCCGGCCAGGGTGCGCGCATGGTGGCGAAGGCGTGGACCGACCCAGCGTATCGCGCGCTGATGCTGGAGGACGGCACCAAGGCGGCGGAGGAGCTGGGCATCCCGATGCGCGGCTCGGCGCCGTTGGGCGTGCTGGAGAACACTGCCGATGTGCATCACCTGGTGGTCTGCACACTGTGCAGCTGCTATCCGCGCGCGGTGCTCGGCTACCCGCCCTTCTGGTTCAAGTCCGCTGCCTATCGTGCGCGCGGCGTGCGTGATCCGCGCGGCCTGATCGCCGAATGGGGCACAGTGCTGCCCGACGGGATGAAGATCCGTGTCGTCGATTCCACGGCGGATTATCGCTGGATGGTGCTGCCGCTGCGTCCGGCGGGGACCGAGGGCTGGGACGAGGCGCGGCTCGCGTCCGTCGTGCGCGAGGGCGACATGATCGGCGTGACGATCCCGCGCATCTAGAACTCTACGCCGCCTTGGCGGTCAGAAGGCGAATCTGTTCGAGTGCCGCAGCGATGTGCTCAGGATGACCAGACGCGTGCTTGATTTCCCGCAACCAGCGGCCCCTCGCTGCATTCAAACCGTCATGGCCGGGCTTGACCCGGCCATCCCATCCGGCACCGGTGCGGGAGGAGATGGCCGGGTCAAGCCCGGCCATGAGGGATGGAATGAGTGGTGGTCCCCGTGTCGTCATGGGGCGGAAGCCGCTCGCCAGCCCCGACCACCAAATCAGACCCCTACACCCGCAGGAACCCCATCAGCCGCTCCGCCTCGGCCACGATCGGGTCGGCGATCGCGGCGGCACGCGCTGCGCCGTCACGCAGCACCGCATCCACACTGGCCGGATCGTCCAACAGGCGCTGCGTCTCGGCGGCGATCGGGCTCAGCTTGTCGATCAGCAGCGCCGACAGCGCCTCCTTGAACGCGCCGAACCCCTTGCCGCCATGCTCGCGCAGCACACCGGCATGGTCGATGCCCGCAAGGGCCGCGTAGATGCCGACCAGATTGCGCGCCTCGGGCCGCTTCTCCAGACCCTGAGGCTCGGAGGGCAGCGGCTCGGGATCGGTCTTGGCGCGCCGAATCTTCAGCGCGATCGTATCCGCATCGTCGTTCAGATTGATGCGGCTTTGATCCGAGGTGTCGGACTTCGACATCTTCTTCGTGCCGTCGCGCAGGCTCATGACGCGCGGCGCCGGCCCCATGATCAGCGGGTCGATGCGCGGGAAGAACTCCACGCCGTAGTCGTGGTTGAACTTCTGGGCGATGTCGTTGGCCAGCTCCAGGTGCTGACGCTGGTCCTCGCCCACCGGCACCCCGGTCGCGTGGTAGGCGAGGATGTCGGCGGCCATCAGGTTGGGATAGACATACAGCCCGGCCGATGCGTTCTCCCGGTTCTTGCCCGCCTTGTCCTTGAACTGCGTCATGCGGTTTAGCCAGCCGATGCGCGCCACGCAGTTGAACATCCAGGCGAGCTGTGCGTGCGCTCGCACCGTGGATTGGGCGAACAAGATGTGTTTCTGCGGGTTAATGCCGCAGGCCAGCAGGATCGCCGCCATCTCGCGGGTCTGCTGTGCCAGCTGCTTCGGGTCCTGCCACTCGGTGATCGCGTGCAGATCGACGACGCAGTAGATGCACTCGTGACCGTCCTGCAGCGCCACCCAGTTGCGGAGCGCGCCGAGGTAGTTGCCGAGGTGGGCGATGCCGGAGGGCTGGATGCCGGAGAAGATGCGTTGCATGGCGGACTGATCGCCGATCCTGGGCGGGGGCGCAAGGCGGGTCTATCGTGACGCCGACATTGGGAGGAACGACGATGCTGCCCACGCCAACGTTCCATCATCTGCATCTGAACTCGGTCGATCCGGATGCGGCGATCGACTGGTACACGCGCCAGTTTCCTAGCTGCACCAAGGGCGACTGGGGCGGTTTTCCGGCGCTGCTGTCGCCGAACAACATCATGGTGCTGTTCACCAAGGTCGCCGCACCGCCTCCGACCGAGCCGCAGAGCGCGATCTGGCATTTCGGCTGGCACGTCACCGACGCACGCGCGTCTCTGGCGACGTATCGCAGCCGTGCGGATGTCAGGCTGCTGCCGCTCTACACGACGGACGAAGGCGGTTCCGTGCTGATCAGCAGCGACACATGGCCGAATGTCGGCGGCGTGCTCGGCCTGACGAAGGCGCAGATCGCGGAGGCGCGGAGCAAGGGCACCCCCGCGCTCGGCGGCGGTGGTTTCTCGTATATGGCCGGTCCCGACAATGCGCTCGTCGAGTACGCCGGAAACTATCCGGTC
Source organism: uncultured Alphaproteobacteria bacterium (assembly GCA_963780095.1). Taxonomy (GTDB): domain Bacteria; phylum Pseudomonadota; class Alphaproteobacteria; order Acetobacterales; family Acetobacteraceae; genus JAMXLO01. Next base: position 47,575 of record CAWABH010000028.1, read on the forward strand.
GAACGGTTCAACCACGTGCATCTCTGGCAGGAGGAGCCGCTGTGTGCGCTGCTCTGGTACCAGAAGCATCTGAACGCACCGGTGCGCGCGGGCTTCGCGGGGCCGCCGCCGACCGAGGCCGACTGCAAGGTTCCGCGTGGCGCGGACCGCACCTGGCCCGCGCTCAATCGCGAGGGGATGTTCCGCACGCCGCGGGCCGGGGTCGAGTTCGGCGATGTGGTGCTGACGTGGTACGCCAACCAGGGCGAGACGCCGTTGGCTACTCCGCTGGGGCAGCTGCAGGACCACATCGCGCTGGGCGTGGCCGATCTCGATGCGTGGGTCGCCAAGCTGCGCGCCGAGGGAGTGACGTTTCTCGAAGAGCCTTATCGCCTTGGCGAGACGCGCGCTGTCATGATCGAAGGCCCTAGTCGCGAGGCGCTTGAGCTGGTGGAGGCAGGTTAAGGCCGGCACGGCGCGTTGACCGCCCGGCTTACCTGTCAGCGTCGGCGCGCGAAGGTGCCGCGATGCATCCCTCGATGTCGCGACGGTGGCCCGGCGGGCCGCAGGGGGACGGGCAGCACTTTGCGGCTGCCGCCGCCTCGTCAGGCGACGCGGCGCTCTTCGTCGGCACTTGTCACATACGCCATTCCCCCATTGCCGGCGCGGATCTCCAGCATGGCCTGGCCACCCAGCGCCGGCAGCGGCAGTACCGCATCACCGCTGGTCCACCGGCGCAGCGAAGTGCCGTCCCGGTCCACGGCCTGCCAGCCTTGCGACAGGCCCGGATGATCGACCGGAACCTCCTGTAGCTCGCTGGCAGCGCGCAGCACGATCCGCTCCACGTGCACCCCGAGGCAACGGCGATCGTCGAGCCACGGCCGCGCGTCCGCGGGCGAGCCGGCACGCGAGATCAGGCGCACCTCGGTCGCGCCCTTCGGCAGCGCGAAGATGTACAGCCCATTCTCGTCGTACATCGGGCGCACCGTCCGGCCCTTGGCCACGATCCGCAGTTCCGGATCGCCGGTCGTTTCAAGCTGCGGCGCCGGCTGGCCCAGCGCCGAGGCGCGGTCGGCCAGACGCTGCCACACCGGCAGCACGCTGCCCTCGTCCCACGCAAACGGCGCACACGATGCCGCCGCGCGGGCCGGATAGCCCGCCTCGTCCGCCAGATCGGGATGCAGCACCAGCTGCTCGCCCGAATTGGCAAAGAAGCCGCGGTTGCCCGTGCTGAGATAACTCTCGGCCGGAAGGCCCTCCGCCAGCAGGATGGCATGTGCGTCCAGCTCGACGTGAAAATACTCCACCGAGGCCCAGCCCTTCTCCTGGCGGATCGTCGTGCCGTTCACCAGCTGGCGGGCGCAGATCAGCTTGCCATCGACAAAGACCGCATGATCGGGCGACAGCAGCAGATCGCTGTGCGGCATGTTGTCGGCGAATGCCCCGCGCAGGATGCGGATCGGCGCAGCGGTCTCGGACTGTGGATGCGCGGCCAGGTCGATCCACCGCTGGCCGATCCACCTGACTGGCTGTGCGCTCAGTTCTCCGCCCTCCAGCGTGAGGACGATGTCGCCCCGCTGCAGGGTCTCGACCATCCTGTCGCCTGTGACGGTCAGGATGCGGGTGCCGGCGGCATAGCATACCGAACTGAGGAAGATGTCGGTGCCGGCGCCGTCCGCCTTCGTGTTGACGAACCAGGCGCCGGGCGCGTTGGTGACGCCGCTCAGCGTCAGGACCGAACCGTCCGACAGATTGACCGTGCCGCTGTTGCCACTGTGCGCGGTGCTGTTGGAGATCGTGACGGTGTGGTTCATGTAGTCGATGAAGTTCGTCGGGGTGGCTGATGTGCCTACATTAAGACCGACGATGTTTTCGCTGATGCCGCCAGCATTGTTGTAGGCGAGGTCGCCGGCGGCTCCGAGGAAGGTAAAGGTATTGCCTCCACCCACAGTACCGTCCAGTTCCAGGACCGACGGAGCGGTGGCGGCAACCTGATACGACAGGCCGGAGCTCGCGCCGATGCCCGCACCCAGGATCAGAGTGCCGCCCGAAGCCACGACGAGGCTGCTCGAGCTCACTGCCTCGGTGATGGCGGCAGTGACTGTGCCAAAACCTGTCAGAGTGCCGGCACCCTGGCCGGTTCCCAGTATGACCCCGGAGGTGTCGCCCAGCGTGCCGCCCGACAGCAGGATCCTGCCGAGCGAGACTGTTTGCGCGCCGGTCAGCGTCAATACGCCGCTGTGGGCTTCCAGTGTCTGGAACCCGTTGTTTATGGACAGGGCCGCGACCGTGCTTGTGCTGTCGAATCTCAGGTCCGACGCCGAGCTCGTGCTGATCGCCGCGCCCAGCCCGGATGCAAAAGTCCCGGCAAGGTCGAGTGTGCCGCCCGAAGCGGTGATGGTGCTGGCGCCGGCGCCGGCGACCTTGGTCAGATTCGCCGCGACCGTGCCGAAGCCGCTCAGCGTTCCGATCGCTCCCGCAGCGGCACCGAACGAAATGCCGGCGACATCGGTGATCGTGCCGCCATCCACCAGGATGTCGCCGCTGGCGACACTCTGGATTCCGCTGATCGTCAGCGCGCCGGTCGCGCCAATCTCCAGTGTCTGGTTCGTATTGTTGATTGTGATCGCAGATGCCGCGGTCGCGACACCGTCAAGTTTGAGGTCCGAATTGGCGGTCGTTCCGATTGTCAGGATCGGCCCGCTGCTGATTGCGTTGCCGATGTCGAGCGTGCCACCGGATGCGGTGATCGTTCCAGCGCCGGAGATCGCTCCCCCGTTGACCGTACCATTGCCGGAGAGCGTACCGCGGTCGCTGGCCCCGGTGAAGCTGATGCCACCTAGCGCGGCCAGGCTTGCACCGGACATGATGACCTTGCTGCCGCCCACTGCGGTGGCAGCGCTGATTGTCGTCGTGTTGGTGACGGTCGTCACACCGCCCGACAATGTCAGCGTCCGGGGAACAGCGGTGTCTTTTCCAAGCGTCAGCGCTCCGGCGTTGAAAGCACCGCCGGAGATCGTGTCCGTGCCGGCGATGAAGTTCGCGAGGCCGCTCACACCAATTGTGCCATTTGACTGGCTGAAGGTGTCGCCAGACATCGCCAGCGAAGCGACATTGAGCGTGGCCGCAGCGTTGTTGATGGCGATCGACCCGGTGGACAGTGTCAGGGCGCCACTCAACGTGGTCGTGCCGCCGGACTGGATGACGGCGCCACCGGCGATGGCGATTGAGCTGGCGGTGAAAGTGCCGCCGGAGATCGTACTGGTGCCACCGCCGAAGCTGGCGCCATTGGTGACCGCGACCGCACCTCCCGACAGGCCGAACGTGCCGCCGCCGCTGACGGACAGCGCGGTCGCGCCAGTGCCGGTTACGCTGAGCAGGCCGTTGCCTTGCGCAAAGTTGCCGGAGTTGGCTACCACAAACGTGCCCGTGGCGAGCGTGGCGGTGTTGGAGATGTTGATGTTGCCGGCGTTGAGCGTGGTGGAACCGGATACCGAGAGCGTTTCGCCGGCAACGCTCAGAGCAAGCGTGGCATTGGCAATCCCGACAGTCAAAGCGGTATAGCTGCCGCTCGCCGGCTGTGACGTGTCCAGGGTGACGGTGTAGTTGCCGGTGTTGTTGCCGATAAGAGATACCGAGTCGGTGGACACCGGGACGGATTTGGACGACCAGTCGGCCGGAGTGCTCCAGTTGCCGGTGGCGCTGGAACCGTTTCCGAGTGTCCAGGTACGGCTGGCCATCGAGACTATCTCCCGTTGATAAAATATCGTGGCGCCGTGTCTGCGCCTGGATTGGAGTTCATGGCGCGGCTTTAGAGGGAGAAGGTAAAGACAACACTAATGGTTTGACTTGACATTGCGTTTCTATACGATTGATCGGGATCAATTTGACGGCGGCGTCACCGCGGCTACCTACCCGTCAAGCCAATTGCAGATGGCAACCCGCACCCGATTGAAAGATCAGGCTTGAACGCATGAAACCCGGCATCGAAGCATTGGCGGCGTTGCCGCTGTTCGCCTCGTTCAGCGCCTCGCAGATCGCCGCACTGAACAATCTCGCCGATCTGGCGCGGCTGGGACCGGACGAGGTACTGTTCCGCGAAGGCGATCAGATGGCGGAACTCAACATCCTGCTCGCAGGCTTCCTCGCGGAGACCCAAGGCAAGAATGGCGAGGACGCACTGACCGACGTCATCGGGCCGGTCAGGCCGATCGGATTCGCCCCGGCCATGCTCGGCACGGCCTCGCCGACCGGCGCCCGGACGATCACCTCGGCCCGGCTCATCATCATCCCGGCAGCCGACCTGCGGGCCATGATACGGGCCAAGCCGGCCTTGGCGCTGCCGTTCCTCGACCACGCACTGGCCGGCATGCGCGAGCAGACGCTGGAGCTGTGCTCGATGAAGCTGCGTTCCTCGGTGCAGCGCCTGGCAGGCTACCTGCTCGGCCTGGTCGAGGACCCGGAGATGAGCCCGGCCCGGTTCGTGCTACCGTATGAGAAGCGGTTCCTCGCTGCCAGGATCGGCTGCACGCAGGAGAACCTGTCGCGTGCCTTTGCCGCGCTTCGCAGCCGCGGGGTGGAGACGCAACAGGGGGTCGTCGTGCTGCGCGACGTGCCTGGACTGAGGGCGTTCGCCGGACTGTCAGAGCCGGCAAGGAACGCCGCGTGACGCCGGACAGCCGGTTGGGGATCGTGCGCGGTCGATGAGTACCCCATCGCGCCAGCAGAGCGTCCATACCGGACGTCGCTACTGTTTGGCTCTCCCCGCTGCCGTTACACCGTCATGGCCGGGCTTGTCCTGGCCATCCACTTCCGCACTGGCGCCGCGACCGATGGCCGGGACGAGCCCGGCCATGACGGAAGGAAGGCCATTGGTTCGGGCCGTTTGTATCAGGCGACGCGGCGCTCCTCGTCGGCACGTGTCACATATTCCATTCCCCCGCTGCCGGCGCGGATCTCCAGCATGGTCGGGCCACGCAGCGCGGGCAGCGGCAGCGCCGCATCACCATTGGTCCACCGGCGCAGCGCCGTGCCGTCCCGCTCCACCGCCTGCCAGCCCTGCGACAGACCCGGATGATCGACCGGAACCTCCTGCAATTCGGTCGCGCCGCGCAGCACGATCCGCTCCACGTTCACCCCGAGGCAGCGGCGATCGTCCAGCCACGGCCGCGCGTCCGTCGGCGAGCTGGCACGTGAGACCAGGCGCACCTCGGTCGCGCCCTTCGGCAGGGCGAAGATGTACAGCCCGTTCTCGCCATACAGCGGCCGCACCGTCCGGCCCTTGGCCACGATGCGCAGCTCCGGATCGCCGGTCGTTGCAAGCCTTGGCGCCGGCTGGCCCAGTGCGGCGGCACGTTCGGCCAGGCGCCGCCACACCGGCAGCACACTCGCCTCGTCCGACACGAACGGCGCGCAGGAACCCGCCGCACGGGCCGGATAGTCCGTCTCGTCGGTCAGATCGGGATGCAGCACCAGCGGCTCGCCCGAGTTGGCGAAGAAGCCGCGGTTGCCGGTGTTGAGGTAGCTCTCCGCTGGCAGGCCTTCCGCCAGCAGGATCGCATGCGCGTCCAGTTCGACGTGGAAGTACTCGACCGAAGTCCAGCCCTTCTCCTGGCGGATCGTCGCGCCGTTCACCAACTGGCGGGCGCAGATCAGCCTGCCGTCGACGAAGACCGCATGATCGGGTGAGAGCAGCAGGTCGCTGTGCGGCATGTTCTCGGCGAATGCGCCGCGACGGATGCGGATCGGCGCCACGGTCTCCGGGTGCGGATGCGCGGTGAGGTCGATCCGCCGCTGGCCGATCCACTTGACCGGCTGCGCGCTCAGTTCCCCGTCCGCCAGCGTCAGGACGATGTCGCCCTGCATCAGGCTTTCGACCATCCGCTCGCCGGTCGCGGTCAGAATGCGGGTGCCGGCCGCGTAGCAGACCACGGTGCTGAGGAACACATCGGTGCCGGTGCTTGCGTCCGCCTTCCAGTCGACGAAGGTTCCTGCACCGGGGGCGGATGCGAGGGTGAAGTGGTCAGCGAGCGTGGCGCCGTTGAACAGTTCCACAGTGGTTCCAACGATGACACCGCTCGTGAAGCTTCCCGGCGCGGCGCTCGCAATGTCGATGAAGTCGGTAGGAGCGATCGCGCTGCTGCCGACGTGCATGCCGACGATCGTGCCACCGGTCTCGAACGACGTCTGCGCCGTCACGTTGCCGAGCAGCAAGCCGCCGCTGAAGACCCCGCCGGTGTTGAGGTAGTCGAAGTGGATCCCGCTCGTGACGGTTCCGCCCAGCGCGAGTACCGACGACGGTGCGCTATCGGCCTCCAGAAGGATGGTGCTGGAAGTGACATTATTGCTTACGTTCAATATCCCGCCGGTACCCTCGACCACGCCGCTACCCGATATGGCGCCGTTGACGACCCCTTTGCCGATCAGCTTCGCGCCACTGCCGACGCTCAACCCGGGGGCGCCGGTGAGCGTGCCGCCGTCAAGCTGGATCGTGCCGTTGGTCATGCTCTCGGCCGAGGTCAGTGTCAGGAGGCCGGCGGCGCCGATCTCCACGGTCTGATTGGCGCTGGTGTATCTGAATCGAACCGATACCACCCGCCGTGACATTGCCGTCGATCTTCAGAACATTGGCGACGCCAGGCTTCGTCGCGTCGACCACCAGCTGCGAGCCGCTGACCGTCCCGATCAGGTCGAGCGTGCTACCGCCGGAAGCAACGATTTGGGTTGCGCCGGTGATCGGACTCGTCGTGCCGGTGACGCCGTTCACCGTGCCGAAGCCGGTAATGCTGACAGCCTTCAGCACGCCGCCAGACTGCACAACCGTGCCGCCAGCCAGGGTGATGTCATTGGGAGCATTACCGAAGCCCGTCAGGGTTCCGCCACTGCCGACGGTGAAGGTGAGTTCGGTGCTGCCGCTGGAGTCTGCGAGCGTGCCGCCGTCGAGCTTGATGGTGCCGTTGGTGATGGTCTCAGCGCTATTGATTGTCAGGTTGCCAAGCGCACCGATCTCCAGGGTCTGGTGGCTGTCGGTGATCGAGATGGGTGCCGACGCCGTCGCTACGCCGGAGAACAGCAGCGTTGAAGCTGACGCGGCGTCGATCGCGAAGCTCGGCCCGCCGGCCACCGTGTTGTTCAGGTTCAGGACGCCGTTGCTGGCGGTGATCGTGCCTGTTCCGGTCGCGATCGCGTTGTTCACCGTGCCCGACACCGGTCAGATGTGCACCGGCGCCGATGGTCAGAGCACCGCTGCCGCCGAGCGTCGCGCTTCCGCCATCGAGCTTGATCGTGCCGTTGGTGACGGATTGCGCGGCGTTGATCGTCAGGCTGCCGCCGGCGCTGATCTCCAACGTCTGGTTGCCATTGGTGAGAGCGCCACCGCCCCCGCCGCTATCCGTGATCGCAGTCGAGGTCGTGGCACTGCCGTCGATCTTGAGAGTGGAGGCCGATGCCGAGGAAATGCGCAGTGTGACGGAATTCCCCGCACTGGACAGGTCCAGTATGCCGCCCTGCGCGGTGATGATGTTGTTGTTGATTATCGAGATGCTTACCGTGCCGAAGCCGGTGACGTTCGTGCTCGCACCGAGCGTGCCGAGCCCGTTGATGGTTCCGCCGTTCATCGTGATGCCGTTGGTATCCGTCAGTGTCGCGCTGGACCCGAGAGTGATGTGGCCGCCGGCCGCGTCGGTCAGCACTCCAGTGACGGTCAGATCACCACTATTCACCGCCAACGTGCCGGTGACGTTGGTGCCCGCCGACGCTGCGATCGTGCTGGTCCCGGCGGTCGTGATAGTGCCGGCGTTGGCGATCACCCCTGTGCCGGTCTCTTGCAGGGTCCCGCCATTGACCGTGACCTGGCCATTGTTGGTGAGCGCACCGGCGATCTGCAACGTCGACGACGTAGCGATGCTGACGAGACCCGTGGCTGCATTGGTCAGCCCGCCGGTGCCCGTCACCTGCAGCGTGCCGGCAGTTACCGAGAGGGTCCCGGAGTTGCTGGTGCCGGTGGCCCCACTCGCCAGGATGCTTGTCCCGCTGCTGCTGGTAATCGTACCACTGTTACCGATCCCGGCATTGGTATCGGAGAGCGTGCCGCCGCTCATGGTGATCGAACCGGCGTTGGTGATCGCTCCAGTCGCACTGGTCACACTGATTGTATTGTTCGCGAGCGCTATCGTGGCGCCCGTGGCATTCGTGAGCCCCTTGGATGTTCCAGTGCCGTTCAGCGTTAGCGTTGGCCGCTGGAAGTGAAGGTCAGGCTTCCCCCGTTGTGCAGCGTCAGCGAGCTGATATTGAGATTACCAGCAGCGCTGATAACCGGCTCGTCGTTGGTGCCTCCAGGGATGACGATGTCGTCCGTGGCAGCCGGGGCGTTACCAGAGCTCCAATTTTTCCCCCTGGTCCAATCCGTCTTCTGAGCTGCGGCTCCATTGCCGCCAAGCCACGTATTCGTCGCCATGGTGGGGGTCCTTCTAATTGTGCTCTGCCGCGACGGCTCGGATCGCCGCCGGCCAATGAATTCCGCTGCATATATACAAGCATGCGTTAGCTCAATCAATAACAATCATAAGATTGATTAATGCATAATATCAGATTGACTAATATCATGTGATGATTTGCAGCTCTGGCCTCAGATGTTGGGGGAACTTGCCTGGATGCGGCGTATGGCGGAACCGGCGGTCATGGCTTCATGCGACCCAGTAACCGAAACCCTCGCGGGCCTGCCGCTGCTGGCTTCCTTCCGCCCGCGCAGATCGCCACGCTGAACAGCCCATGGCGTCGAGACGCGGCAGGGCGTCGTCGTGCTGCGCGACGTCGCCGGGCTGCGGGCCTTTGCCGGACTGCAAGCGGCGGCCACGCATGCCGCGTTATGCCGAACGGCCCCTCAGGGCTCCGCCGGGCCGTCCGCGAGTTGCGGCGGCGCAATCATCCGCGCGTGCAGCGCATTGGTCAGTTCCACGCGCCGCGCCCACAGGGAACGGTACCAGGCAATCCGCTGCGCCACCTGATAGGCCAGCATGCGCTCGCCGGCGACATAGCTGCGCGCCGCATTGCCGAGGCCGCGCGCCAGTTCTGGCATCGCCACGAGACGCAGGAGCCGCTCGTGCAGATCGTCCGCATTGTGGAACAGCAAGCCGGTGCGGCCGTCCTCGATGCTGTCGGCATAGACGACGTGGCTCGCAAGGGCGGCCACGCGGCAGGCCCCGGCCTCGATGAACTTGAGGTCCGACTTGGCACGATTGAACGGCGTGTCGCCGAGCGGCATGAAGGAAATCTCGCAGCGGCCGAGGAGTGCCATGTAGGTGTCGTGGTCGCAGGTCGGCGTGAACATCTTGTGTGGCGTCCGCAGCGCATCGAAGAACGCCTGATCGTGCACAACGCAGAAGCGCAACCGCTCGCCGGCCTTCTCCGCCACCGCGTTCAGCGCCGGCATCAGCGGCGCCCAGTCCGGCTCGCGGTTCAGCGCGCCGAAAAAGACGGTCAATGCCTTCGGGTCCAGGAAGTTCCGCACATCCGGCAGCGCGCGCACCGCATTCGGAAACACCGCCACCTCGGGATTGAGGGTGCGCAGGATCGCGCCGAGTGCCAGCGTGCTGGTCTGGACCGCATGAACACCGCGGAAGGCAAATTCATCGATCGCATGGAGCATGCCGAAGTGGTCGGGATGGTCGTCGAATTCGGTCACGATCAGCCAGCCGTCCGACAGAAGGCTGCGGATGACCGCGGCGCCCGGCTCGCCGCTCAATCCGGGGCGGTGCAGCACGAAGATGCGTGGCGCATCGCCGCTGCGCGGTACGATGTCCCTGCCCGTGACGATTCGGGTAACGACGGTGGGATCGCTGTTCAGCGCCTGCAACGGATAGACCACGCGGACATGCGAGACGCCGCCCACCGGCTCGAGCATGTTGGCGGCCACCGTCAGCAGTTCGCGCGGGTGCTTTCGCGCGCGCCAGACAAACTGCAGCGGCGTGGCGCGCTGGGCATAGGTCTTCGGATCGACGCCGAGTGCAATCAGGGCCGGTGCGATCCTGGTCGTGAATGCCTCCGCCTCCGCAGCGTCGAAGACCCGCGGGTGCACATCGCACAGCGTGAGGCCAAGGGACAGCAATCCCCTGCGCATCGTCTCGAGGCTGAACCAGCGCAGATGCGTGTCGTCCAGCAGCCCGGTTGGCTCGTAGTCCCACGTGCCGCGAAGCAGCCGGTCGGCGAAGCTCCAATGCTCCAGGTTCGGCACGCAGATCAGAATGGTGCCCTCGTCGCTCAGCGCCGCGATGTGATGGCGGAGCAGCGACCACGGGTCGCGCAGATGTTCCAGCACGTCGCCGTAGATGATGCAGTCAATCGGACGGTCGAGTTCGAAGGGCAGCGGATCGTGCTCGACGTCCACCACGGCCACTTCATCCAGTCGCCGAGCTGCAATCTCGGCCGCTGCCGGATCCATGTCGATGCCGAGCAGGCGGGCGCGTGGATTGAACCGGCGATAGGCGGCGCCCAGCGAGCCGGCACCGCAACCGACATCCAGCACGACGGCGGCGTCGAGCGGGATGCGCTCCAGCAGATCGGAGTTGGGGTGGTCGGGATAGGACGGCATGGCGGGCGGGCGCTCCGGAAATGCGGGACGGCAGGATTGCCTGGCCGCCTAAAGCGGCGATCGACCGGCCCAGGCGGCGTGTTAGGCGGTTTTGCGCCGCGGACGCAAGGCTGAAGCAGTCCCGCATATGATATCATCGGGGCCGCGCGTGCTCATGCGAGCCGATGAACCGGGTGCGCGACAGGCAGCGCAACGCAGGGCAAGTCCGGCAGCAGGCGTGGCCAGATCACCATGTTCAGCGCATCGCCGAATTTCGGCGCTTTCCCTGCGAGCGGCACGGCTGCACGTCGGCTACCCACCCGGGCGTTCGGGCGAAGCGGTCGCATCCCAGCCGAGCGCGGCACGAATGAAGCCGAGCGCATAGGCGAACCGCCAGCGGCAGGGGACAAGGCGCTTGCTGTGGCGCGGCAGCAAGGCCGAGGGAGCAAGCAGTGCCGCCACCGCGATGCGGCGTGGCAACTCCTGCCACACTTCGCCCGGGCGGCCTAGCAGCCGGCGTGTCCGGACTGTCGAGACGCCCTGCCAGTAGAGCCGCGACAGCAGCCAGGCCGGCGTAAGCCGTGCCCGCTGGATCTGATGCCGCACCACGATCCGCGAATCGTACCGTGCCGAATGCCCGGCGTCCTGCAGTCTCCAGGCAAGCTGCACCTCCTCGTCGGACAGCAACGCCTCACCGATGCGGCCGCTTTGTCCGCCGAAACCGCCGATCGCACGCAGCGCCGGGACGTGCACCACCATGTTCGCGCCGTAGGGCTCGAGCCCGGACGGCAGCGCTGCGGTGCGGTATTCGCCCTGTCCTTCCACCTCGATGATGGACAAGGAGCCACGCAGGCTCGGCGGCCACCAGAAGGGCAGCGGTGCCTCCCACTGCGGCAGGATGCGTCCGCCGATCATTGCCGGCGGCGGGTCGGTCTCGCCGATTGCCGCCAGGATGCGCTCGATCCAGTCCGGGGCCGGGATCGCGTCGTCGTCGATATAGGCGATGTAGTCGCCAGCCGCTTCCCGTGCGCCGGTATTGCGTGCCACGCTGACGCCCGCCCGCTCGACCCGCAGCAGTCGAGCGTTGCGAAGGCCGCGGACAAGCCGCGCAAGCTGAGCCGGGACGTCGCCAGTCGAGGCGCTGTCGACCACGAGGATGTCGAACCGTTCGTCGCCGACCGTCTGTTGCCGCAGTCCCTCCAGGCAATCGCTTAAATAGCCAGGTCGGTCATGCGTGCAGATGCAGACAGTGACATCCATGCCGCCCAGTCTGCGCGCCGCGCGTTGAGAAAGGATTAGCCTGGCGGTCGGTCGGGACGTCCAACGCAGTGGTAATCGAAACCGGCCTGCCGCATCGCCACCGGATCGTAGACGTTGCGCAGGTCAACCAGGACCCTGCCGCGCATGGTGTCGCGCAGCCGCGTCGGGCTCAGCGCGCGGAACTCGTTCCATTCGGTGATCAGAACCAGCGCATCGGCACCCTGCGCCGCATCGAACGCATCGCGGCAATACGTCACGTGCTCCGGGAGCAACGGTCGGGCCTGCTGCATTCCCTCGGGATCGAAGGCGCGGATCATGGCGCCGTCGCCGGCAAGGCGAGCCACGATGGACAGCGACGGCGCGTCGCGCATGTCGTCGGTTTCCGGCTTGAAGGTCAGGCCAAGCAGGGCAATGGTCTTACCGCGCACCGAGCCGCCGCAGGCGTTGATCACCCGCATCGCCATGTTCGACTTGCGCGCGTCGTTGACCGCGACGGTGGTCTCCACCAGGCGCGACGGCGCTCCATAGTCCTGCGCTGTGCGCACCAGGGCCAACGTGTCCTTGGGGAAGCAGGAGCCGCCGTAGCCGGGCCCGGGATGCAGGAACTTCCTGCCGATCCGGCCGTCGAGCCCGATGCCGCGCGCGATGTCGTGCACGTCGGCGCCCACCTTCTCGCAAAGATCGGCCATTTCATTGATGAAGGTGACCTTCATCGCCAGGAACGCGTTGGCGGCGTATTTGGTAAGCTCCGCCGTCTCGATGCCGGTGAACACGATCGGCGCCTCGATCAGATAGAGCGGGCGGTAGAGCCGGCCCAGCACCTCGCGCGCACGATCGCTTTCCGCGCCGATCACCACGCGGTCGGGGCGCATGAAGTCGCCGATCGCGTTGCCCTCGCGCAGGAATTCCGGATTGGAGGCCACGTCGAAATCCAGGTCCGGGCGGACGGTGCTGACGATCTCCGCTATGGCGCGGCTGGTGCCGACCGGGACGGTGGATTTCGTGACGATCACCGCGTAGCCGGTCAGCGCATGTGCCACCTGCTCGGCCGCGGCGTAGACATACGTGAGGTCGGCATGGCCGTCGCCGCGTCGGGTGGGTGTGCCGACTGCGATGAACACCGCCTCGGCATCGCGGACCGCGGCGGCGAGGTCACCCGTGAAGGCGAGCCGGCCGGCTTTGACGTTCTCCCGCACCAGCTTCTCGAGGCCCGGTTCGTAGATCGGCATGCAGCCTTCATGGAGGGCCGCCAGCTTCCGGGCATCCGTCTCCACCACGGTGACATCTGTGCCGAACTCGGCAAAGCAGGCGCCGGACACCAGGCCGACATAGCCGCCGCCGATCATCGTGATACGCATTCAGGCGGCTCCTTGTGCTGGTGAGGTGGGGATAAAGCACGGGCGGGAGGGGACTGCCAGTTCCGTGCGAGTAGCTAAATCTTGGGTCGTGGGCCGTGGCGCTGCCGTCAGGGTCGCCGGTTCGTCAACCTGCTCCGCACAAGTTAGCAGTCTGTTAAGGCCAGTCTGATCAAGCGTCGTTGCGACACAGTTGGGGGGCGGCATTGGATATCGGACTGATCAGCCGATGGTTCGAGACGATCGAGGCATCATCGCTGCCCGACAGCGTGGTACTCGAGACGTGGCACTCGCTCAGTCATCACTCCCGGTTCGTGAAGACACTCCCGGCGGCAGCGTCAGTGCTTGACGTCGGTGCCGGTGACGGCGCGCTGCGGATATATCGAAAATGGCCGGCCCCGGAGCGGCTCGATCTGACGATGTATGCTTTTGCGATGGATCGCGGCAGCATGCTTGGCCAGTACGATGCGTACGAGCTTGGCTTATGGCCTGAGGTCAAACCCAACTTCGGCGGTCGGCGGTTCGATGCGATATTCGCGGCGAACTTCATCGAGCACATCGACGGTCCAATGGATTTCGTCCGATGGTCCGCCGACCATCGGTCCGCACGAGGCTGCATCTTCCTCGAATGGCCGCGGCCCGGATCGCCGTCCCTGCCGACCACCGCCGAACTGCATGGCATCGGGATCGAGGTGATGACGGGCAACTATTACGGCGACGCCACTCATCGCCGCGAACTGCCGAGCACAGAACCAGTGCATCTCTGGCTCATGTCCGCCGGCCGGAGGGTCCAGGAGGCCGGCGTGGTGCACGTGCCGTATATCGAGGATCACCTGATGGCCTATGGCAAGCGAACCGATGACGTGGTCAGCCGCACGTTGGCGTATTGGTCATTCACCGGATGGAGCCGGTTCGTCGTCACCCGGCGCTGACGGTGACCTCGTCGATCTGCTCAGACTTCTGGTTGTCGGGCCACGGAACGACGCCTCAGGGCTCGCCGCGTCGCTGCGCAGCATCGTCGATCTCGCGCTGAGCCTGGTGCTCTGCCTCCGCCAGCCTGGCCGCCGCATGCTGCTGCAGTATCTCCTCCGCCGCCCGTACCGCGGCGCGGGCCGCGGCGAGAACGGCGCGCGCCTGCACCGTCGAGGCCTCGGCCTCAGCCTCCGCCGCGTGTGCTCCATGCTGCTTCGGGCGGATGCGTCGTAGCCAGGCGGCGAATGCCTCCACCTCCGTATCCTCCTCCACTAAGCCATTGACAGGGCAGGTCTTCCAGGTAATTCAGACAGTTAGCGCCACTTGTGGTAACAGGGGCAAAACCCCGGGGTAGCGTTGAATTTTTTGTTTGCCCCGGCTCGGATGCGTACAATTCGCTCATGACATGCCCCCGCCCGCCGATCCGTCCGGTCTGCCACGTGCCGAGCTGGAAGCTCTGGTGGTGAAATTACCGAGCGAGGTGGCGGATTTGAAGCGGCTCGTGGCGACGCAGCGCGACGAGATCGCCCGGTTGAAGGGTTTGAAGGGCCGCCCCACCATCAAGCCGAGCGGCATGGAGAAGGGAGGCGAGCCGAAGCCGGGCGGCAAGCGATCCGATCGTCGCCGCCGCGGCAAGGTGACACCTCGGGTCATACCGGAGACCGAGGTACTGCGGGTGGCGCATCCACCGGGTTCGCAGTTCAAGGGCTACGACCGTACCAGGTCCAGGATCTGATGCACCGCCGGGCGGTGCACCCCGACCGAGCCTTCGCGCCCGGGCAACAGGTCCTTGATCCGTTCCCACTGATCGTCGCGCAGTCCGAACCGCCGCATCATCGGTCAGCCTCCAGCAAGCTGACCGCCTATGAATGGAAGACACTGCCGCGCCGGAATCGGCTATGCAGCACCCGGCGACGATTGACGGTTGAGTGTGGCAATTGCGACTTACCGGCCAAACCACACAGCGTCCGGGCGGCGCCTACCAGCCGAAACCGACTAATTGACGACAGGCCCTAATACGACGACGCCACTCATCGCCGCGAACTGCCGAGCACAGAACCAGTGCATCTCTGGCTCATGTCCGCCGGCCGGAGGGTCGAGGCGGCCGGCGTGGTGCACGTGCCGTATTTCGAGGATCACCTGATGGCCTATGGCAAGCGAACCGATGACGTGGTCAGCAGCACGTTGGCGTATTGGTCATTCACCGGATGGAACTGGTTCGTCGTCACCCGGCGCTGACGGTGACCTCGTCGATCTGCTCAGACTTCTGGTTGTCGGGCCACGGAACGACGCCTCAGGGCTCGCCGCGTCGCTGCGCGCCTCGTCGATCTCGCGCTGAGCCTGGTGCTCTGCCTCCGCCAGCCTGGCCGCCGCATGCTGCTGCAGTATCTCCTCCGCCGCCCGTACCGCGGCGCGGGCGGCGGCGAGAACGGCGCGCGCCTGCACCGTCGAGGCCTCGGCCTCAGCCTCCGCCGCGTGTGCTCCATGCTGCTTCGGGCGGATGCGTCGTAGCCAGGCGGCGAATGCCTCCACCTCCGTATCCTCTTCCACTAAGTCGTTGACAGGGCATGTCCTTCAGGTAAATCAAGTGGTTAGCGCCGCTTGTGGTAATACAAAGCGGTGACCCAAATGGCCCTGGCGATGACGCGTCCCTACAAGCATCCGAAGACTGGCGTCTACTGGCTCCGTAAGGTGGTCCCGGTGGACCTACGGGCGGCCGTTGGTAAGCGTGAGCTGATCCGGAGCCTGGGCACCAAGGTCCCCGTGGAGGCCCGCGCCAAGGCCCCCGCTGTCATCGCTGAGTTTGATGCCATCTTGGCGGGGGCACGCACCGGGGATGGTCGGCTGACGCTGAAGGAGATCACCGCCCTCAGTGCCGAGTGGTATCGCGCCGAATGTGAACTCTGGGGGGATGACCCCGATCAGCTCGGCGATCTGGACATCTATGAGGACCTCTTACACGACCAGATCGAGCGCAGCGAGGACGAAGACGATCCAATGTGGGAGGCTGTCGTCAAACTCACACCCCAGGACCGTGCTGAAGCCGCCGCCCTGCTGAAGGCCCATCGATATCCCGCCGATCCAGCCACGGTGAACCGCCTCGCCAGAGCGATCTTCGATATGCGGTTCAGGTTCATTGCCGAGATGAGGCGCCGGCTGCATGGCGATTGGACCCCGGACAAGACGCTGGCCAAGTTCCCGGTCCTAATGCCCCGAGAGGCCCCTGAGGCTGCCCCTAAGCTGACCTTCCAGGCCCTGGTGGTCGCCTGGGCAGCGGAGAGTGGCACCGCGGGCAAGGCCCTGTATGACCGCGGGCGCACGGCCAACCTACTGTCCACCTTCCTGGGGCACGATGACGCCGCTCGCGTCACGGCTGACGACGTGGTGCGATGGAAGGAAGCTCGGCTGGCCGCTGGCCGGTCCACCAAGACGGTGATCAACGATATCGGTGAGCTACAGCCGATCTGGAAGTGGGGCCGGCTCAATCGCAAGCTGGCGTTCACCGAGAACCCGTTCGCTGGCTTGGCACCGAGGACCAAGCGCCAGTCCCGCCGGCCGCGCGGACCCTACACGGAAGACGAGGCCCGCCGGCTCCTGACGGCCGCCCATGCGGAAACAGACGCCTCACTGCGCTGGCTACCCTGGGTTCTGTGCTTCACGGGCGCCCGCCTCGGCGAGATCACACAAGCGGTCAGGGAAGACATTCAGCGCGAGGGTGGCGGCCCGTGGTTCATTCACATTCACGCAGAAGGCGAAGGACGCACGCTGAAGACAGTCCATAGCGAGCGCATGGTGCCTCTGCATCCGTCGCTGATCGCTGAAGGCTTCCTACGCTACGCCGAAGCGCTCCCGGTCGGCGCTTCTCTCTTCGGCGATCTGCGGCCCGACAGGTTCGGCACGCTGAAGGGAACCGCGACCAGGAAGCATGGCCGATGGGTCCGCCGCACGGTCGGCATTGTCGACAAGACCAAGGACCCCGCTCACGCATGGCGCCATCGGTTTGAAGATCAGGCCCGACGTGCCGGTGTGCCGCAGAACGTAACTGATGCGCTGCTGGGCCACTTCAACCCGATGAATGAGAGCGAGAGCTACGGTCGAGGCTTCCGGTTCATGCCAGACGCAACCGCACAGTGGGTAGACAAGATGGCTTCGCCAATCGTGGGACACCTTCAGTCCGCCGCGTAGGACCCCTCTCCCAGCGCGGCCCACGGCGCCTCCTAGCGCGGCCCACGGGGCCATTTCCTAATTGCAAGAAGCGCTTTTACGGTGCGGGCTAGTATTCCGCTGGTAGCGCAGCCCCGCAGAGATAATTGTGGACGAGTGATGGTATCGGTAATTCGGGGGCTTGCCAGGCTTCAGCGTTGGCGATCCAAGGGAGGCCGGTCAGTGTCTCCATCGCCGAAGCCTGCTTCAAGTGCCCAACGCTGCATCGCATGCCGCGACAATGCGTCGGCTATCGAGCCACTGAAGTATAGCCCAACGCCCCCGAACAGCGCCACTATGCCAAGTGCAATCGTCAAGAAACGCAGGTCGTCTCTGTTCACGGAGAAGGCCCCAATACGAACAAAGGTCTCCCATTGCTACGATTAGCGCCACAAAGATACTCGGCTGGGTTCCTGCCAGCAATGCAAGAAAAAGCGGCGGAGAAATGACCCCGCCGCCGGTTTTCGCCGCGAGCCGCGATGGGCTCAGAAGTTGACCACGTTGCCGACCAGGAAGCCCTGGCCGTGGATGTTGTTGTTCAGGTTCGAGCCTGCCGCCGTTCCGATCGCGCCGGTGACGAAGTTGCGGGCACCCTGGGTCTGGTCGTTCCAGATATACTCGGCAAACACGGTGAAGCCGGGCGCCACGGTGAAGCTGCCGGCAACGTCGATCGCCTCGGCCGCGCAGCTGCGAGATGCCGCTGAGGTTCACGTTGCCCTGCTCCCAGAATTCCTCGCCGACGACACCGACCGTGAACGGCCCGGCCACGTACTTCACGCCGGCCAGGACGCCGACCAGCGGCGCGCCGCCCTTCGGCTGCAGGCCCAGCTGGCCGTTCATCTGGCCGCCGACGACGTTGCCGCCAACGGTGAAGCCGGCAAAGGTCGCCGCAACACCGGCGCTGCCGATGGCCAGGTCATTGTAGCTGCCGTTGAACTTGCTGCCTGGCACCGCCGTGTTGCCGAGGACGTCGGCCGTGGTGGCGCCGGTGTAGGTGGCGTGCTGGCTGCCCTCACCCACGACGTAGGCCAGCAGGCCCGTGGGACCGAACTGACCCTGGTAGCGCACGCCGATCGCCGCCTGGTTGATCGAGCGCGAGCCGTCCTGGATGCCGGGGCCGGAGGACAGCGTCGGACAGCCAGTATTGACGGTGCCGCAGGAGTTGCCCGTGCCGGTGCCGGTGCCCTGGAGGGAATTGACCAACGGCGCGATGTTGGCGCTGCCGATGCCGTTGCCGTTCGAGGTGTTCGGCGCGTACTGGATGCCGAAGTCGAAGCCGGCGATCTGCGGCGACAGATAGACGGCCTTGGCGTTGTCATATTCGTTGCCGGCCTGTGCCAGGAATACGAATGCGGGCGCGACGCCGCCTACCATGTTCTGCAGGTCGCCGCCGTTCAGGTTGCCGGTCGGCGTGAACTGGAACGTCGTCACGCCGTTGTCGAAGATGCTGATCAGGCCGTCGGCCTGGCCGACGCGCACGATGCCCCACTGCTCGCCGGCGACGTAGGTGAAGGCGCGCCGCACGAACACCGTCTCGAACGAGGAGTAGCCGCTCGCACCCGAGCTGCCATTGTTGCTGATCTGTCCGATGAAGTTCTGCCGGAACTCGAACGCGGCGCCGTAGCGCAGGCCGTTCGAGGCCATCGCATCGGCTCCCATATAGAGACGCGCGAAGCTGTCGATCGCCTGCGGCATGACCTTGACCGAACCCGAGCCGTTCTGGCCGAGGGCGGTGCCGAGTGGGGTGTTGGGTATTGTGATCTTCGTGCCCGCGGCAAACCCGCCGGCGGGAACCGTGACCGTGAGGGGCGTGGCGCCAGGCGAGCCGGCGGGAGCCGTCGCGACGCGCGAGTCAACGCTGGTCCAGATGGCTCTGGAAGTCCACCTGCACCTTGCCGTTCACGTGGACGACCATGGTGCCCGGCGTCGGAGTTGGCGAGCGCACCCGGGAGTGCCGGCGCCTGGTAGTTGTTGTTGTTGTTAACATAGGCCGTCGGGCTGGCGGCCGGCGGATACGCCGTCTGACCCTGTGTGGGTACGCCGATGACGGGCGTCTGGGCCAAAGCCGTTCCGATCAGTCCCCCAGTCCCCAGCGTGGCCACGCTCGCCAGCAGAAACTTGCGCATTCCATCCTCCTTGTTGCGCCGGTAGCCCGGCGAAGTTCCGCCCCGACATGCCCTTGCTGCGCCAGACTGGAAAGCGAACGCCGCAACTCGGGCGGGCCCGTCGTAAGCTTGGAGCGAGTATGGTCTGGTGTTCGCCCAGCACGCAATGTCGTAGCGGCACCAAATGGGCAATTCCGAGACAGTGTTGCATCTGGGCCACAATTAAGTCCTACCAGAGGCAAGAGGGGTATGTTTATGAACAGATTGGCCGTGCCGTTGCGCTCATACTCGTAATCATGCCGCGCCGGACGGCCTGGCTTCGCTGGCATCGGCACACGCGTTTCGGCGACCAGCTGCTTCGAGGTCTCGTCCAGGCAAACGACGGGGCATTCGGGGTCGCGCGGCCGGTGATACACGTCCAGCACGTCTTCCATATTGGCGACGAAGGCAGCGCTGGCTTCAGGCGGAATGACATATTGCTTTTTCAGATGTGGTTTCAGATCGTTTTTTTTAGCGTGCGACCGATCGTGTTGTCGCTGGCGCGCTCAACGATGTTCAGTTCCACAATCTTGTCTTCCAGCAGCCGCAAGGACCACTTTGCGCGTCCCTTCGGCGGTGGCGAGCACATTAGGGCGATCAGTTTGGCCTCGGCCGCGCCGTCGAAGATGCGCCGTCGCGCCGAGTTCGGCGAATGTTTGCGGGCCAGGACCCCCTCGAAGCCCTCCTCGACCAGCCGCTGGCGCGTGCGGAACACGGTTGCCATTAAGTCCTACCAGACGCAAGAGGGGGTATGTTTAGCTAGCCGAAGGGATCAATTCAGCCCGCACCTGATCGCTACTCCCCACCAGCGAAATCATAGCTTCCCGCACTATTGCGATGACCTCAGCGACAATTGGCGACATATTTTCTCTATTTGCCGCGACAGCGTGGACGGTCGTAATCGCTGGTCGTTCGATGTCATGAAAAATAAGACTACCTCGCACCAATTCGTCCTGAACCGCCAGGCTGGGCAGCACAGTGAACGCTTGACCGCTATGAACCACCACCTTCGTCAGTAGTAAGCTATCCGTCTCAAGAATTGGACGCAGCCGAAGGCCACGCTGGAAGCAGACTTTCTCCAATCGTCGGCGAATAGTGTTCTGTTGCCGTAGTAGCACAAGCGGAAGGTTGCCCAAATTATGAAGAAAGAATGGAACTGCATCGTCTCCAATAGGCGAGCGAGCCGACGCAACCAAGCCAAGTTTGTCTGTCAAAATTGGCTTTGTATACAACGTTTCAAGTGATGCAGGGTCTTGTAAGATTGCAAGGTCCAAACGATGGCCAACAAGCCACTGTTCAAGTATCGAACTAGGTCCCTCATCAATATTCAATTTCAAATGGGGCCAGCGTGTCCGAAATTGCCGAATTATCCTGGGGATGACCGATCCGCCAAGTTCGGAATTAACTCCCAATGACAGGGTCGTCCCCGTCTCAGATTGGCGCAAGGACAAGGCCCCAGTGTCCACTTGGGCACCCCGATCTCGGTCCAGCGGTGACGTCAACAGGGGCAAGGCCGTATCCAGCCGTCGCAGCAGACGCGATCCGGCTTGCGTCAAGGTCGCTCCGCGGCTGTGGCGTATAAGTAGCCTCGTCTCGAATGCGTCTTCAAGTGTCTGGATTTGTCGGCTTAGCGTGCGCTGATCCACGTGAAGCTCGCGAGCGGCCTGCCCAAAGTTGCCGACACGAGCGATACCGACAAACGAAAGTAGGGCTCCAATATCCGGAACGATTTTGTTACCAAGGGTTTGCCTCTTGGATCCCTCGTCGAGATTTGCCAAACCGTCAGCAAGTGTACGAATGCGTTCCTGCTCAGCAGTAGCTATTCGACGCATGCGCCAAGCGTCGCGGGTAATGCTTGAGGGTTGGCTGAGACTGCTCATTCGACGCACCACGGCCCGGACCGTAATAGGCTCCGCGCTGCTGGTCATCTGCTCCAGCACCGTCGCGAGCTCCTTATCGACGCGCCGTGCACCATCTGTCTTCCGGGCCGGGAAGGCTGTGTCATGCATAAGGTTTGCCTCTCCTCCGAGCGGTGCAGGCCCGTCGTGGTGGACCGGGACCACGAACGGTAGCACGGCGCTTCCGGCGGGGCTTGGGGTTGGTCGTGTCAACGGCGGTAGTGCCGGCGCCGGTGGGAATGGTGGTAGCGCCATCGGTCACGGTGATTGTGGACATAGTGAAGGTCGTGCTCATGGCATCGCTCCAGGGGGTTGACCGGCGGGGTGGGTTGGCTTGGTGAGAGCGTCCCGAGTGGCGTGGACTGGGGTGGCCGCGCAGGCAGTAGGACCGTAGGAGACGACTACGCGGTGGACGCGATCGAGCCCCTCAGTAGGGAACCGTCAGGCTCCATCAGGCCATCTTCGAGACCAGCTTAGGTCTGTCGCTCAGGGGGACTTGATGGTGTCCTGACGGCTACTACTGGGGACACCCTGAGCCACCCAGCGTCCCCGTCAGGTTCCCACCATTCCACCCTGTGCCCAGCTTAGGTTGCCTCCCAGGTGAAGTGGTGTGTCCTGACGTTGTCGCTGGGTGAACTGAGGCTGGAAGACGCCGTAGTCCGCTCATCAGTGACGAAGGACAAAGGGGGTGAATTCTCTCTATTGGTAATAGGAAGATCTCACCCCCTCAGGCCCCCTACGCTACCAGGCGCAGCCCCATCATCCTCCCGCTGAGCTGCTGCGGGTTCAGACCGAGCTGCGATCTTCGGGCCTGCCACTCGGGCTTCTGGACCAGCGCCCGGAAGTTGCGTTCCGACATGCCCATCTCTTCCCGCAAGCTGGCGTTGGTCATCTGCCGTTCACCGGCTTCAAGGCGCCTGACAACGATCGTATCCAGGTCCTTGAGGCGGCCCTTGAGTGGCTTCGGAGGCAGCAACACAATGTCCTCGGTGATCGCCACACCGGGGAACATGGTCTGATAGTCCGACCGTGACAGCCCAGTCTGCTTGGTCTGGGGGATCACCGCTTCCATCTGGCCGCAGTCTCCGCCGACACCCATCCTGGCATTGCCGCGGAGCAGGGCCTGAAGAGTTGTGTCCATCAGCATCCCGGACTGCATCCCTTTGATCTGGTCCTCAGTCGGGTGTTCGTCGATAAGATCGAGATCGAGGGCAGCTCCGCAAGCGGCATAGCCGGTAGCTTTGGGGAGAAAATTCAGGCCCATCAGCAGGACCCGCTTGCAGTGTTTGAAGGCGTTTGTCGCGGTGTGGCGTCCGTATGTGAGGTAGTGCAGTCGGTCCCTGTCTTCCGGCTTCAAGCGGGCTTTGATCGCTTCCTCGATATCGGTCTGATCAACACCGCGTATCACGAAGCGGCCCTTGTAGCCGATGATCAGAACGTCCTCATCGGGCACGGACGCAACGTAGCGGGCAGCCATGTCGATCAGGTCGCGTCCACGGAAGGTCTTGGCGTCACGGTAGACCGACCGGGATGCAGCCGTAGGCACGATGCGGATTGACATGTTGTGGTAGGTCTTCGGTGCATCCTTCAGCCATACCAGCGGCACCTTCTGCGCCATCTGCTTGTAGCTCTGGTTGACCCTTGCCGATGCGTCAGTGACCACCAGGGGCATCAGGCTTCGTGGTATCTCGGGGTAGTGCGTGATCAGAATTGACGTGCTCCCCTGCCGCGTCACGAAGCCAGCATCGCCCGATATTACCGCCAACGCCTTCGCCTGAGCGACCAGTTCGTCCTGATCCCCCACGTCATCTTCAAGACGCCTGAAGTCCACCCCAAGCCGCCTCAAAATCTGGCACTGGGCATAGTCCGCCAGGGCAGGCATCCAGGTCGCTGGTCCAACGCTTGAGCGTGTTCGCTGCCTCTTCCGACTGCCGACGCATGGCACGCGCCAGACCCCCAACGGTGTCGGCATCCAGCGTCACGGGCGGTTGAAGGCGAAGCTCTCGTCCCAGCAGATCACGGCACGTCGGGCACCGCGGTAGTGGAACCGGGAAGCGGCAGAGAACGGGGCACCTTGGAGGGTCTTGAGGGTGGCCTTGAGGGCCGCTTGAGTGGCGATACAGACCTGCGCCTGGTCCGCTACCTCATGCGCCCCCAGTTCGTTGGTCGTGGGCTCTGACGTGTAGATACAAAGTTTGTCGCGGTAGTCCTGCAACGCCGTTGCCATGTCCGCAGCTTCGGCCTTGCGGTTGACCAGTATCAGCATCCCCGTCCCAGCGTGCTCTGGGTTGGCCATCAGTGCCCTGGCGAACGCCGCCAGAGACTGGGACTTGCCCGTGCCGGCGGGAATGGCCGAGACATACAAGGCGGTTGGAAGCGTGCCATTAGCAGCGCGCTCTAGGTGATCGAGAAGGTCGCGTATGGCGTCCCATTGGGCGGCTGAGGGCGGTGGCCAACCGTGGCGAAGAAAGCGGTTAGTTCTGCATAAGCAGTGTCAGCCAGTCCCGTCGTGCGGGACAGGATGTCGAACGGCATGTGCATCCTTGTGAAGGACACCCCCGGGCCGTCAGATGCGGCCGATGGTGGGGGTAATCGAGTAGCCGCCAGCGTCTACAACCTCTTATCGCTGCATCCGCTGGCAGCCGGATTTTGTCTTATAACAGTATGATCGCCCTGGTCCTGATACCTCTGTATCTACTCCTGTATTGCGGGACGGGTTCTGGGGCCAGTGCGCGGGCTCGGCACTGTCTGGCGCTGTTGCTCGCGGGCCTCGCGCTCCAGTTCATACTCCTCCGCTTCGGTGCGCCGTTGTTCGCGCAGGATCATTCGAACGTAGGATGGCGGGACACCGAACTCATCTGCGATCTTCTCAACGTCCCACTGCAGAAAGCTGGAGAGGCCACGTATCTCGACCACCTCTTTATTGGTCAGCTGGGACCTTCCTCGCCCAGCTCCGGTCATATCGTTCATGTTCTCTTGATGCGTCCCTACTTGCAGGTGCGCCAAGTTCACGCATCGCCTG
Source organism: uncultured Alphaproteobacteria bacterium (assembly GCA_963780095.1). Lineage (GTDB taxonomy): Bacteria > Pseudomonadota > Alphaproteobacteria > Acetobacterales > Acetobacteraceae > JAMXLO01. The sequence continues at coordinate 71,976 of CAWABH010000028.1, forward strand.
TTGTTACAAGTGTGTCGAAGGACCGGGATTCGGCGCTAATTGGTCCACGTTCCAGCTCCCAGGCAGCGCGATGCACCCTCAAAACCTTCCCTCCAACCCCGAACTGCCCGTAGCCGCCGCCATCTAGCCCGCATTATTCGTAGCCCCCATTGACGCTCCGCCACCACGAAAGTCATTCCACCTCCGGTTGTGTGGACATGGCGTCGCGCGGCCACTTTGCGGTGGCCGTTGCGGGAGGCTTGGGTCTCGGTTGGAGGTTGACGGAACGGGCGACGGGCGGGGCGGCAGCCCCGCGGTTCAGACGGTCAGCCGCGGCAAACGTCCCAGCATCAGTGTGAAGATTGCCTGATCCGGCGTGCTGGTCGGCAGGTGCAGCTTGATCTGCCGCTTCAGGTCCACCACGCGAACGGCGAGCTTGACCAGTCGCAGGCGCAGGGTATCGAACTGCATGACGCGCCAAGACGAGCGTCGCGGCATCAGCACGCGCAGGTGCCACATCATCCAATAGGCGCCGGTATGCAGGAACAGCCGCAGCTGGTTGGCGCTCGACGTGTGGCACGAGGTACGGTCGGCCGCCAGGTGGGTCTTGAACGACTTGATATGGTTCTCCGCCTGGCCGCGCTGGCAATAAACCTTTTCATAGATGGTGCGAGGCGAACCGGCGTCGAGGCTGGTGGCGATGAAGCGCGTGTCCACGCCGTCGGGTCCAGCTTCGATGCGGGCGATGATGCGTTCGACGCGATCCCAGCTCGCGGCGCCATCGTAGAATTCCTTGAAGCGCCGGAGCTTGTCGGGACCACCCGCGGCGGCGAAGCGCGCCATCGTGCTCTGCTCCAGTGTGTCGATATGACGGCGCAACGTGGTCGTCGTGGCGACACCGAGGGCGTAATCGATGCGGTTGGCGCGGCAGAAGCGGAGCACTTCGGGCGTGCAATAATGGCTGTCGCCGCGCAGCAGGATCTCGACCTGAGGCCAATGGTCGCGAATGCGCGCGATCAGTCGACGGAGCAGCGTCACGATCTCGCGCCCGTCCGGACGTCGCGCCGGGCGCAGCACGGCACCCACCAGGCGACCGTCGCCATCGAACGCTACGATCGGCTGGAAGCCGTACTCATCGTAGTAGGCGTTGAACAGCCGCAACTGCTGGCCGCCATGGGCGGCATCGAAGGTATCGTCAATATCGAGCACGATCCGGCGCGGCACGTGACGGAAGCTGTCGCAGTAGAAATCGACGATGGCGTAGCCCATGCGCAGCAGGGTACGCTTATCCGGCAGGTTCTCCAGTCGCGAGA
>CAWABH010000029.1:0-7990 GCA_963780095.1 uncultured Alphaproteobacteria bacterium
AAGCCGTTATCACCTGATCCGTTGCATCCGTTGGCCGGCAGACGGTGTCGGTGGCTGGCGATGACGAGCATAGCGGCATCCACCACCTCCTGATCCGACAACCGCAGGGCGGATTTATCAAGTTCCCGATTGGATGTTCGCCCCGTCGGCAAGCACCCTCGCAATTGTCGTCGTTCCACGACTTCCCGTCGGACAGCTGGTCCTGCTGCGTGGCTTGGTGGATCGTCTCATAGCCTGTCCCTCAGAGAATTGATATCCCGGAGGGATCGGACATGAAGCTGTTGCTTCGCGCGCAAATGGAACTGTTTGCCTCACCGGCGCGGCCGCCGGAGCTGATCAGCTCCGAGCGCCAGAAGGCGATAACACTGTTGCGGGCGCTGCTGATGGAAGCGGCGATGAATCAGGCCGGCGTTCCGGCAGGCGGCGGCTAACGGGAGCCCGGCAATGAGTAAGATCATGCCCGAGCACCTCGCTCGCGCCGCCTTCGTGGACGTGCGGCAGTCCACAGCGTACCAAGTCGTCAACAACCTCGAGAGCCAGCGGCGGCAGTATGGCGCGGCCAGGATTCGAGAAACTATTGGCGGCGATCTGCGAAGGCAGAGTCGGCGCGGTTGTGTCGCTGGAGGCTTCCCGCCTGGCACGAAACGGGCGTGATTGGCACACTTTGCTGGAATTCTGCGGGCCTGGTCGGCACGCTGATCGTCGACGAGGAGGCGATCTATGATCCGCGTTCGCCTAACGACAGGCTGTTGCTCGGCATGAAGGGCACGATGAGTGAGATGGAGCTATCGGTCTTCCGTCAGCGGTCGGTCGAGGCCATGCGCCAGAAAGCGCGGCGTGGCGAGCTTCATTTGACCGTCGCGGTCGGCTACGTGAAGACCGACGACGACCGTATCGAGAAGGATCCCGATCGGCGCGTTCAGGACGGCATTTCGCTCGTCTTCCGGAAATTCGGCGAACTTCATTCGATCCGTCAGGTTCTGCTGTGGTTCGGGCAGGAAAATGTCCTCGTCCCGACGATCGTGCAGGGCCGCGGCAAACGGCCGATCGAGTGGAAGGCGCCGGTCTACCATACGCTCTATCACATGCTGACGAACCCAGTGTACGCTGGCTCGTACGCTTACGGCCGGCGAGGTACACGCGTGACGCTTGAGGGCGGCCGGAAGCGGATCATGCGCGACAGTCTCCACGCGATTGGAGAAAATGGGAGGTTCTGATCCACGACCACCATGAGGGCTATACTTTCCTGGGCTGAGTTCGAGAAGAACCAGCACCTGATCGCTGAGAACGCCAATGGAAAGAGCTACATGGGCCGTGGCTCGATAAGACGCGGCGAAGCATTGTTGCCGGGACTATTTCGCTGTGCACGTTGCGGCCGACGCCTGCACATTCATTATACGGGCAAGGGCGGCAATACACAACGATATGCTCTGCCGCGGGACGTTCAGCACCAAAGCGGTCGACAACTGCATCGGATTCGGCGGCATGCGGATCGATCGAATCGTCGCGCAAGAAGTCCTGGATCGGTTGCAACCTCTCGGGATCGAGGCGGCGCTGGCCGCGATGGAATCGCACAAGGAGCGATCGGCAACACGACAAGCGCCAGCAGATCGAGAACGCTATCCAGCAGGCCCAGTTCGAGGCCGCTCGGGCACGTCGACAATACGACGCCGTCGATCCGGACAATCGCCTGGTTGCCGGTGAGCTGGAGCGGCGTTGGAACGAGAAGCTGGTACAATTGCACGATCTGGAGATGCAGCTCGACAACCTGAATCAAACCGAGCAAACTTCAGCCCTTTCGGCCGAAGATCGTGCCAGGCTGATGACCCTCGGCAAGGACTTGGCCAAGGCCTGGAACAGTCCGGGTGTATCAGTCGAAACACGCAAGAAGATCATCAGGCTGCTCGTCAAAGAAATCATCGTCGATGTCGTCGATGACACGTTGGCACTTGTCATCCATTGGCAGGGCGGCGATCACACAGAGATGACGGTCAAGAAGAACAAAGTCGGCCAAACTCGATGGACGACCGACACCGGTGTCGTCGATCTGGTTCAGGTACTCGCGCGGCAATTGCCGGATAAGGCAATCGCGGCCATCCTGAATCGCTCCGGAAAGACGACGGCGCATGGCGCCGCTGGACACGAACCCATGTCCGTGGTCTTCGGAACACGAACGGAATTCCTGTTTATCGCGAAGGCGAACGTGCCGAACGCGGCGAGGTGACGCTCGATGAAGCCGCAGAAATTCTGAAAGTGAGCCGAGCGACCGCCTATCGGATGGTGACCAACGGCGTGCTTCCGGCGCAGCAGCTGTGCACCGGGGCGCCCTGGATAATCCGGCTCGTCGACCTGCGTGGACGACGCTGTGCGCCGCGATGCCGAGGCGCGGCGGTCAAGGCGCCCGATATCTCAACATCCGCTGCAAAATTCGCTGGTTTTATAAGGACATCGCCAGATGGGCAGTATGACGCGCCAACGTCGGATCCGGCGAATAGTGAGTTCTTTCTCGTAATGGTTATCGGGCGAATCGCGCGCTCGACTACGTTCGAATCCATCTCCAGCCGACCATCGTCGAGATACAGGATCAGCCCATCCCAATGTCGCAAGGCATAGCGCATGGCTTTCGCCAGGTCTGACCAGCCGGGCACGCGCGGCAGATGCTCCTGTAGCCATATGTGCAGTGCGTCGACCAGCGGTCGACTTCGCAGCTGACGAACGGCTTTGCGCACATCGGGCGGTTGGCCACGGATTTCGCCTTCGATCTCGTAGAGTTTGGCAATGCGCGCCAGCACTTCAGCCGCGAGCGGTGATTGGGTAGACGTGTAGATCTCGTAGAACGGGCGCCGCAGATGCGCCCAGCAAAAAGCCAGCTGAATTGACGCATCCTTGCGCGCTTCGACCAGGCTGCTGAATCCGGCATAGCCATCCACCTGGAGCGTGCCTTTGAATGCGGCCAGGTGGGCAGTCGGGTGCTCACCCCTGCGATCTTCGGAGTACACATAGGCTGCTGCCGGGTGAGTGGGACCCGTCCAGGGCCGATCATCGACTGCATAACACCAGAGCCGGCCGGTCTTGGTCTTCCCCCTGCCGGGATCCAGGACCGGCAGCGTGGTCTCGTCGGCGAAGACCTTGTCCGTCGACAGCACCGTGCTGACCACCAACTCATACAGCGGCTTCAGCCACCAGCACGCGCGTCCCACCCAGGTGCTGAGCGTCGAACGGTCCAGCGTGATGCCTTGCCGCTTGAGCATCTGCGCTTGACGATAGAGCGGCAGCGAATCACAGAACTTGCTGACCACAACATGCGCGACCAGTGCTTCGGTCGCCATGCCGCCGTCGATCGGTCGCTCCGGCGCCGGTGCCTGCACCACAGCGCCCTCGCAGGTGCGGCAGCCGTACCTCGGACGACACAAGACCTTGACCCGCAGTTGGGCGGGCACGAGGTCGAGCTGTTCGGTGCGATCTTCACCGATCATGTGCAGCGCGCCCCCGCAGCACGGACATTCCTTGCTCTCGACGTCGATGATGACCTCGAAGCGCGGCAGGTGTGCCGGCAGCGCGCCGCGATTGCGATTGGCCGGCTGGGTGCGCCGCCGTCGCTCCGATGCCTCCGCCGCGTCCTTGGCCGCTTCGTCTTCCGCGGCTCCTTGCTCCGCATCCTCCAGGCCAAGTTGCAGCTGATCGAGGTCGAGCTGCTCGGAACGCGGGCCAAATCGATGGCGCAGCAGACGCTGCACCAGCTGCCACAGCTTCTCGTTCTCGGCTTGCAGCTCAGGCACCACCTCCCGCAGCATGCGCTGCAGAATATCCGTATCGTCGGGGAGTGCCGCGAGGTCGATCTGCACATTTGAATGATGATGTGCGTCGTCGCGTCGCTGCCAATGACTCTCGCGTGATCACGCAGTGATTGCATCAGCCCGCCAGCTCTGGCCGCAGATTGCGCGCCGTCGCCCGCCACTCGCAGCCTTCGAGCAGCGTGGAAAGCTGACCCGCCGTGAGCGATACAGTTCCAGCCGACGACATCGGCCAGATGAATTGCCCACGTTCCAAACGTTTGATGAACAGACACATCCCGATGCCGTCGTGCCACAGCACTTTGATCGATCCACCACGGCGGCCACGGAACGCGTAAACCGCGCCGGAAAACGGACTGTCCCCCAGCGTCTGCTGCACCAGCATGGCCAACGTCGACATGCCCTTACGCATATCGGTATAGCCACAGGCGAGATACACACGAACTCCCGGCGGCGGCGTGATCATGGCTCGCGCAGCGCACCAAGCACGCGGCGCAGCGCGCGACTGTCGACCTGCGCGTCGACACGCACCGAGGCACCACCAGGCAACACGATCTCGATCAACCCCTCAGCACGCGGCAAGGCAATCACAGGCACTGCTGCACGCGGCGTTGCCTCCGACGCCGTCGCGGCGTCAGCCATCGGCTCGGCAATCTCCTGCCGCTGCGCCACGACCACATCGACGCGCGCGAAATTCGCCGGCGCACCTCGCTCACCGCCAAGACGGCGCGTCAGCTGCTGGCGCCAGGTGTAGAGCTGGCCAGAGCTGATACCGTGTTTGCGAATGACCTCGCTCGGCCCGACGCCAGGTTGCAGGCTCTCCGCGACAATCTCGCGCTTCTCCTCGATCGACCAACGGCGACGCCGTTCACCGCGCGTAATCACCTCAACACGCTGTGTGTCGAGTGCTCGTACGAGTAGTCCGGCATTATGTAGCATCCGCCACCGCGCTTGACATGAGTGCCCGCTTCGACGATGTTCATGTTATGTTCTATCCGTCGAGGCGAACTCATGGCGCAGCACTTCCTCTTGTCCGCGGCCGCTCGCTCGCTCAGCGCCGGCCAAGGTCATGCGGATGTCCGATCGAGGCGCCGAGAACGTGTTCCTGCGCCTGCGCTGGCCGCGAGACCGATGGCAAGCCGGTCTGTCCGGGCTGCGGCTGCACAGATCTGCTACGATTGTCCGCCGCTCGGCAGACCAGTCCGCGCTGGCGCTGCAAGGCGTGCCGCGCGCGATTTCTCGGTGACCTCGGGCACCCTGTTCGCCTGGCACAAGCTGCCGCTGAGGACCTATCTGATGGCCATCGCGGTGTTCTGCAACGAGGTGAAGGGCAAGAGCATGCTCGCCTTCGCCCGCGACCTCGATGTCCAATACAAGACGGCGTTCGTGCTGGCGCACAAGCTGCGCGAGGCCATGGCATCCAGCATGAAGGCGCTGCGCATCGGCGGCGAGGGACGGATGGCCGAGATCGACGGCGCCTATTTCGGCGGCCATGTCCGGCCGGAGAACCTGGCCGCCGACCGGATCGACCGGCGGCTCGCCGAGAACCAGTCGGGCAAACGCCAGGTTGTCGTCGCGATGCGCGAGCGCGGCGGCCGCACGCTGGCGCAGGTGTTCTCGGCCGAGGCGGACGCCGTGGCGGCGATCCGCCTGCGGATCGCCAAGGGCACCATGGTTCATGCCGACGAGAGCCCGGCCTGGAACCCGCTGCACGCCAGCTTCGCCATGCAGCGGATCAACCACCAGGACGGCTACAGCATCGACGGCGCCTGCACCAATGGCGCGGAGTCCTATTTCTCCCGCCTGCGCCGCGGCGAACTCGGACATCATCACCATATCGCCGGGCCGTATCTCGCTTCGCTACGCCCAGGAGGCAGCCTGGCGCGAGGACCTGCGCCGCGTCAGCAACGGCGAGCAGGTGTACGGCGTCGTCGGGCTGGCGATGCGATGCAGGCCATCGGTCGATTTCTGCGGCTACTGGCAACGCGCTCGGGCTTAGGTATCGGCGTCACGCCGCTTGATCCGACGAAGCGTTCCGAGAACACGGCGCCTTATGGACTTCTGCAAGGCGGTGTCGGAAATATCCAACCCCTTGCGCCGCATCAGGAAGATCGCGATTTCGTTTGGGGTGAGTATTCTACCGTCCGCCTCACGCAAGGCGTCGTGGTATCCTCGGGTAAACTCGCGCGATGTGAAATACTGAGAGCGCTTGCGCGGTTTGAATGGCGGAACGAACGGGACCAGCGTCTGTAATTTCGCCTCAAGTTCAGCGACAGCCGACCGATACACTTCGGCTCTGCGCTGGAAATCCTGCAAGCCAAGTATGAGGCGTCTCCGGCGTGCGTAGAGGCTCGCAATCGTTCGTGCATTTGCCATACGGAAATCGTAGAAAAACTCTTGCTGAACACAACCATTCTGATGTGGCGGATGCTACATAATGCCGGAGTAGTCATATGACCACTCGTTAAGCCATCGGCGTGCTCGATCGTCGACTGGTCACCGCCCATGGGCCAAGATCAGCCCACGCCACCGGCAGAATGCAATGTGCCCTCAACACGCCGCTTACGACACGACGCCGGGCCGAGGCGGTCGTACAACGCGCTCTCACCCAAGGGCTTTCGGGGCAGACACTCGTCGCACTGGAAAAGTTGGTTGAGGCTGAAGTCGCGACGGCCGCGAGCCGACTTGCCTGGTTGCGCACGGCCTCTCGCTCGCCGGCGGCGCGCAACCTACTTGGCCTGATTGAACGACTGGACTTCGTGCGCGGCCTCGGCGTGCCTCGGACACTGCAAGGCGCCGTTCCGCAGGTTGCGTTCCAGCGCCTCGTCGGTGAAGCCACGCGGATGACGGCGCAGCATTTGGCAGAAGCAGCTGCGTCCCGCCGGCTCGCGCTGCTGGTCACGCTGACACTCCACCTCGAGACAGCACTGACCGACGCGACGCTGTCCATGTTCGATAAGCTAATGGGCAGCCTATCGCGCCGGGCAGAGCGGCGCAGCGAGGAGCACGCCGCCCGCTCGGCAGGCGACCTGCGGACGCGTCTGCGTCTCCTCGCCGGTGGTTGCCGTGCGCTGATCGAGGCGCGGGATGTCAATGGCGACCTGGAAGAGGCGATTGAACACCACATGGGATGGGGCCGATTTATCCGCGCTGTGAGTGAGGCCGAAGCAGCGGCCGGGCCAGAGGCGCCCGACCCAAAAGCCGAGCTACTGTCACGCTACTCAACCATCCGCCAGTTTGCGCCGATGCTCCTTGATGCCTTCCAGTTCCGAGGCGGACGAACCGCTGCGGGTCTGCTACGCGCCATCGAGATCGTGCGCGAATTGAACCGCACCGGCCAGCGCGCCCTACCCGCACAGGTGCCGACCAGTTTCATCCGTCGTGTCTGGCGACCCCTGGTGTTGCGTCACGGCGTGGTGGATCGCCGCGCCTACGAAGTCTGCGTCCTGTGCGAGCTCCGCGACAGGCTGCGTGCTGGCGATGTCTGGGTTGAGGGCTCGCGCGACTACCGGGACTTCGAGGACACACTCATGCCTCGCCCGACGTTCGACCAGATAAAGGCTGAAGGGCCCCTGTCCCTCGCCGTGGACATGGACGGGGCCACCCACCTGAGAGGCTGGCGCGATCTGCTGGACGAGCGAATGCACAACATCGCGACGCTCGCTCGCAGTGGCAGGCTGCCCGATGTCGATCTGAGCGGCGGCACGCTGAAAATCTCACCACTGCGTGCCATAACCCCGCCCGAGGCCGATGTGCTGCAGCGGCAGGCCTATAATGCCCTGCCGCGCGTGCGCATCACTGATCTGCTGCTGGAGGTGGACGCCTGGACCGGCTTCTCGGGATGCTTCACGCACCAGCGCAGCGGCAGACCTGCCGAGGACCACGCGGCCCTGTTTGCTGCGGTGTTGGCTGATGGTATCAATCTCGGCCTCACTCGGATGGCTGAGACCAGCCGCGACATGACGGTGCGCCGGCTCGCCTGGATCCATGATTGGCACGTGCGCGAGGAGTGCTATGTCGCCGCGCTGGGCCGGCTGATCGAAGCGCATCGCGCCCTGCCATTGTCATCCATGTGGGGCGACGGAACGACCTCCAGCTCGGACGGGCAGTTCTTCCACGCTGGCGGGCGCGGAGAGGCGATCGGCGATGTCAACGCCCGGCACGGCAACGAGCCCGAGTTATCGATTAAAGTGATT
>CAWABH010000030.1:0-389987 GCA_963780095.1 uncultured Alphaproteobacteria bacterium
AGCGTTATCTTGGCTACCTCAACAACAACCAGCCGCGCTTCATCGTGCCGGACGGCAAGGACCCCGCCGAATGGTTCGTGGAGAACAAGTTCGGCGTGATCGGCACGCCGGACGATGCGATCGCACTGATCGAACGGCTCCGGGCGAAGCAGGGTCAGTTCGGCGTGTTCCTGCATCAGGCGCACAACTGGGCCGACTGGGAAGCAACGAAGCGGTCGTACGAACTCTATGCCCGCTACGTGATGCCGCACTTCTCCGGCGACAACGTGCCGCGCATCGAGTCGTTCGACTGGTGCACCGAGCACCGCGACGAACTGACCGAGAAGCGGTCCGCCGCGGCGCGCGCCATGTTCGACAAGCATGAAGCAGAGCAGCGAGCCGCGCGCGAAGCCGCACCGATGGTGCGACCGAAATCCGGCCGCGAGGCGTGGTGACTCAAATGGCTTCAGTTGCGATATCCGGGGTGATCCTGACTGTGCTGGATCACCCGGCGACGGCGGGCGTACTGCTCGCCGCTTCACGGCGTCTCGCCGAGCTGAGTGGCGCCGGACATGTCGAGGCGCTTCTCGTGCGGACTCCGCCCGAAGCGAGCGTCTCGCCGAGCGAAGAGATCCTCTCCGTGCAGCGGGAGGCCGAACTTCGATCAGCCGAGGCAACGCGTTCGGACGCGGTACGGGCGGTTTTCGACGGCTGGCTGCCAGGCACGGAGCACGCAGGCATCAAGGCCGAATGGATCGATATAGACGGCATCGCGGAACTGGTTGTCGAAGAGCGAGGCGCCCGCGCCGATTTCATCGTGGTCGAGCAGCCGGCTCGACACGATTACGGCACGAGCTGGAATGCCTTGCGCGCCGCGCTGTTCGCAACCGGTCGACCTGTGCTTGTGGTGCCTGCCAAGTCATTGGGCGAGTTCGGCCGTCGTGTGGCCATCGCCTGGCGCGACGACGAGCGCGCGACCAAGGCTGTTCTCGCCGGACTGCGCTGCCTCACGCGCGCCGAGCAGGTGTTCCTGCTTGCTGGCGTACGGGACAATGCGGCGCTCGCGATGCCTGCAATCCTCTCCGAACACGGTGTGAACGCGGAGCTGCATGTCCTGCCCATCGGATCCGGCGCGTTCGGCGCGACGCTGCTGATCAAGGCGCACGAACTCGGCGCCGACATGCTTATGATGGGCGCCTACGTGCATAGTCCGCTGCGCCAGCTCCTGTTTGGCGGCGTGACGCGCTACATGTTGTCCCATGCCGACATTCCGGCACTGATGCGGCACTGACATCACGCGTCCACCAGCGGCGCATGGTCGGCGTGGAATTCGTCCTCGGTCACGCCGTAGATGTCGAACACCTTGGCCGGGCTGAGCTGCGCCGGCGTGCCATCGAACACGATGCGTCCTGACTGCAAGGCGATGACGCGGTCGCACCATGCGCGCGCCGCGTCCAGATGGTGAAGACACGCAAGGACCGTCAGCCCGTCCTGCCGGTTCACCGTGCGCAGTGCATCCATCACCAGCCGCGCATTGTGCGGATCGAGACTGGCGATCGGCTCGTCCGCCAGCACCAGCAACGGTTCCTGTAGCAGCGCCCGGCAGATCGCCACACGCTGCTGCTGTCCGCCCGACAGCGTGCCGGCGCGTTGGAGCGCCATTTCCGCAAGACCGAAGCGCTCCAGCAGCGTCACCGCCGCCGCACGTTCCTCGGCCGAGAACAGACCGAGCAGGCTTGGCAACACGGCGCGATGCGATAGTCGGCCGATCAGCGCATTGGTCAGCACATCCAGCCGCGGCACGAGAGCGAACTGCTGGAAGATCATCGCCGCGCGCGCTCGCCATTCGCGCAATGCCTTGCCGGTCAGCGATGTAACGTCGAGTGCGCCGTATCGGATTGTGCCGGCGCTCGGTTCGGTCAGCCGGTTGATCATCCGCAACAAGGTGGATTTGCCTGCACCGGAGCGACCGATCACGCCAAGCATCTGCCCACCCGGCACATCCAGATCGATGCCGTCCACCGCGACAACAGCGCCGAACCGACGGGTCAAGCCGCGAAGCTGGAGCGTCTCGGGATGCCGCGCCATTACAGATCGGAACCCATCGGTTTGCCCAGCGTCGCGTGGTCTGCTGTCACGTGATCTTCCAACGTGAACGCCGCCGCCATCAAAGCCCGTGTGTAATCCTCGCGCGGATTGGCGAAGACTTCATCGGCGCTGCCCTGTTCCACCACGCGCCCCTGCCGCAGAACCACCACGCGATGGGCGAGAGCGCGCACCACCTTGAGATCGTGGCTGATGAACAGATACGCAAGGCCATGAACCTGCTGCAACCGACGCAACAGATCGACGATCTGCGCCTGCACCGACATGTCGAGCGCACTGGTGGGTTCGTCGAGCACGACGAAACGCGGCTTCAGCACCATGGCGCGCGCGATCGCGATGCGCTGGCGCTGACCACCGCTGAATTCGTGCGGATAGCGATCTGCCGAGTCTGCGGGCAGTCCAACTTCGTCCAGTTCAGCGGTGACTCGGTCGGCGCGTTCGGAACGGCTCAGCCCGGGCTCGTGCACGCGCAGTCCCTCGGCAATTATATCACCCACCGGCATCCGGGGCGAAAGACTGCCAAACGGATCCTGGAACACGATCTGCATGCGCGCACGCAGCCGTCGCAGGGCGCGACGGTCGAGTGACGCGATGTTCTCGCCGTCGAAGTCGATCCGCCCGGTAGCATGCTCCAGCCGCAATGCGGCGAGCGCCATCGTCGTCTTGCCGGAGCCCGATTCGCCGACCAGCCCCACCGTTTCGCCTTCGCGCACCGTGACCGAGACACCGTCCACGGCGCGCACATAGCCGATCGCACGTCGCAGCACGCCGCGGCGGATCGCGAAGTGCACCTTCACGTTGTCGGCCTGCAGCAGGGGCTTGGCATCATTTGGCAGCTTCGTGGCCTCGCCCTTGGGGACGGCGGCGAGCAGCATCCGTGTGTAGGGATGCGAGGGCGCCGCGAACACATCGGCGACGCACCCGGCTTCGACCACCACGCCGTCCTTCATCACGCACATGCGGTCGGCATAGCGGCGGACGATCTGGAGGTCGTGGGTGATCAGCAGCAACGCCAACCGCCGCTCCGTCCGCAGGCGTGCCAGCAATTGCAGAATCTGGGCCTGGATGGTGACGTCGAGCGCGGTGGTCGGTTCATCGGCGATCAGCAATGCGGGATCGTTGGCCAATGCCATGGCGATCATCACCCGCTGCCGCTGCCCGCCGGAAAGCTGGTGGGGAAACGCCTCCAGCCGATGCTCGGCGTCGGCGAAGCCGGCCTGATGCAGTACCTCGATCACCCGGGTGCGCAGCCGATCGGCGGGAATGCGTCGATGCAGCGTGATCGCTTCACCGATCTGCCGGCCGATGCGGTGCAACGGGTTGAGGCTGGTCATCGGCTCCTGGAACACGATGCCCGCCACGTCGCCGCGCGCGCGATGCAATGCGTCGGGGTCAGCGCCGATCATCTGCTGGTCGTCCAGCAGGATGCTTCCCGTGGGGTTGGTGCCGCCGGACGGGAGAAGCTGAAGCAGAGAGAGAGCAGTGACGGATTTGCCGGAACCCGACTCGCCGACGAGTGCCAACGTCTCGCCGCGATCGAGGGTGAACGATACATCATCCACCACACGCCTGGTGCCGAAGGCGACGGACAGGTTCTCGACTTCGACCAGGCTCATGAGCGGATGCCAGAAAATATCACCACAAAGGCACGAAGCTGAAATTGTATGCGCTTCGTCGCGGCAGCACAGTGTTGATCGCCTTCGTGCCTTGCGAGCCCTGGCGGTGACAACCTGCATTCAATCATACCGGCAACCGCCGCGGATCGAACGCATCGCGCACCGCCTCGCCGACGAAGATCAGCAACGTCAGCACGCCGCCCAGCACGAAGAACGCGGTGAACCCCAGCCACGGCGCCTGAAGGTTGTTCTTGCCCTGCGCCACCAGTTCGCCAAGCGATGGCGACCCCGGCGGCAGACCAAACCCAAGAAAATCCAGACTTGCCAGGATCGTCACCGAGCCCGACAGCGTGAACGGCAGGAAGGTCAGCGTCGCGACCATGGCATTGGGCAGGATGTGCCGCCACATCACGGCGATGTCCGCGACGCCGAGCGCCCTCGCCGCGCGCACATAGTCCAGATTGCGGCCGCGCAGGAACTCGGCGCGCACCACGCCCGTCAGGTTCATCCAGGAGAACAGCAGCAGGAATATCAGCAGCACCCAGAAGCCCGGCGTGATGATGCTGCCAAGGATGATCAGCAGATAGAGCTGCGGCATGCCGTTCCAGATCTCGATGAACCGCTGAAACAAAAGGTCGGTCGCGCCGCCGTAGTAGCCCTGCACCGCACCGGCCGCGATGCCCACGGCGGACGAGACGATCGTCAGCACGAAGCCGAACAGCACCGACAGGCGGAAGCCGTAGATCACCCGCGCCAGCACGTCGCGCGCCTGATCGTCCGTGCCCAGCGGGTTGCTTGCCGATGGCGGCGACGGCGCAGGGCTCGGCAGGTTCTTCACAATGGTGCCGAAGCTGTACGGCACCGCCGGCCAGATCATCCAGCCATGCGCGTTGATCGCCTGCTGCAGGTCGGGGTCGGTGTAGTCGGCCTCGGTCGGCAGGAAGTCGGGGCCGAACGTGTCTTCGCTGTAGTCCTGCAGCACCGGCACATACCAGTGGCCATCGAAGCGGATCAGCAGCGGCCGGTTGTTGGCGATGAATTCGGCGAACAGGCTCGTGCCGAACAGGATTGCGAACAGCCAGAAGGACCAGTAGCCGCGCCGGTTCTGCCGGAAGATCGCAAGCCGGCGGCGCGTGATGGGAGTGAGCTTCAACCCCTCGCCTCGAAGTCGATTCGCGGATCGACCACCGTGTAGAGCGTATCCCCGATGATCTGCATCAGCAGGCCGAGCAGCGTGAACATGTAGAGCGTGCCGAACATCACCGGATAGTCGCGCTGGATCGCCGATTGGAAACCCAGCAGGCCGATGCCGTCGAGCGAGAAGACGATCTCCACCAGCAGCGCGGAGGTGAACAGGATGCCGATGAAGGCCTGCGGAAATCCGGCGACGATGAGCAGCATGGCGTTGCGGAACACGTGGCCGTAGAGCACGCGCCTCTCGCCGGCGCCCTTGGCGCGCGCCGTCACCGTGTACTGCTTGCGGATCTCCTCGAGGAAGCAGTTCTTGGTCAGCATCGTCAGGCTGGCGAAGCCGCTGGCCACCACGGCGATGGTCGGCAGCACCATGTGCCAGCCGTAGTCGGCAACGCGTGCCGGCCAACTCCAGTTGGCGGCGCCCTCGCTGGTGAGGCCGCGCAACGGGAACCACTGGAAGAAGCTGCCGCCGGCGAACAGCACCACCAGCAAAATGGCGAACAGGAAGCTCGGCACGGCATAGCCGACCAGGACTACGGCGCTGGACGCGACGTCGAAACGGCTGCCGTCGCGCACCGCCTTGGCGATGCCGAGCGGAATGGACACGACGTATACCAAAAGCGTTGACCACAGGCCGAGCGAGATCGACACCGGCATCTTCTGGAGGACAAGCTGCAGCACAGTCTGGTCGCGGAAGAAGCTGCGGCCGAAGTCGAAGCGCAGATAGCCGCCGACCATGTCGACGAAGCGTGTCAGCGGCGGCTTGTCGAAGCCGAACATCTTCTTGATGTCATCGACAATGTGCGGATCGAGACCACGCGCGCCGCGATAGGTGCCGGCGCCGCCGAATTCCGACGTGGCCGCGCCCAGCCGCGATGACAGGTCGCCCTTGCCGCGCAGTTCCGCGATCATCTGCTCCACCGGACCGCCCGGCGCGAACTGGATCACCGCGAAGTTGATGGCGATGATGCCGAACAGCGTGGGGATGACCAACAGCAGACGGCGGAGGAGGTAGCCGGTCATTCAGGCGGGGTGTCCATCCCCACCTCCATCATCACTGGCCCTTCGCCGCGTCCAGCGCTGCGGCCTTTGTCGCATCGACCCACCATGTGTCGAAGTTGAAGCCTTCGCGGATCGGCACGTCGGGATGGCTGAAGCGGTCCCAGTAGGCGACGTGAAACGTTCGGCTGTCCCAGTTCGGCACCAGGTACCAGCGCCACAACAACACGCGGTCCAACGCGTGCGCGGCGGTCTTCAGCGTGTCCCGGTCCTGCGCGGTGATCATCTTCTCGACCATTGCGTCAACCGCCGGATCGCACACGCCGGGAACATTGAAGCTGCCCTGCGCCTTGCTCGCCGCGCAGGTAAAGTAGTCGCGCAGTTCGTTCCCCGGCACGTCGCTTTCCGGATAGATCATCATGATCATGTCGAAGTCGAAGTCGTCGGTCAGGTGCTGGTACTGCGCCGGATCGACCGTGCGCACCCGCGCGTCGATGCCGATCTTCTGCAGCAGCTGCACGTACGGCAGCGCCACGCGTTCCAGTGATGGTTCGTCGAGCAGGATGGTGAAGTTCATCGGCTCGCCGTTCGCGTCCACCAGCTTGCGCTCCTTCACCGACCACCCGGCCTGCTGCAGCAGATCGAGCGCGTGACGCAACTGCTCGCGGTTGTTGCCCGATCCGTCCGTCACCGGCAGCCGGAACGGCTCGGTGAACAACGCGGGCGGCAATTCCTTGCGATACGGCTCCAGCAGTTTCAATTCATCGCCCTGCGGAATCCCGGATGATGCGAGATCGCTGTTGCTGAAATAGCTCTGCGTGCGCGTATAGGTCCCATAGAACAGGTTCTTGTTCGCCCACTCAAAATCGAACACCTCGGCCATCGCCTGGCGCACCAGGGGATTGGCGAACACCGTCCGCCGCGTGTTCATCGCGTAGCCCTGCATCCCGGTCGGCAGGTGGTGGGAGAAATCCTGCTTCTTCACCAGCCCACGCGCGACCGCCGGAAAATCGTAGGCGGTCGCCCAGTTCTTTGAGATGTTCTCGCTGCGCAGATCGATCTGGCCGGCCTTGAACGCCTCCATCGCCACCGTCGAATCGCGGAAATACTCGATGCGCACGCGATCGAAGTTGTTGGTCCCCTTGCCGGTCGGCATGTTCGCCGCCCACCAGTCGGGCCGCCGTTCGTATGTTACGCTGCGGCCCAGTTCGAAGCTCGCGATGCGATACGGGCCGGAGCCGATCGGCGGATCGGTCAGCGGCCGGGTGAAGTCGCGGCCGTCAAAGAAGTGTTTCGGCAGCACCGGCAGACCCCCGAGGATCAGCGGCAGCTCGCGGTTCTCGTTGGACTTGAAATGGAACACCACGCGGCTCGGGCTCTCCACCGCCACGTCCTGCACGTCCGCCATCTGGATGCGAAAGCTCGGCCTGCCCTGCTCCAGCAGCGTGCGGTATGTCCACGCCACGTCCTCGGCCGTGACCGGCGTGCCGTCGGAGAATTTTGCTTCCGGCCGCAACTCGAACGCGACCCACATCTTGTCGGCCGGCAGTTCGATGGTCTTTGCCAGATGGCCGTAGCCCGATTCCATCTCGTCGGCCGAGGACGTGAGCAGGCTTTCCCACACGTGCCCGACGCTGGAGCCGGAGCCCGAGCCGCCGGGCAGCACCACCCAGGGGCTGACCATGCCATTGGTCGCGGTGCCGCGCAGGATGAACGGATTGAAGCTGTCGTAGGTGCCGATCGACGCCAGCGTGACCTCGCCGCCCTTGGGCGCATTCGGATCGACGTAAGGGAAATATGGAAAGTCGGGCGGCAGGGCAGGCTTCGCCAGCACCGCGATCGCATTGCTGCGAGTGACCTGCCCGGGCGGCGGCGCATCGGCCAGCACGGGCGTTGCGATGAGGCTGAGAAGGAGAATGGCTATGGCACGCATCGGCCAGCATGTGCCGTCAATCGGACGGTCTGACAACTGAAAACTCGTTAAGCCACGGATTATTCCCGCGCGGCAGCCAACCACGGGATCAGGGCCTTGCCGCAACCGGCGACGGCGCCTTGGTCTGCTTCTCTCCTGGAAGCACGTCGACGCTCGCGGTACGGCCGACCAGCAGGTGGACTCCCGGCGGCACGTGATCGATCGCGATCCGCACCGGCACGCGCTGCGCCAGGCGCACCCAGCTGAAGGTCGGGATGACATTGGCCAGCAGATCATTGCTGGCCTGCCGCTCACGGTCGGCAATGCCGCCGGCGATGCTCTGCACATGGCCTTCGATGAGTTGGCTTTCGCCCATCAGGCGCACCCGCGCGCGATCGCCGGCCTGGATCTGCGGCAGCTTGGTCTCCTCGAAGTAGCCTTCGACGTAGATGCTGTCGCTGTCGATCAGCGCGAATACCGGCGAGCCGGCGGTCACGTAGTCGCCGGGCCGCATGCTGAAGTTTGTGACAACGCCGTCAACCGACGCCTTCACCTGCGAACGGTCCAGGTTGAGCTGGGCCACGTTGCGATCGACGACCGCCTGCTGATAATCCGCGGAAAGCTCGACCGCCCTGGCATTGCTCTGCTGCTGCACCTCGACCGAGACCTCGAGGTTGTTCAGCTCGTGGTACCGATTGTATTCGCGCAATGCCTCCTGCGCGGCGGATTCCTTGCTCGTCACGACCGCCGTCGCTTGCTGCAGCGCATACTGAAACCGCACCGGATCGATGCGGAACATGACCTCACCCTTGCGCACCTGCTGGTTGTCGCGCACCAACACCTCGCTGACGAGGCCCGACACGTCCGGCGCCACCTTGACCACATCCGCGCGCACGGTGCCGTCGCGGGTCCAGGGCGCCTCCATGTAGTAGACCCAGAGCTGCCAGCCGACGACGGCAGCGACAGCCGTGGTGACCAGCGTGACGGCAAGCCGTCCGGTGAGCGACGCAAGGTTCACAGCGCAAGCCACCGTGCCTGGAACGCAACGACACCGCCCACAACAATGACCAGCAGCGCCAGGTCGAACAGTGGCCGGTGCCAGACAAAGCGATAGAAGCCGAGCCAGCCGAGAACGCGGCGCACTATGGCGGACAGCACCATCGCCGCGCCGATCCACAGCAACATTGGCGCGACCAGAAGTCCGTAGACGTCAGCCTCGCTGATCATGCCGGCGTCCCCTCCTGGACGGCCGCGCTGGACGATACCGGGGCCGGTCGGTACGGCGGCGCGTCGGGGAACAGGTTGTGGCGGATTCCCACCAGCTCCAGCAATAGCTGCCCGATACGCGGGCTGGAAGCGGACGTGACGGCGACGAGGGCACGATCGATGCCGCGGCGCAATGCGTCATTCGGCGCGCGCGGTGCGCGCTCGAGGAAATGGCCGGCGATCTCATGGAGCGCGCTGTCCACCGTGGTGCGCGCATCGGCTGGAAGGTCCGCGCTGTCCTGCTGGAGGTTGACCATGTTCAGGCCGGTGCGCAGTTCGATCAGGGCGTCGGTCATGACCTCGTCGGCATGCGGCGCCGAGGCTGCGAGGCGCGGCACCAGTTCGCACAGCCGGTCGAGGGTCAGCGCGGTCAAGGTCGCGCGATCGAGGGCGTTCCGGTGCAGGGCGGCGCGGGCAATGTCCCGCCGGTTGGCGCGCATCAGACGCCGTGCACTCCAGACTGCGCCAACCGAGCGGAAGATGCGGGTCAGCGTGGCAGCGGCTCCCATGCCGACCACGACGGCGATGGCGTTGTTCACGTAGGTTGAGAAATCGGCATTGTAGACGCTGGAAAGCGTAAGCATTGCCGCGACGTTCACGGCGATGGCCATCCCGAGGAAGCTCGTCGCCGGCATGGCGATCAGTACCCCAAAAAGCAGGAAAAGCGGCGCAAACACCAGGGCCAGCATTTCGAAGGCAGCCACCTTCGGCAGGATGACGAACAGATATACCGCTCCAATCACCACCGAGATCAGGACATAGCGCAGGAATTGCAGGATCGCGGGCGCGGGATCGTCCTGGGCGGCAAAGAAGCTGCATCCCACCGCGGCAAAAGTGGCCGCACCGCCGCCTTGCGGCCACGCCGTGACGATCCAGAAGGCGCACACAAGACTGGTGGCCAGTGCGGCAGAGATTGCCGAGAGCAGCGCCATGGCGTGATCGCGGTACCGCGTCGCGTCGGGAGCGATGCCACGCGGCAGTGCGAGCGCGGGGAGCTCCGGACTACCCGCGGCAACCTGAAGGCGCAGCGCCCGCACGTCATGAACGATGTCAACCAGATCCCGCAGCCGCATGAGCAGCGCGGTCAACTGGATTGCATCCCAGCCGGATGTCGGCCCGATTTCGGGCTCCGCACGCTGGATCTCGGCGTGCAGCCGCGCCGCCTCCGACTGCGGCGCATCGTCGCCGGCCGCGATCCAGGACGCGAGCCGCTCGATGAGCGCCTGTGCGGCAGCGGGTACTCCACCGAGGGTGCGGAGCGTGGCGATGCGATCGGCGACCGCGCTCAGCACCGGAAACAGCAGCAGGATGCGACGCTCGAGCACCTCCATGGGCCGGGTCGCCGACTGCAGATTGGAGGTGTCGTAGGCGAGATGGCTGGTCAGCAAGCGGATCTCGACCGCATCGGCCGCGAGTGACCGGCGCATGGCGCCGACCGCGCCGTCGTCCGTTCCGCCGCGCAGGGCGTCGAGGGACAGGCTCCGCGCCCGGCTGAACCAGTCGTCGATGCGCGCCAGGAGCGCCGGGCCGAGCGGGCGGGGAAACACGACGGCGCCGATCAGCGTCGTGCAGACGATCGCGAGCGTGGTCTCCTCGAGGCGCGCGAGCGCGATGTCGAAGATCGCCGTGGGCGTGTCGACGCATGGGAAACCGATGACGGGCGCGGTGAACCCGGCCAGCAGAAAGACGTAGCTGCGCGGGGTGCGGTCGAGCAAGGCGAAATAGATGCAGACACCGACCCACAGCGAGAGTGCCGCGGTGAGCAGCCAGGGAACCGTGACAAGGTTCGGCACCAGCGCGATGGCCGCGACCGCACCAAGGAGGGTTCCGGCAAACCGGAAGAACGATTTGGAGCGCATCGCGCCGGTGAGCGGCTGGCCGACGATGTAGACCGTCATCATCGCCCAGTACGGCCGGTCGAGGTTCAGGTAGAGGGCGATCCACAGCGCGATCATGGAGCTGGCGAAGGTCTTCGCCGAAAACACCCACTCACGCAGCCCAGGCAGCATCACGGCAGCTCCATATCCGTCCGCGAATGCTCGCGAGTGTGCCCGCCTGCGTATCAGTTGAGCAAGGCGACGATCCCCGGCAGCAGCGCTGGATCGCCGACCGACAGGACACGCCCGTCACCGTCCGGTCGCAGCTTCTGGCCGGACCAGTCGGTGACCCTGCCGCCGGCGCCCTCGACCACCGGCACAAGCGCCGCCCAGTCCCACAGCTTCATGGTTGTCTCGGCGATCACGTCGATCTGGCCGAGCGCGACCAGGCCGTGGGCGTAGCAGTCGCCGCCCCAGTAGTTGCGCTTCACCGCGCCGGCGAGGCGCTGCCACCGCGGCTCGTCGGGACCCAGCATCTCGGGGCTGGTGCACGACAGTTCCGCATCGGCCAGCGAGGGGCACGGCCGGCACCCGGCCCGTCCGCCGTACGGCCCGCGGAATGTCGTGGCGCGGCCGACTGCGCCGACCCAACGCTCGCCGGTCACCGGCTGGTCGATCACACCAAGTATCGGCGTGTCGCCTTCCAGCAGCGCGATCAGGGTGCCGAAGGTCGGCCGTCCGGTGATGAAGGCGCGTGTGCCGTCGATCGGATCGAGCACCCAGCGGTGGCGCGCGTCGGGCCGATCGAGCCCGAATTCCTCGCCAAGAATGCCATGGTCCGGAAAGCGCTCCGACAGCACCGCGCGCATCGCCTGTTCGGCGCTGCGATCGGCGATCGTCACCGGCGAGCGATCGGATTTCAGGTCGGCGGCGATGCCGGCCCGGAAGAACGGCCGCACCACGGCGCCCGCAACATCGGCCGCCGCCTCGGCCGCGGCGATCAGCCGGTCGGTGTCACTGGCTGGCAAACAGCGCCATCACGGTTTGGGCGGCGTGGCCGGCGCTGCCGCCGGTTGGGACGAAGCGGCGGGAGCTTTGGGTTCAGCCGGTTTCTCGCCACCGGCTGCTCCGGCGGGCGGTGCAGCCTGCTGGGCTTCCTGGGGCGACGGCAGTGGCTCAGGACTGTCCGAAAGGCTTCGAAGATAGGCAATGACATCCGCCCGCTGCTTGTCACTGGTGATGCCGGCAAACGTCATGCGCGTGCCGGGAGCATAGGCGCTCGGCTTGTACAGCCAGTCGTTCAGGGCATCGTATGTCCACGGCTGGCCCTTGAACTTCTGCATGGCGGGAGAATAGTTGAAACCGTCCTCATGATCGTGCGGGGCGCCCACGATCCCATACAGATTCGGACCGACGCCGGGCTTGCCGCCCTTGTCGAAGGTGTGACAGGCCACGCAGATCTTATGGGCGAACTGATCGCCGCTCTTCGCATCAGCCGATGCGAGCAGCGGCGCGATGGGCGCGGGCCCGCCGGCTTGGCCTCGCCGCCGCCGGTCGGCGCGGTCGGAGCCGTGGCGATGTTCAGTACCGGCTTTTCCGGCACCGTCTCGCGGACGAGGTTGTCGCCGATCAGGCCCGTGAGAAAGAAGGCGATGCCAGCCACCAGGACGGCGGCAATGCCTTTGTTGACCTCCATGCTATCCATGCGGCGTGACTTCCCCGTCCGACCAACCAAACGCACGAAAAGGACTGCCGGCTCGCCGTTGCGCGCGGCCGTGCGCCTCCATAAGGTGCGCGCACCATAGGGAAACGACCATTACCCATCAACCCACCCGGTCTGCCGCACGCCCGTGAACCCGATCGTCGTCATACCGTCCCGCATGGCGTCCACCCGGCTTCCCGGCAAGCCGCTCGCCGACATCCATGGCCGGCCGATGATCGTGCACGTGCTGGACCGGGCGCGCGAGGCGGAGATCGGGCCGGTCGCGGTGGCCTGCGGCGATCCGGAGATCGCCGATGCGGTGCGCGCCAGCGGCGGCATCGCGGTGCTGACCGATCCGACGCTGCCGCGCGGCTCGGACCGGGTGCACGCGGCGCTGGCGGAACTGGATCCGCAGGGCCGGCACGACGTGGTGGTGAACCTGCAGGGCGACCTGCCGAGCATTCCCGCCGGTCTATCTGCGCACCGTGCTGACGCCGCTTGGCCGACCCGGGGTTCGACATCGCCACGCTGGTGGCGCCGATCGATACGGACGAGGAGGCGGCGCTGCCGTCGGTGGTGAAGGCGGCGTGCGCGTTCGACCGCGGCCGCGCCGTGTCGCCGGCGCTGTATTTCTCGCGCGTGCCGATCCCGTGGGGCGACGGGCCGCGCTGGCATCACATCGGCATCTACGCCTTCCGGCGCGCGGCGCTGGCGCGGTTCGTCTCGCTGCCGGAAGCGCCGCTGGAGCGGCGGGAGAGCCTGGAACAGCTTCGCGCCCTGGAGGCCGGCATGCGTATCGCCTGCGCCCGCGTCGAACATGCACCGTACGGGGTGGACACGCCGGCCGACCTGGAACGGGCGCGTCGCGATCTGGCCCCGAAGGAGCGGACGGCATGACCGGCATCATCGCCTTCCAGGGTATCGCCGGCGCCTACTCCGACCTCGCCTGCCGGGTCGCCTACCCGGACATGACGACGTTGCCCTGCGAATTGTTCGAGACCGCGATGGACGCGGTGCGGGACGGGCGCGCGGACCTCGCGATGCTGCCGTGCGAGAACAGCCTCGCGGGCCGGGTGCCGGATATCCACCATCTGCTGCCGGAATCCGGACTGTTCGTGATCGGTGAGCATTTTCACCGCGTCGAGCACTGCCTGCTCGGGATCAGGGGCGCGACCGTCGGCGATCTGAAGCGGGCGCATTCGCATACCGTTGCGCTGGGCCAGGTGCGCCACAGCCTGCGCCGGCTTGGGCTGACGCCGGTGGTGCAGGCCGACACGGCGGGCGCCGCTCAGCTTGTCGCGCAGTGGAACCGGAAGGAGGAGGCAGCGATCGCCTCCGGGCTGGCCGCCGAGATCTACGGGCTGGATGTGCTTCAGGCCAATGTCGAGGACGCGGCGCACAACACGACGCGGTTCTACGTCATGGCGCGGCGTCCGGCGACGTTCGATCCGGCGCGGCCGGACCTGATGACCACGTTCGTGTTCCGCGTGCGGAACGTGCCGGCGGCGCTGTACAAGGCGCTCGGCGGGTTCGCCACCAACGGCGTGAACATGACGAAGCTGGAGAGCTACATGCTCGGCGGCCACTTCGCCGCCACGCAGTTCCTGTGCGACGTGGACGGGCACCCGGAACAGCCGGGGCTGCGGCGGGCGCTGGAGGAACTGTCGTTCTTTTCGTCCGAGGTCCGCGTGCTGGGCGTCTATCAGGCCGCGGCGTTCCGACTGACGCAGGGGGCCTGAGCGGCTGGGGCTGCCTGCTGACGTTCCTCAGGAAATTCCGTTGTGCTAAGTTAGCCTGCGGTACAGTTGGGGACGGCGATGACCGTCAAGGAAATGCGGCCGGTCAGTTTGGCGGCCGAGACAGTTGACGACCGGACGTTTCCGCCTCTCGCGGCGGACTGGAAACCATGGCGACCACAACACTGACAGACGCGCCCGTTCTCAGACGCTTTCGCAAAGCACTTGACACGATGTATGGCAGCCGTCTTGATCGCGTGGTGCTGTACGGCTCGCGCGCGCGGCGATGCTCGTCCGGATTCCGATTACGACGTGGCCGTGTTCCTGACACGACATGTCGGACCGGTTCGCGGAAATGGATCGGCTTGCTGACCTTGGCACCGACATTTGCGACGAGACTGGCGAGTTCGTTCACGCCATGCCCTATCGTGCCGGTTCCTACACCGAACGTACGCCGCTGATGCTCGGGATCCGCACGGACGGCATCGACCTGTGAAGCCGCGAGACCGCCGCCTTTCTGGTCAAGGCCCGTGAGTGTCTTGCGAAGGCGGACGGCATGCTTGGCAATTGGCCCGACGAAGCGGGTCGCGCGGCGTATCTCGCAGGTTTACACGCTGCACAGGCGCTGAACGTCGAAAGCACTGGCAACACCGTCAAGTCGCATCGGGGCGTACAGCACGTTGGAGCTGCGCCTGCCGGCGTGACGAAGGACGAGCCGCGTTATAACAAATCCTTCCAATTCTGACTGAACCGCAGAGCTTTCGGAAGCTCGGCCGCGCGTACACACCTGAAAGCCATTGCCGATTACGAGATTGGTATCCCCGGTCTCCGGGCAGAAGCCATGCGCAACAAGTAGCTGGAAGCGCTTCGTGGCGCAGATGATCGCGTTGATCGATCGATCCCACTGAATTCTACGCCGCCGCCCGCAACGCAGCCTCCAACCGCCGGGCCGTGTCGGCGGCCAGCGCCTCGGGGGTGCCGGCGAATCCCATGACCAGTCCCGACATGCGCGGCGTCCCGGCGTAGTAGGCCCCCAGCGGCGAAACGGCGAGGCCGCGGCTGCGGCAGGCCTGCACGGCAGCCGCTTCGTCCACGCCTTCCGGCAACCGGGTGACCATATGCAGCCCGCCCGGTGCCGGGATCGGCGAGGCGGACGGCGCATGGCGGGCGAGCGCGGTCAACAGGGCGTCGCGGCGGCGGGCATACTCGGTGCGCATGCGGCGGATGTGCGGGGCGAGCAGGCCCTGGCGCATGAATTCAGCCAGTATCGCCTGGCTGAGCGTGTCGATGCCGCGATCCATCAGGGTCTGCACGCGCACGAATGCCGCGACCAGCGGGGCCGGAACCACGGCAAAGCCCAGGCGCAGCGCCGGGGCCAGGGTCTTGCTGAAGGTGCCGCAATAGATCACGCGTCCCGCGCGATCGAGCGTGGCAAGCGGCGGCAGCGGGTGGCCGGTCCAGCGGAACTCCGAGTCGCAGTCGTCCTCCAGCACCCAGGCGTTGGCGCGCCCGGCCCAATCGAGCAAGGCAAGCCGCCGGCCGATCGGCAACGCGCCTCCCAGCGGCGTGGCATGGGACGGCGCCACCAGGGCAAGACGCGCGGCGGGTGCCAGCCGGATGCCCGCCGCAACGTCGAGCCCCTCGGTATCGCTCGGAACCGGAACCAGTTCCGCTCCGGCGGCCAGCAACGCGCCCCGGCCGGCGATGTAGCCGGGGTCCTCCACCCAGGCCTCGTCGCCCGGATCGAGCAGCAGTTCGGCCGCGATGCGCAGGGCCTGCTGCGTTCCGGCCGTCACCACGATGTTGGCCGGATCGGCGAGCAGACCGCGCGTGGCGGCGAGATGCGCGCCGATCTGCGCGCGCAGTCCGGCGAGGCCCTGCGACGGCGGATAGCCGGTGAGATCGCTCGACAGGTTCTTGAGCACCCGTGCCGCACAACGCGCCCAGGCCTGGGTCGGGAACAGATCCGGCGCCGGGATGCCGCCGGCGAGCAGCGTGCCGAGGCTGCTGTCGCGGGATGCCGCGGAGGCCGGCACGGCGGCCAGGCGCTGGCCCCGCGCGGACAGCGAACTGGCCGCTGTGGGCGGCGGCATACGCCGGGGAGGGTGCGGCGTCCGGCAGATCGGGTGCGACATACGTGCCGCTGCCGGTACGGGCGCGCACGTAGCCTTCGGAAGCGAGACGCTCATACGCCAGCACGACGGTCTGGCGCGCCACGCCAAGTTCTTCGGCAAGCGCGCGGGTCGGCGGCAGCCGGGCGCCCGTGGGAAGCGTGCCGGCGAGGATGCCCTGCCGCAGCCGGTCGAATACCGCCTGCTGGCGGTTTTGGTCTGGTATGAACATCGCCATCTACCCCATGGCTACGGTCCAATTGCACCGTAGGCCGCAGGGAGTCGGATGGTGCAAGGGTCCGGATCCAGGCACTGCCGCGCGCGACCAAAAGCGAGCCCCGGCCTCGCGCCGCCGTTGGTCGGTCAACGCCCCGATGGGGGGATAGCCTGGATCAGAAGCCCTCGCGCTCGAGCCGCTTGCGCTCCAGCTTGCGGGCGCGGCGCACCGCCTCGGCCGCCTCGCGGGCCCTGCGCTCGGACGGCTTCTCGTAGTGCCGCCGCAGCTTCATCTCGCGGAAGATTCCTTCCCTCTGCATCTTCTTCTTGAGCGCCTTCAGCGCCTGATCGACATTGTTGTCACGTACCAGTACTTGCACTTGGCCGCCTTCTCCTTCTCTGCTGAGCCATCCCCGCCTGCCGGGGACCGGCCCTATATCATGGTGCGAGGACATTTCGCCAGCCCACCCCCCGCCGGTCAATCCGCGGGCAAGCCTCGGAGGTCGCATGGCCATTCTGAAGATAGCGCGCATGGGCCATCCCGTGCTGTTGCAAATGTGTGAACCGGTTGCGGATCCCGGAGCGCCGGAGATCCGCCGGCTGGTCGCCGACATGCTCGAGACGATGCACGATGCGCCAGGCGTCGGACTGGCCGCGCCGCAGGTGCATGTGCCGCTGCGCCTGTTCGTGTTCCGCGTGCCGGAGACGCGCGCGGGCGAGGCCGCCGACGACACGGTCATCGGCAATTCGGTGCTGATCAACCCCGAGATCGAATTGCTGACGGACGAACGTGTGCTGCGCTGGGAGGGCTGCCTGTCCATCCCTGGCCTGCGCGCCGCCGTGCCGCGCGCGCCCCGCATCCGCTATCGCGGCGTGGACTGCGATGGCCGCACTGTCGAGCGCGAGGTGTCAGGCTTCCACGCCGGCGTGGTGCAGCACGAGTACGATCATCTGGACGGCATCCTGTATCCGATGCGCATGAAGGATTTCTCGCTGTTCGGCTTCAACGAGGAACTCGCGCGCGCGGCCGCGGCGCGACAGGAGGGCCGTTGATGGTCCACGCACCCGAACGCAGCCCCGAGCGCGACGCCGCCATCGCGGCCATGCTGCCGCATGTACCGTTCGATGGCTGGACCCTCCGCGCGCTGCGCATGGGGCTCACCGATATCGGCGCGCCGGCTGACGAGGCTGAACTGCTGTTTCCCGGCGGCGCGGCCGACATGATCGAGGCGTTCTGCGACTGGGCCGACCGCGGGATGGAAGCCGAAGCCGCCACGCTCGATCTGGCGGCGAGGCGGGTGCCGGAGCGAGTGCGCGCCGTCATCGCACTGCGGCTCGAACGGAACCGCCCGTACAAGGAGGCGATCCGTCGTGCCCTCGCATTGCTGGCGCTGCCATCGCACGTGCGGCTCGCGGCGGCATGCACGGCGCGCACGGTCGATGCGATCTGGCATGCGGCAGGCGATCGTTCGGCTGATTTCAGTTGGTACACCAAGCGCGCGATCCTGACCGTGGTCTATGGCGCCACGCTGCTGTACTGGCTGCGCGACAGCGGCGAAGACGACGCGGCCACGCTTGCCTTCCTCGATCGGCGACTGGCCGGAGTAGGCAGGATCGGCGCGTTCCGCCGACGCGCGGAGCAGGCGTTCGCACGCGTGTGCCCGGCCTGACGCAAGGAGTCCGAATCATGACGGATCGATACGTCACGTACAGCCGCCTGCGCTTCGACCGGCCGCATCCGCGCGTGCTGCGGATCACCATGGGGCTGGGCCAGGAGCGACCCAATCCGGTCGATGCGGTGATGCATCGCGAACTGGGCGAGATCTGGCGCGACGTGGATGCCGATCCGGACGTGAATTCCGTCATCATCACCGGCGCCGGCCGCGCGTTCTCCGCCGGCGGCGACTTCGCGATGATCGAGGAGATGATGGCGGACTTCGAGACCCGCGCGCGGGTTTGGAAGGAGGCGCGCGATCTTGTCTACAACATCATCAACTGCTCCAAGCCGGTGGTGAGTGCGATGCGCGGCCCGGCGGTGGGCGCCGGCCTGGTGTGCGGGCTGCTGGCCGATGTGTCGATCGCCACAAAGGATGCGCGCATCATCGATGGCCATACGCGGCTGGGCGTTGCCGCGGGCGATCATTCGGTGATCGTCTGGCCGCTGCTGTGCGGGCTGGCGAAGGCGAAATACTACCTGCTGCTGTGCGATACGGTGTCCGGCGCCGAGGCCGAGCGCATCGGGCTGATCTCGCTCGCGGTAGAGGATGCGGAGCTGGATGCGAAGGCCGTGGAGATTGCGGTGCGCCTCGCCGAGGGCGCGCAGAGTGCGATCCGCTGGACCAAGTACGCGCTGAACAACTGGCTGCGGATGGCGGGTCCGTCGTTCGATGCGTCGCTGGCGCTGGAGTTCATGGGGTTCAGCGGACCCGAGGCCAAGGAGGGTCTTTCGTCGCATAAGGAAAAGCGGCGGCCGTCGTTTCCCGCCAGGCTCGGCGCTGTAAAACCAGCTTCATGCTACCGGAGATGGTAAAGCACCGCCCGGAGATTGTAGCCTTCACAACACCGCCAACATTGCTGCGCCTCGTGTCGAACATTACCGGTTGGCCATGTTGGTTCAGATCAATGAGCCATGATCGCGATGCAGGCATCCTGGGCCGTCGCTCAAGGAACTCGGGGATGCCGCAGACGACAGGACGGCCAGAAGCGAGGCCACGCTCCATCGGAATCGTGAGCATCCGGTATCAGTTGGCCCAGGTCCGACACACAATCCCTTAGCGCCCATTGCTTCCGGCCGCGCAGAGGGACAGGCCGCCCCATCAGAGCGGGATTGAGCAGGGCCACAGGGCCCCGGGCTTGATCTCGACTAGAAAGGACAACTCAATGACCGAGGCAGAGGCGACGGTCAGACTTGGGATCGTAAACGCGATAACAGCAACGTCCGACTTTACCGGGTTGCGCGCCGGCCCGGCGGTGGATCGTCTTGTGGATGCGATCCTTGGCGGCTTCCTGGACTAGCCGGTGCGCCGCGCAATCCGTGATCTCGGGTTACCGGAATCCGGACCCCGGCAGCATCGCGACGCTGCCCGACTTGACGAACCCCCGGACGTATGATCATTTTCACAAGTCGCAGCGGCGCCTCACCTGCCTCTCGCTGCACGTGCGCAGGTGCAGTTATATCAACGGCCCGACCAATGACCGTGCATCGCTGCGCTGTTTTCCGTCATGGCCGTCCCCGGACCCGATCCGGGGGTCAGTCCGGGCCATCTGTCGCGGCGCCAGCGCGGGAGGATGTGGCCGGAAGCATAACGAGATGTGATTCGCGACTGTGGGGTTGCACCGCTATCGCACACCTCTAACACCGTACCGCGAAATGACAATATTTTTTCGCCTGTCTTGCGTCGGACTGACGGCCGGCACAAGTTTAATCGATCACTGACGACGGCACTGACCGGGCGTCAGTGGCAGAAAGACACGGGTGCTCCCGGCGTAACCAAAAACGGAGGGATGCGTCATGCAACGCTCCGCTGCTGCCTCCTCGACGGACAAGTTTACGGACCTCGAGACAGCCAAACGGCTCCGCGTCCCGGGCGGCCCGCGGGCCGCGATGAACACCAAAGAGCGCGCCGAATTGGCAGCCATTGCTCGGTTCGCGATGTTGTCGCCATGACCGACGAAACCGAGGAGCTGCGCAATTTATCCATTGTTCTTTCGGCCAACGCCAAGGCGCTGCGAAAGGCCGCTGATGCGGCACGCGAGCGGAGCGCTGTTTTGAAGGAGATGGCCCGCATTGCAAGGGACGCGGCCGCCAAGAACCGCAAGCAAGCCAACTCCGCGGGCAAACGCCAGGCCGCACGCTGATGCGCGACGCGTGGATGATCCAGATCAATGCGGCACTCCCCAACATGCGGGAGGTTTGTCTACCGCGACATTTAGCGGACCGAGCCGCACAACCCCCAGCACTCCCCGAGCTGGGGGGCATCTTGCCAGGGGCTCCGTTTTTCCCCGTGAGCAGAGGCTGTCCTAATTCCGCACCAGCGCTGGATTTACAGAATCCTTATTGGAGTGCCAACTCTGATCCCTCCAGGCATCGCAGCGAGGTCAACGTCATGGTCAAAATCCATTACAGAATAGTTCCTCACGACGGCGGCTGGGCATATAAGCTCAATGACGTCTTCTCGGAGCCCTTTCCCAGTAAGGCGGCAGCTCTGGCCGCAGCCAAGATCGCCGCGTCAGAACAACATGTGCCCGGCGACACAACCCATATCGAGTATCAAGATGAAACAGGCAGGTGGCATTCTGAATGGTCGGACGGAAGCGACAGACCGGATGCCGATGTGGTGACCTGACGAGTATCGGGGAAACGACGAATTGGCGAGTGTACGAGTAGGTGTTCCGAATGCCTGGCAGGGGTCCGAGTTTGACTCTGACTTATAACCCGGCAACTCGTGCCACACGGTGATGCAACCGCTCCAGTTTATGGTCTCGTAGGCCCAACGCGTGCAACGCCTCGAGCGTTTCCGTCAGATACGATCGACAACTGCCAAGCGTGCCAGCGGCGCTGGCGACGCGCTCCGCCACGAGTGCCTCATCAATTTGGGCAGCGTAGCGCGGATGCCGCCGGTTGACGACGAACGTCATCGCACGCACCGGACCAGCCCGCGTCATCGCGGTCACCCAGCGTGATCGATAGGCGCCGGTAAACAGCTCACGCCGCCACGCCAGCAGCAGCTCGCCGTGCGCCTCGGCCGCCGCAATGCGGAACAACGCGCCGCCACAGCTGCCGCCGCGATCCAGTGCGAGCATCAGGCCCGGGTTCGCAGGTGTGCCGCGCCCCACCTCCAGCCAAAGGCAGTAGCTTCGGTGCCAGCCACGCACTGTCGCCGGCAGCCGCTCGACAAAGCGGATCGCCGGGTTCCACATCAGCGAGCCATAGCCGAACAGCCAGGCATCGGCGCGCGGATCGTGCAGAGCCAGCATCGCGTCAAGATCAGCCTCGATCTCGGCGTCCGACAGCAATATCGTGCCGGGCGGCATGCGCGACCGCGCCTCCGCCAGCAGGGACCCGTCACGCAGCCCATTGCGGGTGATGGTGACAATTTGACCGCCAGCCGGGTCGTCAGTCACATCGTGTCCGCCTGCTCCCAGACCGTCGCCACATGGCTCAGCGACGTACGTTGGTTCGTGCAAGTTCAACGATCTCGTCAGCGCGCCCGTTCAGCACCGCGCGCAACATGTACATCGTGAAACCCTTCGCCATCTGCGCGGTGACCTTGGGTGGCATCGCCAGCTCCATCCGGTTGACCACGGCATCCACGACAACCGGTCCCGGATGCGCCAGAGCCTCGGCCAGCTTGCCCTGCACCTCCGATGGGTCCTCGATCCGCACGCCCTTGATGCCGATCGCCTCGGCCATCATCGCGAAGTTCGGGTTCTCCAGCTCGGTGCCGGTGTTGAGAAACCCGGAGGATTTCTGCTCCAATTCGATGAAGCCCAGCGCGCCATTGTTGAAGACGACGACCTTCGCCGGCAACTTGAGCTGCTTGAGGCTGAGCAGGTCGCCCATCAGCATGGTGAACCCGCCATCGCCGGACAGCGATATCACCTGTCGCCCCGGGAAGGCTGCCTGCGCGCCGATCGCCTGGGCCATCGCGTTGGCCATCGAGCCGTGCCAGAACGACCCGATGAGCCGCCGGCGCCCGTTCATCGCCAGGTAGCGTGCCGCCCAGACGGTGGGTAGCCCCACGTCGCAGGTGAAGATGGCATCGTCGGCGGCCAGTTCGCTGAGTTCTCGTGCGACGTGCTGCGGATGCAGCACGCCGCCCTTTCGACCGGTCGCCAGTTCGTCCAGCCCCTTGCGCGCTTCGCGGTAGTGCGCGACCGATGCATCCAGGTGCGCACGGTCCGTCTTCGGAGTCAGGCGCGGCAGCAGCGCATCCAGTGACGCACCCAGATCGCCGACCAGTCCCAGATCGACCGGCACGCGACGGCCGATGTTCTCGCCGCGCAGATCGATCTGCGCGATCCTGGCGCGGGCGGGGTAGAACTGCCGATAGGGAAAGTCGGTGCCCAGCATCAGCAGCGTGTCGCAGGATTCCATCGCGCGATAGCCGGACGCGAAGCCGATCAGCCCGGTCATGCCGACGTCATAGGGATTATCCCACTCGATATGTTCCTTGCCCTTCATCGCGTGCACGATCGGCGCCTTCAGAGCATCGGCGAGCGCCAGCAACTGGCGGTGTGCCCCGGCGCAGCCGGAGCCGCAGAGCAGCGTGACCTTGCCGCCCTGGTTCAGCCACGCCGCCAGCTGCTCGACGGCGTCCGGCGGCGGAATCGTAACGGGCTGTGCCGGCAGCAGCCCACCCGGCTTTGGCGCCGGCGCCTCGACGGCCGGCATCAGCGCAACGTCGCCGGGAATCACCACGACGGCGACGGCGCGTTGGGTCAGCGCATGCCGGATCGCCATCTCCAGCACGCGGGGCATCTGCTCGGCGCTGGAGACCAGCTCGCAGTAGGAGCTGCATTCGCGGAACAGGTTTTCCGGATGGGTCTCCTGGAAATAGCCGGAGCCGATCTCCGGAGACGGAATATGCGCCGCGATGGCGACCACCGGCACGCGGGAGCGGTGGCAGTCGAACAGGCCGTTGATCAGATGCAGGTTGCCGGGTCCGCAGCTCCCGGCGCACACCGCCAGTCCGCCCGTCAGATGCGCGTCCGCGCCTGCTGCGAAGGCCGCCACCTCCTCATGGCGGACGTGCAGCCAGGTGATTCTGGCCTGTCTGCGCAGTGAATCGGTGAACCCGTTCAGGCTGTCGCCGACCAGGCCGTAGATACGGGCGACCCCCGCGGCGGCAAGTGTCTCGACCATCTGGTCCGCAACAGTTGTGGCCATTCTCGCTCCTCCTATGCATCATCTGTCCGGCCGGCGTCTCAGGAGATCTCAGCATGACCGAATACCGCAAGGAAACCGATAGTCTTGGCGAGGTCGAGGTGCCCGCCGACAAGCTCTGGGGCGCGCAGACCCAACGGTCGCTCGAACACTTCAGCATCGGCACGGACCTGATCCCGCGCGAGATGATCACCGCCTATGCCATCCTCAAGAAGGCCGCGGCCAATGCCAACCAAGCCGGCAAGCGGCTCGACGACAAGACCCACGCACTGATCGTCCAGGTCGCCGACGAGATTTTGAACGGGCAGCACCACGACATGTTTCCGCTGCATGTCTGGATGACCGGCAGCGGCACGCAGTTCAACATGAACGTCAACGAAGTAATGTCGAACCGCGCCTCCCAGCTTGCCGGCACTCCTCTTGGCAGCAAGACGCCGGTGCATCCCAACGATCACGTCAACATGTCGCAATCGTCCAACGACTCGTTCCCCTCTGCGATGTACATCGCGGCAGGGCTCGGCGTGACGCAGCGCCTTGTCCCCGCCGTCCGCGCGCTGCACGACGCGATCGCTGGGAAGGCCGAGGAATGGAAGGACATCGTCAAGATCGGCCGCACCCACATGCAGGATGCGACGCCGATCACGCTCGGCCAGGAATGGTCGGGCTATGCGGGGATGCTGCAGGACGATCTGGAGCGCTTGGACGATGCCATGAAGGGCGTCTATCGGCTGGCGCTCGGTGGCACGGCGGTGGGTACCGGGATCAACGCCGCCCCCGGCTTCGCGGAAGCGGCGGCGGCGGAAATCGCACGTCTGACCGATCTTCCCTTCGTCAGCGCGCCGAACAAGTTCACCGTGCAGGGGGCGCACGACGCACTGGTGCACCTGTCCGGTACACTGCGGACGCTGGCGGTGTCGCTCTACAAGATCGCCAACGACATCCGGCTGATGTCGTGCGGGCCGCGCGCGGGATTCGCGGAATTGCTGATCCCGGAAAACGAGCCGGGTTCGTCAATCATGCCCGGAAAGGTCAACCCGACGCAGGCCGAGGCACTGACGATGATCGCCGTCCAGGTGATGGGCAACGACGTGGCGGCCGGGTTCGGCGGCGCCGGCGGCTATCTGGAGATGAACGTCTACAAGCCGCTCATCATCTTCAACATCATGCACTCGATCACGATCCTGACCGACGGGTGCACGAACTTCCGCAAATTCCTGGTCGAGGGCACCAAGCCAAATCTGAAGAAGATCCAGGAATACGTGGACCGCTCGCTGATGCTGGTGACCGCATTGGCTCCTGTCATCGGATACGACAAGGCCTCGAAGATCGCGCACCACGCGATGGACCACGACCTGACGCTGAAGGCCGCGGCGCTGGCTCTGGGCTACGTGACGGAGGCGGAATTCGACCGCGTCGTCGATCCGACGAAGATGGTCAAGCCGTATGTCGCCACTGCAACATAGGCATAATTGGATCTACCTCAAACGCGGGAGCCGACGTTCATGTCCAACTCCAGCCGTCCGGCGCCGACAGGTGCCGACCTTCTGCGCAACCCGCACCTCAACAGGGGCAGCGCGTTCCCGCTTGCGGATCGCCGCGCGCTTGGCATCGAGGGGCTGCTGCCGCCTGCGGCCGACACGCTCGACATCCAGGTTGCGCGCGTGCACACGCAGCTCGCCGTGCTCGACAACGACCTGCAGAAATACCTGTTCCTCACCGACCTGCAGTCGCGCAACGAGGTGCTGTTCTACGCCGTGCTGATGTCGGACCCTGCGACCTTCATGCCGCTGGTCTATACCCCGACCGTGGGCGAGGCGTGCCAGAAATTCGACCACATCTTCCGGGCCTCGCGGGGTCTCTATCTGCCGATCACGGCGAAGGGACGGCTGCGCGAGCTGCTCGCCAACTGGCCGCAGCCGGACGTGCGCTTCATCGTGGTCACGGATGGCGAGCGTATCCTCGGCCTCGGCGACCTCGGCGTCGGCGGCATGGGCATCCCCGTCGGCAAGCTCGCCCTCTACACCGCCTGCGCCGGGGTGCCGCCGCAGCTGACGCTGCCGATCACGCTCGACGTCGGCACCAACAATCACGCGCTGATCGAGGACCCGCTGTATCTCGGCCTGCGGCAGAACCGCGTGCGCGGCGCGGACTACAACGCCTTCATCGACGAGTTCGTGCAGGCGGTGCAGGAGCGGTTCCCGAAATGCTGCCTGCAATGGGAGGATTTCGCCAACATCAACGCGGTGCCGATCCTGGAGCGCTACCGGGACAAGATCTGCACCTACAACGACGACATCCAGGGAACCGCCGCGGTCGCCCTCGCCGGCATCCTCGGTGCGCTGCGGATCACCAAGCAGAAGCTTGTCGAGCAGCGCTTCCTGTTCCTCGGCGGCGGTTCGGCCGCCACGGGCATCGCCGAACTGATCAGCGAGGCGATGGCGTTGGAGGGCCTGCCGGTCGAGCAGGCGCGCGCCCGGAACTGGCTGTTCGACGTCAATGGCCTGATGGTCACCTCGCGCGCGGACATGGCCGATTTCCAGAAGCCGTTCGCGCACGAGCACGCGCCGGTCAGCTCGTTCGTTGCGGCGGTGGAGGCCATCAAGCCCACCGCAATCATCGGCGTCAGCACGGTCCCGAAACTGTTCAATCAGGCGGTGATCGAGGCGATGGCCCGGATCAATGAGCGGCCGATCATCTTCCCTTACTCCAACCCGACCTCGCGTTCGGAATGCACGGCGGAGGAAGCCTACAAATGGTCAGGGGGGCGGGCGGTCTTCGCCAGCGGCAGTCCGTTCCCGCCGGTGGAGGTCGACGGCAAGCGGTTCGTCCCGGGACAGGGCAACAACGTGTACATTTTCCCGGCAATGGGCATGGCTGTGCTCGCGACGGAGGCCAAACGGGTCACCGAGGCGATGTTCATCGTTGCCGCCCGTGCCGTCGCCGAGCAGGTCACCGAAGCCAACCTTGCACTCGGACTGATCTATCCGCCGACAAGCAACATCCTTGACGCATCGCTGCACACCGCCGCGCGGATCGCGGAATACATCTTCGACCACGACCTCGCCGGCGTCGCGCGCCCGGCGGACATCGATGCCCATGTGCGTGCCCGCGCGTACAAGCCGGTCTATCCCGCGTCGGTCTGAACGCGGCGTGACGGACCTGATCGCTCCGGATGCGGCGCAGGTCGAGGAAGTCGCCCATCTGTCGCTCCTGGTCGGGCGCCTGCTGCTGCTGAACGGCGCCGACACCGACACCGTGGAGACGGCAGTTGCGCGCTTCGCCTCGGCGTTCGGCTGCGAGGCGCATCTGATGGTGACCTACGAGGCTCTGCTGCTCACCGTCGTCGCCGGCGACCATTTCCGCACCAAGATCGGCCACCGGGTGCCGGCGATGAATGTCGGCCTGACTGCGATCGATGCGGTCAACCGCCTGGTGGACGAGGCCGCGAGCGATCGGCTGGGTCTGGCGGAGGCGCGGGCCGGGCTGGACGCCGTCGAACACCGGCCGCCGGAATACGGGCACTGGCTTGTCATCGCCGCCTTCGGCCTGACCGCTGCCAGCCTAAGCCGCCTGTTCGGCGGCGACTGGCCGACCTTCGTGGTTGCGTGGCTGGCCGGCGCGGCCGGCACATGGTTGCGCCTGGAACTGGGCCGGCGGCACGTCAATGCGATCACCGTCCCGTTCGCGGCCGCAACGTTGAGCGGCATCATCGGCGGCGGCGCCGTGCTGTTGGGCGCGAGCGGAACGCCCTCGCTGTGCCTGGTCGCGCCTGGAATGATTATCGTGCCCGGCGTTCCGTTCATCAACGGCGTGCAGGATTTGATCCGGAACCACATGACCCTGGCGATCAGCCGCCTGAGTTTCGCGGGCGTGGTCACCACAGCGATCGCGTTCGGACTGTTTGTTGCCACGGCGTTGACCGGCGTGACGATCCCGGTGGAAGCGCCGGCGCGAGCGATCGGTGTGCCGGAAGACGCCATGTTCTCGGCGCTGGCAGCGCTAGGCTACGCCTTCCTGTTCAACGTGCCGGCACGCGTGGCATGGGCGTGCGTCGTGTGCGGCATCGCCAGTCACACCACGCGGACGCTCTGCGTGCATTTGGGTATCGACATCATCGTCGGCACGCTGATCGGCGCGCTGGCGGCGGGTTTCCTGGCGCAGGCCTTTGCCTGGTTTTTTCGTGCGCCCGCCGCCACGTTCGCGTTTCCCGGCGTTGTCGCCATGGTGCCTGGCGCCTACGCATTCCGGGCCGCCATCGGCTGCGTTCAGATCGTGCAACAGATTGCCGATGCGCCGGTGGTGGCGGAGACGCTGGCGCTGGGCATCACGATCGTGCTGATGGTCGGGGCGATCGCCATCGGCATTGCCGTCCCGGCCGTTCTGTTCGCCCCACGGAATGTCCGGAAGGCTGTCACGTTTCCGCCTGCTCGGAGCTGAACCGATCATATTAGACCGTCATGGCCGTCCCCGGACGTGATAGGGCGCGTTGAAGCGCCTGAAGGTCTCGCTAAGGAAAACAACCGACGCAGTTTCGGACGCGCCGCTTCATCGTCATGGCGGGGCTTGGCCCTGCCATCCACGTCTTCACTGCCGGCACAAAGAGCAGACGTGGATGGCCGGCCGGAGCCTGTCCTCGGGCGGGTCGGAGCCTGCCCCTGCGAAGGCGGGGGCCCGACCCGGGGGCCGGCCATGACGATGGAGGTGCAACCGTTGGGCCACTTGGAGCACTTATTCCGCAGCGGATCATACTCAACAAGCCGCTGTCCATCGCCGCCTGCCGCGTTCACATCGGTTTCTGAAACTTCAGCACGAATTCGTCCACAGCCGTGGGATTGCGGAAGACAATGTCAGTGCGAGCGTCCTCGGGATGGCGCAGGAATTCCGCGTCAGCGACGAACTTGAATCCCGCCGTCTCGATCTCCGCACGCAACGTCTGCTCGGCGATGCGGTGATAGGTCTTGCCGACCTTCGCGCCGTCTTCGGGCCGAGCCGAATGGTCGGCGATGACAAGGAAACCGCCGGGCTTCAGCGCGGCAAACAAAGCCTTGTCCATCTTGGCGCGGTCGACCTCCATGTAGGTCGTGTCGTGGTAGGCGAAGTAGAAGGTGATGAGATCGAGGTCGTGCAGATCCGCGGGGACCGGATCGTCGAACGGGCGCACGACCGCCACGACATTGCGCATGGCCGGCGTCGTCATCCTGGCCCGCAGCTTCTCGGAGTCCTTGTCGTTCTGCCCGTACACCTTGCCGGTCGGTCCGACGGAACGGGCCATGAGCTCGGTGCTGTAGCCGGCGCCCGCGCCCATATCGAGCACCGTCCATCCCGCCTTCGCTCCGGTGAAGGTGAGGAGATTCACCGGATCGCGCCGTTTGTCGGTCACGCGATCGGCCTCGGTGCGGTCGGCCTGCGCGATGATTGCCGCGTAATCCTGGGCGCGAACGGGTGCCGCCGTGATTGAAACAAGCATCGCGGCGCTTATCGCAATAGCGGCAGCGGCACGAGCTGCGGCCTGGCGGACGGCGGCGAGTGTCATGATGCGTCCTTCGAGTTGAGCTGGACCGTCAGCGGCCCGATAAAGCGAGCGCAGTCAATACCCGACCACGTGAACTGCATAGCGGCGCGCGACGGCCGAAAGGTCCGCTAATGTATGATCCTTGCTGAACCAAGGCAGTGAAGGAACGCCGCGGCATGGACCTCCCATCGGAACCCTTCGATTTCCTCATCATCGGCGGCGGTTCGGCCGGCTGCGCGCTGGCATCCCGGCTGAGCGAAGACCCAGCCACGCGCGTTCTGCTGGCCGAGGCGGGGCGTGATGTCACGCCGGCAGACATGCCGGCCGTGCTGGCATCCGCCTATCCGGGCCGGACCTATTTCCAGTCCGAGTGGCTGTGGGGGTCACTTCAGGCATCGCGCGGCGACAGCGGAACCAACCAGCCGACCGAGCCTTGGTTCTACGAACAGGCGCGCATCCTTGGCGGCGGTTCATCGATCAACGGCATCTGCGCCAATCGCGGCTCGCCATACGACTACGACGAATGGGCGGCGATCGGTGCGCACGGCTGGAGCTGGTCCGACGTGCTGCCCTACTTCAAGAAGCTGGAGAGCGACGCCGACTACGGCGAACCGCTGCACGGCAGGTCCGGGCCGGTGCCGATCCAGCGGCATCGGCAGAAGGACTGGACCGCCTACACGCGCGCCATGGCGAAGATCTTCACCGACATGGGCTATGCGATGCAGGAGGACCAGAACGGTCCCTGGGCCGACGGCGTGTTCCCCACCACGTTCAACGTGGATCCGAACGGAACGCGGGCCAGCGCGGCGCTGGTGTACCTTTCGCCCGATGTGCGGCGGCGATCGAACCTGACCGTGCTGACCGAGACGCCGCTCGAGCGGCTGGTGATCGCCGGCGGACGCGTCGAGGCGGCGCGGTTCGTCCGCGGCAACGGCGACAGCCTCACGGTCGCGGCGCGCCAGGTCATCGTCTCGGCCGGCGCACTGCAAAGTCCCGTTGTGCTGATGCGCAGCGGTATCGGACCGGGCGCGCATCTTGCCGAGCATGGCATCGGGGTCCAGGTCGATCGGCCTGGCGTGGGCGAGAACCTGCAGGAGCATCCGAACATCGGCATCTCCGGATATCTGCATTCATCGGCGCGTCTGCCGTCGCGCGAGGTACATCATCTTCAGGCGTTGCTGCGCTACTCCTCCAACATCGATGGCATCCCGCCGGGCGATATGCATGTTGCGATCGCGGCGCGCGGAGGCTGGCACGCGGTGGGGCAGCGCATCGGCACGCTCGGGTTCTGGGTGAACAAGTCTTACTCCACCGGCCGCGTGCGGCTGTCCTCGTCGCCGGACAAGCGATCCGAGATCGACTTCCGCATGCTGTCCGATCCGCGCGACATGGCGCGGCTGAAGCAGGCGTTCCGCATCGGCGTGCGCGCGATGACCGCGGCTAAGCAGGCGGGCGTGGTGCTGGACGTGTTCCCGAGCGGTTACTCGCCGCGGATTCGCGAGCTGACGCGTCCCGGCACGCGCAACGCGATGATCACCGCGGTGGCCGCGCCGCTGATGGACGGCAGCAACGCCATCCGCAGGAAGGTCATGACCTATGCGGTCGGCACCGAGCATTCCGCCGAGACGCTGGCCACCGACGACTCGCTGCTCGAGGCGCACTTGCGCCGGCGCGTCAATGGCACGTGGCATCCGTGCGGGTCGTGCCGCATGGGCGATCCGGCGGACCGCATGGCGGTGACCGATCCCGGCGCGCGGGTGATCGGGGTTGACGGGCTACGCGTGTGCGACGCGTCGCTGATGCCGACGGTGCCGTGCGCGAATCTCAACATTCCGGTGCTGATGATCGCAGAGAAGACCGCCGCCACCATCCGCGCCGGCGGCTGACCCCATCGGCGCCCGGCCGGAGTGTAAATCTCCCCCTCCCCTTGCGGGAGGGGGTTGGGGGGAGGGGTCGCGCCATCGCAAGGTATGCGGTCGGATAAATACAAAGCTTGATTTCGTACCGCGGCCCCTCCCCCCAACCCCCTCCCGCAAGGGGAGGGGAGGACTTTTTTCTAGCCGCGCCATTATCCTGATCCGTATGGGGCTTGGCCCGGCCATGACGACGTAGGTGCTACCTTTACTCCGCTTGGAGCACCAATTCCGCGGCGGATCCTATAGATGCCTGCTGTCAGGGCCGCAGCAGCAGACAACGCACCTGGAGAGTCGCGGCGGCGGCCATTTCGCGCAAGGCTTCATCGCTCGCGCTGCTGATAGGGTGCGCGATGACCGCGAACTCATAGCCCGGAAAGCCGAGCACGCGGGCCATCAGCTCGGCGGCGCTGACGAAACGCGTGGTCATTACGGCCATCGCGGGAACGCCAAGACGCTCGGCGGTTATGGAGTCATGCAGACTGCACGACGAGCAGCTGCCTCAGTCGCCGATGCCCGTGACGACGGCATGCCAGCGCTTGATCTCGTCCACGATGTCCGGATCGGCGGGTGCGCTGTAGTTGGACTTGACGCGCCTGATCACGTCGGCAACGCCGAATTCCTCGCGCAGCATGCGATCGAGGTGCGCAAAGAACCTTTGCGTGCCTTCCTTGCCGTTGGAAATGAAGCCGACGACCTTGCCCGAGAGGGTGGTCAGGCGTAGTGCCCTATGACCAAGCGGCGGCACCGTTTCGTTGGTGGGATCGAGGACCTGTAGAGCCATTGCATGCCTCTGCTGAAGGCGGGAGCGCCCCTCGTGTCATTCCCGCGAAAGCGGGGATGCAGGGCGGGTCGCCGTGGTCATGTCATAGCATCATAGTGCGGATGCATATATCCATCGCCGAGTAGGCATCGACTACGCCATGCTAAAGCATATTCGGGTTGACTGGAAAGCTTATGCCGACGGCCCGAAGCGATGACCTTCCGTCACCGCTCGTTCCCTCCGTCATGGCCGTCCGCGGACAGACCCGGGGACGGCCATGACGGTGTAGGAGCAGCGGGGAGCGTCAACACCAACAGCGCCTGGTATTGGACCTCTCCCACTTTGTGGGTGGGCGTAGGCTTCACAATCAGCCTTGAAATGTTCTAATTCTGCTGGCTATCTCGTGGTCGCAGACCCGCCTCCCTCAACAATCTTTCGACGAGTTCCATCAGCCGCCGAGCGGTATCCGGATCATTTGTCGTGCTGGCGATTTCCGCAACTTCGCGCGCCAACCTCTCAAGATCGACTTCGTTGGCCATGTCAGTCCCTCCATGAGGACCTGCACGACACTCTTCTGCGCTCATTGTTAAATATGTGCATTGATCGAGATCAAACGTTGCAACTTGCACAGGACATTGTCCGGCGGCGCCTGGGCGTTTGGCATTCCATCTGGCGTGGTTGTATCATTGAAAATGCCACAACGGCCCCCGCTCTCTCAGCGATCAAGCGCGGAACTCCGGGCACAGGCTGCGGAATACCGCCGTATGGCCGATAGTGCCCGCACTTTCGCGGCAGCGGCAGCCTTGCTCAAGATAGCCGACCGCTATGATGCCTTGGCCGATCGGCGGGAGATTGAGGAGCGTGCGGCCCAGGCCGATCCAGAGGAAGGTATTCCTCCAAACTGACCCGCCAAGAGAAAGCTCACCGCGCGGGTGGTTCGCAGTCAATACAAACGCCGATGGGCAGTGTGACAGCGCGGCTTTTGTGCCCCAGCCATGGCGGGATCACGGCGCCGAAGCCGCCGGCGGGGCCTCCGGCCGCGACAACCAGAAGCTGATCGGGCGACTCCAGCGCCGCGTATTCGCTGTCGCCCTGGTCGCGGACCACCGCGCCCTTGCCGACCGCGGCCCATTCGCGCCGATGCACCCGCGCCCGTCGGTGAATGAAATCGGCGACGTCGGTCTTGCTCCAGCCGGCGGCTTGCAGGTGGTCCCGCAACTGCTTCGGAATGATCAGCGCGTAGTTGCCGCTCCAGATCGAATAATGGCGCATGTTGGCCCGTATTTCCGCGGCAAAGGTTTCCAGGATCTCCTCCGGCTGCGTCGTCCATTCGTTCATGATCTGGCGCGGCGCGCCGGCGGCCATGACCGTGACGGCCGAAGCCTCCGGCGGTAGTCCGCGCTGCGCGGCGAGCGGCAGCCAGCTGGTGTCCTCCTCATCCTCGGCGACGCAGTAGCTGAATTTGCCGGGGTGGCCGATTGTGCTGCGGTCGATGCCGCCCGCCCGCACCTCGAGGACGTTGATCAGGACGAGGCGCAAGGCCCGGCCGATGACCGCGGTCGCGCGATCGCTGTTGCCGAGCGCGTTGAACGTCCCGCTGGCGCCGAGTTCGCGGCGGATCGGGCCGTTCAGCACCACGAACACGGCGCAGCCGCCAGTCGAGGAGGTGGCGCCGTGCAGCAGGAATTCCGGCTCCAGCATCGCGGCAAAGGCAGTGAGAACGACGGGGAAATGCATGGGCAGGCAGCCGGCCATGACGGCGTTGATGGCAAGCTTCTCCGCCGTGATCGGCACACCGCGCACCGGTTCGATGCCGAGCAATTGGTCGGGCGGCATCATCGCCCACTCGAGGCAGGCCTGAACCGCGTCAGACGTGGGCGGCAGTATCGGCAGGCCGTCGGTCCAGCCGTTGCTGTGGTAGAACTCCTGCATGGCCCAGATGTCGTCCATATCGTAGGTCTTCGAGGCGAGCTGCATGAGGATCGTCCGTTTGGCTATTGCCTGACATTACCATGAACAGAATTGTCGGCAGCCTGCATCCTGGCTGGGTTGAATGGTAGCCGCTGTCTTTCGAGCCGGCCGCCTGGCGACCGACGTGCTACAGCTCCGCAGCACAATCCGCATCGGCATCACAGGGCTGGCGCGGGCGGGCAAGACCGCGCTGCTCACCTCGCTGGCCGCCAACCTGTTGGCCTTGTCAGCCGGGCGGCCGGCACTGCCGGCAGTATCCGACCGGCTTCGTGGTCGCAGGCTGCTTGTATCCATTGCGCCGGCGGCAGCGTCCGGCACCCCCAGATTCGAGGTCGCGTCCCATATCGCCGCGCTTGCCGCCGACCCGCCACGGTGGCCTGCCCGAACAACAGCGGTATCGCTGCTTGCCCTCGACGTCGACGTGCCAAGGGAAGGGGTGCTGAC
Organism: uncultured Alphaproteobacteria bacterium; assembly: GCA_963780095.1. Classification (GTDB taxonomy): domain Bacteria; phylum Pseudomonadota; class Alphaproteobacteria; order Acetobacterales; family Acetobacteraceae; genus JAMXLO01. The sequence continues at coordinate 34,144 of CAWABH010000030.1, forward strand.
GCCGCTCGGTCCGCAGCGCCGGCGGATCGAATTCCTGGACTATCCGGGCGAGTGGCTCCTCGATCTGCCGCTGCTCGGTCACGATTTCACGGCTTGGTCCGAGGCAACGCTGCGCAGACTGGAAACACTGAAGAGCGCCGAGATGGCGCGTGCGTTTCTGGCCTTCGTGCGCGGCCTGCCGGTTGGTGTGCAGGCAGACGAGGCGCTGACATTGACCGGACACCGGCTCTACACGGACGTCCTGCGGCGAATGCGTGACGAGGCCGGGTTGGTCTTCCTGCAGCCGGGGCGGTTCCTGATGCCACCACCGGGCGTCCCGCCGCCCTGGACGCAGTTCTTTCCACTGCCGGGGCGCAGCCCGCTCGCGCACCTGATGCAGGCCCGCTTCAATGCATACAAGGACGCAGTTCGGCGCGACCTGATGTCGCCCCTGTTCGGCGATCTCGATGGGCTCGTGGTTCTGGCCGACCTGCTCTCGGCGCTCCATCAGGGACACGCCGCTTTTGCCGACGCACAGCTTGCGCTTGCCGCCGCAGCCGATGCACTGCGCTGGGATCGCTCCTGGATCGACTGGTTGGCGGCGATTGCGCAATTGAAGCTGCCGCCGAAAGCAATCGCACGCGTCGCCTTCGCCGCGACCAAGGCCGACCACATCGCATCGCGGCAGCGTGGCAATCTCGCCGCGCTGATGCGGCGCATCACACGTGTGCCGGACGGTGGTGCGACGACCGCCGCCTTCGCGATTGCAGCGGTGCGCTGTACCGAGGATGTTGTGGAAACGCTGGCCGGGCGACCGGTCTCGGCTGTACGCGGCCGCATCATCGGCGAGCCTCGGCCTGCGCGCTTCTATCCCGGTGAGGTTCCGGACGGCTTGCCCGACGACACGTTCTGGCAACACCGTTTCCTCGCCTTGCCCGACTTTGAGCCGATGCGCCTGCCCGAGGCGGGCCGTGGCGGCATACCCCAACTGGGGCTCGACGCGTTGTTGGCATTTCTGTTGACGGACATTCTTTGATGGACACTGCACCCGAGCCGTTCCTGTTGCTTGAGCCCGAGGCGGCGCCGCGGTTGGAGGCGCTACCGTCGATAGTGCCGATAGCGGAGCCGGTTCGTCGGCGGCGGTCACCAGCCCTTGTCGGTGTGGCGATTCTCGGGTTCGGCCTTCCGATACTCTGGGCAGCCTGGCTGACAAGTGCGCTGTTCGACCGCTGGGGCGCCCTGGGCTGGGCGGCCCTGGTGGTCCTGTTGGCTGGGCTCAGCCTGATCGCCCTGGGCATGGGCCGCGAACTATACGGTCTGGCGGCGCTGCGTCGGGTTGATCGGCTCCGCGCTGACCTGGCCAGCGGCGAGGCGGAGCGGGTGGAAAGAGCGGCACGACGGTGGCTGGAGGCGTTGCCGCTGCACGCCGCGATCTTGCCGGCTCTGGCCGGGGCAGACACCCCGGAAGCGGTGCTTGCGCTGTTGCGTTCCGGACCGGCCCAGGCACTGCGGGACGCGACGGACGTCCTCGGACGGGCAGCCGCTCTACAGAGCGTCGCGATTGTTGCGGCTACCCCTTCGCCTGCACTCGACGCGCTGACCGTGGGCTGGTGCGGCGTGCGGCTGATACGGCAGGTCGCAGCACTGCATGGGATGCGGCCGGGGATCCTGGGAACGCTCGCCTTGCTGCAGAAAACGGCATTGGCCGCTGCGACGGTCGCCGCCACGGAAGTCGCCGTGAACGCCGCCACCCATGCGATGATTTCGCATCCCCTGTTGCGGCACCTGGCGGGCGACGTCGCTGGCGCAGGTGTGGCAGCCCGACGGATGATAGTGCTGGCGCGCGCGGCCGCCGCGGCCTGTTCACCGATATCGCGGGGATAGAAGCCGCGCTAGACTGGTGACGCAGGAAGACGGCGGAGAGGGAACCATGGCCCAGCGGAGTGCCGATTGGCTTGGGCTCAAGGACCGCGTGTGTGTCGTGACCGGCGCCGGTGGCGGCATCGGCCGCGCCGTTGCTCTCGGGATGGCGGAGGCCGGCGCATCGGTCGTGCTGCTCGACAAGGAGGCGGAAAATTGCCAGGCGACGGCCGAGGCGCTGCGTCCGATCGGTGCCAGGACGCTTGCGCTCACCTGCGACATCGCGGACCCGGAAAGCGTTGCCGCCGCCGAGCGCGCGTCCCGCGCCATCGGCCCTTGCGACATTCTGGTCAACAACGCTGGAGTGCTGCGTCCGGGACCGCTGGCAACAGTGCCGCTCGACGAATGGAACCTGCTGCTGTCAGTCAACCTGACAGGCTACCTGCTGTGCGCGCAGGCCTTCGGCAAAGCGATGATCGAGCGTGGGCGGGGTGCCATCGTGCATACGGCATCGATCGCAGGCAGCAACGCACAGGCGTTCTCGGGCGCCTACAGTGTCAGCAAGGCCGGCGTTCTGATGCTGTCTCGTCAGCTCGCGGTGGAGTGGGGACCGCATGGCGTGCGCAGCAACGTACTGAGCCCCGGTCTCGTGCGGACGCCGATGAGCGAGAGCTTCTATCAGGCTCCTGGCGTCGCGGAACGGAGGGCCGCGGCCATTCCTATCGGGCGGATCGGCACGCCGGAGGACATGGCGCAGGTGGTGCTGTTCCTTGCGAGTGACCGCGCCGGGTTCGTCAATGGCCAGGAGATCATTGTCGACGGCGGTTTCGAGCACATGCTGATGAGCCTCGTGCCGCGTCCGGGGTTCGAGCGTGGGAACTGAGCCTGCGGGTGCGAATCACAGCAAGCAATCGTGCGCTCACAGAGTTCCACGAAGTGCACACAGAGTTTCACAAAGAGTCAAACGGCGCTCCGCGCCAATCGGGATGCACGGACCGTAAACCACACACCATGATATCCGACGTTTGATACCAGGCGCCGTTTCTGCTGACTCGTCCCGCCATTCCTAAAACGCCATGGCCGGGCTTGTCCCGGCCATCTCCTCCCGCACTGGCGCCGCGACGGATGGCCGGGACAGGCCCGGCCATGACGGAAGGAACGAGCGATGACACAAGAGGCCGGTCGCGCGCGTTGTCCCATCGCTGCGCTCATCGCGGTGAACACTCGATCAGGTTCGTCGGGCAGGCCGCCGCAGTTCTAGCGCTTGCCCCAACGCTTCGTTTCGACCGTTTCCTCCTCGATGACATAGAACTGCTCGAGTCCCACGAGGTCCTCGATCTGTTGGCGGGCATCGATGCAGTCCTGATCGCTGAGGCCGGTGAACGTGCCGGTCTCACGAATTTCCGCGAATGCACGCTTCACCGCGGTGAACGCGACGACAAGGCTGGTCACCGCGTCGATGCAGGCCTTGTAGCCCATCGCCTCCAGCTCCGCGATTGTCGGCAACGGGCGCCGGTCGCGGTTGCCGCGGCTCATCACATAGACCAGCGGAACCTTCGCGAGCTTCGGTGCCTGGCGCAGCTCCTCGTCGTTTCTCGGGAACACCAGTCCCATATCGGCGCCGACGTCGGCGGCCAGGTTGATCCGGTCGATTGCCTCCTGCAGACCCTCGAAGCGGGCTGCGTCCGACCGCGCAATGATGACGAAGTCGGGATCCGATTCGGCGCGTTGGCGGCAGGCATATTCGATCTTGGCGACGAATTGGTCGCGCGGCGTCACGTGCGCCACATACTTGTGGTAGTGCGCACGCTTCGGATAAAGCTGGTCCTCGATGTGGATCCCGGCGACACCTGCGCGAATGAACTCGCGGACCGTGCGCATGGTGTGCAGCGGTTCGCCGAAACCGGCGCCGCCATCGGCAACCAAAGGCACCGTCACCGCGGCTGCTACGTCGCCCGCGACGCGCACCTGTTCATCCATGGTCAGCAGCGGCTCCGAGGTGCAGCGCGAACCGCCGGTCACGAAGCCACCAGTGTAAACCGCCGGAAAGCCCAGGCTCGCAATCAGCCGGCCGCCGATCGCATCGTAGGCCGATGGCATGTTGATGAAACCGGTACCCGACAGAAGCGTGCGCAGTGCGGTGGTTGTACGTTGCATGACCGACTCCTCCTGTTATGTCGCAGGGTTGCTAACCCGCACGATCAGCTTGCCGGTGTTCTCGCCGCGGAACAGCATGCCGAGCGCGCCCGGCGCGTGGTGCAGCCCATCCAGGATATGCAGGCGCTGGCGCAGCCGCCCTTCGCGGTGGCGTGCGGCGAGCCAGGCGCGGGCTTCCTCATACCGGTCATGGTAGCGGAACACCTGGAAGCCCTGCATCCGTCCACGCCGCGCCGAAAGCTGACCGAGATTGCGAATGCCATAGGGCGGATCGGCAGCGACCTGGGAGATGCGGCCGCACAGCACGACACGCGCCGAGTCGCGCAGATGCAACAGCGCCGCATCCAACGTGGGTCCACCGACGTTGTCGAAATAGAGATCGATCCCGTCGGGGCAGGCGCGGCCGATGGCCGCGGCAAGGTCGGGTTCCGCCTTGTAGTCGATGACCGCATCCAGGCGCAGTTCATCGGCGAGCCAGGCGCACTTCTCGGTCCCGCCGGCGATGCCGACCACGTGGCAGGCTTCGATGCGCGCAATCTGCGCGGCGATCTGCCCGACGCCGCCGGCCGCGGCGGACACCAACACGCGATCCCCCGGCTTCACCGCGCCGATATCGCGCATTCCGAAATAGGCAGTCACGGCGCTGAGTCCGAGCGGACCGATCCAGGCCAACGCATCGCCGCGCGCAAGATCGACCTTCTGCAGGATATTTCGCAGGCAACGTCGGGTGGGTCTGCCAACCGAGCCGCGCCTGCACCAACTCCCCAGGCTGAAAGCCGCCTGACCGGCTGTCCAGCACGCGCGCGATTCCGCCGCTGCGCATGACTTCGCCCAGCGGTACCGCCTCCATCATCCACGATCGCATCGCCGGATCGATCGACAGTAAGATCGTTTCCAGCAGTACCTCGTCCGCTGCGGGCGCGCGCACTGGCACGCTGTCAGCGATGAAGTTATCCGGCGCCGGGATTCCCGCAGGCCTCGCGCGCAACAGGATGCGATGGTTGATCTCGGTCATCGCTGGCGCACCATCTCGGCGATGCGTTCGGCGATCATGATCGTGGGGATGTTCGTGTTCGTGCGCGAAACCTCCGGCATCACCGACGCATCGGCGATGAACAGGTTCTCCGCGCCCACGACCTTGCCGCCGGGATCCACCACCGTTCGTGCATCCGCCGGATCGCCCATCCGGCAAGTGCAGGACGCATGCCAGGCGGATTGCACGTTGTCGCGCACATGGCGCTCCAGTGCGGCAGGATCGGCCAGCAGTTCCGGCAGCGGACGCGAATCGCTGATGACCTTGTCGAACAGGAATTTTCGCAGGCCGGCCGACGAATCCATCATCAGTGCCGCCACGTTCGTCAGCACCATGTTCCGGATATTCTTTCGGCCGACGTTGCGCACCCGCTGGGAGAATTTGGAGGCGAACAGGTTGGACATGTACTGCGGCACCGGATCGCTGGTCAGGATGCTCGCCATGCGACGGAACGCATCCATCATCCGATCGAGATCGCGCTGGTCGCTCAGCCAGTTGAAGTCAACGTATGGTTCGTCGTCCGGATCGGGCGAGGCCAGCCGCACCTCGCCCGTCGAGTACGAGCGGCCAATATAGGACGACAACGTGCCGATGCGCACGCCGATCGCGTGCCAGGCGGAGCGGCAGACCGCCATCATCACCATGTCTGCCTTCGGCACGCCCGACAGCCCAGACGACCAGCGCAGATAGGTATAGTTCCGCCGCAGCACCATCTTGTGCCGGGCCACCGGCTGCAGGTAGCCGGAGATGTGGATCGCCGGATGATCCATCAGATTGCTGCCCACGCCGGGCCGATCCAACTGCACTGCAATGCCATGCTGGCGCAGATGCTCTCCCGGACCGATGCCCGACAGCATCAGCAGCCACGGCGTGTGCAGCGCGCCGGCGGAGACGATAATGTTATCGGCGGTGATCGTCTCGACCGCGCCATTGCGGCGCACCTCCGCGCCACTGGCACGACCGTTCGCGAACAGGATCTTCCGAACTTGTGTTTCGCCGAGGATTTGCAGATTGGGACGGCGTCGCGTTGATGTGTCCAGATAACCCACCGCCGAGGAACGTCGCGCGGTGCCGTCGTTGGACAGCGGCAGCGGCGAGTAACCCTCGCCGAATTCTCCGTTCATGTCCGGGCGCAGCGGGTAGCCGCGGTCATTCCATGCTTTTGTGACGGACAGCGTGAAGTCGTCCCATTGCTCCATCGGCATGCGGCGGACGGTGATGGGGCCCTGCGCGCCATGCAACTGATCGGTGTAGTCGAGATCGGTCTCGAGACGCCGGAAATAGGGCAGCACCGAGTTCCAGTCCCAGCCCTTCGCGCCGATCGCGTTCCAATGGTCGTAATCCTCGGGCGCGCCGCGCAACGCAACCTGCCCGTTGACGGACGACCCGCCGCCGAGCACGCGACCTTGCTCATAGTAGACCGGCGCGGCGTCCGCTCTGCGGCGAACCTTCAGGCCCTTCCAGAAATAGCCCGGGTTCATCAGCGCGCTGCCCGAGTAGGTGTCTCGGATGTCCTCGGGCGTCTCGTCCGGCGCATAGTCGCGCCCGGCTTCCAGCAGCACCACGTGGTTGCCCGGCGTCTCCGACAGGCGCGCCGCCATCACGCAGCCGGCCGAACCGCCGCCGATCACCAGGTGCGTGGCGTGCATCGTGTTGGTGCCCCCTTGTTCATTGCCGGCGCGTCAGCCTGATCCTGGACTCTGCTGAACCGAACGCCAAGATCGCCAAACTTAAGTGGACTCAGGGTCCCCGGTCGAAGGTTGTGAGGTCCGGCGGTATGACAGCCCAGGCGGGGCGATCGTGCGTGAAGATTGCCACGGTGGGATGGAAGGACGACGGGTCGTCCAGCGAGCCCGCGTAGATCGTGAACGCCTCGGCCTTGCCGGCTTCTCCACCGAATACGAGCCCACCGCAAATGGGACAGGAGTTGCGCACGGCGTCATTGCCGTTGGCGGCCTTGGAGGTGAATTTCAGGGACTGACCGACGAACCGCACGGCGCTGCTCGGAAACCCCATGAAGGGAATGAAACCCGAGCCTGACGCCTTGCGGCAGTCGGCACAGTAGCAGTGGCCCGCATAGAGTGGCTCACCTTCGGCCTGATAGCGCAGCGCGCCACAAAGACAGCCGCCAGTGTAGCGTTTTCCGCTTACGCTCATCGCCATTCACCCTTTCCGCTGATCGCCGCTTTGGTGGCTGCCCCGGCGGATATTGACGCGCCGAACGCCGGGTCGGTCAAACGCCTGCAGCGTGGGGCGGCAGGAACGTCCCGGCATGAATTTGCGTAACGCGCCGTTCAGGTCTGAAATAGCACTCCATTCACACTGGAGGCGTGCGGGGCGATCGCGCACTGACTCCGCCATCGCGAATTCGTCACGGAGCACCAACCTTCAATGCCACAAGAATGGGACGTGGAAGCCGATGTCGTCGTCGTCGGATTCGGGGCCGCGGGCATGGCCGCCTCCGTCACCGCCCACGATCTGGGGGCCAAGGTCGTTATCCTGGAAAAGGCCCCCGAAGGTCAGGAAGGCGGCAACACGCGAGTCGCCGGCCAAGGATATCTGAACACGTCGTCGGTCGAAAAAGCCGTCGCCTATCTCACCGCCCTGTGCGGGCCCTACACCGTGCCGGCGACCATGGTGCGAGTGTGGGCCGAGGAGATGTGCAAGAACAATGCATGGCTCGAAAGCCTCGGCGGCGATCCGCAGGAACACCAACATCCGCCGGTCGGGATCGAATTCCCCGATCTGCCTGGTTCGGACTGCGTGCACAAGTTTCACGATGGACCCACCTACGGCTATTCCTACACCTGGAAACTGTTCGAACGCCTGGTCAAGCAACGCCCGATCTCCATTCTGTACGAAACGCCGGGAAAGGAACTGATCCAGCACGACATCACCAAGGAAATTCTCGGAGTGCGCGCCCAGCGGGGAAACCGAACGATCAGCGTCAAGGCCCGCAAGGCGGTGGCGCTCACCTGTGGAGGCTTTGAAAACAACCAGCAGATGATTCGCGATTTCCTTCCGGGCATCCCGTATTGCTACACCTCCGGCACGCCTTACAACGAAGGCGACGGCATCACGATGGCGATGAAGGTCGGCGCCGATCTTTGGCACATGAACAACTACGCCGGCCCCTCCATGGCCCTGAAAGTGCCGGAAATCCGGACGACGCTCTCGATGCAGGCGTTGCATTACAGCAAGGAGATGCCAGGCGGCATGATCGTGGTGGGCCCGGATGCCAGGCGCTTCACCGACGAAAAGTTCAAGACCCGCCACGGGAAAATCCCTGTCAACGGTCGTTGGCTGCCTCTGTCAACACCGTGCCCGATGTTCCTGATCTTCGATCACACGCTGTTCTCCGCCGGCCCACTCTACGACAAGCACCCGAGCCACGGTTGGACTCAGATCATCGAGCGCTACGACTGGAGCGAGAACAACAGTGCCGAGTTGGCGAAGGGCTGGATCAAGACCGCCGACAGCCTCGCGTCCCTCGCCTTGGTGATGGGACTCGACCCCGACACGTTGGTCGACACCGTCAACCGGTGGAACCGCAACTGTGAGGCAGGACACGATCCGGATTTCGGTCGAACCTTGATGATGGCGCCCATCGTCGCCAAGCCGTTCTATGCGGTGGAACTCTCGCCTTCGATGCTCAATACCCAGGGCGGCCCGAGACGCAATGAGAAGGGCCAGATTGTGCGACCTGACGGCACACCCATCGCAAGACTGTACAGCGCAGGCGAACTGGGGTCGATTTATAGCTACCTGTATCAGGGCACTGGAAATATCGGGGAATGTCTGGCATTCGGCCGTGTATCAGGGCGGAACGCAGCAGCCGAAACGCCGTGGGAGTAGGGAAGACCGGCGGTGCCGACGGGCCGCGGCATTGATTGCCATCATAGCACATTAGTGCTACATATTGGGTCCACTCCGAAGGCTGTCCGTGATGACGACGACGACAATCCGCATTGAGGACGATCTGAAACTGCGGGTCGCCGCCGCGGCGGAGCGTGCCGGAAAGACCGCTCACGCCTTCATCCTTGACGCCATCGCCCAGACGGTTGAGCAGGCTGAACTGGATGAAGCCTTCCAACGCATCGCTGACGAGCGATGGGCCAAGATATTGGCGACGGGGAAGACCATACCCTGGGACGATGCGAAAGACTGGATCGAGGCTCGATCGCGCGGGGAGCGTCCGCGTAAGCCGGTGGCTCGCAAGCCCAGGCGCTGACCGGCCGCGTGGCCCGTGTCGAACTGGCACCTGAAGTCTTTGACGACTTCGATCGATTTTTCGATCACATGGCTCGATTTGAGGTCGAGAACGCACCCGCCAGGATTGGCGAGATCGTGCAGGCGATACAAATCCTTACCCATAGCCCGCTCATCGGCCGGCCAGTCAGGGGAGGCAGGCGTGAACTGGTGATAGGACAGGATTCGTACAGCTACGTGGCGATTTATCGCTATGTTGCCAGGATCGATACGGTCTTTGTGCTGGCGATACGAAGTCAGCGCGAATTAGGCTACAAGCACGAACATTGAACGTCGGTTCGGCAAGCATGTCGGTCTGTGCCTACTTGATCAGCGAAAGGGGCGTCTGTGTGTCGCGCCGCCCGTGCCTGATCGGCGACACCCACCGGGGGGATTGCAGCCCACCGCGCGACAAAGGACGATCCGGCCAACGACAACGATGAACCTTGGGAAATCCGTTCATTGCTATCACGCGACCCGGGCAAGCGCGGCCATGACGATTGAAGGGGCACGGGGAAACGAAACATGGAAAGCCAGACTTTCGATTATATCGTCGTCGGCGCCGGATCGGCCGGATCGGTCCTCGCAAACCGGCTGAGCGCCAACCCCAAGTACAAAGTCCTGGTGCTTGAAGCAGGGCGGGAAAGCCATCCCTGGTCGCGTATCCCGGTCGGATTTGCGAGGCTGATCGAAAACCCAGCCGCCAACTGGCTTTATTCGTCGGAGCCGGACGAGGGCACCGGCCAGCGCCGCATTCCCGTCCCGCGCGGCAAGCTGCTGGGCGGCTCGTCCTCCATCAACGGCATGGTCTTCGTGCGCGGCCAGTCGCAGGACTACGATACCTGGGCGCAGCTCGGCAATCGCGGCTGGAGCTACCGCGAGGTGCTGCCGATTTTCCGGGACATGGAAAGCTACCAGGGCGATGCGGACGACGAATTCCGCGGCCGCGGCGGCCCGCTGAAGGTCACCGAAAGCAACGAAAGCGGACCGCTCTACGATGCGCTGATCAAGGCGGCCGGCGAAGTCGGCATCGGCTACACCAAGGACTACAACGGCGCGTCGCAGGACGGCATCGGCATGACCCAGGCGACGATCCGCAAGGGTCGCCGAATGAGCACCGCCTTCTGCTATCTCGACCCCGCGCGGCGGCGGCCGAACCTGACGATCCAGGCCAATGCGCTGACCGAATGCCTGCTGATCGAAGGCAAGCGCTGCGTCGGCGTGCGATACACCGTCAACGGGCAGCAGCGCGAAGCCCGCGCGAATCGCGAGGTCGTTGTCAGCGCCGGCTCGATCAATTCGCCGCAGCTTCTCGAGCTGTCCGGCATCGGCCAGCCGGACCTGCTGCAAAGCCTCGGAATCGAGGTTCGCCACGCGCTCAAAGGCGTGGGCGAAAACCTGCGCGATCATTACTCGCCACGGATGAAATGGACGGTGCCGCGCGCACTCGGCATAACCTACAACGACAAGGGGCGCGGTCTGAGGCTGGTCTGGCAGGCGCTGCAATACGCACTTGCCAACAAGGGGCTGCTCGGCCTGCCGGCATCGCCGATACGTGCCTATATCCGCACCCGCGCCGGGCTGGATGCGCCGGATGCGGCGATCTCATGGATTCCCTTTCTGGCAGGCACGAACTACAAGCTTGCGAAGGATTCCGGCATCACCGCGATCACGAACATCCTGCGCTCGGAAAGCACCGGCAGCATTCATGTGTCCTCGAAAGCGCCGAACAAACCGCCGGCGATCCGCTTCAACTTCATGAGCGCCCAGCTTGACCGCGAGGTCACGTTGGAATCGATGCGGATCACCCGGCGGATCATGACCGCACCCGCCATGCAGGACATCGCAACCGACGAAATCGCGCCCGGCGCGAATATCCGGTCCGACGACGAATTGCTCGACTGGGTCAGGACGAACGCCGAAACCACCTATCATCCGGTCGGCACGTGCAAGATGGGCCCGGATCCGATGGCGGTGGTCGACGACCAGCTTCGCGTGCATGGCATGGAAGGGCTGCGGGTCGCCGATGCCTCCATCATGCCGACGCTCACTTCGGGCAACACCAATGCACCGTCGATCATGATCGGCGAAAAGGCATCCCGAATGATGCTGGCGGCCGCGGCGCCATGAAGGTCACACGCCCCTGAAGCGGCCTTTACGCTTCTCGACGAAAGCGCGCCTGGCCTCTTTTGCATCCTCCGAGCCCTGAAGGATGCCGCCAGCGTTGGAGGTGAGGACCATGGTGGTCTCGAGCGTGCTGTCCAGCGCGGCACGCATGACGCGCTTGCTCACCCACTGCACCAGCGGAGGCCTGGCGATGATCTTTTCACACAGCTCCCGGGTGGTTTCTTCCAGCCGTTCGGACGGCACCAGGTGGTTGAGCATGCCCCACTCGTAGGCCCGCTCGGCGTTCAGCTCGCCGGTGTAGGCGAATTCCAGGGCGCGGCCGAGGCCGACCATCTTGGGAAGATAGTATGATCCGCCGTTTTCGATGATCTGTCCGGCATTGTGATAGCCGATGAAACGGGTCCTCTCACAGCCCACGCGGATGTCGCAATGCAATGCCATATCCATCCCCGAACCGACCGCCGGCCCGTTGATCATCGCGATCGTCGGCTTGCGGATCAGGGCAATATCGCGGTGAAGCGCTGTGAACCCGTGGAAGAAGTGCTGGCGTGCCGCATCGGGCCCGTCATGCGATCCCCGATTGCCGGGAAGATTTTCGCCCGTGATGTCCTCTGACATCCTGGATCCGAGATTTGCGCCGGAACAGAAGCCCCGCCCGACGCCGGTTAGCACGATCACGCGGATGTCGGGGTCGTCGTCGCCGGCCCGCATGTATTCGCCAACCTTTGCGACGGTACCGTTTTCCTCCGCGGTCCCGACGAGCGCGTTCATCCGCTCCGGGCGATTGAATTTGATCCAGAGGATGCCGCTGTCGTCCGGTTCATAGAGCAGGTGATCGACAAGCCTTGGTCCCATGGTCTCCTCCTCTGATTCGCCTGGTCTTGGCAGTCCTCGGGCTTGACCCCGAGGATCGGCCCTGCCATCCACGTCTTTGCTGCCGGCGCAGAAGAAAGACGTGGTTGGCCAGCCTACGCCGGCCATGACGTGGGGAGCAGTGCGTCACCCTGCGAATGACTCGGACATCGCCGAATAGACGAGTGTGCGCAGATCGCGGCGGAGCGTCAGCCGGACGTCGCTGCCAATGACCTGCGTCATGAACACCACCGCGAGCTCTTCCGCCGGGTCGATCCAGAAGGCGGTCGAGGCGGCGCCGCCCCAGAAAAACTCGCCCAGCGTGCCCGGCAGGCGGGTCCTGGCGACGTTGATGTTCACGCCGCAGCCGATGGAGAAGCCGATGCCCGAATAGCCGGCCTCGCTGAACAGGCCGGGCGGCGCCATGTCCGCAAGTTCCTTGTTGTCCGGCAAAAAATTCAGGCTGAACAGCGCGACGGTCTTGGGGCTCAGGATCTGCACGCCGTCAAGCGTTCCGCCGTGCAGCATCATTTGGCAGAACCGCATGTAGTCATGCGCGGTTGACACCAAGCCGCCTCCGCCGGATTCCAGAGTGGGCGGCGCGGCATATGTGCTGTTGCCCGCGTCGTCCTGCGGCTTGATGCCCCCGCCTTCCTTTGGCTGGTAGCATGATGCGAAGCGGCCGATCTTCTCCGGCGCGCACCAGAAGGCCGTGTCGGTCATGCCCAGCGGCTCGAACAGCCGCGTGCGCAGGAACTCGCCAAAGCTCTTGCCGCTGAGCTTCTGCACGAGATAGCCCATCACGTCGATCGAGACGGAGTAGTTCCATGCCGTCCCCGGCGAAAATTCCAGCGGCAACGTCGACAGCTGCTCGATCATGCCGTCGAGGCCGCCTTCTGCGTTGAACTCGGCGATGTGCGCGCGACGGTAGGCGCGATCGACGTTGGTACGGTTCATGAACCCGTAGGTCAGGCCTGACGTGTGGGTCACCAGGTCAACAACCTTCATGGGCCGCGCGACCGGTGTCGTCAGGAAGGCCGGCTCTCCGGCGGCCACGAGGCTCGGCAGACCGGTCGCATAGACGCCCAGATTCTTCCAGGAGGGAATGTGCGTGGCCACGTCATCATCCAGACCGAGCAGGCCTTCCTCGACCAGCATCATCAGCGCCACTGCCGTGATGGGCTTGCTCATGGAATAGATGCGGAAGATCGCGTCCTCGCGCATGGGCTTGCCGCGCTCGAGGTCCATGTGCCCCGACATGCCCGTATGGGCGAGCGCGCCTCGCCGATACACCATGGTCAGAATGCCCGGCAGGCGGCCGCTATCCACGTAGCGGCGCTTCATGACCTCATCCAGGCGCGCCAATCGCGACGCCGATAGCCCAACTGCTTCGGGTTTCACTACCACCTCCCGCTCTGATGATCTGCTTCTGACGCTATGCCAGTGCAAGCTCCCGATACCCTTTCGCCGCCACCTCGTCGCACCGCGCGCGGTACGCTGGCGCACTGCCGCTATAGCGTGCAATGATTCGGGTCTGCTTGCCCTCCACATTCCTGTTGATGCCGGTCATCCAGGAGTCAACCTCGTTGGACAGCAATCCCACGCCCAGAGACTTGACGTGATCGGTCCAGGACGCCACCCCCGCCACAGTTGCCTCCACGCGCGTCACACTGTTCTCGTGTGCGTGGCGCAGCACCCCCGTCACCCAATCGACATTGTATTCGATGCTGCGCGGAATATTGCCCAGCGCCGTATGCGGCCCCATCAGCATCATCATGTTGGGGAAGCCCTCGACCAGGACGCCGAGATACGTCTGCGGGCCGTTCTTCCACTTGTCCTTCAGCCGCAGCCCGTCCACGCCCCTGATGTCGATGCGATCGAAGCTGCCGGTGATCGCGTCGAAGCCGGTGGCATAGATGATGATGTCGAACTCGTAGTCGGCATCGCTGGTCTCGATGCCCGTCGCCGTGATCCGCTCGATCGGCGTTTCGTTGATGTCCACCAGCACCACGTTGGGTTGGTTGTAGACCTCGTAATATCGGGTCTCCAGCGGCACGCGGCGGGTGCCGAAGCCGTGGTTTTTGGGGATCAGCTTCTCCGCAACTGTTTGGTCCTTCACCCGCTCGCGAATCTTCCTGGCGACAAATGCGGAAATGGCGTCGTTCGCCGCCGGGTCGGTGAGGATGTCGCGGAAATTGCCCTGCCAGATGCCGAAACCCCGCTCCGCGTAAAGCTTCTCCCAGAATGCCTCGCGCTCCTCCGGTGTCACTTCGAACGTGCCACGCGGGTCGGGCGTGTGCAGGAAACATGCGAACGTTTCCTGGCAGCGTTTGAACATCTCCGGATAGCCGACCTTGATCTTCGCCATCGTCTCCGCGTCGATCCTGCTGTTGTGCAGCGGTGCGCACCAGTTTGGCGTGCGTTGGAAGACGGTGAGATGCCCGACGGTCTTCGCAACCTCCTGGATCGTCTGCACGCCGGTGGCACCTGTGCCGATCACCGCCACCCGCTTGCCCTCGAAGCTCACCGGCTCATGCGGCCATCGCGCGGTGTGGCAGGACTGACCCTGGAACGTGTCGACCCCTTCGATGCGCGGCATCGTCGGCGCCGACAGCGGACCGATGGCGGTGATCAGAAAGCGCGTGCGATGGCGACTGCCGTCTTCCAATGTCACGTCCCAGCTTCGCGTCGCATCCTGCCAGTGCGCGGCTCTCACGCGGCTACGGAACTGGATGTCGCGGCGCAGGTCAAACTTGTCGGCCACGTGGTTGAGATAGCGCAGCGTTTCCGGTTGGGCGGCGAAGTGCTCGGACCAGTTCCATTCGTCCAGCAATTCCTGCGAAAACGAGTAACTGTACGAATAGCTTTCCGAAATCGAAGCGCGCACCGGGGTAGCGGTTCCAGTACCAGGTGCCGCCGACGCCGGTGCCAGCCTCGAACACCCGCACCCGCATTCCCAACTCGCGCAAGCGATAGAGCTGATACAGGCCCGAAATGCCCGCCCCGATGATGATGGCATCGTCCTCCGGGGTCTCGTGCGAGGCGTCCATCTGCTGTCGCTCCTGAATGCGGCGCCGATCATCGCGCGCCGTCCGCATCGTGCCAACTGCGCCGCCGATTGCCCGAACCCCGGCGTGGGACTAGCGTTGGCCAAAAGGGAGAGATCGCCATGCACCTGATGTACTTCACCGAGCAGCCGATGTCGGCCTATTTCGCGCAGGCCGGCCTGGACTTCGGCGCCACCGCGCTGATGTTCTCGAACAGCCATTTCGACCCAAGCGAGGGCAGCCGGCTGTACAACGAATATCTCGAGCACTACCTGCTGGTCGATGAGCTGGGCTTTGACGGCATCATGCTGAACGAGCACCACAACGCGCCGTTCTGCATGCAGGCGCGGACCAACATCTTCGCCTCGATCCTCGCCGCGATGACGAAGAACGTGAAGATCGTCATCCTGGGCAATCCGCTGCCGCTGTCGGACAATCCGGTGCAGCTCGCCGAAGAGCTGGCGATGATCGACATGATCAGCAAGGGCCGGCTGGTGTCGGGCTTCGTGCGCGGCGGCGGCCAGGAGCAGCTCGCCAACGGCGTCAACCCGGCGTTCAACCGCGAGCGCTTCGAGGAGGCGCACGACCTGATCGTGAAGACCTGGACGACACCGGGACCGTTCCGTTGGGAAGGCACGCACTACCAGCACCGCGTCGTGAACCCGTGGGCGGTGCCGCTGCAGAAGCCGCATCCCCGCATCTGGATCCCCGGCGTGATCAGCCGCGAGACGATCATCTGGGCGGCGCAGCACGGCTATCCGTATATCGCGCTGAACACACCGGTCGAACGCACGAAACAGATCTGGAAGATGTACGACGATACGGCAGCCGAGGCGGGGTTTGCCGGCGGTCCGGACTACCACGGTCTGCTGAAGCAGATCCACGTCGCCGAGACCGAGGAGAAGGCGATCGAGAACGCGCGCCAGTTCCTGTGGATGCAAGGCGAGTTCACCGGCCTGGCGCATCCGGTGTGGAGCACGCCCGCGGGCTACTACAGCCCAGAGAACCGCCGCGCCTTCGTCGAGTCCTCGATCGGCCGGTCGACCAGCCCGCGTGCCCGTCCGGCGCTGGAGGGGCAGCTGAAGGAGATGATGATCATCGCCGGCACGCCGAAGCAGGTGATCGCCAAGCTGCGCGTCCTGCTGGAGGAGACGCGGCCCGGCATCTTCGCGTTCTGGGGCAATGACGGCACCGTGTCGCACCAGGATGCCAAGACGTGCATCCGGCTGCTCGGCCAGGAAGTGTTCCCGGCGGTGCGCGAGATGGCGAAGGAGTTCGATCTCAAGAGCCCGTTCGAGACGAACCAGCCGGTCAGCATTCAGTATATGCCCGGGCGCAAGCAGCCCGAACGGGTGGCGGCGGAGTAGCGGGTCGGCGAAGGGCCGGCGCCAAAAGACACGACGGCCGGGCTCCTCCGGCCGCGACAGGGAGAATACGTCATGAACTCGACAACACGCCGTTCCGTGCTGGCGGGCGCTGCCGGTCTGCTTGCAGCGCCCGCCATCATCGGACGCGCCGCCGCCGCCACGCGCGGCGTGTCCGACACCGAGATCGTCATCGGCATGATGACCGACCTGTCCGGCGTCACCGCGGTGCAGGGCAGCAACGCCGCCAAGTCGATCCGCATGGCGTTCGACGACATCAACGACAAAGGCGGCATCAACGGCCGCAAGATCCGCTTCATCGTCGAGGACATGGAGTATCTGGTCCCCAAGGCCGTGCAGGCCATGAACAAGCTGGTGAACCGCGACGACATCTTCCTGTCCATCAGCAGCGGCGGCACGCCGCAGATGGACGCGGTTCTGCCGATGATGCTCGAGAAGGGCGTCCCGAGCGTGTTTCCGCTGACCTGCGCACGGTCGATGTATGAGCCGCTCAACAAGTACAAGTACGGCCAGTTCGCGTCGTACTTCGACCAGATGCGTGCCTGTGTGAAGTACTTCGCCGAGACGAAGGGCAAGAAGATCATCGGCTCGATGTACCAGGACACCGACTTCGGCCGAGACGTCCACGCCGGTGTCGTCGCGCAGGTGGATGCGATGAAGCTGAAGCTGGGCGCCATCTCGGCGTCGCGGCCGACCGATACCGACTTCAACGCGCAGGTGACACGGCTGAAGGAAGCCGGGTGCGACCTGGTCTGCATGGGCACCATCGTGAAGGACACGATCATCATCCTCCAGACGGCACGCAAGATGGGCTGGAATGACGTGGAGTTCTGCGGGCAGTTCGCGACTTATTCGACCGCCGTTGCCGAGGCGCCCGGTGAGCCGGCGGAAGGGTTCTACTCGATGTCGCCTGGGCTGTATGCGTATTCGGACGATCCGCGCCCGGCAGTCCGCGACGTCACGACGCGCTACAAGCAGAAGTTCGGGATCGAGATCAACTACCTGGGCGAGGCGGGCTGGGCGGCGGCGGCCTGCCTGATCGACGTGCTGCAGCGGGCGGGGCGCGAGCTGAATTTGGACACGTTCCAGAAGTCGATGGAGAGCATCAGCGACTGGCGCGACATCTTCGGCGGGCCGCCGCTGACGATCACGCCCACCGATCACCATGCCTCGACGCAGTCGTTCCTGTCGGTGGTGAAGAAGACGCGGTGGACGCCGGTGGTGGCGGAGCCGCTGGGGTACTGAGCGGCGCGGCGCGTGGTGCTGGTCGATCGCCGAATCCGCGCACCGTTCCGGCGCGGCCCGGCTGAGACAGGCAGCGGGTGAGCGCACGGCATAGGAGCGGGATGCACCGGATGCTACGGGCGGCGGCGGTGCGGCCCACCGCAGCCCCAGCACCTCACACCGTCATGGCCGGCCTTGTGCTGGCCATCCACGTCTTCCTCGCCAGAGGACATTCTGCTTCCCGCGGGGACACCGTGCCTGATGACGTCTCTGCAATTTTAACACAGTCCAGCCTGACCGCACGCGGCCACCACGATGGTTGAAAATGGTGGTGCTGCGGGCCGGCGTGCCGCATCCTCGGCCTCGATCGTGTCGAGGCTGAGATACTCGCGGTGGCCGCCAAACCCCGTGACACAGTCCGCCCCGCGCCGCGTTGAGGTACCACACTTTGTCGCTCCCGGCCACGGGAAGCACGCGTAGCAGATCCTGTCTTTGCCCACTGCTGTCCGGTTCGCTGAGCTTGGATTTTCCAAACGTCGTGTCTAGATAAGGGATTTGGCAGTTCGTTGCTGGGGCGGATTTGATCGCCCGATGGCTCTCCCCGACAATATGGCAGGGGGCCCGGGCCATGAACACCGGCAAGACGCTATTCGCGCAGCTGATGGACTTTCTGCCGTGGAGCACATTCGATCGGATCGTTGCGCGCTATAATGGAAATCGTGCCGTGCGGACGCTTCCCTGTGCTGCACAGTATCAGGTGATGGCATTTGCCCAGATCACCTATCGTGAGAGCCTGCGCGACATCCAGGTATGTCGGTCAGCGCAATCGGCCAAGCTCTATCATATGGGTTTGCGAGGGCCAATTCGCCGCTCCACGTTGGCCGACGCCAATGAAACGCGCGATTGGCGGATCTACGCCGAGTTTGGCCAACGACTGATCGCGCAAGCTAGTGCTCCGAGTCGCTCATATTGACCGATACAGCCGCTTTGGTTCCACACGTGCATCGGCCGTGGTGAATTGCCAGTCGGCTTTGGCGTGCCTCCTGTTCCGCTCAGCCTCCCAGGCGGCGACTTCTTCGGTGAGCATCGCCTTGTCGGGAATGCGCCGGTCGAGGCACTGCGTTGATAGCACGCTCAGTTTGATCTCGGCCATGTTGAGCCAACTTCCATGTTTGGGTGCGTAATGCCATTCGAACCGCTCGACCAGGCGACGCGCCTCCTCGGCCGGAAAAGCCTCATAAAGTGACGCTGGTTTATGGGTGTTGAGATTATCCTGGACGAGGGCGATCTTCGGCACAATCGGAAACCACGGTCGGACTCTGCCTTGAGCAGGTGCGCGTAATCCACGGCGGTGTGGCGATCGGTCACCTCGACGTGCCTTGCCCTTGCTGATCAGCGCTTCAAGCGTCTCTCGCTCCTCCATGCTCAACCGGACGATGTATTTCTTGACCGCGACTTCGACATGTTCCTATTCCCGGTAACGTTGAATGCCGTTGCCAAACAGTCACAGAACACCTGCGGAATTCAAGGACGCGGAGCACTAGGAAAACAGGAACACCGCGGCAGCGATCGCGCAGGTCCAGTGATTGTCGGGGCCACACTCGGCAGTGGCCGTAATCGACGTGCTGTCGATGATTAGGCTGCTGTGTTCGTATATCTGTTTGCGGTCGTTCCATGCCGCATCGGGATCAAAATCCAGGCCGAGGGTCGAGGCCAGCATGGTCGCGGCGAGGTCCTCGGCCTGTTCACCGCTCGCCTCGGCGGTCATGCCGTATCCATGCAGCTCCGAAATATACCCATACATGTCGGGATCGGCCGGTCTGGCCAGACCGAGGCTGGCGTAGACACGCCGCCCGAATTCATTGGTCTCCGATCGGGCCAAAACGCAGAAGGTGATGTCCCCGGGCCTGAGCATTTCGACTGCCTCCTCCCGAACGATAACCTCGCAGTGCGGCGGCAGAATGGATGACACATAGACCAGGTTCTGCTGCTCGATATCCGCGTCACGCAAGGCGAACTCGAACGCCGTGAGTGCGTGGCGATGGACACCCACACCCTTGGTCAGGAACATGCGCTTTGGGCTGGGAAACATATCGTATTCCTTCGAATTCTGGCGCGACCACGGGTGCCTGGTCAGGCGGTCCGGATAGTGCCGCCGCAGGGGCAGCGTGTCGATGGAAGCGCAATCGGAGGCACGAAAACGCGCGCTGCATGAGGTCCTGCCAAATGACAGTTTGCCTGCATGCCGCAATGACAGACGAATGCAGTAAGACGGCAAATGGCACGTGATAACAACAGGTGCTGGCGCCGCCACCCATCTGGACGTTCCGCCGCCGGCTCATAGCGAAACCGTCGCGGAACCGCCATCCCACTGCAACAGCACACAGTGCACATGTGGCGTTGTTGCAAACCAAAACAGGGGGAATCGATGCCGGTGACCACAACCATGAAGTGCCTGACCGCCTCCTTTGCCGCGCTGACGCTGCTCGGACTGACGACCCAGGTGGCCAGTGCTGCTTGCCAGCTCGGCAGCGCGCGCGAGCCGATCAAGCACGTCATGGTGTTCACCTTCGACAATACACACTTCACCCGCGACAATCCGAATATTCCGTCCGACCTTGAGCAGATGCCAAATCTGCTGGGCTTCCTGACGCGCAATGGCCTGCTCGACGCCAATCATCACACGCCCCTGATCTCGCATACCGCAACCGACATCTTGACCGCGCTCACCGGGCTGTATGGCGAGCGGATGGGCATTCCGGTCGCCAACAGCTTCGGCTTCTTCCGAACGGACGGCTCGGTCGGCTTCCAGTCCTCATTCGGATACTGGACGGACAAGATACCGAACGGCACGCCGTTGATGGTCGATGAACGAGGCAAAACGGCCCCGGCGCCCTGGGTGCCGTTCACGCGAGCCGGCTGCGACGTGGGGGCGGTCGCCAGCGCCAACATCGTGCTGGAGAACAACACCACCAACATCACGAGCGTGTTCGGCGCCGGCTCGCCCGAAGCCAAGGAGGCCAATACGGCGCAAGGAACGGCGGATTTCGTCGGTCTCGCCGTGCATTGCGCACAGGGCTCCAGCTTCTGCGCCAATGGCCTGGACGACCTGCTGCCCGACGAGCCGGGCGACTATACCGGATTCAAGGCGCAGTTCGGCCACAAGAACATCGCCCCGCTCATCGCACCGTCAAATGGTCAGCTCGCCGACCTCAACGGCGCAGCCTGCTGGACGCACCAGCCTCGGAGGGGTCGAAATCCGACGAACAGAACGTCTCGGGCCTGATCGACGATGCCGACCGCCTGTTGGCGCGCGTGGCAGACTTAGGGCAGGCTCCCGACATGCACGACGGCGGCCACTGAGGCTGCCGAGCCAGCCGAACTGTCGGCAATCCAGACGCTGTGGCCGGGCCCGTTGCCCGGCCATTCGTTTTGCCGTTTCGCAAGCTTGCTGCGACTCTGTTGGCCGAATTCGAGGCTGAGATCCAGGGCGTCTGGCGCGCCGTCGCTTCCGATCACCTACGTCGCGCGCGAATAGGCGGAGTTGGGCATGTCCAACACACCCATGAATCCGCTGGTTCGTGCCTCAACGGACGCGGACGTGTCGGCCATGCTCGCCATCTGTCGCCATCATATCTCGCGCGGGCTCGGCGACCTCGGCGGCTATGAGGCCGAGCCGCTTGAGGATGAGGATGTGAAGCGGCGGCGCAAGAACATGCGCAAGCGCCGCCTGCCGCACCTGGTCGCCGAGGTCGATGGTTCCGTCGCCGGCTATGCCTACGCCGTACCGTTCCGCAAGCGCCCGGCCTATCGCTTCACGCTCAAGCACTCGATCTACGTTCATCACGCGTTCGTCAATTGCGGGATCGGACAGACCTTGCTGCCGGCCCTGATGGATGCCTGCGCCTCTGCCGGCTATCGACAGCTCATCGGGTATATCGACGCCGCCAATTCGGCGTCGCTTCGACTCCACGAGACCTTCGGCTTCGCCCGCGTCGGGTTGTTGCCCGCGGTCGGCTTCAAGTTTGGCCAGTGGGTCGACAGTGTCATGGTGCAGCGAGCGCTCGGCCCCGGCGACACGACGCTGCCTGGACTTTGGCCGCAAACGCCATCGACCATCACGGATCGCGGCTAGGGCGCCAAATCACCCATGCTGTCGCGCCGCGCTGCACGACGGCGTAGCGCAACGCAATGGGCAAATATCAAGGGCAGGCCACAGACTGTGTGCCGGCATCGACAGGCGGGCCGCCGTCCGACGCATGCTTTGCCAACAGCCGCTGTTCTAACGCAGACAGATTCTGGAAAAGGCGGCCAGTCGCCAATTGCATGAGATAGAAACCGAAATCAGGGTTCTGGAAATACAGCATCTTCACCTGCTCGTAGGACACGACGAGCAATTCGCCGGCTTCAGTGCACTCCAATGTCTGAGTCCGGCGCCGGTCCGGCGCAAGCATTCCAAGCTCGCCGACAAAAACGTTCCGGGGCAGCTCGGTGTCTGTCTCGTTCAACCTGAAATGTCCGGACGCAGTGTAGAACATTCGATCCGCGGCATCACCCTTGCGGAACAACACCTCTCCCGCCTTACAGTATTTCCTGCGCATATAGGGACGCAACCAGTCCATCGTCTTGTTGCCCGCAGCTGCGGTCCGCACCCGCCGCACCAGTCTCACCATCTGGTGCAGCCGCACGACGTTGAGCGGAAACAGCGCGGCATGAAGCACCATCATTGGGTAAACAGCGTCCAGATAGCCATAGGCGACAAAGCAAAGATTGCTCATCGCGCCCATCGCCCGCAGCGGGATCATCGTCGTCCTGAAGAGTGAGAGCAGGATCAAGACACCGCCGAGATAGCCGGCGAAGTCACCCCAGGTAACGTGGGTCCACATGGAGAGCAGCGCGATCTTCATCTCTGCGACCGGTGTGTTCCAGTGCATAGTCGCGGTTCCATCTGTCGGGTATGAGCACCAATCGGACGGCGGCGTGACAGTTCTTCAGGTTAGTCGCGCCCTGGCCAGCCGCCAACGCAGGCGGGAATTGTGGTCGTAATCCTCGACCAGCATGGCGACGACCGCATCATATGCCCACAGGCACGAAGGTCATGAGTTCGGTCAGCGTCCGGTCGTCCAGTCCGACCGACAGCGTCGTGTCGATGTCGTAGCGGCGAGGCCGTGCCTAGCCAGGTGTCAGCATGGACGTTTCGTCGCAGCGGAGGGCGAGCTTCTGCGGGCGGGGCCGAGATTGATGCTTGGTCGCGAGAACGTGGCCGGTGATTAACCGGTCGAACAATGTACGGGACGGCGAAATCGGCGTTGCCTGAACGCGGCAATCACAGCGCGGACAAAGCGGTGAACGGCATGGCTACGATTATTTGCGTCCGCGTCGGCATCTCATGACCACTGCTGGCTGCCGGCGGGCGCGGGCGAAGGCATATTTGGTTGGCGACACACACTGCCCAGTCATATACACTGCGGTCCCAATCCTGGCCGCGTTGAATGGTTGGACCCAGGTCCAACCATTCAACGCGGCCAGCGGGTTTAATCCGGCGTCAAGCAACGGTCAGTCGCGACCATCGTCGCCAGGGAAGGCTGACGTCACCACACCGGTGGTCGCGTCCAGGAACAACCTGCGCGCGACGAAGTCGTGCCGATCGAAGTCGAACATGTTCGCTAGCGTGCCGGCGATCGTGTCGAACGACCCGCCTGGCTGAACCCGTTCGCCGTTCAGCCAGTTGTCCTCGATGAACCGGATGATCGAGGTCTGGTCGGTCAGCGTGTGATCGACGAAGTTGGACCTCGCGAACGGCGAGATCACGAGCAGCGGCAGGCGTGTGCCGTAGCTACGCAATCCATCGCAATCGAGCCCCTGTCCGGCGGCAATTCTCGGGAAGCTGATCCCCCGCCGCCACCCACGCTGAGAATGCGCGAGGCATGACAGAACCCCTTTGCAGCACTCGCAGCCTGTCGCCGCAACGATCCGGCGTGCAATCGCCGGCAAAGAGGTGTTCGAGTAGCGTCGGGGACCACCTGGTCTTGACCCGGCCACCCATCGCGGCAAGCTGCATGAATGGATCGCAGGGGCAATACTGGCGACCGCAAAGGGAGGAACACATGGCGGACCCGATCGTCTTTCCCGGCACGGTGGAATGGTCGGGTGAAAATCCGGGCATCTCGCTGAAGGAATTGCCGGACGGACCATTCACCACGCTGGCGAGCCTCTTCCGCGTGGTGCTGTCGCCACACGGCCGCGGCCACGCGCTGATGCTGATGCAATCGCCGCAGGAGGCAAATCCGCCGGCAGATCGTGCGAATGTCTGCCTTACCGACAACGATCCTCTCGCGCACTATCTGGTCAACCGCTTCGTTACGAATTTCCGCGCCTTCAAGGGACTGCCCGGATTGCAAGGTCTCAGGTATCGCAGGCTCGACAGCATACAGGTTTCCGGCGATGCTGCGAACACCTACACCGAGACTTTGAAGGCAGGCGACCTCGATGTGCAGCTCAGCTGGAGCGGGCTCGGCCAGCCGTTCTGCTTTGCCTTGCGGCCGGAGGGATCGTCGACCGGGTGCCACTACATGCCAAGCGTTTTCGTTGGGTGTCAAAGTGCGACCATCACGGTGAATGGGCGCGTGTTGCCAGGCAAGCCGGTGCCACGCGAAGTCGCCGGCCATACGATCAGCACGGCGCTGCTGGCATTTTGCGAATCCTGGATACGGGTTTGAGCGAGAAGGAAGATTGCACCGCATAGGCGCAGAGATCGCTCATTCCTCCCGTCATGACGATGTAGCATGAGTCGTGCTGGATCGGAACTGAGTTGGTTGTTTCTCCACAGATTCCTTACGCACCGGCGTCGCGCACTACACCTCATCCGGCAGCCGCCTGGGCCGACCGGCATCGTCCACGGCAACCAGCACGAACTCTGCCGCCGTCACGCGCATGCGCTCGCCCTGGCCGCGCCGAAGCACCCACGCTTCGACGCCGAGCGTAATGGAGCTGCGGCCGGTGCGCGTGATCACCGTATAGACACAGACGACATCGCCCACCTTCACTGGCTGCAGGAAGCTCAGATTGGAGACGGCAGCGGTGGCGACGCGGCCCCTGGCGCGTGTGCCCGCGGAAACCCCGGCGGCAAGGTCCATCAGCGACATGATCCAGCCGCCAAAGATGTCCCCGACGGGGTTGGTGTCGGCGGGCATCGCGACGGTGCGCAGCGCAAGCTCGCCGGTGGGCTGGCCAACGGGCTGGGATGCGGCATTCGTCATGGCGCTGTCTCCTGCTAGGATCGCCCGCATGGTGGAGCGGAAAGCCGCGGAGGGCGAGCCATGAACGAGCAATCGGCCGTGATGGAGCAGGTGCTGCTGCGGCGCGACGAAGGCGGCATCGCCTGGCTGACGCTGAACCGTGCCGCAGCGCGCAATGCGCTCTCGCTTGGGCTGATGGAGGCCCTGGTGGCGGAACTGGACGCCACCGAGGCGGACCCGGCCGTGAAGGTGGTGGTGATCGGCGGCGCCGGGCCGGCGTTCTGTGCCGGGCATGATCTACGCGAGCTGCGCTCCCGGCCGGAACGGGCGGCCTATCAGGCGACCTTCGAGCTCTGCTCGCGGATGATGACCCGCATCGTGCGACTGCCAAAGCCGGTGATCGCCCGGGTGCATGGCGTGGCGACCGCGGCGGGCTGCCAGCTTGTGGCCAGCTGCGATCTCGCCGTTGCCGCGGCGACGGCGCGGTTTGCCACGCCGGGCGTGAATATCGGGCTGTTCTGCTCCACCCCAATGGTGGCTCTGTCCCGCGCCGTCGGACGTAAGGCGGCGATGGAGATGCTGCTCACCGGCGAGCTGATCGACGCGGCGCGGGCGCGCGAGCTGGGTCTGGTCAATCGCGTGGTTCCGGAAGCGGACCTGGACGCGGAGGTTGCGGCGCTGGCCGGGCAGATCGCTGCAAAAAGCCCGCTCACACTGGCGATCGGCAAGGGTGCCTTCTACCGCCAGGCCGAGATGGGGCTGGATGATGCCTACGCCTATGTCTCGGAGGTGATGACCCGGAACATGCTGGCACGCGATGCAGCAGAGGGGATCGATGCCTTCCTTGCCAAGCGCCCCCCGGTGTGGACGGGCACTTGATTTCCCGCCACTTGATTTCACTGCCCACTGGTCACTCATTATTGGTTGCCGATGGCCAAAGACCCGTATGAAACGCTTGGCGTGCAGAAGACCGACAGCGACGCGGCAATCCGCAGCGCCTATCGCAAGCTCGCCAAGCGCCACCACCCCGACGTCAATCCCGGCAAGCCCGAAGCGGCGGACCGCTTCAAGGAGATCAGTGCCGCCTACGATATACTCTCAGACAAGGACAAGCGGGCCCGCTATGACCGGGGCGAGATCGATGCCGCCGGCAACGAGGTGCCGCCGCAGCGACCGTTCTACCGTGACTTCGGCGACGCCGCGGGGCGCCAGAAATACCGCACGGAGGCGGGCTTCGACGAGGAGGATCTGGAGAGCATTTTCGCTCAGGCATTCGGCGCCAGGGCGGGCGGCGCCGGGGGGCGGCGATTTTCGATGCGCGGCCAGGACGCCCAGTACCAGCTGACCATCGACTTCCTGGACGCCGTCAACGGCACGACCCGTCGGGTTACGCTGCCGGACGGCCGCACACTCGATGTGCGCATCCCGGCCGGGGTGCGCGACGGTCAGATCATCCGGCTCAAGGGCCAGGGCATGCCGGGAATCGGCGACGGTGCGCCGGGCGACGCGCTGGTGGACGTCACCGTCGCGCCACATCCCCTGTTCCGCCGCGAGGGCGACGATATCATCGTCGAGCTTCCGGTGACGCTACAGGAGGCGGTGCTCGGCACGACGCTGGAGGTGCCGACCATCAAGGGGCCGGTGCGCCTCACCATTCCGCCGAATTCCGGCACCGGCACAAGGCTGCGCCTGCGCGGGCGGGGCATCGAAGGCAAGGGCCATCAGTTCGTCGAACTGCACATCGTGGTGCCGCCGGCCGAGGAGCCGGAACTGGCCGAGTTCCTGAAGACCTGGAAACCGCGCCATCCGTTCAATCCGCGTGCCGGCATGGAGACCCAGAGGGAGACCAAGTGATGGACATCCTATCCGTCACCGCGCTGTTCCCCGATCTGTCACAGGTCGAGGTGACCAACTGGGTCGAGCGGGGCTGGGTGATACCGGACACCGCCGAAACCGGCTTTGTGTTCCACGAGATCGATATTGCCCGCGTACGCCTGATCCATGACCTGCGCCGCGACATGGAGATCGGCGAGGATGCGATCTCTCTGGTGCTGTCACTGCTTGATCAGGTCTATGAGTTGCGCAGCCAGGATGAAATCCGTCCTGCACGTCCTGGAAACGCAGCCCCCGGATGTCCAGGCCGCCATTCTGACCGCCGCGGTGGGGCGCGCCCCGGCGGAACCCTGATGGTCCGGCCTTGATGATCCGGACCGGGGCGGTTCAGGGCTTGCGGTCCCGCCGGCTCCGCGCCAGCTGATCCGGCGTAAGCTGGAACCCGGCGAGGATGGTGTAGGCGGCGCCCGACTTGGTCGGGCTGACCGGGAGTATCATGTCGATTTCGCCGGTGCCCAATGTCATGCGATCGACGTTGGACGGGAACGTCGCGTGCACCAGGTAGACGTGCTTGTCCAGGATCGTATCGCCCTCCGTCACCGCGAGGAACACCGGCACGTCGGTCTCCTGTCCCTGCATCGCCGGGCCGCGGGTCAGCTCGACCAGCACATTCACCGCCGTGGCGAGCTGAGTCTTCGTGTCGCCCTCCTTGCAATTGCCGTTGACCCCGACAATCCGGGCATGCAGCACGAGATCGGTCAGGTCATGCGGGCCGTCCGGAGCGGTACCCGGCCGGTAGGTGTCCAGGTCTGCCGCGTCGCCCAGGAACGATGGGCGCGGGCAGGGCGGGGCGAACTGGTTGCGTGCCGGGCCGCAATCGGCCAGCAGCGGCAGCATGGCGGCGAGCAGGGCGGCGCGCGGCGCCCATCCAGGGTTCGGTGGTCGTGTGGGCATCAGCGACTCCGGAATGCGGGCCGGTGCTTCTTGCGGCACCGCGGTCGTTGCCGGCAAGGGAGGGCGCCGGCATAGTGCGCGTCGTCGCCCCGATGGACAACACGCCGCAGGAGACCAATCATCGTCCAGTATTTCTCCTCGGCACCCTGATCGCGGATGGCCGTCTACACCGAGGTTACCGACGAGGCTTTGGCCGCCTTCCTGGCGGATTACGACATCGGCAGCATGGTGGCGTTCCGAGGCATTGCCGAGGGCGTGGAGAACAGCAACTACTCGCTGCGCACCACGTCGGGCGACTTCATCCTGACCCTTTACGAGAAACGTGTGGATCCCGCCGACCTGCCCTGGTTTCTCGGCTTGATGGAGCATCTGGCGAGACGGGGCATCGTCTGCCCGCTGCCGGTGCATGGACGGGATGGCGTGGCGCTGCGCCGGTTGAGCGGGCGCCATGCCGCAATCACCACCTTCCTGCCCGGCGTGTGGCCGCGCCGCGTGCGGCCGGAGCATTGCGCGCCGGTGGGTTCGGCACTCGCGGCACTGCACGTTACGGGGCAGGACTACGAGCCGCAGCGCCTCAATGCCCTCGGGCCGGATGGTTGGGTGCCATTGCTGGAGCGTTCGCGCTCACGGGCAGACGAAGTGCAGTCGGGTCTCGCCGCGGAACTGGACCAGGCGCTGGCAGGAATTCTTGCCGCATGGCCACGCGACCTTCCGATCGGGCACATTCATGCCGACCTGTTTCCCGACAACGTGTTCTTCCTGGACGGCCGTCTGTCTGGCCTGATCGACTTCTATTTCGCCGCCACGGATATACTGGCCTACGACGTGGCGGTGTGCCTGAACGCCTGGTGCTTCGAACAGGACTTCTCGTTCAACGTCACCAAAGCGCGGTCGATGCTGTCAGCCTATGCTGCGACGCGCCCGTTGTCCGATGCCGAACGCGCCGCACTGCCGGTGCTGTGCCGCGGTGCGGCGATCCGTTTCCTGCTGACCCGGCTGTATGACTGGCTCAACACGCCGCCCGGCGCACTGGTGACGCGCAAGCATCCGATCGAGTATCTGCGCCGGCTGCGCTTCCATCTGGCGGCCCGCACCGAGCATGCCTATGGCATCTGAGGAAGTCACCGTCACGCCAGGGCCGCCGGCGGCCGAAGTGGTGGAGATCTGGACCGATGGCGGCTGCAAGCCCAATCCGGGCCCCGGCGGCTGGGCGGCGATACTGCGCTTCCGCGGCGTGGAGCGCGAACTGTCGGGCGCGGAGCCGGCGACCACCAACAACCGGATGGAACTGACCGCGGCAATGATGGCATTGGAGGCCCTGAAGCGGCCGTGCCGCGCGGTGCTGCACACCGACAGCGAATACCTGAAGAATGGCGTCACACGCTGGCACGCCGGCTGGGTGCGTCGCAACTGGCGCAACAGCGCGGGCGATCCGGTGGCGAACATGGACCTTTGGCGCCGTGTGCTGGACGCCGCTGCCGCGCACCAGATCGAGTGGCGCTGGGTGCGCGGCCATTCCGGCGACCCGATGAACGAGCGCGCCGATGTGCTGGCGACCGCTGCAAGGGAGGCGTTGCGCCGCTAAAGCGCTTCCGGGATGACCGGAATCGCGACAGGCCAATTGTCGCGGTTGTTCCGAGACCGTCATGGCCGGGCGGACACGCCCGGCCATGACGGGGAAGAAACGCGCATTTACGCCGGCTTCTCCAGTGACGATGAAAATGCTTCAGGCCGCGAGCGCGATGCCGAATGTCGCTCGGAAACCCTGCCGTCCTGCTTCGCTGATCGCCAAGGCGCGTGTGTCGCGTTGGCGGGCGATCCAGCCAAGCTCGAAGCAGCGGCAGGCAAGCGCGGCGCCGACCCGCCCGGCGAGATGTGGCCGCCGCTCGCTCCAATCGAGGCACGGGCGGCAGAACACGCGCCGCCCCGGGGAAGGGGATGCGCCGAACTCCACCAGGAAACGCTCCCCCTGTTCGGTTACCTCGCCGCCGTCGGCGCCCAGGGCGACATAGCCGCGCTCGGTCAGCGCATCGGCCAGCGCAACGCCCAGCCGTCCGGCCAGGTGGTCGTAGCAGGTGCGTGCCGTCCGCAGCGCCTCGCCGCCGCGCCATGTCGTAGGGCGTGCGGCCTCCGGTCCGGTGATCGCCATCACCCCTTCCAGCATCTGGCCCACTAGCGCCGAAGCCAGCCGAAAGTAGCGGTGCCTGCCCTGCTTCTCGCCCGTCAGCAGCCCGCCATCGGCAAGCTTCGCCAGATGGCCGCTTGCGGTCTGCGGGGTGACATGGGCGGCATAGGCCAGTTCCTTGGCGGTCAGCGCGCGACCATCCATCAACGCGGCAAGCATGTTGGCGCGCGCGGGATCGCCGAGCAGGGCGGCGGTGGTGGCGATGCGGTTCAGGTCACCCATGGCGGCAGCCTCCGTGTCATGCGTCGGAATATAGTGGTCCGACCGCGAGGCAGCACGCGGCGATGGTTCGGCCGGCGCCGTAGTGTCATGCGGCGGTACGGGGTTTCGCTAATTCAGTCCGAATCTGCGAACGAACCACGTCTTCATGAGGTGGGTCAGGATCGCGTAGCTCAGCAGGATACCAGCAAGCGGCAGCCAATAGCCCGCCGGAAGATGGACGAAACCCAGGGTGGGACCAAGCCAGGAAAACGGTATGGCAATCCCCACCGCGGCGATGATGAGGCTTGTCGTGATCAGTGCCGCACTCGCCCGGCTCTCCAGGAACGGCACCTTGGCGGTGCGGATGATGTGGATGATCAGCGTCTGGGTCAGCAGCGATTCGACGAACCACCCGGTCTGGAACAGCGCCGGCTTGTCCCACGCACCGAAGGCATAGAGCATCATGAAGTAGGTGACGTAATCGAAGATCGAGCTGATCGGGCCGATCAGCACCATGAACCTGGTGATGTTGCCGATGTCCCACCGCCGCGGCACGGCCAGATATTCGGCATCCACGTTGTCGGTCGGTATTGCCGTCTGGGAGAAATCGTAGAGCAGGTTGTTGGTGAGAACCTGGATCGGCGCCATCGGCAGGAACGGCAGGATGATGCTTGCGCCCAGCACGCTGAACATGTTCCCGAAGTTGGAGCTCGCCCCCATCTTGATATACTTCGTGATGTTGCCGAAGACCTTGCGGCCTTCGAGAACGCCTTCGCCAAGGACTGCCAGGCTCTTCTCGAGCAGGATGATGTCGGCAGTCTCCTTGGCGATATCGACGGCGCTATCGACGGAAATGCCGACATCGGCAGCCTTCAACGCCGGACCGTCGTTGATGCCGTCGCCGAGAAACCCGACGACGTGCCCCTTGCGATGCAGCGCGTCGATGATCGCCGCCTTCTGCGACGGTGACACCTTGGCGAAGACCGCGGCGCGTCTCGGCCAACGTCGCCATTTCATCGGGCGACATCGCCTCGATCTCGCGGCCGAGCACGATGCGGTCCACCGACAGCCCGACTTCGTGACAGATCTTGCGGGCGACGATGTCGTTGTCGCCTGTCAGGATCTTCACCTGGACGCCGCTCGGCCTTCAGCGTGGCAATTGCCGCCGCGGCCGTTTCCTTCGGCGGATCAAGAAACGCGATGAAGCCAAGCAACGTAAGACCTGCCTCGTCCGCGACCGAGTACACCGCCTGCGCCGCCGGCATTTCCTTCGATGCGACAGCAATGACACGAAATCCATCGGCGTTCAGCCTGGCCGTCGTCTCGTTCACCCAGGCGAAGTGACTGGCATCGAGCGCGCCGCTCTCGCCGTCCGTGGCGTAGCGCGTGCAGACCGCAAAGACCTCCTCGACGGCGCCCTTGCAGATGAGGACATGCACGTTGTCGTCACGCTCAAGAACGACGGACATGCGGCGCCGCTCGAAGTCGAACGGCATCTCGTCGATCTTGCGGAACTGTTTCTCGACCTTGAGCTTCTCCTCGAGATCGACATGCTTCAGGACCGCAACGTCGAGCAGGTTCTTGAGCCCGGACTGATGGAAGCTGTTCAGGTATGCGTATTCAAGAACGCGGTCCGAGTCATTCCCGC
Source organism: uncultured Alphaproteobacteria bacterium (assembly GCA_963780095.1). Taxonomy (GTDB): domain Bacteria; phylum Pseudomonadota; class Alphaproteobacteria; order Acetobacterales; family Acetobacteraceae; genus JAMXLO01. The sequence goes on from CAWABH010000030.1 coordinate 66,115, forward strand.
GGACATCCAGATGCTGCTTCAGGATGATGCGATCCTGCGTCAGCGTGCCGGTCTTGTCCGTGCACAGGACATCCATCGCGCCGAAGTTCTGGATCGCATTGAGCCGCTTGACGATGACCTTCTTCCGCGACATCGCCATCGCGCCCTTGGCGAGATTGACGGTCACGATCATCGGCAGCATCTCCGGCGTAAGCCCGACCGCCACGGCCACCGAGAACAGCAGCGCCTCGAGCCAATTGCCCTTGCTCACGCCGTTGATCACGAACACAAGCGGGACCATCACCAGGATGAAGCTGAGCATCAGCCAGGTGAACCGGGTGATGCCCTTGTCAAAGCTTGTCAGCACCCGCCGCTCGGCGATCGCACCCGCCACCCGGCCGAATGCGGTGCGCGCGCCGGTGAGTGCAACCACGCCGCAGCCGATGCCGCTGACGACGGCACTCCCCATGAAGCAGACATTCGGAAGATCGAACGGCGTCTCCGCGGTGCCGGTGTGCGCCTCGGCATTCTTCTCGAGCGGCATCGCCTCGCCGGTGAGCGTCGATTGGTTGACGAAGAGATCCTTCGCCGAGATCAGCCGCAGATCGGCGGGGATCATGTCGCCAGCCGACAACACGACCACGTCGCCGGGCACGATCTGATCGAACGGCACGTCCACGTGGTCTTGCGCGGTGCCGCCTCGCCGGCGAAGCGTTGCAGTCGTCAGCACCATCCGTCGCAGCGCATCGGCAGCCTTGTTGGAGCGGTGCTCCTGAAGAAAGCCCAAGGAGATGCTCAGGAGCACCATCACCGCGATTACGATCGCCGCCCGCTGATCGCTGAGGAAGTACGACGCCACTGCGAGCGTCAGCAGCAGTGCATTGAGCGGGTTGATCGATCTCCCGACGATTTCGCCGGCAATCGTGTGGTGCGTCTGGTGCGCCACCTGATTCGGACCCACCGAGCGCAGCCGCTTCTCGACCTCGTCCGGCGCGAGGCCGGCGGTGGAGCTGCCAAGCCGCTGCAACGCGTCGTTCGGTAAAAGGCGCGCCAACTCGCCCAGGACTTCGCCACTCGCAGCCGAGCCGTGCGTCGGGGCCAACGGACGGCGTGCAAAGCGGGTCAGAAACGTCGTAAAGCCGATCAACCAATATTTGTCCAGCTGGCGTCTCCTTCGGCGATAACCCGAATTCCTGATCCGAGATTCCCAGATGGACAACGCGGACGGCGATGGTCCGAAAAGGTTAGCTCCATTGCGAGCACTCTGCAACGATGACGCACGGCATACGAAGCACCCGACCCCGATGTCAGGTGGTGCGGCACCGAACCTTGTGGCAGAATTGCACAAAGCATTCCAGGAATGTGACGCATGACTCCAGCTGAGCTCGGCAAGGTCGACGTGCTGGTGATCGGTGCCGGCAACGCCGCGGCCAATGCGGCGCTGTCGGCGCACGAGGCGGGTGCGTCGGTCGCAATGATCGAGACTGCGCCGAAGGAGGCACGTGGCGGCAACTCGGCATTCACCGGCGGCGCATTCCGCTTCAAATACTCCAGCATCGACGACTTGCTGCAGCTTGCGCCGGACATCGCCGACCTCGATCTGGCCACCATCGACTTCGGCAGCTACACCGAAGGCCAGTACTTCGACGACATGGGTCGGCTGACCGAGTACCGCTGCGATCCCGAGCTCACCGAGGTGCTGATCGGCAACAGCTTCGAAGCCGGCCTGTGGCTGCGCAGCCATGGCGTGCGATTTCAGCCGGCACTCGGACGGCAGGCGTTCAAGGTCGGGGGAAAATTCAAGTTCTGGGGCGGGCTGGCATGCCACATCCTGGGAGGCGGCCAGCATCTGGTCGCGGCGCTGCACGAGAAGCTGGAACGCCTCGGCATTCCGGTGCTGTACGACACGACCGCGACCGCCCTGCTGCGCGGCGATGATCGCATCGACGGCGTGCGCGTGCGGCACCGGTTCCGGCAATACGATCTGCGCGCCAAGGCAGTGGTGCTCGCGTGCGGCGGATTTGAATCGAATGCCGAAATGCGCGCCCGCTATCTGGGCCCGAACTGGGATCTGGCAAAGGTGCGCGGCACCAAATACAACACCGGCATCGGCCATCGCATGGCGATCGATATCGGTGCCGCGGTCGCGGGCCACTGGTCCGGTGCGCATGCCGTGCAGTGGGACATGAACGCGCCGCCGTATGGCGATCTGACCGTCGGCGACCGGTTCCAGAAGCACAACTATCCGTTTGGCGTGCTGGTGAATGCGCGCGGCGAACGCTTCCTGGACGAGGGGCTGGATTTTCATAGCTACACCTATGCCAAGTACGGCCATGAGGTGATGAAGCAGCCCGGCCTGTTCGCCTGGCAGATCTTCGACCAGAAGATCGTCCATCTGCTGCGCGAGGAATATCGCATCGCGCGCATCACCAAGGAGCAGGCGGACACGCTCGAGGATCTGGCGCCGAAGCTGACCGGCGTGGACGCCACGTGCGGTGCTGGAGACGCTCCGCCAGTACAACGCGGCGCCGCGTCCCGACGTGGCGTTCAATCCGAACATTCATGACGGGCTGCGCACCTTCGGACTGCCCGTCGACAAGACCAACTGGGCGCAGACGCTCGACACGCCGCCGTACCACGCGTATGGCGTGACGGCCGGCGTGACCTTCACCTTCGGCGGCCTGAAGACGACGACATCGGCCGAGGTGGAGGATGCCTCCGGGGCACCGATCCCGGGGCTTTACGCCGCGGGGGAGATTCTCGGCGGGCTGTATTTCCACAACTACGGCAGCGGGACGGGACTGGTCGCCGGCGTGGTGTTCGGCCGCATCGCCGGCCAGCAATCGGCGGCCACCGCTCGTTCCCGCGCGTGAGCGATCCGGCCGCACAGGTGCGGCCGGAAACAGGAGGAGGAACCAAATGGCTGACAACGGGCAGAAGATCATCGACCTCGACAGGCAGCGCATGACCGCGATGGCGGAGAAGGATGTCGCCAAGCTGAATGCGCTGCTGTCGGACGATCTGGTCTACACGCACTCATCGGCGCGGATCGACACGAAGAAAAGCCTGATCGGTGCTATGGAATCCGGAACCACCGTCTATACCGGGGTCGAACCATACGACGTGAAGGCGCAGGACCTCGGCGACGCCGTGGTGCTGACCGGATCGTGCCGTATTCGCGTCAATTCGGGCGGAAAGCCAAACGCCTTTGCCGTCCGGTTCACCGATGTCTATGCCAACAAGGGTGGCCAGTGGCAGATGGTGACCTGGCAGTCCACCCGCCTGCCGGAGTGATTCTTTCCCGTGCCGGCGTCACGCAGGGACGTGTTCTGCGCGACGCCGACGCCCTGGTCGCCGATGGCCTGATCGAGCCCACCGCGCGCGACGCCATCGCCGCGGTCGAGCGACGTTACGCCGTTGCCATCACTCCGGCGATGCGCGCGCTGATCGAGCACCCCGACGACCCGATCGGCCGCCAGTTCATCCCCGATCCCGCCGAACTGATCACCGCGCCGCACGAGCGCGCCGATCCGATCGCGGATGATGCGCTCTCGCCGATCAAGGGCGTGGTGCACCGCTATCCCGACCGCGCCCTGCTCAAGCCGCTGCTGATCTGTCCGGTGTATTGCCGCTTCTGCTTCCGCCGCGAGCATGTCGGCCCGGACGGCGGCCTGCTGAGCGATGCGGAGTTGCAGGCGGCGTACGACTGGTTCGCCGCGCGGCCGGCGATCCGCGAGGTGATCCTGACCGGCGGCGATCCGCTGATGCTGTCGCCGCGCCGGCTTGCCTCGATCGTCGGGGCACTATCGGCGATCCCGCATATCGACATCCTGCGCGTGCATACGCGCGTGCCGGTGGCCGAACCGGCGCGGATCACCGATGCACTCGCAGCCGCACTGGAGACGGACAAGTCGATGTGGCTGGTGGTGCACGCCAATCACGCGCGCGAATTCACGCCTGAGGCGTGTGCCGCCATTCGGCAGGTGCTTGCGCGCGCCATCCCCGTGCTCGGCCAGTCGGTGCTGCTGCGCGGCGTCAACGACAGCGCCGCGGCATTGGAGGCGTTGTTCCGCGCGATGCTGGCCGCGCGGGTGAAGCCTTACTACCTGCACCAGTTGGACGCCGCGCCCGGCACGGCGCGCTTCCATGTGCCGATCGAGGAGGGCCGCCGCCTGCTCGCGGACCTGCGCGGCCGTGTCACCGGACTGGCATGGCCGACCTACGTGCTGGACATCCCGGGCGGCTACGGCAAGGTGCCGATCGGTCCCGACTACCTGGAACCGGACGACCACGTGCGCGACGCCGGCGGAACGCTGCGCTCGATTTCAGGTCCGCGATGAAGCCGCTTCCGTCTCTTCGCCGGGACTGAGATCCACATCCGCGTAGATTTCGCTCAGGGCCAGTTCGATGCCGATCTCCGGCATTTGCAGCACGTCCCCTTCCGTGAGGACGCGCGCGATCCAATCGGCGCCCATCCGGGAGAAGACCGTGGCGGCGATGCTGTCCTGCTCGAGAATGACGTAGCGCTGGATCGATGCTGTCGCCTGGTATTCCCGCAGCTTCTCGATCCGATCGGTGCGCGAGGTGCTCGGGCTGAGCACTTCGAATACAACAACAGGTTCCGGAACGATCGTGGATCCCGGGGAGAAGGGGGTGCAGTTCACGTGGGCATCCGGGTAGCGGATGCGGCCCTGGACCTCGATCTTGGTCGTCGGCCCCCACGGCCGGCACGGCTTGCCGCGCAGCCGCTGGTACAGCAGCGCCCGGAGTGTGCCGGCGATGGTTTCGTGCCCGAGTGTCCCGCCGGTCATCGCGACCGGTTGGAAACCGTCGAATTCGTAGCGAAGTTCCTGCCGCTCCTCCCAGTCCAGGAATTCCGCCAGAGTCATCGGCCGTTGCAGGACTGCGCTCATGCCGCCACGCTTATCACGATCGCACCCGTCGCCGCGAGCCCGGCAAAAACTTGCCCCACCCGCCGGCCCGGTCTAGAAGCCGGCACCCTAAAGACAACCGACACAGGCTCTTTTACAATGAAGCAGCAGGCGAACCTGATCCGTGCCGGACAGGTGATCGAGCACGAAGGCCGTCGCTGGACCGTGCTGAAGCAGCAGATCATCACCCCGGGCAAGGGCGGCGCATTCATCCAGGTGGAAATGCGCGACCTCAAGTCGGGCAACAAGACCAATGAGCGCTGGCGCACCGCCGATACCGTCGAGCGGCTGATGACCGAGGAGAAGGAGTACACCTACTCCTATACCGACGGCACCAACATGGTGCTGATGGACCCGGAGAGCTACGAGGAGACGCATATCCCGCTCGACCTGCTGGGCGACCTGGCGCCGTTCCTGCAAGACAACATGCCCGTCACGATCGACCTCGTGGAGGGTGATCCGGTGGGCATCCACCTTCCGCCGACCGTCGTGCTCGAGGTGGTCGAGGCGGATCCGGTGGTAAAGGGGCAGACTGCCGCTTCGTCGTACAAGCCGGCGCGGCTCTCCAACGGGGTAAAGACCTCGGTGCCGCCATTCATCGAGACCGGCGAGAAGATCGTCGTGAAGACCGAGGACGCCAGCTACGTGGAGCGCTCCAAGGGCTAAGGACCCGAACTGGTGGCGCTCCGCCTCTCCGCGCACCTGACGGTCATGGCGAACGCCGCCCAGAAGGCTTCGAAGCGGCTGCTGCGTGACTTCAACGAGGTCGAGCAGCTGCAGGTCTCGGTGAAGGGGCCGTCCGACTTCGTCTCGCAGGCCGACATCCGGTCCGAACAGACCCTGCGCGAGGAGCTGAACAAGGCGCGTCCGGGCTATGCGTTCCTGATGGAGGAGTCCGGGAGCGTCGGGCTCGCAGCACTGGTCCTGGCGCTGGGTGGTCGATCCGCTCGACGGCACCACCAATTTCCTGCACGGCATTCCGCACTGGGCGATCAGCATCGGGCTGGAGCGGCGACTGCCCGATGGCAGCTCCGAACTGGCGGCCGGGCTGGTTTACGCGCCGGCGGTGGACGAGCTGTTCTGGGCGGAAAAGGGCGTTGGCGCGTTCGTCAACGAGCGACGGCTGCGCGTCTCGGCGCGGCGCGAACTCAAGGACGCCGTGTTCGCAACCGGCATCCCGTTCGCCGCGGTCGCGCCGCATCGCCGACTGGCCTTTGCCCGCACGCTTGGACTGCTGATGCCGCAGGTTGCCGGCATCCGGCGCTTCGGGGCGGCGGCGCTGGATCTGGCCTGGGTTGCCGCCGGCCGTTACGACGGGTTCTGGGAGCTGGGGCTGAAGCGCTGGGACATGGCGGCCGGTCTGTTGCTGGTGCGAGAGGCAGGGGGCTTCGCCACTGACCCCGGGGGCAAGGACCCGCTCGACGCCGGCGATGTCGTCGCGGCGAACCCACATTTGCATGTCGCCCTGACCGAGGCCGTCCTGCAGGGCATTGCGCGAGGCCACCAGACTGGCCCGGCAAATGATGCAGGATGATGACGGCGTTCACTATTTTCTGTCGCCTGTCCCATGTATCCTCGCCGCATGTGGCAAGTCACACTCCTGCTGGCCGGGCTGCTCTGCGCAGTTGTGCCCGCACTTGCGCAGGTCACTGTCGACCTGCACGCACTTGACGCCCTGCCCGGAGCCAAATCGCCGGCGCCCGACGCACGGCCGCGGCGGCCCCCGCCCAAGCCGGCGCAGCGGCCCGCAACGTCCGCCACGCTGAACAAGCCTTCTATCCAGCAGCCGGCGGCCCCGCCGACGCCCGTGCCCTCGACCGCAACTGCGACCCAGGCACCAACGGCGCCGCAGGCCGCACCCGCGCCACCGCCTGCGACCCTGCCGGAAGCGGCGCCCCCGGTCATTGCCCTTGCGCCCGTCGCGCCGCCTCCTGCCGCCCAGGCACCGCCGCCCCCACCCCCTCCGATCTCGGACACTGCCGCCAGCTCGGCCAAGGCAGTCGGTGCAGGGCTTCGGGTGACGTTTGGTGAAGGCGAGACCGACCTCAGCCCGGCGAGCGCAGGCGCCATCCAGAACCTCGTCCGGACCGGACCTCAAGGCGATGGGATCAGCTTCAACGTGGTGGCATACGCGGCCGGCACGCCGGAAGACCCGTCCACCGCGCGGCGTCTCTCGCTGGCGCGCGCCCTCGCAGTGCGCAGCGCGCTGATAGCCGACGGCGTGAGCTCGACACGGATCTATGTTCGCGCGCTTGGAGCACAGGCTAGCGACGCGCCGGCCGACCGAGTGGACCTTTCGGTCCTGGGCGCCAATGCGCCTTCGATCCCCGCCGGTGCGCCGGCAGAGGCTCCGGCTGCTCCACAGAGCCGACAGCAATGACGCGGCCGACGACCTACCTGATCCGGATGGGCATATTCCTGCTGCTGGTCCTGCTGGTCGCCGCCCTGTTGTCGCCCGTCCTGCTCACTGCCTATGGCAATAATCCGCTGCTCAACAGCCTGATCCTGCTTGTGGCGCTGATCGGCGTCGGGTGGAACCTGCGCCAGGTGCTGCGGCTTTCGCCCGAGGTCGCCTGGCTGGAGACCTATCAGACCGCCCGCCCCCGACTTGGTTCGCTGCCGGCGCCGAAACTGCTGGCCCCCATGGCCAACATGCTGGCCGCGCGCGAGGAACACAGCCGCACCGACCTTGCGCGTTTCACGCTCTCGGCCGGCGCGATGCGCAGCTTGCTGGACGGCATCGCCTCACGCCTGGACGAGAGCCGCGAGCTGTCACGCTACATGACCGGCCTGCTCATCTTCCTCGGTCTGCTCGGCACGTTCTGGGGTCTTCTGAAGACGGTCGGCGCGGTGTCCGACGTGATTGGTTCGATGTCGGTTGGCTCGGGTGACCTCAACGCGTTGTTCGAGCAGCTCAAGTCAGGCCTTGCGAAGCCGCTCGCCGGGATGGGCACGGCGTTCTCCGCCTCGATGTTCGGCCTGTCTGGCGCGCTTGTGCTAGGTTTCCTCGATCTCACCGCTGGCCAGGCGCAGAACCGTTTCTTCAATGAGCTGGAGGAATGGCTGGCAGGTCTGACCCGCCTCTCGTCGGGCGTGCTGGCGGAAGGCGAGGGCTCGGTGCCGGTCTACGTGCAGGCGCTGCTGGAACAGACCGCCGAGAACATGGAGAACCTCCAGCGCATCCTGCAACGCGGCGAAGACAGCCGCTCGCACGCAAACCAGGCGGTGCTGGGGCTCACCGAGCACATCGCCACGCTGTCGGATGCGATGCGCACCAGCCAGCACCTTATGCTGCGTATAGCTGAGGCGCAGTCGGCGATCGCGCCTGCGTTGCAGAGGCTCGCCGAACAGCGCCGCGAGGCCGGCTTCGACGATGCGGCGCGCGCGCATCTCCGCAACATCGAGCTTTATCTCCAGCGCCTGCTGGCCGATGCCGAGCAGGGCCGCGCGCAGGCGACGGCGGAGCTGCGCAATGACCTTCGCATCCTGACCAGGACGGTCGCCGCCCTGGCTGACGAGCAGAAGTAGCAATGGCCCTCACTGTACGCCGGCGCGGCGACAACGGGCTCTCGCCCTGGCCCGGCTACGTGGATGCGTTGTCCACGCTGCTGATGGTCATCATCTTCGTGCTTCTGGTATTCGTGCTCGCGCAGGCCTTCCTGTCGGTCGCGCTGACCGGACGCGACAAGCAACTTGACCGGGTAAATCGTCAGCTCGCCGAAGTCAGCGATATGCTGTCGCTCGAGCGTGGCCGCAGCACCGATCTGCAGCAATCCATCGCCCAGCTGAACCGCGACCTCGCAGCGACGAGTGCCGCGCGCGACACACTGACGCAGCAGCTTGCATCGGCAAAGGATCAGGCCGAACGGGCCACGGCCGATCGCGATGCGCTGCGCCTCGAACGCTCCCAGCTGTCGCAGCAGCTTGCCGACGCCGGGTTGCAGTTGCAGTCCAGTGCGGCGCGGACCGAGCAGCTACAGAAGGATCTCGCCGCGGCCTCCAGCCGCACCGATGTCGCCACCCAGGAGACCGCCAGGGTCGCCACACAGCTCGCGGACACACGGCGGCAGCTCGCATCGGCCCAGTCGCAGCTTTCCGAAATGCAGAAGCAACTCGCCGACCTCGACAAGACAGTAAAGGCCGACAAGGAGACGATCACTGCGCGGCTGTCCGACCTCGCGAAACTGGCAGAGCAGAACAGGGCGCTTGCAGCTCTGCGCGACGAGCTGGAGAAGCAGGCACAGGACTCGGCCGCACGCACGATGACCGAACAGCAGCGCCGCGCCGCGGTCGAAGCGCAGCTTTCCAGCGAGAAGCTCCTCGGCGATTCCGCGCGGGCGCAGATTGCGTTGCTCAACCGGCAGGTGGACGAGCTGAAGGCGCAGCTCACCTCGGTTGCCAATGCGCTGGACGTGGCCCAGACGCAGGGAAAAGAGAAGGACACGCAGATCGCCAATCTCGGCCAGAAGCTGAACGTGGCGCTGGCCGCGAAGGTGGAGGAGCTGCAGCGCTATCGCAGCGAGTTCTTCGGCAAGCTGCGCGACGTGCTGGCCAACCGCCCCGGGATCCAGATCGTCGGCGATCGCTTCGTGTTCCAGAGCGAGGTGCTGTTCCCGGTCGGCAGCGCCGAGCTGACGCCGGCGGGCCTGGCAGGCATCACCGCGCTGGCGATCACCATCAAGGACATCGCCGCGGAAATACCGCCCGACGTGAAATGGATCATGCGGATAGACGGCCACACGGATCGTCAGCCGATCAAGCCCGGCTTCCCGTTCGCTTCCAACTGGGAGCTGTCCACGCAGCGCGCCATCACCGTGGTGAAGCTGCTGATCGCCGATGGTGTGCCGGCCGAGCATCTAGCCGCGACGGGGTTTGCCGACAATGAGCCGCTCGACCCGGCCGACACGCCGGACGCCTATTCGAAGAACCGTCGCATCGAATTGCGCCTGACGGACCGGTAGACAAGACGAGGACAAAGCCACGTGTCGTACCGGCAAAAACACCTGCTGGCGATCGAAGGGCTGCATCCGCCCGAGATCGGCCACCTGCTCGATCTGGCGGAGAGTTACGTGTTGCTCAACCGGTCGGGCAAGACGCAGCGGGACCTGCTGCGTGGGCGCACGTTGATCAACCTGTTCTTCGAGGATTCGACGCGGACGCGGACCAGCTTCGAACTGGCGGGCAAGCGGCTTGGGGCGGACGTGATCAACATGTCGGTCTCGACCTCCTCGGTGAACAAGGGCGAGACGCTGCTCGACACGGCGGCGACCCTGAACGCCATGCATTGCGACCTGCTGGTGGTCCGGCATGACCAGTCGGGCGCGCCCAATTTGCTGGCGCAGAAGGTCGATGCGGCGGTGATCAATGCCGGCGACGGCACGCACGAGCATCCGACCCAGGCGCTGCTCGACGCCCTGACGATCCGGCGGCGCAAAGGGCGGATCGAGGGTCTGACGGTCGCCATCTGCGGCGATGTGCTGCACTCGCGCGTGGCGCGATCCAACATTCACCTGCTGACCACCATGGGCAGCCGGGTGCGCGTCATCGGACCGCCGACGCTGATGCCAGCCGAGGCGGAGCGGCTGGGCGTGGAGGTGTTCCACGACATGGAGCACGGGCTGGCCGGCGTGGACATCGTGATGATGCTGCGGCTGCAGCGGGAGCGGATGCAGCACGGCCTCGTGCCGAGCGCGCGGGAGTATTTTCGGTTTTTCGGCCTGGATGCGGCCAAGCTGGCGTTCGCGAAGCCGGACGCGCTGGTGATGCATCCGGGGCCGATGAACCGCGGCGTGGAGATCGACAGCGCTGTGGCCGACGATCCGCGGCGCAGCGTGATCAGCGAGCAGGTGGAGATGGGCGTGGCGGTCCGCATGGCGGTGCTGGACACGCTGGCGCGCGGGCATGGACGGAATGAACCGTAGCACCCCCACCCCAACCCTCCCCCGCTCCGCGGGAGAGGGGGCGGTGCATTCCCTCTCCCGTGAAGCGGGGGAGGGCCGGGGAGGGGGTGACACGTTCTTCACCGGCGTCCGACTTCTCGATCCCGCATCAGGCCTCGATCAGCACGGCGACCTGCTGGTTCGCGACGGCCTGATCGCTGACTACGGCCAAGGTCTCGGGCACCCGGACGATGCCACGATCGTCGCTGAAGTCGACGCAGTCCTCTGTCCGGGCCTCGTGGACATGCGCGCTGCATTGGGCGAGCCCGGCTACGAATATCGCGAAACCATCGCATCGGCAGCCGATGCGGCGGCGGCCGGCGGCATCACCACGCTCGCCGCGCTGCCGGAAACGCTGCCCGCGATCGATGATCCCGCCCTGGTGCGCTTGCTGCGCGCCCGCGGCGAGGAGACCGGCAGCCTGACCATCCTGCCCTACGGTGCCGTCACCACTGGCTGCCGCGGCGAGGAACTGGCCGAACTCGGCCTGTTGCGCGAGGCGGGCGCGGTCGCGTTCACGGACGGCAGCCGCGCAATCGGCCCGGCGCGGTTGATGCGGATCGCGCTGTCCTATGCGCGCGGATTCGGCGCACGCATCGTGCAGCACCCCGAGGAGCCGTCGCTTGCCGCCGGCGGGGCCGCTACCGAGGGCGAACTCGCCACCAGGCTCGGCCTGCCCGGCATCCCGGCCGCCGCCGAGGCCATCCTGGTCGCGCGCGACATACGGCTTGCGGCGCTCACCGGCGGGGCTGTGCATTTCGCCCACGTGTCCACCGCCGAGGCGCTGGCTCTGATCCGCCAGGCGAAGGCCGATGGGCTTTCGGTGACCTGCGATACCGCGCCGCCCTATTTCGACCTGAACGAGACGGCGATCGGCGATTTCCGTACCTACGCCAAACTGTCGCCGCCGTTGCGCAAGGAGGCGGACCGGCTGGCCGTTGTGGCGGCGCTGGCCGATGGCACGATCGACGCCATCGCGTCCGACCACCAGCCACGTGACGCCGACGACAAGCGCCAACCCTTCGCCCTCGCCACCCCCGGAGGTACGGGGCTCGCCACTCTGCTCGGCGTGACGCTCGTCCAGGTTCACAACGGCGCGCTGAGCCTTGCACAGGCGATAGAACTGCTCACCGCGCGGCCGGCGACGTTGCTGGGCATCGAGGGCGGCAGGCTGATCAAGGGGCTTTCCGCCGATCTTTGCCTGTTCCATCCCGACCGGGTCTGGCAGGTGGAGGCCGGCAAGTTGCCCGGCAAGGCGCAGAACACGCCGTTCGACGGCCGCGCGCTGGAAGGGGTCGTGCTGGGGACCTGGAAGGCTGGGCGCCGGGTGTTCGGATAGGGTTGTCTCCGAACGTCCATTGCATCATGAAAGTGACATCCCCATTCTGACTGCAGCCGACCCGGGATCCTCCGGGCGGAAGGAGATCAGCCATGGCAAACAAGGTTCAGGGCACCGCCCTCGTCACCGGGGCATCCTCGGGCATCGGCGCCGTCTACGCCGACCGGCTCGCACATCGCGGGCACGATCTCATCCTCGTCGCGCGCGACCGGGCGCGTCTGGAGGCGGTGGCCGAACGGCTGCGCGCGGAAACCGGTCGCACCGTCGAAGTGCTCCCGGCAGATCTCTCGGTCCATGCCGATGTGGCGAAGATCGAAGTGCGCCTCGACAGCGACCCGACCATCGCTGTGCTGGTGAACAACGCCGGGGTATCGCTCAACGGTGGCCTGCTCCAGAGCGGGGCGGCCGAACTGGAAAAGCTGATCGCCGTCAATGTCACGGCGCCGACCCTTCTCGCCGCCGCCGCCGGCAAGGCATTTGTCCAACGCAAAGCCGGCACTATCATCAACATCGCATCAGTCTTGGCGCTCGCCCCGGAGTTGCTCGATGGCGTCTACAGCGGCTCGAAGGCCTATCTGCTCAATCTCACTCTGAAGCTCGCCTTGGACGTGAAGGACTCGGGTGTGCGTGTTCAAGCGGTGCTCCCCGGCGCCACTCGCACCGAGATCTGGGAGCGTTCCGGCAAGAATGTCGACGCTCTGCTGCCCGGAAAGGTGATGGATGTGGACGATCTTGTCGACGCCGCGCTCGTAGGGCTCGACAGGGGCGAGGTGGTTACAATCCCGCCGCTCGCCAACGAAGGCGAGTGGATTGCCTATAACAACGCCCGGCTCGCGTTGGCGCCGAATCTTTCGGGTCACGACGTTGCCGACCGCTATCGCGAGACGGCGGGCGCCTGATCCGCACTGCTGGCCGCCCCGCCTCGGCGGGGACGGCCGGTTCCGGACCGCGCGAGCCGCTTCGCCGAAATAAACGGACAGCCGGGACAGTTTTCAGTAAGCTAGTCAACTGTACGGTCGGTCGGAACAAACGATGCGCGAGATGGGGGCCTTTGAGGCGAAGAACAAATTTGGCCACCTGCTCGACCAGGTGGAGCACGGCGAAGAAATCCTCATCACCCGCCGAGGCAAGGCGGTGGCCAGGATCGTGCCCGTAGACCCCGGCTTCGATCGCGACAAGGCGCGCCGGGCCGTGGCTGGCATCCTCGAACTGAGCAAAGGCGTCACGCTCGGCGACCTAAAGATCAAGGACCTGATCAACGAAGGACGCCCATGAGCTTCGTCGTCGATAGCTCCGTGGCGCTGTCCTGGTGTTTCGAGGACGAGCGCACGCAAGCGACCAAGGTGCTCCTGGAACGCGTTGGCGAAGCCGGTGCCGTGGTGCCGCAACATTGGCCTGGCCGAGGTGCTGAACGGGCTGATGATGGCCGAACGCCGGCAGCGGATTGACGCCGACCGGCGGCGCCGGCTGGCGGATTTCCTGCGCGACTTGCCGCTCGCCGTCGATCCAGAAACGACGGTTCAGCTCTGGGGTGCGACGCAACGCCTCGCGGAACGATTCCGTCTCACGGTCTACGACGCGATCTATCTCGAGCTGGCGCAACGCAAGCATTTGGCGCTCGCCTCGCTCGACCAGGATCTTTGCAGCGCTGCCAGGACTGTCGGCGTGTCCGTTCTCGGAAGCTTGTCCGCATCATGAATTTCCCCTCCCCGGATCGACGTCGGGCTCGGCATGGACGAGGTGGTTACAATCCCGCCACTCGCCCCACCTCGGCAGGGACCGGCGGTTGGTTGGGCGACGGAGCGGCTATTGCTGGAGTGGATGGATTCTGCCGTGACCGGTATCCTGCCTGCGCTGTCTGCCTGATTCGCACCAGAACGACATTCGATGCCCCCAATCACTTACGCGCTCCTCGGCTACCTGCTCGGATCGATCCCGTTCGGCCTGCTGCTCACGCGTGCTGCCGGCCTGGGCGACATCCGCAGGGTCGGCTCCGGCAATATTGGCGCGACCAACGTGCTGCGCACCGGCAACAAGGCCCTCGCCGCGGCGACACTGCTGCTGGACGGCCTGAAGGGGGCGGTCGCCGTCCTGCTGGCAAACTGGCTCGGCGGGCATGAGGCCGTTTTGTGGGCCGGTATCGGCGCAGTGCTCGGCCATGCCTTCCCGGCCTGGCTGGGCTTCAAGGGTGGCAAGGCGGCCGCCACATCATACGGCGTCCTGATCGCCGCTTCCTGGCCGGTCGGGCTCTGTGCCGGCGCGATATGGCTGGCCACGGCGGCAGCCACGCGGATCTCGTCCCTGGCGGCGCTGGTTTCCTTCGCACTCGCCCCTGTGCTCGCCGCCATTCTGGCCGATCTGACGGTCGTTAAGCTTGCGTTGGTGATCGCCGTGCTGGTGTTCGCTCGTCATCACGCGAACATCCGCCGGCTACTGGCCGGCACCGAGCCACGCATTGGTCAAAAAGCATGATCCCCGCGAACTGAAGCCGGCCGACACGCTGGACCGGCTGCGCCTTGTCCGGTCGGAAGGCGTCGGTCCGGTGGCGTATCGGCGTCTGCTCGCGCGCTACGAGACCGCCGCCGCTGCGTTGGACGCGCTGCCAGCCCTCGCGCGCGCCGGAGGACGCCAGACGCCACCCTCCATCCCGTCCACTGCCGAAGCGACCCGCGAACTGGACGCCTTCGATCGACTTGGCGCGCGATTGATTTTCGCAGCCCAACCCGACTATCCGCCGCTGCTCGCCCTCCTGGACGACGCGCCCGCCGTTCTGGCCGTTCTGGGCAATCCCGCGCTACTTTCCGCGCGCGCGGTGGCCCTGGTCGGCGGACGCAACGCCTCGGCCAACGGCCAGCACATGGCGGAAAACCTCGCCGCCGACCTCGCGCACACACTGGTCGTCGTCTCCGGCCTCGCCCGCGGCATCGACGCGGCGGCGCACAACGGCGCCCTGCAGACCGGGCATACGGTCGCCGCGGTGGCCGGCGGCCTCGACATGCCTTACCCGCCCGAGCACGCCGACCTTCAGCGCCGCATCGCCGAGGCGGGTGTCGTCGTCAGCGAGGCGACCCTGGGCACCGCCCCCCAGGCACGGCACTTCCCGCGCCGCAACCGCATCATCGCCGGCCTCTCGCTCGGTGTGGTGGTCGTGGAGGCAGCGCTTCGCTCCGGCAGCCTGATCACCGCCAGGCTGGCGCAGGAAGCCGGACGCGAGCTGTTCGCGGTGCCCGGCTCGCCGCTCGACCCTCGCTCGCGCGGTGCCAACGACCTGATCCGCCAGGGAGCCCACCTCACCGAGACGGCCGAGGACGTGCTGGATAACCTGCCGGATCATCCCCAGCGCGAGGGGCTGAGCCGTAGTCCGTTGTTCGCCCGCGGCACGATTCCAGGGGCCGCCGAAGCACCCGCAACGTGGGAGGAACCCGCCGAGGCGCCCGTCGACCTTCTTAAGGCGCGTATGCAAGTGATTGATTTATTGGGCATTTCACCAACAGCCGTTGACGACGTCGTGCGCCGCTGCCAGTTCTCTGCGGCTGCGGTCATGGCGGTGCTGCTCGAATTGGAGCTCGCCGGCCGCATTCAGACGCTGCCGGGCAGCCGGGTGGCGCTGCTGCTGGAGGACGGTTCCTAGGTTGCCGCAAAGGTCGCAATGTCAGACGTTGTCGTCGTCGAATCCCCCGCCAAGGCCAAGACCATCAACCGCTATCTCGGTGGCGGCTATACCGTGCTGGCCAGCCTCGGGCACGTGCGCGACCTTCCGCCGAAGGACGGCTCGGTGCGTCCCGAACAGGACTTCGCCATGGACTGGCAGTCCGACGCGCGGGGGGAGAAGCAGGTCGGCGCCATCGCCAAGGCGCTGAAGGGCGCGAGCACGCTGTATCTCGCCACCGACCCGGACCGCGAAGGCGAGGCTATCTCGTGGCATGTGAAGGCCATGCTCACCGACAAGAAGGCGCTGAAGGGCGTCAAGGTCCGCCGCATCAGCTTCAACGAGATCACCCGCACCGCCGTCCGCTACGCCATCGCCCATCCGCGCGACCTCGATCAGCCGCTGATCGAGGCGTATCTGGCGCGACGGGCGCTTGATTACCTGGTCGGGTTCACGCTTTCCCCCGTGCTGTGGCGGAAGCTTCCCGGCAGCCGCAGCGCCGGGCGCGTGCAGTCGGTCGCACTGCGGCTGATCTGCGACCGCGAGGCGGAGATCGAGGCGTTCCGCGCGCGCGAGTACTGGACGGTGGAGGCGGATTTCCTCACGCCGGCCAATGCGCCGTTCACCGCGCGGCTCACGCATTTCGAAGGCAAGCGGCTGGAGCAGTTCGATCTTTCCAACGAGCAGCTTGCGATGCGCGCCAAAGCCGCCGTGGAGGCGGGCCGTTTCACCGTCGGCTCGGTGGAGAAGAAGCGCGTCAAGCGCAACCCGCCGCCGCCGTTCACCACCTCGACGCTGCAGCAGGAGGCTTCGCGGAAGCTCGGCTTCGGCGCGCAGCAGACCATGCGCCTGGCGCAGCAGCTGTATGAGGGCGTCGATATCGGTGGCGAGACTACCGGTTTCATAACCTATATGCGCACCGACGGCGTGCAGATGGCGGGCGAGGCAGTGTCCGCGATCCGCGACCATGTGCTCGGTGCCTATGGCGCCGATTACGTGCCTGGCGCGCCGCGCGAGTACCAGAGCCGGATCAAGAACGCGCAGGAGGCGCACGAGGCGATCCGGCCGACCGATGTCGCGCGCACGCCGGACAGCGTCGCCGGCTATCTCAATCCCGATCAGCGCCGGCTCTATGAGCTGGTGTGGAAGCGCGCCGTCGCCTCGCAGATGCAGTCTGCCGAACTTGACCAGGTCAGCGTCGAGATTACCGACGGCAAGGGTCTGCGGCTGCGTGCCACCGGCTCCGTCGTGGCGTTCGACGGCTTCCTGAAGCTGTACCGCGAGGATCAGGACGATGCGGCGGAGGAGGATGAGGGCCGCATGCTGCCGCCAATGGCGGAGCGCGATCCGCTGAAGCTCCGCACGGTGAATGCACTCCAGCACTTCACCCAGCCGCCGCCGCGCTACTCCGAGGCGAGCCTGGTGAAGAAGATGGAGGAACTGGGGATCGGCCGGCCGTCCACCTACGCCTCGATCCTCTCGGTGCTGCAGGACCGCAAATATGTCCGCCAGGAGAAGCGCCGCTTCATCCCCGAGGACCGCGGCCGGCTGGTCACCGCGTTCCTGGTGAGCTTCTTCGAGCACTACGTCGATACCGGGTTCACCGCGCAGATGGAGGAGCAGCTCGACGATATCTCGGCCGGCCAGGCCGACTGGCGCGCGATGATGCGGGCGTTCTGGGAAGGGTTCTCGCACGCGGTCGACCAGACCAAGGACCTCAAGATCAGCGACGTCATCGCCGCGCTGGATGAGGATCTGGGCCCGCATTTCTTCCCCCCGCGCGAGGACGGGACCGATCCGCGCGCCTGCCAGGCTTGCGGCAACGGAAGGCTCGGCTTGAAGCTGGGGCGCTACGGCAGCTTCATCGGCTGCTCGAATTATCCGAACTGCCAGTACACCCGGCGCCTGGCCATCGAGACCGGCGACGATCAGGGCGAGACCCTGAAGGAAGGCATGCGCGTCCTCGGCCCGCATCCCGAGACCGGCGAGGAGATCACCGTCCGCCGCGGCCCGTACGGGCTCTATGTGCAGCAAGGCGAGAACGGCGAGGACAAGGACGCCAAAAAGGACGCCAAGCCCGCCCCCGGATCAGGTCCGGGGCAGGCTCCCGGGCAATCGACCCGGGGGAAGAAGGTCAAGCCGAAACGCACGTCGCTGCCGCGCGGCGTGGACGGTGAGCAGATCACGCTCGAACAGGCAATCGGCCTGCTGTCGCTGCCGCGCGCCATCGGCACCCACCCCGAGACCGGCGAGACGATCGAGGCCGGCATCGGCCGCTTCGGTCCCTATGTGCGCATGGGCGCGATCTATGGCTCGCTGGACCGCGACGACGATGTGCTGAATATCGGCATCAACCGCGGGGTGGATCTGATCGCGCGCAAGATGGCCAGCGTGCGCACGATCGGCGCGCACCCCGGCGACAAGGAGCTGATCGCGGTGCGCAAGGGACGCTTCGGTCCCTACGTGCAGCACGGCAAGACGGTCGCCAACCTGCCGCGCGGCGTGATGATGGAAGAGATCACGCTCGAGCAGGCGGTGGCACTCCTGGCCGAGAAGGGCAAGCAGTTGCGTCCGCGCGGCGCGGCCGGGCGGCGCGGGCGTGGGGCCGCGGCGGCGAAGCCGGTGCCGGTAGTCCAGCCGCCGGCCGAAAAGGCGCCAGCCAAGGCGAAGCCCGCTCCTGCGAAGCGGCGGGCCGCGAAAGCCAAGCGCGCGGCGCCGAAGCCGGTGGCGAAGCGAGCTACCGGCGCCAAGGCACCAACGAAGAAGAAGGCTGCAGTGCGCGGGAAGAAGGCTGCGGCGACGCGGCGGCGGGCAACGCGATAGCGCAGCTGGATAAAGCTGCTACCCGAATCCCCGTTGCGTCATGCTGACTGAACGGTAGAGCCGAAGGCCGTGGTGACCTGCGGAGGAAGCGCCCAGCATGGTGTCGGCGGCGTTGGCGAGGTTGCGCGTGCTGCCAACGATCGGCAGCATGTTCGTCCTGTGGGGGGAAAGGAGCACAATAATCATGGCTACGCGCCAAACTCTGATCGCGACCTTGGGCACAGTGCTGATTGGCATCACTCTCGCCTTCGCTGGTCCGGGGGGTGTCGCCAAGGCACAAACGCCCAGCCTGGTTCAGCCGTGGGGTCTGCCGCCATTGCCGCCAGGCGTCGGCCCGGTGGAAAAATTCGCCGATGTCAGCAACACGCCGCAGGGTGCGTTCCTTGAAGGCGGCGCGTTCGACACCGAGGGCAATCTTTGGTTCGTCGCGATCGGCAGCGGATGGGTTTCATATCTGACTCCGGATGCCAAGTTGGTCCCGGTATTCAATTGCAACCCGCCGGCAGATCTGGGTCAAACCTGTGAGCCGCAGGGCACGCGGTGGTACAACGGCAAGCTCTACCTGACGTCGCGGCACCGCGGCATTCTGGTCTACGACCCGCAGACCAAGCAGGTCACGACGTTGGTCTATACCTATCGGAATCAATTGTTCAAAGGGCCCAACGACCTCGATTTCGATGCCGAGGGCAATCTGTTCTTCACCGATCCATGGGGAACCGGTCCCGGACCGAATGTGGCTGATCGTACGGGCGCCATTTATCAGTACTCGCGCGACGGCGTTTTGCGCAGGGTGATGGACAGCGGCTCGTTCCCGAACGGCATTGCCGTGTCGCCCGATGACGCCGTGCTGGCCATCGGGGACTTCAGAGAAGGCCGCGTTTGGTACAGTACCTTCATGACCGGGCCGACGCTCGGCTGTCCCCAATGTGCCAAGGATCCGCTGCATTTGACGTTCGGTTCGGTGAAGGCCGGCAGCTATGTGCCCGGCAACAGCGGACCCGACGGCCTCCATTACGACGTCCATGGCAATTTGTGGGCGGGGTTGGCTGGCATTGGCGGCATTGTCGAGATCGATCCGCACGGCATCATTCTCGGCTTCGTGCCGATCCCGAATGGCGACGCCGCAACGACCAACTTCGCGTTCGGCGGCCCCGACAACCAGTACCTCTACTTCGAGGGGGCAAACAGCGGGACTTTCTGGCGCTTCAAGGCGCCCTATCCCGGCCTGATCGGCCCGGGTGGTGTTCGCCTGCCGGCGCAGCCCTGAAACGCCCGATCGGACGATGGTGCGTCGGCCTGGGACGAGGCATCAGCGCATCACCTTCGGCCGCTCGGGTGCCAGTTACACCAGCGGCCGCTAGTGTTGACTCTCCGACCGCTCTTGCACCAGCGGCCCGAACCAATGACCTGCCATCGCCACTCGGTCCTTCCGTCATGGCCGGCACCCGGCACATCAAACAATCTCGGCTACCTCGCCCGGCATAGGCGGCGTGTCGTCAGTAATCGGTGTCTGTTCCAGTTCCGTTTCGTGATGGATGCACAGTGTGGCGAACGCAGACACGTTGCGGACCGCAGCGATGACAACAAGGCCGCTGTCGAAATTGCCGGTCAGATCGCCAGCCAACCCATTACATAGTTCCCGACGAAGCCTGCGATATTGGCGATCGCCGTACCGCACCATCCCGCGCGCGCCCATGGCGAAGGGAACCGCGGAGACAAGACCGGTCTGCATATTGGTCAGTGGGCCCCGCTGCGCATAGGCACAATGCTGTTGGTTCGCCCCTTATACCAGGCGCCGTTGCTTTTGACTCTCCGCGCCGCTCTCACACCGTCATGGCCGTCCCCGGACGTGATCCGGGGATCAGTCCCGGCCATCTCCCCCCGGCACGGACGCCGCGACGGAT
The DNA here is from genome assembly GCA_963780095.1 of uncultured Alphaproteobacteria bacterium. Classification (GTDB taxonomy): domain Bacteria; phylum Pseudomonadota; class Alphaproteobacteria; order Acetobacterales; family Acetobacteraceae; genus JAMXLO01. The sequence continues at coordinate 86,679 of CAWABH010000030.1, forward strand.
GGCCGGAACAAGCCCGGCCATGACGGAGAAGGAACGAGCAGCGACGAAAGGTCATTAGTTCGGGCCGATGGTATTGGATTGGCATCCTGCCAGGGAGTCCCGATCGGTTGGGCGCCGACAGACCTTCAGGCTCGAATTGTCAACCTCGGGACGCTTGTGACAGCTTCAACACTCTGGCGTGTCAGGCTGCGCCTTGGGGCGGCAGCAAAATTGGATGGTTGTCCCGATCATTCGGAAAGCCGCCAGATAAATTGAGCAGGAGGCTGTCATGACTTCAGCCGTACACTATCTTGAACTTATCGAGCTGTCACGCCGTATCCATGCGCGCGAGATCTCGCCAGTGGAGGCCACGACGGCCCAGCTTACTCGTATCGACGAACTCGACGGCCAACTCAAAAGTTACGCCCACATGATGGCCGAGGCAGCGCTGATGCATGCACGCGCGGCCGAGACAGAGATCATGCGCGGCGAGACCCGTGGCCCACTGCACGGCGTACCCATCGCAGTGAAGGATCTGTGCTGGACACAGGGCGTACCGACGGCGGCCGGCATGACGATCTACAAGGATTACCGTCCTACCGAGGATGCCACGGTGGTCCGTAAACTCTATGCGGCCGGTGCGATCATTCTGGGCAAGCTGCAGCTGACCGAGGGCGCCTACGCCGATCATCATCCGCAGATCCCGCCACCAGTGAACCCGTGGAATGCCGCGCACTGGCCAGGCGCCTCCTCGAGCGGTTCCGGTGTGGCGACGGCCGCGGGACTTTGTTACGGCTCACTCGGTTCCGATACTGGCGGTTCCATCCGGTTTCCGTCCGCTGCCAACGGCGTGACCGGCCTCAAGCCGACCTGGGGACGTGTCAGCCGTCATGGCGTGTTCGAACTGGCGGCGACACTCGATCACATCGGACCGATGGCGCGCAGCGCGGCGGATTGCGGCGCGATACTTGGTGTCATTGCCGGAAGCGATCCCAATGACCCTACTGCGGTGCTGGACCCGGTACCAAACTATCTCGCTGGTATGACACGCGGACTGCACGGATTGCGCATTGGCGTCGATTATGCCTGGAATACCAATCGCGTCGACGCCACGACGGTGGACGTGATAGCCGCGGCTCTCGAGACGGTGCGCGGCTTGGGCGCCGACATTCGGGAAATAAACTTTCCCGCGGTCGACCAGCTCATCAAGGACTGGTTCCCGCTGTGCGGTGTGGAGACCGCCGTGGCGCACGAAAATACCTACCCTGCGCTCAAGAGCAACTACGGCCCTGCGCTGTCTGCCTTGATCGATCTGGGCCGCGGACTATCCGGCCTGGAGTATCAGAAAATCATTCTTCGCCGGGCGAATTTCCGTGGACGTGTTGCAGCAGTATTCCAGGACATCGACCTGCTGCTCGTGCCGGCACAGGGCATTGCATCGCCGACCATGGCGCAAATGGCAAGCCTTGGCGAGGATGCTGAGATGCTCAATGCATTACTGCGTTTCACCTGTCCGTTCGACATGACCGGCAGCCCCACGATCACCCTGCCTTGCGGATTTACGGACGTCGGAACGCCGGTTGCGTTCCAGTTTGTTGGCCGTCATCTTGAGGAGGAGATGCTGGTGCGTGCCGGTTATGCCTATCAGTCCGCTACAGACTGGCACCGCAAGCATCCAGCGCTGGGGCCCGGCTGAACACCAACGGCCTGGCAGACGACATCCGGAGGGGACGCCAATGCCGGACACACTTCAAGCCGAACCGCGGCCGGCTCCGGTTCCGGCCGGCAAGGCGGAATCGGAAATGTTCCTGGACCGCATCGCCGCCCTCGTGCCCCGCATCCGCGCAGGGGCCGCCGAGACCGAGCGACTCGGCCGGGTATCGAACGATATAATGGGGGCACTGACCGCGGTCGGCGTGTTTCGCGCTGTCCAGCCACGCCAATGGGGCGGGCTGGAACTGGACCATGCGACCTTTTACGAGGGCATGGTTCTGATCGCCTCCGCCTGCGCATCCACCGGCTGGGTGGCGAGCGTCGTCGGGATCCATCCCTGGCAGATCGCGCTGTTTGCGAATGAGGCGCAGCGCGAGGTCTGGGGGCATGACACGGACGCGCGGGCTTCGTCGTCCTTGGCGCCTACCGGCTCGGTCCGACGTGTGGATGGCGGGTTCCAATTGTCCGGCCGTTGGCATTTTTCGAGTGGCGTCGATCATTGCGGGTGGGCGCTGTTGGGGGGTGTGGTACCGGACGCAGGCAGCGGGGCCGAATTCCGAACCTTTCTTGTTCCGCGTGGGGATTTCTCGATCGACCATGACAGCTGGCAGGTGACCGGGCTGGCAGGAACCGGCAGCAAGGATATCGTCGTGACGGATGCTTTCGTTCCCGAGCACCGGACCCACTGCATTGTCGACGTCTATCATGGCAGGGATCCAGGGTTCGCGGTCAACGATCGTCCATACTTTCGTCTGCCCTGGCAACTCGTCTTCGCCTACACGATCGCTGCGCCGGCGATCGGGGCCGCGGTCGGCGCGCTGGATGCCTTTATCGAGCAGAACCGCACCCGTGTCTCGGCCTATGGCGGACCGCCGGTCGCGCAGGACCCCGCGCTGCGGCGAGCCCTGGCGCGCGCGCTGATCGCGGTTGATACGGCGAGGACGCGGCTCGGCGCGACCTGGACGGCCTTGCAGTCCCCGCTCGAATCCGGACAGACGATCCCGTATGAGCGCCGCGTTCAGGCTCTGTATGAAGCAGCTTTGGCGCACGATCGCTGTACCAGGGCGATCTATGAGCTGATGGGCGTGAACGGTGGCCGCACGATGCGAGCCGATGGCGTGTTGCAACGGTTCTTCCGGGACCTGCTGGCGATGCGGAACCATCCTGCTGCCAATGTGGAATTCAGCGCCAACCTTTATGCCCAGGCGAAGCTGGGCATGGAGCCGCCTCCGTTTGTACCGTCGCAGCGCTTCGTGCTCTGAACACGGCTGACAAAGCGACTGAGGTGGCCGGGCGGCCCTGAACAGCGTTTCGGTTCCGATAGATGGTTTCCCTGCCAACTGTCTCCATCGAATGCTTTGTGGGGCGGGATTGGTCAGGGCAACCCTTGTCTCCGTCACAGCGAAGCAAGACGTCACTGAGACACCGCTCACCCCACCAGATTCTTCGGCACATCCCGGAACGGCCGATCATTGTCCGTCCGCGGTTCCTTCGGCATCCCCAGCACCCGCTCCGAGATGATGTTGCGCTGGATCTCATCCGTCCCCCCGGCGATCGACCCCGCCGGCACCGACACCAGGATCTCGGCGATCAACCCGCCCATCGCCCCATCCTCCCCGGTCAGCATCGCATCCGCCCCGCTGATCAGCGTGTGCACCCGCGCCGCCGCCCGCGCCACATGGCTCGACACCAGCTTCCCCAAAGAGCCTTCCGGCCCCTGCGGCCGACCCTGTGCCTGCGCCGCCCGGGCGCGCAGCGCCGTCCATTCCGCCGCTTTCGACATCGTCAGCAGCTTCGCGATCTCCTGCCGCACCACCGGGTCGCTCGCCCGCCCCGTCGTCTTCGCCCGCTCCACCACCAGATCGACCCGCCCCGCACGCTGCGGATACCACTTGTAAGGCTCCATGACGGTGGCGATCTCCGCCCGCTCCTCGTCATAGATTCGCCCCGGCCGGTCGGACGCCTGCCCCCAGGTGCGGATGCCATCCGCGCCCCGACGCTCATGCATCAGCGTCGTCGTCGCCACCGCCCAGCCGCGGCCGACCTCCGAGACCAGCATCTCAGGCGGCACCTCGGCATCGGTGAAGAACACCTGGTTGAACGACGCATGCCCGTTCATCTGTCGCAGCGGGTGCACCTCGACGCCCGGCTGGCGGATGTCGAGGATGAAGTACGACAGCCCCTGATGCTTGGGTACGTTCACGTCGGTGCGTGCCAGCAGCAGGCCCCAGTCGGCATGATGGGCGCTGGTCGTCCAGACCTTCTGCCCGTTGATCACCCAGCGGTTGCCCTTGAACTCGGCCCGCGTCGTGGCGCCCGCGAGGTCCGATCCGCTGCCCGGCTCGCTGAACAGCTGGCACCAGGTGTCCTCGCCGGTCAGGCTGCGGCGCAGGAATTTTTCCTTTTGCGCGTCGCTGCCGTGGACGAGCAGCGTCGCCGCCGCGAGCCTGCGGATGCCGGTCTTGGCGACGCCGACGGCGCCGATCCGCTTCAGCTCCTCATCGACCACGCGCTCGAGCGCCACCGGCAGTTCGCGGCCGTACCAGTCCTTCGGCCAGCTCGGCACACCCCAACCGGAGTCGATCAGCATGTTGCGCCATTCAATCAGGCCACGATCGGGACTCCAGTTCGCCTCGAGCCACGCGCGCACATCGGCGCGGACGAAAGCCTCGGTCGGTTCGCTCATAATCCCCTCCACTGAGAGCGCCGTTACCCAACCGTCATGGCCGGCCTTGTGCCGGCCATCCACGTCTCTGCTGCAAGCACGCAGAATAGACGTGGATGGTGGGGCCGAGCCCCGCCATGACGATGCGGCACGAGTACGCCCCCTAAACGATTGTCCTGTTCCACAGCTGGTCTCAAACGCCCCACGCACGCATCATCAGCTCGCGATGATATGTCGGATCGCCCAGGAACACCTCGGAGCTCTTCGCGCGTTTGAACCAAAGGTGCGTGTCGTTGTCCCATGTGAAGCCGATGCCGCCGTGGATTTGGATCGTGTGTATCGCCGTCTGCATATACGCATCCGACGCGCATGCCTTCGCCATCGAGGCCAGCGCCGGCAGTTCGGCATCGTCGTCATCGGCCGCGGACGCAGCGGCGTAGGCGGCCGATTTGGCGAGCTCCACATCGACCAGCATGTCGGCCTGCTTGTGCTTCATCGACTGGAACGAGCCGATGGCGCGGCCGAACTGCACCCGCAGGTTGGCATAGTCGAGCGCTGACTGGCGCAGCCTCTCGGCGCCGCCGACCATCTCGTTCGCCAGGCACACCGCGGCCTGCGTCAGCGTCTTCGCGAACGGCGCTACGCCTTCGCCCTCTTCGCCCAAAAGCTCTGCCTCCACCGAGCGGAACTCCAACCGCGCCTGTTTGCGCGTCGGATCCATCACCTTCAGCGCGCCCCGCATCAGGCCGGTCGCGTCGCCAGGCACGGTGAAGAACGAGAGCCCGTCGTCACCGGTCGATCCCGGGCGTCGGGCCAGCACGACGACTTGGTCGGCCGTGTGGCCGTCGAGCACGAAGCTCTTGACCCCGTCGAGCCGGTATCTCCCCTCGGCCGGCGTCGCCGTGGTTTCGACCCCCTCTGTATCCCAGCGTCCGTTCGGCTCGGTGAACGCCAGCGTCGCCACCACTTCGCCTGCGGCGATCGGCGGCAGAAGTTCGCGCTTCTGTGCCTCGGACCCGGCGTTCATGATCGCGGTCGCCGCCAGCGCCGTCGAGGCGAAGTAGGGCGCGCACAACAATGCGCGGCCCATCTCCTCCAGCACGATGCCAAGCTCGACGAAGCCGAACCCCTGGCCGCCATAGGCCTCCTGGATATGCACGCCGGTGAGCCCAAGTAGTTGGTTGATCTCGCGCCAGCTCTCGCGCTCCCAGCCCGTCTCGGTTTCCATCAGGCGCCGCACCACCGTCGGCGGCGACTTCTCCTCGAGGAAGCGCCGCAGCACCGACCGAAACTCTTCCTGCTCACTAGTGAAACCGAACTGCATGCGGTGTCCTCCCGGGCGCTCCTGGTCACGCCTTCGTCACGTCATAGAACAGCGCCACCCAGCTGGCTCGGGCAAAATGGTAGCCCTTTTTCTCGGTGCGATAGGCGATCGTCTGAACCTGATTGTGCACCGGGAACCACAGGGCACTGTCCATGATGATCTTCTGCGCATCGGCATAAATCGCGGCACGCTTCGCAGGGTCTGTCACCGCGCGGCCCTCGGCGAACAGCGCGTCCAGCCTGGCGTCGTTGAGCTGCATCCAGTTATACCTATAGCGGCCAGGGCTCGGGATGTTGACGCTTGCGAACAGGTTCTCAAGGCACATCGGATCGGCCTGTATCCATCGCACCGGCAGCATGTCGAACGCATTGTCGAACACCAGCGCCTGATTGCGCGCGAAGGTGATCGTCTCGACCTTGAGATCGAAACCGACGCGTCGCGCAACGGCCTGGAGTTCGACCGCCGTATCGGGCTCGAGCGGAGGTGGCGCACCATAGAAGCCGCTCAGCCGCTGGCCGTCCTTCACGCGTACGCCATCCGGTCCTCGACTTCCACCCGGCCTGATCCAACAGGGCCATCGCGGCCTTCGGATCCGGTTTGTACAGATCCTCCGTTCCCGCCCAATATCCGGGCGTACCCTTCGACAGTGGCCCATAGGCCGGATCGATGAGGCCGAAGAACAGGTTCTCGCTGAGCGCCTTGCGGTCGACTGCCATCGCGAGCGCACGGCGAACGCGGACATCGGCGAAGATCCCGCGGCTGCCATTGAGCTCAAGGCCGAACGGAATGCCGGCCGCGTTGCCGATCATCGTGCCATAGCCGCGGGCATCGCTGAATCGTTTCATATCAAGGATCGGCGTTGCATCTGAAATGTCGATCTCGCCGGCCTCGAGCGCGGCCACGCGCGTCGAGGCATCGGGAATGAACCTGGTGACGACACGCTGGACGCTCGAGGCGCCCGTGTTCGCATTGTAGGCCGGCGCCCAATTGTATTTGTCGAACCGCTCCAGCAACACCTGTCGCCCCTCCTCCCAGGAGACGAACCGGAACGGCCCGGCGCCGACCGGCGCGCGGGCGAAACCCTGGTTCCCCAGGCGCTTCACCGCCGTGGGCGAGACCGGCGCCAGCGTGCCTTCGGCGTAGCTCGCAAGCGCGGCGCCGAACGGCTGCGAATAGCTCACCCGCGCCGTATGAGGATCGATCACCTCGGTGCCGGCATACGGTCCGAGCTGGGTCACCGCGCCTTCGCTCGCGGTCTTCGGATCGGCGATGGTGTCGAACGTGAATTTCACCGCTTCGGCATCGAACGGCGTGCCGTCGTGGAATCCGACATCGCTGCGCAGTTTGAGTGTCACGCTCTTGCCGTCCGGCGCGACATCCCATGCCGTCGCCAGGCCTGGAAAAAGCTTGTTCGAACCGTCGCTGGCGATCAGCGTATCGAAGACCTGCGCGATCACCTGATACTCATGGCGCGAACTGGTGACGCGAGGATCGTAGGTCCGCGGCGTGGCGTCGTCCTCACCCCAGGTCACCGTGAGCCCGCTGCCGGATTGTGCCGCGGCGCCCCTGGCGATCGTCGGCGCGGCGAGCATGCCGCCGACAACCGCGCGACGTGTCAGGCCTGATGGTCCGCCTCCGCTCATGGTCGCCTCATGCGTACGATTTGGCATGTACTCTGCGACGCCCGGTGGCATCGTGCAATCGCCACTTGCACGCTTGCGCGAACGGTCGGCATGCCTATGGTTCCGATCAATCGCGTCCGGAACAGGCCAAATGGAACGCCCACACACCGGCCGACGTTGTCCCGCGGCGGCGGTCCGATGCTGAACGTCACGATCGCCAGCGCGACACTGCGCCGGTGAGCGTGCACAGCCTTCTTGCGCGGGTGCTCGGCGCAATCGTGACACTTGTGATCACCTGGACCGTCGTCTTCGGGGCCATGCGGCTCGTACCCGGTGATCCGGTGCTGTTGATGCTGCAGGGTACACCGATCAGCGACCAGGCCATGGATGCCGCGCGTGCCAAACTCGGTCTCGACCGGCCATTGGCCGTCCAATACGTCAGCTTCCTGGTCAATGCCGTGCGTGGCGACTTCGGCGACAGCTTCCGTAGCCATCAGCCCGTGACGACGCTGATTGCTGCGGAGTTCCCCTACACGCTGCAGCTCGCCATCGGGGGCTTCCTGATCGGCGTGTTGCTGGGCGCCACACTCGGCATCGTCGCCGGCGTCCGGCCCAACGGTTGGACCGATACCATCTGCATGACGCTCGCTCTTGCCGGGCTGTCGCTGCCGAGTTTCTGGATCGGGATGATCCTGATCCAGATCTTCGCCACCCAACTGGGCTGGGTGCCGGTCCTCGGCACTGGATTTGCAGCGCTGATCTTGCCGAGCATAACACTTGGCCTGTTTCTCGCCGGTGGCCTCGCGCGCCTGGTGCGCAACAGCATCATCGAGGTGATGGCGCAGGATTACATCCGCACAGCCTACGCAAAGGGTCTTACCGCGGTGCGTGTCGTGGCCAAGCACGCAATGCGGAACGCCGTCATTCCACCACTGACGCTGCTCGGCATTCAGTTTGCGCTGCTGATCGGCGGTGCTGTGGTCACCGAAACGGTATTCGCCCGGCCCGGCATCGGCCGCCTGCTGGTGCTTGCGGTTCTGGAGAAGGACTTCCCGGTTGTGCAAGGCGTCGTGGCTCTCACCACCGCTGCCTATGTGCTGATCAATCTCCTGATCGACATCGCTTACGGCATCATCGATCCACGGGTGCAGGCATGATCCGGGCGCGAAAGCACGTGCGCGGACCTGGCATCATCGCGCGGCTGCTCGGTGCCCCCGGTGCCGTGGCAGGCAGCTTTGTGCTCGTCGTCATCCTCGCGTTGGCGGTGCTGGCGCCGTTGCTTGCTCCCTATGACTGGAACGCCACCAGCCAATGCCGCCGTCTCGCCCCCATGTCTGCCGAGCATTGGTTCGGCTGTGACCTGTTCGGTCGGGACATCCTGAGTCGCGTGATGTACGGCGCCCGCTTCTCGCTCGCGATGGGCATCTCGACCGTAGCGATCAGCCTGGTCTTCGGGGCGCTGTTGGGCGTGTCAATCGCATATGGCGGTGGCCGGGTCGACGCGATCGGGGCACGGCTCATCGATGCAATGTTGTGCTTTCCGCCGATCATCCTTGCCATCTTGATCGTGGCCGTACTCGGTGTCGGACTGTGGAATGCGGCTCTCGCCGTCGGCATGTCCGGTGTTCCACGCTTCGCCCGTATCGCTCGGGCTGCCACGCTGGCGTTGGTGGCACGGGACTTCGTCGAGGCAGCGCGCGCGGTCGGCGCCGGCCGTGTACGCATCGTGTCTGCGCCACTTGCTGCCCAATCTTGCTCCCATCCTGATCGTGATCACCACGCTCGATCTGGGCAGCGCGGTGCTGTTCACGGCCACTCTCTCTTTCCTGGGACTGGGCGCGCAGCCGCCCACACCGGAGTGGGGCGCAATGCTCAACGCCGGACGCGAATATGTCCGCTACGCACCGTGGACGATGATATTCCCCGGGCTCGCACTCTTCCTCACGGTGATGGCCGTGAACCTGGTCGGCGACCGGCTCAGTCTGGTGCTCGACCCCCGGCAGCGTGACCGCACCTGATTGATTGCTCGCAATGTCGGAATTCAGCGGCTCAGTGCCTCGGCGAGAAACGGCAGGCTTACATCCATGCGATAGTCAACGCTGGTATGGTTGTCGGCGAACTCCTCGTAGCGATGTGCTATGTCGAGCTGCTTCAATCGTCGCACGAACCGGCGCGCACCATACAGGAGGTTGAACTGATCCCTCTCGCCGCAATCGATATAAAGAGCCTTCAGGCGACGGAGATTGTCCGAGTGTGTTTCGATGGCAATCACAGGATCATGTCGCAACCAATTCGCCCAGCGCTCCTCGATGATCTCGCAGGTGTCGGATGTCACCGGCAGCCGGATGCCAAGGAACTGCGTGGGATCCGGATCGTAGCTGGCCGCCATGGCCAAGGCATTGATCACCTTGAAGGAACCTTCCGGGTGCTTTTGGGCTGATTCAAGCTGTTGCCACCAACGCTCGATCGAATGGTCAACGCCGGCAAGTGCCCGCAGGGTCGCGGGCATGTCCGGCAGATAGCACAGCTCGAAGCCCATATCGCCGGAATGACAGGCCGCAGCCGACCAGATATCGGCGTGTCGCAGCGCGTGCGTGATGGCGCCATATCCTCCGGAGCTCTTGCCGAACACGCCACGGCGTCCGTCACCGCCGCATCCGAAGCGCTGCTCGATTGCCGGCAGCATTTCGTTCAGCAGGAAATCTTCCCACGCACCCATGGAAGCCGAATTCACGTACTGATTCCCGCCGAGCCTGGTGAAGCAATCGGGAAAGGCAACGACGACCGGCGGCATGCGCTCTTCGCCGATCAGCCGGTCGAGCCGCTCCGGCAGGTTCTCCCGGAAGCCGACCCAGTTCGTATGGGACAGGCCGCTGCTGGTAAAGCCGACGAGATCGACCAGCAGCGGCAGGCCTCGACCATCATGGCCTGCCGGAACGTATACATCCACCTCGCGCGTCGAAGGGTCACCGAGCATGTTTGTTCGGAGCACCGTGCTCTCGATGGTGACGCGGCTGACGGCTCCCGCTGGACCGGCGAACTTGCGCATGCGTGCTACCCTCTTTGCTTTTTCTGACTAGGCCACTTCGTTCAGCATTTTAGTCAGCTCATCGGGCATGCTGAGCATCGGATAATGTCCAGTGTCCAACTCCAACCATTTGGCTCCCAGGCGAGCGGCGGCGCGCCGCTGATGTGCCTCGCCCGGATTGGGCGCCCTGCGGCACCAGATCACCGTCGCCTTCCAGCTCTGGTCCCAGAAATCCGTCAGCTTCACTGGTGTCTCGGAGCATCCGGTCGGATGTGGGGTATAGCGGTCGAGCACCCAGGCCCGCGTCGCCGGGTCCAGATCGGCGAACAGGCCCTTTTCGGCATCCTCGCGGGAAGGCGCCGAGGCCAGCACTGCCGGGCCGGTGGTCGCGCGCTTGACGATGTCACGAGTACGTTCGCCGTTGAACAGGGCCAGCGCATCCACCAGCACCAACCGCTCGACACGGTGCCGCATCGCCTCGGCCGCACCGCAGACCACCATGCCGCCCGAGCTTGTCCCGACCAGCACGACATCGTGCAGGTCTTCGTAGAACAGCAGGTCGGCGACTTCAGCGACGTAGGTCGATGTGTCGATGCCCGGTCGCAGCTGGTGCCGCCGCTCGGCGCAGCCATCCATCGTCGGGGCATAAACCGTATGGCCGGCCGCGCGCAGCCGCGTCGCGACGCGCTGCCAGATCCAGCCGCCTTGATAGGACCCATGCACCAGAACGAACGTGGTCATCTTCCTTTTCCTCCCTCAACCATGCGGGTTGGCCCCGCGTCGCAGCGTCGCCTTGCCCGCGTTCAGCCGCGTACTTGGCGGATCAATGCTGCCCAGCGGTCCAGTATGGGCAGGATCTCCGCCGCTCCCTCTGCTGGGAGGGTCACATTCACACGTGCGGCACCGAGGTCGCGGAACCGCCGCAGCTGGGCAAGGTCTTCCGGAGCACCGCCGAGCGTCACCGGCAACGAATGTGGGTCCCGCCCGGCTTCGGCTGCCATCTGGCGGAAGCGCGGCATGTATTCATCGGGGTTGCCGCTGCTCGCGTTTGGATACCAGCCATCGCCATAGCGGATCGCCCGTCGCGCGGCCCACGGAAACGCCCCGCCAAGCAGGATCGGCGGATGCGGCTTCTGCGTCGGCTTGGGCCAGGTCTGCATCGATGGAACCTTGACGATCTCGCCGTTGTATTCCGCTGTCGTCTTGGTCCAGATCTCTTTCATCGCCTCCATCTGCTCGCGCATCTTCTTCATGCGCGTGGCAAAGACGGTGCCGTGGGCTTCGATCTCCTCGACGTTCCAGCCGCCGCCGATTCCGAACAGAAACCGCCCGCCGGTCACCTGATCGATCGAGGCGACCAGCTTTGCCGTCTGGATTGTATCGCGCTGGATGACCAGACAGATCCCGGTCGCAACCTTGAGCCGCTTGGTGGCGGCGGCGGCGGCGGTCAGGGTGACGAACGGGTCCATGACATCGTAGTACCGTTTCGGCAATTCGCCACCGCCGGGCGGCGGGGTGCGTCGAGGCACCGGAATGTGCGAGTGCTCCGCTGCCCACAGCGAGTCGAAGCCGCGCTCCTCGAGCGCGACAGCGAGTTCGGCCGGGGACATCGAGTAGTCGGTGAAAAAGATGGACGCGCCGAATTCCATGATCGTGTGCCTTCACTGTTGATGCGGGGAATGCTGGGCTGTTCCGGTCTCGGTGGCAAACTCCTAAGACTGGAGCAACAGGCACGCAAGGAGACCCCAAAGTGGCGCGGCAGATCGAAGAGTTGGCGGCATTCGTCGCGGCAACGCGGTGGGAGGATGTCCCCGCTTCCGTGCAGCATCATACCAGGCTCGTGCTGCTCGACACGCTGGGAGTGATCCTCGCCGGCGCACAGCGGCCAGAGGTACGGCAATTGCGCGAGCGGCTCGCGGACGGCGCGGGCATGGGCGCCACGGTTTATGCCCGCGGCTGGCCGTCGCATGATCCGCGCACTGCTGCGCTCCTGAACGGCATTGCCGGGCGGTCGATCGAACTCTGCGAGGGCCTGCGCCTCGTCTCCGGTCAGGCAGCGATGCAGGTGCTGCCGGGTGTGCTGGCGGTGGGCGAGCAGGCGCGCAGCACCGGTCGCGACATGCTGACGGCGCTGCTACTGGGCTACGATGTCGCCGCGCGGCTCGCCGGGGGCTTCACGCCGCGGCCGCTGGCGCACCAGAATGGTCAGGTGTCGCTGTTGGCGGCGGCAGCAGCGGGAGCACGCCTGCGCGGTCTCGATGCGGGTGGGATCAGTCGCGCCATGCGCATCGCGACGACCTTGCTGCTCACGCCGAGCTACACCAATGCTGTCGCCGGGGCGACCGCGTTGAATGTCGCCGGCGGCATGAGTGGCTTTGCCGCCGCACTGGCGCCCGAGTTGGCGCTCGCCGGCTTCGAAGCGCAGGACGATGCGATCGAGCAGGCGCTGGGCCAGCTTGTCGGCGGGGGCTACACGCCGGATGGACTGCTGGATGAACTCGGCACGACCTGGCACATCACCCGCAACTACTTCCGGCTATACGCGTGCTGCAACCCGATCCACCCGGCGCTCGATTGCCTGCAGCAGGTTTTGGCGCAACTGCGTCCGCGCCCCGACGAGATCGCACACATCGACATCGCAACCTATGGATTTGCCGCGGTGATGCGCAACCCGGATCCGCCGAACTTTTTCGCCTCGAAGTACTCGCTGCCGCATGCTGCCGCCACAATGGTGGTGCGGGGCCACGCCGGCCATGGCGCACTCGACGATGCGGCGGTGCATGATCCCGTCATCGCCTCGCTGCGTCACCGTGTGAACGTGACAGAGGACCGGGCGATGACCGCCGTGGCCCCGCGCCTCCGGCCGGCACGCGTGACGCTGGTCCTGACCGATGGCCGCAGCGCTACCCATGCATGCGACAGCCACAGGGGGGATTTTCAACAGCCATTCGCGGAGGCGGAACTGCGCGGTAAATTCCGGGAACTTGCCGCGGGCGCGCTGACACCGGAGGGTGTGACATTGGTCGAGCAAGCGGTGGATCACTGCGACCAGTGGGACAATGTCGGCGTGCTGACGGCGCTTTGCCGACGCCACGGTCACCCGTAAGCCGGACCGCAAAGGGAGCCTTGTCATGACTGCCAAATTCCAGTTCGGGCTTGTGGTTCGCGGCCAGGCGGAGCAAGGGGAGGACATCTCCCGGCGTTTCCAGGAGACTTTGGCGATTGTCCGCCTCGCCGATCGGCTCGGTTTCGACTCGATCACCAAGACGGCGCACTACAGCGCCTATCCATTTCAAATGCTGCAGCTCGTCCCCATGCTCGCTCGATTTGCTGCCGAGGCGCCGCGGGTCCGGCTCAATGCGGGCGTCCTTCTATTGCCGCTGTTGTCACCGCTCCACGTCGCCGAGGAGTTCGCGACGCTCGATGTGATCTCGGGCGGCAGGGTGATCCTCGGTGTGGGGCTCGGCTATCGGGATGTCGAGTTCAAGGCATTTGGTGTGCCCAGAACGCAGCGGGCGCGTCGCTTCGAGGCCAATCTCATAGCGATCAAGCGGCTGTGGACCGAGGACAAGGTCTCGATGAAAGCTGGCCATTTCGAGCTCGACGAAGCCTCCTGCCTGCCGAAGCCGCTGCAGCGTCCGCATCCTCCGATCTGGGTTGGCGCCAATGCTGATCGAGCGGTCGAGCGGGCAGCCAGGCTCGGTGATTGTTGGTATATCGGGCCCGCGGTCGAGATCGCTGCCGTCGAACGCCAAATGGACCTGTACCGTCGCGCGCTCGATGCTGCCGGCAAGCCGTTCCCCGCGGAGATGCCAATGCGGCGCGAGGTCTTCGTTGCGAAGACTCGAGACGAGGCAATTCGCTTGTGCGCTCCATATCTGGGCGCGAAGTACAAGGCCTATCATTCCTGGCGTCAGGAATTGCCCGCTGACGACAGCGGCTTTGACCAGAATTTCGAGAGCCTTGTCGGCGATCGCTTTCTGATCGGGTCTCCGGACGAGGTCGCAGATCAAATCGTGGCAATACACCGACGGCTCGGCGTCAATCATCTGGTCATGAGTACTGAATGGGCCGGAATGCCGGAGAGCCTCGCCATTGCGACGATCGAAATGATCGCCGAGGAAGTCTTCCCGCGCGTTCAGCAGGGCCTGTGATCCAGCCTCTTTTCCTTTTGACGGAATCGTACAGTATTCATGCACGAGCGTCACGTAACCCAAGCCATGCGAATATCATCCGGGAGGAAGCAGCATGTCGGTTATCAGTTCGGTCGTCGGCCCATCACGCCAGCTCCGACGCATGCAGTGGGTTGCGATCGTTCTTGTAACCGCGGCGATCGCATTGAACTACATGGACCGCTCAACCCTGGCGATCGGCAATCTGAAGATCCGCGAGGAGTTCGGCATCAACGCCACCGCGATCGGCGCTCTGGGATCGGCGTGGGCGCTGACCTACGGGATCGCTCAGTTGCCGTCGGGCTATCTGCTTGATCGGATCGGCCCGAAATTCCTGGTTGGCGCGGCAATGATACTGTGGTCACTGTGCCAGGCAGCCGGCGGATTGGCGGCCACCTACTTTCAGTTGATGCTGTCGCGGATCGGGCTCGGCGCGACCGAGGCCCCATGCTTCCCGTCGGCGACGCGCTCGGTCAGCGACTGGTTCGATGTCAAGGACCGCGGCACGCCGAGCGGCGTTTATACGTCAGGCGCCTATATCGGCCCGACGCTCGCACCGCCAATCCTGACCGGTTTGATGCTCGCCTTCAATTGGCGGGTAATGTTCATCGTCATGGGCCTGGCCGGGGTCTTAGCTGCCGGTCTCTGGTTCCTGATCTACCGCGACCCGAGGGCACAGGTGCTGGAGCCGCAGGACGAAGAATATCTGCGGCCGAACCGCGACGCCAAATCGTCGGTCTCGGTTCGCCAGTGGAGTTCGCTGTTCCGCTTTCGCGCGATGTGGGTCCTGATGCTTGGCGCGTTCTGCACCGGCTACATCACGTGGATGTACCAGACGTGGCTGCCGGCCTACCTCGAGATGCAGCAGCACATCAGCATCGCCAAGACCGGGCTTCTTGCCTCGGTGCCGCTGGTGTGCGCGTTTTTCGGTGCGCTTTGCGGGGGCTACGTGTCGGATCGACTGGTCGCGCGCGGCATGGACCTGATCGCCAGCCGTCGTCTGCCGCTGATACTCGGCCTGCTCGGCTCGGCCGCGTTCACCGGGCTGGCCGCGATCGCCACCACCGCCGGCGTCGCGATCGCCTGCATCGCGGTATCGATGTTCTGCATGCAGTTCGGCATCACCTGCAAATGGATCCTGGTGACCGCGGTGACGCCGCAGGCCTATACCGCCTCCGCCGCCAGCAACCAGAATTTCGCCGGCTTCCTCGGCGGCACGCTGTCACCGATCCTGACCGGTTTCATCGTCGACGTGACCGGCTCGTTCGTGTTGGCATTGGCAATCGGTGCCGTCATCACCCTGATCGGAGCGGCGCTATTCCAGTTCATGATGACAACGGTGATCGACGAGGCCGAACTGGAGAAGTACGCTCATGCTCCGGCCTAACCACAACGGGGGGACGGTGACTGATGACGAGTAGCGGGTAGCGTCAACAGAAACGGCGCCCATTAGATAACAAAAACAAACGAGGAAACGCACGATGAAGATCACCCGGCGCAGATTCTGGGTCTACTTTCTGCTCTTCGTGTTCAGTGCCATCGCCTACGTCGATCGCGTGAACATGTCCGTCGCGGGTAAGCCGATTGCGCAGGAACTTGGGCTGTCGCCCGTCGCGCTTGGATATCTGTTTTCCTCGTTTCTGTGGGCGTATGTCCTCATGATGCTTCCTGGCGGCCGGCTCATCGACCGCTGGGGCGCGCATGTCGTTGCGGGCGTGGCCACTGTGGTGTGGTCGATCGCACAGATGGCGACTGGTGCCGCCGTCGGCGTCGTGACGATGCTGTTGACGCGGTTGGGACTGGGGGTCGGCGAGGCGCCATTCTCCCCCGTGGTCTACCGCAGCGTCAGGGCGTGGGCGCCCTATACCGAACGCGGTACCGCAACCGCGGTCATCGGAGCCGGCGGCAGTCTCGGCCCGGCGCTGGGCGCGCCGCTTGTGGCTTGGCTGATCCAGGTGTTGTCGTGGCGCTGGTCATTCGTGATCACCGGCGCGATCGGCTTCGTCTGGGTGGCAATCTGGATTGCTCTGGTATCGACGCCGGAAAAGACCAAATGGCTGCCGGACCAGGAACGGCAGCGAATACTTGCCGAGCGCGAGGCCGGCATAGAGCCGCCTGACCACGACGGGGTCGGCTACCTGGCGCTGTTGCGCTGTCCGGCTATGTGGGGCTTGTTCGTCTCGCAGGGCTGTCTCGTATATTCGCTCTACCTGTATCTGAGCTGGCTGCCGAACTACCTCCAGACGGTGCGGGGTTTGTCGGTGGTCGATTCGGGGCTCTACACCTCGGTCCCGTTCTTCATTGCGACGGCGGTGAACATCATCGTCAATTGGCTCGGCGACCGGATGCTGAGTGCACATGCGGTGCGAAGCGGACTGCGCCGCTATCTCGTTGCTCTGTGTCTGTTTCTGACCGCGGCGGGGCTGATCATCCCCTATGTTGAATCACTGACGGCGGTCATCCTGCTTGTGTCCATCACTGTGTCTTTCGCCAATGCCGGCCCCGCGGCCAACGCTACGTTGACCAGCGATCTGCTGCGTTCGCCGTCGGATGCGGGACGTGCGTTCGCGTTCCTTGTCCTCGGCGGCAACGTCTTCGGCCTGCTTGCACCGATTGTCACCGGATATCTGGTTGCGGCGAGCGGCAGCTTCAGCTCCGCATTCATAGCGGCGGGCGTTCTGGCACTCACCGGCGCAGTGGTGACGCTGATGCTGTCGCGCGGCGCGATCGGAGAGGCGTCGGCTGCAATCGCTCCGAAGCCACTGCGTGCCGCCGGCTGAGTCGGGTGGCGACGGAGAGATCGTCCGTCGGCTATTGCCTGTAGGACGGGTCGATGCGGTCAAGCTTGCGCAGCAGGGCCGGCCATTCGAATTTGGCGGAATGATCGCGGCCGCGACCGGTGAGGCGATTCCTGGCATTGTCATGGGCGGCGCTGACAACAGCGTCGCCTATCGGATGGAACTCGGCGCCCGATTGCTGAAAGGCGAGTTGCATCGCGCAAGCCCGCTCCATGCGATACGTCGCGACAAAGGCCTCGGCGATGCTTGTTCCGACAATCAGCAGGCCGTGGTTGCGCAGGACCATGATGTGGCGATCACCGAGATCGGCGATGAGGCGATCTCGCTCCTCGGGGTTCCGCCCCGTGCCCTCGTAGTCGTGATACGCGACATCGCCGACCACCTGCAGCGCATGCTGGTTGAGCGGCAGCAGCCCGTCCTTTTGCATTGACACGGCGCAGCCGGCGATCGTGTGGGTGTGAAGCACGCAAAGAAGTTCCGGCCGGGCCATGTGTATCGTGCTCGGTATAGCGAAGCCGCCGCTGTTGACCTCGGAGTCCGAGGGCTCAACCTTGTTGCCCTTGGCATCGATCTTGACCAGCGACGTCGCGGTAACTTCTTCGAACAGGAGACCGTAAGCGTTGATCAGGAAATGGTCGTGCCTCCCCGGCACGCGCGCCGTGATGCGGGTGTTGATCAGGTCTGACCATCCGAACATGTCGACCAGGCGGTAGCAGGCGGCGAGGTCGCACCGGGTCTGCCATTCCTCGGCGGACATTCCCGCGGGAATTGTCGTTACGGTTGACGCCATGGCTTCCTCCGATAAGGACGGGTGCTCATCGGGACGACGTGCGCATCACTTCGTCCGACGGATGGACACTACGCTTGTGCGGACCGTATCCATTCCGACGGAATCGGCTGCGCCCGCTGGTCGCCAACCAGCTTTCTACGGCGAGCCTGCTCATCGCTGCTGATCGAAGCCGGATCCTCCCGAAACTCCGGTCCCATCGCCATTGCTTTCTTGACGGCCGGCCGCGCGCCGATCTCTTCTAGCCAGCGCTTCACGTTCGGGAACTCATCGATGTCGATTTTCCGGGTCGCCCAGCTCGAGGCCCAGGGATAGCAGATCATGTCGGCGATCGTATATTCGCCGGCGGCGAGATAATGCTTGTTGAACAGACCGAGGTTCATGACCCCGAAGATGCGATGCGCCTCATTGTCAAAGCGGCGAATGGCGTAGGAAAGGTCTCCATTGTTACCGCTCTCGAGCGCCCGCCGGAAATGGCCTTGCTCGCCCAGCTTGGGGCCTTGATTGGCCAATTGCCAGCTGACCCATTGGGCGACCTCGTACTTTCCGCGCGGTTCCGTCGGGCAGAACCGCCCCTCCTTCTCAGCCAGGTAGGTCATGATCGCGCCGGATTTAAAAATCGAAATCGGGGCGCCGCCGCCCATCGGCTCGTGGTCGACGATTGCCGGCATCCGCCCGTTGGGGGAAATCTTCAGAAACTCGGGGGTGAGCTGGTCACCACGGCCGATATTGATTGGCTTGATCGTGTAGGGAAGCGCCAGTTCCTCGAGAAGAATGACGACCTTCTTGCCGTTTCCGGTCGGCCAGAAATAGAGATCGATCATCGGTTATCTCCTGTTCAATGTGGCAGATGTGCGGCCCGTCCGCAGGCTCTGTCCGGCGATGGATGGAAGCGGTCCGTTGGTGGTCGGCATTCTATCGCGGATCCTTGCGGCGTTGAAGTCCGATAACTTTCGATCCTTACGCGGGAGCGATCGGCCATGAAGAGATGGTTGGGGGGATTGACGAACGGGACGTGCGACCTTTGTAGAGATCATCGGTATGATCCCGCACCCGTCGTCAGCCAATCACCCAATAGGAAACCGCAATCATGCCGGCTCCTCTGCGCCCGCGCCGTTCCGTCCTCTTCATGCCGGGCTCCAATCCGCGCGCGCTTGAGAAGGCACGCAGCCTTGCAGCCGACGGCCTTATTTTCGATCTCGAAGATGCTGTTGCGCCGGACGCGAAATGCGCGGCGCGCGACGGCGTCGCACGGTCCCTGGCTGCGGGCAGCTATGGCAAGCGCGAGGTCTTTCTCCGTGTCAACGCGCTGACGACGGAATGGGGCCATGAGGACCTGGTCGCGGCGGCGGGCATGCCAATCGATGCCGTCCTGCTGCCGAAGGTCGAAAGCGCCGATGCCGTCCGCCAGGCCGAGGCCGTGCTGGCCGAGGCGGGTGCACCGGAGGCTCTTTTGATCTGGTGCATGATTGAGACGCCGCGCGGCGTGCTGCGTGTCGAGGAGATCGCTTCGGCGAGCGCGCGGGTCGGCGGACTGATCATCGGGACCGCCGACCTCACCAAGGATCTCCGGGCGCGCCACACGCGCGAACGCCTGCCCTTGCTGACCGCGTTCGGCCTTTGTCTGTTGGCGGCGCGCGCCTTCGGCCTCGCCATCCTCGATGGCGTCCACCTCGATCTTGTTGATGACGCGGGATTTCTCGATGCCTGCCGTCAGGGCCGGGAACTTGGATTTGACGGCAAGACTTCTGATACATCCGAAGACGATCGCCACCGCGAACGCGGTCTTCGGGCCTTCGCCGGAGGAGGTCGCCTGGTCCCGCCGCATCATTGCGGCGCATGCCGATGCCGCCGCCGTCGGCAAGGGCATCGTGCTCGTCGACGGCAAGCTCGTCGAGAATCTTCATGTCCAGAGCGCGCATCAGGTTGTGGCGCTTGCCGATGCAATCGCGTCGCTCGTTCCGGCCTGATCAATCAGCGGCTTCCAGCGCCAGCAGCGCGAATGTAGCGAGCCAGTGCTCACCCATATAATCCCCGGAAATGTGCTGCAGGCTGGCTGTCAGGTGTCGGGCCGCCGCGTCGCGCATGATCTGGACACGCGCATCTGATCGAGCGAGCGAAGCGGCCAGGTTACTCCAGCACCACGCGCGACTGAAGTTCAGGCCGTCCAGGTGGGCGATTCTGCCGTCGCTCCGGTCGCTGACGATTACGGGCTGGAACAAGACGGCTGGCTCCTTTTGTTCCAAGCCCGGCAGGAAGTGGTCGAACCAAACGGCAAACTCCTCGGCGGTCAGCACCCGGCGCATGCACTCGGCCTCGATCAGGCAAGGGGACAGAAAGTCTTCGCCGCCTGGCTCCCAGACTTGGCAGTCGGCATCACCGTAGTACCAGCGCCGGGCAGTGTCCGTCGCCATGGACGCGAGCGCTTCATCGTCGCATGCCCGCGCATATTCCAGCGCCAGTGCAAGTGCAAAGGCTGTGTTCGAATGAGTACCAGTGCGGACGGGATAGGTTGCCTTTCCGAGAGAGCTCAGGAAGCGCTGTGAAAAAGCCTGCGCCAACGGTTTCAGCGTGACGGACCAGCCTCGGGCCTCGTCTTGCTCATGCTTCATCATTTCGGATGCCAGCATCAGTAACCAGGCCCAGCCGTACGGTCTTTCAAACGTTCCGCCAAGCGGACGCAGGAGATAGGCGAGTTCCGTCGATACCCTGTCCTGGGTAAACGCATTTGCGAAAAGAGTGCGGATACCATCCGACTCCGGCAGGGTTGGATGGCGACGCAGCAGACGAGCGAGCAGCCAATATGCGTGAACGCAGGAGTGCCAGTCGAAGCTGCCGAAAAAGATGGGATGCAGTGCGCGTGGCGATTTGAGATCTTCCGGGCCGGTCAGGACATGATCCAGCTTGTTGGGATATTCTCGTGTCACATGACCGAGTGCCACTCTCGCAAGTTGACCAGCCAGCTTCGGCGTCAGCATAGGAGCCTCCAGACCGCGATCAGACATGCCGTTACTTCGCGATGTGGACCAGGGACGCCACCGTGGCATCCTGCGGGAAGCCGCCATAGGTGATGCCCTTGCGCATGCCCCACGCGGTGATCTGGAACAGCATCGGAATGGCGGCCACGTCCTGTCCCAACGCCAGATCGTAGGACTGGGCGATCAGGGTGGCGCGCTTGCCGTCATCCAGTGTGACCGAGGCTGTGGCGAGAAGCTTGTCCAGGGCCGGGTTTGAATAGCGGCCGTAGTTGCCGGCGCCGATGCCCCTGGCGGCATCGAAGGTGCCCAGAAGATATTGCAGCTGTGACAGGGGTTCGCTGGTGTCAGTCGAATTGCCGCTGAGCAGCACGCTGAACTCCAGCTTGACCGCGCGAGGGAAATACACCGCCTTCGGCAGCGTGTTGACGATGATTTTCAGACCCAACCGGCTCCACATCTGCGCCACCGCCTGAGTGAGTGTGGCGTCGTTGATGTATCGGTCATTGGTGGAAGCGATGGTGAGGCCAAAGCCGTTGGGATAGCCCGCCTCGGCCAGCAGCTTCTTGGCCCCGTCCAGGTCGTAGGCTTCCGGCTTGAGGGTGGCGCTCGTCCCAGGCACGCCGTCCGGCATGAACTGCGAGGCGGGCACCCCTTGGCCCTGCATGACGCGCGAGACCAGCGCATTGCGATCGAGTGCCTTTGACATGGCACGGCGTACCCGCACGTCCTTAAGTGGATTGCGGGTGAGTGCTTTGCCGTCGGTGTCTGTGACCAGCGGCGAGACGTCGCGATCGACATCGACGCTCCAGAAGAAACAGCGATTGCTCTGCATGGTTGAGACCGTCAGCGAAGGATTGGCTCGCACGGTGGCCAGGTCATTGCCGGGTACGGAGCTGATGATGTCGACATCGCCGCTGAGCAGCGCGGCCGTGCGGGCGGCGTCGTTGGTAATCGGGCGGTACGTGACCTTTTCCCAATCGGGTCTGGCGCCGAAGTAGCCATCGAACCGTTCCAGCACTATGCGGTCTCCCTGCATCCACTCGACCACGCGATAGGGTCCGGTGCCAATCGCCGCCTTGCGCGAATTGTAATCCGACGTGGTGGCGCCAGTGCCGGCGTTGCGCGAGACGATCCAGACGTTCTGGAGTTCGTTGAGCACGATCGGGTCAGGGCCGTCCGTTTCCACCAGAACCGTGAGTGGATCCACTGCGATCGTTTTCGTCACATGCTTGAGATATTGCAGGAAGCTGCCTGGGCTGTTCGGTACGCTGCGCGCACGCTCATAGGTGAACACGACATCGGCGGCGGTCATTGGGGTACCGTCGTGAAAGGTGATGCCAGGGCGCAGCTTGAACTCCCAATGCGTATCGTCGAGCGTCCGCCAGCTTGCCGCCAGATCGGGGATGACCTTCATGTCGGCATCCTGGGTGACGAGGCCGCTGTAGATCAGCTTGTGGATTTCGGTATTTGAGGTGAGGTGGAAGAAGTGCGGGTCGAGAGTGGTGACCTCGGAAGCGACACCGATCCGCAGTTCTGCGGCAGACGCCCCCACGCTGGTCAGCACGACGCAGAGAATGAGAGCTATCGTCTTGATGGCATGCATCACACGCAACCTTCGCCTTATGTATTGCCAGAATGATCACACCGGCGTCCCGCGAGAGCAATCGCCATTGTGAACCGTGATCCGCTCCAACCGCGAATCTCCGGCGTGGTGGCGCACTTGGTTCCGCTTTCTTACGAAGGGTCGGTGGTGCAGGCAGCCATGTCACGCCGCACCCGATACAGGGCGGCGAAGTCGGTCCGCGCCACCAGGGAGAGGCACTTCGGGACAAAACCTGGCAGATCGGGGTCGGCGCCGGCTTCCAACATCAGGACGAAATCGAAATCGCGGAGCGCCGCCGAGCCTCGGTCCGGGTCTGCCACCAGGGCGGCGTGGGAGGGCATGTCATATGCCTCACGGGCCAGCCTTTCGTAAGCGGGTCGCAAGCGGATCGGCTGTTGCGCCGGATTGGCGAACAGCAGCGGCCAGAACGCGCCGCGCTCGATGAGCAGCAATGCGGGTAGGTGATAATCGGTGCGCAGAATGTTCGAGAGCAATCGGCTGCGCGGCCCCGTGTCCCAGTAGGTTTGCGCCTCCTCGCGTGGAACGTTGGTCATGTAAACCAGCGCACCTGGCGGAACGGCGGCGATGACCGCCCGAAGGTCGGCAAGGTCGTACCGTTGTTCCACCCAAACCGCCGCCACCAACGCCATCCGCACCGCGAACAGCGCGGCCAAACCCGCGGCGACCACTCGACGGAGATGCCGTGGCAAACATACCGGATCGACGGCGGCAAACAACAGAAAGCCGAACATGATGGCGATGCGGGTATCGACAAAACTGGTGCCCATCAGGTTGAACGGGGCTGCCATGTAAAGGATCGCGAGCACCACGGCGGCCAGAATGGCGCGCGGCGCAAGCACAAGCCAACCGGTCGCGACACCCAGCGCCACCCCGCCATAGACGAGCAAGGCGCTGATCACGTCAAACGAGAAGAAATAGTTGATGAAGGGGCTGACCATCTGGATGAGTTTGGCTGGCAGGTCCATCCAGTCCGCGGTGCCAGGCTCGTTGCGCAGCGCCGTCAGCAGCGACAGAAGTATCGGCCCAAGCAGCACCGGCAGCAGCAGCACGGTCCCCACAAGCACGCCCCGTCCGTGCCACATTGCGTGTGCCTCGGCACTGCCGATCAGCACGAGGAAGAACAGCAGCCCCATCGGGTGACAAAAGAACAGCACGACCGATGCGGCCGACGCTGCCGCAATGGTCACAACCGGCCGTCGCTCGCGCCAGCTGAGCCACGCGGCGGCGAACAGCATCGCCAGACCGCCGCTGATCTGCCAGTTCAGGAAGCCCAGCAGAAAGGTGCTGTTGTAGGCAACGAGGCCCGATGCCAGTGGCCAGAACGACCGTCGCCCGAACAAGGAGCGGTGCAGCGCGAGCACCCCGGCCAGGTTCAGCAACAAGACGCCGCCCAGCAGGCACCGACCGGCGACGTGGACGGGCAGAAGCCGCAGCAGCGGCGGCCCGATTACGTCGGATGCCAGATTTGGAATGATCGCCCAATGTGGCGTGAACATGGGTCCCAGCACGGGATCTTCCGGGCCCGCGGCGAGGAGCACGAACCGCGCCAGGTGATTCGGATAGTCAAGGATTGGCGGGACATCGGCGATCAACAACGGACCGAGCAGGGCGGCGGACGCCAACGCCACAGCCCCCCACCATGCACCGCGGCCACACATACCACCACTGGTGCCGCGAGGGATTGCCGGGTCACGCCCCATTGGCGTCAGGATAATGGTACGGCTGAAGAAAAATCCTCCCCTCCCGCAAGGGGAGGGGGAGGATTGCACTCTGGCCTGTGCTTATCCTGATGCCTATGCGGTCACGCCCCGCCATGACGTGAGAAACGAGCGATAACGGAAGGCACTCGCTCGGGTCGTTGGCATCAGGCCGCAGGTCTGCCCCTCCGTGCAATGAATTCGGGGAACGCATCCTCGGCTTTCGCCCCGCGCAGGACGTGGGTCGTGTAGTCGTGCTCCTCCGCCCATTGCTGCTCGAGGTTCTCCCCCTTCTGCCGCAGCAGCAGCGCCTTGACGCCCATCACCGCGCCACGGTGATTGCCAGCGATCATGCGCGCGATCTCCATCGTCTTCGTCCGCAATTGCGCGCGCGGCACCAAATGGTTCAGCAGGCCGATGCGATACGCCTCCTCGGCTTCGACGACGCGCGCGGTGAACAGCAGTTCCTTGGCGATCGGCCAGCCCACTTGATTCGGCAGCGTCCAGGTGCTGTTGATGCGGCCATACGCGGCGGCCAGGAACCGGAATCTCGTATCCTCGCAACCCACCCGCATGTCGAGCGACGAGGCCAGCACCGCGGCGCCGCCATAGGCGAGGCCGTTCATCATGCCGATAACCGGCTTGGCGCAGGCACTGATGTCGTAGCTCCTGCGGCCGTCACGCATCTTGTCGAGTTCCTCCTGCGTGTAGCGCCGATCGTCCTCGCGCTGCTCGTGGATGTCGCCGCCGGCGGAAAATGCCCGCGTGCCGGCGCCGGTGATGACGATGCAGCCGATCGCATCGTCGGCTTCCAGGCGCTTCACCGCGTCATGCAGTTCGCTGCCAAGCTTGCGGTTCATCGCGTTGAGGCTGTCGGGACGGTTGAGCGTTACGATCCCCACGCCGTCCTCGATATCGACCAGGATATGTTCGTAGGCCATTGTTTCCTCCTCAGGCGCATTGCCGTGGTGGTTGTGTGGCGTGCATCCTGCCACAGTTGCGGCAAGAATGGAGTGGGGACGGCAATGTCATTGCTGGCTGGCTTCCGTGTGGTCCAGGTCGGCCCGGGGCTGGCCGCCGCCGTGTGCGGACGGTTGCTGGCCGAAGTCGGCGCCGACGTCGCCTGCATCGATCCGGACCGATCCACGCCGCTGGCCGAGTATCTCAACCACAGCACGAGTGATCGCTCCGCCGCGTCGCGGGACGCACTTGCAGCGGCCGACCTGATCATCTGCGAAGGCAGCCCGGCCGAGCTTCGCGCGCGGCGGTACGATGCGGCGGGGATTCGTCGATTGAATGCAACGGCGGCGCTCGTCTTCATTTCGCCATTCGGCCAGACCGGACCGCAGGCGGAGGAGCCGGCGACCGATCTTACGCTGTTCTTTGCCAGCGGCATCGCCCGGCTGCTCACGGGACAGGTGGACGATCTCGCGGAGGCGCCGATCCGTCCCGTCGGCGAACAATCGGCTTTCATCGGCGGGATCGCCGCCGCCTGTGCCGGCATGCATGCGGCACAGGCGGGCGACCCCGGCGTTGTGATCGACGTGTCGATCCAGGAGGCGCTGGCAACGCTTGCCATGGGCGAACTGACAAGCGCCGGGATCGCCGGCAAGAGCCGATCGCGCAAGCGTTTGACGGACGGCAACGGCGCGACGGTTTGCATCCTGCCCGCGCGCGACGGCTACGCTGCGATCTCGCCGCGCGAGGATCGTCAGTGGGCGTCCTGGCTTGCCGCCATGGGCTCGCCCGACTGGGGCAACGATCCGCGCTTCCGCACCAAGCCAGATCGGGTCGCCAACTGGGATGCCCTGCATGCGCTGATGTCCGAATGGAGCTGCCAGTACGACAAGCAGTGGATCGCCGATGCCGCGCAGAAAGCGCACGTGCCAAGCTTTCCGCTGCGCGAGCCGGCGGAGCAGCTTGGCTCACCGCAGCTCGAGCGTCGCGGCTTTTGGCGCCCCGCCACTGTTGGCGGGCGAACGGTCAAGACACCGGCGTCGCCATTCGGGCTGACGATTGCGCCGGGCGATCGGGGTGTGCCGCCGGCATCGGGGTCAATGCCGCTTTCCGGCGTTCGCGTGCTCGATTTCAGCTGGGTCATCGCAGGTCCGACAACGACGCGCTATCTCGCGGCGATGGGCGCCGAGGTCATCAAGGTCGAGGCGCCGGGGCGCGGCGATCCTGGTCGCGCGACCGAGTTGCACACGGTGCTCGGACAGGCGAAGCGGGGGATCGTGCTCGACCTGAAGAAGCAGAAGGCCGCCGATGTCGCGCGCGCCTTGGCCGCCCGGTCCGACGTGCTGGTGGAGAATTTCGCGACCGGCGTGATGGACCGGCTGGGCCTCGGCGCTGAGTCACTTCGGACGATCAATCCAAATTTGATCTATGTGTCGGCATCGGGACTGGGGCGAACCGGCCCGGAGTCGCACGCTGTCGCTTACGGCACGCTGCTGCAATGCTATGCCGGTTTCGCCGGACTCAATCGCCATCCCGATATTCCACCGCGCGTCGGCTTCGCCTGGCTCGATCCGATGTGCGGGCTGATGCTGGCGTTCGTCACCGCGGCTGCTGTGTGGCACAGGCGGCGTGATGGTGCTGCGGCGCGCATTGATTTCTCGATGATCGAGGCAATGCTTTGGACGATGGCCGAGCCGCTGCTGGCGACGCAGCTTGGTGCTGCATCGCAGCCGCGGGGGAATTGGTGCAGCCGCTACGTTCCGCACAGCGCGTATCGCTGCGCCGGAGACGATGACTGGATCAGCCTCGCCATACGGAGCGACGAGGAATGGCGAAGGTTGTGCGCGATGGTTCCTGCATTGGTGCCGATGGTCGGATTCGGATTCGGCGAACGCATGAGGCAGCGCGCCACGATCGATGACGTGCTGAGTGCATGGTTCCGTTCGCGGTGTGCAGAGACTGCTGCCACGATGTTGCTGCATGCCGGCATTCCCGCAGCTTCGCTAGCAAGCTCTGTGGATCTTGTTGCAAGCAGTCACTTGAGGGAACGCCAATTCTGGGAAGCCCATGGCAGCGGCCTTCTGCCGGGCCTGCCGTGGCGCTCCAGTTTCGGCCGGCAATCCGGCGCCGCCCCGGGCCTCGGCGCGGATACCGACGCGATCCTGCGCGAGGTGCTTGGTCTGTCGCATGACGAGATCGATGCGCTACGCCGATCAGGTGCGTTGGGATAGGTCAAATGCACGCCGTTTGGAACAGCGTGTAATTGACGCCGCGCCGTAAGCGCCCCGAACCAACGACCTTCCGTCATCGCTCGTTCCTTCCGTCATGACCGTCGCAGGACCGATCCCATAGACGCTGAATTTTCGCGTCTTTCTCTGCTATTGGCGTTTTCGTCTGGTTGGCTCGTGCAACCGCCATGCTGATCCTGGGAATGGTTCACGTCCCCAGTTATGATGTCACCGGAATGCATTTCGATGCGAGCCGAAGCCGGTCTGCACCGCGGCGACGAAGTAGTTGACTCCGTCGAGCCCGTGACTGCTCCGGCTTGCCGCCGCGAACAGGCGTCCCGGCGGACAATCCATCGGTTGTTGAATGCGACCTTACTCCTGAACCACGACCCAAGTCTCGCAGCGAACCTCCAGCGCACTCCCTCCCTGAACGTTATGGGTCTGTGCGCCGATGCGGATCTGCACCGGGTCGCCATCAGCGATCGCCACCCGCACGTTATCGCCCATAATCCGCACCTCAACCGGCCGCCCGCGCCAACGCACCGCGAAGGACATGCTGCGCCATTCCGGCGGCAGCCGAGGCGTAAGGGAGATCGCGTCACCGCCCAGGTCCAGGCCGGCGAAGCCGAGTACTATCGCCTGCCACACACCCCCCAGTCCGGCGATCCGTATGCCGCCGGCACTGTTCGGGTCGAGTTCAAGGTCGGCGGCCGCAGCCTTGCGCAGAAAACGCAGGGCGATTTCGGTCTCGCCAAGCCGTGCCGCGACCAGCGCGTGAATCCCCGCGCTCAAGGAACTGCCATGGGCACAGCGTGGCTCGTAGTAGCGAAAATTCGCTTTCGCCACCGCACCCGGGAACTCGTCCGGCAGAAGGGCGAGCAGCGCGACCACATCGGCCTGTTTGACTACCTGAGACCGCTGTGTTCTCTCACGGCCGATTACCACATCGATGGGCACCTTGCTGTCGGCATACAGCGAAAGATCCAGCGGCGCGAGCTGATGGTATCCGACGAACTGCTCGTAGAGGCCGGTGGACGGATCGAGACCGGTAACAATGCGTTTGACCGCGTCGCGCCAGTCGGTAAGTTCAGCCTCGCCCAGCGCGAGCCGCTCGCACAGCGCGCCCGCGCGCTCCGGCCAGCGCGTGCGGATCACTTCGATGGTCTCGAGCCCTCGCGCGATATTCCAGCGCGCCATCACGTTCGTAAAGGCGTTGTCGTCCACATCCTCGTGGTACTCGTCCGGGCCGATCACGTGGCGGATATGCCGCTTGCCATCAGCCTCAGCCACAGCGCGCGACGCCCAGAAACGCCCGGTCTCGAGCAGGATCTCCGCTCCTGCATCGATGAAGAATGAATCGTCGCCCGTGGCACGCCAGGTACTGCCACACCGCATAGGCGATATCGGCGCTGATGTGCTGCTCCATTCTGCCGGTCAGGATGTCAATCATCGCGCCGCTAGGACCCACCACACGCTCGGGCGTGGTCTCCTCGCCGGTGTCAGCCAATTCCCACGCGTACAGCGCGCCCTTGTAGCCCATCGCGGCCGCCTTCTCGCGTGCTCCGCGCAGCGTATGATAACGATACATCAGCATCGCCCGCGCCGCCTCCGGCCACACAGCCGTATAGAAGGGCAGGAGGTAGATCTCGGTGTCCCAGAACACGTGACCGAAATACGCATCACCGGTCAGGCCGCGCGCGCCAACCGACACGCGTTCGTCTTCCGGATTGGCGGCGCTGGTCAGGTGGTAAACGGCGAAGCGCAGCGCCTGCTGCACCTCATCGTCACCCTCGATGACCACGTCGCTCGCGTCCCAGCGCTGCTGCCACGCCGTCTCGTGTGCTGCCACCATCCCGCGCCAGCCAAGCGCACGGCAGCGCGCCATCGCATCGGCGGCAACCGGGGCCGGGTCATCCGCGAAGTTGTCGGAACGCGCCACGGTCACGAGGCGATCGAGTTCAAGCACCTGCCCGGCCACTGACCGCCAGCGCCAGATCCAGCGCAACGAGAACGACCGCTCCGGCACGAGCGGATGGCCATCGGCTCGCAATGTGGCGTTGCCCGCCATCGCGACAGCTTTGCCGGAACCTTCCGTGCGCCAGGCACAGACATCGCGATCAAGCTGGAGCGGCTCCATCCCCATACCGGCCATCGCGAAGTTTGCTTCCAGCGTCACCTCGATCCCGTCGCGATCAAGCGAGAACCGCAGGAGCTGCAATGCCGTCGCGCGGTCCGCCAATGACACCAGGCGCAGTTCCCCGCCGCTTATGGTGATTCCGGCGTGCGCCCGGTAGCTCAGGTCCGACACGAGCATGCCGCGGCGCAAATCGAGCTGGCGCGTGCTGACGAGGAACTCTCCATCCAACAATAGCTGCGGTCTGTCGTCCAGCACGAGCCTGACGCGCGACCAGTCCGCAACGGGAACCAGCGCGGGCACTGGCGGCACGGTATTGGGCCGGTCGAACAGGCCAGCGACATAACAGCGCGGCCACGACGCCCACCTGATATATCCCAGCCAACTCACCCAGGTCGGGCCTCGGCTGACCGGGCGCGATGCCCGCATTCCCAGGAACCCGTTGCCGAGTGCGAAGCGGGATTCTACCGCGTTCTCGGTCACCACGTTGTAGCCTTCGTGGGTCAGAACCCAGCGTGGGTCGCGCGTCGGCTCAATGGCGTTACGCATGAGCGGGCATCTCCGTTGGGGGCCGAGCACGCAAGATGCCGTCGAGGACCGCCGTCGCATCGACCTGATCGAGGCTGGTAACGACCAGGTCGGCCTGGGCTCCTTGCAGCAAGGCCTGGTCACCAAGCCGCGCGATACCAACGGAAGCCATGCCCCCGGCGCGCGCGGCCGCAATGCCGGCTGGCGCGTCCTCCACGACCACACAGTGGGCTGGTGGCACCTTCAGAGTCTGCGCCGCCAGCAGGAAGAGCGCAGGATCCGGCTTGCCGCGCGGCACGTCCGTGCCGCTCAGGTCGGCATCAAAGATCGACAACAATGGTCGTCCGTCGGGCGCGCTCAGACGGCGCAGCATGGCTGCGACGTTCTTCGATGAGGAGGCCAGTGCCAGCCGCAAGCCGGCCGCGTGCAAGGCACTCGCGAACCGCACCGCGTCCGGAAAGGCCTCGAAGCTGCCCTCGGCGATCAGTCGATCGATGAGTGCCTGCTTCTTCCTGGCATACTCCGGCGCGTGTGCGTCCGCGTCGGGAACGCCAAGCCCCTCCAGCGTCGCGCGTGCGCCATCGAGCCGGGGCTTGCCGGCAACATGCGCCTGGTAGAACTCGGTCGTGAACCGGGCAGGGTCGGCGTAGCCGGCCAGCGACTCGCGCCAGGCGCGCTCGTGCGGTGAGGCGACCAGCACCCCATCGACATCAAAGATTGCCGCAAGCAGCCTACCCCTTGGACCAGCTTCAGACATTGTCGGCCTCCGTCGAACCGGTGCGCTGCGCCAGGGTTTCTCGTCCCCGGGTCCAGCCCTTGATGTCCGGCATGTCATCACCGTAACGCGAGATGTACACCTTATGCTCTGACTGATTACGTGGACATCCCAGTCTCATCGTCCAAGGAACGCGACAATTGGAGTCCAGCCCCACGAAGCGGGGTCGATCCGATGCAAATCGGCGCACCCGTTGCTCCAGTCGCACCTGTTGCTCCGGTGGCACCTGTCGCACCAGTCTGACCCGTTGCGCCCGTCGCGCCCGTTGCACACGTGGCGCCGGTCGCACCCGTAGCGCCGGTCGCACCCGTGGCGCCGCTGCTTCCGCGGCCTCGGTCGAAGGTGGCGCAACCGTCTCTCCCGCCACTTCAGGCGCACGGCTGTCTGCGGACGTCGCCTCACTGACGGGCAAGCCCGCCGCGGCCACGTCGCTCGATCCGTCCCAGTTCTTGCAGCGCCAGGCCGAGTGGGTTTTGTCGGCGGTAAGCGGCGAGCTTCTTCAACATGGTGGACGGTGCCACGGTGCCGGCCTTCAGCGACGCGAACAGACGGATCGCCTCGTCCCAATGCTCGCGGACGACATCGGCCTTGACCCGTTGTCCCAGCAGCGGCTGCAGGTCCTTGTAGTTTGACGCCGGCTCGATGCAAGCCGGCGTCCGCTCCGGCAGGTCGCGCAGCCGTGGGCAGAAGCGGAACCCAAGCATGGGGCAGAGAATGAAGACATGATCCGAAGCGCCGCCGGTATCAGTGCAGTGGGTGCCTTTGCTCAGCTGCGTTAAGAGAAAGGGAGACGATTTTGGCTGGTGATCACAGCACGGCAGAAGGCGTCCGGGCGTGACAAGATCGTGCCGGCGTGCAAAAGGACCGGTTTGCTTGACCGGGGCTAAAGAAGGTCCGCAATCTTCAGAACGTGGAAGTGCGAGTTCTGAAGTGCTGTGGAGGGAGGAATGGCCAACCAATCATCTGGCCGAGATGGGTTCATCGACCGGCGTACCGTGCTGAAGGTCGGGGCGGGGTTGGCTACCGCCGGGCCGACGCTACTTCGCGGAGCGCATGCCGAAGCGCAGCAGCGACCGCAAGGGGCTTCCCACACGGCGATCATTGATTCCCAGGTCCATGCCTATGCAGCGAACACGCCGGAGCGACCCTGGCACAGCGTGCCAAACTGGCCCGCGCACGTTACCGGCGACGAGATGGTGGCGGCGATGGACAAAGTTGGCGTCGACGGCGCGATCTACATCTCGCCCTTTTCGATGTACCAATATGATGCCAGCTATGCGGTCGACGTGCGGCGGGCTCACCCGGACCGATTCGCGCTGGTCAAGCCAGTCGACCCCGACGATCCGGCGGTCGCGGACGTTATCGCCGAGTGGAAGAAGACACCGGGTACGGTCGGCATCCGCATCATCATGACCCGGGAGGGGAAACGCACGCCCGATGACCCAGGCTTCAACCGGATCCTGCGCGCAGCCGTTCAGCACGATTTTCCGGTCAACGTTCTCTTTTGGGGCAACCTGGACGCCGGCATGGAGCTGATCGACCGTCATCCCGATACGCGCTTCATCATCGACCATATGGGCATCCTGCAACCGAGCGTGCCGCCGGCGCCGCCGCAGCCTTGGGCCGACCTTCCGAAGGTGGTGGAACTCGCCAAGCGCAAGAATGCGGTGATCAAGATCACCGGCGCCTGCACGCTGTCAAAGGAGCCGTATCCGTTCCCGGACATCTGGGACCCACTTGCCCGCATATTCGATGCCTGGGGTTTCGATCGTTGCCTGTGGGGCACCGACTGGACGCGTGCATTCGCCGTCGTCAACTACGAGCAGGCGGTCGAGCCTTTCCTGAAGACTGACCGCCTGAGCGCCAGCGAGCGGGCCATGCTGATGGGTGGTGCCACCGCCAAGGCGTATGGTTGGTCACCGAAGAAAGCTTAGCGCCAAATACGGCTGCAGGGCGTTGCAGTGATCAGTGCGGCGGGGTTGGGTGACCGCTTCGCGTATAGCGGTCTCTGACCACCAAGATCCACGCCGCGGTCGATGCCAACGGCAACCCGATCACCCTCAAGCTCTTCGAGGGGCAGGCGCATGATGGCGGAAGGCCGCGGACATGCTGGACAGCGTCGCGACCGGCCAGACCTTGCTTCGGCGATCGCGGTCATGACAGCGATGCTCTGCGAACTGCTCTGGCCGAGCGCGGCGCCTGGGCCATCATCAAGCCCATGCCGCGCCGGTGCTGACGATCCCGGCGGGCTGAGTAGGAACTGGCCGGATGAGACCGTTTGATCCATGTCAAGCACTGTGCGTCAAAATGTGCTAATGGTGCATCCTACGGTGACGCGGCCTCGCGCGGATGCAGAAGGGGAAACCAATCGATGCTTGATGAAGCAGTGTTCACGGCGGGCGATCTGATGACACGCGATGTGGCAGTGGTGCATCCGGAGACGTCGCTGCTCGAGGCCGTGAAGCTGATGGCGCAGCGGCATATCAGCGGTGTTCCGGTGGTGGATGCTGCCGGCAGCATCCTCGGCATGTTGAGCGAGGGAGACCTGGTGCGCTGGCATGAAGGCTACTCTGAGCGCCAGGCCCACTGGCTCGACATGTTGGCCGACGGCTTTGAACTCGCACCGGCATTCCTGGAAGGGATTCAGGAGCAGCGACGCAAGGTGAAGTCAGTAATGTCGCCAGGCGTCACCTCCGTCGTCGAGGATACGCCGGCGCGTGAAGTGGCAAGTCTGATGTACGCCAAGAACATCAAGCGAGTGCCGGTTGTGCGCGATGGCAAACTGGTGGGCATCGTCGCGCGCTCCGACCTCATTCGAGCACTCGCCCAGAAACTGGAGGAGAAGGCCGCGGCAGCAACAGTCGAGCGGGAGACGCTGAACGAGGCGCTGCGGCGCAGGCGCCAAGAGACAGGCCGATAATCTGCCAATCGGTCACCTCGATCGCGCATCGGTCCGAGTACAGCCATGTCTCAGTCTGATACCGTATCACCGCAGGCCGCAGTCATTGCGGTTCACGGAGCTGTGGTCGATGTGAACTTTCCGCGCGGCCCATTGCCCTCCATCAATGAGGCGCTCCGGATCGAATGGGATCGGCCGGGCGTGCTGCTCGCCGAAGTGCAAAGCCATCTCGACGCACATACCGTGCGAGCCCTCGTGTTGCAGGAGACAGCCGGACTGTCACGGGGGACCGATGTGATCGCGACAGGTAATTCGATCACTGTACCTGTCGGTCCGTCCGTGCTTGGGCGGCTGCTTGACGTTATTGGCGCGATCCGCGACGGCGGTGCTCCCTTGGCGGCGGACACCCCGCGATGGCCGATCCATCGTACGCCGCCGAGGCTGGCGCGACAAACCACGGCGACCGCAATGTTCGAAACCGGCATTAAGGTGCTTGACCTGCTAATGCCACTGGCGCAGGGCGGCAAAGCCGCGATGTTCGGCGGTGCGGGCGTGGGCAAAACCGTCTTGGTGATGGAACTGATCCACGCGATGGCGGAACGATACCAAGGTATTTCCGTGTTCGCCGGTGTCGGGGAACGCTCCAGGGAAGGCCACGAACTGCTAACCGACATGCGCGCCTCGGGCGTGCTGGAACGCACGGTTCTGGTGTATGGTCAGATGAATGAACCGCCCGGCGCGCGCTGGCGCGTGGGACTGACG
This sequence comes from uncultured Alphaproteobacteria bacterium, assembly GCA_963780095.1. Taxonomy (GTDB): domain Bacteria; phylum Pseudomonadota; class Alphaproteobacteria; order Acetobacterales; family Acetobacteraceae; genus JAMXLO01. The sequence continues at coordinate 121,349 of CAWABH010000030.1, forward strand.
GCACTCACCATGGCCGAGTTCTTTCGTGACCATGAGCACCGGAATGTCCTGTTGCTGATGGATAACGTGTTCCGTTTCGTGCAGGCCGGCAGCGAGGTGTCCGGCCTGCTGGGACGGTCGCCATCGCGCGTGGGATATCAGCCTACTCTGGCCACCGAAGTCGCGGCTTTGCAGGAACGCATCGCGTCGGTGGCGGGCGCGGCGATCACCGCCATCGAGGCGGTCTACGTGCCGGCGGACGATTTCACCGACCCGGCGGTGAGCGCCATATCGAGCCATCTCGACAGCGTTATCGTGCTGTCACGCGCGATGGCTGCCGAAGGGATGTATCCGGCGATCGATCCACTCGGCTCCTCGTCCATTCTGCTCGATCCGCTGGTGGTCGGCGCCGAACATTACGCGTTGGCGGAACACGTGCGGGAGACGATTGCGCATTACCGTGCGCTGCAGGACGTCATCGCGCTGCTTGGTATCGAGGAACTTGGGGCGCAGGATCGCCTGCAGGTCACGCGGGCACGCCGGCTGTTACGCTTTCTGACGCAGCCCTTCAGCGTTACTGAAGCGTTCACAGGGACTGTCGGCCGGTCGGTCAGGCTGCGGGACACACTGGCCGGCTGTCGAGCTATCCTGGACGGTGAGACCGACGACTGGGCAGAAGGTTCGCTCTATATGGTCGGCGATATCGAGGAAGCACGACAGAAGGAGCATAGCCGGGAACGGGTCGTCGCGCCATGAGACTGCTGATCTCCGATCCGACGAAGGTTGTCGTAGATACCGAGGTCGTGTCGGTTCGTGCCGAGGATGAAAGCGGCGGCTTCGGCATTCTGCAGGGCCACGCTGATCTGCTGACCGTCCTGACACCATCGGTGGTGGCGTGGCGCCGGCCCGATGGGCGCATGGGCTGGTGCGCGGTGCGCCGTGGCGTGCTGACGGTCAGTGGCGGAAAACAGATCGCGATCGCCACGCGGCAGGCACAGCTCGGCGACGACCTCGATGAACTCGAACACGCGGTAGTTGCACGGTTCCGCGCCGAGGCTGATGCTGAACGCGTCGCGCGGGTTGCCGCCACGCGGCTCCACACGCAGGCGATCCGGCAGATCGTGCGGGCGCTGCGGCTTGGCCGGCAGCCGGAGAGTGTGCCGTGACGGAAGAGCCCGACGGTCTGCTGCACTCGGTGCGGGCGCGTCGTGACCGCCGCAAGCGCTGGTTGCGCGAAGGCGAACCATCCCTCGGTCGTCATCTGGCACAGGTGGGTGTGCTGGGATGGACTATCGTCGTACCGGCGCTGATCGGCATCTTCATCGGCCGTTGGCTGGATCGACGGTTCGCGACCGGCATCTTCTGGACGGGTCCGCTGCTGATGTTGGGCGTGGTGCTTGGCTGCTGGTCGGCGTGGAAATGGATGCACGGCAGATGACCCCCCTCGAAGCTGCGCTCTTCCTGGCCCTCGGGCTGACCGCGGGCGCACCGTTCTTCGCGTTGCTGCGATGGAACACGTGGCTCTATATGTGGGGTGGCAGCGTTGCCTTCGCGCTGGCCATCCAGGCGGCCCGCATTGCCGCGGTCGGTGGGCTGTTTGCGCTGGCCGCATTGCACGGTGCATTGCCGCTGCTTTTGACCGCGCTGGGATTGCTGATTGCCCGCCCGATCGTCCTGCATTGCATGGCGCGTGGTGAAGCATGAATAACTCGCCGCTCACCCTCAACGTCATCTTTGCCCTTGGTCCGGTTTCGATCACGACACCAGTCGTGGCGACCTGGGGCATCATGCTGTTGCTCGCCGGCGGCAGTTGGCTCGTCACGCGCCGGCTGTCGTTGCATCCCTCGCGGCGTCAGGCAGCGCTGGAACTCGTGGTGGAGACGGTGGCGGCACAGATCCGCGACACCATGAGCGCCGAACCGGCACCATATCTGCCACTGATCGGCACGCTGTTCCTGTTCATCTTCACGGCCAACTGGTCATCACTCGTGCCGGGCTTCGAACCACCGACCGCGCATATCGAGACCGATGCGGCTCTGGCGCTGATCGTATTCGTCGCAACAATCTGGTTTGGCATACGATCGCGCGGCATTGGCGGCTTCATGGCGACCTTCGCCGAACCGACCGTCCTGATGATACCGCTCAACGTGATCGAGACGGTGACGCGCACGTTCTCGCTGGTGGTCCGCCTGTTCGGCAATGTGATGAGTGGCGTGTTCGTCATCGGCATCGTGCTGTCGCTGGTCGGTCTTCTGGTGCCGATCCCGCTGATGGCCCTCGAGATGCTGACCGGCGCTGTGCAGGCCTACATCTTCAGTGTGCTGGCAATGGTCTTCATCGGCGGCGTGATCAAGGTGCGCGCGCCCGACAGTAACAACGAAGAGACGAAACGATGAATCTGATCCAGATTGCCAGCATCCTGGGCGCGGCACTTGCGGTGTCCTTTGGTGCGATCGGCCCAGCACTCGGCGAGGGACGCGCGGTCGCGGCGGCGATGGATGCGATCGCGCGGCAGCCGGAAGCAGCGAACACGCTGTCCCGTACGCTGTTCGTCGGGCTCGCAATGATCGAGACCATGGCGATCTATTGCCTGGTGATCGCATTGCTGCTGCTGTTCGCCAATCCCTTTGTGCATTGAGCCATGCGCATCGACTGGTCGACGCTGGCGCTGCAGACGGTCAATGTCCTTGTCCTGGTCTGGCTGCTTGCGCACTTTCTGTTTCGTCCAGTTATGGCCATCATCGCCGAGCGTCGCATCGCAGCGGGGAAACTGCTGGCCGATGCCGCCACAACGCGCACACTGGCGGAGGCTTACAAGGCGGAGGCAAAGCATCGCCTGGAAGGTGTCGCCACTGAAGCGGAACACATGCTGACCGAGGCGCGGGCGCTGGCCGAAACAGAGCGGGTGAGGTTGTCGCAGCAGGCCGCGGATGCTGCTACCCGCGCGCAAATTGAGGCGAAGGCTGCCATCGAAAATGACCGTGTAACCATGGAACACACATTGCGGCAGCAAGCCTGCGACCTTGCGATCGTCATCGCTCAGCGACTGCTGCGGCGGCTGCCGGTGAAGACGGCGACGGCCGCCCTGCTCGAATCGCTCACGTCAGTGATGCAAGATCTTCGTGACCAGCAACGACGTTATGTGGCTGCTGCTGAAGGTCCACTCGATATTGTCACTGCGGTACCGCTGGATGACGCTCAGCAGACGGCATGTCGGGACATGATGTCTCAGGCGCTTGGTCGAACGTCGACCTTGGTCTTCCGGACCGATCCCGCGCTGATCGCCGGGGTCGAACTGCACACGTCGGGCATCCTGGTCCGCAATAGCTGGCAGGCTCATCTGGAGCGCATCGCCGGTGAACTGCGCCGGGACGAACAGCATGTCGCTTCATCCGAACAGTTGGTTTGAACAGGCCCGCGCTTGGGTGGACGCAGTCGAGTTGCGTCCCGAACTCGATGAGATCGGGCGCGTTCAGTCTGTCGGTGACGGCATTTCTCTGATAGCGGGCTTGCCGCACGTACGGCTGAACGAACTGCTGCGCTTCGACAAGGGGCAGTTCGGGATTGCCCAAACGCTGAACCGCCATACCATCGGCTGCATCCTGCTCGATAACGGCGAAACGGTCGAGGCCGGCGATATCGTGCGCGGCACCGGCGAGGTGGTGAGGGTTCCGATCGGTCCAGCGTTGCTTGGCCGTGTCGTTGACCCCTTGGGACGCGCGCTGGATGACGGACCTGTAGTTGCGGCCGCCGCGCTTGCGCCGATCGAACAGCCTGCTCCGGCCATCATTGAGCGCGACGCGGTCACCGAGCCCGTGCAGACCGGCATCTTGGTCATAAACTCGCTGTTCGCACTCGGCCGCGGCCAGCGGGAGCTCATCATCGGCGATCGCGCGACAGGCAAGACCGCGATCGCGATCGACACGATCATCAATCAGAAATCGAGCGACCTGATCTGCATCTATGTCGCGATAGGGCAAAAATCCTCGACGGTGGCACGGGTCATCGATGCGGTGCGTCAACATGGCGCGCCGGAACGCTGCATCTTCGTCGTGGCGCAAGCCGCTGCGATGGCAGGATTGCAATGGATCGCGCCGTTCGCCGGCTTCACCATGGCCGAGTACTTCCGCGACCGCGGACAGCATGCGCTGATCGTGATCGACGATCTGACCAAGCACGCGGCAACTCATCGGGAGATCGCGCTGCTGATGCATCAGCCGCCAGGGCGCGAGGCCTACCCTGGCGACATCTTCTACCTGCATGCCCGGCTGCTGGAGCGCGCCGCAAAGCTGTCGCCCGCATGGGGCGGCGGTTCGTTGACCGCGCTGCCGATCGCAGAGACGGATGCCGGCAACCTGAGTGCCTACATTCCGACCAATCTGATCTCCATCACCGACGGACAACTGGTGCTCGACACCAAGCTGTTTCACGAGGGGAATATGCCAGCGATCGATGTCGGCACCAGCGTGAGTCGTGTCGGCGGCAAGACACAGGCAGCGGCGCTGCGCGAGCAAACCGGCACGCTGCGGCTGGACTACGCGCAATATCTCGAACTCGAGATGTTCACCCGCTTCGGCGGCCTGTCAGATGCGCGGGTGAAATCACAAATGGACCGTGGCGCACGGACGCGCGCCTTATTCATCCAGCCGCGCTTTGCGCCGCTACGACTGGCGGACGAGGTCGCATTGGCCTTCGCGCTGCGGGAAGGGTTGCTCGATGCAATTGCAGTACAGGCGATTGCGGGTTTGCGGCAGGCGCTTCCAGGCTGGTTGGACGAGACGGCCGACGGCTTCGTGCAAGCGATTCAGCAGGCGCGCGAGATGGCGACGGTCGACCGGGACAAACTGCGCCGGACCTTGTCGAAGCTTGCCGCACGCTATACGGACCAGGTTGTGCCGTGACCGTGCGTCTGGCAGATATTTCCGCGCATATCCATGGTGTGGATCAGCTCCGTTCAGTGATCGGTGCGATGCGGGCCATCGCTGCAGCCCGCGCCCAGCAGAGCCGCGGCCTGCTGCCGGGAATTCGTGCCTATGCCGGGGTGATTGCACAGGCGATCGCACAAGTACTGCGCCTGCTGCCGGAGGAACATGTTGGCATCAACGATGTACGATCGATCAGCGCAGGCCTGGTGTTGTTCACCGCGGAGCAGGGCTTCGCCGGCGCGTTTTCCGATCGCATGATGGAGGCAGCCAAGCCGCTTCTGCCGCATGCCGAAACGTTCCTCGTCGGTACCCGCGGCGCCATGCTCGCCGACGAACGCCAAATGCGCATCGCCTGGCGAACCGAGATGACATTGCACAGTGACGGCGCCGCCGCGGTCGCCGCGCGAATCTGCGAGGCGTTATACGAGCGGTTGCCCGGGTCACATTTGACCCATGTCAATCTGATATTTCCTACCTGGGTTGCGGGCTCCGGCCTCATTCCCCGAACGCGATCGCTACTGCCGCTGGATCGGCAGGTGTTTGCCGATGTGCCGCTCGCCGATGCGCCACTGACGACGCTGCCGCCGGTCGTTCTGCTGGAACGTCTGGCCGAGGAATATGTCTATGCCCAGCTTTATGAAGCCGCGACGGAGTCGTTCGCTGCCGAGAATGAGATGCGTGTCGCCAGCATGGCAGCCGCGAAAAACAACATCGAACAGATGCTGCTCGAGCTGCAGGCGCAAGAGCGGCAGGTGCGCCAGGAGGATATCACGGCGGAGGTGATCGAGCTGGCCGGCGCCTCACAACACCCCCCGCCGTGATCACAGATCGAAAGTCTGGAGCAGAATCGGCATTTCGATGTACGTGCCGCCAAGCTCGCCGGCGAGTTGTTGCATTGCGGGCTCTTCGCGAGGTCTGTTACGCCTGCTGCCATCTCAGCATGGGTGGCGGCAAGGGATCAGCTTCCCTAGGATGTCGCGGGACGGGGGGATTGATTGCGATGGATTGCGTAGGCCGTGGCTCGGCGGCGGTGACCGAGCGGCCAGAACTGACAGCGCGGTTCTGTCATGCCTCGCGCCTTCTCAGCGTGGGTGGCGGCGGGGGATCAGCTTCCCCAGAATTACCGCCGGACAGGGGCTCGATTGCGATGGATTGCGTTGGCTGTGGCTCGATGGCGGTGACCGAGCGACCGGACCTGACAGCTCAAGGCTATCGGCGGTTCCGATGCCGGGACTGCGGCCGGCAGTTCAACGAGCGCAGTGACGGTGTTCTCAATCGGACCTCGCTGCCGAGCGACATCATCGCGTTCGTGGTGTTCTGCCGGCTGCGCTACAGGCTGACCTTGCGGGATCTCAGCGAGATCATGCTCTTGCGCGGAATTGCCGTCAGCCACGCATGTATCCGGCAATGGGAGTCGAAGCTGTTGCCGGTGATGGGCGACGCGTTACGCAATCGGCGTCGCGGCACAGGACGCTGCTCTGGCCAGAGCTGGTATGCTGACGAAACCTACCTCAAGGTTCAGGGCCGTTGGTGCTATTCGTATCGGGCGATCGATCGCGACGGGAATCTCATCGACACAATGCTGAGCGCGACCCGCGACATGGGCGCGGCCCAGAAATTCTTCCGCTCGGCAAAATCGGTTGCCGGCTCTGTGCTGGACCGGGTGACAACGGACGGGCATAACTCCTACCCGCGCGCGATCCGCTCGACGCTGGGCCGCGACGTCCACCACAGGACGAGCGTCCACCTGGATAATCGGCTTGAACAAGACCATCGCGGGATCAAAGGGCGCAACAGATGTATGCGCGGCTTCAAGGAGCACGACGCGGCGGAACGTTTCTGCCGAGGGTACGATGAACTCCGCAACTTCCTCCGCAGCCGATCACGTCACAACCAATACGTTCCAGCCACCCGCCGGCGCCGTCGCTTCCTCCGTCACGCTCGCATCGCGATTAGCATCATGCGGAGCGCATGACCACGACAATCCGCGCGGTTTCTCTCCGCTGAGAAACGGCGCGAGACATGACAGAACCTGCAAAGGGAGAGTGACATCATGCCATATGACGTGCCGCAGTTGCTCCGGATGTCGCAGGCGGACCTCGATGCGTTGTTCACCGCAAGCGAGCCCGGCCCCATCCCGGACGGACAGGCGGACGGCACCGCAATAGTTTCGCCCGGAACCACATTCAGCCCAGAGATCGCGAAGTTCGTCAACGTGTTCGCCTGGCAGGGCAAGGTGTTCGATGCCAAGGCCGGTCTCCTGAAAAACCGCATCGGACCGTTCGGCCTCAATGCCATCATCGCCAAGGTCTACAAGGCGCCAAGCTGGCTGGACGGCAAGGAATGCATCGTTCTCGACTACTCGGACACGTCGATGGTCGCCCATTGGGTTCGCGACGAAATTCGGTTGATCCAGCCGCCCGGGCTATATCTGGGCAAGGTCTATTGGGAGAAGGCCCGGTTGATCGACTTCTCGCTGCAGTTCTAATGCCGCGTCGGGCGGGATGACGCCGCAGTCCAACTTCATGGTGGCCGCGCCGGTCGCGCCCGATCGGGAAGATGCGTTGCGCACCCTGCTGGCGAGCATGAATCTACACCCGGGCGTGGTCGATCCAAACAATGCGCTGGTGCCCTTCGCGCAATTCGACCGGCTGCATGTGGCGCGCTTCGTCATTCTTCACGACGAGACGCTTGGCGACCTCGCACTATACGGCGAAGCGTTTCCGGATGCACCCGTGTGGCTGGTCTTTCTTGGCGACTGCGATGGTCCGCCCGAGACGATGCTGCGAGAGTTCACCACGCGTGCCGGCGCCGGGCTCGCACAGATCTTCGCACATTGCCAGGGCTTCGATCGTGGTACGGATCTCGCAGCCTGGATGCGCGCGCATACGGCGAGGCCTGCTGCGCAATACATCAACTGGGTTGGTCGGACCGTGCGGCAGATCCGCGAGGAGGCGGCGCTGCATGCGGCGCTGCGCGAGCGTTTGGCGGATGATCGCGCGTCGTTCGTGCGGCAGCCTCCGGGCGCGATCCACAGGCTGTTCGCCGCCTCCGTGCGGCAGGAAGGGCCACCGCTCACGCCCCCCGCCGCCACACCGGTCCTGTGGCGGGCCAGTCAAATCGGCAACCTGATCGGCGTCCCGCTCGCGCTTCTGGTGCTGTTCCCGTTCCTGCTGCTCTACGCGCCCTTCTTCCTCTGGCAATTGCGCCTGCGCGAGAAGACGGATGCGGTCATAGCACCACGTCCCACCGCGGAGCATGTGCGCGCGCTCAGCGTTCTGGAGGATCACGACGTCAGCAACCAGTTCAGTGCGTTCGGCTGCGTCAAGCCGGGCCGCTTTCGGCTTTGGACGTTGATGTTCATATTCTGGGTACTAAATTTCAGCACGCGACAGATCTACACGCGCGGGCGGCTGGCACGCGTCGGCACCATCCATTTCGCGCGCTGGGTTTTCATGGACGACAGGCGCCGGCTGCTGTTCGCGAGCAATTACGACGGCAGCCTCGACAGCTACATGGATGATTTCATCAACAAGGTTGCTTATGGCCTGAACCTGGTATTCAGCAACGGTGTCGGCTATCCACGGACCAACTTCCTGCTGGGCGGCGGCGCGCAGTATGAGCAGACGTTCAAGTACTTCCTTCGCCGCCACGAGGTGCCGACGCAGGTCTGGTACAAGGCTTATCCTGGGCTCACCGCCGCCGACCTTGCCCGCAACACCCAGATCCGCGAAGGGCTGGAGCGCCGTGCGATGACCGACGACGAAGCCAGACGCTGGCTGGCACTGATCTGAGCCGCACCATGACCGCACCGATTGACGAAGCCGCCGACATCCAGGGGCTGTTGCGAGCGGGATATGACAGCATGAAGGAAGCATGCTTCATCCTGCTGTCCGTTACGGAGGCAACGGCCGCGCGCGCCTGGCTTGCCACGGCTCCGGTCACGACGGTGCGGCATCTGGAACGCCGCATCGCCACCGCACTGCATGTCGCGCTGACGGCGACCGGAATGCGTGCGCTGGGCGTGGCGGAAGGCGTGATCACGGGATTTTCCGCCGAATTCATCTCGGGCATGGCCGGCGACGAGGGCCGCTCGCGCCGCCTCGGCGACGTCGCTGTCAATGCGCCGTCGCGGTGGCGGTGGGGAGGCGCGCGGGAGCCGCACGTGCTGCTTATGTTGTACGCCGAGAGCGGGCTCGACGAATGGCGTCAGCACATCGAAACCGCAAGCTTCCGTCAGGGTTTTGCAATTCTCGAGATACTTCAGACCAGCGACATGAACGGCAAGGAGCCGTTTGGATTCACCGACGGTGTGAGCCAGCCGCGGGTGGATTGGTCCGCTGGGCGGCATCCCGGCACCAGTGCCGACCTGGAATACGGGAACCTGCTGAGTGCCGGCGAATTCCTGCTTGGTTATCCCAACGAGTATGGGCTTTACACCGATCGGCCATTGCTTGAACCGAACCAGCCTGGTGCACAGGCGCTGCCGTCAGCCGAGGACGATCCCGCGCGTCGCGATCTCGGCCGCAACGGCTGCTATCTGGTGTTTCGCGAGCTTGCACAGGACGTCAGGGGATTCTGGCGGTTCGTCGCCGCGCAGACCCCGGATGAGGCGGCGCGCGTCACGCTTGCGCAGGCGATGGTTGGTCGGCGAATGTCCGGCGAGGGATTGATCCCGACAGGCACGCAGCCAATCCGCGGTGTCGGTCCCGATGCGACGGACACTGAGCGCAACCAGTTCACCTATGACCAGGACAAGGAAGGGTTGCTGTGTCCGTTCGGCGCGCATGTTCGCCGGGCAAATCCCCGCACGGGCGACATGCCCGGCGGACGCCAGGGACTGATCGCACAACTGATCCGAATGCTGGGCTTCGGTCATCAGGACCTGAGCGAGGATGTGATCGCGGCCAGCCGCTTCCATCGCATTCTTCGGCGTGGACGCGAATACGGCGAAAAGCTGTTGCCTGAGGCGGCGCTGCAGCCCGACGCGCCCGACCCACGGAGCGGGCTGCATTTCATTTGTCTGACCGCCAATATCGCGCGTCAGTTCGAGTTCATCCAGAATGCGTGGCTGATGAGCGCGAAATTCGGCGGCATGAGCGGCGAGGCCGATCCGCTGCTCGGCAACCGCGCCGAAGTGCCGCCGGGCCAGCCGACCGATGGTTTCACGATTCCGCAGGCCAACGGCATTTCTCGTCGCATCGAGAGCCTGCCAAACTTCGTCACTGTGCGCGGCGGCGCGTATTTTTTCCTGCCGGGTCTCCGGGCGCTAAGGTACTTTGCCACCGTCCGTCCCTGAATACCGTCATTCCGCGCGAGGAGGCAGACATGCTCGATCTGGTCATTGAAGGCACACGCAAGGATCTCGGCGGCGGATTGGAAGTCGGTCGCGTGCTGCCATTCACTCGCCGGCGGATGGTCGGTCCGTTCATCTTTCTCGACCACATGGGGCCGGCCGACTTCCGCTCCGGCGAGGGGATCGATGTTCGGCCACATCCGCACATTGGCCTTGCGACGGTCACCTATCTGTTCGACGGCGAGATCCATCACCGCGACAGTCTCGGCGTCAGCCAGAAGATCAGGCCAGGCGAAGTGAACTGGATGACCGCTGGTTCGGGCATCGTGCATTCCGAGCGCACCGACCCGTCGCTGAGATCGAGCGGCGGACTGATGCACGGCATGCAGGCCTGGGTGGCGCTGCCACGTGAAGACGAGGAGGTCGATCCGGCGTTTGCACATCACGCGGCCGATGCGCTGCCGGAACTGTCCGAACGCGGCGTCTGGGGACGCCTGATCGCAGGTTCCGCCTACGGGCTGGGCAACGCTGTGCGCACGTTTTCACCGTTGTTCTATTTGCACGCCGAACTAAGGTCCGGCGCCAGCATCGCGATGCCGACGGACCATGCCGAACGCGCGGCCTACGTGGTATCCGGCACCATCGTGCATGACGGCGTGCGACATGCGGCCGGGCGGTTGCTGGTGTTCGCCGGCGGAGGCGAGCCTGTGGTTACGGCCGAGGACGGGGCGGTACGGCTGATGCTGCTCGGCGGCGCGAGCATTGGTCCGCGCTTCATCTGGTGGAATTTGGTGTCCTCACGCCGCGAACGGATCGAGCAGGCAAAGGCAGACTGGAAATCCGGCCGGATGGCGCTCCCACCGGATGACAACCGCGAGTTCATCCCGTTGCCGGAGGATCCGCCCCCGCCGCCTGAACCCACTTAGAATTGGCATTTCTCGCGCAACAACAGATTCAGTTCCGGACACGCCTCGTGCTCCGTCGTCATGGCGGGGCTTGGCCCCGCCATCCGCGTCTTCGCTGCCGCCACAAGGAGAAGACGTGGATGGCCGGGACACGCCCGGCCATGACGATGCGGGGTGCGACCGTTGCGCCGCTGGGAGCTCTTGCACCGCAGCGGATCCATACCATCGCCCAGCGATGCGTCACGTCTTCGCTGCCGCCACAAGGAGAAGACGTGGATGGCCGGGACACGCCCGGCCATGGCGATGCGGGGTGCGACCGTTGCGCCGCTGGGAGCTCGTGCGCCGCAGCGGATCCATACCATTGCCCAGCGATGCGTCATTGGCGCGCGATCGCTTCGTCGCTACGCTCGCCGCAGTCATGGTCGAGGAGGGAGCCCAGCCCATGCGTGACGATCTTCCCGCCTGGCGTTCGCTGCTGTTCGTGCCGGTGACGGCGGAGAAATTCGTGCGCACCGGCGCGGATCGTGGCGCCGACGGCATCATCCTCGATCTCGAGGACGCGGTGGCGCCGTCGGAAAAGGAGCGCGCCCGCACGCTGATCGCCGATGCCATTCCGCACGTGTCGCGCAAGGGTGCCGACGTGCTGGTGCGGGTGAACCGACCGTGGCGTCTTCTGGTGCGCGACCTGGAAGCAGCGGTGATCCCGGGCGTTGCGGCACTGATGTTGACCAAGGTGGACAGCCCGGAGCTTGTCCAGGCAGTCGCCGACGTCGTTGCCGAACTTGAGGCCGAACGTGGATTGAAGCCGGGTGCGGTACAGTTCGTCGTTCTGGTGGAGACAGCCGCAGGGTTCTTCCGCATCGAGGCGATCGCGAGATCGCATCCGCGCGTGGTGGCGCTCAGCCTGGGGACCGAGGATTTCACCGCTGATGTCGGCATGATGCCGGATCCGGAGGGTCTGCTCTATCCCAAGCAGCACACGCTGTTCGCCGCGCGGGCCGCTGGGATTCTACCGATGGGGTTCGTCGGCTCGATCGCTGATTTCCGCGACCAGGACGCATTTCGCGCTATCATTCGCCGCTCCAAGCGGCTCGGGTTTGTCGGGGCAAGTGCGATCCATCCGCTGCAGGTGCCGGTGCTGAACGAAGAGTTCTCCCCCACGACGGCGGAAGTGGAACGCGCCGAACGCATGGTCGCGGCGTACGACGCGGCGTTCGCCCAGGGCCTCGGCGCGGTGCAGTTCGAAGGCGCGATGATCGACGTGCCGGTGGTACAGCGCGCGCAGAACGTGATCGCGCGGGCGGCGGCGATCCGGCGGCGGACCGAGCGTGACAGTCGGTGACATGACGTATTCCTTGTGAGGGTATAACGATGCAGGCCAATCCACTGCGCGCCGCGCTTGAACGCGGCGAGTTGCAGATCGGCACGTGGGTCAACCTTGTGCGCAATCCGGCGGTGCTGACATTGCTGAAGTCTGCCGGCCTGGACTTCGCGCGGGTGGACATGGAGCACACCGCGGCCTCGATGGAGAGCATCGCCAACATGGCGCTGCTGTCGCGGGCGCTGAACTTTCCCATTGCCGTGCGGCCGCCTAAGGCCAATCGCGAATGGATCACGCGGCTGCTCGATTGCGGCGTGTGGAACCTGCATTGTCCGCAGGTCGAGAACGCCGCTCATGCCGCCGAAATCGTCGCCGCCTCGCGCTACGCGCCGCGCGGCCTGCGCGGCAATGCCGGACACAGTCCGGGAACCGATTACGACATGACGGGCACCGCGGCGGAGCGGCGCGCGTTTGCCAACCGGCAGGTGTTCATCACGGTGATGTTCGAGACCGCCGCGGCGTTCGATGATCTGGATGCGATCGCCGCGATGGACGGGATCGATGCGCTGACCATCGGGCCGGCGGACCTGGCGCAGGACCTTGGCGTGTTCGGCACGCCGGAGCAGGCGCGCGTGCTGGACGAGAAGCGGGACCTCGTGCTGGCGGCGGCGAAGAAGCACGGCAAGACGTGCGCGATGCTGTGTTCCAGCCAGGAGCAGGCGCAGCAGTGGAAGAAGGCTGGCGCATTGCTGCTTGCGTATTCCAGCGACAGCGAGGTTCTGCATGGCGCGATGAGCCAGGCGATCGGCAGGATCAAAGGATAGGCGTCAGCCATCCTCTGGGAGTGGAAGCTATTGCCTGCAGGCGCTCATATCGAACCTGTTAAACACCTCGGCACTGCGTCCCGCCTGCGCCTTCTGCAAGGCGCGGATATAGGCAGGACGATCCTCGGGACGCACGGCCACGGGTGGGTAGTCGCCACGGATCAGGACAAGGTTCATCAACAGCAGTGCCGTCCGCCCCTTGCCATCGTTGAACATATGTATGTCCACCAGCCGACGGTGCGCCACGAATGCAGTCTCGGGCGTGGCAGGCGCACCGCGGAGCCAGGCGGCATGGTCGCCCATCAACGCGGGCACCTCCGCCGGTGAAGGAAAGCTGTGGCGGCCAGCGTCCGTCAGCACGTGGCGGCCTCGGTCGGCGTAGCGGCCGGCAATGTCGAGGGCGGAGCGCTCAACGATCAGACTGTGCAGTGTGCGCACGTCCGCCTCCGTGAGCGGCGTGACATGCCAGTTGTGGGAGGTCGTTCATGCCCTATGCTTACCGCAGGCCATGACACTCGGCCCGGTATCCATTGGGGTGCGCGGCATCGAAAGGCAAGCAAGCGGACACTCACAAAGTGCACACAGAGTTGCACCGAGAAGTTGTAAGTGGCGCTGCGCGCCGATCATCGAATCAAACTCTGCGTAACTCTGTGTGCACTTTGTGAAGCTCTGTGTCCACTTGATTACTGAGGGGCCATGCGGAGTTAGCAGTTACCTCCCAACCCACTGCGGCGCCCGCTTCTCCATGAACGCTGTCCGCCCCTCCTTGTAGTCCGCACTGTCGAAGCACGTCTGCATCATCCGCGCGATCGATGCCATATCCCGCTGGCTCTCATCCTTCAGCATCTCGTTGATCGTCAGCTTCGACGCCGCCACCGACAGCGGCGCGTTGTCGGCAATGGTCCGTGCAATATCCAGCACCTCGTCGTTCAGCTCCTCGTCCTCGACCATCTTGTTGATCAGCCCGATCCGTTGCGCCTCCACCGCGTCGATCCGTCGTGCGGTGTAGAGAATCATCCGGGCGTGCGCCGGCCCCACCAGGTCGATCAGACGCTTCACCGAATCAGGCGCATACGCAATCGAAAGCTTCGCCGCCGGAATGCCGAACTCGCTGTCCACCGCGGCAATTCGCAGGTCCGCCTGCATCGCGATCGCCAGCCCACCGCCCAGGCAGAACCCACGGATGCGCGCGATGATCGGCTTGGGAAACGCGGCATACTTCGCTCGCCCCACCCCGGCCAGCCGCTCGTATTCCTGCTGCGCATTCGCGTCCGACCGGTTCTTCTCAAACTGGCTGATGTCCGCGCCCGAGACGAACGCCTTCTGCCCCGCCCCGGTCAGGATCACCACGCGCACCGACCCGTCCTCGCGGAACTCGTCGAGGATCTCGCCCAGCCCGGTCCACATCTCCAGCGACATCGCGTTGCGCTTCTCGGGCTGGTTGAAGGTGACCAGCCCGACACCATCGTCTTTCGCCGCCAGCATCTTGCCGCCGGCGTATTCGCGGGTGACGCCGCCACCCGGTATGTCGTCCATGTCAGATCGCTCCCTTCTTGCGCATGTCGGCGATCTCGTCGGCGCTGTAGCCGACCGAGGCCAGCACCTCCTCGGTGCTCGATCCCATCTCCGGCGTCGGCTTGCGGATCGCCTTGGAGAAGCCGGTGATGCTGATCGCCGAGGCCACCACCTCCGCTTCACCGATCACCGGCGAGTGCATCGGGGTTGCCATCTCGAGATGCCGCACCTGAGGATCGTCGAACACCTGGTCGATCGAGTAGATTGGCCCGCACGGCACGCCCGCGCCCTCCAGCAGATCGATCCAGTATTCCGCCGGCTTGTGGCGCGTGATCTCACCGATCGCCGCATTGATCTCCTTGCGGTGTGCACTCCGCGCCTTTTGGTCCTTCCACTCCGGCTTTTCTTTCCACTCCGGCTTGCCAATCGCATCGCAGAAGCGGCCAAACACGCGCCCGGAACTCGCCGCGATGTTGATGTGGCCGTCCGACGTCGGGAAGACGCCGGTCGGGATGCCGGTCGGGTGGTCGTTGCCGGCCTGCGGCGCGACTTCCTTGGCGATCAGCCAGCGCGAGGCCTGGAAGTCGAGCATGAAGATCTGCGCCTCCAGCAGCGAGGTGGTCACCCAGCGGCCGACGCCGGTGCGCTCGCGGTCGAAGATCGCCATCATGATGCCGAGGGCCAGCAGGTTGCCCGCGGTCAGGTCGTCGATCGGGATGCCGACGCGCACCGGTCCCTGGCCCGGCAGGCCGGTGATCGACATCAACCCGCCCATGCCCTGGGCGATCTGGTCCACCCCGGCGCGATGCCCGTACGGCCCGGTCTGGCCGAACCCGGAAATGCTGCCGTAGACGATGCGCGGGTTCACGTCCTTCACATCGTCGTACGACACCTTCAGCCGGTGCTTCACCTGGGCGCGCATGTTCTCGACGATGATATCGGCGCCCTTCACCAGGCGCATGAAGGCAGCGTGGCCTTCCGGCGATTTGAGGTTGATCGTCATCGACCGCTTGTTGCGGTGCAGGTTCTGGAAGTCGAAGCCGTTGCGGTTGCCCCGACACGTCCTCGCCGTCCGCCACCGGCGGCTCGATCTTGATCACATCGGCACCCCAGTCCGCCAGGTGCCGCACGCAGGTGGGTCCGGCACGCGCCAGCGTCAGGTCCAGGACCTTCAGCCCATTCAGCGGCAGACGGGTCTGGGTCATCAATGACTTGTCGGCGGGGCTCTCCGGCATCCCTGGTCTCCTCCTGATCGGACGCCGATACTCTGCCCCAATCGCCGGGCGCTCAAGAGTACGGGTGCGGCAGGCCCAGCGATGAGGTTCAATCCTGTGCCATGGACGCAGTGGACGTTGCCCTGGTGCTGGCGGTGGACGGCTCGGCCAGCGTCACCTACGAGGAATTCGGCCTGATCGCCGGGGGCATGGCGGCGGCGCTGCGGGAGCCTGCGATCATCGCCGGCCTGATCGGCGGGCCGGCGCGCGGCAGCCTGTGCTCGCTGCTGCTCTGGTCGGGCGCGGGCGCGCAGGAGGTGATCGCCGACTGGACGCTGATCGCCTCCGAAGCCGACGCCAACGGCTTCGCCGACGCGGTGGACAACATGCCGCGCATCGTGCCCGCCGGGAAGACCGCTATCGGCGAGGCGCTGCTCGCATCGCTGACCCTGCTTGGCCGCGTCCCCGACATGCCGAAGCGCCGGGTGGTGAATGTCATCGGCGACGGGCGCTCCAATGACGGGATCGCGCCCGGGCCGATTCGCGACCGGATGGTCGCGGCAGGCATCACCATCAACGGCCTTTGCATCCTGCATGAGGAGCCGGATCTCCTGCAGTCCTATACCGCAGAGGTGATCGGAGGGCCGGGCGCCTTCGCGCTAACCTGCCAGGATTATCCGGCGTTCGCCGCGGCGATGAAGCAGAAGCTGGCGCGCGAGATCAACGCTCCGATCGCCTGACGAACGAATTCAGGCGCGGCGGCGTTACTGCCGGGGGCTTGGATACCCTGAAAGGAACGCCGGCATGAATTCGCAGGTAGCGGAAGCCCACGCGAGCACAACAGCCATCGCGGATGCGGAGGCTGTTGATGCCGACCAGGCGGGCCCGCGCGACGTGGACCAGGATGAGCGGGAAGAAATGCCGCTCCCGACCGAACCACGCACGATCTTTCTCGCCGGACTCTTCATTCTCGCCTTTCTGACCGCACTCTACGTCGCGGCGGAGATCGTGCTGCCCGTTGTACTGGCGATCGTGCTCAAGCTGCTGCTGCAACCGGTGGTTCGCATGACAGACCGGGTAGGGGTGCCGCGCGGGTTGGGCGCCCTGCTGGCGGTCATCCTGTTCGTCGTGGCCCTCGCCGGCGTGATCAGCGGCATCGCCGGGCCGGCGTCATCGTGGGCGAGCAAGCTTCCCACTGCGCTCCCGCAGATCCAGGAAAAGCTGGCATTCCTGGCGCGGCCGATCAGCAGCATGCAGTGGGTACTTGGGCAGTTGCAGGGCATAACCAACGACAGCGCCATCACCGTGCCGCAGGCGCCGCCCGCGCCCGCGCATCCGGTCAACATGATGGGCGCGCTGTTCAGCGGCACCGCGACGATTGCCGCCGGGTTCTTCACCACTCTGATCGTGCTGTTCTATCTTCTGGTGGCGGGCGAGACATTCCTGCGCCGACTGGTCGAGGTCCTCCCTCGCTTCGCGGAGAAGCGCCAGGCGGTGGAAATCTCCATGCACATCGAGGAGGACATCTCGCTCTATCTGATCACGGTCGCGCTGATAAATGGTGTGGTCGGTCTGCTGACGTTTGGTGTCATGTGGGCGTGCGGCGTAGCCAATCCATTGCTGTGGGGCGTCATCGCCTTCGTCCTGAATTTCGTGCCGATCCTCGGCGCTATGGTCGGCATGGTCGTGTTCCTGATGGCCAGTGTCCTGTCACTTGGCGTGACCTGGTGGGCGGTGCTTCCCGTCGGTCTCTACTTCGGCATTCATATTTTGGAAGGCGAGATCGTGACTCCGATGCTGCTGGCTCGCCGCTTCACCATCAATCCTGTGGTGATCATCCTGGCTTTGGTCTTTTGGTACTGGATGTGGGGCGTTCCAGGCGCGATCCTTGCAGTGCCGATGCTGGCCATCACGAAGATCATCTGCGACGATGTCCGGCCGCTGCGCGCACTCGGGCACATACTTGAAGCGTAACAAACGGCACCCCACTCGCACTGCGTGGGCGATCCACCGGCTAGCTCCGCAGATGCTCCGGGATCCGCATTCCCAGCCGCAGCGGCACGCTCCATAGCTCGCGCACCTGTCGCACGGTGCGGAAGCCAGCGCGCAAATATGTCGGCAGCGCGCGCGGATGATCCGCGGTGCAGGTATTCACCGTCATGCCGCGCGGACCCATCCGCCAAACCGTATCGACCGCCTGGCGCAGGAACGGATAGCCGACGCCGGCGCCGATTGCGTGTGGCATGAGACCGAAATAGCTCAGGTTGACGTCCGGCCAGCTCCGGGCGTCGAGTTCGAAGAAGCCCGCCGGCTCGCCGCCGTTGTACAGCGTGTGGATCGACACCAGCGGATCGCGGAGCAGTGCGGCCAGATCGCCATCCCGCATGGTGCGCCGCAGCCACCAGACATAGTCGGCGCCGACCGTATTGTAGACAAATCGGTAGAAGGCGACGGTCGGTGCGGCGAGGCGCACGACCTGAAAGTCGCTTGGCAGTCCCGGGGACGGACCCGCCGGCGGCCGGTCCATCCGGAGGAATGTCACCGTCACGGTGACCCGCGCCACCGGTTCCATTGCCTGCCCGTCTCCCCCTGCCCGCGGCTGACGATTGGTCATGGCCGACCTGGACGATGAAGCCCCGGGCTACATGCGGTCAAGAGAAGCGGTAGGTTCAACGCCTGCTCACCGCCGCCGAGCAGCATGCGCATTCGGCCTGATCGCTCCATCGCAGTGCGCAGCCAGTCCGGGCTTGCTTTCCCTACGGATCGCGTCATGTCCCATCAGACGCTGCGCGCTTGGATGGACCAAACAATCGACCCTGTGAAATGGCGATCCGCTGTGCTATCGTTTGGTGATAGCATGGAGGATCCCATGGGGCAACTGATCGTTCGTGGCCTGGACGATCGCCTCATCCAGGCTCTCAAGCAGCGGGCGGCGCGGGCTGGTCGTGCCGCCGAGGCCGAGCACCGGGCCATACTTGAGCAGGCGCTCCGAGGCGAGACAGAGACCTTTGCGGAGGCCGCCGCACGGTTGCGAGCACGGACGCCGCCACAGACGACCGACAGCGCCGATCTGATCCGGCGGGATCGGGACCGGGATCATGCAGGCGCCAACGAGTGAGGCAGGCGGTCGTCGATGCCTCGATCGCCGTGAAGTGGGTGGTCGAAGAGGATCACAGCGCCAAGGCCGCAATCCTGTTGGGGTTCGACGCTTGCCATGCGCCGGACCATTGGCGAGGCGAGGCGGTCAATGTGTTGTGGTCGAAGGTGTTCCGCGGCGATCTGAGCGCGGCGGATGCCGAGGAACGTGTGACCGTCCTGCTGCGCGCACCGGTCATTGGTGCGCCGATCGCGGACCTGATGGCACGCGCGTTTGCAATCTCGGTGGCACGAACTGTGACGATCTACGACTCGCTCTATGTCGCGCTGGCCGAGAGACGCGATATCGTCATGGTGACCGCGGATGAGCGGTTGATCCGGCGCTTATCGGGCGATGCGGCTTTGGCAAAGCGCATGGTCTGGGTGGGAGATCTGGCTGCGTGACGGGCTGGAGACCGCGCGCCTCAAGACAACCGTCGCACGCCATGCTCTCAGCGATCCAGGAAACTCAGCCGCTTCCGGCTTCGCACGGGTGGTTCAGCTTGCGCAGCGCTTTGCCTCGTTCTGATGGAGCGCCACGTCCGGAAACACAAGGCAGAGTGCGGCTGGCGCGAAAGGGAAGATTGGAAACGCAGATTTCGTGCAGATGCACGCTGATGCACGCAGATAGAATTGCGCGGGCAGGAATACCGTTGCTTGCCAAACGCGGCGTTGGGTATTGGCTGGCTGACCGACAGCGCACCCATCTGCGTGCATCAGCGTACATCTTCTCGTATCTGCGTTAATTCTTTCTTGCTTTGCGGCGTACCGCACCGGCCTGGACGGGAAGGCCAAGAGCCACATCCAGACGGCGAGGCACCGAGCGCCTGCTCTGGGCGTCGCACTCCCGCTGATCAGTCGTCCAAGAAGCTCCGCAGCTTCCGGCTCCGGCTCGGGTGCTTCAACTTCCGCAGCGCCTTCGCCTCGATCTGCCGGATGCGCTCGCGCGTCACGTTGATCTGCTGGCCGACCCCCTCCAGCGTGTGGTCGGTGTCCATGCCGATGCCGAAGCGCATACGCAGCACGCGCCTGTAGGTTGACCAGACCTCGGACTTCGGCTCTGCCTCAAGCTCTGCTATATGCCGAGATATCATCAAGGATGCCCGCCATTGAGCGACCTGCGGCCTGACTTTGATGTCAGCCTGCCCTTCCCGATAGAGTTTCTGATCCGGGACACTCCGCGCTCTCATCAGTCGAAGAATGCCCGGGCAAAGGAGCAGTGGAAACAGCAGGTGGGCGCTGTCGCGAAGGCATACGTGAACACACTGAGGGACTTCTTCTTTCTCGACGATCGCGCGTTATCAGTCACCATATTCTATTTCCCACCAGCCCCTATGGATGGAGACGTGGACAACATCGTGAAGCTGATCCTCGACGGAATGACCGACGTCATCTATCCCAATGACCGACACCTGGAGCGAGTGGCCGTCCAGAAGTTCGAGCCTGGCATCGAGTTTGTTATCCATTCCTTGACGCCAACGCTGGAGCAGGCAACGGACACAGAGCCGCCGGTGATCTACATAAGGATTGATGACGGCTTGAGCTGGAGAGAATTGCCATGACACCAGAAGCGGAGCTTCGGGAGAGCAGTGCCCTGCGGGACCTCAAGCGGCAGTCGGAGGAACGTGGTCTGGAGTTCCACATTCAGCCACCCGGCGATCTGGTTCCGGCGTTTCTGGCGGGATATCAGCCTGACGCCATCATCAGGCGGCCGGATGGCGGCGGGATCATTATCGAACTCAAGCGCCAGCGGTCCGCGGCATCGGACCGGCAGCTTTCGGAGATGTCGAAGCGGGTGGCGGCCCAGAAGGGCTGGGAGTTTAGGGTCATTTACGCCAATCCAGCCAAAGAGGGGCCGATCCAGTTCGCTGAACCAACCGCCGAGCAGATTGCCGCGCGTCTGGACGAGGTCGAGGACCTCGCAAAGACTGGGCATCCCATGGCGGCGCTGATCCTCGGTTGGGCGGTTCTGGAGTCGTTGGCCCGCCTGGCATCGGCCCACGATCGCCAGAGGTATCGTGGGCCACTTACCGCCCTTCGGGCTGTTCAAGCCCTGGCCGAGGAGGGCTACCTTGAAAGCACGGCCGCGCACCACCTGCGGCAGTTGGCGAACACGCGGAACGCAGCGGCCCACGGAGACCTTTCGACCGTTGTTTCGGCCGAACAGGTTGGGAGCCTGCTAGGTCAATTACGGGTGATTGCGCCCCAGATCATGAAGGTTGAGACGGCTCAGGATGTGTGAGGAGGCAATAACCCGAGCAATGCGCAGCAGGCGCTCCTCGCGTGGCGCCAGCGATGACAGCACGTGCGTGGACGCCTCCCGTAGCTCCGCAAGGATCATGCACCGCGGCGTCGCTGGTGTGGAAACCGCGCACGGCCGCATCCCGACACAACGACGACGGTATACCAGCAACACACTGCAGCTACGGCAGGGACTGATAGAAGGTGGAAAGCGCAGCAGGTAGATCACTTTGGATTTGTGTGCAGTAAGTCTTCAATACATCTGCAATATCTGGGTCTGCATCCGATGGCTCCATATTGAACCCTTTCAAAAGAATAGGAATGAGGTAGGCAAACAGGAACCATATCCGACCAATGTTTGAGGTAGTTTCTATGACTTTTGATCTCAAAATTCGCAAAACCAAGCAAGGCACTACGTACTTGTATGTAGCTCCTAGGTCGCTTGTATTCGACCAAAGATACTGACAGAGACGGAAATATTTCTGTCTGCAAACGTGAGTTTGTAAAAAAGCCTGTAACTTTGACATATGGATACCAGCCCATATCCGTGCAGAACGGAAGGAATTTTCCGAAGGCTTTGGTGAAGCCTTGGTCTTCGGTAAGGAGCAATACATTGCCATCGAAGCGATGGTTCGCCTTGTGCAAAGCGTGAGGTGGCAAGTCTGCTAATAACCATTCACCCTTTGAGGCCCGAAGGGCTGCGTCCAATTCCTTGCTGTATTGCGCGACGGCTGAC
Source organism: uncultured Alphaproteobacteria bacterium (assembly GCA_963780095.1). Classification (GTDB taxonomy): domain Bacteria; phylum Pseudomonadota; class Alphaproteobacteria; order Acetobacterales; family Acetobacteraceae; genus JAMXLO01. The sequence goes on from CAWABH010000030.1 coordinate 143,440, forward strand.
CGATGAACGAGCTGGCCTACCACCGAGATCAAGTGACCCCTAAGAGAGTTAAAGTCAGCTCCTCCAAACAAACGCGGTTGCACGCGACCCGAACTCGAGTTCTAGAAGCTGAGACCTTCTCAAAGTACCTATTGGCTTTTTGCGCTTTATCATATATAATGATTGCTTGGTCGGTGAGGGTTTTCTTGTTTTCTTCCTCACCTATCATGGCGAAAAGTTCTTTAGCCACCGCGGGATCGGATGCAATTCTTCCAAGGTCAAATCCGGTAAAGAGCTTCAGTACCGGTCAGATATTAATACGAGGTACGATTATCTCTAAAGTCCGTCGAAAGATAGATTTGGAGCTTAGTTCTTTTTCGAGGCGGTCTCGATCCCCACGTATCCAAACAGATCGTAATTGTCATTGAAGTTTGCGCCAAACCAGCCGCCGAAGAATTGTGAGCCGATCACCCAGCTGCCATCTTGAAGGCCTGAAAGGAAGAAGCTATCTCTAATCTGGCGGGACTCGCTGGGTGAGAGACGTTTTTGCCAGATCCGGTTACCGCGGTGGCCATCCACGCGGCCGTCAGTATCGCAACTGATGCGGATGAGCCCATAGGAACGCGAAAGCGCCTCCCGACAGCGTACCCGACCGTCGCTGTAAACAGCACCGCCAGCCGCTCGCAGCCGATCAAACCCTTCGATAACATAGACGGGCCGAACGAAGTGCAGCGAGAAGATGAAATCCATCAGCGCCATAGCAGATGCAGGCCACCGAGCAGCGAGCCCAATGCCAAGCCCACGTTGCGGACGCTGACTGTTCGCAGACTCCATGTACCAGATGCAACTGCGTCACTCGACATGGGCAGTGCCTCCTGATGCTGCACGCAAACTAGCGAGCGAGATGCGTAGGCGCCTTGATCTGGATCAAATGCGGCTCGGCCTCCGCACTCAATCCCAAATCAGTCAACCGTCGCACGGCGGCTAGATCCCAAAATTTGGTACGAACTTACCAGCGCCGCCCTTGGTCCCTTCTGGGTCCCTCTCCTTTTTGGCTCCCCGCGCTCCCAGCCTCAGTCGTCCAGGAAACTCCGCAGCTTCCGGCTCCGGCTCGGGTGCTTCAGCTTCCGCAGCGCCTTCGCCTCGATCTGCCGGATCCGCTCGCGCGTCACGTTGAACTGCTGGCCGACCTCCTCCAGCGTGTGGTCGGTGTTCATCCCAATGCCGAAGCGCATGCGCAGCACGCGCTCCTCGCGCGGCGTCAGCGAGGACAGCACGCGCGTCGTCGCCTCGCGCAGATTGGCCTGGATCGCCGCGTCCAGCGGGATTACCGCCGCCTTGTCCTCGATGAAGTCGCCGAGGTGCGAGTCCTCCTCGTCGCCGATCGGCGTCTCCAGGCTGATCGGCTCCTTGGCGATCTTCAGCACCTTCCGGACTTTCTCGAGCGGCATGCCGAGCTTCTCGGCCAATTCCTCGGGCGCCGGCTCGCGGCCGATCTCGTGCAGCATCTGCCGCGACGTGCGCACCAGCTTGTTGATCGTCTCGATCATGTGCACCGGGATGCGGATCGTCCGCGCCTGGTCGGCGATCGAGCGGGTGATCGCCTGACGGATCCACCACGTCGCATAGGTGCTGAACTTGTAGCCACGGCGGTACTCGAACTTATCGACCGCCTTCATCAATCCGATGTTGCCTTCCTGGATCAGATCCAGGAACTGCAGCCCGCGATTGGTGTATTTCTTGGCGATCGAGATCACCAGGCGCAGGTTCGCCTCGATCATCTCCTTCTTCGCCCGCGCGCTGTCCCGCTCGCCGCGGCCCACCGTCATGTAAACGCGACGGAATTCGCTGATCGGCAGACCGGCGTCGTTCGCCACCGCGGCAATCTGCGCACGGGCATTGCCGATATCGGTCGTGTGCCTGGCGACGAACATCTTCCAGCCCTTGCCGGGCAGCTTGCCGACCCGCTCCAGCCAGTTCGGATCCAGCTCGTGGCCGCGATAGTTCTTCAGGAACTCCTCGCGGTTCACCTTGCTGCCTTCGGCCATACGCATCAGCTGGCCTTCCAGCGAGGTCAGCCGCTGGTTGAGCTGCTTGAGCTGCATCACCAGCTCCTCGATGCGGTTGTTGTGCAGCCGCACCTGCTCGACCTTGCTCACCAGCTCTTCGCGCTGGCGCTCGTAGGACTTCTCCGACCGGACGGTGACTTCCTCGCCGGAGGTCATGGTTTCGAGGCGGCGGTGCTGCATCTTGTGCAGCTTCTTGTAGAGCGCCTCGATCTCCTCGAACGTGGCGAGCACCTCGGGCTTCAGCTTCTCCTCGAGCGCGGACAGCGAAATCCCCGGACCCTCGCCGTCCTCGTCGCCATCGATGTCCTCGCCGCCATCCAGCGCCTCGGCGCCATTGGCCGGCGCGGCAGGCGCGGCCGCAACACTGCCGTCGGGCGCGGGCGTGCCGGCGCCCTGCGTCGCCTCCAGATCGACGATGTCGCGCAGCAGCATCCGCCCGGCCTTGAGCTGGTCGTGCCAGGAGATGATCGCCTTGAAGGTCAGCGGGCTCTCGCACAGCCCGCCGATCATCATGTCGCGGCCGGCCTCGATACGCTTGGCGATGGCGATCTCGCCCTCGCGCGACAGCAGCTCCACGCTGCCCATCTCGCGCAGATACATCCGCACCGGGTCGTCGGTCCGGCCGAGGCTCGCCTCATCGACGTTGCCGGTCTGCTCCTCTTCGCCCTCGGCTTCCTCGGTCTTCTCGACCTTCACGACCGGGGCGTCGCCGTCCTCGGTTTCTTCGCCCTCGACGACCTGGATGCCCATTTCCGAGAAATTGGCCATCACGTCTTCGATCTGCTCGGAGCTGTTCTGATCCGGCGGCAGGATCTGGTTCAGCTCGTCGAAGGTGATGTATCCGCGCTCCTTGCCCCGCGCGACGAGCCGCTTCACGGCGGCGGTCTGCACGTCGAGCAGCGTCGTCTCCACGTCCTGCTCGGCGGTCACGGTATCAGTGGCAACATTCGGCTTGGTGGCCATTGGTCAGGGCACTCCAACAGTGGCGGCCATCGGAATCAGGCCTCGTCGTCGTCATCGAATTGCGCTCGGTTCGACCGCTCCCGCACGATGCTCAGGTTCTTGAGAACCCGGTGATTATGTTCGTTCTGATCGGAACGGTATCGGAGCAAGGCATCCTCTACGTCATGGTCCAGCAGGTTGCGCCGCATCAGGCCATAATAGTGATACCACCCTCCCTCGGCCTCCGCCGGCAACGCGGTCGGCAACGCGCAAGCCGGCAGCGGAAACGGTTCCGCCGCCAAGACCTGTTCAGCTTCGGTCTGTAATCCAGAGTTTGTGAGGTGGTCCGTCAGTGCCGATGAGTCAAGCACATCGGCCGTATTTGCCCAACTGCACAACGCCTCGCGGAGCCGACCGAGGGGCTCCGGCAGATCGAGCGCGGCATACGCCGGCTCGACATCAGGCAGCAGGGACGGATGCCGCAGCAGGATCGCGGTGAGGATGCGCGACCGCTCGGCCGCCTCGGCCCCGGCAACCGGCGCCGCGCGTATGGGAGCGCGGCGCGGCGCCAACGGCCTGCGGCCTGGTCCGGGTCGGGCGGCATAGAACCGATCCAGCAGAACTCGACGATATTCGCCCGCGAGCGCACGGTCCGGGATGCGCTTCGCCGCAGCTTCCAGGCGGGCACGGAAAGCGGCGCGCTGTTCCGGCGTCGTCTCGCCGCCGGCCTCGCGCATCAGGTCGTAAAGTGCCGCGGCCAGGGGACGCGCCGCCTCCAGCACCGTCCGCATGCCGCCCGCGCCCCGCCGGCGCACCAAGGTGTCGGGATCCTCGCCGGTGGGCAGCGTCGCGAGTTGCAGCGTACGCTCCGGCGCCAGCAATGGGAGTGCCAATTCCGCGGCGCGCGCGGTGGCACGTGCCCCGGCAGCGTCGCCGTCGAAGCAAAGGATCGGAGCCGGCGCGAGCTGCCACAGCTCTTGGAGCTGTTCCTCGGTCAGCGCAGTTCCGAGCGGCGCCACCGCGCCGCCGATCCCCGCCTGGGCGAGAGCGATCACATCCATATACCCCTCGACGACCACCAGACGCGCGCCGCCGCGCACCGCCTCGCGCGCGAGATCGAGCGCGTAGAGGGTGCGGCGTTTGGCGAACAGCGCCGTCTCCGGCCCATTGACGTATTTCGGCTGGCCGTCCCCAAGGATGCGGCCGCCGAAGCTGATGACCCGCCCGCGGCGGTCGCGGATGGGGAACATCACGCGATTGAAGAACAGATCGAAGGCCTGGCCGGTTTCATGGTCTCGGCGCATCAATCCGGCTTCGTGCAGTTGATCGACCGTGATTCCGTCGCGCGCGAGTTCGCTGGCCAGCGCGCCACGGCCCTCGCCCGACCAACCGAGGCCAAAGCGGCGGATCGTTGCCTCCGAAAGCCCGCGTCCCAGCAGGTAGGACAGCGCCTGCCGTCCCTCCGGCAGGAACAGCCGCCGCGCGTAGCTCGCCTGGGCGATGTCCAGCACCGAGCCGAGGTCGTGACGTTTCCGCTCGACTTCAGCCGCCTCCGGCGATGGCTTCGGGACTTCGAGACCGGCCTCGGCGGCCAGCCGCTCCACCGCCTCCATGAACCCGGCGCCCTCGCTCTGCATGACAAAGCCGATCGCATCGCCATGCGCGCCGCAGCCGAAGCAGTGGTAGTGACCGTCTTCGTAAACATAGAAGCTGGGGGTTTTCTCGCCGTGGAACGGGCAGCAGCCCTTCCACTGCCGCCCCGACCGCGCCAGCCGCACCCGGCGGCCCGACCACCGCTGACAGTGGGGTGCGGGTGCGAAGTTCGTCCAGGAAGGAAGCCGGGAAGTGCCATCAGTACCCTCCCCCTCCCCTTGCGGGAGGGGGTTGGGGGGAGGGGTGAAGCCGCACGACATCAGGGCATGCGATGTTGAGACACCCCCTCCCCCTATCCGGGGCGAATGCTACACGACCCCTCCTCACGATAGCCTCGCCTTCACCATCTGACCGGCTTTCGCCATGTCGAGCGTTACGGCGTGTTTCGCCCTGAGCGCGGCCATCACCTTGCCCATGTCCTTGATGCCGGCCGCGCCGGTCTCGGCGATCGCATCCGCCACCGCCTGTGCCGTCGCCGCCTCGTCCATCTGCTGGGGCAGGAAGCTTTCGATCACCGCGATCTCGGCCTCCTCCTTGGCGACGAGTTCCGGCCGGTTGCCCTGCCGATAGAGCTCGACCGATTCGCGGCGCGACTTCACCATACCGCGCAGGGTCGCAACGACCTCCTCGTCCGGGACGCGATCCACGCCTTTCGGGCGGGCGGCGATGTCAATGTCCTTCAGGCGGGCCAGGATCATCCGCAAGGTGGAGGTGCGCGGCGCGTCACCGGCCTTCATCGACACCTTGAGCTGTTCGGTGAACTGCTCCCTGAGGCCCATGGCATCTCTCCGCGACAAATTGTCCCCCTATAATATGCGAAGTTGCGCGGATGTGGGCTTGCCGGAGAAAAATTCCCAGCGCCGTGCGCTTCGGTTGCGCTGGGAAGTTACTTCCCATAGGTTGCCGGCCATGACCGCGAGCGTCGAATCGATCATCGACCGGCTTGGCGGGGCCGATGCGGCCGCGCGTCTGACCGGCGTGGGCACCGAGGCGGTCCGGAAATGGCGCCAGGCCGGATCCATTCCCTCGCGCCACTGGGCCGCGGTGATCACCGCCACCGGCTCTGACGCTGTCGGACCTGTCGGGGGCCGGCCGCCCCCCACTCCGATCCGCCGCCCGACGCCGATCCTGACGAGGTGCCGCAGGGTGCCACGGCCGCGCTCGTGCTGGCCGACGGTTCGGTCTTCTGGGGTCGCGGGTTCGGCGCCCATACGCACTCGTCTGCGCCGGTGGGCGAGGTCTGCTTCAACACCGGCATGACCGGCTACCAGGAGACGCTGACCGATCCGTCCTATGCCGGGCAGATCATCACGTTCACCTTTCCCCATATCGGCAATGTCGGCGCCAACGCCGAGGATATCGAGGCCACCACCATCGCCGCGCGCGGCCTCGTGGTGAAGCAGGACGTCACGGAGCCGTCGAACTGGCGGGCAGTGCAGCACCTGGATGCGTGGCTGCGGGCGCAGGGGATCGCCGGTCTGGCCGGGGTGGATACGCGGGCGCTGACGATCCGCATCCGCGATGGCGGCGCGCCGACCGGGGTGCTGGCATTTCCCGACCGACGGCCGGTTCGATCTGGCGGCGTTGCGGGCGCAGGCCGAGGCGTGGCCGGGGCTGGAGGGCATGGACCTCGCCACGCGAGGTATCGTGCCGCCAGTCCTACGACTGGGACGAGACTCGCTGGGCATGGCCCGCCGGGACCGGGCGGCAGAGTGCGCCGAAGCACCACGTGGTGGCCGTGGACTACGGGGCGAAGCGCAACATCCTGCGCTGCCTGGCATCGGCGGGGTGCAGCGTGACCGTGGTGCCGGCGACCGCGACGGCCGATGACATCCTGCGCCGCAAGCCGGATGGCGTGTTCCTGTCCAACGGGCCGGGCGACCCCGCGGCCACGGCTGAATACGCGGTGCCGGCGATCCGCGGCGTGCTGGATGCCGGGGTGCCGCTGTTCGGCATCTGCCTCGGCCATCAGTTGCTGGCGCTGGCGCTGGGGGCGCGGACCTACAAGATGGAGCGCGGTCATCGCGGGGCCAACCAGCCGGTGAAGGACCTCGTCACCGGGAAGGTGGAGATCACCAGCCAGAACCACGGGTTTGCGGTGGACCCCGAGACGCTGCCGCCGACCGCCAAGGTGACGCATGTGTCGCTGTTCGATGGGTCGAACGAGGGGTTGGCGTGCACCGATCGGCCGGCGTTCAGCGTGCAGTACCATCCGGAGGCGAGCCCGGGGCCGAGCGACAGCCATTACTTGTTCGAGCGGTTCGTCGCGATGATCGAGGGGCGGGGGTGACATGGACGCCCGAACAGCGGTTCTGGCCGCCGCCAAAGCGCGATTGCAGGTGGACACTGCCGAGGAGGGTTTCGCGGAAATACGCGCCCGAACCGCATGTTCTGAGTCAGACGCCGCGCTCGCCGAAGCTGTAGCGGCACTGGTTCGTGAGAGGCTCTTGCGAGACCCCGTTCGACTGCTGCCCGGCCGGCTACAGTGTTTCTGGTGCCTTGAGTTGGTGGCGGGGATGGATATGGATATGAACCGTGGCACTTGACCCCGCTACCACCCGGCTCGGCCTACACACGGCACGGGAGGTCATAAGCGGACGGCATATCACGTACCCGTTCCATACATGCTGGTCATCCTATCCGCCCTTTGCTTTGCATGTCTCATTGCCGCGATGTTCGCGGCGGTGCGTGCAGACGGTCGCACTTCTATTATCCTGCGCAGCATTTCTGGTGACCATGGCAATCATCGCCTATGCCATCTTATTCCGGCCTGAACTGCTACGATCAGAACGGCATGAGCAGATCATGCGGGTAATCGACGTTGTAGCGGATAGCGATATGGATCAGGCGACGCGTACCGAGCTTCTGAGACGGCTGCCGCTGGAGCGGGCCAGAGGCCGTCCCGGCACGAGAATGGGAGACCGGCATGAATGAACGGACCTATGTGCTTGTGCTCGACGGCGGCTTCGCGGAGCTGGAAATGCTGCGGCACTACGTAACGAGCAGCAGTGATTTCAGCGCGTGGTGGAACTATATTCCGATGGTCTTCCTGGTCGAGAGCAAGCTGACCGCCGAGGCGATTGGCGAAAGGCTCCACGAACTGGCACCAGAAGCGCGGTTTTTGGTGACTGAGGCGAATTTAGCCGAATCCCAAGGTTGGTTGCCGGAATCCAGTTGGAAGTGGATCGAGAAAAGGGCGCCTTCGACGACGTCCGAGCAAAGCTCGCGCTTCTAAGCATGCCCAAACGCACCGACATCTCCTCCATCCTGATCATCGGCGCCGGCCCCATCGTCATCGGCCAGGCGTGCGAGTTCGACTACTCCGGCGCACAGGCGTGCAAGGTGCTGAAGGCCGAGGGCTTCCGCGTCGTGCTGGTGAATTCCAACCCCGCCACCATCATGACCGACCCCGGCCTGGCCGATGCCACCTACATCGAACCCATCACCGCCGCGATCGTCGAACGCATCATCGAGCGCGAGAGGCCCGATGCGCTGCTGCCGACTATGGGCGGACAGACCGCGCTAAACACCGCGATGCAGCTTGCGCGATCGGGCGCACTTGCGCGCCATAACGTCGAACTGATCGGCGCCCGTGCCGACGTCATCGACCGCGCCGAAGACCGCCTGAAATTCCGCGATGCCATGGCGGCCATCGGAATCGAGTCACCGAAAAGCGCCATCGCGCACTCGATGGACGAAGCGCGTGCGGTGTTGGCAAGTGTCGGCCTTCCCGCCGTCATCCGACCCAGCTTCACCCTCGGCGGCACCGGCGGCGGCATCGCCTACAACCGCGAGGAGTTCGAACAGATCGTCGCCGGCGGCCTGGAAGCCTCGCCCACCACGGAAGTGCTGATCGAAGAATCCGTGCTGGGCTGGAAGGAATTCGAGATGGAGGTCGTCCGCGACCGCGCGGACAACTGCATCATCGTCTGCTCCATCGAGAACGTCGATCCGATGGGCATCCACACCGGCGACAGCGTCACCGTCGCTCCCGCGCTGACGCTGACAGACAAAGAGTACCAAAGGATGCGCGACGCATCGATCGCCTGCCTGCGCGCGATCGGTGTCGATACCGGCGGCTCCAACGTGCAGTTCGCGGTGAACCCCGCCGATGGCCGGATGCTCATCATCGAGATGAACCCGCGCGTCTCGCGGTCGTCCGCGCTCGCGTCGAAGGCCACCGGCTTCCCGATCGCCAAGATCGCGGCAAAGCTCGCCGTCGGCTACACGCTCGACGAACTCGCCAACGACATCACCCGCGTCACGCCGGCAAGCTTCGAACCCACCATCGACTACGTCGTGGTGAAAATCCCGCGCTTCACGTTTGAAAAATTCCCCGGCACGCCCGCGCTGCTGACCACATCGATGAAATCGGTCGGCGAGGCGATGGCGATCGGCCGCTGCTTCGCCGAGGCGTTGCAGAAGGGACTGCGCAGCATGGAGACCGGCTTGGCCGGACTCGACGAGATCGAGCCACCCGGCGATGGCGGCCCCGACGCCTTCCGCGCCGCGCTGTCCTCGCCTCGGCCCGACCGACTGCTGGTGGCGGCGCAGGCATTGCGCGCCGGCCTCTCCGTCGAAGACATCCACGACGCCTGCAAGTTCGACCCATGGTTCCTGCGCGAACTCGAACGCATCGTGGACGCCGAACGCAACATCGCCGCCAGCGGCCTGCCGCACGAACCCGGTGCGCTACGCCGCATCAAGGCACTTGGCTTCTCCGACAAGCGTCTGGCCGAACTGACCGCGCACAGCGAAGACCGAGGTCGCCGCGCTGCGCGTCCGCCTCGGCGTACTGCCGGTTTACAAACGTATCGACACCTGCGCCGCCGAATTCGCCAGCGCGACGCCCTACATGTATTCGACCTATGAAGGCGGCTACGGCACGCCGGTCTGCGAAGCCGACCCCACCGAGCGGCAGAAAATCATCATCCTCGGCGGCGGACCGAACCGCATCGGCCAGGGCATCGAGTTCGACTATTGCTGCGTCCACGCTGCCTACGCACTGAGGGACGCCGGCTTCGAGACCATCATGGTCAACTGCAATCCGGAAACCGTCAGCACCGACTACGACACCTCTGACCGGCTCTACTTCGAACCGCTAACGGACGAGGACGTCATCGCGTTGATCCGCCGCGAGGAAAGCCGCGGCACGCTGCTCGGCTGCATCGTGCAATACGGCGGACAGACGCCGCTGAAACTTTCACAGGCGCTGGAACGCGAAAAAATCCCCATCCTCGGCACCAGCGCCGATGCGATCGACATCGCCGAGGACCGCGAACGTTTTCAACTGCTGCTGCAACGCCTCGGCCTGCGCCAGCCGGAGAACGGCATTGCCCGCTCGGTCGCGGAAGCCGAAACCATCGCCGACCGCATCGGCTATCCCGTGGTGATCCGCCCAAGCTACGTGCTCGGCGGTCGCGCGATGGAGATCGTCTATGACCGCGCCAGGCTGCATCGCTACATGCTCGAGGCGGTGCGCGTCTCCGGCGGCGACCTGTCCCGCGGGCCGGTGCTGATCGACCGCTACCTGAACGACGCGATCGAGGTCGATGTGGACTGCATCGCCGACAGCGAGACTGTCTATGTCGCCGGCGTCATGGAGCATATCGAGGAAGCCGGCATCCATTCCGGCGACAGCGCATGCTCGTTGCCGCCCTACACGCTTTCCCCAGCCACCGTCACCGAACTGAAGGCGGAGACCGAGGCCATGGCAAAGGCGCTCGGCGTCGTCGGGCTGATGAACGTGCAATACGCGATCAAGGACGATGTGATATACGTCCTGGAGGTCAACCCGCGCGCGTCGCGCACCGTGCCGTTCGTCGCCAAGGCCACCGGCGTGGCCATCGCCAAGATCGGCGCGCGTGTCATGGCCGGCGCCCGGCTTGCGGATTTCCATCTCGATGATCTGAGCGTCGCCCCGCATGTCGCAGTGAAGGAGGCGGTGTTCCCGTTCGCCCGCTTCCCCAATGTGGACACCATTCTCGGCCCCGAAATGAAATCCACCGGCGAGGCGATGGGGCTCGACTCCAGCTTCGAGCGCGCCTTCGCCAAGTCGCAACTCGGCGCCGGCGTGATCCTGCCCGACGCGGGCACGGTGTTTCTCTCGGTGAAGGACGCCGACAAGCGAGGTCTGCCGGCGATTGCGCGGCGGCTGGCTGAAATGGGCTTCGCCATACTGGCCACCCGAGGCACCGCCGCGCGCATCCGTGATGCCGGCCTTCGGGTCTCCGTCATCAACAAGGTCCTGGAAGGGCGCCCGCACTGCGTGGACGCGATTTTGTCGGGCGAGGTACAGCTGGTGATCAATACTGCGTCTACGCCGCAGTCGATCGCCGACAGCTTTGCCATCCGCCGCAGCGCGCTCACCCACGGCGTTCCTCACTACACGACGATGGCGGGCGCCCGGGCCGCGGTCCACGCCATCGCCGCCCTGAAGACGGGGACGCTTGAAGTCGCGCCCCTCCAGTCCTACTTTCGCGGATCGTTCTGAAGCATCCGTCGCGGCCGGACGTGGGTCCGTCGCGGCGCTTGTGCTTGGCTGGAAGACTGACTTTCATTGCACCGGACCATCGAAGGACGGAGTGTCGTGCAGAAGTTCCCGATGACCGCCCCAGGCCTGAAACGGCTGGCAGACGAGCTCCGCCACCTCAAGGCGACTGAACGTCCGGCGATCATCCGCCAGATCGCGGAAGCGCGCACGCACGGCGATCTCTCGGAGAACGCCGAATACCATGCCGCCCGAGAACGCCAGTCCTTCATCGAGGGCCGCATCGCCGAACTGGAGGAAATCGTCGCCTCGGTCGAGGTCATCGATCCGTCCACGCTGTCCGGCGAGCATGTGATGTTCGGGGCCCATGTCTGGTTGGTGGACGAGGAGACGGAGAAGGAAGCCACCTATCAGATCGTTGGCGTGCATGAGGCCGACATCAAGGGCGGCCGGCTTTCGATCTCATCGCCGCTGGCCAAGGCGCTGATCGGCAAGAAGGTTGGCGACACTATCGCGGTGCCGGCTCCCGGCGGGGACCGCTCCTACGAAATCCTCGGCATCAAGTTCATATGACGTGCTGAGCATTGCGGATGTGGCGGCGGCGGCCGACCGCATCGCCGGCCGTGTGCTGCGTACGCCTGCGCTGCCGAGTGACGCGGTTTCGCGCGCCACCGGCGCGGACGTGGTGCTGAAACTCGACAACCTGCAGGTCACCGGCGCCTTCAAGGAACGCGGCGCGGCCAATCGGCTGGCGCTGTTGACCGATGCCGAGCGCGAGCGCGGTGTGATCGCGATGTCGGCCGGCAATCACGCCCAGGCCGTGGCGCGGCATGCCAGTCTGAGCAATGTCGTCGCCACCATCGTAATGCCGAAATTCACACCGGCGACGAAGGTGACGCGCACCGCTGCGTGGGGCGCGCATGTCGTGCTGCATGGCGAGACGTTGGCCGAGGCCGCGGCCCATGCCAGGGCGCTTGCGGCGGAGCGTCATCTGGTGTTCGTGCACCCCTACGACGATGTCGGCGTAATGGCCGGGCAGGGCACCCTGGCGCTTGAATTGCTGCAGGACGCGCCGGATCTCGACGCGCTGGTGATCCCGGTCGGCGGCGGCGGACTGCTTGCCGGCTGCACTGTTGCCGCGAAGGCGATGAAGCCGGGCATCGCGGTGTACGGCGTGGAGGTTGCCGCATATTCGGCGATGGCGCAGCGGTTGGCAGGGGAGACCGTCTCGGTCGGCGGCGCGACGATCGCCGAGGGCATCGCCGTGCGCGATGTGGGCGAGAAGCCGCTCGCCATCATCCGCGCGTTGGGCGTTGAAGTCCTGGTGGTGCCGGAACACACGATCGAGCAAGCCGTCGGCCTGCTGGTGGAGGGCGCCAAGGTGGTGGCCGAGGGTGCGGGCGCCGCGGGCGTTGCCGCGCTTTTGGCCTACACCGAGTATTTTCGCGGCAGGCGTGTCGGCATCGCAATCACCGGTGGCAACATCGACGCGCGCATCCTGTCGAACGTGCTGCTGCGCAACCTGCTGCGCGACGGCAGGCTGCTGCGCCTGCATTTGCAGATTCCCGATCGTCCTGGTGTGCTGGCGGATATTGCAGGCAAGATCGGCAACACCGGCGGCAATATCATCGAGGTGTCGCACCAGCGCCTGTTCGCCGCATCATCCGTACAGGCAGCGGAGCTGGAAGTTATGGTGGAGGCGCGCGATCCGTTGCATGCCGATGCGATACTCGAGGCGTTGGAGAAGTCGTACGTCGTTCGGCGGGTGTGATCCCGAGCGCCCGAACAAAATGACCTTCTGTCGGCGCTCGCTTCTCACGTCATGGCCGGGCTTGTCCCGGCCATCCGTCGCGATACCGGCGCGGGTGCAGATGGCCGGGACAAGCCCGGCCATGACGATGTGCGAACGGATTGTTCAGGAGACAGCAAATGCAAATAACACCAAGCGGCCAGGCGCTAGGCGCTCGCATCACCGGCATCGACCTCGCACAACCTCTGTCGGATGGTGATTTCCGCAGCATCCTGCGCGCGCTCGGCGAACACGGCGTGCTGTGCTTTCCCGCACAGACGCTGACCACGGATCAGCTCTCCACCTTCGGCCGCCGCTTCGGCGAATTGGAAATCAACGTCGCCAACGCCTATCACGAGCCGAACCACCCGGAGATGATGATCCTGTCCAACATGAAGCGCGGGGGAAAGCAGATCGGCGCCAACGACGCCGGTCAGGGCTGGCACACCGACATGTCGTACAGCCACGACATCGCGCTCGCCAACATCCTGCACGCGCAGCACGTGCCGCAGCGCAACGGCAAGCCGCTCGGCGAAACGCAGTTCCGCAACATGCATGCCGCCTACGAGGACCTTCCCGACGCGCTGAAGCACCGGCTGGAAGGCCGCACCGCGACGCACGACTTCGCCAAGTTCTGGGACATGATGCTGGCGCGCGCCGGTTCCACGCGCAAACCGCTCACCCCGCAGCAGAGGGCGACGAAACCGCCGGTGTCCCAGCCGATCTTCCGCCGCCATCCGATCACCGGCCGTCTCGTGCTGTACGCCAACCCGGGCTACACGATGTTCATCGACGGCATGGACGCGCAGGAGAGCGGCGAGATCCTCGACTTCCTGTTCCGCCACCAGGAGCGCGCCGAGTATCTGCACGCGCATCACTGGACGGTGGGCGACGTGCTGATGTGGGACAACATCGGCACCGTGCATAATGCCATCGGCGATTACACAGCGGACGAACCGCGCTACATGCGCCGCGTGCAGGTTATGGCGACGCTGGATTATCCAAGCCTGGTGGCGTGACATGTCGGAATTTGCAGGCAAGCGCATCGTCATCACCGGTGGTGCGGGTGGCATCGGCGTGGAGACGGCGCGCACGATGCTCGCCCATGGCGCGCATGTGGTCCTGGTGGATATCGACGCAGACCGGCTCGCTCAGGCGCGGGAGACGCTCGGCACCGCGCGTATCGCAACATGGCAGTCGGCGATCGACACACCGGAGGCGTGCGCCGCGGCGCTCGACTCCGCCGGCGGCCCGGTCGCGGCGCTGATCCACCTGGCCGGATTGTTCGAGCGCGACAGCTTCGATCCGAACGACCACGGCGTTTGGAACCGGGCGATCGCCGCGAACCTGACCAACGCCTATGACCTTGCGGTGGCCTTCGCCACGCGCTTCGACAAGCGCGACGGCCCGGCGCGCATCGTGTTCACCAGTTCGGTCGCCTATCGCCGCGGCGCCGCCGGCTATCCGCCGTACGCCGCTGCCAAGGCGGGCCTCGTCGGGCTGACCCGCTCGCTGGCGCGCAGGCTGGCGCCCGACGTGCTGGTGAATGCCGTGGCACCTGGCCTGATCGACACGCGCATGGCGGCGGAAACCATCGCCGAACGCGGCGAGGCCTACCGCAACGAGATCCCGGTGAAGCGCTACGGCCACCCTGCCGAGGTCGCGTCGGTCATCCGGTTCCTGTGTTCGCGGGATTCGTCCTACGTCAATGGGCAGACCATCACGGTGGACGGCGGCATCACCAACGCCTGACGGCAACCCCTCCCGACGCTTCGCGTCGACCTCCCCCGCTTCGCGGGAGAGGTGTACTAAGTCGCCATGTAGCCGCCGTCCACGTTGTAGGCCGCGCCGCTGACATACGACGCGCGGTCGCAGCACAGCCACAGCACCATCTCGGCGATTTCCTCCGGCTTGCCCATGCGATGGAACGGCACCTTCTCCATCAGTTCGGCGCCGCGACGACGCATGGTGTCCTCGGTCATCTTCGTCTCGATGTAGCCCGGACACACCGCATTCACCCGGATCTTGTCGCCGGCATATTCCAGCGCCGCGGTCTTGGTCAGCCCCACCACGCCATGCTTCGCCGCGACGTACGCCGACGACGTCGGCAGTCCGATCAGCCCGGCGATCGAGGCGGTGTTGACGATGGCGCCGCCACCCTGCGCGACCATCTGCGGAAGCTCGTGCTTCATGCAGAGCCAGACGCCCTTCAGGTTGACCGCGATCATCCGGTCGAACGAAGCCTCCGACCAGTCCGCGGTCTTCTTCCCGCCGGCGTCCACCTGGAACCCCGCGATGCCCGCATTGTTGAATGCGCAGTCCAGCCTGCCATAGGCGGCGACGACCGACTTCACCATCGCCTCCACAGCACTCGCGCTGGTGACGTCGCCGGTCAGCGACATCGCCTGGCCGCCGGCTGCATTGATCAGCGCCACGGTCTCCTGCGCCGTCTTCTCGACCGCATCGGCCACCGCCACGCGCGCACCCTCGCGGGCGAACGCCAGCGAGGTCGCCCGGCCGATGCCGCCACCACCGCCGGTGATCAGTGCCGACTTTCCTTCCAGCAGTCCCGCCATCGCTTCCTCCTCGGGTAAGATTCTTTCCATTGTCGCGCAACAAGGCTAGCATACTCGGCTGGACAATGGATCAATGGGCGATGCGCGAGGAGATACTGGCCTACAAGCGCGAGCGTATTCTGGAAGAGGCGGTCAAGCTGTTCTACGAACGCGGCTTCACCGGCACGACGCTCGACGACATTGCCGCGGAACTCGGCGTCACCAAGCCGTTCATCTACACGCATTTCCGCAGCAAGACCGATCTGCTTGCGGCGATCTGCACGCCGACCATCGAATTGTCGCTCGATGCGGTCACGAACGCGTCGAAGGGAGCAGGATCGCCGACCGAGCGGCTGTATCGCGCCATCGTGGATTTCACGCAGGTGGTGCTGTCGCGCCAGGCCAACATCGCGATCTATTTCCGCGAGGAAAAGAACCTGTCGCCCGACGCGCTGGCGGAGATCAACACGCTGCGCAAGAAGTTCGACCGCGTGCTGTCAAAGCTGCTGGCCGAGGGCGTTGCGGCCGGCGAGTTCGACATCAAGGACGTGAGCCTTGCCGCGCTGGCGATCGGCGGCATGATCTCGTGGGCCTATACCTGGCATCGGCCGGAAGGTCGGCTCGCGCTGGATGACATGTGCGAGCGCATGGCCGATCTCGCGTTGCAGATGGTGGGCGCGCGCAGCAGGGTCGCGGCGAAGGTTCCAGCGTCGGTGTAGCCCGTCCCCGTCATTCCCGCGAAACTACGCCGGCCACAGCGCCCGCTTCAGCGCGGCCGACATCATGTCCAGCGCCATGCCGCCGGCGCGGATGATCCTGCCCTGACCGACGAAGCCGTGAAGCTGGTCGGAGAAGTGCAGATGCATCACCCGCACCCCCTCCCGCTCCAGCCGTTCGGCATAGGCGACCCCCTCGTCGCACAGCGGATCGTAGCTCGCGGTCAGCACCAAAGCGGGCGCCGTGCCGGACAGATCGGCCGCGCGCAACGGTGAGGCACGCCAGTCCCTGCGGTCGTTCGGACCATGCAGGTAGTGATCGATGAACCAGTCCATGGTCTTCGCCGTCAGCGGCACGCCCTCGGTGACGCGCTGATAGGATTCGTGCGTCATCCCCATGTCGGTCGCGGGATACACCAGCAACTGGAACGCCAGCGGCGGCAGGTCGCCGTCGCGCGCCATCAGCGCCATCACGGCCGCAAGATTGCCGCCGGCCGAATCGCCGCCCACCGCCACGCGCCTGCGATCGATCCCGAGCGCATCCGACTGCGCGATCACCCAGCCGGTCGCCGCGGCACAGTCATCCACCGCGGCGGGGAACTTGTATTCCGGCGCCATGCGGTAATCGACCGACACCACGCGGCAGCGCGCGGCGTTGGCGTAGTGGCGGCAGGCCACGTCGTGCGAATCGAGATCGCCGAGCAGCCAGCCGCCGCCATGATAGTACACCAGCGCCGGCAGCACTTCGTCCGCCTTCGTGCCGATCGGGCGATAGGCGCGCAGCGGAATCGCCCCGTGCGGACCGGGACACGACAGATCGCGCACCTCGGCGACATCCTGCGGATCGGGCTGCGTCACCGCCCGGCCAGCCTTGAAAGCCTCCCGCGCCTCGTCCGGCGTGAGCGTCTCCATCGGCGGACGCCCCGCCGCGCGCATCATGCCAAGCAGGGTTTCGGCGTCTGGATCGAGCGGCATGCGCGGGCTCCTCAGTTGGTCCAGTCGATGATGGCAGCGGCAACCTCGCCGGGCTTGTCGAGTTCCGCAAGATGGCCGGCGCCGGCGATCACCTTCGTGTCCGACTTCCCGGAGATGCCCTTGGCGAAACGCTCGGCATAGCTGCGCGGCATGATCCCGTCCTTCTCGCCCCAGATCAGCAACGTCGGCGCCTGGATCAGCTTCAGCCGCTTCTCCAGCTTGGTGTTGCCGAGCGGCCAGAAGATGCGCGCCGCGGCCTCGTTGGCGCGCGTCTGCTCGATCGGCCATTCGATCGAGTTGGCGCCCTCGGGCACCGCCTTCAGCGCCTTCCAGATTTCCGGATCGGCACACATCAGGCCCGGCACCGCATCGCCACGCTGCGCCCACGGATCGGTCGGCGGGTCGGCTTCGTCAAACAGACCAAACGGCGCGATCAACGCCAGCCGCCGCACGCTCGCGGGCCACAGCGCCGCCATCTCCGCGACCAGCGATGCACCGACCGAACTGCCGGCCATGTCGGCGCCATCGAGTTCCGCCTTCGCCAGCAGATCGCGCACCGCAAGCAGCCAGTCCAGATGCGTGTCGAGCACCGAATGTCCGCGATCGCCGCCCGGAAACCCCGGCAGCGACGGCACGATCACCGTGCGGCTCTTCGCCAGTTCGTCGAGGAACGGCACCCAGCGCGGCAGCCCGCCGAAGCCGGCGAGAAAGCCCAGCTTCGGGCCGCTGCCCTTGCGCCAGACGCGGGTGGCAAAGCCGTTGACATCGACGGTCAACGTCTCGGGTTCGCTCACGGCATGCTCCAGTTATTCGGCTGCGAGTTTCGGCATGAAGGCCGGGACTTCAGCGCGCTGCGCCGCTGCCATCGGCTGCGGCCACCAGCGATCCTCCCAACCGGGGAAATGTCCTTTCAGCTTCGGCATCACCTGATCGGCGAACAGTTTCGTGTTGTAGCGTGTGAGGTCCTTGCTCATGTTGCCGAATTGCAGAAGCAGCATCAGGTGACCGACATTGAGGTTGGTCGCGACCTCGCGCAACTGCTCGACCACTTCGTCCGGCGATCCGATGATGACGTAGCCGTTGTCCACGATCGCGTCCATCTCGCGCGCCAGCTTGTTGAATTTGTCAGTGTACGATGCGGCCTTGGAGACCTGGCTTTCGAGCCCCATCCGCTGCGTGGCCTCGGTGGTGTAGCCAGGCGGCGCAGCGAAGCGCGGATCGATGTGCAGGCACTTGCCGTAGAAATATTCTGCCGATTCGCCATACAGATCCATCGCGTGCTGGCGGCTCTCGCCGACGCCGACGAACTGCAGGAACCCGGCGCGGTACGGATTGCGGTCCTTGCCCAGCCGCGACATCTCGTTCCAGAACCCGTCCATCGTGGCGTGGCCGACCTTGTAGCCGTAGTAGCTCAGATAGCAGTACACGTAGTCCATCTCGGCGCACCACTGCCAGGTTTCCACCGAGCCGCCGCCCGGCACCCAGATCGGCGGATGCGGACGCTGGATGGGGCGCGGCCAGATGTTCACGTAGCGCTGCTGGTTGAAGCGACCGTTGAACGCGAAGGTGTCGCTTTCCGTCCACGCCTTCACGACCAGATCGTGCGCCTCGTGGTAGCGGTCGCGCAGCATCGACGGGTTCTGGCCATAGGCGTAGCAGGTGTCCATCGGCGAACCGACCGGGAAGCCCGCGATCAGCCGACCGCCCGAGATGCAGTCGATCATCGCGAATTCTTCGGCGACGCGCGTCGGCGGATTGTACAGCGCCAGCGAGTTGCCCATCACGCAGATCGCCGTATCGGTCGTGCGGCGCGCCAGCGATGACGCGATCAGATTGGGCGACGGCATGAGCCCGTAGCCGTTGGAATGATGCTCGTTCACGCAGACCGCGTCGAAGCCGCATTGCGCCGCGTATTCCAGCTCATCCATGAAGTCGTTGTACATCAGGTGGGCGCGCTTCGGATCGAACAGCGAGGAATGGATGTCCACCCAGACCGACGGATTCTTGTCGCGGAAATCGTCCGGCAGTTCCGTGTAGGGCATCAGGTGGAACCACATCAGCTTCATACGCTGTCTCCGCGTTTCCAGTACCAGGCACGTCCACTACTGGTCAGTATTCTGTGCGTCCTGTCGGTAAGTCAACCGCCGGTCAGCGGCACGAACGCGACCGGCAGAATGTTGCGCCGTGTCACCTCGCCGGCTGCGTCCTTGGTCAGCAGCATCAGCTCCTGATCGCCGTGCCGCGGACCCACCGGGATCACCATCCGGCCGCCCGGGCGAAGCTGCTCGATCAGCGCCGGCGGAATATCCGGCGCCGCGGCCGTCACGATGATCGCATCGAACGGCGCGTGCTCCGGCCAGCCGAGCCCGCCATCTCCGGTGCGCAGCACGACGTTGGAACAGCCCTCGCTCGCCAAGGCGGCGGCCGCGCTGCTGGCCAGTTCCGGGATCACCTCGATCGAGAACACCTTGCCGGCCAGCTCGGCAAGCACCGCCGCCTGATAGCCCGAGCCGGTGCCGACCTCCAGCACGCTGTCGTCCGGTTCCAAATCCAGCAGCTCCGTCATCAGCGCGACGACGAAAGGCTGCGAGATTGTCTGGCCGTGACCGATCGGCAGCGGCCTGTTGGCATAGGCAGCGTCCGCCGAACGCGGCGGCACGAATGCCTCGCGCCGCACCTTGGCAAGCGCGGCCGCCACGCGGGGCGAAAGCCGCGCGCGCCCGGTCCAGCGCGCGGTGTCCCGCATCTCCGCCTCGATCTCGGCCATCAGTGCGGCATGCTTGTCCATGCTGGCGCTTATACTGTGCGGACGCGCCGAAGTTCCAGCTGTGCCGGCTGCGAAGCGAGCAATCAAGTGGACACAGAGTTTCACAGAGTGCACACAGACTTTCACAGAGAAAGTCTTATTGCGCTTCGCGCATGAACTCGTGACGGGCGGCACACATGGCCGGCACACAGCAGCACTGACGCCTGCTCCGTGTAGCTCTGTGCGAACTCTGTGAAACTCTGTGTCCGCTTGATTGCTTACCATCCAGCCAGCCGCCACGTTTTGCGCGCCAAGCCGGCAAGGGTATAGCGTCGGCGAAGAACGACCCGAGGAACGATCCAATGGATGTGCATGAGGCCGGGCGGCCGGACGTTGCGACCGACTATATCGCCCGGGCCCGCAAGCTCGCGCCGTTGCTGACCGCAGCCGCACCGCGCATCGACGCAGCGCGCGAACTGCCGCCCGACGTGCTGGACGCGATGCACGCGGCCGGCATGTTCCGACTGCTCGTGCCGCGCTCGGTCGGCGGCGCCGAACTGGATCCCGCGACCTACATCCAGTGCGTGGAGGCGATTGCCAGCGGCGATGCCTCGGTTGCCTGGTGCATGAACCAGGGTTCCGGCTGCTCGATGTCGGCCGGCTATCTGGAACCGCGCATCGCACGCGAGGTGTTCGGCGGCGAACGCGACGTGCTGGCCTGGGGCATGGGTCCCGGCGCGAAGGCAATCCGCGCCGACGGCGGCTGGCGCATCACCGGCACCTGGGCATTCGCCAGCGGCAGTCGCCACGCCACCTGGCTCGGCGCGCATTGCCCGTGCTTCGACGCCGATGGCACGCCGCAGCGCCATCCGGACGGCAGGCCGTGGGAACGCACCATGCTGTTCCGCCGCGAGCTCGCCACCATCAAGGATGTCTGGCAGGTGGTCGGCCTGCGCGGCACCGGGAGCGACACGTATTCGGTGCAGGACCTGTTCGTTGACGACGCGCACACGATCACGCGCGACCGACCGGAGGAACGCCGGGAGCCTGGCCTGATCTATCGCTTCGCCGCGATGCAGATCTACGCGTCGGGCTTCGCAGCGGTCGCACTCGGCATCGGGCGCGCGACGCTGGATGCATTCATCGGACTCGCAAGCGGGAAGACGCCGGCGCTCACCCAGACATCATTGCGCGACAGTGCGGTGATCCAGTCCGCCATCGGCATCGCGGACGCGAAGCTGAACGCCGCGCGCACCTGGCTGATCGCCGTGCTGTGCGACGCGCAGGAGGCAACGAAGCTCGCGGGCGAAGTGCCGACGGAGCATCGCATGAGGATCCGCCAGGCCTCGACCCATGCGATCCATCAGGCGAAGGAGGTGGTGGATGTCGCGTATCACGAGGCGGGTTCCACCGCGATCTTCGATGCCAACCCGTTCGAGCGGCGCTTCCGCGACGTGAACACGGTCACGCAGCAGGTGCAGGGCCGCAGGTCGCATTTCGAGACGATCGGCCAGCATCTGCTCGGCAGCCAGCCCAGTCTGCGCTGGGTCTAACGGCCGCCGGTGGGTACACCTCGCCCGCTTGCGGGAGAGGTCGGCGCGACGCGCCGGGAGAGGGTGCCGGCTCAGAACGTCTTCCGCCGCCGCCATTTGCGCGGATGATCGCTCGGATAGGCAAGCCCACTCACCGACAGCCGCAGATTGACCAGCAGCTTTGCCATCTCGATGGCGCAGCCGTAGCCCTCCAGCACCGGCACATCCCAGCCCATATCGCGCAGCCGCTTCTGCAGATGCGGACGCATCCAGAATGCCGCCGAACATCCGAGGATGATGACCTCGGCGCCGTCTTCCTCGATGGCCGCCACGGATTCGGTAACAGACCGCTCCAGCATCTCCGAACGTTCGCCGCGCTCCGCCAGCGCCTTCTCCTGCTGGATCGGCCGTGCATCCGGATTTGACGGGCGCGGCAGCGGGCAGTCGATGTCGCGGATCGAAGCACATTCGGCAGCGAAGCGATACTGCACCACCAGATTGTAATAGTGCATGTTGTGTGCTTCGGAGATGTCGATGACGCTGAACCTGTTCCCCAGCATCGTCGCGATATGCATCTGGGACTGCGCGCAGCCGGTGACGGGAATGTTGTGGCGCTGTCCGATCTCGCGCGCCTCCGTAACCCCGGGATCGCCGCCGCCGAGCAGCACGATCGCATCGTAGCGCCCACTCTCGCACGCCTCGCGCACGATCGGCAGCCGTGCCGCACCGACGATGGCGAACTCCTCGCGCGTCTCGACGTACCAGCCGCCATGCGGCGCGATCGGACCGGGATGCAGCTCCCAGTCCACGTCCGCCAGCAGGTGCGCCACATCCGGGTAGTTCATCAGTTGCGCATCCTTCGACCCGCCGGCGGGGCGCAGATAATGGCGCGACGTCTCCGGCAGGGTGAATGCCTGCACCAGCAGCAGACGCGTCTTTTCGTTCGGCATTTTCTCTCGCCTTGTTCAGCCGATGTCAGTCGAGGAAGAACGGCGTCTCCTCGGCACCCTGGATGACAACGTCGAAGCACCAGGCTTCGTCCGTCACGCGATCCAGTTCCGGTGCGCGCCGCGCGAACAGGCGGCCGCGCGACGCGTGCTGCACCGCGGTCAGCACCGGGTCCTCCGCAGTGTCCGGATCGTCGCCGAAGAACACCGTCGTGGTCAGCCGGCGCATGATGCCGGAGGCCAGCAGCATCATGTTGATGTGCGGCAGTCGCGCGCCACCTTCGTTGTCGGCACGGCGTCCCGGCATGATCGTGCGGAAGCGGTACCAGCCGTTGCCATCGGTGGCGCAGCGCCCCCAGCCGAGGAAATTCGGGTCGGCCGATGCGGAACGCGGATCGGCGGGATGCGCGAACAAGCCCTCGGCGTCCGGCTGCCAGATTTCCACGATGCCATTCTTCACCGGCTGGCCGTCGCGCTCCATGATCTGGCCCGACAAGGTGATGCGCGTGCCGCGAGCCGACCTGCCACGCAATTCGGTCAGGTCGGTGCAGGAGGCTTCCGCCAGTCGCGTCGGGAAGAATGGGCCGATCGTCTGCCAGACGCTGGGGTCAGGCAACGGCGTTTCCCCCGGCGTGTCCGCGCAGCACGAACAGATGCTCGAACGCCGATGCATCCCCCGCTTCCACACTCGGCGGCAGAGCGCGCGCAATCATCGAATCGCGTGGTGTCCCGTCGGGCGCGGCGTTCAACAGCGTGTCGAAGTCGTTGAGCGGCTCACCGGGGAAGTGCATCTGCGTCACCATCCGGTCCATCCAGCTTGCGCCGATGATGGAGAAATGGATGTGCGGCGCGCGCCACGACGCGGGTCCGGCGCGATACGGCCCAGGCTTCACCGTGGTGATGGTGAAGCCTCCATCCGCATCGGTGACGACGCGGCCACCGCCGGTAAAGTTGGGATCGAATGGCGCGTTGAACCCGTCGTCTTCGTGGATGTACTTGCCCGACGCGTTGGCATGCCAGACCTCCACCATGGCGCCGGCAACCGGATTGCCGTCCTCGTCCACCACGCGACCATGCAGCAGCATCAGCGGACCCTGCGCGCGCGGACCGTCCGGACTGGTGCGCGTGAAATCCGCCGCACCCACGGCAAGTCTCTGCTCGACGCCAATCGGACCGGTGCGCTCGGTCAGCGTCACGGGCCGTTCGACAAATGGCGCGTCGGGCGTTCGGCTGAATGTCCGCGCGTAGCCCTGCACACGATGTGGCGTCTGGCTGCTGTCGTCATACGGCTGATAGATCGTGTCGGGCATGTGGCTCTCCCGCTATGCGGTGATCGTCGTGCTGTCCATCTTGCAGCGCGCAATATCGTCCCAGTCCGGTTCGACTCCAAGGCCGGGACCGTCCGGGACGGCGACGCGGCCGCCATGCACCGGGATATGCGGCACGATCAGTTCGTGCACCATGTTCTCCAGCCCGAAGTCGATGGCGCGACGCACCGGATCGAGCGCCGCGGCGATCTGCAGATTGGCCGCCATGCCGATGCCGAGCTCGAACGCGCTGTGGATGGTCAGATCCAAACCGAACAGCGGTGTCACGTCGCCCAGTTCCACCATGCTCTGTGGCCCGCCCCACATCACCAGATCGGCGAGCACCACGTCCACGCAGGGCTGGCGCAGCGCGGTGGCGAGATGGTCGAAGTTGACCACGCACATGTTGGTGGCAAGCGGCGTCTTCATGCGCGCGCGAAGCTGCGCCATGCCGGCGATGCTGCGTGTCGCATCCTCGTAGTATTCGAGGTTGAGCTCCTCGAGCTGTTGGCACAGCACGGTGGCCTGTGCTGGCGGATAGGACGCGTTCGGGTCCCAGCGCAGCTTCACCGCATCGCCGAGTGCGGAACGCAGCGCGCGCAGGATGGCGACATCCCACGCCGGGCTGGTGCCGGTGCATTTGACCTTGAAGGCTGTGAAGCCGACGTCGCGATGCAGATGCAGCGCATGATCGACAAGTTCGCGGATTCGCGCCGGGTCCGCGAATAGCCGAGGCAGTTCGCGCCGGTCCACCGGTTCGTCGAGCAGCAGCGCTGGGATGTGCGCCACCGCCTCGAAGTCGCGCCCGCCCGCGCCGCCGAGCATGCGCCAGATCGGCAGATCGTGGTGCCGCCCGGCCCAGTCGAACAGTGCCATGTCCAGTCCCGCCAGTGCCGCCCAGTCGGCGAGACCGTTGCGTGAACCCACCGTCGGTCCCGCCATCGCCTGGCGCAGCCGCAGCCTGTCGAGCGGGCTTTGGCCGATCAGTTTCTGCGCCATACGCGTGCAGCTTTGCAGCACCTCGTCGGTACCGTTGGTTTCGCCGAACGCGCGCGCGCCGTCGCTGGTTTCCAGCTCGACAACGATCCGCTCGGTGGTGCGGCGCATGTACATCGCGCTGACGTAGAGCTGGCGCATCGGCACCGAGACGCGGTGCAGCGTGATGCGCGTGACCGTCGCGCGCTTCGCCGCGCTGATCTGGCCCAGAACGAGCCCGCCGTCCGCGTCCGCCAGCGCCGCGGCCGATGCAGGGCCGATCACCAAAGGCTGCGTGCATGCGTGCAGAGTGGCTGCGAGGTGCGCCGCATAGTTGGCAGCATGCGTGCTGTCATCGTGCGCCAGCAGCGCCAGCTCGACGCCGGTGAGGTCCGCGGCGGTCGCCCACATCCGCACGGCTTCCGGTCCGCCGACGCGCACCGGGTCCACCAGCACGATCTGAACGCCGCCGTCGATCATCGCGCGCGCCAGATCGCGCGGTGCGTGACGATGCGCGGATACGGCAAGCGGCGGCGCGCCGACGGGCGAAAGCACGGCACGCCTCCGCCAGGTCGGCACAGGGATCGGCGATGTAGGCGAGCTTCAGCCGCCGCCCGGCCTCGCGAAGTTCCTCCAGCGCCGTGGGATGCAACTGCGCGTCGAGTTGCAGAGCCAGTTCGACGTTCGGCCCCAACATGGTCGCCGCCGCGTCAAGCGACGCAATCAATGTGGCGACGTCCGGTTCGGCGCTGGCGAGCACGACGCGGCGCAACGTCACCTGGAACCGAGGCCACCGCGTCGAGCCGCAGCGCAACCGCGAGCGACACGCGCTGGCGCAACGCCCCGCCGAACCAGCTATGCAGCGGCACATCATGGAAGCGGCAAATTGCATCCAGCCTGTCGGCTTCCCGGAGACCGACCGAAGCGCGTTCATCGGAGGTCAGATCGATCGTGCCGTTCCGCTGCAACACTCTGTCGCGCGACAGGTGCGGATGCTCGTCGGCCATCGGGTTCAGGAATCGATCCGTGCGGTCGCGCTTCCGCTGGCGACCTCCTTGCCGTCCTGGTTGGTGGTCGACAGAGTCAAATCGACAAAATGCTGCCCGCCTTCCTCGCGGATCGCGGCGACCGTCGCCTTGGCATCCAGATTGTCGCCCGGCCAGACCTGATTGGTGAAACGCACGCCGAACTTGGTCAGCCTGCCGTCGCCGACGTAGTTGGTGAGCATCTTGCCGGTCAGTCCCATGGTCAGCATCCCATGTGCGAAAACAGTGGGATAGCCGGCCTTCTGCGTGACATAGACCTCGTCGGCGTGCAGCGGGTTGTAGTCGCCGGACACGCCGCAATACATCACGATCTCGGTGCGCGTCAGGTTCTCCACCACGCGTTCGACATGCGTGTCGCCGACCTTGAGCTGGCTCGCCTTCAGTGCCATGGCGCGATCCCTCCTCAGCTCTGTTCCACAGGACGTTCCGTGGTCACGCCGACGCTGCGCGCGGTGACCACCAGTTCGCCCTTCTGGTCGCGATATTCGGTGACGCGCTCGCGGAACGTCAGCTTGCCGGCGCGCTTGCTCTCGCGTTCCCAGGTTTTGCCTGGCTTGGATTCCACCGTCAGCACATCGCCCGGACGCAGCGGACGGTGATATTCGAAGTGCTGCTCGGCGTGCAGCCCGCCGCCGCCGGACGGCCGGTCCTCTACCCCGCTCGGCGTCTTGCCCGAGCCGAACCACGGCTGGCCCGGACGCCAGCGAAGCGGATACTCCGGATCGAACTGCGCGACCGCCTGCGGGAAGGTGGGTGGCGCGATGATGCCGCCGACTTCGGTCCGCTTCGCCGCATCGGCGTCCTGATAGACGGGATTGGTGTCGCCGATGGCGCGCGCGAACAGCATGATGTGGCCCGCCTCGACGGGGAATGTGATCTTCGCCAACGGTTTCCTCCGATCCTTTGTCGCCCGGAAACGAAGCCTAGCAGCCCCTTGCCGGGACGTGTAGGGCGGCACAGTCCATTGCCCGCACGCCACGCCACACGGCATAGTGCACCGCATGCGACGCCCCGTTCGCCGCGTCTCGCGGTCCCGCACACGCGCCGAACTCGATGCGACCGCCGTGCCGACATGGCGTCCACCGCGGATCGCCACCGCGGATGCCGCATCGCTCGCGTTCGTGCTCGCGCCGGGCAGGGTGCCGCGAGGCCGCAGGGTCTACGCGATCGGCGACATCCACGGCTGTCTCGCGGAACTTACGCCTGCTGCATGCGGCGATTGCCACCGACCTCATGGTGCGACCGCCCGTCTCGGCGGTGCTGGTGCATCTTGGCGACTACATCGATTTCGGTCCCGACAGCGCCGGCGTTCTAGCACTGCTCGCCGAGGGGCCGCCGATCGCCGGACTTGCGACTGTCAACCTGATGGGCGATCACGAGCGCACGGCACTGGATGCGCTGTCAGGCGACGGTGCGGCCGCAACGGATTGGCTGCACACGGGTGGCGAGGCCACGCTCGCCAGCTGGGGCATCGGCGCGGATGTGCCGCGCGGCGATTGGCGTGCCAGAGTGCCCGTCGCCCATTTCGATTTCATGCAGGGCCTCGGCCTCGAGCATCGCGAGGGCGACTACCTGTTCGTCCATGCCGGCATACGGCCCGACGTCCGGCTCGATCGACAGGCGGAGGATGATCTGCTCGGCATTCGCCAGAGCTTCCTCGCGAGCGAACAGGACTTCGGTGCCATCATCGTGCACGGCCATACCGCGAGCCCCGCACCGACCATCAAGCCGAACCGCATCGGCCTCGACACCGGCGCCGGTTGCGGTGGCAAACTCACCTGCGCGGTGTTCGAGGAGAACGCGGTCGCCTTCATGTCGGCGTGAGGGCAGATCGGCTTCAGGGCGTGGGACGATACACCCGGATCGCCGCATCCGATCCCAGCAATCCGGCGCGCTCGGCTACGTACAGACGGTCCATCTGCGGCACGAACAGCGACGTGCGCGCGCCGGATGCTGTGCGCCCCGGCTCCATCGCCTGCCAGGACGAATCGCGATGGAACACCGCCAGTTCGCCGGCGCCGCAACTGACATAGATGCGCGCACGCGGCGCATCAAAGAACACATCATCGGCATCGCCGCACACCGGTAGCCGTTGCCGTACGGCACCGGTACTCTCATCCAACAACAGAAGAGTCGGAGGAGAACGAAATACGCTGGCGAGCAGCGTCTGTGCCGGATCGAGCGCCATGGGGAAGTTGGAGCTTGCATCCTGCATCGGCCAGCTTGCGACAATGCGCCGTGCATCCAGGTCGACCACGGCGATCTGATGGGCATCGGGAATGTTGACGTACGTGCGGCCCGTCCGCGGATCGATCTGGAATGCTTCCGGATGTGCCGGCAAGGGGATGTTGGCAATTTTTGCATGCGAACTTGGATCGATCACCGCAAGTCCGCCACTGCCATAGCCGACCACTGCAAGCCCATTCCGTGGATCGATTCGGACGTTGTCGGCGTCGTCGCCGAGTGCCACGCTGCCTGCCGATGAGAAGTCCGTGGCGTTGAACAGCCGCACCGATCCGTCCTTGGCGTTGGCGATCAGGATGACATCCGCGCGCTCCGCGTAGCCGACACCCTGCGGCTCGCGCAGCCCAGTGATCCGGTGTGCGACGACACCCGCGGCAAGATCGATCACGTCGACGCTGTCGTTGCCAAGCTCGGCGACCAGCAGGCGCTTGCGGGGTAGATCGATTGCCATGTGGTCGATCCGTCCGCGCACATCGTGCAGCGCAATTGTCCGTTCCAGCACCAGCGGTGGCTCCGCGGCATGCGACGGCAGCGCCAAGGCCAGATAGAGACCTGTGAGACAAGACACCAAAAGCCGAACAGACCAATTGATCCGCTTTCGCGTCATAATGGCGTCTCCCGATTAGCGGAATGCCGCGACATGCGTGGCGAAAACCTCGGGCTGTTCGATTTCCGGGTAGTGGCCGGCCTCCGCGATCAGCTCGAACCGTGCGCCGGGAATGCGGTCGCAATAGGCTCGCCCGTAGTCCGGCGACACCACGCCATCGCTCGCACCCCAGAGAACCAGTGTCGGCACGGCGATGCGGCTCAGCCAGCGCTTCAGGTTCGGGTTGTACATGAACGGCTGCCAGCCATAGAGGCAAAGCGCGTCCCAATTGCGCGCATGCACCACCAGTTCGTCATCCGACATGGTGTTGAAGTCCGGCGCAAATTCTACCGGGTCGTGCCAACTGCGGCGCAGCACTTCCGCGGGCGCGGTGTTGAACAGGTCGAGGATGTCACGGCTCTCGCGATCGCCGAGTTTGATGCCGAACGCATCGACAAGGATGAGCCGGTCCAGACGATGGCAGCATGCGGCGGCGATCTCGGCGGCCAGCCAGCCACCGAAAGAACAACCGAGCAGTGTCACCTTCTCGTATGGCAGCGCCTCGAGAAGGTCGAGATAAAGGTGCACAAGGTCGTACACGGTGTCGAAGTCGGCGGGTCGTGGCGAATGGCCGAAGCCCGGATGCGATGGCGCAATGATCTCGGC
Organism: uncultured Alphaproteobacteria bacterium; assembly: GCA_963780095.1. Classification (GTDB taxonomy): domain Bacteria; phylum Pseudomonadota; class Alphaproteobacteria; order Acetobacterales; family Acetobacteraceae; genus JAMXLO01. Next base: position 172,657 of record CAWABH010000030.1, read on the forward strand.
GTGCGCGGACAGCAGTTCGACGAAACGCGCATTCGGATCAATTGTCCGCGGACCATGCAGCAGCAGTATGGGATGGCCCGCGCCCTTGCGCAGAACTTCCAGCTCGATCCCGCGAACGAAGAGCCGGTCCATCGCCCTGACTATATCCGCTCGCTGATGCGGATCGCCATTCGGCAGCCGCGCCTGATCGCCGCCGACAGCAGCCGGTAGCCAGGCGTCTGCTCCGCGCCGTGCCGCAGTCCGATGTCGCGGTGCGCCAGTTCATCGTCGCGGAACTTCTCCAGTGTCGCCCGCAGCTCGGGTTCGGTATCGTCCAACGCCGCAATCTGTCCCGCATAGTGCGCCTCGATCGCGTCCTCCACGGCGACGGTGCACGCCATCGCCGCGCGCTCGCCCAACGCTGCCGTTGCCGCGCCGAGTGCGAAGCCCGCAAGATGCCACAGCGGCAGCATCGCCGTCGGCCGCACGCGGCGACGGACGATCAAATCGGCGAACCGCTCGAGATGCTGCTGCTCCTGCGCCTGCATCTCGCGCAGGACGGGCGCACGGTCGCTCCGGCGCAGCACGGCAAGCTGGCCCGCATAGATGCGTGCCGCGCCGTATTCGCCGGCATGGTCCACACGGAGCATTCTCCCGACCTCCGTCTCGGGCGGCGGATCGCCGGGCAGGTGTCGCCGCGTGCCGGTCATGCCACGCTGCTCCGGTCATGCCACAGGAACACACCAAGTAACATCGCGAACGCCAACGCATACAGCAGGTTCATCGCTGCCATCGACACCGGCAGGCCCGGGACCAGGTACGTGGCGTCCTCGCACGGCTTGGCGGGCCGCGCCGGCATCTGCGCCAGACGCTCGGCGAGCGATCCGCCGCTGAAGCGCGGCGCCGCGCACTCCGGCAATGGGCTCGGCCAGAAGCGCTGTTCCACGCCGACATGCACGACCGCAAGCGCCGCCGCAGCCAGCATCGACAGCAGCACCAGCAGCAAGAGCAGTCGTGCCAAACCGCGTGGAACCACGAGTGCCAGAAGTGCCAGCACAATCGCCGCCCTGTATGGCCAGCGTTCCAGCAGGCAGAGCGCGCATGGAACGAGGCCGCCCCAGTACTCCGAGGCCAGCGCCAGCCCAAGCGCAAAGCCTGCGGCAAGCGCGCAGACCAGCGCGACAGTCCGGGTGCCGGGCATCGTCATGGGCGCGATGTGCCCTGCTTCCGGAAGCGGCGCAAGGCGCTGGCAGGCGAGAATAATGACGAGCTTCTCCAGCTAGGGCACGGTCAGCGTGAAAGGAATGCGAAGCCGCGAAGTACACCTCGCCCGCTTGCGGGAGAGGTCCAGTCGCGTCAGCGACGCGGGAGAGGGTGCGACCCAGCGGTACTTGACTGCGCAGGCACACTCTCCCGGTGCTTCGCGCCCACTCCGGTTCAAGCCCGGGGCAGGCTCTCTCCCACTGCGTGGGCGAGGTGTACTGAGGCGCAAGGTGTTCAGTCATGACGAATACGCTCTAACACCTGGCGAATGGCCAGGCGGTCGGCCACGTGCATACGACGAAAAAGGCGCTGGCGACGCGACTGACGAACGCGCATATGCGCGGAGTGAACCTCGTTTACCCCGCATGACTCGCCGGCCCGACCGGTCCAACGCCGGTCCAACGCGCGCGCGCCTGCCGGAGACCGCCGTTGTCGTGGTCACCGGCACCGACCCTGATGGCGACGCAATTGCCCGGCCAGCGATCTGGGATGGGGCGGACGGCCCCCCACCGGTCATCTTCATGGCAGCCGAGCCGCGGGGCAATCTGGCGCTCGCACCCGGCGAGCGGGTCCTCGCCCGCCTGAAGTCGGCAGGTCCCGGCCGCTACGAAGGCCGCACCTTGCGCCGACTCACCGATGCACCGGGCCGGGTACTCGGCGTCTACCGAAGCGGGCGCATCGTTCCCACCGACCGGCGAGCCAAGGCGGAATGGGTAGTTCCGCCAGGCGAAGACGGTGGTGCGGCAGACGGCGAGATCGTGCTCGCCGAACCGGTGCCGCACCACAGGCTCGGCCTGAAGCCGGCGCGCGTCATCGAGCGGCTCGGCGCGATGGGCGACGCGCGGTCGGTCAGCCTGATCGCGATCCACACGCACGACATCCCCCAGGTCTTTCCTCCCGCCGCGCTGGAGGAGGCGGAAGGCGCAACCGCCGCGACGCTCGGCCGCCGCACTGACCTGCGCGACGTGCCCCTGGTCACCATCGACGGCGAAGACGCGCGCGACTTCGACGATGCGGTCTTCGCCGAGCCGGACGGATCGGGCTTCCGCCTGATTGTCGCCATCGCCGATGTCGCGCACTATGTGCACCCCGGTTCGGCCCTCGACCACGCCGCGCGCACGCGCGGCAACAGTGTGTATTTCCCCGACCGCGTCGTGCCGATGCTGCCCGAGGCGCTGTCCAACGGCTGGTGCAGCCTGCGCCCCAACGAAGACCGCGGCTGCCTGTTCGTCGAGGTGCGCATCGACGCCGACGGGCGCAAGCGGTCTCACCGTTTCGGCCGCGGCCTCATGCGCAGCGCGGCTCGCCTAACCTACGAGAAGATGCAGCAGGCGCATGACGCGGGCGACGATCTCGGCCTGCCCCTGCCGCACCTCTATGCCGCGTTCCGCGCCCTGCTCGCCGCCCGGACCGCCCGCGGCACACTCGATCTCGATCTGCCGGAACGAAAGGTGCTGATCGACGACGCCGGAAGGGTGCTCAGCGTCACGCCACGCCCGCGGCTCGACAGCCACCGGCTGATCGAGGAATTCATGGTGCTGGCGAACGTTGCCGCGGCGGAGGAACTGGAGCGGCTCCACCAGCCGGCGATGTACCGCGTGCACGCCCCACCCTCGGACGACAAGCTTGCCTTCCTGCGCGGCTTCCTGCACGGGCTCGGCATCTCGCTGCCGCCCGGCGATCAGGTCCACCCCCGCGACCTCGACCGTGTGCTGCGCCAGGTTGCCGGGACCGCCGAAGCCCCGCTGGTCAACGACGTGATGCTGCGCAGCCAGTCGCAGGCCGAATACAACCCCGACAATATCGGCCATTTCGGCCTCGCCCTGCCGCGCTATGCGCATTTCACCAGTCCAATCCGCCGCTACGCCGACCTGCTGGTGCACCGCGCGCTGATCCGTGGCCTCCGCCTCGGCGCTGGCGCGTTGGCGGAAGACGAGGCGCAGCACTTCCCGGACACCGCGTCGCATATCACCGCCACCGAGCGGCGCGCCCAGCTTGCCGAGCGCGATGCCATCGACCGTTACCTTGCTGCATACATGGCGGACAAAGTTGGCGCGACTTTCGCGGCACGCATTTCCGGCGTGACGCGCTTCGGGCTTTTCGTCACAGTCGCAGAAAGTGGCGCAAGCGGAATCGTTCCGGTGCGCTCACTGCCCGACGATTTCTGGAACCATGATGAGCGGGAGCAGACACTGACAGGCCGCCGGACCAGCCTCTCGTTTCGCCTCGCCCAGGAGGTTGACGTTCGGCTCGCGGAAGCCAGCCCGATCACCGGCGGCCTCGTGTTTCACATACTCCAGGGCGCACCGCCCGAACGCTCGCGCGCCGGTCGAATATTGGGGAAGCGGCCCCGCCACAGGTGATCCGCATCGGCACCCTGCTGTTGCTGCTGCTGATCGCTCCCGCGCATGCCCAACCTGTCGCTGTTGCCGGTGGCTTCGACCCTCTGCTCGTCGCCAATGTTTACGCGACGGCGCTCGCCTTCATGACGCCCCGTACGCTGGAGCCTGTCGCGGCATCGCAGCTTACCGTCTGGGGCCTGCGCGGGTTCACCGCGCTCGATCCTGACGTCGTCACCGAACTTCGGGATGGCAAGTTGAGGCTCGCCGCGCGGGATCGCGAGCTGCTTGTCAGACCGGCGCCCCCCGAGGCCGACGTTAACGGATGGGCCAGCGCGGCGGCGGAGCTGTCCAGCGCGGCGGTGGCCGCATCGGCTCTGGTTCGCCGCGCCGGCACGCAAGGCATCGTGCAGAGCTTCTTCGACGAGCTGTTCAACCACCTCGATCCCTATTCCCGCTACGTGCCACCACGCGAGGCCGGCGAGGATCGCGAGCGCCGCTCAGGTCAGGCCGGTGCGGGGTTGCGTCTGGTTCAGCGGGGTGCGGCCATCGCGGTGGCGGAAGCGATCTCGGATGGCCCCGGAGCGATCGTCGGAATCCGCCCCGGCGATACGATCCTGGCCGTTGACGGCCAATCGACGCAGGGCAGGGATGCCCGTACGGTGGAAAAACTGATCAACGGGCCGGAAGGCACACGGGTCATCATCCAATGGCGCGGTCGGGACGGCCGCACGCGCACCGCGGCGCTTGAACGTGCCATGGTGCCACCGGAGACGGTCTACTCGCAGCGAATCGGGAACATGCTGCTGTTGCAGGTGACGGCCTTCAACCGCAGTACCGACAGCCATATGGCCCACGCGATCGAACAGGGCTTTGCGGGTGCTCACCCGTCCGAAGGCATCGTGCTCGACCTGCGCGGCAACCGCGGCGGCCTGCTGCGGCAGGCAGTCACCGCGTCCGACAGTCTGCTGCCTGCCGGGATCGTGGCCATGACCGCCGGGCGCGACCCGGACGCGACACGGATCTGGCGCTCCGTCTCGGGCGATCTTGCCGAGAACATTCCGGTCGTCGTGATGGTCGATGGGCGGACGGCCAGCGCTGCGGAAATCCTGGCCGCGGCACTGGCCGACCGTGGCCGGGGGGTGGTCATCGGCAGCTCCACCCTCGGCAAGGGCCTGGTGCAGACGATCGCTCCACTCCCCGACGGCGGCGAGCTGTTCGTTACATGGAGCCGCGTCTTGGCGCCGCGAGGCTGGCCTATCCAGGGGCTCGGCGTACTGCCGCAGATATGCACCAGCCTCGGGCTGAGCACACTTGACTCCCAGCTGGCGTCGCTGGCGCATGGACGCCAACCCATGGCGCAGGCGCTCGCGATCCACCATGCCGCCCGGGCACCGTTGCCCCCGGCGCAGATCCTGGCGATCCGCAGCGCCTGTCCCGCCGCCGAAGGGCGGGAGGCCGATCTCGACGCGGCGCGTCTGCTGATCCACGACCCGGCCGCCTATGCCGCTGCGCTCCTGCCGCCGCTCGAAGATGTTGGGCAGCAGTCGGTGGTCAGTGATCATGCCACCGCGCGCGTTGAACCAGCTTGACCTGCAGCCGAAGGAAACGCATTTTCCGCTCTTCGAGGGGACCATGCCATGGCGAAGACCAACACCGTCCAGATCAAGCTCGTGTCCAGCGCTGACACCGGCTATTTCTATGTGACCAAGAAGAACGCGCGCACGCAGACGGGGAAGCTTGAGTTGAAGAAATACGATCCGGTCGTGCGCAAGCACGTGCCGTTTCGGGAAGCCAAGATCAAGTAGCGACGGCTCTGGCGACCGGGGCGGCGATTGCAATCCGGTTGCGTCCCCCGCGCTTGGCGGCGTACAGCGCGGCATCCGCCGCGTGGAGGAGTGCTTCGGGCGTGACTGACATTTCCTGGCAGCACGCGACGCCGATACTTACCGTGAGCCGGGGGTTGACGCCTTGCCCCAACGCAAACGGCAAGGCCGCTACCGCGGCGCGCAAACGCTCGGCTGCCTGGTAGGCATATTCCGGGTCGGTCCCCGGCATCACGACAGCGAATTCCTCGCCGCCATAGCGGGCGAGCGAGTCGAATGCGCGCGTATTGGCGCGCAGCGTATCGGCGATGGCCCGGAGAGCCTTGTCGCCGGCGGCGTGGCCGTATTCGTCATTCACCAGCTTGAAGTGATCGACATCGATCATCAGCACCGCGATCTCACGGGTCTGCCCGCCCTCCAGCAGGTTGCGCAGGTGGCGCATCAGGTAGCGCTGGTTGTAGACACCAGTCAGCGGATCGGTCAGCGCCAGCGCCAGGGCTGTGCCAAGGTCGGCGCGCAACCGGTCGTGATAGAATTTGCGCCTGATCTGGTTGCGGGCACGCGCGCGAAGCTCATTTTCATCCAGCGGCAGCGCGACCCAGTCGTTCGCGCCGAGGTCGAAGCCCCGCAGAATGGTTTCTCGCTCCTCCGCAGCGGCTATCAGCAGCATCGGGATGTCATGTGTCGCGTCGGCGGCCCTCAGCGAGGAGGCGAGCTTCAACGGATCCTCCTCGATCAGTGACATGCTGAGCACGATCAGATCGAATGGGATCGCAGCCGAGAGGGACATCGCCTCGGCGCCGCCGCGGGCGCGGCCGGCGACAATGCCGTCGCGGGACAATGCCTCCTGCACGGTCTGCGCGCCAAGGTCCCAGTCGTCCACCACCAAGGCGCGCGCGCCGGCAACCGAGGGCACGGACAGATGCTCGTCGGTCAGACCCAGCGCCCTCGCGGTCTCGCCGCGCGCGCGCCACTCGTCGAGCAGCCGCTTGAGCCGGACCAGGCTGCGGACCCGGGCCATCAGCGTCTCGTAGTCGACCGGCTTGGTCAGGAAGTCGTCCGCGCCTGATTCCAAGCCGTGCACGCGCTCGGCCGGCTCACCCAGAGCGGTCACCATGACGACGGGGATGTGGAGAGTGGCTGGATCGTCCTTCAACTTCCGGCAACACTCGAACCCGTCCATGCCCGGCATCATGACATCGAGAAGAATGAGGTCCGGCTGCCAGTCGTGCGCCATCCGCAACGCTTCGAACCCATCGCGGGCGCTGGCAACCTGGTAGTATTCAGCCGAAAGCTTAGCCTCCAGCAGACGTGCGTTGGCCGGAACGTCGTCGACGATGAGTATCCGTGCGGTCATCCGGGACGCATATCCCTCTGTTCCAATGGACCGACACCGACCCATCCTATCGAACGATAGGGGACCATAACCCAGGGTTGCGCTGTGCGGAAGCGAACATGAGGGGGACTTCATGCTGCTGCGGGTCGCGCCGTTCACCTTCGTGCTGCTGTGGAGCTCCTCTTTCATTGCCGCCCGGGTCGGTCTGCGGCATCTGACGCCGCTGCTCTTCGTCGCAGTGCGGATGGTGCTGGCCGCCACGGTGCTGCTTGGCGTGGTGGCGATGCTGCGACGGTCGTGGCGCGGGTTGGCCGATCGGTGGGCGCACTGCGCGGTTTCCGGTGTGCTGACCAACAGCGTGCTGCTGATGACCGCGCACGCCGCCATGGTGCATGTCGGAGCGGCTCCGATCGCGCTGATCCAGACACTCAATCCGTTGCTCACGGCGCTGCTCGCCTGGCCGCTGCTGGGGGAGCGGCTGCGGCCGTTGCAATGGCTGGGTCTGCTGCTGGGTGCCGCAGGCGTCGTGCTGATCGTCGGCCTGGCCGCGGCGAGGAGCCCGCTTGAGCTGAATGGGCTGCTGCTGGCGGCGACCGGGGTGGTGGGGCTGTGCGGCGGCACTCTCTATTTCGGGCGGTTCTGCCGTGGGGTGCCGATCCTGGAGGGGACGACGGTACAGCTGCTTGCCGCCGCCGTCGCCTGTGTGCTGGCGACGGCGTTGTTCGAGACGCCGCACGCCGAGTGGACGGAGGGTGCGATTGCCGCCGTATTGTGGAACGCAGCCGCGGTGTCGCTGGGCGGGATGGCGCTCTATTACCTGATGCTGGTGCGCGGCACGGCTGCGCGGGCGGCGGCGAATTTCTATCTCGTGCCGGGCACCGCGGCGTTGCTGGCCTGGGCACTTCTGGATGAGCGCCTGTCAGGGCTGACGGTGGTGGGGCTGGCTGTGTCGTCCGTGGGATGCTGGATGGTCAGCCGTCGGGAGGGGCACCGATAGCACCTGTGGTCATCGCGAGGTCCCGGTGTGGGTCTGATACGAGCGGCCCGACAATGACCTTCCGTCGCCGCTCGTTCGTTGTGTCATGGCCGGGCTTGTCCCGGCCATCCGTCGTCGCAGGGTGCCGCTTCTGATGGCCGGGACAAGCCCGGCCATGACAGTCTAGGAGCAGCGCGGATATTCAACAGAAACGGCGGTTGATAAGGATTCTCCACTCCCGCAAGGGGAGGGGGGATTTTCTTACTCCCTCGGCGATACGCTCGACGACGGACGAGCTACCTCGCGGCGAACTGCGTCTTGCCGAACATGATCTCGCGCTCGGCATCGGTCATCTGGCCCTGGCGCTGGCTCTCGGCGAGTACCGCAACACCGCGCTGCACGGCCGGGCGCGCCGCCACCGCGTCGTGCCAGCGCTTCACGTTCGGATAGTCGTCGAGGTTGATGTTCCGCCGCTCTGGATTGCGGATCCAGGGGAAGTTGATGATATCGGCCATGCTGTACTCGTCGCCGGCGAGCCACGTCGCCTCGGCCAGGCGCTTGTCCAGCACGCGATGCAGCCGCTTCACCTCATTCGTATAGCGCTCGATCGCGTAGGGGATCTTCTCGACCGCGTAGTTCGCAAAATGGTTGTACTGGCCGAACATCGGACCGGTGCCGCCCATCTGGAACATCATCCACTGCAGGCAGGTGTAGCGTCCGACCGGATCCTTCGGGATCAGTTTTCCCCCCGACTTCTCCGACAGATAGATCATGATCGCCGCCGACTCGAACAGCGTCAGCGGCTTGCCGCCGGGGCCATCGGGATCGACGATGGCCGGGATGCGATGGTTCGGCGTGATCGCCAGGAACTCGGGCTTGAACTGATCGCCCTTCCCGATCGCGATCGGGACCACCTTGTAGGGAATTCCGAGTTCTTCCAGCGCGATATGCACCTTGTGGCCATTCGGTGTCGGCCAGGTCCAGACTTCGATCATGGTTCCTCCTCTGCGGTTGTTGAGAGGACGATAGACGGGCGTGGTCAAGCGGGGAAAGTCATGCCCTGGTATAGCTCGGCAAGCGGAAGGGCGATATCGATGCCAGGCAAGGTCACGGTGCCTTCGGTGTGAGCCGAGGCGATCCAGGGACCTCCAAGTTCGCGCTGGAGAACCGTCGCTGCCGCCGCGGTCTGTTCCAGCAGCACATAACAACGCAGCGAGGGAACGTCTGAATATTCGATCAGCTTCGCAACGCGGTCCGTGGTGGCCGTGTCATCCGATAACACCTCGAAGATGGCAAGCGCGTCCGTCAATGTCCGCGTCGTCTGATCGAGTGGTCCGGTGAAGATAACGACATCGGGGTAGCGAACGCGGTCACCGATGCGGAGCCGCATCTCCTGCGCGGCCCGAACCGACAACCCTGCCAGCAGCCGCCCTAACAGCATGCGCAGATTGAACACGATGTCCTGATGGGCGAGGCTCCCCCCGGTCATTGGTATGACCCTCCGCCCATCGAACTCATGCTTGCCTTCCTGCTTGTCTTCCCACGCAAGGAAGGTTTCCGTGGTCCAAAGCCGATCCAATACGGTATCCATATCGCCATCTTATCCTGTTTGGTGACACGAGGCCACTCGCCCATTTCCCTTCAGGCGGCGCGTCACAAGCTCCAATCCCGAGAAGATCGCCGGCACGCAGCGGCAATGGTTGGACTCCATAGCGGATCAACAGAACCATGTAGGGATTGCCGACGAAACGAGCTTGATAGGTGGTGCGGTTCCCGGCCAAAGTACAGGCCTCCTCGGACCCGGCGCGCAGCAAGCTTCTGCCGGTGGGTCAATCCGCGAGGTTAGGGCCTGAGCCTGGACAACCGAATCGGAAGAATAAGAAAATCGAGACTGGGGCAAAGACGCAACGAACGAATCTGTAAATGGGAGTGACACTGAGGCTGGCACATCTACCCTGGCTGTATGATCAATTCCACGACGATCGCGGCGCGTTTCGATGCGCTTTCGCCGTTCTTGGACGAGAGAGAACGTCGTCTGCTTGCTGCGAGTGAAGCGCAAGCCGCGGGACGCGGCGGAGCAGCCGCGGTGTCGCGGGCGACCGGTATCGCACGCAGCACAATCGGTCGTGGCCTGGCGGACTTGCGGGCTGGCGTCACGCAGTTGGGCAACCGGGTGCGTCGGGCGGGAGGTGGCGGTAAGCCGGCGATTGAGACCCAACCTGGACTTTTGGAAGCCTTGAACGAGTTGGTGCAGTCGTCCATTCGCGGTGATCCCGAAGCTGCCCTGCTGTGGGTCAGCAAGAGCCAGCGTCGTCTGTCTGCGGCGCTGGCGGAGCAGGGCTTCATCGCCGGCCAGAAGCTGGTAGGCCGCTTGCTGCGCCGCCTGGGCTTCAGCCTCCAGGCCAACAGCAAGACGCGCGAAGGCGCAAGCCACCCCGACCGCAACGCCCAATTCGAGCACATCAACGCCGAAGTGAAGGCGTTCCAGGCTGCCGGTGAACCCGCGATCTCGGTCGACACCAAGAAGAAAGAGCTCGTCGGAGACTTCAAGAATGCCGGCCGTGAGCTGCGCCCCAAGGGACAACCCGAGCCAGTTCGAGTGCACGAACTTCGTTATTCCCGAACTCGGCAAGGCGGTGCCGTACGGCATCTACGACATCGCCGACAACACCGGGTGGGTCAATCTCGGCATCGGCCACGACACCGCGGCGTTCTCCGTCGAGAGCATCCGCCGCTGGTGGTACGAACTCGGTGCCGCCCGCTATCCCACCGCGACGCGACTGCTGATTACCGCGGATTGTGGCGGCAGCAACGGCGTGCGTCTGCGCCTGTGGAAGCGGGAACTGCAAGTGCTGGCCGACGAACTCCGGATTTCGATCACCGTCTGCCATCTGCCACCCGGTACCAGCAAATGGAACAGGATCGAGCACCGGCTGTTCGCCTTCATCACTCAGAACTGGCGTGGCAAACCATTGGTCAGCCATCAAGTTATCATTCAGCTGATCGCCAACACGACCACCGATACTGGCCTCACCGTCGCGTGCAGGCTCGACGACACCACCTACGAGAAGGGCATCAAGGTCTCTGACGCCGAAATGGCTAGCCTCAACATCCAACCCGCCAACTTCCACGGTGACTGGAACTATACCTTCGCCCCGAGGCGGCCAGACGGATGATGCAGTTATCCGGGCTCAGGCCCTTAGCCTAACGATGAGCTACAATGGGGTGCTTGCGAGAGCGCGCCATTTCCCAGGCACAGGCCACACAATGCTATTGGCGGGATCTACAGTTCGTCGTCAGGTCCATAACTCCCTAATCCCGAAATACCGAAACGACCGTCGTCGGTGTGACAAGGACGGTTCCCTATCCGCCGACGAAGATAGCGGGCCAACTCTCACGGTACGCAAGAATATGCCGTTCGACAGCCAGTCAGGCGCGGCACAATTTGTGGCTGGCTGTGCTGTCAGCGGAAATCGCGAATGGCGTGTCGAAGACACCGGGAAGACACTGGGGCAGTACCTAAAGGCGCGTCGAAAATCGCCCGCTCTGGACAGCCTGTGAGCAGCACCCGTCACGCATTCCCCGCCAGATAGTCGATCGCCGCCTGGGCACCTCCCGGCTTGTGCGGCACGCCGGCCACGCGCAGCCCCATCTCCACGCCGCCCAACGTGCCGATCAGCTGCAGGTCGCCGAAGTCACCGAGGTGGCCGATGCGGAACACCTGGTCCTTCAGGATGCCAAGCCCGTTGCCCAGGCTCATGTTGTATTTGTCCAGGATGGTGGCGCGCAGCGCATCGGCACTGTGGCCCTCGGGGACGCGCACGGCGGTCAGCGACGAGGAGTAGTGGCGCGGATCGGCGCACTGCACCTCCAGGCCCCACGAACGCACCGCGCGTCGCGTCGCCTCGGCGTGGCGGTCGTGACGCGCGAAGACATTCGGCAGGCCTTCCTCGAGCAGCATCTTCACTGCCTCGTTGAGCCCGAACAGCAGGTTGGTGCCGGGCGTATAGGGGAAATAGCCGGTCTTGTTGGCCTCCAGCATCGGCCCCCAGTCCCAGTAACTGCGCGGCAGGCGTGCACTTGCCGCAGCCGTCAGCGCGCGCTCGCTGATCGCGTTGAACGACAGGCCGGGCGGCAGCATCAGACCCTTCTGCGAACCGGCGACGGTGACATCGACGCCCCATTCATCGTGCCGATAGTCGATCGAGGCCAGCGAAGAGATCGTATCGACCATCAGCAGCGCCGGATGCCCCGCCACGTCCATTGCGCGTCGCACCTCGTCGATGCGGCTTGTGCAGCCGGTCGAGGTTTCGTTGTGGACCACGCAGACCGCCTTGATCTTGCGCGCCCTGTCATCGGCGAGCGCGGCCCCGATCGCATCGACATCGGCGCCGCGACGCCAGTCGGTGTCGACGAACACCGGCGCCAGGCCGAGCCGCTGCGCCATCTCGTTCCACAGCGTGGCGAACCAGCCGGTGCGGCACATCAGCACCGTGTCGCCGGGTGACAGCGTGTTGGTAAGCGCGGCTTCCCATGCGCCGGTGCCGGAGGCAGGGATAGATCACCACCGGTCCGCTGGTCTGGAAGATCGCGCGCAGGTTGGTGAGGATCTCCAGGCCGAGGTGTCCGAAGGCAGGGCCGCGATGGTCGATGGTGGGGCTGTCGATGGCCCGCAGCACCCGATCCGGGACGTTCGTAGGCCCTGGGATCTGGAGGAAATGTCGGCCGGCATGGTGTTGCGTCATGGAGCCTCCTACCGCGGGGCGGCAGATTGGCGCTTATCGGTGGGCTTGCCAATGAACGGCGCGGGTGGTGTGGCGACTTCATGCCGCCAGTCACAGCCGTCTTGGACCAAGACACCAGACCGGACCACCGCGACAGTGCGCTACGCTATACTTTGCCCTATCGACCGCCGATGCACAGCTACCGGCGGTCGATCGGCATCTTCTTAAAGCGCCAGATGGAAATCGTTCTGACTGACGGCTGCCGCGGCGACCCCATTGAGTTGGATCGAACTGGCGCCGATCGTGATCAACGTGTTGGCGGGGTTGGCGGCCGACGCCGCGATCGTGACGGAACTGGCGAACGTCGCGGTGGTGATGCCAAGGCTGCTGATATCGAGCAGATCCCCGCCGACCACCGGGTTGAAGTCGGTGATGATATCGTGACCAAATCCCGTTTCGAACCAGAACACGTCGTTACCCAGGCCGCCGGCCATGACGTTGTTGCCGGCGCCGCCATCCAGCACATCGTTGCCGGCGCCCCCGATCAGCGTGTCATTGCCGGTGCCGCCGATCAGCGTGTCGTTGCCGGCGCCACCGGCGATCGTGTGTGAGAACGAATTGCCGGTGAGCGTCAGACCGGCCGCGCTGTTCGCCCGCAGGAATTCGATCTCGGTCCCCGCGGAGAGGGCGTAGTTCACGGTGGCGAAGACCGTGTCGCTTCCCCCGCCCACGCTCTCGTTCACCACGTCAAGCGCATTGTCCACGAAGTAGGTGTCATTGCCTGCGCCGCCGGCCATGGTATCGGCACCCGCGCCGCCATTCAGCGTGTCGTTGCCGACACCGCCAATCAGCGTGTCGCTGCCGGCGCCGCCGACGATCGTGTGGGAGAACTCATTGCCGGTCAGCGTCAGGCCGGCCGCGCTGTTTGCCCTCAGGATCTCGACCTCGGTCCCCGCCGCGAGGGTGTAGCCGACGCTGGCAAAGACCGTGTCGGTTCCCTCGCCTACGTTCTCCGTCACCACGTCAAGCGCATTGTCCACGAAGTAGGTGTCGTTGCCTGCGCCGCCGGCCATGGTGTCCGCACCGGCGCCGCCGTTCAGCGTGTCGTTGCCGGCGCCGCCGTTCAGCGTGTCATTGCCGGCGCCACCGTTCAGCGTGTCGTTGCCGACCCCGCCGTTCAGCGTGTCGTTGCCAGCGCCGCCGACGATCAAGTGGGAGAACTCATTGCCGATCAGCGTCAGCCCGGTTGCGCTGTTCACCCGCAGGGCTTCGACCTCGGTCCCAGCTGCGAGGGTGTAGTTGACACTGGCAAAGACCGTGTCTGTTCCACCGCCGACAGCCTCGGTCACCACGTCAAGCGCATTGTCCACGAAGTAGGTGTCGTTGCCTGCGCCGCCGGCCATGGTATCAGCGCCGGCGCCGCCGTTCAGCGTGTCGTTGCCGACCCCGCCGATCAGCGTGTCGTTGCCGGCGCCGCCGACGATGGAGTGGGAGAACTCATTGCCGGTCAGCGTCAGACCGGCCGCACTGTTTGCCCGCAGGTTCTCGACCTCGGTCCCCGCGGCAAGGGTGTAGTTGACGCTGGCAAAGACCGTATCGATTCCCTCGCCCACGTTCTCCGTTACCACGTCCAGGGCATTGTCCACGATGTAGGTGTCGTTGCCGGTGCCGCCCACCATGGTGTCGGCGCCGATGCCGCCGTTCAGGACATCGTTGCCGGCGCCGCCGCTCAGGATGTCGTTGCCGGCGCCACCGCTCAGCGTGTCGTTGCCGGCGCCGCCATTCAGTGTGTCGTTGCCGGCGCCGCCGATGATCGTGTGGGAGAACTCGTTGCCGGTCAGCGTAATACCGGTTGCGCTGTTCGCCCGCAGGATCTCGACCTCCGGCCCCGGTACGAGGGCGGTCCCCGTCGCGAGGGTATAGCTGACGCTGGCAAAGACCGTGTCGGTTCCCTCACCGACGTTCTCCGTCACCACGTCAAGGGCGTTGTCCACGAAGTAGGTGTCGTTGCCGATGCCGCCGACCATGGTGTCGATGCCGGTGCCGCCGTTCAGGACGTCGTCACCGGCGAGGCCGATCAGCGTATCGTTGCCGGCGCCGCCGAGCAGCGTGTCGTTGCCGGCAGTGCCGGTCAGCGTGTCGTTGCCAGCGGTGCCGACGAGCAGTCCCCCCACCACAGAAGTCACTATGCCAATAGCTGTACCGGTGCCGCTGGAATCCGCAGTCACGCTGAAGGAACTGCCGTTGCCGATCCCGGTCAGGCGCAGCGTCTCGGTGGCTGCACCGCTCTTTACCGTCAGCACGCCCCCGGCGATCGATGCCGTGGCGCCTGCGGCGAAGGCCAACGAACTCAGGTCAATCGTATCGCCCGCGCCGAAGCCGGAAATGACAGCCCCGATCGTGCCGGCTTGATGGTCAACCAGGGTACCGGTCCCGCCGAGGAACGAAATCGTCTCGCCGGCCGAGGTGGAATTCACATCGAGCGTCGCGCCGACACCAATTTGAAGCAGACCGGTACCGCCGACTGGGCCGGATAACGTCAACAACCCACCGCTTGCCTTGATCGTGCCGTTGTCGGAGATGGTTCCGGTCACGGTCCCGCTGCCTGCCAGTGTCGCGCCGGCATTGACGGTCAGCAGCCCGCCCAAGGTCATCTGCGCACCTGACAGGGTCCAGGGAGCGGCGCCGCTGAAATTCGCATTCAGGGCCGTGGCCGTTCCAGTCAGCGTGGTGCTGATAGCGCCGCTGTTGAAATTCAGCGTGTCAATTGCCGTGGGGGCGACGCCGCCCCAGTTCGCCGCGCTCCCGAGGTTGGTATTTACTGGTACGAAACGACCAGCGGGACTAGGGTTCCAGGTAAGGGTCGCCGGCACCGTGTTCGCCGGCGGGGGGGGCGCTACGGCACTCACAATGGCAATATCCGTCCCGCCGCTGGCATCCGCAGTCACGCTGAAGGTGGAGCCGTTGCCGATCCCGAGCAGGCTCAGCGTCTCGCTGGCTGCACCGTTGGTAACGGTCAGCACGCCCCCGGCGATCGTTGCCGTGGCGCCCGCGGCGAAGGCCAACGAACTCAGGTCAATCGTATCGCCTGCGACGAAGCCGGAAATGGCCGTTCCGATCGCGCCGGCCTGGTGGTCAATCAGGGTGCCGCCCAGGGTGCCGGGGGGGGCGGCGAGGAACGAAATCGTCTCGCCGGCCGAGGTTGAAGTCACATCGAGCGTCGCACCGGCACCAATTTGAAGCTGGCCGGCGGTACCGCCGACTGGGCCGGATAACGTCAACAACCCGCCGCTTGCCGTGATCGTGCCGTTGTTGGTGACGGTCCCGGTCACGGTCCCGCTACCTGACAGGGTCGCGCCGGCATTGACGGTCAGCAGCCCGCCCAAGGTCATCTGCGCACCTGACAGGGTCCAGGTAGTGGCGGTGGTGCCGCTGAAATTCGCATTCAGGGCCGTCGCTGTTCCAGTCAACGTCGTGATGAGGGCACCGCTGTTGAAGTTCAGCGTGTCAATTGCCGTGGGGACGATGTTGCCCCAGTTCGTCGGGTCCGCGAGGCTGGTATTGCCACCGAAACGAGGAGGGTTCCAGGTAAGAATAGTCATGTCAGGTCACCTTTGCTTGTCTGGTTGCGGAACGGCTGCATCCGGTCTCGGGGGCTGCGGAATGCGATTTCATCAGTCATGCTCCGTGCGCCGGTTTGGGACTGCACGCTGTCTGGTCCACGCTTTTATTCCTATTAATCCCATAGCTTAAAGCTGGTATGGACCCGTAGCGTTCCTGGCCAACCGGTCTAGCCGGGCTCCTCTTTCATCCTCTTTTCATCCCGCAGATCCGCAGCTGGCGATGTCGCCATCGTTCCGAGATAGACACATTTCCCGCCGGAAAATTCCCGCGGCCGATCGTTTCTCTACGAACGAAAAAACTCCGGAAAGGATTTAAATTATCGTCGATACCGGAATAATCTGGATATAAAGACAGATCGGCCTCTACACGCGCGACCGCTGCGGCGACCCGATCGCGCCGGGGTGACCCGTTCCTCCCCGCATGATACGTACACACGGTCAGACAGTGCTGCAGGAGATTGCATGAACACGGCGAGACCGTATCCGTTGGCGGTCGCCCGGTGAGCGGGATTGCGATTGCGCCGGGCGATTCCCGTCTGGCGGAGCGGCTGCGGCGCGAAATCCGCGGCGCGGTGCTGTTCGACCGCGCCGACCGCGGCCGCTACGCCACCGATGCATCGATCTATCAGGTCGCGCCGATCGGCGTGATCGTGCCGGAGGAGATCGGCGACGTCGCCGCGGCGATGTCGATCGCACGCGAGGAAGGCGTCCCCGTGCTTGCGCGCGGCGGCGGCACGAGCCAGTGCGGCCAGACGGTGAACCGCGCGCTGGTGATCGACTGCTCGAAGCACCTGCGCCGCATTCTGCACATCGATCCCGATGCGCGCACGGCCCTGGTGGAACCCGGTCTGGTGCTCGGCCAACTGAATGCCGCGCTACGTCCGCACGGGCTGTTCTTTCCCGTCGATCCCTCGACGCACGCGCGCTGCACCATCGGCGGCATGGCGGGCAACAACTCCTGCGGCTCGAAGTCCATCCGCTACGGGCTGATGGCCGACAATGTGAACGCGATCGACGCCATCCTGGCCGACGGCACGCAGCACAAGTTCGGCTTGCTGCCGGACAACATCGGCGCCGATGTTCCTTCCCGCATCGCCGAGCTTATCCAGCGGCTGCGATCGCTTGGTGCAGCAGAGGCGGAAGAGATCGCCGCCCGCTTCCCCTCCCAGCTTCGCCGCGTCGGCGGCTACAATATCGAGGTGCTGACCCCGGTCGCACGCCTCGCCGGCGAGGAGAACCTGGCGCGGCTGCTTGTGGGATCGGAAGGCACGCTCGCCTTCTCAGCCGCTCTGGAACTGGCGCTGCATCCGATCAAGCCGCGCAAGCTTCTCGGCATCTGCCAGTTCCCGACATTCCGCCACGCGATGGAGGCCGCGCAGCACATCGTGGGGCTCGATCCCGAGGCGGTGGAGTTGGTCGACCGCACGATGATCGATCTCGGCCGCGGCATTCCGATTTTCCGCGCCACGATCGACCGGATGCTGATCGGCGAGCCCGACAGTCTGCTTATCGTCGAGTTCCACGGCCACGACGATGCGCCGCTTGTCGCGAAGCTGGATCAGCTCGAGGAACTGATGGGCGATCTCGGTCATCCGAACTCGATTGTGCGAGCGGCGGATGCGACGTTCCAGGCCGATATTGCCGCGGTGCGCGAGGCTGGCCTCAACATCATGATGTCGATGAAGGGCGACGGGAAACCGGTGTCGTTCATCGAGGACTGCGCGGTCGATCTGGAGGATCTCGCCGACTACACCGAGCGCCTCAATGCGGTGTTCGAGCGCCACGGAACCAAGGGCACCTGGTACGCACACGCCTCGGTCGGCTGCCTGCATGTGCGTCCCGTCCTGAACATGAAGGACCCGAAGGATGTCGCCACCATGCGCTCCGTGGCCGAGGAGTGTTTTTCCCTTGTCCGCGAGTACAAGGGCTCGCACAGCGGCGAACACGGCGACGGTCTGGTGCGCAGCGAGTTCCACGAAACCATGTTCGGTGCGCGCATCGTCCGTGCGTTCGAGACGGTGAAGGATGCATTCGATCCGAACGCCATGCTGAACCCCGGCCGCATCGTGCGCCCGCCGCGCATGGATGACAGGACGCTGTTCCGCTATGGCTGGAGCTACGCGCCGATCCCCCACTTCGCGCCGAAGCTCGATTGGTCCGAGCATCCCGGACCGTTGGGCGGCCTGCTCGGCGCTGTCGAGATGTGCAACAACAACGGCGCCTGCCGCGCCTTCGATGCCGGCGTGATGTGCCCGTCGTATCGTGTCACGCGCGACGAAACGCACCTGACGCGCGGGCGCGCCAACACGTTGCGGCTGGCGCTCACCGGTCAGCTCGGCACCGGTGCGATGGCGTCGGATGCGGTTGCCGATGCGATGACGCTGTGCGTCTCCTGCAAGGCATGCAGGCGCGAATGCCCGACCGGCGTCGATATGGCGAAGATGAAAATCGAGGTGCTGGCGGCGCGCCTCGACCGCAACGGTCCAACCCGGCGTGACCGGCTGATGGCGGAATTGCCGCGCTATGCGCCGTGGATTTCGCGGTTTGCGCCGCTTGTCAACCTGCGCAACAGGGTCCCGCTGCTACGCCATCTTGGCGAGCGCGTGTCTGGGTTCTCCGCCGCGCGCGCCCTGCCTGCCTGGCGGCGTGACGCGTTCCGGGATCGAGAGGCGGCTGCGCTCACACCGTCACACCAGCGTGGCGAAGTGCTGCTGCTTGCCGACACATTCAATCGCTGGTTCGAGCCGGAGAATCTGCGTGCCGCCCTGCGCGTGCTGACCGCTGCCGGTTATCGAGTCCACATGCCCGACCATCGCGGCCGTCCGATCTGCTGCGGCCGCAGCTTCCTCGCCGCCGGCATGGTGGACAAGGCGCGCGACGAGGCGCGCCGCACGCTCGACAGTCTCAGCGGCGAACTTCCGGTGATCGGTCTGGAGCCGTCCTGCCTGCTGACCTTGCGCGACGAATACCGGTCGCTGCTGCCCGGAGCTGCGACCGGTGCGTTGGCCGGCCGCGCCTTTCTGCTCAGCGAATTCCTGGCGCGCGAGCAGCCCGAGCTGCACCTGAAGCAAATATCCGCGACGGCGTTCGTGCATGGGCACTGTCACCAGAAATCATTCGGAGCATTTCCGGCTGCGCTCGAGATGCTGAAGCGCATTCCGGAGCTGGCAGTGAAGCCGATCGCATCGTCGTGCTGCGGGATGGCGGGTGCGTTCGGCTATCAGGCCGAGACGCAGGAGGTTTCGCGCGCAATGGCCGAGGCCGGATTGCTGCCTGCTGTGCGCAGTGCCTCGGCCGACGATATCATTGTCGCCGATGGGACTTCCTGCCGCCATCAGATCCGCGACCTGGGTGGACGCGAGGCGATCCATTCCGTGCGTTTGCTGGAGCGCGCGCTGGCATGAGTGCCGGCCGAAGCGAGATTCTTCCCCCTCCCCTTTGGGGAGGGGGTTGGGGGCGGGGTGGCACCAGAACCAGCACCAGCGTCGATCTTGAAGTCGTTGCCGCTTACCCCTCCCCCCAGCCTCGGTCCGTTTCACGGCCCAAGCCCGCAAGGGGCGGGGGAGGACCTTTTGCCTCCATCACGATGAAGGATCGGCGATGACGCCAGACGAGGTTTTGCAATTTTGGTTCGCTGGCGATCCTTCCGTGCGTCGCAAGATATGGTTCGAGAAGAACATCGCGTTCGACTCCGGATGCAATCGCTTCGTCGACACATTGTTTCAGGCGAAACTGGCCAGGCTGGATGCCTGGGCCGAGACACCGCGTGGGGCGCTCGCGTTGCTGATCGTGCTCGACCAGATGTCCCGCAACCTGCATCGCGGCACCGCGGAAACCTATGCGGCCGATGCCAAGGCGCGTGCAGTTGCGCGCGCTGCACTCGCCCGCGGTTTCGATCAGCAGGTTGGCCCCGTTGAGCGCATGTTCTTCTACATGCCGCTTGTGCATTCCGAGGACCTCGCCGACCAGGACGACGCGGCACGCTTGACGGATGCACTGCGCGGTGAGTTGGGCGAGCGGCGAATGGGGCCGGCGCGCAGCCATCGCGACGTGATCCGCCAATTCGGTCGCTTCCCGCACCGGAATGCCATCCTCGGCCGCATCAGCACACCGGAGGAAGAAGAATATCTCGCGGAGCCGGGCGCCGGCTTCGGTCCCCGCGACAAAGGAGGGCACGCCATGAACGAACTCGCAGATCAGGACCACGAACTCGGTTCTGGCGACTATCGCTATCGGTTCCGCCGCAACTGGGCGAAGCCGCCGCGCTGGTGGAACTTTGGCGAGGTGGGCCAGTCCGGCCCGCCGCAGACGTGCGTGAAAGGAGCCGTCGCCGCCAATGGCGATGTCTATGTGCTGTCCCGTGCGGCGCATCCGGTGATGGTGTTCGATGCCGAGGGGCGCTTCGTCAGCTCCTGGGGCGAAGGGAGGTTTTCAAGCTTCGTGCACGGATTGACCATCGACCCCGCCGGACATGTGTGGATCACCGATACCGGTGTGCACACGGTCACGCAGCACACACCGGACGGCAGGACGCTCCGCACGCTCGGCAGTCCGGGAGCCGCGAGCCCGACGCTTTACGGCAAGCCATTCAACATGCCGACCGGCGTGGCCATCGTATCGACCGGCGAGCTGTTCGTGTCCGACGGCTATGGCAACCGCCGGGTCCATTGCTTCTCACCCGAGGGCGAGCTGAAACATTCCTGGGGCGAGCCGGGCGACGGACCCGGACAGTTCGCCCTGGTGCATTTCATCACCGCGGACGCCGAGGACCGGCTGTACGTGTGCGATCGCGAAAATCACCGCATCCAGATCTTCTCGACGACCGGCGAGCTGTTGGCGGTTTGGACCGGCTTCGTCATGCCGAGCGATCTCGCGTTTGGACGCGAGGCGATCTACGTAGCCGGTGCCGATGGCGTCTCGATCTGGACCAAGGACCGTCGCAAGCTGATCCACCTCGGTCCCGACGAGCCGTTCAGCGGAGCCTTCAATGTGCACGGCATCTGGCTTGACGCAGACGAAAACATCTATCTCGCACAATTCGACCGCGCGGTGAGCAAATTGAGCCGGGCGTGACCATCGCGCCTGCCGCACGCATCGCAGCGACGCCGGTCTAATTGCCGCCGTCGGCAGGCGTCGACCCAAGGCCGGTGGAGAACGCTATGAACTTCAGCAGCGTATGCGAGGAGACGGGCTTCTGCATCACTGTCATTGCTCCCCGGTTGCTGGCTTCGCGCGTGATGTCTGCATCCTCGACGCCAGTGATCAGGAGCGCCGGAATAGTCAGGCCACGACGCTCCAGCTCCAGCAGCAACTCCAGGCCGGTCATGCCGGGCATTCTCTGATCGACCACGAGGCATGCCATCTGATGATGATCAGGATCAGCGAGGTACTCAGCCCCGGATTTGTATGTCTGCACGCTATATCCGGCGGTCTCCAACAATACTCCGAGGACCTCACGCACATCGCTGTCGTCGTCGATTATCGCGACTGGACTCGCATTCTCCCGCTGCACGTGGGTCTCCTTCCGGGGGCACGTCGGTGCACCAATTACGGGGACAATCCAACTGCCAAGCGGGGCGAAACTATGACCAAGCGGCGTGCTCACGACCTGTTGTCACGTCCGGTCGAGGACGCGATCCGAAAGTCAGTCCCGGCTATCCGCCGCGGCGCCAGTGCGGGAGGAGATGACCGGGACAAGCCCGGCCATGACGGTGTTGGAGCGCCGGGGAGATTAAAAGGCAGCGGCGTCCCGAAATTATTCTACCGTGCGTCCAATACGTGGCGAACCTTTGCTGCCAGTTCGGCGAACGCGAATGGCTTCGTGATCAGACCATCTCCTGTGTCAAGACGGCCATGATGCACGATCGCATTTCGGGCGTAGCCGCTCGTGAACAGCACCTTCAGATCAGCCCTTCGCCGCCGCGCTTCGTCCGCCAGCTGACGACCATTCATCCCACCTGGCAATCCAACATCAGTGAGAAGCAATTCGACCTCTCGATGAGAGTCGAGAATTCGCAGGGCATGGGAACCGTCCTGCGCGTCGAGCACGCGGTAGCCAAGTTCCCCCAATGCCTCAACGGCAAAATTGCGAACGTCGGGTTCATCTTCCACGACCAGAATGGTCTCTCCGTTTCCTTTCGGAACGCTGGCAGCAGCTGATTGATTTTCGGTTGCACTGTCCGATGCGAGAAGCCGCGGCAGATAGATCTTGATCGTCGTTCCGGCTCCAACCTCGCTGTAAATCTTCACATGACCGCCCGATTGCTTCACAAAGCCATAGACCTGCGAAAGGCCGAGGCCGGTACCTTGCCCCTCGCCCTTGGTCGTGAAGAACGGCTCGAAAGCCTTTGACAATACCTCCGGTGCCATGCCGACGCCCGAGTCACTGACAAATACCCCGACATACTGTCCAGGAGGCACTTCCGCGCCAATTGAGTATTTCTCGTCGAGAAACACATTCGCTGCCTCGATCGTCAGCTTCCCGCCATCTGGCATCGCGTCACGCGCGTTGACCGCCAGATTCAGCAGGCAATTTTCCAGTTGATTGGCGTCAACAAAAGTTGACCAGACACCGCCGGCTTGAACCGTCTCAATTGTTATGCTCTCGGGGAGGCTACGTCGAATCAGGTCGGACATGCCGGTTATCAGGGTATTGACGGAAACCGCCTTCGGTTGGAGCGGCTGGCGCCGGGAAAATGCCAGGAGCTGGTGCGTCAGGGCTGCTGCGCGTGATGACGCCAACAGGGCCGAGTTCACCAGTCGTTGCAAACGAGCGTCATCGTGCTCGGACAGGCGACGTTGCAGCGTCTCCATATTTCCCGAGATCACCGTCAGAAGGTTGTTGAAGTCATGGGCAACACCGCCAGTCAGCTGGCCGATGGCCTCCATCTTCTGCGCCTGACGCAGTTGCTCATCGGCCGCCCGCCGTTCCGTCAGATCACGGGTCACCTTGGCAAATCCGATCAATTCACCCTGCTCGATCATGGATCGCATTGAGGACAACGTTCGCCCAAAAGCGTGTACCGTCCTTGCGGACGCGCCAGCCCTCACCCTCGTATTTGCCGGTCGAGGGCCGCGGTGGCGATCACCCTCTCGGGAACTCCGTTCCGCCGGTCTTCCTCGGTATAGAAACGTGAAATGTGCTGACCGATGATTTCGTCGGCCGTGTAGCCCTTGATCCGCCCGGCGCCCGGATTCCATTTGATGACAATGCCGGCGGGGTCGAGCATGAAGATGGCGTAGTCGGTCACGGCCTCGACGAGAAGACGGAAGCGCCGCTCGCTCTCGCTGAGCTGCGAAAAGCTTGATTCCAACTGCTGCGTGCGTTCAACGACGCGCTGTTCGAGCGTTTCGTTTAGAGTTTGCAGCGCCTGTTCCGATTGCTTTCGTGCTTCGATGTCGCGCTGGCTCGCTTGGTAAAGACGCGCGTTATCGATGGCGACGGCCGCTTGCGCGGCTATCCCCACGATGATCCGCTCTTCTCGCTCGGTGAATACGCCAGGCTCCGAGTGGCCGAAGAATAGGCCGCCCAGCACTTCGCCGGAACGTGAGAGAACGGGAACCGCCAGGTAGCTGCGTACGGGAGGATAGCCCTCGGGGTTGTACGGTGGACTCTCCGCGAAGCGGGGATCGGTGTTGACATCATTGGAGCGAACGGAACCCGACCCGTCAAAGGTCGCTTCAAACACCGCGGCAATGCGCTGAAGCGGAAGTCCAGTGAAAGTATCATGCCGCACGCCGGAAAAAGCTTGGAGCGCAAATGTCTCTCCTTGCTCATTCAGCACATTGGCAAAAAACACGCCGAATTCTGCTCCGGCGATTTCGACACCGGCGTCCGTTACAGTCTGTACCAGGCGCTCGAGGTCGAGTTCCGCGCTGAGTGCAACGCCGGTCCGATTGAGGATCTCCAGAATTCGCGCTTCCTCACGCACTTCGGCGACGCGGGCTTCCAGTGTCGCGTTGAGCGCCAGCAACCGGGCCTCAAGTGCCTTTCGCTCCGTGATATCGTAGCAGGACCCTCGCAACCAGCGCGCATCACCGCCCCTGTCGCGAACGATCTCGCCTTTCACAGCAACCCAACGGATGCTGCCATCAGGATGCCTGACACGGAATTCCGCGCTGAACACACCAGTTTGTCTGGCCGCCTCCATGTTCGCGCGCAGCTTCGGCACGTCGTCGACGAAAATCGCGCTTTCCCAATCCGCAAGCGTCGGCACCGGGGTGCCGGGATCGAATCCAAAGAGCACCGCGACCTGCGGCGTCGTCAACAATCGGTGGGACAGGAAATCGAGTTCGAACGCGCCGGTCCCGACGATGGCCTGCAGTAGACGCACCTGCTCCTCCGGCAGATGAAGGTGTGCGTCTGGCTGGTCCCGGCCGTGCTGTTCGTCGCTCATCGGAGTGCCGGCTATTCCGCGCGGCCGCGCAGGATGGCTTTGGCTTCCGTCATCGCTCGAAGCTTGCCGAGAACGATGTGCCTGGGAAGGTGATTGAAGCCACACGAGCTGGTGATGATCGTCTGCTCGGGCGCGAGCCACTTGTGAACAGTGATGCGGTCTGCGACCTGCCGGCCTGTCTCGATATTCGGAGCCTGCACGTCGACAGCACCGACGCCGAGCTGCCTGTTGCCGAGCAGATCCTCGTAATGCGGTGTCATGTCGTGCTCGATCAGGTACGCATCGCATTCGATCCTGCATACCAGGTCTGCCTTGTACCGCCCGGTATCGAAATAACGATGTCCGATCTGCCCGTCGTAATCGGGACCGACGGCGTAGTTGCCCTGACAAATGTGAACCGCGACGTGCACATCGGTCGGCAGGTCCTCGATGGCCATGTTGATGGCGTCGACCCCGGCCTGGACCTCCCCATCGTCCGCAACGGTATAAAACGGCTCGTCGATTTGTATGTGCTTGCATCCTGCTGCAGCCAGCCGTTGGAAGTTCTGATGCAGCAGCTTGCCAAGGTCAGCCATCATCCGCGGCATGTCGCGGTAGTACTCGTCGTACGCCACCGCCGCCAGCAGGTGCGGTCCAGTCATCGTGATCTTGACCGGCCTGCGCGCGAAGGCGGCGACCATCCTGAACTCATCAACGAGGCCGAGATCGGTTGTGTCATCGATGGGACCACGACAAACTGCGGCTGGATGGAACACATTCGGATCATGGCTGCTGATGGGCCTCGGCCGGTTGACATTGTGGAATGCGGGAATCCTCTGCCAAAAGTGGTTCAGCATGGCGTTTGGCGGTGCGTGACGATTGTGGGTCCGCCGATGCATCTCGCCGCCGGTTATCACGTCGATGCCGGCGCTTTCCTGCTCCAGGATTGCGGCCTGCGTCGCGCGAAACTGTGCATCCGCGAAATCGGCGGACGAAAGCTGTCCCAGCGTCACGAGCCGATCCAACCCCTCATACCACCGTGGGACGCTATGCGCGCCGACAACCGTCGTCGTGTACGCCTTGTAGTGGGGCATAGCGTCCGCACTGTTATCCCGAACTCATCGCGTCTCACGGGAATGTGAGGCGCGTCGCGGCGGCGTTGCCATGGCATCTCAACTGAACAGCGGTGCCTTGGCAATGGGATGCGATGAAATAACAAGATCGGTATTCTGCCAAGAGAATTACCGGCAGAACGATGGTGCGATTTGCCCCGACGCCATGGACGCCCGTGTTGCCGCGGGCGTCGCCGCTTACCACACCATCCGCCGCTCCGTTTCTTTAGCTTGAATGGGGCGGGTAGCCGCGGCCCACTCGGTCACTGGCATGAAACGCACCGCGAGGAACTGGTAGGTGCGGTTCAGCAGCTGCAGAACGCCCTCGTCGAAGCCGATACCGGCACTTTCCCATTCCGTCAGCAACGACTGCCATGCACGCTGCGTCCGATACAGCCAGTCACGATTCGACCGGATGAACGTGCGTTGGCTGTCGGCGTTGCGCAGGGCCGACATCACCTCGCCGGTCTGCGCGTCCAGTTCGTCGAAGCGGCGGCTCATCTGCTTCAGGGCCGTCGCCGCCAGCCGACGCACCTGCGTCAGCGTCTCGAGATGCGAGGCGTCGCCGCGAAACGCCTTTGCAATACGGTTCAACTTCTCCGCCATCACCTTGGCGCGGCGTAGCAGCCGATCGCGCAGTGCCTCGATATAGGCGAGCTCCCGCGCCAGTTCCTCCACCAGTCCGATCACGGCGGCGCGGTCCGGCAGTCCCAGCACCTCCGCCGCCTTCGCAAATGCCTGCTGAACCTGCTGCCGTCGCGCCGGGTCATCCGCCACCTGGAGCAGCGATTCTGCATCGAGATGCTCCGCATCGGCGCCGGTGCCGGAGTTCAGCCACGTGACCAACTGCCATTGCAACCGCGCGTTGGCAATCTGCAGGTGCACCGCGTCAGGCTCCCAGCTCGCCTGGCCGCTCAGAACCTCGGGCGGCAACGGGTCGCCGATGCGCAGGCCCGCGACAAAGTCGAGCGCCTGCGCGATCAGACCGAGCATGCGCCCGTCATCGGAGCCGTCCTCAATGCCGAACTCCCGCTGCAGTGCGCCCAGTGGGATCGCGGCCTCCTTCTCGCCCAGATGCACCGCCATGACCGGCGCGCCGTCGCTCTCGGCCCGCCGGAACAGCGGATCGCCGAACATCGCGAAGACGCGGTGCACCAGGCAGCAGTGATCCTGAGGGGATGAGGTCGTCGCGATTTCCATGGCGGGCACCGGGCGTCGTCTGCGTGGCCAATATCACCACAGGCCGGTGAACAGACCGTGAGGACCCGAGACGAAACAAGTGCGTCGGTTGCAGGCCACGCGCAGGTTGCGGGGACACCTCCTGCCGCTTACGCCGCGGTAACTTGCCGCGAGAGCCGATCCGCGCCATGAGCAGCCGATGCAGACGCCTCAAAGCGCGGCAGAATGACGCCGCTCGCCTGGCTGCTCGGCTTCGTGCTGCCCGCCTGCGCCGCGGCTGGCACACAGGGACTGCCGACGCCGCAGCCGATCGACATGCACACAATCGAGCGTCCGGCCAGTCCCAACACCGCCCTGGCCGGACCAGCCGGGTTCGCACCGGCGCCGGATGTGCTGACACCGACCTACCAGATGCCGGCCGCCCAGCTTGATGAGGCAGTGCGTGCTGTCGCGACGGCGCAGCCACGCACCTTCCTGGCGGCCGACTATGCGGCAGAGCACCAGACCCACTGGGTTGTGCGCAGCGCGGTCTTCAACTTCCCCGACCTGGTCACCGCGCAGGTCACCGATGCCGGCCCGGACAGCAGCACCCTCGTGCTGTATTCACGCAGCGTGTACGGCCGCTCCGATCTCGGCGTGAACCGCCAGCGCATTGACAGCTGGCTTGCCGCCCTACGGACCAAGATCAATCAACCTGGCGAAAGATAGATCTCCATGCGACGTCTCAGATCATTCCTCAGCGACGCCTGGCATCTGGCCAGACCCTACTATCGCTCGGAGGAGAAGTGGTCCGCCTGGGGCCTGCTTGCCTCGATCCTCGCGCTCCGGTTGCTGCTGGTCGGCATGACGGTGGTGCTGAGCTTCTGGAACCGGGAATTCTTCAACTCCTTGCAGGACAAGGACTTCACCGCCTTCTTCGAACTGCTGTTCGTCTACCGCTGGACGCCGAGCGGCCTCATGCCCGGATTCTGCGAGATCGCGGCGGTCTACATCCTGGTCGCGGTCTACTTCACCTATCTCTCGCAGTGGCTGCAGATCCGCTGGCGCCGCTGGCTGACCGTGCGTTTCCTGGACGAGTGGTTCGCCGATCGCGCCTATTACCGCATCAGCCTGACGACCGATCGCGCGGCAATCGGCACGGACAATCCGGACCAGCGCATCGCCGAGGACATCCGCGACTTCGTTGACAACACGCTCACCCTGGGCATCAGCATCATTGCGAATGTTGTCACGCTGGTGAGTTTCCTTGGCATTCTCTGGTCGCTGTCCGGCACGATCACGCTGCTCGGCATCAACATCCCCGGCTACATGGTCTGGGTGGCGCTGGCCTACGCGATCATCGGCACCTGGCTGACGCACCTGGTGGGCCGTCCGCTCGCCGCGCTGCGGTTCCGCCAGCAGCGTGTGGAGGCCGACTTCCGCTACAGCCTGGTGCGCGTGCGCGAGAACATGGAAGCGATCGCGCTGTATTCGGGCGAGGCCGAGGAGAAGACCACGCTCGGCCACCGCTTCGGCAGCGTGATCGGCAACTGGTGGGCGATCATGCAGCGCACCAAGATGCTGAACGCGCTGACCGCCGGCTACGAGCAGGTGGCGGTGATCTTCCCCTTCATCGTCGCCGCGCCCCGCTTCTTCTCGGGCCAGATCCCGCTGGGCGGGCTCACCCAGACCGCCGGCGCGTTCGGCCGAGTGCAGGATGCATTGTCCTGGTTCATCACCCGCTATCCGGACCTGGCCCAGTGGTACGCGATCGTCGAGCGGCTCACCACCTTCCATCGCGCCGTCATCGCGGCACGCGCCGCCTTCGGCACCGGACTTGCGTTGGCTGACTCAGCGGATGGATCGGTGCAGTTGCGCGACCTGACGATCGAGTTGCCGAACGGCGCGAAGCTGCTGACCGACATGGACCTGCTGCTCGAGCCGGGCCATTCCGTGGTCGTCACCGGCCGCTCGGGCTCCGGCAAGTCAACGCTGTTCCGCGCCATCGCCGGCATCTGGCCATTCGGCACCGGGCGCGTGCAGCGTCCGGTCGAGCGCTGCCTGTTCCTGCCGCAGCGGCCCTACATTCCGCTTGGATCGCTGCGGCACGTGATCAGCTACCCGCATCCGCACGACCTGCACAGCCGGGAGGAGATCGGGCGGGCGCTCCAGGATGCCGGCCTGCCGCAACTCGTGGCCCGGCTCGACGACGACGAGAACTGGCCCCAGCAACTGTCCGGTGGCGAGCAGCAGCGCGTCGCGCTGGCGCGTGCGCTGCTGGCGAAGCCGGACTGGCTGTTCCTGGACGAGGCGACCGCCAGCCTCGACCCGGAAGCCGAGGCCGAACTGTATCGCACGCTGAAGGCTCGGCTGCCGAACACGACGCTGGTTTCCATCGCCCACCGCCCGTCGGTCGCCGCCTTCCACGAGCGTCGACTGGTGTTCCGTCGCGAGGAGGGGAAGTCCGGCGAACTGGTGCCGGGCGAACTGGCGCCGGCGGAGGGCGGGGACGGGTGAGCAAGCGCTGATTCGCCCATACTGTTCGGCACGGGATTCTCCCCCTCCCCTTGCGGGAGGGGGTTGGGGGAGGGGTGGCACCAACCCAGGGGGACGTGGCAGCAGAGCAGAATTGCCAGCATTGCGACCAGGCCTATCAGCCGTGCCGCGTCTCCCCTCCCCCCAACCCCCTCCCGCAAGGGGAGGGGGAGGACTTTTCTCCGCAGAGGTCTTCGGTTCAGCCCGTTGGCGTTCCAGGCGTCGTCTCCGCCCGAGGATACACGGCACGCGGACGGATCAGGGTGCCGTCGCGCCATTGCTCGAGCGCGTGGGCGATCCAGCCGACGGTCCGCCCGACAGCGAACAGCGCGAAGGCGGCGCCGCTCGGCAGGCGCAGCCGCTTCTCCAACACCAGCAAGGCGAAGTCGATATTCGGCGCGATGCCGGTCATCGCCTGCATGGCCTCGATCACGCCCTGGCCATGCGACCGCGACGCCAGCCGAGACAACAGGGCCGCCGCACGCGGATCGCCATCCGGATACAGCGGATGGCCGAAACCGGGAATGTGCTCGCCGCGTGCCAGCCTCATCGCAATGGCGCCGTCCGGATCGGCGATCACCGCCGGATCGGCAAGCAGCGTGCGCACTTCGTTGGTCATGCCGCCATGCAGCGGGCCAACCAGAGCGGCAAGCCCGGCCAGCACACAGGCGCCGAGCGGTGCGCGGGTCGATGCCACCACACGCATGGCATAGGTGGAGGCGTTCAGTTCGTGATCCGCGGTCAGCACAAGCGCGCGGCGGATCGCATCGGCTCCCTTCGGCCCCGCGCCCCAGACCGACGCGAGGCGCTCATGCAGCGGCAGCGACGATGGTGGGACCGAGGCGCCGGGTGCACCGGATGCCGCCCAGGCGATGCGATCAAGGATGCGGACGGCATCCGGCAGCACGCTCGGCACCCTACCCGCCCAGCGGCCGACCATCGCGAGTTCGGCCGCCGCCAGGATGCAACGCTCGGCGACGCCGGCCGAGGCACGCGCCCGTGGCCAGGATCTTTCCGCCGGACGTGATCGATGTTGCGGCAGGGTATCCACCTGCCAGAGCAGCGCGGCGACCTGCTCCAGCGTGGCGGTGGCAGACAGCGCGATCGCGTCCTGGCCGCGGTATTCGAGACGGCCGCCCTCGATGCGGGTGATGGCGGAGGCGAGGATCGGCTCGCCCCAGCTTATCGTCGAGGCGGCGACCGCGCGACGGCTCCGTCCGCTGCGGTTGCGTTCGGTCAGACGCCGCACGTCGGCTGCATCGTAGAGGCTGCGCCTGGGATCGTCCGGTGCGGCAACGGCGCCGATCCGGCTACGGCTGACGTAGGCGTACAGCGTCTGACGCGAGACACCGAGCCTTGCGATGGCCTCTTCGGCGGTCAGCCAGCGGGAGGTCGGAAGTGCAGCATCAGCCGACATATTGATTCACTTGATCAAGATTGACGCGGTCTCCCGCACTTGTATGCCATCGCACCGTCAATCGGCAAAGGAGGGCACAGATGCCGCGGGGCGAGACAAGCAATATAGCCGACGGCCTGGAGAATGTGGTCGCGGCGGAGACGGTGCTGAGCAAGGTGGACGGCGAGGCCGGGGTGCTGATCCTGCGCGGCCACTATCTCCAGGACATCGCGGGCCGTCGCAGCTTCGAGTGGCTGACCGGCGTGCTGTGGCAGGATTTCGTCGATCGTCCGCTTTCCGAGGAGGCTCTGCGGCGTGACCTGGGGCACGCGCGCGAACGTGCCTTCACCAGGCTGCGCGACACGCTGCCGATCGCGGGCCGCCTGCCGCCCCTTGCTGCGCTCCGCCTGCTGCTGGCGAGTGTGCCGGACGATGCGGATGACGCACCGCTGCTGTTGACCGCGACGGTTGCGGTCGGGTTGGCGGCGGTGGTCCGCATGAGCGCCGGCGAGCCTCCCGTCGCACCCGATCCGCGCGCCGGTCATGCCGCCGATTTTCTACGGATGCTGCGGGGCACCACGCCGACTGCGGACGAGGCCGCCGCGCTCGACACCTACCTCGTCACTGCCGCCGATCACGGGCTGAACGCATCGACGTTCACCGCTCGCGTGACGGCATCCACCAGGGCCAGCCTGACCGACGCGGTGACCGCGGCGCTGTGTGCGCTGAAAGGGCCGCTGCATGGCGGTGCGCCGGGGCCGGTGCTCGACATGCTCGATGCGATCGGGCCGGCGGAGAATGCCGAGGCCTGGCTCGATGCAGCGGTGATGCGCGGCGACCGGCTGATGGGCTTTGGCCATCGCGTGTATCGCGTGCAGGACCCGCGCAGCGACGTGGTGAAGGCGGTGGTGATGCGGTTGAACCGCGACATCGGGCGGCTGCGCTATGCCGAGGCGGTGGAGCAGGCGGCGCTTGTTGTGCTGGCGAAGCGCAAGCCGAACCGCTCGCTGCAGACCAATCTCGAGTTTTACACGGCGCTGCTGCTGGAGGCGCTCGGCATTCCCCGCGACGCATTCACCGGTGCGTTCGCTGTCGCGCGCGTGGTTGGATGGATCGCGCACGCACTGGAGCAGCAGGCAGACGGGCGATTGATCCGACCGCAGTCGGACTACATCGGCCCGCTGCCGCGCGCGGCATGAAGTAGAAGCGCAGGCCAGGGTGTAATACCAACAGCCCGAACCGATGACCTCCCATCGCTACTCGTTCCTTCCGTCATGGCCGACCTTGGCACGGCCATCCGTCGTGGCACGGTGCCGCTTCTGATGGCCGGGACTGATCCCCGGATCAGGTCCGGGACGGCCAGACGGGACGAGCGCCAAGTACGAAACTCCTCCCCCCTCCCCTTGCGGGAGGGGTTTGGGGGAGGGGTCGCGCCATCGGGGACGAGCCCGGCGATGGCGAGGCGGTAAACCTACTTTGCCTTCTGCGCCAGCGCCTTCACTTCGTCCATCGCCTCTGCGAAGCGCGCATTCAGCAGCGCGAGGGCTTCCGCGTTGGACTGCTGGATCAGGTCGCTCAGCTCCTTCATATGCGCGACAGCGTGCTGATAGGCATGCTTCAGCAGTTCAGCCTGCCTGGCGGCCTTTGCCTGCGGCGTGTCGGTCGACGCGAGCGCCTGCATCGCCTCGGTGAGTTCGGCCATGCTGCTCTGCATCATCTCCATGTGACGGCGGGCGACCGCCTGGGCACCCTCCAGAGCCACGCGGTTGGCGGCCGTGAGGGTCTCGAGGTTTTTGCGGTTCGCCGCCAGGAACGCCTCCATGTCAGGCAGCGCGGGAAGCTTCATGTCGGCGAAGAATTTCGTGAAGTCCATGTCGGGTGTAAACTTCGGGCCGCCCGACTTGGATTGTGGACCGCTGGCCATGGCCGGCTCCTTTCCCTGGGGTGACGCCGGTCAGTTTACGCCCGCCGGCGCGTCAGTGGCTACCCGACCTCTGTCACGACGGGAGAGCCTCGGTTGCGCGCGTCAGGCTTACTGCGCAATCTGCCGATATCTGGCGTGGAAGGAGCGGCATCCATGGCGATCATCGACGACTGCGCGATCTCGAATCTCTCGGCTCACACGGGCGCGGAGGTTCGCGGGGTCGATTTGACGCAGCCGGTCGACGCGGCGCTGCGGGAGCAACTGAACCGCGCTTTCGTCGCGCATTCCGTTCTGGTCTTCCGGGACCAGCATCTCTCACCGGAGCAATTGCTGGAGGCGGTGGAGCTGTTCGGCGAGGTTTTCCCGCAGCACAATACCCGCTTCTCGCTGCCCGAATGTCCGCTGATCCATTACATCTCCAACCAGGACTTCTATCCTGACGGGAAACGCTACATTCCGGGTGAAGGCTACCACACCGATCACTCGAACGCCGCGGAACCACCCAAGGCGACGGTGTTGCATGCGGTGCAGCTGCCGGATCGTGGTGGCGACACGCAATTCGTAAACATGCACCGTGCCTATGAGGATCTGTCGGATACTACAAAACGGCGGATCGACGGATTGAAGGCGGTGCACGTCTATCAGAGCCGGCACAGCGAGCGAAAGCTCATGGCGCTCAGCGAGGCCAACCGCGCGGCGGTGCCCGATGCCGTGCTGCATCCGCTGGTGCGAACGCATCCGGAGAGCGGCCGCAAGTCGATCTATCTCAACCCGATCCGCATCGAGGGCATCGTCGGGATGGCGGAGAGCGAGGCCCTCACGCTTTTGGATGGCTTGTTGGCGCATGCGACACAGCCGCAGTACGAGTATCGCCACCGTTGGCGGCCCGGCGACCTCGTGATGTGGGACAATCGCTGCCTGCTGCACAAGGCGAACGGCGATTACGATATGGATCAGACCAGGTATCTGTATCGGATCATGCTTAGAGGCGACGCGCCGTTCTGATAACCGGTCGCTTCACAGTCTGATCACGCCGAGCCCGCGCGTTTACAACGGCGTCGGCATCGGCGGGCCGGGCTGCGGGCGTGGGTCGGGCCTGGGCGGTATCTCGATCGGCGGCGGGGGCGCCGGATTGGGATCGGGCTGCGGGCCAGGCGGTATATCGGCAGGAATGTCAGGCGGTCGCTGTGCGCGCATCATCTCTCTCCGATTTACGCAACTGAACGATTGCCAAAGCGCCCGGTTGCCGCTTGGCGAGACAGTGATGTGTGGTAGCAGCGGCCCGAACCAATGACCTGCCATCGCAATCCGTCTACACCGTCATGGCCGGGCTTGTCCCGGCCATCAGAAGCGGCGCCCTGCCA
Organism: uncultured Alphaproteobacteria bacterium; assembly: GCA_963780095.1. Lineage (GTDB taxonomy): Bacteria > Pseudomonadota > Alphaproteobacteria > Acetobacterales > Acetobacteraceae > JAMXLO01. The sequence goes on from CAWABH010000030.1 coordinate 206,587, forward strand.
CGACAGATGGCCGGGACAAGCCCGGCCATGACGGTGTAACAGCAGGGGGCGCGTCAACGGAAACGGCGCTTGGTATGACTTGGCCGCATCATCTAACATTCGGGTGATACCAACGTTTCGCCGCTATCTCGCCGCCGTCCGGTCGCTTCCTGCTCCCACCTTCCGCTTCTGGGAAAGAAGGAGGAACCACCCATGCGCAAGACCCTGTTAGCCCTCACAGCCGCCACAGGAATTATGGGCTTCGGAGCAATCGGCGCATCGGCCTACACACTCGGTCCGATGAAAGGTTCGGACCAGGTCAGGACGGCCGAGGGTTCGATGATCCAGAAGGCAGACTGGTACTGTGGCCCACATTGCCAATATTCGCGGCATCGCCGCTGGGAAGAGAGCCGGCGATGGAGGGATTATCACCACGGCTATTACCGCTATGGATATAACGGCGGCTATGGACCTTATTACCGCTGACGCTTGAACGGACCGGCACCCCTGGCTTCGAATGCCGGGGGGCCGGTCTACCCCAATCGAGCCTGCGGCATCGCCTGCATTGCGGTTGTCGCCGCGTGGCAATAGCCTCCCCGGCAACGGGCGCCAGCAGAATGGCACTCCAGCCTTGAGCCGTAGGGAGAATCTCCATGACGACGGTCGTTACACGCCGCGCGTTCGTCAGCACTGCCCTCGCCGCCTCCGCACTGCCGCTTCACGCATACGGCGCTGATGCCATCAAGATCGGCATGCCGCTCGCCCTTACCGGCCCGCTCGGTTCGGTCGGGCAGCAGATGAAGAACGGCGCCGAGCTCTGGGCCAAGATCGAGAACGCGAAGGGCGGACTGCTCGGCCGGCCGATCCAGCTTTTCATCACCGATACCGGCGGCGACCCCGCGACCTGCGTGCGCAAGGCACAGGAACTGGTGGAGCGCGAGAACTGCCATGTCTTCTTCGGCATGACGCTCTCATCCGAAGCGCTGGCGGTCGTTCCGAAGCTCGCCGAGTGGAACGCGATCTTCGTCTCCTCCGACAACGGCGATGGTCGTCTGACCAGTTCGTCGTTCGTGCCGAATTTCTTCCGCTCCAACATCTCGGGTCCGATGGGAGCACGCGCGGTCTCGCTGTATCTGCGCGACGCTCCGTTCAAGAGCTTCTATGCGATCGGCATGGACTACGCCTGGGGCCGCAACAGCGTGGGCGTGTTCGAAGACGAGCTGAAGAAGGCGGGGCGCGCGCTGACCGGCACGGTATTTTCGCCGACGGGGACAAAGGATTTCGCGACCTATATCAGCAAGATCCGCCAGTCCGGCGCGGATGCGCTGTACCTGGTGCTGGCCGGCGACGACTATAATGCGTTCCTGACCCAGGCGAAGCAGTATCGCCTGTCGGACAAGGTGCAGCTGCTGACCGAGGTCGTCGATATGAGCTCGATCCGCGCGGTGGGCGATGCAGCGGTCGGGCTGATCGGCTCGACGCGCTACACCTATACGCTAGACAACCCGGCCAACAAGGAGTTCGTCGCGCTCTGGCAGAAGGAATACGGCCAGGTGCCGGACAACAACGAAGGCGAGCAGTGGCAGGCGTGCCAGGTCCTCGCCGCCGGCATCACGAAGGCGGACGGCATCGAGACCGACAAGCTGCGCGCGGCGCTGGAGACGGTGGCGATCGACAGCATCAAGGGCCACGTTGCCATTCGCGCCTGCGACCACCAGGCAGTCCAGCAGGGGTACATCGTGAAGGTGGTGAAGCAGGAGGATCCGCTGCCGGTGCCGCAGGTGATCGCCACCTACGCCGGCGATCGAACCGCGCCGGCTTGCAACAGGATGACCTATGATGATTGATACGACCGGAACCAACCAAGGAGCGTAATACGTGGCAACGATCCCGAAAGCCCTGCAGCCGCATATCGATACCGCATTCCCGGATTTCGTGTGCCTGGTGGCAACCGCGCTGCCGAGCGGCTACGCGCAGGTCAGCCCCCGCGGCAGCACGATGGTCTATGACGATGACCACCTCGCGCTGTGGGAGCGCGGCAAGGGATCGACCAATGAGAATCTGAAGGATGGAACCAAGCTCACGGTCTATTTCCGCAAGCCTGCGCTGCGCGCCGATGGCACCCTGCCTAAAGGCGGCATTGCCCGCTTCTACGGCACCGCGACCGTGCATAAGTCCGGGTCGGCCTATGACGAAGTGTGGCGCAAACTGGTCCAGCCGGAGAAGGACCGCGACCCCGACAAGAAGGGCTTTGCGGTGCTGATCAAGGTGGAGCGGGCCGAGGATCTGGAAGGACTGCCGCTCACTCTAGACTGACGCGTGGATCAGAGGAACGCGGCGTGGTGTCGCGCGGCGGTGCCGACGGCGGCCGGAACATAGGAGGTCGTTCGACATGACTGCGCCCCACGGTCCGCTTCACGGCGTCAAGGTCGTCACGTGCTCGACGGCGCAGGCGGGCACGGTGCCCTACATGCTGATGGCCGATCTGGGTGCCGATGTCATAAAGATCGAGGTGCCGGAGATCGGCGACAATTCGCGCGGCAGCACCGTGATGCCCGGCTTTCCCAGCACCTATTTTGAAACCAACAATCGGGGCGTGAAGAGTGTCACGCTGAACCTGAAGTCACAGGAAGGACAGGCCATTCTGCACCGTCTGGTCGCAAATGCGGACATGTTCGGCCAGAACTTCCGCCCGGGTGCAGCGGAGAAGAATGGATTCGGCTACGAGGAATTGCGCAGGCACAATCCGCGACTGGTATACGTCTCGATCTCAGGCTACGGGCCAATGGGGCCGCATGCCGATCTGCCGGGCACGGATTCGATGGCGCAGGCGCTGGGCGGCATTGCGGAGGCCTACTCGATACCGGGCCAGCCTTTGAAAACCGGTATCGTATCGGTCGCCGACGAGACCTGCGCCATTCTCGCATTCGGGGGCGCGCTCGCCGCGCTGACGTACGCGCGCGCGACGGGGATTGGACAGAAGGTCGACTGCTCGCTGCTCGGCGGTCAGATCCGCCTGATGGGCTGGACGCTTACCACCGCGATGTGGCGCGACCGCGACCCGGTCACCGGTCAGGCCCGCGTCACCGGAACGCCCGAGCGCCCCGGACTCAGTGCGAGCTTCAACGACCGGGACGGCAAGCCCCTCGTATTCCAACTGAACGGCGCCCGACATTGGAAGGCAGCCATGACCGCGCTCGGCTTCTACGACACGCTTGAGAAGACGGGCTTCGGCGACCTTGGCGTGATCATCACCTCGGACGAGAAGCGGGTCATATTGTTGCGAACCCTCGATGACCTGTTCGCAACGGGCTCACGCGATGACTGGGTCGCGAAACTTCGTGGCGCGGATATTGTCGCCGCGCCGATCAATACATTGCTCGAAGCGTCTCGCGACCCCGACGTGGTGGCAAACGGCTACGTCACCGAGGTGGAGTATCCGAAGCACGGGAAGACGCTGAAGGTCCACGGCACGCCGTGGCAATTTTCTGAAACACCGGCGCGGATCGGGATTGCTCCGGAACTCGGCGCGCACAACGACGACGTGCTCACCGGCCTCGGCTACAGTGCTGAACAAATCCGCGACCTCCGGGAACGGAAGATCGTGTGATTACTGGTCGGTACTTACGTCATGGCCGGGCTTGACCCGGCCATCCGATCCACCACCGCTGCCGTGCGGGATGGCCGGGTCAAGCCCGGCCATGACAGTGAGCGTGCGGCGCGGTGAGGCACAGTTACTCGGTTCGGATGGCACGGATGCTGCCATTGCCTCATGACGTTCCCGCCTCGATCGCCTCGCCGAACCCGATCGGGTGCGCCATGGCTGCCTGCAGCTTCACCGGATCGAGCTCGTTCTCCCAGCGGCTGATCACGATCGTGGCGACACCGTTGCCGATGAGGTTGGTCAATGCGCGGCACTCGCTCATGAACTTGTCAATTCCCACCAGGATCGCGAGCGACTGGATCGGTATGTCGGGGATGATCGACAGGGTTGCGGCCAAGGTTACGAAACCGGCTCCGGTGACACCGGAGGCGCCCTTCGACGTCAGCATTGCGATTCCCAGGATCACCATCAACTGGCCGAAACTGAGAGGCGTGTTCGTGGCCTGGGCGAGGAACAGCGTCGCCAGCGTCATGTAGATGTTGGTTCCGTCAAGGTTGAAGCTGTAGCCGGTGGGAATGACCAGCCCCACGACGGAGCGCGAAGCACCGAGGCGCTCCATCTTTACGATCATGTGCGGCAGCACCGTCTCCGACGAGCTCGTGCCAAGCACGATCAACAGCTCGTCCTTGATGTAGGCCAGGAAGCGCAGTATCGAGAAGCCGCACAGCCTGCTGACGCCGCCGAGCACGATCAGCACGAACAGGATGCTGGCCGCATAAAAGGTCAGGATCAGTTCGACCAGGTTCCACAGTGCCCCCAGTCCGTAGGCGCCGACCGTGAAGGCCATTGCGCCGAGGGCACCGATCGGTGCCACGCGCACGATAATGCCGATGATGCGGAAAAGTACCTTTGCCGCAATGTCGATCGCCTCGATCACAGGGGTGCCAATTCCTGGCAAGCGCGCCACTGCAAAGCCGGTGAGAATGGCGACGAGCAGCACCTGCAGCAGATCGCCCTTGGCGAAGGCGCCGACAAACGTATCGGGTATTATCGCCAGCAAATGAGCGACGATCCCTTCCTCCTTGGCACGGACGACATAGGCAGCAACCGCTTTTGGATCGAGTGTCGAAGGATCGATGTCGAACCCGGCGCCGGGACGGACCAGAAGGCCCACGATCAGGCCGATCCCCAGCGCGAAGGTCGAGACGATCTCGAAATACAGCAGCGTCTTGAGTCCGACCCTACCCACCTTGCTCAGGTCGCCCATCGAGGCGATGCCGTGCACCACGGTGCAGAAGATCACCGGGGCAATCATCATGCGGATCAGCGCGATGAACGCATCGCCGAGCGGCTTCAGTGCGACGCCGGTCGTCGGGGCAAAATGGCCGATCAGTATGCCGAGCGCGATGGCGATCAGCACCTGAACGTAAAGGGCGGGATACCAGGAGCGGCGCTTCGACATTGTGTCCCCTCTTGTCAAATGTCTTTGCGCCGCAAACCCCACATGCGTTCGGCGGCAGCATTCACATAAAGCAGCTGCCAGTTGCGCCCGATTGCGCAACATGCGTCCAGCATGCCTTCCAAAACAGCCTGGGCATCCGTCGGGAATTGGCTGGGTGCCAGCCACTCGGTTCGCGATTGGTTCTGGACGTCCGGGACTGAGGTCATCCTGCCATTGTTACAATACATTGACCGTACCTGGGAGTGCGTGTCTGCCACTCGCGATGAGTTGACAACGCGCCTTTCATCGCTGCGAGCCGACGTTGCTGTTGACGTTCCACGCTGCTCTTCACCGTCATGGCCGGGACAAGCCCGGCCTGTGCAATGGCGTGACCGTGCTATGGGTTCGCGGCGAAATAAGTGCTCCAATTGGCGCGACGGCCGCACCTCCATCGTCATGGCCGGGCTCGCCCCGGCCATCCACGTCTTCGCTGTCAGCGCAATGAGAAGACGTGGATGGCCCGCCCCCGGCCTTCGCCGGCCATGACGATGAGGCATGAGGCACGTCCGGAAATGCTTCGGTTGTTTCCCGTCAGACCCTAAGCTGGCGTCAGCAGGATGGGAGGAAGGAGCATGGATTTCGGCATCGGCATCGCCACGTCGAGCAACTCGTGGAAGCTGGCACAGCGCGCGGAGGAGCTTGGCTTCACCCACGCCTGGTTTTTCGACACCCAGATGATCACCGCCGATTGCTTCGTCGCGATGGGCGCCGCGGCGATGAAGACGTCGCGGATCCGGCTGGGCACCGGTGTGCTCGTGCCGTCGAACCGCATCGCCGCCGTCACGGCGAATGCATTCGCCACGCTGAACGGCATGGCGCCCGGGCGGATCGATTTCGGCGTCGGCACCGGCTTCTCGGCGCGCCGCGCGATGGGGCTCGGCGCGATGAAGCTTGCCGACATGGAGGAATACATCCGCGTCGTCTACGGACTGCTGAACGGCGAGACGCTGGAGACGGACATCGAGGGCAGGCGCAAGAAGATCCGCTTCCTCAATCCCGAGTTCGGGTTGATCAATACGCGTGATCCGATCCGCCTGCACGTTTCCGCCTACGGACCAAAGTCGCAGGCGCTGACCGCGAAGCTCAACGCCGGCTGGAAGATCCTTTATCTCCGACGTCCCGGGAGCGATGACCGCACTGGAAAGCATGCAGCAGAGCTGGCAGGCGGCCGGGCGAAGTGCCGGTGATCTCTACGCCACGGCCTGGGCCTGTGGCTGCGTGCTGCAAGATGGTGAACCGATCGACAGTCCACGCGCGGTGGCTCAGGCCGGCCCGCGCGCCGCCGTGCTGCTGCACCGCGCGGCAGATCACGACATGGAAGGCTGGCAGAACACCTCGCCCGTGCCGCCGTCGGTGGCGGAGCAGGTGGAGGGCTACGTCGCCATGGCGCGCGGCTACGAGCCGCCGGACGCGCGCTATCTGATGAACCACCGCGGCCATTTCGTGTTCGTCAAACCAGAGGAGCGGAAGTTCGTCACGGGCGAGCTGATCCGCCGCACCACCTTCACCGCCACCGAGCAGGAGCTGAAGCAGCGTGTCGAGGCGCTCCGCAGTGCCGGGTGGAATCAGCTCGTGATCCCGATCACGCCGGGCGAGGAACGCGCGATCGAGGACTGGGCCCGCATCAAGCAGGCGTTCGATTGAGAACGGCCGAGGTCACCCTCGGTGCGGTCGCGCACAAAATCTAACCGAACCTTCAGAATCTGCTTTACTTGGCAACCCGGAATGTGTAATCGGCAGCCATGTCCAGGCTTCTCACCCTCGCTTGTCGAACGCTCGACCGCGCCGCTGGGCCCATTATGGGCGGCGACAGGAGGAGTCTGCGCGGACGCTGACTGACATCTAGATCAGTTCTGCACAGGCCCCACGACAAGTCGGACGGGGCCTCTTTTTTGTCCAGCTCCGTCCATGTCATCTCTGGCTCTAGAGAGATGTGTCATGCGTGCTACGGGGCCAATAGCGCCTGCCGAGGATCGCGATGAAAGTCCTCGGCGGGACAACCCAGAACCAGGACGCAATCAGCCAAACCTACGGCTCGTTCAGGCCGAGGCAGGCGATGGGTCTGCCATTTCCGGTTCACGACTGGCCGTCATTCTTGCCGCTGACGCCGTTGATTACACACGGCTCATGGCGGCAGACGAGGCTGGCACCTACGCGCGGTTGACCGCCGTCTACCGGACGATCATCGAGCCCGGGATAGCCAGACATTCTGCCAGGATAATCAAGAATACCGGCGACGGGTTCCTGGCCGAATTCTGCAGCGCCACGCGGGCGGTGTGGTTCGCGTTGGAGTTCCAGGATGCGGTTCGGACCTGGAATGCCCGGCGCTCGCGGCACAAACGCCTCGAGTTTCGTGTCGGAATAAATCTCGGCGACGTGATCGTGGCCGCACACGATGTGTTCGGACACAGTGTGAATATCGCGGCACGTCTGGAAGCCAGTGCCGAGCCCGGAGGTGTCCTTGTCTCGCACGCTGTATTTGCCTCGGTGAGGGATCCAAGGCTCTCCTTTGAGGATGCCGGAGATCTGTCGCTCAGGAACATAAGCGAACCCGTGCGTGGCTTTCGCGCGAGGTCAGGCGTGCCAAGACGATCAAGCCGCTCACGACGCAAGGGGGAGATTTAGGTTCCGCGGCAATGAGGCGCCTTCGGTTGTGGGAGCGGCAGACGGGTGATGCCTTTCTGCCGCCCCTTCCTTGTCACGCGGATATCTGCGAGCGTGGGCGATCATGAATGACGCAACACAACCCGACGCGCTCGCCCTGCATCGCGGGCTGCTGACCCTCGACACGCATATCGACATCCCCTGGCCGACTGGCCCCGATCCGTTCCAGGACGGCACACGGCGGGTCGATCTGCCGAAGATGCAGCGTGGTGGGCTGGCCGGTGGCTGCTTCGCCGCCTACGTCCCGCAGGTTGCCCGCACGCCGGAAACCGAAACGGCGGCCTTTGAGCGCGCGATTGCAATGCTGCAGGCGATCCGCTCGATGGGGCGCAGCGACAATGGCATTACCGCGCGTGTCGCGGTCACCGCGGCGGAGATCGAGGCAGCGAAACGCGATGGCGTCCTGGCCATCGTGCCGGCGGTGGAGAACGGTTTTGCCATCGGCACCGACCTGTCACGGCTGGCGCGCTTCCGTGCGTTGGGTGCGCGCTATCTCACGCTGACGCACAACGGGCACAACGCGCTGGCCAATTCCTGCAATCCGCGCAAGGATCTCGGCGACGCCGAGGCGGAACATGGCGGGCTGAGCGCGTTTGGGCGGGCGGCGATCGCGGAGCTCAACCGGCTTGGGATGCTGATCGACGTGGCGCACGTCTCGCGCGATGCGATGCTGCAGGCGGCGGAGCAGTCGCGCACGCCGGTGGTATCCACGCATTCCTGCATTCGCGCGCTGTGCGACCATCCGCGCAACATGGACGACGCGCAGCTCGATGCGCTGCGCGATGTGGGGGGCGTGGTTCAGGTGACCGCGGTGGCGGCGTTCCTGCGCCGCGAGGCCAAGCCGGAGGCCGTGACGGTCGCCGACTTCGCCAACCATATCGACCATGCTGTGCGCCGCATCGGCATCGAGCATGTCGGCATCTCGTCGGATTTTGACGGCGGCGGCGGCTTCACCGGCTGGCACGATGCCGGAGAGAGCGCGAACATCACGGTGGAACTGATCCGCCGCGGCTACGGCAGGATGGAGATCGCGGCGCTCTGGGGCGGCAATTTCCTGCGTGTGCTGCGGATTGCGGAGGAAGTGGCAGAGGAGGTGGCCGACTGATGCGGACTGTATTGTTGCCTGACGGGACCGAGGTTCCGGCCCTCGGCCAGGGTACCTGGCACATGGGCGAGCGGCCCGGCGCGGCAAAGGACGAGGTGGCGGCGCTCAAGCTCGGCATCGAGCTGGGCGTAGGGCTGATCGACACCGCCGAGATGTACGGCAATGGCAGGGCGGAAGAGATTGTCGCCGAAGCGACCGCCGGCCAGCGCGATCGTCTGTTCATCGTCAGCAAGGTGCTGCCGAACAACGCCTCGCGCAGCGGCGTGCCGGCGGCCTGCGAGCGCAGCCTGAAGCGACTGCGCACCGACCGGATCGACCTCTATCTGCTGCACTGGCGCGGCAGCCACCCTCTGGCCGAGACGGTGGCAGCGTTCGAGCAGCTGCGGGAAGCGGGAAAGATCCGCTACTGGGGCGTGTCCAATTTCGACACCGGCGACATGCAGGAGCTGACGCGGCTGCCGGACGGCGCGCATTGCGCCGTCAATCAGGTGCTGTACCACGTCGGGAGCCGCGGCATCGAATACGACCTGCTGCCCTGGTCGACCGAACGCAAGATCCCGCTGATGGCGTATTCGCCGGTAGGACAGGGGGGCCGGCTGCTGCAATCGAAAGCGCTGGCTGCGGTGGCGAAGCGGCACAATGCGACGCCGGCGCAGGTCGCCATCGCATGGACCATGCGGCACGGCAACGTGATCTCGATCCCGAAGGCGAGCGATCCGACGCATGTGCGCGAGAATGCCGTCGCCGGCGAGATCGTGCTCAGCGACGAAGACCTGGCCGTGATCGACGCGGCGCATCCGCCGCCGGCGCGCAAGCAGTCGCTCGACATCTCGTAGGGCTGTTATCCTTCGCCGCGTGAGCGAGTCGCAGCCCGCGCCGGTGAAACCGTGGTCCTGACACTGCTGGCGATTCTCATCGCGGCGCTGATCGGATTGGCGATCGCATCGGTCGTTGTCCCGCGCAGTGTGGTGACGCTGGGGACTGCCGGAATTGCCGTCCTGGCGGTCCCGCTTGTGCTCGCCTCGCTGCTGGCTGGCAGCCAGACGACGATGCTCGCACTGCCGATCGGTCCGCCAGGCGGCGTGACGCGTCTTGCGCTCGATCCGCTCGGCGCAGGGTTCCTTCTGCTGCTTGTCGTCGCCGCAATCCCTTGCGCCGTGTTCGCCGGCGCCGAGCCGGATGCGGCGCCTGCGCCTGCGCCGCTCGCCGGGCTCCCGGCCTCGCTGGCAGCGATGGTTCTGACCATTCTGGCGGACGATGCCTTGACCCTGGCGCTGGGGCTGGGAGGGCTGGGCATTGCCGGCTGGCTGCTGCTGTCGCCCCGACAGGAGGCCGATGATACAGGGAATGTCGCCCTGACATATCTCGGCCTCGCCATCTTCGCCGTCGTCTGCCTCATCGCGGCCCTTGCCCTGATGGCTCCGCCAACGATTGCGTGGCTGGATTGCGACTATGCAGCGATCCGTGCGGCGCCACCGGAGGGATGGCGAGCCTCGGCCGTGCTGGTTCTGACCCTGTTGGGCGCAACGGGTCTGGCGGGGCTGTTCCCCCTGCATGCCTGGATTGCCCGGCTCGGCGCGGCGTCTGCGTTGCTCATGGGCATCAGCACCAACATCGGTGTCTACCTGATGTTCCGTGTATTGCTGGACCTGTGCGGGACGGCACAACCGATCTGGTGGGGCGTACCGCTGCTCGTGCTCGGTGCCGCCTCCTCGGTGTTCGGGCCGCTGCGAGCGGCGTTCGAAACGGTTCTGGAACCCGTGTTTGCCATCGGTTCGCTGCACGAGATGGGCCTGGCGGTCATGGGCCTCGGCGTGGCTCTGTTCGCGCACGCCGCCGACCTGCCGCAGGTCGCCTCACTCGCGCTCGATGCTTCGTGGCTGCTGCTGGTGACCCACGCATTGTGCCGGACCCTGCTGTCGCTCTGCGCGGGCGCGGCACACCGCGGAGCAGGCACGCGCCGGCTCGACCGGTTGGGCGGCCTGATCCACCGCATGCCGGTGACCGGGCGTTGTGCCCTGGCCGGGCTGTTCGGCGCAGTGATGCTCCCGCCGGGGCTGGGCTTCGCCGGCTTCTGGCTGCTGTTTCAATCGCTGCTGGCAGCCTTCCAGATCGGCGGGTTCGGCCTGCAACTTCTGATCGCATTCGCCGTCCTGTTCGCAGGGCTGTCGGTGGGCCTTGCCGCGATGGCGGCGGTCCGGGTAGCCGGCGTCGTCTTTATCGGCCGGCCACGGACGCCGCGCGCTGCCGTCGCGGAGGAGGTGCCTCGGTCGCTCCGCCTGTGCCTGGTCGGTCTGGCGGCGCTGACCGGACTGATGGCCGTCTTTCCGGGTCTGGCACTGCTTCCGGCGGCGCGCGGCCTTGCCCGACTGGCCAACGGATCGGGGCCCGGCATGGTGCTGGTGCTGAAACCGGGCGTCGAGGCGCCGGGCTATGCGCCTGTTGCGATCGCCGGACTGCTGGGATTGGCCTGTTACGCCATGCTGTGGTGGACGCGGCGGTCAGGTCCAGGACATCGGCGTGAACCCGTATGGTCCGGCGGATTCGCGCCACCTCCGCCCTGGCTGCCATTCGGTGATCCGACGACACAAATCGGCGCAGTGTCATTCGCGGAGCCGTTGCGCCGCATTCTAGGCCCCTGGGGTCCCTGGCCCGCGTTGCCGGCCTTTTTGGGGCTGCTCCGGACGTCGGTCGTCCGGCTGAGTAACGGGCTGCGGCGCGCAGCCGGTGCTGCGGCCCAACCCAGCCTTGCCGGATCAGTCGCGGTCACTCTTGCCGTGCTGGTGCTGGCGATAGCCGTCTGGCTGGTGGCCTCGTGAACATCGCGGTCGCGTTTGTTGCCCAGTTGGCGCACATCGCGCTGATACTGGTCGCCGCACCGACGCTGATCGGCGGCATTCGTTGGATGCAGGCGCGTCTGGTTGGGCGGGCGGGACCGCCACTCCTGCAGCCTTGGCAGGACCTTGCCCGACTGCTCCGCAAGCAGCCGGTGATGGCCGAGAGCGCATCCGAGGTGTTCGCGGTCGCGCCGCTGCTGTCGGCCGCCGCCGTCGCGATCGTTGCGGTGCTGGTGCCCTCTTTCACACTCGGCATGACCTTGGCCCCGTTCGCCGATCTGTTGACAATCGCCGGACTGCTGGCCTTGGCGCGCTGTTCGAGCGCCCTGGCAGGCATGGATGCCGGCACCGCGCTCGGCGGGCTGGGCGCAAGCCGGTCGATGGTGGTTGCCTGCCTGTCTGCGCCGGCGCTGGTTCTGGCGATTTTCGTTCTCGGCCTGCTCGCCGGCAGCACCAACCTGGACGTCATCGCGGCAATGCAGCAGGAAAGCCGCACCGATTGGCGAACCAGCGCTGGCCTCGCCCTGATCAGCACGGTGCTGGTGGCGATCGCCGATGGCGCAGCCGGGCCAGCGGTGCGGTCGGAATTGGCGATGCAGCAGCCCGAGGCGATGGCGCTGGAATTCAGTGGCCGCGACCTGGCTGTGATCGACGGCACCGAGGCGCTGCGTCTGCTGGTCTGGTTCAACCTGATCGTCGCCATGTTCCTGCCCTTCGGGATGGCTCCCGCGGGCGCCGGGCCGGCCGCCTTGTTCCTGGGTCTCGTTTGCTGGGTGGCGAAGCTGCTGGTGCTGGCTGGGGTCCTCGCACTGCTGCAGACCGCGATGGGTCGCTCACGGCTGGTGCACGTGCCGCACCTGCTTGGCGTCGCCATCCTGCTCGGACTGCTGGCCATGGTGTTCCTGTTCGCCGGTGCGGGAACCGTATGACCGGCGTCGTCGCGTTGGCAGGCGCGTCGGCGCTGACCCTGTCGTTAGCGGCCCTGTTCAGCAGACGGATCGGCGCAGCGCTATGCGCCTGCATGTTGCAGGCACTCGCGGTCGCCGTGGCGGCGGCCGCGCAGGGTTGGGCGCGCCATGTCGCGGCGCTCTGCCTCGCCGCCCTGCTGGCTTGCGCATTGAACGGGCTCACCCTGCCGCTGGCGCTGCGGCGGCTGATCGGACAGCCGACCACGCCGATTGGGTGGCAGTGCGGGTGCCCTCCATCGGCGACAGCGGCGTTCGCTCTGGTGGCAGCTTCTGTCGCGGGAGCGATGCGGCTGGCGGACGGCGAGCGGTTCGAGTTGTTGGCCCTGGGCATGTCGATCCTGCTGCTGGGCCTGCTCCTCCTGGCGGCACGGTCGCACCGGGTCATGCCGGCGCTCGGCCTGCTCGTGTCACAGAACGGCGTGGTCATGGCCGCCTGCGCCATTCCCGATCTGCCAATGCCGGTCGTGGTTCTCGCGGTGGTTCCTCTGGTCCCCTCGCTCGCTGTCATCAGCCTGTGGCTGCATGACCGGAACCGGCTGTCTGTGGCGCCGCCATGGGCCTGACGCTGCCGGACATCGTGGTGACGCTGCCATTCGCCTCGGCTGCGCTGTTGGCATGCATCGGGTCCTGGCGAGCCGGCGTCTGGATCAACGCCGCTTCTGCCACCCTGGCGTTTGTTCTCGCCTGCCCGTTGCCCTGGCAGGTCCCCATTGCGCTGCCGGCGCACCTGGCGTTGCTCACTGCCTTCATCGCGATGACCACGAGTTGGTTCGGCTGGCGCGATGTTCGTGCCGCGCTGGCGGCGAGGCAGCTGGATCGGCGCAGCACCCGTCACCATCATGTCGCATTCCAGGCGCTGCTCGGCGCGATCCTTCTCGTACTGCTGTCGGACAGCCCGACGGTGACGTGGCTGGGCACTGCAATCGCGGTCGCCGCCGCGGTTGGTCTGACCGCTTCGGTGCGCAGCGTCGGAGCGCAGCGCGCGTCGGGCAGGCTGCTCGTGCTGTGCGGGGCCGGTCTCATGCTGGCACTGTTCGGGACGTTGTTGCTGTATCTGTCTGCGCAACCCGATGCCGTGTCGCTGCGCTGGAGCACCTCCCAGCTTGCGACCATCTGTCTGGTCCTGGGCTACGGCGGAATCGCCGGCCTGGTGCCGTTGCATTCCTGGCTGCCGGACGCCGTCGCCGAGGGCTCAGCACAAGGCGCCACCCTGATTGGTGCGTTGCTGGTCAACGTGCCGCTGCTCGCGATACTGCGCCTGCGTTCCGCAATGACCGATGGGCCGGACACGCCGGTCGCCCTGCTTGTTGTGCTCGGTCTTGCGACGCTGCTGATCGCCGCCTTCTGCGTGGCGGCGCGGCTGGACACGCGACGCAGGCTGGCCTTCGCCGGCACGGCGCAGATCGGCATCGTCGTCTTCGCGTTCGGACTAGGCAGCCGCGCCGCAACCTTCGGTGGCCTGCTGCTGATGACGATGCTCTCCCTGGTCAAGGCTTCGACGTTTCAGTGCCTCGATGCCGCGCCGATGCGAGCCGCGATCTGGACACGCACGGCGTCTATCCTTGGTCTGGCCGGCTTGCCGATCGCCGCCCTGTTCCTCATGGCCGGCGCCACCGCGGACTACGCACCCTGGCTGCTTCTGCCCCTGGGGACGGGAGCGCTGCTGACGACCGGCTCGTTGCTCTTCGGGCTCTCCGCTCCGGGTACCGCTCGCGATGGGAGCAGCTCCACGGTTATGCTGGAGCTGGCGCCCGTCTGGCTGCAACTGGCGTTGTTTGTGCTGCTCGGCGTGGCGATGCCAGGGCCAGTGCTCGACTGGTTCCGCACCATGGCGGCGTTCCGATGACGAGCGCCTCGGCCTTGATCCGGGCAACCGCGACCGAGCCATGCCTGCCCTGGCCGCGCCACGTCCTGGCGCCCGCCGACTGGGTGCAGATGGCGGCAGCGCTCGCGGATGAGCCGACGCTGGCTCTGTTGGCGTTGTGGGCCGACACCGGTCACGTGCACGCCATCCTGCTGGACGAGGGGGCCGCCGAGCCATTGCTGGTTTCGAGCCCGATCGAGGCGGGCCGCTACGCCGCGCTGTCGCCCAGCCGCCCCCTGTCCGCCTGGTTCGAGCGAATGATACGGGACCTGTGGGGTCACACGGCGGACGGGGGGACCGATCTACGGCCCTGGCTCGACCACGGCCACTGGCCGCAGACCCGCCCGATGGCGCTGCGCCCCGACGACCTGCGCGGGCGAAGCGAGCCGCTGGAGTTCCTGCCGGTCGCGGGGCAGGACCTGGACCAGATCCCGCTCGGCCCGATCCACGGCCGCATCGAGGCGGCGTCCCACCTTCATCTGACCGGACAGGGCGAGACGATCGCCCGCCTGGAGGCGCGGCTCGGCTACACCCACAAGGGCACTCTGGCGCTGATGCGCGGGAAGTCGCCACGTGCCGCCGCACGCTTTGCCGCGCGCCTGTCAGGCGAGGCGACGGTGGCCCATGCGATCGCCTTCGCGCAGGCGACCGAGGCCGCGCTGCACGTCGAACCGCCACCCAGGTCGGTCGTGTTGCGCGCCGTCATGGCGGAGATCGAGCGAATTGCCGCCCACCTCGGCAGCATCGCGGCGGTCGGGGAAGCGGCGGGATCTACCGTACTGGCGGCGCGCTGCGGCCGTCATCGCGAGGCCATCCATCGCGTCGCGAATGTCGCGTTCGGCCACAGACTGATGATGGACTGCGTCATTCCTGGCGGCATTGCGACCGACGTTGCCGCGGGCGCCCCGGAAGCGGTGCTCGGCGCGGTGGCCGATCTCGCGAACGGCATGGCGGAACTGGAACGGCTATACGACAGAGGACTGGTCGCCCCGCGGCTTTCCGGCATCGGTGTCGTCGGAGCATCGCAGGTGAACTGCCTTGCTGCCGGCGGTGTTATCGGCCGCGCCGCCGGTCGGACTTTTGACGCACGACGCGTCCCGGGCTACGGCCCCTACGCCTCGCTCGCGCCAGTCGTGCCCGTGCTTGTTGCGGGCGATGCGGATGCCCGGACCCGTTTGCGTCTGGCGGAAATCGGGGAAAGCATGCGGCTGATGCGCGCGCTGCTCGATGCATTGCCGCCAGGTCCGATATCCGTCCCGCTGCCGGCCGATAGCGGCGAGGGCGTCGGGATCGCCGAAAGCGCCCGCGGCGACGTCTGGCACTGGTTGCGCCTGGACCATGGCCAGATCGCCAGCGTGTTCATGCGCGATCCGGGTTGGGCGCACTGGGCACTCTTCGAGGCGATTGCGCCAAGTGCCCGGACGGCCGATCTGCCGCTCATCCAGGCCTCATTCGACCTTGCGAGTTCAGGAGTGGATCTTTGAGCATCCTTGGTCGGATCGCCCGCACCCTGCGCGAGGGTTCCGCCGCCGAACCGCCGGCGCCGGTCGACGGCGAAACCGCGGCGTCGCTGGCGGGCCGGCTCCAAGCCGCGTCGCGGGCACGGCTGGGCCGCAGCCTCGCCATTCGCCACATCGATGCCGGAAGCTGCGGCGGCTGCGAAATCGAAGTCCGCGCCCTGACGAACATCATCTACGACCTGGAGCGTTTCGGCCTGACGTTCGTCAACAGCCCGCGCCACGCCGACGTCCTCCTGGTGACCGGGCCGCTGACGCGGAACCTGGTGGAAGCGCTGGAGCAGGCCTGGACGGCGACGCCCGATCCGAAATTCGTGGTAGCGGTAGGGGATTGCGCGGTGGACGGCGGCGTCTTCAAGGGCAGCTACGCCATCGCCGGGGGCGTTGGCACGACGCTCCCCGTCGATCTGCTGATCAGCGGCTGCCCACCCAGTCCCGAGCGGATTCTGGCAGGACTGCGCGCGTTGCTGGAGGCGAACGCGCGCAGCTAAGCGGACGTTCAGCCGGCGGCGGACTTGTGGGACGGCTGGTGCGCCGCGTGATGCGATACATTATGCACGGATGACGAGTGGTGCGACTTCGACTTGTGCGAGGCATTTGAGGCGTGATGCGTCTGCGACTTGTGGTGCACCGAATTCGAGGTCGCGGCCCATGTGGGCGAGGCGGTGAAGGCGGCAACCGGCAGAACGAGGCCGAGCAGGGCGAACAGGTGTCTGCGCGAGGGGGTCACGGGATGGCTCCAGGGATGGCGGGTTGCGGGAACAGGCTCGCAGGCAGGTCGAACAAGCAAGCTTAATCGACTGAGAGGATTATCGTTCTGCCCGCCAGAGTCGTGCAAGCGTTTTTCTTGCGCAACCGACATTCACAGGAGGCAGAGCATCCTTAATTCGCGCCGCAGTGCCGGCGGCAGGTCGTCCTCGCCCAGCGCGCGGGGGCTGAGGGCGAGATCGGGCGGGGCGGCGTCCGGTTGCAGGTAGCGCCAGCCCTGGAACGGCTTGGTCGGCCGCCCGGCAAGCTGCACCAGCGTGGGGTCGAGGATCAGCCCGGTGCAGGCGCTGCCGTCGTCGCGGCGATCCTCGATGATGTCCACGATGCGCTGGCGGACCAGCATGCAGCCGTTGACCACCCAGTACATCGAGCCGCCGTCGATCACCTCCTGGTGCCGGCGCGGGAAGCTGCGCGTGCGGTGGCGCAGCGGCGGATTGCGTAGGGCGCGCTCCGCCTGCCATTCGCGCAGTTGGTCGATGTCGCGCACGCCCACGGCGAGCTTGGTGAGATGCAGCATGGTTCGACGACTCGGGCGTTGTTCCGGGGCCCGGGTGGAGCATGCCAGGGTGGCGGCGGGATTTGAACTGGATGACTGGAAAGATGGTCGCCGAATAGGCTGTCGGCGACCTGGCGGCGAGGTTGCCAAACGCTCGATCGCGTCTCACGCCGCGCGGGAGGAGACCATGGATCATGGAGTGAGACAATGTGCCTTGGTATCCTACGCCGCATGGGCCTCGGCCGCCTTCCGATCGAGCGCCGGCAGGGTAGGCGTCCGGCCGGTGACCAGCGCGCGCACCAAGGAGTCATCGGGCGGCCCGAACGAGGGGTTGTCGGGTAACCGGCCGCGCCGATGGATCAGCACAGCACGCTTCGGATAGATCACGGCATATTCGTCGGCCTGTGCGGGCGTCGCAGCACTCGCTCAGGCCAGCCCGTCAGTCCGGCCGCAGACGGAAGCCGGCGCCGCCGGGATGGAGGTCTGCCCCCGGCGACTTGTCGGCGTACGGCTGGCGCTGGGTCTGCTCGCGATAACGTGACTCGCTGGAAACCGAGGCGACTTTGCCACGGAAAAGCGCGGATTGCCGTGGTTCGACGTGGTCGGACCACGCGACGGCCTGCCGCGGCGACGCCGAACCCGGCCGTTTCGGGCACGAGCGTGTGACATAGTTCACACCATGCCCCTCGCCACCAGTTGTAGCACAACGTTACAGAAGCAAGTCCATCCGGGAAGTGTCACCATGAATCAGATGGGGAACGGCACAGGCTGTAATGGTACCGGACGCAATTCGCCGATCAAGGACCAAGCCGAGCAGATCCTGGAACTTGTCGGCCTGATCTTCGACGCCGCGGGCGATCCGGGCCTCTGGCCGACAGCGCTGAACCGCCTCGCCGATGCAACCGGCGCTAGGCTCGTCTCGCTGGGAACGGCGAACTGCGCGACGGGGGAGCTTGGCATCGCGGCGCCGCGGCATGACCCGGAGTATCTGCGCCGCTACATGGAGGAGGACTGGGAGAAGCACAACCTGCACTGGCAGCGCAGCGGCTCGACGCCGGACGGCCAGGTCTTCGCGGCGGAGACATTCGTGCCGAGGGATGAATTCATTCGCACCCCGTCCTACCATGAATGGGCGGCACCGCAGGGTCTGGAGAATGCCCTCGGCAGCAACGTGCTGGTCGAGGGTGCCTATTCGACGGTTCTCGGCGCGTACCGAACATTCCGCCATGGATCCTTCACCGATGACGAAACGCAGCTTTTCGCCATGCTGGTTCCGCACGTCCAACGCGCTGTGCAGCTTCAGCTCCGCCTGTCCGCGCTCGAGATGCAGCGCGCGAGTTTGGCTGCGGTATTCGACCGGCTGCACGATGGCGTCGTCATCGTTGATAGTGCTTGCGCGATCATTTTTGCCAACCGCACTGCCGACGAACTTCTCGCCGAGGGTGACGGGCTGTTCCGCGAGGGAGATGGGATCGCCGCCGCGACGCCGGGCGTCACCGCCACGCTCCGCCGCCTGATCGGCGGCGGCGGCAACGGCGACCGACTGCCCGATGCGGGCGGGCGCTGCACGCTCGGCCGACGCAATGGGCGGGCGCCGCTGTCGGTGCTGGCGGTGCCGATGCACGGCGAGGTCGCATGGATCGTGCCGCGCCGGCCGGCGGCGGTGCTGTTCATTACGGACCCCGAGCGTGACAGCCGCGCCTCCACCGAGGCGCTGCGCCGGCGCTTCGGCCTGACCCGCGCCGAGACCGCGTTCCTTGCGGAGATCGTCAAGGGCGACGGCATCCAGGCGGCGGCCAACCGCCTCGGCGTCTCGCTCGCCACCGCGCGGACGCATCTGCGCCATGTGTTCGAGAAGACCGACACGCAGCGTCAGGCCGAACTGGTCGGTCTTGTGACGCTTGGACTGACGACGTTGCGCGGGGACGTCTGATGGCTGGCTTGGCGCCGTTGACCGAGCCGCGCAGCCCACCATCGGCCGCCGGCCCCGACAGCCACTCGGCGACACCGACGCTCAGGAGGCTGCTAGCACCAGCGCTGTGTGGCCCAACACGAGAACTCGCCGGCGTGCTATTTCCCCAATGTACCGCTCACCGAGCCCTCGACGATGAATGAACGAAATTTGGCCCCCTTGTCGCGCAGCGGTGTGATCTCTTTGTAAGCCGGTAAATTACGATAGGCCTGCGCTTTCTCCATGCTGTCAAATGCGATGATGGCAAAACGTTTGGGCGGCGCACCATCGAGGGCGACTATCTTTTCGCCGCGACTCAAATAGCGGCCGCCCGCGGACGCGACGAGAGGCGTATTGCGATCGAGGTAGGTCTGATAGACCGCAGGATCGGTCACCTCGACCTCCGCAATGATATAGGCGAGCGGCTTGCTCTGAGCGTTGAGTTCTTGGATCGCCGTAACGCAAAGTGCAACGCCTGCCAACACGGCCAGTGTCAATTGGGTTTTCGTGTTCATGGATTTCTCTCCCCATTTCGGACAGAGCAGCGCGGCGGCCTGTCGCACTGCAGCTATTTCGCGCGCTCAGCTCCGTTTTATGTTCCAGAAGAACGGGCCGCCGGTCACCATCCCGCTCAGGTCGGCGCGGTAGGCGGTCGGATTGTAGTAAAGGCCAAGCGGGTAGTACGGCACGTCCTCGAACGCCTGCACCTGGATCGCTGCCGCGAGCTTCTCCTGTGTCGCAGGATCGGCCGCGTCGAACCACTGCTCGCGCAACTCCTCGATCCTTGGGCTGGACGGCCAGCCGACCCAGGCCTGCGCGCCATTACCGCGCAGTGCCGAGTGCGCCGCCGGCGTCGCGCATTCGGAACCCCAGAAACGCGTGCAGAATGCGTTCCAGCCGCCCTGGCCGGGAGCGTTCCTGCTCATCCGACGTTGCAGGATCGTTCCCCAGTCCAGCGCCTGGTAATCGACGTTCATCCCGACGCGGCGCATCGTGTCCGCGGCGATCTCGCCCAGCGCCTTCTGGACCGGAACGTCCTGCGGAACCATCAGGACAATCTTCTCGCCGCGGTACCCGGCGGCCTGCAGATCGCGCCGGACCTTCTCGTGGTCGCGCTTGCCGGCCAACGCCGCCACCGCGCTGTCATTCGTGACAGGCGCAAACGACGCATAGTAGCCGCACGGGACCTTCCACAGCGACCGGTCGTCGCCCATGACCGCGGCCATGAACTCGGTCTGGTCGATGGCGCCCAGCAGGGCGCGTCGGACCGCCGGGTTGTCAAACGGCGGGTGGAGATGGTTCGGCCGCAGGATGGCGCAGTTGCCTGTGGGGTCGATGATCTCGGTTTTGATCCGGTTGCCGCGACGCAGGACCGGCAACACGTCGCTGGTCGGGAACTCCCACCAGTCCACCTCGCCCGACTGCAACGCCGCGGCTGCGGTCGCCGCGTCGGGGATGATATGCCACTCGATGCGATCGAAATGGGCGACCTTCGGTCCCGAGGTCAGGTCCGCTTCGCCGTCCTCGCGCGGCCGGTAGCCGGCGAAGCGCTCGTACACGAAGCGCGAGCCCTGCACCCGTTCGTCCGCCTTGAAGCGGTACGGGCCGCTGCCGACCATTTCCTGGATCTGTTTGTAGGGATCGGTGCTGGCCAGACGCTCGGGCATGATCGCGCACATGTTGGGCGTCGCCTTGGCCAACGCGTCAGGCAGCAGCCAGAACGGCCGCTTCAGGCGGAACACGATCGTCTTGTCGTCCGGTGCCAATAGCTCGTCGGTGCGCGCCATCAGCGTCTGTCCCAGCGGGTCGCGCGCCTCCCAGCGCCGGATGCTTGCCACGCAGTCGCGCGCCAGCACCTGCTGCCCGTCATGGAAGACCAGCCCGTCCCGCAGCGTCACCCGCCAGGTCAGGCCATCATCCTCCACGCGATGGCCCGCCGCCATCTGAGGCGTGGCCTTGAACCCGCTCTCCGGCCCGGTCACGCCGTAGAGGGTATCGAATATCAGATATCCATGGCTTCGGGTGACGCCGGTGGTGGTCACGATCGGATCGAGAACCGCCAGATCCGCCATCGGGACAAACTTGAGTACCTGCTTGGATGCGCCCCGCGTAACCCCTGGCAACGCGAGCATCGTAGCCGACGCCGCGAGGAAGGTCCGTCGCCTCATTTCATTTCTCCTCCCTTTTCCCGCGGACTTTGAGCGTCTGTCTGGTCTTTGGATTTTGGCCCGTGGCGATTGCGATGGCAGTATGCGGTTGGATCGCCGTTCCGGTCGTCAGCCGTTCGGCTGATGCCGACGCCTATTCACGCGAGAGTGATACCTGCCGCGGCGCCACGCATTTCACTGTCAGACCGTAAGGACCTGCTGGGAATTAAACAAATCAGCTGAGGCGCGGCCGGCGCCTCTTGTTGTCATCCCCGCGAAAGCGGGGACCCAGTTGGCGCCTGGGTCCCCGCTTTCGCGGGGATGACAACAAGAGCGGCAGGTCTGGAGACAACTGACGCAGTTTATTATGAGCAGATCCTAAGTAACCGGTCTCGACCCATTCGCTTTTGATTATGCGGCCATCATTGGCGAAACCGCACCGGCTGGCGCTTGCGGCCCCACGTGCCGGGCTGCGCCTCGAACACGCCCGCCGCCGGGGTGCCGCACGAACGACAGCGTCCCCGCGCATCGAGCCCCCAGCCGGTCAGCTCGTACCAGTCGCGCCCGATCAGCAGACCGCCGCAGCCGGAGCAATACGTGCTGCCGCCCGCCGCGTCGTGCACGTTGCCGGTGTAGACATAACGCAGCCCATGTCCCATCGCGATCGCACGCGCGCGCGTCAGAGTGGCCGGCGGCGTCGGCGGATGCTCGCGCATGCGCCAGTCGGGATGAAATGCGGTGAAATGCAGCGGCACGTCGACGCCGAGTTCTGCGGCGAACCAGGCGGCCAGCACGTCGATCTCGGCGTCGGAATCGTTCTCGCCGGGGATCAGCAGCGTGGTGACTTCCAGCCATACGTCTGTCTCACGCTTTATCCATACGAGCGTATCGAGCACGTCGGCGAGCCGACCGCCGCAGACGTTGCGGTAGAAAGGTTCGGTAAAGCCCTTCAGATCCACATTCGCCGCGTCGACATGTTCGTAGAACTCGCCGCGCGCCTCGGGGGTGATGTAGCCGGCGGTCACCGCGACCGTCTTCAGCCCCGCTTCGTGGCAGGCGCGCGCGGTGTCCACCGCATATTCCAGGAAGATCACCGGGTCATTGTAGGTGAAGGCGACCGACCGGCAGCCAAGCTGGCGCGCCGCATCGGCGATCATCGCGGGTTCGGCGTTCTGGTTCAGCCGATCGATTTCTCTCGCCTTGCTGATATCGTAGTTCTGACAGAACTTGCAGGTCAGATTGCAGCCTGCGGTCCCGAACGAGAACACCGGCGTTCCGGGCAGGAAATGATTCAGCGGCTTCTTCTCGATCGGGTCGATGCAGAATCCCGACGACCGGCCGTAGGTCGTCAGCACCATCGCATCGTCCTGCCGTGCGCGAACGAAGCACAGGCCGCGCTGGCCCTCGTGCAGCTTGCAGAACCGAGGGCAGACGTCGCACTGGATGCGCCCGTCCGCCAGCGCGTGCCAGTATCGCGCCGGGAAGAGGGACCCCTCGATCACAGTATCCATGCTAAACAGTGTGCGCCAATTGCACACCGAAGGCACGCATCCTGACCGTCATCCGCCCGCCCGCCGTCGCCGGAACCTTCTACCCAGCCGACCCGGACGTGCTGGAGCGCCAACTCGCCCTGTTCCTGTCCGAGGCCGCCAACACCGCCTCGCCCGCGCTGCCCAAGGCGATCATCGGCCCGCACGCCGGCTACGCCTATTCGGGCGCCGTCGCCGCGCGCGCCTATGCCCGGCTGGCCACCGCGCGCGGCCGGATCAGCCGCGTGGTGCTGATCGGGCCCTCCCACTATGTCGCCTTCCGCGGGCTGGCGGTGGATACAGCCAGCGCCTGGGCCACGCCGACCGGCACGATCCTGCTCGACACCGAAGCCATCGCTCGCCTGCGCCAGCTTCCCATGGTCGGCGAACTCGACGCCGCATATCAGCGCGAGCATGCGCTGGAGGTGCACGTCCCATTCCTCCGCCATGTCCTCGGCGAGTTTCGCCTGATCCCCATCGTCGCCGGGAACGCGCCGCCCGAGGCCGTTGCCGCCGTGTTCGACGCGCTATGGGGTGGGCCGGAGACGCTGATCGTGGTCTCCACCGACCTGTCGCACTATCTGGACTACGCCGCCTGCCAGCGTACCGACCAGCGCACGGCCGACGCGATCGAGCGCTTCGACGTCGACGCACTCGGTCCCTCCGACGCCTGCGGCGCGGTGCCCACGCGCGGGCTGCTGCTCGCGGCGCGGCGCCGAGGCATGGCGATCGAGCGACTGGATCTGCGCAATTCCGGCGACACTGCCGGCCCGCGCGACCGCGTCGTGGGCTACGGCGCCTGGGCGCTGTTCGAGCCCGCGCCGGGCGGCGAGCCGGTGGACGCGGAGCGGGATGCCGTCGAGGCGGTGGGCGGGACGCTGATCGAGATCGCCCGCCGCTCGATCATGGCCGGCTTCGATACCGGCCGGCCGCTGGATGTCGTGGCCGACCCGGGCCTGCCGGCTCTTCTGGCCGCGCCGGGCGCCGCCTTCGTCACGCTGCGCCGCCATGGCGGATTGCGCGGCTGCATCGGTTCGGCGGTTGCCTCGCGTCCGTTGATCGTCGATGTGGCGCAGCACGCCTTCAACGCGGCCTTCCGCGACTGGCGCTTCCCCCGGCTGGATCTGCTGGAATTCAAGGAGCTGACGCTGTCGGTGTCCGTGCTGACGCCACCCACACCCATGCGCTTCGCCGGCGAGGCCGACCTGCTGGCGCAGCTCCGCCCGGGCGTGGATGGGCTGATCATCGAGGACGCCGGCCGGCGCGCGCTGTTCCTGCCGAGCGTGTGGGAGGAACTTTCGGACGCGCGCCAGTTCCTCGGAATGCTGAAGCTGAAGGCCGGCCTTCCGGCTGACCGTTTTCCCCCGACTTTGTCGCGAGCCGCTTCCGCGCGATCGAGGTGAAGGGACCGATGAGTGAACACGTCGCGACCGGCTCGGACGTTCTTTCGGTGCCGGATGCCAGACTGGCCTGGACGCCCTTGCGCGGGAGCGGCGCCGACCTTGGTGCATCGCCCGCCGGGGTGACGATGACGGGGCGCGGCGACTGTCCCTCATGCCGGCCGCCTCTGCTGGTGTCAGTCCTAAGCCGTCATGGCCGGGCTTGTCCCGGCCATCAGAAGCGGCACCCTGCCACGACGGATGGCCGGGACAAGCCCGGCCATGACGGAAGGAACGAGCGGTGACGGAAGATCCTTGGTTCGCGCCGTCGGATCAGTCATCGCGACAGCGCGCCATCGGTGGCAACCCGGATAGCTTCCATGAAGCGTCCACCAAAATGCGTATTGCAATTGGAAAACGGAACTTCGTCGCTACCCCGCGACGGCGCGGCGACGCTTCCTCGCCGGAATCGCCTGAGGCGGCGCGACCTCGTCGGGATTTGTCAAAGCGCTCAAAAGCGCGTCGCGCAGCTGGGCAAGCCTGCGCTCGTTCTCCACCTTCAGGCCGAACACGTCCTTCACGTAGAACACGTCCACCGCGCGCACGCCATAGGTCGTGACATGCGCCGATGCGATCTGCAGCCCCTGCTCGCTGATCGCGGCGGTGACGTCGTGCAGCAGGCCGGGACGGTCGCGGCCATTCACTTCCAGAACGGTGTGCGTGTTGGAGGCATGGTTGTCGATCACCACGCGCGGCGGCACATGGATCGCGCGCATGCGCTGTCCCAGCAGCACCTTCGACATCTTGCGAATCTCGGCGGTAATGCGCAGCCTGCCGGACAGCGCCTGCTCGATCAGCACGGCGAGCCGGGCAAGCCGGTGCGGCGCGTCAAAGGTGCCCCCGGCGGCGTCCTGGACCCAGAACGTGTCCAGCGCCATGCCATTGGTCATCGTGTGGATGCGGGCATCGACGATGGAAGCGCCGGCGACCGCGAGCGCACCGGAAATCTTGCTGAACAGCCCGGCATGGTCGGCGCAGTAGACGGTGACCTCGGTCACCGCGCGCGCCGGCAGCGGCTGGGTTTCCACCGTCAGCGGAGCCTTGCGTGCCTCGGCGTCGCGCACCAGGCGTGCGTGACGCGCGTGCGTCTCCGGATCGAACGACAGCCAGTAGCCGGGATAGCCGAGCGAGGTGAAGTTCTCGATGTCCTGCTTGGACCAGTCCGACAGCAACGCGGCGGCGGCGTGTTTGGCGCGTTGCACGCGGACGTCGCGCTCGGTGGTCGAAAGCCCGCCGGCCAGCACTTCGGCAACCCGTGCATAAAGCTCGCGCAGCAAGGTCGCCTTCCAGCCGTTCCACACCTTGGCCGATACGGCGCGCATGTCCGCGACCGTCAGCACCAGCAAAAGGCGCAGGCGTTCGGGCGATTGGATCGTGTCGGCGACATCCAGGATTGTCTTCGGATCTTCGATGTCGCGTTTGAAAGCGACCGTTGAAAGCAGCAGGTGGTGCAGCACCAGCCACGACACGGTCTCGGTTTCCTCCGCTGAAAGGCCCAGCGCCGGCCCGACCTTCAGCGCTACCTCCGCGCCGAGCTCCGAATGATCGCCGCCGCGGCCCTTGGCAATGTCGTGCAGCAGCATCGCCAGATAGAGCGCACGGCGCGACTGCAGATGATCCATCAGGCTGCTGGCGACCGGCGCGATCTCCGCCAGCTCGCCACGCTCCATCGTGTTCAGCACACGCACCGCCTCGATCGTGTGCTCGTCAACGGTGAACACGTGATACGTGTCGAATTGCATCTGCCCGACGATGCGCGCCCAGTCGGGAATGAAACGACCGAGAAAGCCGGTCTCGTTCATCACCGAAAGCCAGCGCGCGCCGTCGGGATGCAGGCTGGCCCGGTGATGGTCCGGCTCGCGCCCACACATCAGATCCATGAACATCGCGGCCGCTTTTGGATTGCCGCGCAGTTCCACGGCGCGACGCTCGTTCTGGATCAACGAGCGGACGGCGAGCGGATGCAGTTCCAGATTGCGGTCGCGCGCCACCTGCAGGATGCGCAGCATCTGGGTCGGTTCTCTGTCGAAGTCGCGGCCCGGCAACGGCAGCAGGGCGCCTTCCGCCAGCACGAAGCCCGCCTGCACCAGCGCCTTGTCGGTTTCGGCGGCAATCGCGGGCGGCCCTAGCGCCTCCCGCAGTATGGCGGGCTCGAGGATGCGGGTCAGGCGGGAGATTTCACGCGCCGTCAGGAAATAGTGTCGCATGAAACGTTCGACGCCGTCCTGCCGGCCGTGGCGCGTGTAGCCCATGCGCGCGCCGACCACAGGCTGCAGGTCGAAGGTGAGCCGTTCCTCGGCTCGGCCCGCGACGTAGTGCAGATGGAACCGCACGGTCCAGAGGAATTCCCAGGCGCGGCGTCCATGCTTCGCCTCGGTCTCGGTCAGCACGTCGCCGACATCGGCGAGTTCGCCCATGGTCTGCGTGTCGTAGACGTAGCGCGCGATCCAGTAGAGCGTCTGGAGGTCGCGCAGCCCGCCGCGGCCTTCCTTTATGTTGGGTTCGACGACGAACGGGCTGTCGCCATAGCGGCGGTGTCGCACGTCGCGCTCCGCCTGCTTGGCGGCGATATAGTCGGCGGCACCGGCTGCCTTGCAGGCAGCGCGAAAACGCGTGTGGAATTCCGCGAACAGTGGAGCATCGCCCGCAATGTGCCGCGCATCGAGCAGTGCGGTGCGGATCGTGGTGTCCTTGGCGCCCTCGACCAGGCAATCCTCGATCGAGCGCGTGGCATGGCCCACTTTCACGCCGAGGTCCCAGAGGAAGTAGAGCATGTACTCGACGACCTGGAGCGTCTGCTGCGTCGGCTCGTGCGCGGTCAGGAACAGCAGATCGATGTCGCTGAACGGCGCCAGCACGCCACGGCCGTAGCCGCCGGTGGCGGCAATCGACAGATGCTCGGGCCGACCAAGCCCGGTGTCGGCGATGGCGTGCTCGTATAGCGAGGAGATCAGCCCGTCGGTCAGCTTGCCAAGCAGCCGCGCGGCCTGCAGTCCGCTGATCTGGTCCTGCTCGAAGGCGTGCTGCACATGCTGCTGCATCCGCGCCTGATGGCGTCGGAACACGCCGAGAGCCGCTTCGCGCGAGACCGGGCCGTCTTCGGCGAGGGCGGCAAGCGCGTCGGTGAGAACGGAGGCAGCGGCCTCGGGAGCTTTCGGCAAGGGCAATGGGGTCAGCATCCGCGCGATCGGTACTAGGTCGCCGTCGCATCGGGAACTGCCAACATTGCTTTCAGGCGATACAATGCGTCCAGCGCGTCGCGCGGCGATAGCCGGTCCGGTTCCAGGGCGGCGATCGCCTCGGTGAGCGGATCGGGCTCGGGCTGAGATGGGGCGTCGACCTGCGCCACGGAAGGAGCGGCGGCGAACAGCGGCAATGCGGTGAGTGGTGAGCCCGCCGCTCCCAGCGGGCCGCCATGCTTTTCCAGCGACGCGAGCAATGACGCGGCCCGGCGCACGACCGGCGCCGGCACCCCGGCCAGTTCTGCGACATGGACGCCCCATGAGCGCCCCGCCGCGCCGGCGGCCACTTCGTGCAGGAACACCACTGTGCCCTTCCATTCCTTCACCCGCATTGTGTGTGGCTTGAGACGCGGCAGCCGGTCGGCGAGTTCGGCAAGCTCATGGAAGTGTGTGGCGAAAATGGTGCGGCAGCGAATCGCCGAGTGCAGCGCCTCCAGCACGGCCCAGGCGATGGCCAGGCCATCCAGCGTCGCGGTGCCGCGGCCGATCTCGTCCACCACGACCAGCGAGCGCGGCCCGGCCTGGTGCAGGATCGCGGCGGTCTCGGTCATCTCCACCATGAAGGTGGACCGCCCGCGCGCCAGGTCGTCCGCCGCGCCGACGCGGGAGAATAGCCGGTCCACCACGCCGATAGACGCGGCTTCCGCTGGAACCGGCAGCCCGGCCTGGGCCAGCACGACGATCAGCGCGTTCTGCCGCAGGAAGGTCGACTTGCCCGCCATGTTGGGGCCGGTGAGCAGCAGGACGCGCTGCTCCGGCGGACAGGTCGCAATCGTTGGGCACGAAGGCCGCATGGCCGGCGAGCGCCGCCTCCACGACCGGATGGCGGCCGGATTTCACCAGGAACTCGTCGTTATCGGTTACCTGGGGGCGGCACCACGTGCCGGACTCGGCCAGCTTCGCGGCGGACTGCACGGCGTCGAGGAAGGCCAGCGCATCGGCGCAGGCGGCGAGCGCATCGGCATGGGCCAGGGCCTCCTGCACCAGTTGGGCGAACACCGCGCGCTCGCGTGCCGCGGCACGTTCACCGGCCTCGGCGATGCGGCGGTCGAGGTCCGAGAGTTCCGGCGTGGTGAAGCGCGCGCCGTTGGCCATGCCCTGGCGCAATGTGAGTTCGGGAAATTCGCGCAGCTTTTCCACCGCGGCGGCAGGCGCTTCGATGACGTAGCCGAGTTGGGCGTGGTGGCGGATCTTCAGGCTGGCCACGCCGTAGCGCTGCGCGTAGTCGAGTTGCAGCGTTGCCAGCACTCTCCGGCTGTCGTCGCGCAGGGCGCGTTCGGCGTCGAGTTCGGCGTCGAAACCGGCCCGGATGGCGTTGCCGTCGTCCAGCCGATGCGGCGCCGGGTCGGCCAGCGCGTCGGCCAGGCGGTGCTCCAGTGACGGATCGACGTGGAGGGCCGTGGACGCCATACGAAGCGCCGGCGGCAACGCACCGTACACCTCTCCCGCTTGCGGGGGAGGTCGCCGCGCAAGGCGCGGCGGGAGGGGGTGCCGCGCCGCAGCACCCTCTCCCGGCTCACTTCGTTCGCCGACCTCTCCCGCAAGCGGGAGAGGTGTACTATCGCCATTGCCCAGCGCCATCGTCGCAGCCCGGGCGGCAGCCAGCCCGTCGCGCAGCGCCCCAAGATCGCGTGGGCCGCCGCGATTGACCGACAGCCGTGCGAGCGCGCGCGCGATATCGGGTGCGGAGCGTATAGCGGCGCGCAGCCGCTCGGCGGCCGCGCGTTCGGCCAGCAGCCAGGACCAGGCATCCTGGCGCGCCACGATCGCTGCGGTGTCGGTGAGCGGCGCAGAGAGCCAACCCGCCAGCATGCGCGCTCCTGCCGGGCTGAGCGTTCGCTGCACCGTGCCGAGCAAGGTGTGCAGCGTGCCGCCGTCGCGGGCGCGATGGATCTCCAGGCTGGCGCGCGTTGCCGCATCCATGGCCAGCAGTCCGGCGCTCCCTTGCGGCGCGGGGCGCGCCAGGCGCGGCAGCGTGCCCGCCTGAGTGGCGCGGACATAGTCCACCGCCATGACTGCCGCGATCGCCTCGGCATCGGCAAAACTGCCGAACGCATCAACGCTGGCGACGCCGAATGTCTCCGCCAGCCGCCGCCGGGCCACCAATGGCGGCGCTGGCACGACCTCAGGGGCCCGTTTGTCCGCCCAGTCGCCGAGCGGCAGTGTCGCCGGGGCAAGAATCTCTGCCGGTTCGAGCCGGCCGAGCAGGCCGGGAAGGTCGCCCTGAGCGAGCGCCATCGTCTCGAAGAGACCCGTGGAGACATCGAGCCAGGCCGCGCCAACGCCCGCCCGCCCATCCAGCGCCAGCGCGAGCAGCAGATTGACCCGGCCCGCTTCCAGCAGCGCCTCCTCGGTGATCGTACCGGGCGTGATGAGGCGCACCACCTCGCGGCGGATCGGCGCCTTGCTGGTGCGCGCCTTGGGGTCTTCCATCTGTTCGGCCACCGCCACGCGGAAGCCGCGGCGGATCAGCCGCGCGAGATAGGCCTCGGCCGCATGCTGTGGCACGCCGCACATCGGCACCGGGCTGCCGTCATGTTCGCCGCGGTGTGTCAGCGCGATGTCGAGAGCGGCTGCGGCAGCCTCGGCGTCCGAGAAGAACAGCTCGTAAAAATCACCCATGCGGAAGAACACCAGCGCGTCCGGGTGTGCTTCCTTGGCGGCGAACCATTGCGCCATGGCAGGTGTGGCGCGGGCGGCATTCGGCGAGTGGGGAGACGCGGCCATCGGCGTGGTTTACCGCGCCGGTGCGTGATTGCGAAAGCAGACGTCGTACCCGGCGACGACGTCGCGCCGCCGGGCTCGCGCGAGCGATGTTGTCTACCTTACGTGGGGGAGCACCTTCGCATGCAGATCGGCCCAGTTGCCGACCTTGCTGACATCCTCGGCCAGATCAAGCTCGTGGAGCTTCTGGCCCGGACCCGCGCGCACGCCACCTTGCGGTTGGGGCGCACCGGATGTCCTGGCAGTATCCAGGCTGAGATGACCGTGGCCGATGACCGCGATCTTTCCATTGGCGTCGGTGACGACCGTGACCTTGCTCATGTCAGCCCTCCGCCGTTCAGGTTATGGAAACAGGCCTGCGGTCCATTGTTGTGGAAGTTGACGAAGTAGGTCACGCTCCCATCGTCCTCACGCCGGTCGGCCTCGGCTGTGGTGACCATCTGCCCATCCGGCGTCTGGCAATTCGCCATCGCATACTGTGCGCCGCGATTGTCGTGGAACGTATACCACCAGAACACGTCCGCCCCGGCCGCGACCCACGTCGGGCTCAGGAAGTTGTTGAAGGCCATAGTGTTTTCTCCCTTTGTGGGAATTCCCGCTCGATTGCGGCATTCCCGCGTGCGGAGCTAGGTCGAATTGCCTGCAGGTTGTGTAATGCGATTCACACCCTTGGCGTCGAATTTTGGGCGGCGTCAACGCAAAGTCCCGCTACGTTGACGGCGCGCCGGCTTCCATCCCGCGCCTGTCGCCTGCATGATGATCGCCACCGAGAAACCATTGCTACAAGAGGAAGCGCCCATGGCCGACGGCAGCATCGACACGCGCACCGCACACGTTTCGGCCGAAGAGGCGCTGGCGCTGCATGCGTCGGGTCGCCCGGGCAAGCTCGAGACGCGCATCAGCAAGCCGATCACCACGGCGCGCGACCTCTCGCTGGCGTATTCGCCCGGCGTCGCAGAACCCTGCCTGCACATCCAGCGCGACGCGGCACTCGCCTACGACTACACGGCCAAGGGCAATATGGTCGCGGTGGTGTCCAACGGGACCGCCGTGCTCGGCCTCGGCAATCTCGGCGCGATCGCCTCGAAGCCGGTGATGGAGGGCAAGATCGCGCTGTTCAAGCGCTTCGCCGACATCGACGGCATCGACCTGGAGATCAATTCGGAGCAGGTCGATGACGTGGTCAATGCGGTGCGGTTCCTGATCGGCTTCGGCGGCATCAACCTCGAAGATATCAAGGCGCCCGAATGCTTCGTGATCGAGCAGCGGCTGCGCGAGCTGATGGACATCCCGGTGTTCCACGACGACCAGCACGGCACCGCGATCGTCGCGGCGGCCGGGCTGATCAACGCCTGTCACCTGACCGGGCGCGAGTTGCGCGACACGAAGCTGGTGGTGAACGGCGCCGGCGCGGCGGGCATCGCCTGCGTCGAGCTGCTGAAGGCTATGGGGATGCGCCCGGAGCATGTCGTGCTGTGCGACACGCGGGGCGTGGTCTACCAGGGCCGCACCGACGGCATGAACCAGTGGAAATCCGCCCACGCCGCCGTCACCAGGGCGCGCACGCTGACCGACGCGCTGGATGGCGCCGATGTGGTGTTCGGCCTGTCGGTGAAGGGCGCGGTGACCAAGGAGATGGTCGCGCGCATGGCGGACAAGCCGATCATCTTCGCCATGGCGAACCCCGATCCGGAGATCACGCCGGAGGAGGCGCGGGAAGCCCGGCCCAACGCGATCATCGCCACCGGCCGCAGCGACTATCCCAATCAGGTCAACAACGTCCTGGGCTTTCCCTACATCTTCCGCGGCGCGCTGGACGTGCGCGCCAGCACGATCAACGAGGCGATGAAGATCGCCGCGGCCGAGGCGCTGGCCAAGCTCGCGCGCGAGGACGTGCCGGACGAGGTGCACACCGCCTCGACCGGGCGGCGGCTGACGTTCGGGCCGGAGTACATCATCCCGAACGCGTTCGATCCGCGGCTGATCTCGTGGGTGCCGCCGGCGGTGGCGCGCGCGGCGATGGACAGCGGCGTCGCGCGCAGGCCGCTGGTCGATCTGCGCCGCTATGCGCGCGACCTGTCGGGGCGGCTCGATTCCACCGCCGGGGCGCTCGACGCGATCATGGAGAGCGTGCGCGCCGATCCGCGCCGCGTGGTGTTCGCCGAGGGCGAGGAGGAGAAGGTGGTGCGCGCGGCCGTGGCCTACCGCAACGCCGGCTATGGCAGGCCGGTGCTGATCGGGCGCGAGGATCGGGTGAAGGCGACGATGGCGAGCCTCGGTCTGGGCATCGTGGAGGGCATCGAGATCCACAACGCGCGGCTGTCCGGCGCCAATGCGAAATACGTCGATTTCCTGTATGGCCGCATGCAGCGCCGCGGGTTCCTGCACCGCGACTGCCAGCGCATGGTGAATCAGGACCGCAACGTGTTCGCCGCCTGCATGGTGGCGACCGGCGACGCCGATGCGATGGTGACCGGGCTCACCCGTTCGGCCGCGGTGTGTCTGGACGACATCAGCCATGCGATCAGGCCTGCCGATGGCGGCATCGCGTTCGGGCTCACGCTGGTGCTGGGGATGCGCGGGCGGACCATCTTCATCGCCGATACGCTGATGCATTTCCGACCCAACGCGGAGGAGGCGGCGGAGATCGCGATCGGTGCGGCGCGGGCCGCGCGGCATCTCGGCCACGAGCCGCGCGTCGCGCTGCTGTCACATGCGACGTTCGGCGATCCGCTGCACGCGGCGAATGCGCCGATGCGCGATGCGGTGGCGATCCTCGACCGGCGCAAGGTGGATTTCGAATACGACGGCGAGATGAGCCCGGATGTCGCGCTGGAGCCTTCCATCCGCGCGCTGTATCCGTTCTGCCGGCTGACCGCGGATGCGAATGTGCTGGTGATGCCGGGGCTGCACTCGGCCCATATCACGTCGAGCCTGGCGCGGAGGTTGGGCGGCGGCGGCATCATCGGGCCGCTGCTGATGGGCATGGAGCGGCCCGTGCAGATCATGCCGATGGACGCCTCGGTCAGTCAGATCGTCGATCTGGCGTGTCTGGCGGCGTATCAGACCGCGGGGCGGTAGTAATGCACCGCCTGAATAACCCTTACAGCGCCGTCATACCGCCGTCCACGAACAGCCACGATACGACGGATCCATCCGGCGGGAACTCCAAAGCCGCCGTTCCGGTTTCGGCCAATATCTGCTGGAAGCGGACCTATTGCTGACTGCCGCCGCACCGGGCTCCGTAGGTGCCCGGCGCGACGCAAAGTTGAGGCTGGGATATCTATAATCGGCGGGTCGTTTAGTTTTGGTCTGATCCGGCTCTACTGGGCGGCGGTCGCCATGGTTCGTGCTTCCGCCACCGGCCGATGCGCCCGCAGGAATGTGCGGATATGGCGCACCGCCAGCGGGATCTTATCCGGCGTGTCCTTCCACGGGTAAAGGCTCACTTGTGCATTCGGTGCGAGATGCACGGTTTCCATGGCGACGGCATATGGATGCGCCGGAACGTCGTCCGGCAACACCAGGATCGGCGTCTGGCAGCCGCGCACAAAATCGCGCGTTACCGTGTAAACGAAGTCGGCGCGGGCACGGTACATATTGGTCAGGAAGGTGTCGATCATCGCCATCGTGATGTCGGGCCGGCGGGCGCACAGTTCCGGACCCCAGCCTTTCATGTTGTTGTCGTAGGAAAGGCTGGGCATCTCAGGGCGGTAGCCGCTGGGCTGTGCCGGCACCGCCGCGACCACGCGGTCGCCCGCGCGCTTCAACATGTTCCAGATGAAGGGGCCACCGATGCAGAACCCGAGCACTAGGAATTTCCGGATGCCGAGGTGATCCATCAGGCCGAGATGGTCGTCGGTATAGGCGTCCCACGGCCGGTCGGTTTCGAGTGGACCTGAGGACTGGCCACCCTTGGCGTTGCGCAGATCCGCCGCGATCACGCGGAATTCGTCCTTGAATTCGTCGAACGGATTGAACGGGTGGGTCTGGCTCGCCAGGCCCGCGATCGTTGAGTTCAGCCCGCCGCCGGGGATGACCAGCAACGGAAAGCCGGAGCCGGCCTCCTCGTAATGGATGCGGACATCGCCTTTTTCGTAGAACGGCATGATGGTTTCTCCTTGCGCAGTGAGGTGTCGAATAATCCCAAGTCCCGCTGAAGGTGACCCATTCCGTCATGGCCGGCGAAGGCCGGCTATCCACGTCTTTGCTGCTCACGACAACGAAAGACGTGGATGGCCGCCCCAAGGGCGGCCATGACGATATGGGTCGTGACCGGCCGTTGACGGGTCGAGTATCACTCAATTTTCGCGACCGCCAATGGCTGGCCTGTCCACCGCTAGAAAATATTCTCCGGCGCCAGGCCAAGCATCACCTGACCGACCGTCTCGTAGTGCAGTATCCGCCCCTGGCCCTGTTGTGCGACCGTGTCGATGTCGCGCAGGCGGCGTTCGAACGGATTCTCCTCGAACACCGCCATCGAGCCGCAGTCGTGAAACAGCGTGTTGACGATCTCGCGCGACGACTGAATGGCCCAGGTGGAAGCGAGGCGCAGGCGGGTGCGCTGATCCAGTCTCCATCGCGCCACATTCCTCGATGGTTTCCAACGCCTCGTCCGCCGCAGCGTGCAGGAAATAGCGCGCGGAGCGCCACCGCGCCTCGGACTGCGCCACGTGCGACTGGACGACATTGTTCTCCACCATCGGTTTGCCCGCGCCGCGGCGGGTCTTTTCCCGCGGCAGGGCCAGAAACGCGTCCATCGTTCCCCGGGCGATACCCAGCGCGACGCCGCCGAACCCGATCGAATAGAGCTGGTTGCTGGTGAAACGATACAGCGGGCTGTCGCTTCGGCGGTCGCGCGGATCGTCGCGATAAATGGCGCGCTCGTGCGGAATGAACAGATTGTCGACGGAATACTCGTTGCTGGCCGTGCCGCGCAGGCCCAGCGTGTGCCAGATATCGTGGAACGTGGCGCTCGATTTCGGATAGAGGAAGGTCTTGGTTTCCTTGGTGCCCGCAACCCGCAGATGGGCACCAAGCCAGGTCGCATTCTGACTGCCGCTCATGAAGCGCCATTTGCCGGTGATGCGATAGCCGCCTTCGACCGGTGTCGCCTCGTAGGGCGAGCCGGGCGGTCCCCAGGCGACGATCCCGTCCGGTCTGCCGAAAATCTCCTGGGCGATGTGCGGATCGAGATACGCGCTGGTGGTCGAGCAGCCG
Organism: uncultured Alphaproteobacteria bacterium; assembly: GCA_963780095.1. Lineage (GTDB taxonomy): Bacteria > Pseudomonadota > Alphaproteobacteria > Acetobacterales > Acetobacteraceae > JAMXLO01. The sequence continues at coordinate 242,142 of CAWABH010000030.1, forward strand.
TTGCTTTGGCACACCACCCACCCGGTCGATCCGTCCACGCTGGCGATCGCCTCGGTCACCTGGGCGAAGATCGAGGGTTTCAGCTCCATCCCGCCGACGGATTTGGTCTTCAACATGGTGAAGAACCCGCCATCGATCAGGGCTTCAACGACTGGCCTGGTGAGTTTTCGGATGTCGTCGTTTTCGTCCGCGGCCGCGGCGATCAGCGGCAGGAGATCGCGAGCCTTCTGTAGCTGCGGATGGACGGTCGGCATGGTGTGTCTCCTGCTCCCGGACAGCGCGGTCCCGCTCGATTACCGGCGACCCGGGAGCCGTGGTCAAGCGACAGCTACTCAGGGCGATGGAGAAGTCTGTTAGTCCGGAGTGGATCGGCAGCATTGCGGAGGAGGCGGCGGAGATCGCGATCGGTGCGGCGCGGGCGGCGCGGCATCTCGGCCACGAGCCGCGCGTCGCGCTGCTGTCGCATGCGACGTTCGGCGATCCGCTGCACGCGGCGAATGCGCCGATGCGCGATGCGGTGGCGATCCTGGACCGGCGCAAGGTGGATTTCGAGTATGACGGCGAGATGAGCCCGGATGTCGCGCTGGAGCCTTCCATCCGCGCGCTGTATCCGTTCTGCCGGCTGACGGCGGACGCGAATGTGCTGGTGATGCCGGGGCTGCACTCGGCCCATATCACGTCGAGCCTGGCGCGCAGGCTGGGCGGCGGCAGCACGATCGGGCCGCTGCTGATGGGGATGGAGCGGCCCATTGCAGATCATGCCGATGGACGCCTCGGTCAGCCAGATCGTCGATCTGGCGTGCCTGGCGGCGTATCAGACCGCGGGGCGGTAGTGATAATATCGGGCGCCTGGTGCCCGTGCTGTAGGTCGGCTTGGGGTAGAGTCCGGGCGGCCCATTTCTTGCGAACTGATCCGAAAATCGGCCATTCGTCTGGTGGCCTGGTCGAGCCGGAAGCGGACGGTCGTTCACTGAGATTGCCAACGGCAGCCGTTGACCACTACGCACGTCATCCGGGGGTATGGTGGAAATCGTACCTTTACAATCCACCTCGGGTTGGAGTCCAACCACCTGTTAGCGGTATCTCCAAGGACGAACTCCATAGCCGCAACAGCTAGCGAACCGCACGGAGGGCGAAATCGACGAACGCACGTACTTTTGCCGGGGGTTGGCGGCGCGAAGGATAGAAGGCGTAAAGTGGAAAAGTCTCGTCTGGCCAATCTGGAAACAGATCGACCAGTTGTCCGGTGTCCAGATACTCCTTCGCACCGATCGCAATTACTTGAGCGATTCCCGTGCCGGCAAGACACTCGGTGATCATGGTCCCCACGTCGCCGACCAGAAGGCGGTTATTGGTGTTCACGCGCACGATCTCGCCTCCACGGTGGAATTCCCAGACGAATGGGCGGCCGGTGAGCGGGTCGGGAAAATTAATGCACGCGTGGTTCTTCAGGTCGCTCGGAGTCTCGGGGCGGGCACAACGCGCCAGATAGGCCGGAGAGGCCACGGTGACAACGCCGCTATCGGCCAGTTTGCGGGCAATGAGGGACGTCGATTTAGGTTGACCGAAATGGACTGCCACATCGATACCGTCGGAGACCAGGTCACCGACATGTTCGCGGATGATCAGTTCCAGCGCGAGGTCGGGATGGGCGTCGAGAAACGTGCCGAGACGTCCGGCCAGGAGCATCCGGGAGATATACGGGTCGATGTTGACTTTCAACCGGCCGCGGACCTTGACCGTGGAGACCGACGCATCGGCGGCGGCGTCCGCGATCTCCACCAGCGACGATCGCACGCGGTCGTAAAAGCGGCGTCCCTCTTCGGTCAGCGACATCGCACGGGTGGTGCGCTCGATCAGGCGAACCCCCATGTGCATCTCCAGCCGCGCGATCGCATGGCTGACGCCTGAGGCCGAAATTCCGAGTGCTTCGCCGGCGCGGGCGAAGCTGCCACATTCGATCACCGTGCTGAACACGCTCACGCCCGCCAGCAGACGCCCCTCCAGAGGCATGGATACTCCTGAAAGCAAGTCGGCAGACCAGCGACTTTCTGCCATTTCACCCGATTGATCCAGCGATGAGACAGGTCCGACCGAGCCGCGACGAGGCTCGGTCGCCTATCCGCCGAGCAGCGGCGGCCCCACTACGCGGACACCGAATTTCGCTCCGAGGGCTTTCACGTCGATGTCGCCGCCGCGTGCTATCAACGGCAGTATAGCTTCGACGCCACCGGGCCAGCACGTCGCGATCATCCGGAGCGTCGAATTCGTCGCGTTGCCCCAGGCATGCGGGATGTGCCTCGGAAGCGCGATGGTCGTACCGGCCGGAGCGTCGAACGTCTCGTCACCGCGCACGACGCGCGCGGTGCCTTCCAAAACGAGAAAATGCTCGTCCTCATTCTGATGAACATGCATCGGCGTGCTGTCGCCGGGTTGCGAGAGTATCTCGACGACCGAATAGGCACCGTTCGTCTCCGCGGCCGCCACACGTATGAGGCAACGCTCTCCCGGCCTCGTTTGCAGCCACTCGCCTCGGTCCACCGGGCCGGCAGCGTGGGTGTCAGATGTCATTGTTGTTGTGCCTTTCTGTCAAGTTGCGTGCGGTCATCGTGCGATGTGTTTGCGGTGTCGGCGTCGTTACCGGCCGGAAAGACCACCATCATTCGAGGCACTGGCGGCTTGTCGTCTGGTCCAAACGGCCCCTGTGCCTTGTGGCTGACCGGCGACAGACTTTTGAGATAGTCGGCAATCGCGCCGGCGTCGGATTTCGTCAATCCGGCGAACGCGCGCCACGGCATGATCGGAGCGAGGATTCGCCCATCTGGCCGAACGCCGGTCTGGATGGCCGTGATGATCTCATCCCTGCTCCAGGTCCCCAGCCCGGTTTCGTTGTCAGGCGTGAGGTTGGGACCGACGAACGTGCCCGTACCGGGCAAATCGAAACCGACGTCGGAGCCGCCCAGAAAGCGCGATAAATCGGGCTTTCCGAGAAAATAACCTGGCGTATGACAATCATTGCAGCCGCCAAATCGCACAAGATATTCGCCGCGCGCGACTCGGTTGTCCGCGGCAACAGCGGCTACGTCGGGCATGGTCAGAGCCAGTACCGCTACAAGCTGAATAACCCCTCGCATCTGGTAGCCTCGCCAAGTGAAGTGGTGTACCGACCGATTGAAGGAATGCGTTCCGGGGTCAGCGGCCGGCGCAGGCAGGAAGCCGGTGGACTTCTCCCCGGCGGCGGCTTGACGAAGGCCGCGGCCTGCTCGCCGTTCACCACGCACGGGGCCATCGTATTGCCAGTCGTCACTCGCGGCATGACCGACGCGTCGGCGATACGAAGTTCATCCACGCCGTAAACCCGCAAACGGCCGTCCACGACCGACATGGCGTCGCGGCCCATCTTCGCGGTGCCCGACTGGTGCCAAAAGGTGCCGAGCCCGTTGCGGAAGAAGCCTTCCAACTCTGCGGCCTCGAGACGGCCGGGGGCGACCTCGCGCGCGGTGAACGGTCGGAGGGCCGCGGAGTTGCCGATCGCGCGCGCCACACCGATGCCGGCTGCCAGATCCTTCAGGTCCTGCGGATCGGCGAGGTAGTTCGCATCGATCTTCACGGCATCCAATGGACCCGGCCCCGTCAGACGCAGAGCGCCCCAACTCCTCGGGCGCATGCCGACCACCAGCGACCAGCAGGCCGCCGGTGGGTTGAAGCGGCCAGCATTCTCCGCCGTGACCTCCGGTCCTCGCCGCGAGTAAGCGTAGAAGTTCGGGGTGTCCAACCCGGCGTGTGTCTTCCAGAAGCACGCTGTCTGGCTTCGCGGTACCGGCGGCGGGCCCTCGGCAGGTGCTTTCCCAAACGCATCCGAACGCCACATGATCGTGCAGGTTGCGCCCCACGCCCGGCAAAGCTTGCAGGACGGCGATGCCCAGGCGCTTCAACTCTGCCGCGTCGCCGATGCCTGATTGCATCAGGAGTTTCGGTGTGTGGATCGCACCGAGCGACAGCACGACCTCGCGCCCGGCGTCCACGCGAACCCTCTTGCCTTGCCAATGGACCTCGATGCCCGTCGCGCGACGGCCGTCGAACAGAACCCGCGTCGCCAGGGCGCCCTTGAGCACCGTCAGGTTCCGCCGGTCCATCAGCGGATAAACATAGGACCGGAAGATCGACTGCCGGCGCCCATCGCGCACGGTCTCGTCGGCCAGCGCGCAGCCGCCCGGCGCTTCCATCATGCGACCATTCGGATTCGGGAAACGCTCCAGCCCCAGCGATCTGGCGCCGTCGAGGAGTGCGAGCGCGAAGCGGCGCGGGTCGGCGGCCGGCTGCACATGGACCGTTCCGTCCATGCCGCGGGTACTCCGGGTCTGGATGCCCGGTCCAGGCCTCGATACGCCGCCGGTAGAGGTCGAGCACGGCGTCGTAACCCCACGCGGCGTCGCCCGCCTCGGCCGCGTAGAAGTCCCAATCGGCCCGGTGTCCGCGCGACCAGGTCGAGACATTTATGCTGGAGCCGCCGCCGAGCACCTTGCCCATCGAATATCGAATTGCCCGCCCGTTCAGGCGCGCGTTCGGCTCGGCCACACCCCCCGATCCAGCTTGCTCCCGAGCGTCATGGGCCACTGGTTCGGGTTGCCGATCAGGTCAGTCTCGTCGCTGCCGCCAGCCTCAAGCAGCAGCACGTGGATCGCCGGATCGGCCGCCAGCCGCGCCGCCACGACACAGCCGGATGTCCCAGCGCCGCATACGACGTAGTCGAAGCCGCTGGTAAGTTCCGATGCGAGATGGCGCTGGTTTTCAGCAACAATTCTGGAGAAATCGTTTTGCATACTGACCTCCTCGGTCGGGAAATGGCAGCGCCGCAAATCGTCCGTTGCATCCTGCAATCGGTGGCGAGATTCATGAGGCGCCGCTGTCTCCGACGGTGCATTTCGAACCCTTCGGCGATGGTCGCCTATGCCCGCGGGCTTGCCGTGCCGCGCAGTGCGGCAATTCCTTCGGATGTGAGGCCAAGGCAAAAAAGCCGCTCATCATCGATATCACTGAGCCACGCTCGTATGCGTTGCTTCGCCGGGTCGTTTTTAGCCAGAACGAGCCTCCGCACCAAGGCTGATCCTGCTATCGGGCAGCCTAGGGGTCGTACGGCGATGCCTCGGTGCAAACGATCGCGAGTTTCGCAATGCCCTTCGTACATCGGCGTGCTGTTGTTGGGATGCGAGAGCATCTCGACGACCGAATTGGCACCGTTCTTCTCCGCGGCCGCCACGCGTATGAGGCAATGCTCTCTCCGCCTCGTTTGCAGCCGCTCGCCCTGGTCCACCGAACCGGCAGCGTGGGTGTCAGATGTCATTGGTTGTTTTGCCTTTCCGTCAGGATGCGTGCGGGCATCGTGCGACGTGTGTGCGGTATCGGCGCCGCCGGCCATCCGGTATCGGCGAGCGGGACGTACCATTCGGCCCGCCCGCCACTCAGCACCGCACTTTCGATCTGGCACCGTCGGAGACCGATGTCCTTCAGCATCCTGTCGTCGAGCGACTGCAGTTCCGCACTCGCCAGCCGCACATGTCGTTCCCGGCGCCTGTGGGACCAGAACCTGGCGGTGGTGGATGCAATCCGCGCAAGCCAGGTGAACGGGAGCGGCGACGTATCGCCGTACCGGTGATTCAGAGCGAACATCGATTTCTTTCAGGTTATGTTGTCGTGACACATTCGGGATCTGCAGATTGCCAGGGCGCCTCGGTATGCGGGGGTCAGGTCGCGCCTGTAGCGCGGCGGATCACCGTGATCCGCCGCTACTCGGTCGGAGCACTCGCTGGATCAGGATGCTTGCGTGCGTGTCGGGATCAGCTTGTTGCTCGGCAAGGTCGGGTCTTTCAATTTCGCCGCCGCCTCGACACCGGCGAGGGGAAGCCCTGCGGGATCGATGAGACCGGCCTGGACCAGCACCGAACCCTGGTCCCAGTAAATGTGCTCGCGGGCGACCTTGCCGTCCTCGAATTGGACGATCACCACGGTCGGGACTTCGATCCTGCGGCCTGTCGGAGCGACACCCGGCAGGATGCAGTCGATGACGCGGTCATGCGTGAAGGTGATCAGCATCTCATCGACGATCTGCTCGCCCCCTGTGGTGCGGCTGATCGGCGTTATCGTGGTGTCGGACGGCCATTGGCCGATGAAGTGGTCGCGGTAGAATCGCCTGAGCCTGCGGGACCGAGACCGCCCGTCATCGTCGGAACATGATTGACGTAAGGTTCCAGCGTCTCTATGTTTCCGAACAGCTACCGGTCTGAGGCTACCGCCTATTCGCGCATTCTCAGAACGGCTGCAAACCCCCGTCAACATCGAACGAGAGCATATTACGGTACGGCCTTGTTCCGTCGGGCAGGATAACTCCGTGGAATTCGACAGTGGTCTGATGCAAGTCCCTGTCTGGTTCAATACCATAACGGCCGATACGATTCCGGATTTCTGCCACAAGTATTCCATTACGGCGGCGATGAGTTCGCCGAGAGTAATGCTCACCTTTGCCCTGGGCTTAGGTCCGATAGTTAAAGGTTCTTGGTTTGCATCGTTCACAGGCTCTCTCCAGACGGACGCATTGTTCGACACCAGTGGCACCGCGACAAGTAGGATATCGTCGCTCACCGGTTCTACCGCGGAAACGAGCCGAAACGCTTTGGTGTGGATCAACTGGACGACGGAAACGATCAGACCAAGTGGCGAGGACCTGCGCGTCTTCTTGGCGCCCCCACTTCACCTCGTCACCCGGACTTCTCTCGTCACTCCCGCTAGTCTCGCCCAGCGGAGGCGGGAGCGGGGGCCGTCGGGTCGTAAGCGGCTATTGCCCAACCGATACCAAACGTCAGATTGTATCCACGTCGCTGTGGCTAGTCGGCATGACTGCCCGGCGCGACGCCAAGGCCGCCGACGAGCGGCAACTCGTCGCCACCGGCCGCATGCGCCTCGATCGCCCGCTTCTTCTGCACCCGCTTGTAAACGAACGACGTAAGGATCGGCGTCAGCACCGCCGTGACGATGACCGAGGCCGCGACCTGGATCGTCGCCGCCGCCGCGATCGCGGCATAGGTCGGATCGGCGAGCGCGATCGCCTTCGGCACCGCGGCGGAATTCCCCGCCGTGCTCGACGCCGCCGCACCCGCGATGCCCGACCCGCCCAGCAGGCGATCGGCGAGGATGCAGCACGTCCCGGTCACCACCAGCACGAACACGCCCAGCATCACGCCCGGCAGGCCGGCGGTCACCACGGCGGACAGGTTGATCGTCTGACCCAGCGTGAATGCCATGAACGGCACGATGATCGGCTCATGCGACCCGAAGAACTCGCGCAGATCCTTGTCGAGGTTGCCGAGCACCGCGCCGGCCGCGATCGGCGCGATCACCGAGAGCATGGTCAGCCACGGAATATTGGCCAGCCCCGCGCCGACCAGGATGATCATCGTCAGGAACGGCCCCGTCTCGATGCTCTGCGGCACGTAGGTGCCGGCGTCCTCCTTGTCGCCCATCACGCTGGTGAGCGCCATGAACATGCCGCCGTTGGTGTCGCTCATCGCCACCAGCAGCGCCAATGTGCTGAGGCCGAGCACGTTGCCGTCGAAGAACCGCGCGACCGCCAGAGCGACCAAGGTGGCGATGGCGACCTTGGCGGCCATGATGCCGAGGCCCCGCTTCAGCATGCGCGGCGCGGTTCGCAGCGTCATCTTGGTGCCGACGGTGAACAGATACATCCCGAGGATCGTGGGGTAGCCGACGCTGGTCAGCGCCTCGGTGAAGCCGCCGATCTTCAGCAGGGTCGGGAAGAAGGTGTTGAGGACCATGCCGATGAACAGCGGCACGACCATCAGGCCGCCCGGAACTCGATTGATCGCCTTGTAGATGCGCATGCTTCACCCGCCATCAGTCATGCCTCAGGCTAACCGCTCGGTGACGGCGCGCATTGATCTGCGTCAAGACCGCCCGCATTCGGGCCGTGGCGTCAGGCCGCCGGTTCGGTCGCCGGTCGGGTCACCTCGGCCTTCGCCTGGGCCTGGGCCTGGTCGGTCAGCATCTCCATGCGTCCGGTGATCTGACCGCCGTCCTCAACCTGGAGGCGACGGCAGCGGGCGGTGCCCAGCACCTTGCCGGTGGCGCGCACGATCAGGCTGCCGCGTGCGGTCAGCGTGCCGTCGATGGTGCCGGCGATCTCCACGTCCTCGACCTCGATCTCGCCCTTGAAGACGCCGCCCGGCGAGATGGCCAGTTCGGTGGCGTGGATCATGGTGGCTTCGACCGTGCCCTCGACCACGAGGCGTTCGGCATCCTGCACGGTGCCCTGCACGCTGATGCCGCGGCCGACGACCAGCGTGCGGCGCTCGGCCGGATCGCGCGACGGGGCGCGGACCGGCGGCAGCACCGGTCGCGGTCCTGGCTGCGGGGCGGCTTGCGGCGCTGGTGCGGTGGTGAAGGGTGGCCGGGACATGGATTGCACCTCCTGCGGCGGGGCGGGACGGAAGGGAGGAACGCCCAGACCGTTGTCACGCGGTCTGTTCGGGGCACCGGGTTGATCGGGGCGGTCCCCCTGGTCGGGAAGTGACAGGCCGGCGGGCAGCGTGGCGCCCGCTTCGTCGGCCTGTGTCTCGTCGGGCTTGCGGCGTTTGAACACGGGCTCCTCGCTGGGCTGGCGGATGTCCGGAGTCGTGACGATGCGACCGGCCTAACACGGGCGGCTGCGGAGAAACAACCGTGTGCCGGCGGTTATCCACAACGATCCGCATCGGTCATGAGGCTGGCCGATTGTCCGACGTTGCCGTCAGCGCCAGGTCGAGCACGTGGACCATGGCGGCGGTGCCGACCACGGGAATGAGCAGGTTGAGGATCGGCACGTAGCCCGCCAACGCCAGAATGCAGCCCTGTGCCAGGACAACCGGGCGCACGCGGCGGTACAGCTGCCCGGCGGCGGCGCGGGGCATGCGGCGCATCGCCACCGCGGCGAACAGGCCGCGGCCGATGGCGTAGCCGCCGATGATCCAGGCCAGGACGAGGCCGATGCCCGGCACGATCAGTGCGAGGATCAGGGCGAGCACGCTCAGCAGCAGGATGCGCGAGCCGACGCTGATCGCGTCCCAGAGTTGGGCGGTGAGCGATGCGCCGCGCGGGGGCGGCAGGGTTGGGTAGTAGCGGTGCTCGACCGCGCGGGCGATGCGGTCGATGTAGAGCGTGCCGATGGCTGCCGCGACCGGGAGGAACAGCCACAGCGCGAGCAGCGATGCGCCGATGCTGCCGAGCAGGTCGGCTGCCCAGCCGAACCAGCCGTGCAGGTCGAGCAGGTGGTGGACGGCCCAGATGGTGGCGAGGTGCAGGAGGATGAAGCACGCGGCGGACCACGCGACGCTGCGCGCCAGCACGCCGAGGAAGACGCGGTCGTCGAGTTGGGCGAGCGCTCGGGCGAGGGGGGCGAACAGGCGGGGCATGTGTCGATGAAGCCACGGTTCCATAGCGGCCGCCGAGCGGCAATTGCGGAGTGCGGGGCGGTCCGGCGCCTGGCCAGACTGAGCCGCACGATCCAAGGACGAACTCTGATTTCGAGTGCAGACGTTCCGGCGCCACCACCAGCGCGATCACTTCCATGAAACATTTGCGACGATCACTCGAACGCCGATGACAAGGCGGTACGCCTTCTGCGAGAAATCGAGAGAGCGGAGTAACGGGATGAGCGAAGTTGTAGACGAGACGATCGATTCTGGCCGGATCGTTCCGGATATCAGAGACAAACCCGAGCGCTTTCTCAATAGGGAGCTGTCCTGGCTGGACTTCAACACTCGGGTTTTGCAAGAAGCAGAGAACGAGCATCACCCGCTGTTTGAACGAGTCCGGTTCCTCTCGATCAGTGCATCGAACCTGGATGAGTTCTATTCCGTACGAGTGGCCGGCCTGGCCGACCAAGCCCGGGAGGGGATGGTCGCCACCTCGGCCGACGGAAGAACCGCTGCACAGCAACTGAGCGAAATCAGGAAGCGTGCCGAGGTATTGCTGGCAGACCAACAAAGGGTGTGGCGTGAGCTGCGATCGCTGCTGGATGGCAGCGGGGTCAAGATTTGCGACGTTTCGTCGCTTTCCGACGCAGACACTGTCTGGCTCGATACTTGGTTCATGGAGCGGGTTTTCCCGGTGCTGACCCCGTTGGCGATCGACCCGGCGCATCCGTTCCCTTTCATTCCCAACATGGGCCTCGTCGTGGCACTTGATCTGCGCCGCGAGAAGGACGGGCGAATGATGCACGCCCTGTTGCCGTTGCCGCCGCAGGTCGAGCGTCTCATCAGGCTGCCGGCACTCGGGGATACTGGAACGATACGGTTTCTGATGCTGGACGATCTGGTGCGCCTCTTCCTCGACCGCGTGTTTCCAGCATTTCATATTGCCGGACAAGGCCTGTTCCGAGTGATACGTGACACCGATGTCGAGTTCGAGGAAGAGGCAGAAGATCTGGTGCTCTCCTACGAGACGGCACTCAAGCGACGGCGGCGCGGCGTTGCGATCCATCTCAGCATGGATGCTGAGATGCCAGAAGGCCTGCAGACCATCATTGCCTCACAAATCGACGCCGAACCGGATCAGGTCTACCTGCACTGTGGCGTTCAGGGCATCGCCGATCTCAAGCAGCTGATCGTCGACGACAGGCCCGACCTGCTGTTCCCGCCCTATACGCCGCGCTTCCCCGAGCGCATCCGCGACTTCGGCGGCGACTGCTTTGCGGCGATCCGGGCCAAAGACGTCATCGTTCATCATCCTTTCGAAAGCTTCGACGTCGTGGTTCAGTTCCTGCGTCAGGCAGCGCAGGATCCTCAGGTCATCGCGATCAAGCAGACGCTGTACCGCACAAGCCGCGACTCGCCGATCGTCAGGGCGCTGATCGAGGCGGCTGAAGCCGGCAAGTCGGTCACTGCCATGATCGAGCTGCGCGCCCGGTTTGACGAAGAGGCCAATATCCGGCTTGCCCGCAGCATGGAAGCGGCTGGGGTGCAGGTGGTGTTCGGTTTTGTTGGCGTGAAGACGCATGCCAAGCTCTCGCTGGTCGTCCGACGTGAGGGCGCATCAGTCCGGTCCTATGCGCATTTCGGCACGGGCAACTACCATCCGATCACAGCGCGCATCTATACGGACCTGTCGTTCTTCACGACCGACACTGCTCTTACGCGTGACTCGGCACGGTTGTTCAACTACATGACCGGCTACGCCAAACCCGCGCGAATGGATGCTCTTGAATTCAGCCCACTCACCACGCGCAATGCCTTGCTCGAGCAGATCGATCACGAGATCGAATTCGCCCGAGCCGGGAAACCGGCCACAATCTGGCTCAAGATGAACAGCCTGGTGGATAAGACATTGATCGATGCGCTATATCGCGCGTCGTGCGCGGGCGTGAAGGTGACAGCGGTCGTGCGTGGTATTTGCTGCCTGCGCCCAGGCGTCGCGGCACTTTCCGAGAATATCCGCATCAAGTCCATCATCGGTCGCTTCCTGGAACATAGCCGCATCTGCGTGTTTGGCAATGGTCATGGGCTGCCTCACGGGAAGGCAAAGGTTTTCATCAGCTCTGCCGACTGGATGGAACGCAACATGGACTGGAGGGTCGAGACATTGGTGCCGATTTATAACCCGACTGTTCATGCACAGGTGCTGGACGAGATTATGGTGATGAACCTCAAGGATACCGCCCAATCCTGGGAGCTTGGCTCCGACGGAACCTGGCGTCGTCTGCCTCCGGCCAAAAGCCCGGTTTCCGCTCATCACTACTTCATGACCAACCCTTCGCTGTCGGGACGCGGCTCTGCTCTCCACGAGAGAGGTCCCAGCACACACCTCGACGGCAATCATCGTCGACAGGACCGGGTAACCCAGGACTGATCCGCGTGCCGGAAGGCTTTGGCCAACAGCACAGCAGCGCGCCGCATTGGCGATCACCGAGCAACGCATGGTCACCCGTTTATTGGGACATTTTGCTCGCAGGTGACCACAGAAGAGTCGCGAGACCAGCGGTGGCGCAACCACGAACAGCGGAAACCAGATGCCGACGACGATTGGTCCCTTGCTCAAGCCATATCGTCCGCCAGCTGATCCGCAGCGGGCGGATGCGTTGCGCAGGCGACAATGCCGAGCACCACCGAGTCGCTCGGCGACGTACTCTGCGTCGGGATCACCCGCTAAAGTGCACGAGCTTGCGTGACGCCAGGTCGACGGTGACAAAATCGTCCGGTGTCTTCGCCCCGTCGCCGTCGCTCGCAGGATGGTACTCGATACGCAACTGCGAGGCCGTCACGACGGCCCGGAGATAGCCGTAATCCTGGTCGTCATAATTCTCCAGCGTCACCTTGTCGGCGTGACCGGTGATTTTCAGCTCCTGCGGCGTCCGCAACGGGCTCGATCCCTTGCGCGCAAGCTTCGACAGGCCATGGCCGCCATTGCCGCAGATGATGTAGGGAATCTGGGTTGACCCATGATGCCGGGTGAAACGCTGGTAGTTGTGCGCGTGTGCCGACAGCACGGCGTGCGGCCAAACGCCGGTCTGCTGGCAGATGGCGTCGATCTGAGACAGCATTTGCACACTCCAGCCGTGCTTGCTGCCAACGGTGTAGGCAGGATGGTGATGCGCTAAAATCACCGCACCCTTGAACCCTTCGGATTTTACTCGCTCAAGCGCTGTCTGCAGAGGTCGTAGCCGACCGTGAAGACGGTCACCACGACCATGTAGAGCGCGTCGCCGAAACTCCAGCCTTGCGAAATATAGCCGACAATGGCCAGGCTCCCGACCGTCAGCACGAAAATCACCCCGCCGAGGAGGTTGCGGGCGGGGGAGCTCAACAGGAGCTTCATGGCCTGGCCGAGCGAACCTGAAGCGGCAAGGTATTCGGTGTCGGACAGACTCCCGCTACGCGGAACAGCTGCCCTTTGCTTCGCGTTGATCCCGGCACGGGGAGATCACTTCGGCAGTCCAACGATCATCGCGTCTCCAATGCTGTAGTGACGTGCTACTGGCCCGCATCCGGCGACAGCCCGAGCGTCCGCCCGGGGTAGCCCGCGGCATCGAAGTAGACCGTGTCGCCCACTGTCTGCGTCAGCACGACAGTGACGTGCCCCGCCGTGTCAGGCTCGGAGCGCAGCGCGTCGCATGGGACTCTGGCATCGCTCCATTCGGCATCGCCTCGGTCAGTTCGCGACCGACGAGTTTCCCCTTGGCCGGGATGTTCAAAGCCAGCAGCCGGGCGATTGTCTTGCCGATGTCCGCGTTGCTCGCCGGCGCCCCATCCTCGAAATGCTCCCGGAAACTGGGTCCCGCAGCGCCCATGATGTTGCGGGTGTCGGCGCGCGAGAAGCTGCCGTGCATGCCTTGCCCTTGCTGGAGCCCGGTGTCTGCTACCTCCACGCCGCAGGTGGTGGGATCGGCACAGCCAAGCGAGAACGTCCGAAAATTGACGGCAATGGCCGGCATGGGCGTCACGGCCGTGCCCTTGAGGGCAACGGCCGACAGCGCCAGCGTCCCGGGCACTTTTCCAAGGCTGTCGTCCACGAACAGCCCGCTGATATAATCCTGCTCGGACAGCGCCGCGACGATCTTGGCAGCCAGAGCCCTGTCGCCGGTCGGAAGATAGACAAGATCGGAGCCACCATTGGAAGCGACGACGACGACGGCATGCGTGGGATCGCCTCCGATCAGACCGTTGCCCCGCACGGGGTAGGCGCCCGCGGGCACCTGTGCGCCCTTCGCGTCTGGATCGTAGAGCGGCAGGTCCAACGCGTGGGCAATGTCGATGGCCACGAAACCGGGCGGCAGCAGTTTGGCGGGCACGTCCTTGTAGGCCTGTGTCGCCGCCCAACTCGTCGCGCTCTCCTTCGATATCGTCGAAAAGCCGTGGTCCGAGGTGATGATCACATCCGTGTCGCCATCGAGCCCCTGCTGCCTGAGCGCGTCCAGCAGCCGCGCGAGATTGTCGTCCGCGTTCTTGATCGCGGCGAGCGAGGTCGGGCCGTTGATGCCCGGTATGAGCCGCCCGAGGCTATCGCCCTGGTTGTGCTGCGTGCCGTCCGGATCACGGGACCAGAACACAACGACAAACGGCTTCTGCCGTTCCTTGAACAGCGGCAGGACTGCTTTCGTCGCCACATCGGCGAAGAAGTTCTGCTGCTCCACGTTGGCGACCGTCGTCCCGGCGGTTGTGCTGGTGCCGGCCTTGCCGTTGTCGCCGCGTGTGGGCGCCTGTGTCGGCACCTCGGCTGCGGTCAGGCGCTGTTGCATTTCGTCGGAAAGCGGGATGCCGCCGGCGCGGCCGGTCATGTCATCGACAACGATGGTGTGCTGCCCGGTGCGCTCGGTGTGATCGAAAATGAGGGCGGGGCCAAGCTTGCCGATGGTCGCCGTCGAGAAGCCGGCTTCGCGCGCCGCCTTGAGAATGGTTTCCTCGTTCAGGTAGTCGCCCGAGAAATGCTCGTCGACGTCGCCCAGCACCGGATCGCTCTCCAGGAACGGCGTCAGGCTGTCGCCGGCCCCCGGCACCTGGAAACCTACGTAAATGTTGTTGCTGAAATCACCGGTATCGCCGAGCAGGTGCCCCGTCGCCATGCCGGATGCATTGGCCGTGGTGAATGTCGGGAACAGCGAATGCGTATTGGTGAACCGGACGCCGCGAGACAGGAGTGCCGTCATCGCGGGCGCCGTCCGTTCATTGACCATCCCCGGCCGCAGACCGTCCGCAACGAACAGGACAACGTTGTGGGGGCGGGGCTGCGCGACGGCGTGAGAGGCCAGGATCCCCATTGTGGCCGCGACGAGCAACGAACGCATCTCTACGATTTCCCTTGCAGAGCGGAGACGTGAGTTACCGCGAAACATTCGCGAGGAATAGGTTCGGATTGTGACAGTCTCGGTGATACGATCTGACACGCGATCTCGGCAATGCCAGCTGGTCATGGGCAGCGGTCACCGACGGGTCGTTGCGTTGCGCCACGCGCGATCATGCAATCCGCTGCCGAAATGTCATCGCATTGACATGGAACGCTTTCGCAGCGCTTCGCTAAAGCTGGGAACACAAAAGGCTCTCGGGGGGGCTGTATGTCAGACGCAACGATGAACGGCGATATCGCGGTCATGCATTCGCCGCGCCCGCATTTGGACGAGAAGCCGCACGTCGCCGGCGCGATCGCCTTCTTGTTGGTGCTTGCAGGAGGCCTCTGCTATGTAGCGTACAGCATAATAAACGACATGAGCCAGGCGGGTGAGCATGGCCTGGCCATCGGCGCCTTCGTCCTTCTTGGTATCGCGCTGCTGATCGCACTGGGCTTCGAGTTCGTCAACGGCTTCCACGATACGGCCAATGCCGTCGCAACCGTGATCTACACCCACAGCCTGCCGCCGCTGGTCGCCGTGATCTGGTCGGGAACGTTCAATTTCTTCGGTGTGCTGACCTCTAGCGGGGCGGTCGCCTTCACGATCGTCACGTTGCTGCCGGTGGAGTTGATCCTGCAGGTCGGCAGCGGCGCCGGCTACGCCATGATCTTCGCCCTGTTGATCGCGGCGATCATCTGGAATCTCGGCACCTGGGCGATGGGTCTTCCGAACAGCTCCTCGCACGCATTGATCGGCTCCATCATGGGTGTGGGCCTCGCCAACCAGCTTATGGCGCCGGCAGCGTCGGCGACCTCGGGTGTGGATTGGGGGCAGGCGGTCGGCGTGTTGAAGGCCCTGCTGTTCAGCCCGCTGATCGGGTTCGTGATGGCCGCGGGCCTGCTTCTGTTGATGAAGCTGGTGATTCGCAGCAAGGCGCTCTACACCGCCCCCGAAGGGCGCAAGCCGCCGCCGCCGACGATCCGCGGCCTGCTGATACTCACCTGCACCGGCGTATCGTTCTTCCACGGCAGCAACGACGGGCAGAAGGGCATGGGACTGATCATGCTCATCCTGATCGGAGCGGCGCCGACCGCCTACGCGCTCAACCGCGCTATGCCCGACAGCACCACGCCCATGTTCCTGCAGGCGACGCAGGAGGCGCAGGCTGTGTTCCAGGCGCATGCGCGGTGCGAGCCCACCGCCGGCCGACGCCGCGGCAGCCCGTGCCACGGTCGGCGAAGCGCTGAAAACCAAGGACGTGAACCGGCCGGAGGTCTATGCCGCCCTTGCCGCGCTGACGGGTGATATCGCACAGCAGGTCAGGGACTACGGCGCGATCAAGGCCGTGCCGGCGGCTGCCACATCGAACGTCCGCAACGACATGTATCTGGCGTCGGACGCGGTGCGCGTGATGGGCGCAAGACCGCCTGGGTTCGACGATGCGAGATCTGGCCAAGCTGAAGTCGCTGCGATCCTCGCTCGACAGCGGCACCAAGTTCATTCCGATCTGGGTGAAGGTGTCGGTCGCCCTCGCGCTCGGCCTGGGCACGATGGTCGGCTGGAAGCGCATCGTGGTGACGGTGGGCGAGAAGATCGGCAAGACGCATTTGACCTACGCGCAGGGCGCCTGCGCCGAGATCGTTGCGATGGCGACGATCGGCATGGCGGACGTGTACGGGCTGCCGGTTTCCACGACGCATGTGCTGTCGAGCGGCGTCGCCGGCACGATGGCGGCGAACGGCTCGGGACTGCAGTGGAGCACGATCAAGAACATGGCGCTGGCCTGGGTTCTGACGCTGCCGGCGGCGATGGTGATTGCCGGTTCGCTGTATGTGATCCTGCGCCAGGTGTTCTGAGGCCGAGGGGAGCACCAGAGGGCGGGCATCGCCTTTTTGGGCACGCGGACGGAACAGGCCACGCAACAGGATATGAAACATGGACGTTGAAGACGCGGACCTCGATCGGATGCAGAGCGCCTACAAGGCTGCGGTTGAAACCTGGATCGCAGCCATCCGTCTTGAAGAGCAACTGGCGTCGGTCAATCACTCGGTGGCAGATGTTGATTTGTGGGAGAACGCCCACTTCCTGGCCGAAGCAGCCCGCAGCAAGGCGGAGGCCGCGAAGGCGGCATACGAGGCCGCGCTACGGTCACGGTTCTTCGGCATTGACTGACACCAGCGGCCTGAACCAATGACCTTCCACCGCCACTCGTTCGTTCCGTCATGGCCGGGCTTGTCCCGGCAATCCGTCGTGGCAGGGTGCCGCTTCTGATGGCCGGGACAAGCCCGGCCATGACGGTGTAACGGCAACGGGGAGAGTCAACGGAATCGGCGGTTGGTATGACACCGTGCCATGCGGGTCGGCGAGTATGCCGACACAGACGAGACTGGAGATTGGCCGGTACGGGTGATCGCAGCGGTATCTGGCCTGGCAGGCGACCGCGACAGACAAAAATTCGCTGGACGTTGCGGTGGCGACTGCACCCTCTCACCAGTGACTAATCCTTCAGCACGAACGTGTACAACCTGATCGAGCCGTCCGGCTCGGTACGCCGGTACACGCCCTGGACCTCGCTTTCGAATCCAGGGAACTGGTTCGCCGCGCGCTCGAACAGCGTCAGATAATCAAGCATTGGCTGCGCTCGGCCGCCGAGACGTTCGCCCGGCACCACCGTCGCGATGCCGGGTGGATAGACCAGCATCAGGTTCGCGGCGACGCGGCCGGCAATACGATCGATCGGCAGCAATTCGACCTCGTTGCGGACCATGCGCTGCACCGCCTCCTGCGGCGGCATCACCATCTCGGGCAGATGTTCCGGCCGGAACTGCCGGCGCTGCAGACCGCTCGTGTCGTGGTCGCGGAAGAATGCGTGCATCTCCGCACACAGATCACGCAGCCGCATACCACCATAGCGAGCCGTGTACCGAGCGGTGAACTCGGTCAGGACTTCGGCAAGCGGCGCGTTCGCTTCATGTAATTCCTTGAAGCGAACGAGCGCGCTGAGCAGCGTGCCGGCCTTGCTGGCCTCGACGCCCGGAGTAAGCAGGAACAGGATACTGTTCAAATCATTCTTCTCGCAAACGATCCAGTTGTCGCGCAGGAACTCGGCAACGATCGGGGCAGGAACGCCATGCGCCGCATAGGTGCCGGACGCCCGGTCGAAACCCGGCGTGAGCAGGGTCAGTTTGTTTGGATCGGTGATCGCGTAGCCCGGGACGAGGTGCGCAAACCCGTGCCAGGCTGCTCCTGGCGTCAGTTCCCACATGGTCGGGTCGATCGCCAGACGGTCAGTCGGCACGTCCTCCCACCGCGTTGGCACCGCCCCTCCATCCGTGCCATCCAAAGTCACGACATCCGGTACAAACGGGTCGAAGAACCAGTTGTGTGAGGGATCGCGTGTGCCTCTGGGCATATTCTCGCGCAACAGCACGCAGCTTCTTGCGCAGTTCGATGCCGAGCCGGATGGTGTCGTCCCAAAGCACTTCGCCAGACTTCCCCTTCATCATTTGCGCACCGACATCGAGCGAGGCGAACAGTGGATAGAACGGCGACGTGGAAGCATGCAACAGGAACATTTCGTTGAAGCGCCGGTGTCCCACTCTTCGGCGCTGTCCCTTGATGTGGCGATCCTTGACATGGATCTGTGAAGCTTGAGAGAAGCTGGCAAGTTGCTTGTGCGTCGACTGCGTGGCGATGATGCCAGGCTGATTCGCATCGAGGTCTGTCAGACTCATTGCGAAGCGGCCGGCGAACAGAGGATGAAATTTCAGGAACCCAGCCCACGCCTCGTCGAACAGGTACATAGTCGCAGAGATGGCCGATCTGCCGCAGCAGTATCCCGACATCATAGATCGTCCCATCGTATGTGCATTGCTCGATTACCGCGGCACGGAACGGCCGTTCGCGCTGCCAGGCTTCTGAGTCTGTTACGAGCGGATTGTCGCGAATTGCAGCGCGGATCGACGCTTCGTCGAGCGCGTCATAGTCGATCGGACCGATAAGTCCGTGGCAGTTGCGCTGTGTCGGCAAGAAGATCGGGATGGCACCTCCCAGGAAGAAGGCGCCGTGGTGTGCCGCCTTGTGGTTGTTGCGGTCGAACAGCACGAGATCACCCTTTGCGATCAGGGCTGACAGCACGACTTTGTTCGAGGTCGAAGTGCCGTTGAGCACAAAATAGGTCTTCTCGGCGCCGAAAATCTGCGCCGCGGCCTTCTGCGCCTCCAGGGCAGGCCCCTCGTGCGTCAGCAGGTCGCCAAGTTCAAGTATTGAGTTGTCGAGGTCGTCGCGAAATACGGCCTCGCCGAGATGCGCAACGAAGATGCGGCCGATCGGGCTCCGCGCATAGAAGGCGCCGCCGTTATGGCCAGGACAGGTCCAAAGCTGGTTGCCCTCCTCGGCATAGTCCACCAACCGGCCGAAGAATGGCGTCTTCAATGAGGCGGCGTAGTGGCGCAGATGGCTAACCAGGTTGCGGGCGATGAAGTCAGGGGTTTCTTCCGCCAGGAAGACGTAGCCTGTGACCTGGTTCATGACCTCGACCGCCACCTCCTCGAGGCGCTGGCGGCGAACCAGCACGAAGACCGGCAATTCCAGTCCCCGCGCGCGTACCAGTGCGATCAGGGCAGCGCTCTTGCCTTGCACGCCGCGCTTGCCCCAATCGATCACCATGCAGCCGACCGCCGCGTCGGCGCGGATCGCCAGCTCGGCCTCCTCCGCGCGACGTGCACGGAGCACCTCGAATCCTAGCCTCTCCACTGCGCCCGCGATCTCCTGCAAGCGCGCACCTTCGAGCGTTCCAGCGGAGAGTGCCGGCGTGCAGAACAGGAATTTGAAATGCCGATCGTATTCCATGCTGGCGTCACCTCGGCTCGAGTTATGCGGTTCGTCCCGAGTTACATGCGGTGAGTTCGACGCACTTGGCGTACGGGTCAAGGTATCACGACGGAGCGAACCGGGCATCCGCGATGCGAACTGCAAGCATCACCAACCTGGAGATTTGCGACGCGGAGAAATGCCGCTGACCGGTTCCCGGACCACGCGCGTTGAGCTAAGCTGCTCGCAAGCTGGTTTGCGGAAGCTGAAGTGACAGAAGTGTGACGCAAGCCGTCGATCACTGATCCCCAGGAAAGCGATCGCCCAACCCTGACGGGCAACGGTGTTCTCCCGCTGTTTGACACAGGTCAATGTGCCCTGCCCGCAAGTCGAGCACTATCGCATTGCACGGACCGAGAGGAGCATAGATGAAGTCGCAGATTCTGGCCGCGATCGGAGAGACCGGTCTGCAACCCGCGGCGTCTCTGAACGAGGCGCTGGCAGCGAATGACCGGGTGAAGTTTGCCTTCTCCCTGCTGCAGATGGCGTTGGGTCATGCCGAACATCCTGATCAGCCGGCTGCTACACTGAAGCGAGAGCGGATTGCCTGCGGCATCGACGATCCGGACCTCGACACTGTGGTGGCCGGAGCCCGCATGGACGGGAAGGCCTGCCATGTGCCCGGTGCCGCACGGATCATCGCACGCATCGCCGACGACATACGTTCAATGGCCGCGCCTGTGCTCGTCTTGAAGCTAGGATGGGCTCGCCAAGCGGCTCGATGCATTGCTTGGATCGCTGCCTGCGACGGCCGACGACCTGGTCGATCCTGACGCGATTTCCGCAATGATGCACGCAGGACATGACGGCGCTGACAGCCTGCATCGGCTGGTGATGGATTTGCACAAGCAGCTCAATGCCATGCAGGTGGCCCTGAGCGAGGAGACGCTGGACGGCGCAGCCGCCTACAATCTGGCCGAAGCGGATCGCACATTGGTCTCGGCCTTCATGGCAGGGGTCAATCGCACAGCGAAGCTGAAATTCACCCATCCGGGCCTGGGCACCACCGCCACACGCGCTGGCGGCCGACTGATGATCCAGAACGACATAGGCACCACGGACGCGCATGTGATCGTGATCCATGTGCAGGGACTGGCCGTCAACGTCACCTATACCGATGTCCATGCCGAACGCCTGGAATTTTTCCAGGACATGCTGAAACCCCAAGCGGTGACCTGGGACGCTGACCGCACGACCGCGCTGGCCGCCGGCACGCCGTTCTATCTGGCGACCGGGCGATTCGAGGCAAAGGATCTGGATGGCTGTCGTGCCTATCTCGAATTTCTCGGCTCGCGCCTTGTGTTCCTGATCGACTGGAATCGTGCTCGCAAGCAATTGCGGGCGTTCCTGCGCGGGCCGGATCGCATCGCCCTGTTGCGTTCGGCGGCGGAGACCGAGACCGGGCATCGTGGATTCCTGGAATTGGGCGGTGCACGGTTGGTCAACCAGGCTATCGAGGCCACTGCCGGGTCATCGATGCATTTCGGTGACCGACTGTGCGACGTGCTGGGCGATGCGGAGACGTTGGCTTTCCTGCGCTTCGTCTTGCACGCCGCCACCGAGGGACTCCTGTCTGGTCAGTCGCAGGCGCTGATCCGTGACCGTATCCGGGTGACTTTGGCCACGCATTTCGCCAATGAGGAGCAACAGCTGCTGCGCCTTGCAACTGATCACGCCGGTCTGATCTTCGAACTCGCCAACCTGGTACGGGACGGCCTGCAGGCTGAACCAGACGGCGCGGCAAAACGTCTCCGTCGCGCCAGCCGATTCGAACATGATGCTGACCAATTGGTCGTGGAGACGCGAGAGGTCGTGCGTCGCCGTCCGGATTTCGCGGTATTTCTGGCGCTGCTGCAGGGAGCGGACGATGCGGCCGACGAGCTCGAGGACGTGGCCTTCCTCCTCGATCTGCACGCGCTCGAGGGCAAACCGCTTGACGCATTGCAGGCATTGGCCGGTCTGCTGGCGGAAGCGTCGCAGGAATGGATCAAGGCCTTGGGACACGCGACGCAAATCGGCCGTGTCGCGAGCCATGCCGAAACGGAGGATTTCCTGACCGCAATTGACCGCATCACTATTATTGAGCATCAGGCCGACGACGCGCAACGGGCGCTGGATACCGCTGCGATCCAGCAAGCAAAGGATTTCCGACAATTGCATTTGTTCACCGCGATCGGCGACAAGTTCGAGGCGGCCGCGGATGCCTTGAAGCACGCCAGCCTGCTGCTGCGCGACCACGTGCTCGAGGATGTGATTGATGGCTGAGTTCCATTCGATCCTACCGGGTGCGGTCCTTGCGGACGTCGGCCCACAGGACATCGGCAACAAGGCCTGGAACCTTATGCTCATGGCGAGAGCCGGCCTCCCGGTGCCTCCGGCCTTTGTGCTGCCCACGATCTGGTGCCGTCGACCCCTGCCAGCGCATGAACCAATGCTGCACGCGACGTTATCGGAGGGTATCGCCCGGTTGGAAACCGCGACCGGGCTGGCATTCGGCGCAGCGCGGCGACCGCTGCTTGTGTCGGTTCGCTCAGGTGCTGCCGTATCCATGCCGGGGATGTTGGAGACGATTTTGGATGTCGGCCTGAACGCGGAGTTGGTCGAGGGCCTGATACGCCTGACCGGTAATCCGCGTCTCGCCTGGGACAGCTACCGCCGTCTGGTGCAGGGTTACGCGGAGGTGGTGGCAAACCTGCCGACGGCGCCGTTTGACGCGCTGGTGGCCGCGGCGCTGGTTCGAGCCGACGCGGAAAACGAGCGAGAACTCGACCATCGCGGTCTCCGTGCTTTGACACTGGCGATGCTGGGTTGCTACCGAGCCTTGACCGGCAGTGTCTTCCCTATCGACCCTCACGAGCAGCTCGCGTCGGCCGCCGCGGCTGTGTTCCGCTCTTGGGACGCGCCGAAAGCCGTGAGCTATCGCCGGTTGAACGGCATCAGTGACGAAACAGGCACGGCAGTGACAGTGCAGACCATGGTCTACGGAAATGCCGGGGGAGAATCCGGCGCCGGCGTAGCGTTCACCCGCAACCCCGCCACCGGAACGCGGGAGTTGTATTTCGATTTTCAGTTCAACGCGCAGGGCGAGGATGTCGTGGCCGGGCGTCACAAGCTGCGCGACAATGAGCGCCTGCGTCTTGTTCTGCCGGGCGTCTGGGCACGGCTGAACGACATCTGCCATGTGTTGGAAGCCCTGTTCGGCGACGCTCAGGATTTTGAATTCACAGTGCAATCCGGCGTGCTGTTTCTGCTCCAGACGCGTCGGGCGAAGCGCACTGCTTGGGCGGCGGTGGCGATCGCTGCGGCCATGGTCGAGGAAGGGCTGCTCAAGCCGGCTGAAGCGCTGGCGCATCTCGACGGCATAGATCTTGATGCGGTGGTCCGAACGCGCTTTGCCATGCCAGTGCCGAAGGCGCTGGCGGTGGCGCAGGTGGCGGGCATGGGCGTGGCAAGCGGCGCCGTCGCGCTCGACAGCGCTGCGGTGGAGCGCCTGTCGGCAACCGGCATACCGACGATCCTGGTGCGGCACGATACGGTGACGACGGATATCGAGGGCATGGCACTCGCAGCCGGCATACTCACCGTCTCGGGTGGGCGCACATCCCACGCTGCCGTGGTGGCACGCCAGCTCGGGAAGGTATGCCTGGTCGCCTGCCCGGGGCTGGAAGTTGACCTGGAGCACCGCCAGTGCCGGGTCGGGGGAATGCAGCTGAACGAGGGTGAATTTCTGTCGCTGGACGGCAATACCGGCGCTGTCTACCCAGGACAGCTCACCACGCTCTCGGAGCGGCCGGACCGCGCCCTGGCCGCCATAGCGGACTGGCGAAGTGCTGCAGCGGCGTAGAGGTTTCGGAGTTCGAGTCCATGGTCAAGACAAGTTGCCCAAGGATACGCGGCGAAATAAGTGCTCCAAGTGGCACAACGACCGCACCTCCATCGTCATGGCCGTCCCCGGACTTGATCCGGGGATCAGTCCCGGCCATCCACGTCTTCGCTGCCAGCGCAATGAGAAGACGTGGATCGCCGGCTGGAGTCCCGTGGGCCGGCCATGACGATGAGGCATGAGGCACGCGCCGGAAAGGATTCGGTTGTTTCCCGTCAGACCCTTAGCGAGAGAGAGACGCGATGTTGCCCGCTCGAGATCCTGCGGGGCACCGACCTACGTTGGGCTCGGGACAATCACAGCTTGGTGAACGGCGAAACGATCGAATCACATCGTGCCGCTCGCCAAGGCCACGTGACAAGGAAGTTATTGATCCGTATGACGATGTGATGTCAACCAGAGGTTATGGCCCAATGCGCCCTGACGGCAAGCTTCGTGCATGGATCGAAGTACGTCACGACCAGGTGGTCGCCGCGTTTGTCGGGGTGACTTCCGCCGGCAACACGCCTACCAGCCGCCCACCCGCTACGCGGCTCTGCGCCTCGCCGGACGATGCCAAGCGGTGGGTCGAGGACGAAGCGAAGGCATTCGGCCTGCCCATCGAGTGGGTTGGGGCGATACATACATAGGCGGAAGGCATCGCCGCGAACTCGAGCGAACCGACGACCCGGAGCTGCTGAGGCTGCAGCTCTGTCTGGCGAGCGTATTATGGGCGTCACCAACAACCGCTCAAGGTACGGACGCCCGGTTCGGGGATATTTCTCCGCGCGATCCATTTGAACCGAGCCGGTGTGCGCGGTCTGGGTCCGTCATGGCCGCCTTGCGACGAATCCGCGCGTGTCATAGAATCGACACACAACATCTCTCATTCCGAGGCGAATGCTGAACGCACAGCTGCTCCGGGCGTTGCGACGCGACGTCTCGGACGATCCACAGCCCGTCGCCAACAACGAAGTCGAGCTCAAACTTCTCGCGCCCGCTGGAGCCCTTGACCTGCTGCGCGAGGCGCCGGTCATCGTACGCAATGCCCGCAACGGAGGTGTCGCGCGCCGGCTGGACGCAGTCTATTACGATACGCCGGATCGCACCCTGTTTCGCCACGGGCTGTCGCTGCGCGTCAGACGCAGCGGCAGTCACTACGTCCAAACCCTCAAGCGTGCACCCGTCAACGGACAGCCCTTTGTTCGTGGCGAATGGGAAACCGCCATCGGCGGTGCGACGCCCGATCTCGCGTCGTTGCCGGTATCGGAAATCGGCGCTCCCCTGGACCAGCTTGCCCCAGATGCACTTGATCCGATCTTCGCGACAAAAATCCGCCGCCGGACACAACGTCTCGAGCTCCTGGGGGCGGTTGTCGAGATTGCATTCGATGAAGGATTCATTGAGGCAGGCGAGCGCTGCGAGCCACTGAGCGAAGTCGAACTTGAGGTGAAAGGCGGAGACCCTCGGGTCCTGTACGATATTGGCGTCGAGCTGCTGGAGACTTCGCCACTCAGGATCGGCACTCGGAGCAAGTCAGACCGAGGCTATGACCTGGCGTTCGGTCTGGCGCCGAAGGCGTCGAAGGCAATGGCGCCAGCCATCACTGTCGAACACACGGTCGATGACATCGTTGGCGAACTCCTTGGTGCCTGCCAGCATCATCTCCTGGTGAACCAGGCAGCGGCCGAGGATGGACGCGATATCGAGGGCGTCCATCAGATGCGCGTCGCACTGCGTCGCCTGCGGACCGCCTCGGCACTTCTGCGCCGGGAGTTTGGTTTGCCAACAATTCAGGGGTTGAGTGACGAGGCGAAGTGGCTGGCGACGCTGCTCGGCACACCACGCGACTGGGACGTTTTCGTCACTGAGACCCTTGGTGGGCCTGCAGAAGGCCTCATGCGGGATACCGTTGATTTCGATAGCCTGCGGCGAGTGGCCGAACCGCATCGTACGATCGCATATGCAACGTTGCGGGAGGCACTCGCTGGTCCGCGCTATAATCGGTTTCAGCTGTCGTTACGTCATTGGATCGAGTCCCGAAGTTGGCGAAATGAGTTGAAAGGCAGGTCACTTGCGGTTCTGCTGGAGCCTGCTCCGGCATTTGCTGATCGGGTCCTGACGCGGCTACGCCGTAAGGCCCTCAGCCAGGGTTCACATTTCCGACGGCTCAGTCCCGAGGCCCGCCACCAACTCAGGATCGCCCTCAAGAAGCTTCGGTACGCCACGGAGTTCTTTCAGGGGCTCTATGGCAAGAATGTGCATCACAAGGGGTATATCGAATGCCTGACGAAATTGCAGGAACTCGCTCGGGCATGACAACGACGCCACGATGACGCAGCCATTTCTGGGCGCTCTCGCACAACATTCAGTCACGCCAGAGGTGCAGCGGGCGATCGGGGCAGTGATGGGCTGGCAGGCACGTGACCGTATCGAGGTGGGGAGGAAGCTGCGCAAGCACTGGCGCCAGTTCGCAGCAATGCCGCCGTTCTGGGCCGGCTAGCCTCGCCGCCCCGTTGTCTGAAAGGGTTGCGCCGACGCGGGTGAATATGCTTTGGAGTTCATGAACCCGACTGAAGCAGAACTCGGACGCCCTAAGTATACGATGGCCACGGCGAATAGCCCGATCCTACATCAATATGGTGCCCTGCCGTTCTGGATCACCGAGAAACAGGAAATCAGGGTCCTGCTCGTGACCACTCGAGGTCGGCGAAATTGGATCATTCCTAAA
This sequence comes from uncultured Alphaproteobacteria bacterium, assembly GCA_963780095.1. GTDB lineage: Bacteria > Pseudomonadota > Alphaproteobacteria > Acetobacterales > Acetobacteraceae > JAMXLO01. Next base: position 268,476 of record CAWABH010000030.1, read on the forward strand.
GGATGGCCCATTCGAAATCTGACGCCCGCGGCTACAGCTGCACAGGAAGCATATGAAGAGGCCGGGGTTCTCGGCACCGTGGTCGGCGACGAACCCTTCGGTTGTTACCGCTACAAGAAGCCACGGAACGCGCGCAAGGTGGCGATTTACGAGGTATCCGTCTTTCTGTTTGCGGTCGAGCGGCAGCTTCGCAAGTGGCCGGAGCGATCTGAGCGAGAAACCCGTTGGTTTGAGCCGGCAGAAGCTTCGACGCTTCTTGCTCCGGCTGGTCTCGCCAACATTGTGCGGACCGCGACTCGCCAACTTCTGGTCGGGACTGTCCGGTGGGGAAGCGCTGCAACCACGGCACGTTGAAACCTTGGGGGTCAGGCTTAGCCGGCGCAGATTCTACAGCGCACGTTCGCTCGTTTAGAACCGCCGACGCCCGCAGCTGGCGGTTGACCAACCAGAGGCTCCTCGCCGAATCATTCAGGCAACTTCAGCGCGGTCTGTTCAACATAGGGTTTCATGAGAGCCTCAGCCTCAGCTTGAGCCCGCGCCATCGCGGCTTCCGGCGTTGCCTTGCCGGATAGCACAGCCTGCACGCCGTCCTCCAATGCCTTGCGCACGCCGACAACGTTGTATGTGGCGAACCAGCCGCGGGCGTAGGCCAGTTGGTCCAGTGCCACCTTCGCGTCCGGATGATCAGCGAGATAGGCCTTCATCTCCGGCAGGTCATAAGCGGCTATCCGCGGAGCAAAGTACCCGGTGAAGCGGCTCCAGGCGCCGGCGATCTCCGGGCTGGTCAGCCAGTTGATCAGCGTCCAGGCGGCAGCCTGGCGTTCGGCGGAATTGTCGCGTGGGATGATCAGACTGGCGCCTCCGATCGGCGCGGCGTTGACGAACTGACGCGGCAGGAACGCTACACGGTAAGGCGTCTTCATGTTCTCCCGAACGAACGACAGCGACCCGGTCGACAGGACCATCATCGCCGTGCGCCCCTGAAAGAACGCCGTTGTCACCGCGTTGGCGTCGGTGACACCCTCCGGCATGACGTGCCATTTATGGATCAATGCGTCGATCAGCTTCACCGCACCGACCGTCGATGGCGCAGCATAGAATACCTCACCGCCATAGCCAGGGTTGTAGTACTCGCCGCCGTTAGACATGGCGAACGCGCTGGTGATCCAACCGAGGTAATCGTAAGTGCCGGGCCACATCACGCCCCAGCGGGTAGTTTTGTCGCCGTCACGTTTCGCAAGCTTGCGCAGCGCGTCAACCCATTCCTGCCAGGTGGCAGGCGGATGGTCAGGGTCGAGATCCACCTCCTTGAAGGCGTCAACGCTATAATACAGCAATGGTGTGGAGTTCTGGAACGGCACACCGTAGACATGGCCCTGCTCCATCGCGTTCAGCTTCAGCGCCGGCCAGAACCGGTCCATGTATTGCGCGGGTGTCTCGCCGCGCGTCTCGACACCCTGAGCGATGAGATCGTCCAGCGGGATGGCGTCCTCATTGATGGCGTATTCCCGCACGAAGTTGGCGCTCATGATCACCGCTCCCGGCGACTTCCCCGCCTGGATCGCGGCCCGCGTCTTCAGGTTCGTATCGTCATAACTGCCGGTGTAAACCGCGGTGACGTGGATGCCGGGATGGCCACTATCGAACTGCTCGATCAATCGCTGCATCTCGTTCGCCAGTTTGCCCTGCACGGGCACCGGGAAGAACAGGTCCAGTTCGACGGCCGCCTTGGCGGTGCCGATCATCAATGCCAGCGCCATTGTGGTGGCTTGCAGCAATCGCATTGCGTACTCCTGTTGCATGACTATTTGATGCCGGAGAAGGTGAATGAAGACACGAACTGCCGCTGGAACAGCACGAACGCGATCAGCAACGGGAATGCGACGAGGAACGTACCCGCGGCGATGACGCCCCATTCGGAGCCGGCCTCGGCGCCAGCGGTGAAGCTGGCGAGTCCGACCGTCAGGACCTGCCTGGATGGCGAGGATGTCGCCATCAGCGGCCAGAGGAACTCATTCCAATGTGCCGTGACGGATACGATCGCGAACGCCACCAGGCCCGGGCGCGCGAGCGGCAGCAGCACGAGGGCGATGATCTGCGTGCGAGAGGCGCCGTCTACCACCGCTGCTTCCTCATATGCCGCCGGAATTGTGCGAAAGGTCTGACGCATCAGGAACACGCCGAATGCGGACGCGCAGTAGGGCGCCATCACGCCTGGCAGCGTGTCATATAAATGAAGTCCGACCAACGTGGTCAGGTTCGGCACGATCAGGATTGGCGGGACCAGCATAAGTTGCAGCAGGAACGCGTAGAAAAGCATGTCCCGTCCGAAGAAGCGCATGCGGGCGAAGGCATAGCCGGCCAAACTGATCGTGACGCACTGGACCGCCAGGATGCCGCCGCACAGCAATACGGTGTTCAGATACCAGAGCGGGAAATGTCCGGAGGTCCACGCCTCCGCGAAATTGCCGAGGCTGAGCGGGCCAGAGGGCAACAGCGACGCGATGTCGGCCTCGCCGGCGCCCCCTGGACGCAGACTTGCCACCGCCATCCACGCGAACGGGATTGCCCAGAGCAGCGCGGCCGCGGATAGCAGGAGCGTCGACAGCGGTTTATCCGGCATACCGCTTCGAAATCGTCTGAATTGGTTTTCAGACCTCATGGTAAATACCGCGCTCCAGGCTGCGCAGCGACACCACGGACAGGGCGAACAGGAACACCACGCTGACCACAGTTGCGGCGGAGGCCAGGCCGACGTCATAGTTCTGATGTGCCTGCTGATAGATGTAGTACAGTAGCAAGGTCGTCGCGTCGGAGGGTCCACCCTGCGTCATGACGATGACGTGGTCGACCTGGGTAAGCACGCTGAGCAGCGCGATTACCAACACGAAGCTCAGAGTAGGACCCAGCAGCGGTAAGGTGACGTGCAAAAACCGCTGCGTGGTACTGGCGCCGTCGATTTTCGCAGCGTCCAGTAGGTCTTGCGGGATGCCGGCGAGACCGGCCAGGAAGAACAGCATGTAATAGCCGGTGTTCTTCCAGACCGTGATGGCGATGATGGAGCCAAGCGCCAGGGATGGATCCCCAAGCCAGTTGGTCTCCCGGACGCCCAGTTTGGCCAGGTAGTGGTCGAGAAGTCCGGCGTTGGGCAGGAAGATGAAGACGAACAGCGACGCCGCGGCGACCAGCGGGATCAGCATCGGCAGTGCTATCGCGGTGCGCAGCAGGCTCGACAGGCGCGTTGTCTCCTTCAGACCAATGGCGAACAGCAGTGCGAGCGCAATACTGGGAGCAATGGTGCCGACGGCGTAGATCAGGTTGTTGAGGAGTGCCCGGGTGAAATGCGGGTCGGCGAACAGGCGGGAGAAGTTGTCGAGCCCCCAATGTTTGGCGCCACGAAAGCCGTGCACTGTCAGGGAGCCGACTATCACGCGCAGCACCGGCCAATAGGTGAAGGCGACGAGGAACACCGCCGACGGCGCAAGCAGCCCATAGGCATCCCATGCGGTATCTCGCCGAACGCGCCCAATTGGATGCGTGGCGTGGCCCATCGGAATCGTCGTCGTCGTTGAGCTCGCGGATCTCATTCGCCTTCGCGAATACGCGGCGAGCGGCGAATAGTCTGCGTCAGAACAGTGACACTACGATGACAACATGCGGATTCCAGGCATCCCGCTGGCTGCAAAGGATTGGTAATTGGACGTTATTTCCCCGCCAAACTTGGCAGCGCCACGTGTGCCGCCACCTGTTTTGCTCGGCCCACGAACCGGGGGGATTACGGTATTTGAGTGCCTCCCGGGTTCCGCCTCAGCAATCCGGCCCACAGAAAGATGTCTGAACCGACGCCGACCGTATGCTCCATCGCCTTCATCTGCTCAGGAAATCGCGCCCAGGACAGATCATCGTCAGTTAGTACCACTACGACAGCGAACTTCATAGTCGTATCGGTGGCCTGCGAGATGGGCCGTCAAGTGGCCGATCGCCAGGCGCAGCGCGACAGGTTCCGGAGCGATCTCGACCGGCGTGATACTGAAGACCAGAGGTTTACCGGCGTTCCGCGGAACTCCACGCGCGTGCTGGCTGGTCGCATCCGCTGTGTCTACAAGGTTCCGTTTGGCCTGAGAACTGACCGCATAACGTCATGGCGTGATTCCAACAGCTCACGACACTGAGTTCGTCCAACCACCACGTCGTTTTCATTAAAGCGTCACGTGTCTCAGGGCGGAGTGAATGTCATCCTCCTTTTCAGGCGTCGATTCGCGGAGCCACGGCACGTGGCAAATGTGGCGAAATGGCCGAGACTAAATCACGCTTATAAAGCGGAGCAGCACACATTGGTGCCTTACTTCCGGGGACGGGGTTCATCACGCCGCCCCAGCTATCGATGAGAGGGAGCACCTCCCGTTTAGTAGCTCGCGCAACCAAGGTATGCCTATTGCCGAACGATCGACAAAGCGTCGCACGATGACAATTGAATTAAAGAAAGAAGCAGTAGCGCAGGCGTATGCCAGATGGGCACCCATTTATGATATGGTCTTCGAACGAGTATTCCGTGATGGCCGCCGCGCAGCCGTCGATGCGGCAGAGGACATCGGAGGCCGTATCCTCGAGGTCGGCGTCGGCACGGGCTTGTCACTGCCGGGTTACGCTAAAGGAAATTGTGTCGTCGGCGTCGACATCTCGGCAGGGATGTTGCGCAAGGCGCGCAAGAGAGTCGCCAGATTGCGTCTGGACAACATAGAGGGACTTGCAGTCATGGACGCCGAGAGCCTCGGCTTTCGGGATTCATCCTTCGACGTCGTCGTGGCACAATACGTAGTCACAGCGGTTCCAATTCCGGAAAGGGCCCTCGACGAGTTTGCTCGCGTTCTACGGCCGGGCGGTGAAATCGTGATTACCAGCCGCATCGGCGCTGAAGCGGGGTTGCGCGCGACCTTGGAGAAGCGGTTGATGCCGGTGACAAGCCGGTTGGGCTGGCGGACGCAGTTTCCGTTGGAGCGGTACCTTCGCTGGGCAGCAGGGGTTTCAGGGGTGCGACTTGTAGAAAGCCGACCAATACCGCCACTCGGTCATTTCTCATTGATCCGATTTGCGAAGGTTGGCGATGGCATCGGACTGAGCGTACGAGAGACGAATGCAATGGACCAGGACGGCAAGTGCAGAATTCTTGGCCGTGACCGTACTACACAGTCTGACGACAGGTCGTCAGGGATCGTCGACGATTGCACAGGAGTTTTGCCATGAGTGGCTTTCGTGAGCTTCTTAGCGTCCAGCGGTGGGACGATCATCGCTACTATCACCACAGCCGTATAAACCAGTCCCTACACCTGCTTAGCGCGACGAGTTTTGTTTATGCTTACATACTCGCGTTTAGGGACCCGGCCGCAGCGGCATTGACAGGCTGGCTGGTATCGATGACCAGCCGACAGGTTGGGCATTTCTTTTTCGAGCCAAAGTGCTATGACGCCGTCAATCAGGCGACTCACGAATACAAGGAAGCCATCAAAGTCGGTTATAATCTTCGCCGCAAGGTTATATTAATGACAATCTGGGCATTCTCACCGTTGTTTCTTCTCGTGGATCCAACGCTCCTGCACACTGTCGAACCGCACAAAACGTTGGCCGAATTCGTGCGGCACGTTGGTTACCTGTGGCTTGCAATAGGCGTCGGCGGTTTGTTGTTCCGGACGCTGTATCTCTTCAAGATCAAGGATGTGCAGACCGGGCTGGTTTGGGCGACCAAGATCATTACCGATCCATTCCATGACATCAAGCTGTACTATCGGGCGCCCACACACCTTCTGCGCGGGGAGCTTATCGATACCGCAACGGCGGAGACGTATCCAAGGCCCCCGTCAGGCTCCATGGGAGTCAGGTAGCGCCCAGCCGGGCGCCAGGCCGCGTCCGGTAGCTCAACAACAATTCGCCCATGACTTGCCGCCTGATCGACCTATTGGTGCTGGAGGGAGACTTCCACCACCAGCCGTCACGATCCATCGCCTTTGCTGCTGAGAGGAATTTGTTCGCAACCGCGGCGAAATCAGCATCAGTGTAGTTCAGGCTGAATATGAGGCGGCCCGTACCCACCCAACTCAGCGCCAACCCCTCGGCCCGAAGGTAATACTGCAGCATCCAATTGTAGCGGGACGGACGTGTGTAGCACACCGTCCAGACGGACGAGAGATTGGCTACCCTGACAGGCAGGTCAGCATCGTCGAGCAGATGGTTCAGCCGGTCGGCCCGCTCATTCCAACGCTCATCCAGACCGTCGTAGAGCCCCAGTATCTCCGGTGTCTCCAAACGCCGAAGGAACTCGTTCATTGCTCCCATGACGTAAGGGTGCGCGTTGAATGTGCCCCGGGCCAGGCAGACGTCAAGTGGGCGATCATCACGGTATCGCTTCATCCATTCATGCCGCCCACAAAGCACCCCGACCGGAAGTCCCCCGCCAAGGGTTTTTCCGTAGCACACCAGATCCGATTGAACGCCGAAGTACTGCTGCGCGCCACCCGATGCCAGCCGAAAACCGACGAACACCTCGTCGAAGATAAGAGCGATCCCATTTTCGGTGCACACCGCTCGAAGCTGCTTCAGCCATTGCGTATATGCCTGGCGATCAAAGTGTGCCGTCCTACCACTGTCCACGAGCGACGAATCGGCCGGAGCAGCAGCATTCGGGTGCAATGCCTGAAGCGGATTGACGAGGACACAGGCTATGTCCCGGCGAGTGCGAAGCACCTTGAGCGTGTGCTCAGACATCTCCGAAAGGGTATAGGTCTCCCGCGCGGTCGAAGGATTGCCAATACCAGGCTGAACATCGCCCCACCAGCCGTGATAGGCGCCGCAGAAGCGAACAAGGTGCGAGCGACGTGTGTGATAGCGGGCGAGCCGGACCGCCTGCATGACCGCCTCGGTTCCCGACATGTGGAACGATACCTCGTCCAGACCGGATATTTGGCGGATACGTTCAATGTTGTAGGCAGCAACCGGGTGATAGCAGCCAAGCACCGGCCCAAGGTCGCGCACCCGTTCCGCACCGCGCGCAATGCATTCCTTGTAGAAGTCATTGCCAAAGAGATTGACGCCGTAGGAATTGGCAAGGTCATACAGGACATTGCCGTCAAGGTCGGTGACTGTGACACCGTCAGAGGACTCCAGAATGGAGCCGGATGTAAGGCTCTGACGGACTATGCGGCTAAATTGGAAAGGTACGCGATAGGCGGAGATGAATTGCAGATCGGAGACCCCGTTCTGGACCTGCGCCGTCAGTGCGCTCGTCTTTGCAAATCGCTGCCGATAAACGGCGGCAAGGCGTTGAAACCCCTCCTGGCGCTGCAGCGCGACATTGTCGGGGGGATTGTCAGATCTGAAAAACCGATGCCGATCATATTCGCAGGAGGGCATCAACGCCGCAATCCGCCGTGCAAGTCGGGCGTGCCCGGCCAGGGACGGGTGCTTCGCCTTCGACAGTTCAAGTCGGCGTTTCATCGTGCAGATCAGGACGCCCAGCGCCAGCGCTCCGGCGGCGTAGGTTGCGAGAAACATCAGTCCCGTGGACATCACATTACCCCGTCTGGCAGGAGACCGTTACCTTGAAGATGCTACGTAGCGTGATTGGCAAAGTCGCCCAGCAGGAGGACATAAACTTCCTACTGACCAACCGTATTCCACGGCGTTTGGCAACCCAGTTCTTCGGTTGGTTCAGCCAGATCGAGCATCCACTGGTCCGCGATCTATCGATTGGCCTGTGGCGCCTCTTTGCCGATCTGGATTTGAGCGACGCGCGCACGAATCGCTTCACCAGCCTGCACGATTGCTTCACCCGACGTTTGATGGACGGCGCACGTCAGATCGAAGCAGACCCTGACCTGCTTGTCAGTCCTTGCGACGCAATCGCTGGAGCCTCCGGGCTTGTGGAGGGCGGGCAGGCTCTGCAGATCAAGGGCTTCCCCTATCAATTGTGCGACCTCCTTGGTGACGACGAACATGCGCGGGTCTTCCGGAACGGTTGCTACGTGACACTGCGGCTTACCTCGGCAATGTATCACAGATTCCATGCCCCGCATGACTGCCGCGCGGAATCGGTCACGTACATCTCGGGCGACACATGGAATGTTAATCCCATCGCACTCAAGCGAATCGAACGCCTTTTCTGCAAGAATGAGCGAGCACTGATAAGGACCAGGCTTTCGCGCACGGGTCACATCATCACCTTGGTCCCCGTCGCGGCAATTCTGGTAGCGGGCATCCGCCTCAATTTCCTCGATACACCGACGAACCTCCGCCATGGCGGTCCACGAACCATCTCCTTGGACGTTCCGCTTGCCAAAGGCGAAGAAATGGGCTGGTTCCAGCACGGGTCGACGATCATCGTGTTTGCCCCGGCTGGTTTCACCTTGACGAGTAACATTTACGATGGGGCGCGGATTCGCGTAGGACAACCAATCATGCGTATTCCGGGCGCGCCACCAGAGATTGAACAATAATTGTACCGATGGACAATGGCCTGCCTCCTCCGCCCACCATCTCGGACGATTGACCCGCGTGGATCTCGGATAACTGCCGCGCACGCCGCAGGCCCGCGACAGGATTGAAGATGACGACCATCATGCAGCAGAATCGGACCGACCACAATCGGAAAGTGCTTATCTGCACCCAATATTGTTGCCGTACAATGACGGTGCAGTTGCCGAGAAATGACTTTCACAATCCCGCGAATTATTAGGTTACGTCATTCAAAATTCACTCTATCCGCAGCGATTCGGCGGTATCTGCTGTGCCTTGCATGAACGCACCCATCGTCACTGGCGCGCGGCCACTCTATCGCAGCGTCTTCGTCTCTGACACGCATCTTGGCACTCGCGACGCGCGCTGCGACTTCCTCGGCGACTTCCTGCGTCGAACCAGCTGTCAGCATCTGTTCCTGGTCGGCGACATCTTCGACGGCTGGCGGTTGCGCAAGTCCTGGTACTGGGACGAGGATCACGACGAGGTGCTGCGGCAGATACTACGGTACGCGCGTAGCGGCGCCGAGGTAACCTACATTCCCGGCAACCACGACGAGCTGTTCCGCGCTTGGTTGCCGATGCACCTGGAAATCGCCGGCATTCGCCTCCGCCAGGAGGGCGAGCATGTCACCGCGGACGGCAGGCGGCTGCTGGTGATACACGGCGACGAATTCGACAGCGTGGTACGCTACGCGACGTTTCTCGCTCTCTTGGGCGACGGGGCCTATTCGACGGTGCTGGTGGTGAACCGTTGGTTCAATGCATTGCGCAGTCGCTTGGGCTATCCTTACTGGTCGCTCTCAGCCTGGCTGAAGCGCCGGGTAAAGGAGGCGGTCAAGGCGGTTGATCGCTTCGAGACCGCGCTTGCCTCCGAGGCGTGGCGACGTGGTTTCGACGGCGTGGTGTGCGGCCATATCCACCACGCGGAAATGCGCGAAGTACACGGCGTGCTGTATATCAACGACGGCGACTGGGTGGAGAGCTTCACCGCGCTGGTGGAACATCATGACGGGCGACTTGAGCTCATCGATTGGGCTGCAGCCAACCGCCTGTCGTTCTTATCTCCGCGCTCAACGTCACTGCCCGAAGCTGCCTGACCCACTCACCCTCAACGAGCTGGCGGATTGCGACGCGATGTTGCCGCCCACGCCTTCTCACCGGATTCTGATCGTCACGGACGCCTGGTTGCCACAGGTCAATGGCGTGGTGCGCACGCTGACCACGGTGGTCGCTGAGCTGCGAGCGATGGGACACATCGTGGAGGTGATCGGACCAGACCGCTTTCGCACCATCCCATGTCCAACCTACGGCGACATCCCGCTGTCGCTGTTGCCGCGTCGTAGTCTGGCGAGGATGATCGAGGCGTTTCAGCCGGAAGCGCTGCATATCGCGACCGAAGGGCCACTCGGAATCGCGGCACGCAGCTGGGCGAGACGCGCGCACCTGGCCTTCACTACCGCGTTCCACACTCGGTTCGCTGAATACGTCAAGGCGCGGACCGGATTTCCGGTGCGCCCTGTATATGCCTGGATGCGCCGATTCCATGGCGCCGGGCATGGCACGATGGTGGCCACGCAGTCACTGCGCGAGGAGCTGGCGGCACGTGGCTTCCGCAACATCCGTCCATGGTCGCGCGGAGTAGACCTGGATCTGTTTAGGCCGGAACCGCGCGAGCAATGGAACCTGAAGCGACCAGTCTTCATTTATGTTGGTCGTGTCGCGGTGGAAAAGAATATTGGCGCATTTCTCGAACTTGACCTGCCCGGCTCAAAGGTCGTGGTCGGCGGTGGTCCAAGTGTCTCGCGCCTCAAGCGCGACTTTCCCAATGTGCTGTTCACCGGGCCGCGTTACGGTGAGGCGCTGGCGCGCGCCTATGCCGGCGCCGACGTGTTCGTGTTCACCAGCCTCACCGACACGTTCGGTCTTGTGCTGCTGGAAGCGTTGGCCTGCGGAACGCCGGTCGCGGCGTTCCCGGTGACCGGACCAATCGACGTGCTGGCTGATGCCCACTGCAAGATCGGTGCGGTAAATAAGGACCTGCGTATGGCCGCCCTGGCAGCACTGTCCGCCGATCGTGCAGCGTGCCGCGCACATGCGGAGCAATATTCGTGGCGGACCTGCGCCGAGATGTTCCTGTCACATCTGGTGCCGTTGGCGGGAGCATCCTGAACCGCCCCGAACCGGCGCGCTCCGGGCACGACGGTGTCCAGACGATGGAACTGTTTGAGGCTTGTAGACTGATGTGCCTGTCGGCCACAAGATCAGATCTGATCCTCGAAATCGAGTGGTTGTTCGAGAGGTTGAAGCGAGCGGCTCAAGCAGATGATCTCTTCTGTTTTTGCCGCGCGCCGAGCGGAGTACGAGTTTAGGTACGGCACATTAGCGAGGCGTGTCACCTTATCGACGACGCAAGTCAGAAAACCCCCGATATTATCAACCTTCACGCACTTCGTGCAAAAATCCACCCTGATAGGTGTATAAAATCTGTAGCTAGGTCCCTTCGACCGGATGCTGATCGCACAGGGCTTGATGGAGAACATGCTGATCGTCACGCCGGATGTGGTGTTCGACCAATATGGCGTGAAGCGGATTTGGTGATTGCGCGGGGTTCGGAATTCGCGTCTGTCTTACCCCTCCCCCAACCCCCTCCCGCAAGTGGAGGTGGAGAATCGCGTTCGAAGCCCGGCCGTGACGTGGGAAGCGAGCGGTTGGTGTAATCCGCGGGTTGCCTCTCGCCGCCAGCACGCTAGCCTGACCACTTCCAGATAGCAGGTGTTCGCATGGAATATACCACGCTCGGCAGGACCGGGCTTCGTGTCAGCGTCGCCGGCCTCGGCTGCGGCGGCTTCAGCCGGTTGGGACTGAACACCGGCGGCACCGAGGCCAGCGCCATCGCGATCATCCACGCCGCACTCGATCTCGGGGTGAACCTGCTCGACACGGCGGCGCCATATGCGACCGAAGGCGTGGTCGGCAAGGCGCTGAAGGGCGTGCCGCGCGACAAGGTGGTGATCGCCACCAAATCCTCGGTGCTGCGCGGCGGCGAGCGCTACACGCCGGAACGCGTGGTGGCCAGTCTGGACAACTCGCTGCGCGAGCTTGGCGTCGATTGCATCGACGTGTTCCAATTGCACGCCGTGCCGCCGTCGGGCTACGACTACGTGCGCGACACGATCGCCCCCGCCCTGCTGCGCGAGAAGGAACGCGGCAAATTCCGCTTCCTCGGCATCACCGAGACGTCGCCCAACGATCTCGAACACGCGATGCTGCTGCGCGCGGTGCCCGACGGCGTGTGGGACGTGGTGATGGTCGCGTTCCATCTGATGAGCCAGAACACACGGGAGAAGGTGTTTCCGGCGACGCTGCAACACCGCGTCGGCACGCTGCTGATGTTCGCGGTGCGCAGCATCTTCGCCAGCACCGACCGCGTCGCGGCGGCGATGAAGGAGCTGGCGGCGGCCGGGCAGGTGCCGCAATGGCTCGCCGACACGCCGGATCCGCTCGGCTTCCTGATCCATCCCGGTGGCGCAAGCAGTCTGACCGACGCGGCCTACCGCTACGTGCGGCATGAACCGGGCGTCGATGTGGTGCTGTTCGGCACCGGCGATCAGGCGCATCTTCGCTCGAACATAGCATCGATCCTGAAGCCGCCGCTGCCGGAAGCCGATCGCGACAGGCTCAAGGAGCTGTTCAGTCATCTCAGGGGCGTTGGCCTCGTCGTGCCACCGCGTGCCCGCGCTGCCGCCGCAAACTAACGGAGCCGCATCATGAAACTCGCGAAGATCGAGGACCTGCACTGTGACGCAGGCTGGCGCACCTTTTCGTTCCTCAAGCTCACCACCGATGACGGCCTCGTCGGTTGGTCGGAATACACCGAGGCCGATGGCAGCCGTGGCCTGACCGGCGTGATCTACGGCCTGGCCGACCCGCTGATCGGACAGGACCCGCGTCCGGTGCAGCAGATCGCCTCTACGCTGTGGGTGCGTCAGGTGCAGGCGCCGGGCGGGATCAATTCGCGCGCCATCGCGGCAATCGAGAACGCGCTGCTGGACATCAAGGGCAAGGCGCTCGGCGTGCCGGTGTACGAACTGTTCGGCGGCCCGGTGCGCGAGCGCATCCCGGTCTATTGGTCGCATTGCGGCTCCTACCGCGTGCGCAACCATGAACTGGTTGGCGTGCCGCCGCTGCGCAACTACGACGACATTGCCGCACTTGGAGCCGAGGTGAAGCGGCGCGGCTTCAAGGCGCTGAAGACCAATATTTTGCCGTTTGACGGCGAGAAGTTGACAAACTTTGGTCCCGGCTTCGGCCGCTCGCCCGGTTATCCGGAGCTGAACGTCGATCGCAAGACCCTGCAGTCGGTGCGCGATCTGCTCGGTGCGTTCCGCGACGGCGCCGGTCCGGACATGGGGCTGCATCTCGACGTGAATTACCATTTCAAGACCGAGGGCTATCTGCAGATCGCCAAGGCGGTCGCGCCGTTCGACATGACCTGGCTGGAGATCGACACCTGGGATCCGCAATCGCTCGCGCTGATCCGCCGCGCCGCGCCGTGTCCGATCGCCTCGCTGGAATCCGTGTGCGGACGGCGCGCATTCCGGCCGTTCTTCGATGCCTACGCCACCGATGTGGCGATCATCGACGTGATCTGGAACGGTTTCCTGGAGTCGATCAAGATCGCCTCGATGGCCGAGGCGTACGAAGTGAACTGCGCGCCGCACAACTACTACGGCCATCTGTGTTCCGCGATCAGCGCGCATTTCTGCGCGGTGGTCCCGAATTTCCGCGTGATGGAGATCGACATCGACAGCGTCGCCTGGCGCGATGAGCTGTTCCTCAATGCACCGGCGATCGAGAACGGCGAGCTTATCATCCCGAAGGGACCCGGCTGGGGCGTCGAAGTGAACGAGGCCGCCGTGCGCGCGCATCCGGCGAAGGCGCGCTGAGATGGCCGACACACGATTCGACATCCTCGGCATCGGCAACGCCATCGTCGATGTTGTGGCGCGCGCCGACGATGCGTTCCTCTCGCGCCACGACATGCGCAAGGGGCTGATGACGCTGATCGACGCGGAGCGAGCCGAGGCAATCTACGCCGCGATGCCGCCCGGCCAGGAGAGCAGCGGCGGGTCGGCCGCCAACACCTGCGCCGTGGCGGCGGCGCTGGGTGCGCGCGTGGCGTATCTCGGCAAGGTGGCGGACGATCAGCTGGGACAAGTGTTCCGCCACGACATCGGCGCGATCGGCGTGCATTTTCCATCCGCGCCGCTGTCGGACGGTGCGCCGACCGCGCGCTGCCTGATCCTGGTCACGCCCGAGGGCCAGCGCACCATGAACACGTTCCTCGGCGCCGCCGTAACGTTCGGCGAGGCGGACGTGGACGCCGCACTGGTGGCCGATGCGGCGGTGACCTACCTCGAGGGCTACCTGTTCGATCCGCCGGAGGCGCAGCGCGCGTTCCGCCGCGCCGCCGCCGCCGCGCACGCCGCCGGGCGGCAGGTGGCACTGTCGCTGTCCGACCCGTTCTGCGTGGATCGCCACCGGGCGGCGTTCCTCGAACTGGTGAAGCACGACGTGGACATCCTGTTCGCCAACGAGGCCGAGGTGACGAGCCTGTATGAGGAGAACACGTTCGAGGCTGCGGCGGAAGCGGCCCGGCGCGACGTGGCCCTGGCCGCACTGACCCGCAGCGAGGCGGGCAGCGTGATCCTGCGCGGCGCCGAGACGGTGGAGATTGCCGCCGAGCCGACGAACGTGGTGGACTCGACCGGGGCGGGGGATGCCTATGCCGCGGGATTTCTGGCTGGACTGACGGGGGGAAAATCGCTGCCGGTGTGCGGCAGGATTGCCAGCATCGCGGCGGCGGAGGTGATCAGCCACTATGGCGCGCGGCCGCAGGCGGATCTGCGGAAGCTGGCGGCGGCTGTTATCGCCAGTTGAGCGATCAGCGCCCGAGGCATCAACACATCGGGCCTCAGCGCGCCGGGCCGTCTACCACGACGCGTCCCGACATGCCGAACAGGCTGTGCAGAAAATGCGTGCATTCGACCTTGTAGGTTCCGGGTATGCGCGGCACGAACAGCAGGTCCAGGCTCTGTTTCGGTGCAAGTTCGACCCGGCCGCCGGAGGGCGGCGTACCGTTCGGGAACGTGCCGGCCGCGAACAGTTCCGGCGCGCTCCAGTTATGCCCTCCGCTGCCGTCATTGACAAAATGCAGACTGATCGGCACCCCCGCGCGCACTTCCAGGACCGCCGGACTGAACGCGAAGTTGGACAGATGCACGGTGATTGTTGCCGCCGGCACCGTCTCTGCCGGGACCTCCGATGCAGCGAAGCACAGCACGCCTCCGACGATGGAGACTACAGCAGCACGCAGCATGGAACACCGCCCTTCGACCGATCGTTGGATTGCAGCTGCCAGAAGACGCACCGCGACCGACGCTAATTCCCGTTCGCCGCCGCGCCGTCGGTGGGGGAGAAAACTGGCGGCGGCGGCGATTGGTTGAACATGGGCCTTCCCTTTGTGCAATATGGACCATGCCATGGTCCATTCGGTGAAGGGTTTCGCCATGCAGACCGACGGCACGGATACGGCCATCAATGTCACGGCCTTCAAGGAGCGGTGCCTGGCGCTGATCGACGCCGTTGCGCAGGGCAAGACGGCTCGCGTGGTGCTCACCCGGCACGGCCGGCCGGTGGCAGCGCAGGTTCCGTACGATCAGACGATCGTCACCCGCGACGGGGAGCTGACGCTGTATGCGCAGGTTGGGCACATTGTGGCCATCGAGTGCTGAAGGCCGCCTGTTCCACTGAAGCGATACCGTGGTCGCATGTTGCCGGACCAACCGCCTGGGAGAATACTGGAAGCGCGTTGCCGTGGCGGGTCCGCTGAGACGGCGTCCACGGAACGCACCTACAAGCAAAAGCCGTTGGGAGGCATCAAGAATGCGAACAGGTCTTTGGGCGGCAGGGCTCGGCGCCCTTTTCGTCGCGGTCATGACCGCCCCGCCGGCGGCGGCCGATGAAACGCCGAAGCGCGGCGGCATCCTCACCTACATGATCCCGGCCGATGCGCCGCCGAGCTTCGATGCGCATCGCGAGACCACCTATGTCACGATGCATTCGGTGGCGCCGTTCTACAGCGTGCTGATCCGGCTCGATCCGAGCCATCCGGAGGACACCACGCGCTTCGTCTGCGATCTTTGCACCGACATGCCGCAGCCGACGGACAACGGCACCACCTACACATTCAAGATCCGGCAGGGCGTGAAATTCCATGACGGCTCGCCGCTCACGGCAGCCGATGTGGCGGCAAGCTGGAATCAGATCGTCCATCCGCCGAAGGGCTACTCCAGCGCGCGCGAGACCTGGTACAACATGGTCGACACCATCAGCGCGCCCGATCCGACGACCGTGGTGTTCCACCTGAAATTCGCGACGCTGACGTTCCTGCCGGCGCTCGCCGATCCGTATGCCGTCATTTACAAACAGGACATCATCGACAAGGACCCGCGCTGGTACGAGAAGAACATCATGGGCAGCGGACCGTTCCGGTTCGTCAGCTACGAACTGGGCCAGTCGATCAGGGGCGAACGCAATCCGGACTACTACCATGCGGGGCAGCCGTACCTGGACGGGATTGTCGGCATCTATGCCGACAAGCAGGTTGTTCGGGTGGAGGCGATCCGCGCCGACCGCGCGACAACGGAATTCCGCGGACTGCCGCCGGCAGCGGTCGATCAGTTGCAGAAGGAGCTTGGTGACAAGATCACGGTGCAGACCAGCGACTGGAACTGCGGCAACCTGATCACGCCCAACTCGAAGCGCAAGCCGTTCGACGATGTCCGCGTGCGCAAGGCGCTGCTGCTGGCGATCGATCAGTGGCACGGCGCGCCGGCGCTGTCCAAGATTGCCAATGTCCACACGGTCGGCGGCATGGTCTTTCCGGGCTCGCCGTTGGCCGCGACCAAGGAGGAGCTGCAGAAGATGGCCGGCTTCTGGCCGGATATCGACAAGTCGCGCGCGGAGGCTAAGCGCCTGCTGAAGGAGGCCGGGGCGGACAACCTCACCTTCGAGCTGCTGAACCGCAATGTGGATCAGCCGTACAAGTATGTCGGCACCTGGATCGTCGACGAATGGAGCAAGATCGGCGTGCACGCGACGCAAAAGGTGGTGCCGACCGGTCCGTGGTTCGAGGCGATGCGCGGCGGGAACTTCGACGTCGTGGTGGAGGCCAACTGCAACGGCGTCGTGAATCCGGTGATGGACACGCAGAAGTATCTGCCGCGCTCGGCGTTCAACGAGAACTATGGCGGCTACGAGGATCAGGACGTGGTCGACATCTACAACAAGATGTATCGCGAGACGGATCCGGTCAGACAGCGCGCCCTGATGCGCGCCTACGAGACGCGGGTGGTCGATACGCAGGCGTACGAGTTCCCGATGCTGTGGTGGAACCGCATCCTGCCGGCGCGTTCGTATATGCACGGCTGGAAGATTGGCCCGAGCCACTACGTGAACCAGGATCTCGCCAACATCTGGTTTGACAAGTAGGACCGGACCCCTCCCCCCACCCCCTCCCCAAGGGGAGGGGGAGAAAAATAAGCGCGCTCCCCCTCCCCTTGCGGGAGGGGGTGGGGGGTGGGGCCTTCCACGTCATGCGTTCCGCAACAAGGTGGTAGCGCACTTCGCGACCGTAGCGACGGATCGGTTACTCGTTCATGTCCTGGTGGACCTCGATGACATTGCCCTCGGGATCATAGAAGAAGATCTGGTGCCAGCCGTTCATCGCCCACTGGCCGTAGTCGGAATAGGGGATGTTCTTCGCCTCGAGCCGCCGCTTGAACGCGGCAATGTCATCGGTGCGGAACGCGATGTGGCCGCGCTCGAGCGGATTGACGATGTGGTTGGTGCGGAAGCCGACACCGAGGTCCTTGGTGGCCAGATGCACCTGGGTCTGGCCGTCGGTCACGAAGGCGACCGGGGCGGCATAGCCCTGCGTGGTGTCGCGTGCGCTGTTCAGTGACGGCTCGGGTGCCAGGTCCAGAACCGAGCGGTAGAATTCCTCCATGCCCGGAACATCCTTCGAGCACAGGTTCAGGTGGTGGAGCTTGATCTTCATGCGGTTCCTCCTGGAAGTGGCTGGCACCGCCGGCGGCGTGGCGGCTTCGGCATCTCGACTATCACGAAATTGCCGACCGTTGTCTGCTCGACTGCAGGCAATATCCCGCCGCTGTTCACCCGGATCGTGTCCCAATGGTTCGTGGTGAGCACGACAAGCGCCAGCCGCCGACCCGCCAGGTTCTGCTGATAGCGGGTATTCTAGGTTGCAGGTGATCATCGCCTATGCCGACCAAGGCAAGACCACACCGGCTGGACTATCAACTCGGATAGTACCAGTAGACCGGCTGCTGGCTGCCTTCGGGGACGGGTCGGATCTGCGTCGATCGCCTGTGCGGCGGGCGCGACCCGCTGATCAGCAAGCGTCCTATGTCATCGATCAGCGAGCGGTTGTGGGCAAACTCCGAATGGTTGAGGCTGAACATATCCGTTCCAATCGCGGTGACGTCGATGGCTTCAATGCCATCGACGACCACAGGACCATCCGGTCCGACGTCGCCCGCGCGGGGAATGCCCGCCAGTTCCCGCGACGTGATCAAGGCCTTGTCGGCTGAGGACGCGTAAAGGGTCATGCCCCTGGACACGGCCCGGACCCTTGCGGCAATGCCGCGATAATGGTCGCGATCCACGTCCGGGGCGGCCGTAATCAACTCGTCGATCGGCCGTGACAAAGGTCCGCCGATCGCGTGCGCCAGCGCCTCCAGCACCACCTGATTGCCCATGCTGTGAGCGATCACGTGAATCTCCTGGATCTCCGCCTGGTCCTGCAGCAGGCGCAACAGCTCGGTGAAACGTCCACGTGAGACCACGGCGCTTTCTCGGTCATAGAAGTAGTTCAGCACGCCGCCGCGAGCCGGCCAGGAGAACAGGACAGGAATGCCCTCGTATTGAATGTCGAAGACGATCTGCGCCAGCCTGAAGGCGCCGTCGGTGAACGACACATTGAAGCCGTGCACGAATACGAGCGCGGCGCGTGTCGGGTTCTCGCGCGCCAGCGCCACGAAGCCGTCGGCGTCGAGATGGCGGACCGCCTTGAGGACGAAGTGGCGTTCCGGATCCTCCTGCTGGCGCCACAGCGTCCAACCGAACAGGCCGAAGCTCCTGGGCCGCTCGATCTTGCCAAGATCGTGCTCCTCGGGGATACGCACCAGCAGTGAACCAAACGACAAGGTGTCGCGTCGCTCGCCCGAGAAGAGCACGTTGGGGTCCGGTGCACGGTTGGTGGCGAACAGGATGCGGCGCGTGCGGGCATCCTCCAACACTGCCGCGGCCTCCGCCGTCTGTCCTCGCAGGGATGGAACCAGCGGTAGTTCGTCCTCGTCGTCCACCAGGGGCCGAGGAGAGATTATGGTCGCTTCCTCCGATTCGTCGGCAGGACTCATCGAGTCTGCCGGAGGTTCCGCTTCCTCCTGAGCCTGCGCCTGATGTACCAACTCGACCGCGACCTTCAACAGCGTGTCGCCGTCCGTCTCCCCACGGGCGAGATCTTCGATCAGCGAACGGAAGCGGACTCCCTCGACCTGCTCCACCGTCGCGCACAGACTGGCAAAGTCGACAGGCAGCACGGCCTGTGCTGGTTCGGCAGCGCGCGTCAGATCACCCAGCAGCGCGCTCATGTCTCTGGCCGCGGCGTTCTGGCTCATGATCATATTCGGAAGCAGGGACGCCAGACGATGCGCCACCACCAGCCGCGCATCGGCCGCCGCTCGCGTGAGGTAATTGGCAAGATTGAAATGACTGATGAGGGCGCCGCGAACATCGGAGACAAGATAACGGTATCGCAGCGCCGTTTCCTCGAACTGGCATGCCTGCGGATAACGGCCGCGCGCGCTTTCCAGGTCGGCCCACGCCGACATAACCGATACCTAGCTCGTATAGTGCGCCCGCCCCCTGCGCCTCAAACACGGACCGGCAGTATCGGAGCAACGCCTCGGCCTCGTCGATACGGCCCAGCCGCAGCAGCGGACCATAGTCGTTGAACCGTGTTCGCGCCATTTCGAACGCTGACGCGCCACGTTGCTCCTTGCTGCGCTGTATTGCCGCATTGAGGTCCAATGCCTGTTGCCACTCCTCCAGTCCAAGCAGCGGCAGCTACGCCCAATGTCCAGGGCGGTTTCCCGAACGTTCCATACGTTAATCGAGCGATCATTCTCATCCGGTGGGTCTGGGAGCCCTTCCATGCGCACGCGTAGTTCGTTGACCTGGCGCAAGACTTCAGCGTGGTCGCCCTGCGCGGCTCAGTATCTGCAAACGTTGGCCTTCGTCCACGATCTGCGACCACGGACCACGTCCCGCGCGCCGGGTGAGATCAAGCTTTCGCTTGGCGAGCTCCAGGGCTTCGCTGGTAATGGGCGCGGTCCCGCAGAAGATTGATGAGAGCGCCGGCAACGCTTGACGCCGTGCGGAAATCCCCCTGCTGTTCCGCATCCGCCAGAACGGCACGCATCTCCTGCTCGGCCTCCGCGAGGAACCCGCCAGCCAGTAATGCCTTGGCGAGGACGCCGCGGTCCGCCAAGGCACGTTGCGTTCCCTCGGTTGCTCGCACCACCTGGCGCAACAGGGGCAACACCGTCCCCACTGTCTGGGGCGACCCATCGCGGCTAAGGGATCGTTCCAACATAGTACCCGCGTCGTCCCACGCACCCAGGCGGCTGAGATAGGGAAAGGCATGGATGCCAGCGCGCACGATCATCTGCCCTGCGGAACCATCCCGTTCTGCCTCGCCGCGACGGCCCTGTTCCGCCAACGTCCGCCACGTCGCGGCAAGTTCGCGATCCACTGCCTGTTGCAGCGTCGCGCCAGCCGCTGTCCGGCCCGCCTCGGCGACACCCGGATGGATCCCGATCACATACTGATCAGCGTCATCGGCAGTGAGCGAGCGCTGTTCCACCAGACCCACCTCGGTCAGTGCCCGCAGCAACGCGGCGGCGTCCGGCGCTGGCTCCGCGCGTTCCAGTCTTTGCCATACGTCCGACCAGTTCATCGCGATGATGAAGCTGTTGCGATCGTCCTCCTCCAAGGCGCACAGGAAGTGGAAGAACAGGCGCGCCTCCTCCGACAGCGTGCCTGCGATGCCCTCGGTCCAACCGCGTAGAGCGGCCATGAACGCGGCCGGGCCGAGCTGCGGTCCGGGTCTCGCCGGCGTCGAAAGAACGCCTCCAGCGCGCCAAGGCCCGCCGTGCCGGTGGCGGCCTCGGCGCGGTCGAGTTGCGCCAGCAGTTTCGCCGGCTCCGCCGCCAGGCCGTCCGCCAGTTCGATCAGCTTGGGGTGGCCCTGCACCAGACGCAGCGACCCGACGCACCGCCAGGCGCCCTTCGGCCGGCGAGATGCCGGGCGCGCTGCCGTCCATCAACTGGCGCAGATGAGGGCGCTCCCGTGCCGCCAGCAATGCCTCGTTCCGCGGCAGCGCGTGGATCGGAATCACCTCCACGGCGGCCGCTCAGCTCCGCCGGCTTCACCCTGCTGGTCAGCACCACCCGTGACAGGCCGCGCCTTGCCGTCAACGCCTGGAGCAGAAGGCCCCAGCGGTCGTCGCGCCACACCCCCGCATCCGTCAGCAGGCTCTCCAGATTATCGAGCACCAGCAGGATGGCGTTACGCTCCAGGATCGCCGCCAGCCGCGGCAGGAAGTCCCGGAACCGTGCCGCGTCGTCGATCACCCCCAGCATCCCGAGGTCGGGCATCGACCGCTCCAGCGCCAGCGCGAGATCACGCAACGCCAGCGCGATCTCCTTGCCCATCTCGGGCGCCCTGAACCAGACGAAGTCGCGGAACCGCCCTGCCGTCGCATGATGCCAGGCCAGTTCGACGGCGCAGCTCGTCTTGCCGGCCCCGGCCATACCGAGGAACAGCACGCCCGCCTTGCCGCTGTCCACTGCCAGCGCCGCGCTCGCCTGGGTCATCGCCGCTACGCGGCCGACGAAGGAGTCAGGCGCCTTGTCAAAATACGCCAGCCCACTCGCGTCAGACTGGAAAGCCTCGCCTTTGGGCGGTACCAGCGTGAGGCCCACCGCCGTCGCACCAAACAGGGCCGGCGCCGCCGCCGAGGTCACGCCGGCGAACGCCAGCGCCTTGCCCCCGGCGTCGTGTCCCAGGACGTGATCGAGCGCCCTCTGGGTCGCGCGCGGCAGGGGCTGGCGCCTCTGGAACAGGTTCTCGTAAAGCTCGCGGGCCAGCGCCGTGGCGAACTCGTCCTCCACCGCGTAGCGCATCGCCAGGACCGCACAACCTAGCTGATCCACCAATTCGCGCGCCACGGCCGGCGCGACCTTGTCCTTGCCGGTGTCCTCGGTGTCCCGACGCGTCTCCCCCGTCTTGATCCCCAGCCATCCCAAGGTCTGCTCAATGCTCGCCGCCGCCGACAGGCACGCGGAAAGCGTCACGAGCTTCAGCCGCCGCCCCGCCAACAACAGCAGTTCCGCCAGCTGCTCCGAAGTGATCTCGTCGTAGCTGCCATCCGGCCGCTCAAGCAGCAGGGCGCCCGGTTCACCGTGGCCGGAGAAGTGAATGATGTCCCAGCCCTCTCCCTCCTCCAGCATCTCTTCCAGAGCCTGGCGCGTCACGCCGAACTGCAGCACCCGGAGTTCGATCGAAAGACCAGCCCCGCCGGACAGCGCTTCCACCAGCGCCTGCAACTCCCGGCGCTCCCGCCGCAAGTTGAGCGGGCTGGCCCTGGGCGGCAGGCTGAACACCGCCAGCATCCGCAACCGGCCACTGATCGGGTCGGTAACCCGCGCCTCGCTGCCCTGAATATCGAACACGAAGCTGACGCCGCGCCGCGACAGTGGCCGATCCTCGAAACGCGCAATCTCCAGAGGGAACAGCAGGAGTTGCTCCGCCCCTGCTGGGATGGTCACGCAGACCACCACAGCGGAATGGCGTGCCTCGCGGCGCAATTTGTCGACGATGTCGCTGCCCAACACTTTTTCGGCGATCCAGGTGCCGACTTCCTGGATCAGCCGACGTTCGTCCTCGTCGCGCCGGTCCGGCGCGGCAAACAGGCGCAGGTAACCTGGCAGATCGATCAATGCCTGGTAGCGCGGATCGGCCCCATCGAGGGCAACCGGATGATCCGCCAGAAACGAGCCAGTCGCACTCTTGAGGACCCAGCGCCAGTGGTAGGCGTCCTGGAAATCGATCACCTCCAGAGACAGGGTGCTTCGGGCATGTTCCGAAACTCCAAAGAAACAAGCTAGCAACCGGTCGTTGCGAGCGTAGAGAGGTTGCTCAGGAGGGTGCAACCAATGTTTCTCAATGTCAGCGGTGCTATCTCTCAGACGGACCGCCGACCGGGGTCACCTCGGTAGTTATGTCAGGAATATTTTCCTTGCCATACCCGCTCCTTTTGTGTTCTTGTTTCATCGATGTCCGCCCCCGCCCAACCTCCCGTCCCAACCCCGCCCACCGCCCTCGGCCGCGTCCTCAGCCTCGTCCGCAAACTGATCGACTACGGCAAGCACCTCGCCGGCACGGTTCAGCAGCGCGCCACCGCCCCAGGCTTCGCCCTGTTCACCAAACCCTTCGGCACCGCCGATCTCGCTGTCATCCTCGCCCGCATCACCAATGGCCTGCGTCGCGCCGCGGCTTTGGAAGCCATGCTTTGCCGTCGCGCCGCGCGTGGCCAGGACCTCACGCCCACCCCCATCCGCATGCCCGCCACAGGCGCGCCACACGTAGCACGGCCGGTCGCACCGCCGGACGCCCAGCCCGCCGACCACACCGAGGACCCCCGCCTCGCGCGCCTGCCCACGGAAGCGGAAATCGCCGCCGAGGTGCGTCGCCGCCCGGTCGGCGCCGTCATCGTCGATATCTGCCGTGACCTCGGCATCGCGCCCGGCCACCTCGATCGGGCGTTCTGGGACGAAATCAGCCACGCCATCATCGATGTATGGCGGCAGCCTCGCCGGCTTCCTCGGCAACCTGAACAGGCGGCTGTTCGCCTTCGGCTCCGGCGACCACGCCGACCGAGCGGACCCCGGATGGCCCGCGGCACCGCCGCGACTGGCAGCACCTGCCACCGGTCCACCCTGACGCCGATCCCGGACCCGAATGGTAGCAGCACCATCCTGCGCTCGCTCGATGCGCCAAGGGGTATGGCCGCGCCGCATCGGTGCGCCAGCGCCAAATATTCCGCTGATGCGAGCTGGCCTAGGGTGACTTGGCCGCGGCTGCGTGTTGCAGCCTGCCCCGGACGCGATCCGGAACCCATCTGCGGTATCACTTACCGCATCCGCATCGTCTACCGGGCGGCCCACCGTACGCTATCATGCGGCGATGGCTGACCAAGAACCCGACACGCTCTACGACACTGACGTTGCCGCCTGGGCCGAGCAGCAGGCCGGTGCGCTTCGTCGGCGCGCGGCCAATGAGATCGATTGGGATAACGTCGCCGAGGAGATCGAGGGGGTGGCCGCGAGCCAGAAACGGGAAGTCCGCTCACGGCTCAGGGTCATTTGCGAGCATCTGCTGAAATGGCGTCATCTGCGGCAACGGCGCCATCAAGGCCAGAACTGGCGGAATACACTCGACGAGCAGCGCCGGGAATTGCAGGAACTTTTCGAGGACAGCCCGTCGTTGCGCGGGTTCGCCGAACGCGCACTGGCGTCAGCATTCGTGAACGCCCGGCAGGACGTGGAGCGAAAGAGCGGCAAGAGCCTCGGCCTGCCGGACGATACCTGTCCGTGGTCGCTGGACCAGATACTGTCGCTCGACTTCCTATCGGATGTGTGAAGGAGCGCTGCCGCGCCATAGAGATCAAGTCACTCTGTGTGCCCTCTCCAGCGAAGCGGGGTGGGGCCGCGAAACGGAGCAACGATAAGGGAACGCTCGATTCCCCCTCGCATCCTCCCGCCAACCCCACTATGTGTGCGTCGCAACATCCCCACACCCCCCAGGCACGTCATGCAAATTCGCAACGTTGCGATCATCGCCCATGTTGACCATGGCAAGACCACCCTGGTCGACAAGCTGCTCGGCCAGTCCGGCTCGTTCCGCGACCACCAGGTGGTGGCCGAACGGGCGATGGACAGCAACGTCCTCGAGCGCGAGCGCGGCATCACCATCCTGGCCAAGTGCACCTCGGTGGTCTGGCGCGGCACCCGGATCAACATCGTCGACACCCCCGGCCACGCCGATTTCGGCGGCGAGGTGGAACGCATCCTGAACATGGTGGACGGCGCCCTCGTGCTGGTGGACGCAGCCGAGGGCGTGCTGCCGCAGACCAAGTTCGTGGTCGGCAAGGCGCTGGCCCGCGGCCTGGCGCCGATCGTCGTGGTCAACAAGGTGGACCGCGCCGATGCCCGCCCGGACGAGGTGCATACTGAAATCTTCGACCTGTTCGCAGCACTTGGGGCCTCCGAGGCGCAACTCGACTTCCCGATGCTCTACGCGTCCGGCCGGCAAGGCTGGGCCGACACCTCGCTGGACGGCCCCCGCAAGGACCTGTCGGCGCTGTTCGATCTTGTGGTGCGCCATGTGCCCGCGCCCACGGTCGACCCGGACGCACCGTTCGGCATGGTGGCCACGATCATGGAATACGACCCCTACCTCGGCCGCGTGCTGACCGGGCGGGTGGAGCAGGGCCGCGCGCGGCTGAACATGCCGGTGAAGGTGCTGCACGCCGACGGCACCACCGGCGAGACCGGGCGGATGACCAAGCTGCTGTCGTTCCGTGGCCTGGACCGCGTTCCGGTGGAGGAGGCGGAGGCGGGCGACATCATCGCGATCGCCGGCCTCGACGAGGCGACGGTGCCTGACACGATCGGCGCGCCGGAGCTGACCGCGCCGCTGCCCGCCATCCCGGTCGATCCGCCCACCCTGGCGATGAACTTCCGGATCAACGACGGACCGCTGGCCGGCCGCGAGGGCACCAAGGTCACCAGCCGCCAGATCCGCGAGCGGCTGTTCCGCGAGGCGGAGGGCAACGTCGCCATCAAGGTCACCGACAGCAACGAGACCGAGGCGTTCGAGGTGGCCGGCCGCGGCGAACTCCAATTGGGCGTGCTGATCGAGCAGATGCGCCGCGAGGGGTTCGAGCTGGCCATCGGCCGTCCCCGCGTGCTGACCCGCACCAATCCCGACACCGGCGCCCGCGAGGAGCCGATGGAGGAGGTGCTGGTCGACGTCGACGAACCCTATGCCGGCGTGGTGGTGGATCAGCTGTCCCGCCGCAAGGGCGAGCTGCGCGACATGCGTCCCACGGGCGGCGCCAAGCTGCGCCTGACCTTCCTGATCCCGAGCCGCGGCCTGATCGGCTACCACAACGACTTCCTGACCGACACGCGCGGCACCGGGGTGATGAACCGGCTGTTCGCCGGCTATGGCGCGTGGAAGGGTCCGATCGAGGGGCGTCGCAACGGCTGCCTGATCTCCACCGAGAACGGCGAGGCCGTGCACTACGCGCTGTTCTACATCCAGGAGCGCGGCACGCTGTTCGTGAACCCGGGCGACAAGGTCTATGTCGGGATGATCCTGGGCGAGAACAGCCGCGGGTCCGACCTGGAGGTCAACCCGATCAAGGAGAAGAAGCTCACCAACGTCCGCGCCGCCGGCAAGGACGATGCGATGCTGCTGATCCCGCCGCGGCGCATGAGCCTCGAGCAGGCGATCGCCTATATCGAGGACGACGAACTGGTGGAGGTGACCCCGGGCGCGGTGCGGCTGCGCAAGCGCTTCCTCGACCCGCATGAGCGCAAGCGGAACGAACGTCGGGCGGAGGCGGCCGTCGCGTAAGGGCGAGCGTCAATCGCGGGCGATCAAATTGGCAATTCGCTTCCGAACAGGAATGCGACACGAGGCTTCCGGAACAGTCGCCTGTGCTGACGTGCTGGGTGCGGATCAGAAGCCCGCGTGATGGATGCACCCGACCATTCACCCGAGCACATCATTGCCGCCCTGCGTGCCCACGACGCCGAATTGCGCGGCGCCGGCATCCGCCACCTCTCGCTGTTCGGTTCGGTGGCGCGCGGCGAAGCGGTTGATGCGAGCGATGTCGATCTTGCGGTCGAATTGGACCCATCGGCGCGGGTCGGCCTGTTCCGCCTCATGGGGTTGCAGCGGCGGTTGAGCGAAATCCTCGGACGCTCGGTTGATCTGGTGCCCGAGCCGGTGGAGAACCCGCGCCTGCGGCGGAATATAGAGCGGGACAGCCGCCGTGCCTTCTAGGCCTGATACCGCAGACTACCTACGGGACATCCTCGACAACATCGAACGGATCGAGCGCTACCGCCTTGGCTTGGACCGCCAGATGCTCGAGGCGAACGGCCAGGCACGCGACGCAATCGAACGCTTCCTGGAGAGGATCTGCGAAGCGGCATTTCGTCTCGGCGACCGCGCAGGGGCGCTGCTGCCGGAACAGCCCTGGCCGGACATTCGCGGCCTCGGCAATTGGCTGCGCCACGCCTACGACCGCGTCAGCTTCGACGTGATCTGGGACACTGTTGAGAACGATCTGCCCCGGATGACGGCTGATGTTCATTCAGGCGGCGTTGCGGCGCCATCCAAGCACCTGAGCGGCGTTTCCACGATGTCCAGACGGCATTTCATTGGAAATCCGCCGACGGACACTGGCGGACGATCAGCCCAGGATGTCAGCCACGCGAATCCGGGCACCTGGGAGGCGCTCGGGTTCCAGCACGTCAGTTCGACCGGCAGCCGTGATCGACGCATAGCCGTCCGGTCCAGGAGACCGACAGACCTCGACGTCGCCATTGACAAGGTTGACGATCCACAATTCGCAAATGCCGTGTCGCCCATAAAGCCGGCGCTTCACGTCCCGGTCGTAGCCCAGGCTGCTGTCAGCCACTTCGACGAGCAACAGGACCTCATGCGGGCGAGGATGGGCGGTTCGGTAGCGATCCGCACGCGGCACCAACACCGCGTAATCCGGCTGCGGCAAGGAGCGATCACCCAACTGGACCGGGTTCTGCGGCGAGACCAGCGCGCGCCCTCGCGCAGCCGCGGTCAAGGCATCATTCAGTGCGATGACCGTCCCCGCGTGATTGGACCCGATCGGCGCCATGGCGATCAGCTCCCCCTCGATCAGCTCGACGCGATCACGCGGATTCAGAATGCCGACCTCGCCCATACGCAGGAACTCGCCGACCGTGATCGGCCGCCGGGCAACATGGGGATCGAGTGCCAGCATGGCAGTCTCACCAGGCAACTCCGCTCTCCTTCAGTGCCGGACGGCATAGTAGCGCAGCTGCCAAAGCGTGACCAACGCACTGTTCCGCTGGTCCTCAACCGGAGCCGGCCGTCGTAGGCGCTATCGCCGCAGGTGTTCCAGCAGCATCACCGCGCCTGGCATCTCGCCGCGCTTTTCCTCCAGCATCTCCGTCCCGCCCACCGCATAGACCGCGACCGCCGCCAGCAGTTCGCGCAGCCGCGCGGGGGCGCTGGCGTCGAACGGCAGCACGCAGCCGCCGGTCCGTCGCGCCAGATCCAAAAACACCTCGGCGTCGCGTCGCGCGTTCCAGTCCGCGACGTCGTGCAGCACGATCAGTTTGATCCCCTTCAGCCCCATCGCATCGGCGAGCTTGCGGCCGCGCACCGGCAACTCCTCGAACACGTCGCCGATGTAGATGACCACCCGAACGCCGGGATTGGACAGCGCCCGCGACAGGATCGGCAGCAACCGCGTCATGCCCGCGATGCAGGAGATGCCGGCGGCGCGGTCGCGCAGCGTGCTGGGGTTCGCGGTGAACTCGGTGAAGGTATGCAGCATCGACCCGCCATGCACCGCCAGCGCGACGTCGAGCTCGCCCGGCAGCGCCTTCACCAATGCGTCGGTCACCGTGCGCGCGGTGGCCCAGGCCGGTTCGCGCGACGCGGTGGCGTCGAAGCCGAAGATCAGCCGCGGGCGTGTCGGCGTGGTCGCGGGCAGGCTCGGCGCGCCGAACGGCAGCAGCGCGCGGATCTGCTCGAACAGCGTCGGCGCCTTCGGCTGTTCCGGCTCCGGCTCCGGATCGGGAACCATGACGAAGTTCGGCTTGTCTGCCATTCACACTCCATGGGCCGCACCAGCCAGCGCAACCGGCAGCCGCTCCGGTGGGCGGGTGGTGAGAGCGATTGCCACCGCCCCCAGCCCGATGCCGGCCGAACTGATATACAGCCAAAAGTAGCCACCGAACGCATCGTAAAGCCAGCCCCCGCCCCACGGGCCGATCGCCATGCCGAGGGTCGAGATCATGGCGATGGCGCCGAACAAGGTGCCCATGATGCGTGCCCCGAAATACTCGCGCACCAGGATCGCATAGAGCGGCATCACGCCGCCGTACGAAAAACCGAACAGCGCCGCGAGCGCGTAGAAGCTCCAGGCGTCCTGGGCGACGAGATAAAGGCTGATGGCCACGGCCTGCACGGTAAGCCCGGCGAGCAGCGTCGGTTTCACCCCCACCCGATCGGCTGTCAGCCCACACACGACGCGCCCGCCGAGTGCCGACAGGCCCGCGGTGCCGAACACGGTGGCGGCCGCCATCGCCGGCACGCCGCAGTCGATCGCGTAGGAGACCATGTGGAAGATCGGTCCCGAATGGGCGGCGCAACAGGCGAAATGCGTGAGCGCGATGGCGGCGAACTGCGGTGAGCGCAGCGCCTGCCCGACTGTGAACTCGGCGGCGTCCGACGCTGCGGGCCCTGCGGCGAGCGCCACCGCCGGAGGCCGGCGCAGCAGCAAGGCAACGGGCAGGACCACGAACCAAGCGATGCAGCCCAACATGAACATGGCGGTGCGCCAGTCGTAGAGCGAGATCAGCGCGCGCGCGAGCGGTGCCACGAGCAGCGATCCCATCGCCAGGCCAGCCGAGACGAGGGCCACGGCAAGGCTGCGGTTCGCAGTGAACCAGCGCGTCGTCGTCGCGATCATCGGCGCGTAGAAAGCGCCCGCCGCGAGGCCGACCAGCACGCCGAACAGCAACTGAAACTGCACGAGGCTGGTGGCGTGGCTTGCCGTCGTCAGCCCGAGGCCGAGCAGCACGCCGCCGCACAGCACGACCGCGCGTGTGCCAAACCGGTCGGACAGCGTGCCCCAGGCAAAGGAGCCGAACCCCATGGCGAGGAAGTTCAACGTTGCGGCGGTCGAGATGCCGGTGCGGGACCAGCCCAGCGCCTGGGTCATCGGCTGCAGAAATACGCCGAGCGACATCATGCTGCCCAGCCCGATGCAGGTCACGACGATGCCGACGCCGACGATGACCCAGCCGTAGAACAGTCTCATCCCAACCTCTCCCCCACGCATGGCGGCTACATTTGCAGGAACATCTCGAACCCGCCATGGATCAGGCGCTTGCCGTCGAACGGCATGTTAGACATGCTGTCCTTCATCCGCGGATCCGCCATCACCTTCGCGTTGACCGCATCGCGATGCGCGCGCGATTGATAGACGATCCACGAGAAGATGACGACCTCGTCGTCCTTCGCCTGCACCGCGCGCGGGAAGGACGTGATCTCGCCATACGGCACGTCATCGCCGATGCACTCCACGTAGGCGATCGCGCCGTGATCCTTCCAGACTTCGCCGGCCGTCCGCGTCATCGTCTTGTAGGCATCGATGTTGGTCTTCGGTAGCGCGAGCACGAAGCCGTCGACGTAGGACATACGCGATTCCTTTCGCTTGATTAAGCCCGGGGTATGACCATGTTAGGTCTTAATGACAACAGGCGCCCTCGTTTTCGTCCTGATATCTGTCGTGGTGCCGCACCCAGTCGGTCAGATTGCCGTTGATGGTCTCGTCGCGGCCTTTCGGCGTGATGTCCAGTACAGCATAACTGCTCAGGAACAGTTCACCGCCGCGCGCATAAGACGAGTAGGTATGAAAAATGTCCCCCGCCTCGTCGCGATAGAACACGCTGCGGCCGGACAGCTCGTCGATGCCGACATCGCGCGGTTCGTAATTGTAGTACGCCCTCCCGCTGGCGACCTGCTCCGGCGTGAACGAGACATGGAAATCGTAGTTGAAGTCGCTGCCATAGGAGGACACCCACCTGAAGCGCCAGCCCATGCGCTGCCTGAACGCCTCGATCTTTGCCAGCGGGGCGCGCGATACCACGACATACGACACGTCGTGGTGCTCCAGGTGCACCAGCGCACCTTCGATGTGGTCCATCTCGAACGAGCAGCCGACGCAGCCGTCGGTCCAGTCCGGTCCGAACATGAAATGCTTGGTCACCAGCTGGCTGCGCCCGTCGAACAGATCGCCAAGCGATTGCCGGCCGCTCGGCGTATCGAAGAGATACTCCTTATCCACCTTGACCCATGGCAGGGCACGTCGTTCTGCACTCAACTGATCGCGCAGGCGGGTGAAGTCCTTCTCCTTCCGCAAAAGCTCCTTGCGCGCGGCGATCCACTCATCGCGCGAGACGATCTGATGTTGCGTCATGTTTCGACCTCCTTCCTCATGTACTCGGCGAACCGCTCGAAGCAGCTGGTCCAGCCGCCGCGATGATCATCGCGTCGCTCGACCGTCTCGAACCTCGCCTGATGCAGTGTCAGCCGCGTCTGCGCGCCGAGGTCCTCGAAGGTCACTGTTGTGAGCAACTCGTGACCTGGATTTCCGTCCGTATCCTCCCAGGCGAACGTGAAGACGATCCGCTGGGGTTCGACGATCTCGCGGTAGACGCCACGCTTCCAATGGTCGGTGCCGGACGGCGAACGCATGCAACAGCGAAACGCACCGCCCGGACGGATGTCCATGTCGCAGTGGGTCGTGACGAACCCCCGCGGCCCCCACCAGCGCGCCACCTGCTCGGGCTCTGTCCATGCCTTGAAGACGAGATCGCGCGGGGCGTCGATGATGCGCGTGACGACAAGCTCCCGTTCCGCCGTGTCCGTGGCGGCGCTACTTCCTGCGCCCATGTCGCTTCTCCTTCTTCTGCAATTCGCGCAAATGGTCTTCCAGGCGATCGAAGCTCTGCTCCCAGAATGCGCGGTAGTGCTCCAGCCAGTCGGCGGCATCCTTGAGCGGATCCGCCGTGAGACGGCGCGGACGCCACTGCGCGTCGCGGCCGCGAGCGATCAGACCCGCGCGCTCCAGCACCTTGAGGTGTTTGGAGATTGCGGGAAGGCTCATCTCGAACGGTTCGGCCAGCGACGTGACCGTGGCCTCGCCCGAGGCGAGACGGGCAAGAATCGCGCGCCGCGTGGGATCGGCGAGCGCTGCGAAGGTCGTGGTGAGACGGTCGCGCAGCATTCTGTAGTTGACCATTCAGTTATGTAACTGGTCGGTTTAATAAGTCGTGCCGCGCCATCTGTCAAGCGCCACCTCCGCGAGGAGCCGTTTGCGCCCGTGACACCCGCAAACTGGCGCCCCGACCGCACCTGCGCGATGATGGCGGAAACCGTGCGGAGGAGACGCGGATGGCGAAGGGCATATTGCTCGTCGGTTTCGACTTCACCCACGCGCATGAGGACGAGTTCCACGACTGGTATGACCTGGAACATGTCCCTGAACGCGCGCGCATTTCGGGCTTCGGCGCCTGCGACCGCTGGATCGGCACGGCCAATCCGAAGCACGCCGTGGCGACCTATGAGCTCGACAGCCTCGACGTGCTGCAAAGTGCGCCCTACCGCGCCATCGCCGGCGAGAACCTGTCGGTCTGGTCGAAGCGCGTGACGGCGTTTTGCCGGCGGCTGATCCGGTTTGACGGCGAGCAGATACTCCCCGGCGATCAGGCCGCGCCGTCGGGCGCCGCCGGGCTGCTGGTCAATGCGATGAACATCGATCCGGCGCATGAGGCCGAATTCAATGAGTGGTATGACCACGAACACATCCCCGCGTTGGCGGCGGTGCCGGGCACACTATGCGCGCGGCGTTTCCGCGACAACACGGGATCGCACCGGTACCTTGCGCTGTATCACCTTGCCTCGCCGGACGTGCCGCTGACAGACGCGTGGAAGCAGGCCGCGGCGACGCCCTGGACCGAAAGGCTGCGGCCGCATTTCCGCGACCATCTGCGTATCGTCGCGCGACACTACGTCCGCGCGGAATAGGAGGACAGTTCCATGGCCAGGCTTCCATACATCACCAGCAAGGAACAGATCGCGCCAAAGGACCACGCGGTGTTCGACTCCATCGTTGCGAGCCGCGGCGCCGTGCAAGGTCCGTTCACGATGTTCCTGAACTCGCCGGAGCTCGCGGGGCGGGTCGCGCATGTCGGCGCGTACGTGCGGTTCGAAGGATCGCTCGATATGCGGGTGCGCGTGCTGGCGGCGATGACCGTCGCGCGTGAATACGAGGCGCTATACGTGTGGGGCGCTCAGACCGGCGGCGCGCGCCGGCTCGGCGTGCCGGAATCGACCATCACCGCGATCCGCGAGAACCACTCCCGCGGCATCCCGCCCGAGGACGCGCAGATCGTCGACTTCACCCGTCTGTTGCTGCGCAGGCATCGCGCCGACAATGCGACCGCGCAGGCGATGTTGGCGCGGTTCGGCAATGACGAGTTCATCCAGCTCACCGGAGCCATCGGCTACTACAGCCTGCTCTGCATGACGGTGAACGCCTGCGAGCTCGAAGCCGCGCCAGGCGCCGAAGTTCTTCAGACATAGACTGGAGGCATTTTGCGATGATTCAAACGTTTGAAGGCGGCTGCCACTGCGGCGCTGTGCGGTTCCGGGTGCAGGGAGACCTCGGGGACGTGACCGAGTGCAACTGCTCCATCTGCACGATGAAGGGCATCGTGCATCTCATGGTCCCGCGCGAGCGATTCGAACTGCTGAGCGGCCAGGACGCAATCGCGACCTACCAGTTCGGGACCAACGTCGCGAAGCACACGTTCTGCCGACACTGCGGCATACATTCCTTCTATACGCCACGGTCAATGCCGGACGGAATCAGTGTGAATGCGCGCTGCCTCGAGGGCGTCGACATCGCCACGCTGCGTCCGAGTCTGTTCGACGGGCAGCATTGGGAGGAAACGATGCGCGCGCGCGGTGCGGCGGGAGCAACGTAATACCAGCCGCACCTCCATCGTCATGGCCCGGCTTGTCCCGGCCATCCGTCGTGGCACCGTGTCGCTACAGATGGCCGGGACAAGCCCGGCCATGACGGGAGAACCCAGCGACCGTAAAGACAAAACGTCAATCCTTCGCGGTGATCCGGTCGATCTCCTGGAAGTCGTCGTCGGTCAGCGCCCAACCCACGGCACGCACGTTCGCCTCCAACTGCTCCGGCTTCGTGGCGCCGGCGATGATGCTGGACACGCTGGGGCGCGACGCGAGCCAACTGAACGCGAGTTCCAAAAGGGTGCGGCCGCGTTGCTCGGCGAACGTCTCCAGCCGTTCGACGATCGGCCAGTTCGCGTCGTTGATGAAGCGACTGCCGTAGCGCGCGCCGTGTACCGTCAGCCGCGCACCCTCGGGCATCGGCGTGTTGCGCCGGTACTTGCCGGTCAGCAGACCGCTTGCCAGCGGATAGTACGGCAGCAGTCCCATTCCGTTGGCCTGCATCATCGGGATCAGTTCGCGATCCGGACCGCGCGCGAGCAGGCTGTATTCGTTCTGGCAGGATACGAACGACGCAAGCCCGAATGTGCGTGAGGTCCAGCGCGCCTCGACCACCTGCCAGGCCCGGAAATTGGAACAGCCGAAGTAGCGAACCTTGCCCTGGTGCACGAGATCATCGAATGCCCGCAGCGTCTCCTCGATCGGCGTCAGCGGATCCGGCTGGTGCTGCTGATAGAGGTCGATCCAGTCGGTGTTCAGCCGCCGCAGGCTCGCCTCGACGCCGGCGATGATGGTGCGACGCGACGCGCCATGCGGCCCGCTCGCATCGATCGGCATGCCGACCTTCGTCGCCAGCACGACATCCTTGCGCCGCGGGCCCAGCGCCCGGCCGAGGAACTCTTCGGAGCCGCCGATCGGACTGCGATACGCATCTGCGGTGTCGAAGAATGTGATTCCGAGGTCGAGCGCCTTGTGCACCACCGGGAACGACGCAGCGTAATCGATTCGCCGACCAAAGTTGTTGCAGCCCAACCCGGCCAGCGATACACGCAGCCCTGAATTTCCGAGCGAACGCTGCTCCACCGCTCAGATGACGCCCTGTTCGCGCAGCCGCTCCACCTCGGCCGGACCCACGCCGCACAATGCGTTCAGGACCTCCGCCGTATGCTCCCCCAGCAGCGGCGGCCGGGTCACATCGGCAGGTGAATCGGACAACTTGATCGGGCAACCGACCGTCTGATACGTGCCGCGCGTCGGATAGTCGACATCGACGATCATGTCGCGCGCGCGCAGATGCGGATCCGCCAGCACCTCGCCGGTGTCCAGGCACGCGCCGCACGGCACACCCGCATCGCCCATCAGCCGCATCACCTCGTGCTTGCTGTGCCGGCCTGTCCATGCCTCAACAATTGCGTTCAGCGCCGTGCGATTCTCCCAGCGCCCATCGGGCGAATTGAAGCGCGGATCATCCGCCAGCTCCGGCTGCCCCATCACGCCGATGAGTGCCTTCCACATCTGCGGCTGGGCATGGATGAACACGTAGTCGTTAGGCCCACCGGGTGCACAGGCATATGTGGTGCCGGGCACGGTGCGCCCAAGCTGGTTGCCGTTGCGCGGCATCGCGTGGCCGAAGCGCTGATGATCGCGCAGGCTGACGCGGATCAGGTTCACCACCGCATCCTGCATCGACACCTCGACGTGCTGGCCCTTGCCGGTCGCATGGCGCTGCTGCAGCGCGGCCAGAATGCCGATCGCCATGTGCATGCCCGTGCCGGAATCGCCGATCGCCGGATAGACATAGGTCGGCGGGTTCTCGGGGAAGCCGGTGACGCTCATCGCACCGCCCATCGCCTGCGCGATCGGCTCGAAGCTCTTGAAGCCGCTGTACGGCCCGTAGGTTCCAAAGCCCTTGATCGTCGCGTAGATCAGGCGCGGGTTGAGCTTCGACAGCACGTCGTAGCCAAGCCCCAGCCGATCCAGCGCACCAGGCCCAAAGTTCTCCACCAGCACGTCCGACTCGGCAATCACCTGTTTGAACAGCCTCTTGCCTTCGTCCGTTTTCAAATTCAGCGTCAGGCTGCGCTTGTTGGCGTTCAGGATCAGGAAGAACAGGCTGTCGCTGTCGGTCCGGTCGCGCATGTTGGTGCGCGCGACGTCGCCGCCCTTCGGCTCCTCCAGCTTGATCACATCGGCGCCTAGGAAGCCCAGGATCTGCGCGCAGGCAGGCCCCGCCTGGTTGTGCGTCATGTCGATGACGCGGATGCCTGACAGGGCTTGGGTCATGGTGTCTCTCCTCGGATTGAACAAGTCTCTACTCGCCGCGGCCGCGGGCCATCCTGGCCTCGACCTGCGTCAGCACTTCCGTGAGGCCGACGCTCATGATGACCAGGACCAGGATGGCGGCATAGGTCCCGGTCGCGTCGAAAATGCCGGAATAGTATTCGATCATGAAACCGATGCCGCTGTTTGCGGCGATCAGCTCGGCGAGCAGCGTATTGGTGAACGCATACCGGACGGAAATCCGCATCCCGGTGAAGATCCACGGCAGCGTCGCCGGCACCAATACCTTGCCGGTCACCTCCAGCCGTGTCGCTCCCATCAGCGTCAGCGTGCGCACGAGGTCGCGGTCCACGTTGCGCACGCCATCCAGCGTGCTGTTGAGGATCAGGAAGAACACGGTGACGGCGACAAGCACCACCTTCGGCTCGAGGCCAATGCCAAAGACAATGACGAACAGCGGAGCCAGGGCAATCTTCGGCATCGCGTAGAGCGCAGTGATATACGGCGACAGCACGCGATGCAGGCGCGGCATGAGGCCGAACAGAAGTCCAAGCGTGATACCGACACCGGTGCCGATCACATAGCCGAGAACCATCGCGAGCAATGTAGCGCCGAGATTCTCCCACAGCGATCCGTCCAGCACCCAGCTCCACAGTCGCACCACGATATCCAGCGGTCCGCTCATCCAGAAGCGCAGACCCTGGCTCGGCAAATACTGCCACATCGCCAGCAGAATCAAAACCAGCAGCGTACGCGCCAGCGAACGGCCGGCCGTCGTCGCAAGGAAGCGTGCGAACGTACCCGATGAACCAGCGGACAGCGCGGGGAGGCGAACGGCTTCGCTCATACGTCGGTTCCCCGCGTCACCTCGTCCTTCAGCTCATCCCACAGCTCCTCGTTCAGATGGGCGAAGGCCTCGGTGAATCGAATGCGGAATACGTCGCGCGGGCTCGGCAGGTTGACGGTGCGGATCGTGCGGATGCGCCCGGGGCGTGCGCTGAACACCACCACGCGATCGGCCAGCGTGATCGCCTCGCCGAGATCGTGCGTCACGAACACCACCGTCATGCGACGCTGCCGCGTCAGCTCCTGCAACTGGTCGAGCATCAGCAGTTTGAGCTGCGCATCCAGCGCGCCGAACGGTTCGTCCATCAGCAGGGTTTCGGGCTCGTAGATCAGCGTGCGCGCCAGACCGACGCGCTTGCGCATGCCGCCCGACAGCTCCGACGGATAGTGGCGCTCGAAACCGGACAGGCCGACGAGGCCGATGATCTGTGCGACGCGCGCATCGGCCTCGCCGCGCGGCACGGCGCGACACTTGAGTTCGAGCGCGATCCGCACGTTGTCGGCCGCCGTGCGCCAGGGCAGCAGCGTGTCCTTCTGCGTCATGTAGCCGACGCGCCGGTTCGGCCCAGCCACCGCCGTTCCGTCATACGACACCACGCCGCTGCTGGGCGGGAGCAGTCCCGCGATCAGGTTCAGGATCGTCGACTTGCCGCAGCCGCTGGGCCCGACCAGCGCCACGAATTCGTGCGTGTGGACCATCAGATCGATCGGCTGCAACGCCTCCACCTCGCGATCGCGCGTGACGAACCGCTTGCCGACGCCGGCGAGCCTGATCTTTTCCGCGCGCGGCGCCGCCACCGGCTCGGCGATGTCGGCCGAGATGTCCAGTTCAACCCTCGGCATGGCGCCACCGCAGCATGTGTCGTTCGCCCCAGGCGGCCGTCTCGGAAACGGCAAGTCCCAGCAGCATCAGGATGAACAGCGCCGCGTAGAGCGACGTCATGTCGAACTGCGATGCGGCATCGCTGAGCAGGAAGCCAAGCCCGCGCCGCGCAGCCAGCATCTCGCCGGTCGTGGCGGCCACAAGCGCATAGGGCAGGGCGATCTTGATACCACCGATGATCCAGGCCATGCAGGCCGGCGCCACGACCTTCTGGAATTGCTCGCGCGGTGTCGAGCCCATCAGTTCGACCTGCGCGATCAGGTCGCGATCCACCGAGCCGGCGCCGGCGAATGTGTTGAAGAACAGCAGAAAGAACACGACGATCGTCACCAGCACGATCTTCGGCAGCATGTCGAGGCCAAAGAACATGATGAACAGCGGTGCCAGCGCGATCAGCGGCACGCTGTAGAATGCGACGACGATCGGCCGCAGGATCCCCGCGGTCAGCGGTGACCGGCCGAGCAGCAGACCGGCCAGGACGCCGAATGCTGCGCCAGCCACAAGCCCGGTGAAGACTTCGGTCAGCGTCGTCGCGACGTGGATATACAAATTCCCTTGCACCCAGCTCGCCAGTCTGACCGCGATCAGGCTCGGTCGGCTGGTCCATTCCGAGCCGTACAGGCGCCCGATCGCTTCCCATCCAGTCAGCAGAAGTACACCCACGCCGATCTGCCACAGAACGATCGGATCGAACCGCCGCGCCATGCTACTTGTCCAGCAGATCCTTGGCGGCCTCGCGTGCCAGATCGGCGTACACCAATTGATCGTAGGTGGCCGAGATCGGCGTCTTTTCCATCAGGTTCACCATCCTGACGGTATTGTCCACCTGCGCCTGCGAGACTACGGGTGTTGTCGGCACGGCCTTGATGTAGCTATCGAATGCAATGTTGAATTCCGCCTCCGGCGTGTCCTGGAAGAACTGGCGGACGATGCGCCGCGAACCTTCTGTGTCCTCATGGGCGAACTTCATCGCCCTGGTCATCGCGCGCACGACATGCAGCAGCAGCTCGCGCTTGTTCTTCAGCGTGTCGCGGCTGGTGGTGATCACCTGATACGGCACGTCGCGATACTCGGGCAGCGCTCCGGTCATCGGATCGGCGATGACCTTCCCGAGCCCGCGGCTCACCGCGATATCGGTGAACGGCGACATGAAGGCAAAGCCGTCGGTGCTGCCCTGCTGCATGGCAGCGACCATCGGCGCGCCAATGCCGCCCGGCTGCAGTTTCACGTCGGTGGCGGGGTCCATGCCGCGCACCAGCATGATGGTGCGCATGAACTCGTCGGTGCTGGAGCCAGGCGAGGTGATGCCGATGCGCACGCCTTTCACCCGCTTGATCTTCTCGTCGAGCGACATCGTGTCGGTTATGCCAAGCCGCTTGATCGCATCGTTCGAGAGCACCAAGGCGATAGGATACGCATCGAACGCGGTGCAGATTCCCACAAGGTCGCCGCCGCGTCCGACGGCGTGCATGGTGTGGGCGAAGCCGACCTGGGTGATCTCGGCACTCCCGCCCATCACGGCGGCGGCTTGTCGCGTGCCCGAGGCGACGTCGACCGATTCCGGTTCGAGCCCCTCCTCCTTGTAGAACCCGCCGCCGATTGCGATGTACTGGATCATGAAGGAGAGACCCTTGCCCGCGAAGGCAATGGTGACCTTTTGCAGGCCTTCCGCCGAGGCCGCGCGACCGGTTGCCAGGCCGAAACCTGCAAGCGCCAGCACGATCGCGGCAAGCCGCAGGACACGGGACCGCATGGCCTACCCTCCCTGTTGTCGTTGCCGGCAGAGTAATCGGCTTTCGCCCGCTCTGTCACCGCTTCCGCGAGGCCTTCCATCGCCACTCGGTTCTTCCGTCATGGCCGGGCTTGTCCCGGCCATCTGTCGTGGCAGGATGCCGCTTCTGATGGCCGGGACAAGCCCGGCCATGACGGTGAACGAGCAGCGGGGAGAGTCAAAAGCAACGTCGCCTGGATAATCCGCGGGGGAACGGTGCGCCGATCTCAGTGCACTTGCCGCGACCGCTGATACGCCGCTATTGTCCCGCCCGGTTCAACGTCCAACCGCAGGGGGCTGCATGAGCGCTTACAATCAGCATCATCCGCGCGGCCCTGTCTGTGCCCTGCGACAGGTCGTCGCGGGGCTGGCCATCAGACGGAACTGAGCTGGCCTGCCCTGAACGCCGCGCGCCGATGACGGCTCCGCCGTAGGTGCGTGTCCATCCCGCTTTGCGATGCGTTGAACCAGGGTGTCCACATGTCTTCGATCAATTTGCGCAATATTGGCATCGTCGCGCCACGTCCGCTGTTCCAGAACCTCAGCATGGTGATCGGCGACCCCGATCGCATCGGCCTGATTGCCGGGAACGGTGGCGGCAAGACCACGCTGCTCAGGTGCCTGGCCGGCCTCATGGAACCGACGGCGGGCGAAATCACCCGCTCGCGCGGCATGCGGGTGGGTTACGTGGAACAGGATGTGCCGTTGAATCTCCTCGACCTGCCGCTCGCCGAGGCCATCCGTCGCGCCATTCCACCGGTGGAGCGCGATGCCCAGGCGTGGCGTGTCGATGTCGTGCTCGACGAATTCGACGCACCGCCCGACCTGCATGATCGTCCGCTGCGTGCGCTGAGTGGCGGTTGGCAGCGACTGGCGTTGCTGGCACGCGTCTGGGTCACCGAGCCGGATGCGCTTCTGCTCGATGAACCGACCAATCATCTGGATCTGGCCAAGATCCAAATGCTGGAGCACTGGATCAGGGGGGTGCGCGCAATCCCGATGATGATCGCCAGTCACGACCGCCGTTTCCTCGATGCGTGCACGACCAGGACGTTGTTTCTGCGGCCGGCCATTTGTCGCATCTATGCACATCCGTATACGCGCGCCAGGCATCTTCTGGCAGAGGACGACGCGGCACAGGAGGCGAAGCTCGCGCGGGATATGCACGAAGTGGACCGCCTGCGCCGCAACGCCGGTGCATTGCGCAATGTCGGGGTCAACAGCGGCAGCGACCTCCTGCAGAAGAAGTCCATGCAGTTGAAGAAGCGTGCCGAGGCCCTGGAGCAGACGCTGCGTCCGGTGCATGCCGACAGGTCGGGTGACATTCGCCTCGGCAATCGTGGGACGCATGCGCGAGTGCTTCTGAACCTTGCCGACGTAACTGTGGCTGCGCCGGACGGTCGGGCTCTGTTTCGCGTGGGCACGTTGAATGTGCTTCAACAGGACCGCATCGCCGTGCTCGGCCGCAACGGCGTCGGAAAGTCGCAACTTGTGCGCCTGCTTCGACAGGCTTTGGCAGCGCCCGACAGCATCGCGGGCGTCCGTGCGAGCCAGTCCGTCGTCATCGGATACGTCGATCAGCTCATGTCGCACCTGCCGAATGCGGAGACGCCCTTCGATTTTATCGGCGGCGGCTTTCGCCTGGGCGACCAGCGCACCGTCAGTCTGCTGGCTGGCGCCGGCATCACCGTGGAGATGCAACGGCGGCCGATCGGGCATCTGTCGCCCGGTCAGAAGGCACGACTCGGCCTGTTTGGCACTGCGACTGACCGAACCCAACTTCTATCTGATGGACGAACCGACCAATCACGTCGACATTGCCGGGCAGGAAAGACTGGAGTCGGAAATCCTCGCGCATAAGGCGACCTGCATCATCGTCTCGCATGACCGCAGCTTCATGCAGGCGATCGCGACGCGATACCTGCTGATCGAGGACGGCGCCATGCGAGAGATCGACACGCCGGAGCCATTCTACCAGTCGTTGACGGCCGGCGCCGGGCTGGGCTCGCGTCGAGCGTGATCGCTTTGTACGATGGGCCAACAGGACAAGGGGAGCGCCATGAAACTCAGCACGGATCGCATTCTGACCACGCATGTCGGCAGCCTGCCGCGGCCGCAGCCGCTGGTGGAACTGCTCATCAAGAAAGACCGCGGCGAGCCATATGACTCCGGCCGAGTTCGCCCGGCAGGTTCGTCAGGCCGTCGCCGATATCGTTGCGCGACAGGTTGCCATCGGCATCGACGTCGTCAGCGACGGTGAATCGAGCAAGGTCGGCTACGCGACGTACATCAAGGATCGCCTCACCGGCTTCGGCGGCGAACCCTACGTGCCGAAGCCGAACCGCGATGTGGCGGACTATCCGGATTTCCGCCGGCGTCTGGAGCTTTTCGTTGGACCGCAGCAGATCCGCCGGCTGTGCTGCACTGGGCCGATCGCGCGGCAGGATCATGAATCGGCGCAGCAGGACATCGCCAACTTCAAGGCGGCGATCGCGGCGTCGAAGCCGACCGACGCGTTCATGCCCGCGGCCTCACCCGGTGTGGTGTCCACGTTCCAGCCCAATCGCCACTATCCCAGCCATGCCGCGTACATCGACGCGATCGCCGCCGCCATGCAGGAGGAGTACGAGGCGATCGCCGGCGCCGGCATCGTCGTGCAATTGGACAGTCCTGACCTGGCGATGGCGCGACACACCGGGTTCCAGGATCTGACGGAGGCGGAATTCCTCAAGCAGGCCGAGCATCAGGTCGAGGCGCTGAACCACGCACTGGCGAACGTGCCGGCGAGTTCGGCGCGGTTGCACCTGTGCTGGGGCAACTACGAGGGCCCGCACGACTTCGATATCCCGTTGCAGAAGATTCTGCCGATCATTCTGAAGGCCAAGCCCCAGGCGATCTCGTTCGAAGCTGCGAACCCGCGGCATGAGCACGAATGGACGGTCTGGCGCGACACGAAGCTGCCGGACGACAAGGTGCTGATACCAGGCGTGATCGACACCTGCACCAACTACATCGAGCACCCGGAACTGGTCGCCCAGCGGATCTGCCGGTTCGCCGATGTCGTCGGACGCGAGCGGGTCATCGCCGGCACCGATTGCGGATTCTCGACATCGGTCGGCACGGCCGGCCGCGTGGATCGCGAGATCGCCTTCCGCAAACTGGCTTCCCTGGTGGAGGGCGCGAAACTCGCATCGCAGCAGCTTTGGCACTGAGGCTGCCCACGACGCGGCGCTGGGCTTGGGGTGGCCGGGAAAAACCGGCCATCAGCCGGCTGGCGCCTCGGAGACGACGTGGATGGCCGGGACAAGACCCGGCCATGACGATGGGGATGTGGCCAGATGGGATGCGGCCGCCATGGGGAGCGAACCGTTGCGCCACCTGGAGCGAGCGTTGCGCGGCGGATTCCTACCCGCGCCCGGCACCTCCGGCAAAGTACAGCTTCGGATCCGCCGCCCGCACGCGCACCTCGGGCAATCCGAGCTCGCGGCGGACGATATTCGTCCCCTCCACCATCGATACGCATTTGTAATGCGCGATGCG
Source organism: uncultured Alphaproteobacteria bacterium (assembly GCA_963780095.1). Classification (GTDB taxonomy): domain Bacteria; phylum Pseudomonadota; class Alphaproteobacteria; order Acetobacterales; family Acetobacteraceae; genus JAMXLO01. Next base: position 311,362 of record CAWABH010000030.1, read on the forward strand.
CCGGCTCAATCCCTCGCGGCCGAAGCCGCAATCAGTGGTTATCACCAGCCGCTCGGGCGGAATGAATTCCAGCGCACGGCGGATCAGGCCGGCCACGTACTCGGGTGGTTCCACAACCGTGTTGCAGTGGTTCACCACGCCGATGCCGATCTTCTTGTCGGTCTTGTACTTGCCGAACAGATGCAGATCCCGCCCGTCGCTGCTGGCGCATTCGAACGTGATGACGTCGGCGTTGAGCTGCAGCAGATGCGGCATCGCGCGCTCGTAGCTCGGCACTTCCCAATAGACGCGCTGCTGGTTTGGATTGCCCCAGCAGGTGTGCACCCAGATCTCGGCATCGACGCCGACCAACTGCCGGTTGAACGCCTCGGTCAGGAACTCCAGGTCGGCCTCGGTGCAGTCCGGCCGCGTCGATCGGCCGTGGTGCGGCGGCTCCTCGACCTGGATCAGCGGACACCCGGCCGCGGCCATCTCGCGGAACTCGGCGTTCATGATGTCGCAGAGGTCCAGCACCATCTGCTTGTCGTCCGAGTAGTATTCGTTCCACAACATGCTGGCCAATGCCGGCGCACAGATCGCTCCGAACTTCACCGGCTTGTCGGTCAATCGCTGTGCGACCTGCCACAAGGCGGTGTATTCCAGCGGCCCGCGGGTGAGCTTCTCCTTCACGATCCCCGGCTGATACGCCTCCTGCACCTCCCACAGAATTTTGCCGGGGCGCAATCCGTGCCGCCCCATCCAGCCCTGCGACGTGTCGCGATGGCCACGAATGCCGCCGATGCGCTCGATCGGATAGAAGAACCACGATTTTCCCCCGACCGCGAGATCGAACCGGCTGTCGCCGTCGGTGACGATATCAAGGCCGGCTGCTTCCTGCGCGTTGATGATCGCAGCGACGGCGTCGAGGTACTGTTCGCGGAACAGCGACGCGCCCAAGGCCGATTTGAACGATTGTCCGTTCAGGCTCATGTCGAACCACAGCGGCCGCGGATACGATCCGGTGATCGCCGTCGGCAGCATCATGTCGCGTGTGACTGTCAGCATGGTCCCTGGCCCCCCTCCCCAACCCTACCCCGCTTGCGCGGGAGAGGGAGTATTGCAGCATCAGTCGAACATCAGCACGGTGCGCGCGACCTCGCCGGCCTTCATCGCGCGGAACGCCTCGTTGATGTCGCCCAGATGGCCGCGGCGACTGATCATCGAGTCCAGATCCAGCCGCCCCTGGCGATAGAACTCCAGGTAGTTCGGAATGTCGGTGCGGAACTGGTTCGATCCCATGCGCGAGGTCTGCACACGGCATTCCGGCCGGATCGCCATCCACGGGAACTCGATCATCGCATCCGGCGGCAGGACGCCCACAATCGTGGCAGTGCCGCGGATCGCCAGGCTCTCGATCGCCTGGCGGCACAGCACGGCAACGCCCACCGCTTCGAATGCGTGATCGACGCCAAGCCCACGCGTCAGCGCCCGCACAGCCTTCACCGGATCGTCCTGCGCGCTGTTCACCACATGCGTCGCACCGACGCCCTTCGCCATCTCCAGCTTGGAATCGAACTGATCGACCGCGATGATCTGCCGCGCGCCGCCGATGCGCGCGCCCTGCACGATCGACAGCCCGACGCCGCCGCAACCGAACACGGCGACCGTCTGGCCCGCCTGCAGTCCCGAGCTGCGCAGCGCGGCGCCAACGCCGGTCAGCACGCCGCAGCCCACCAGAGCCGCGCGATCGAGCGCGATCTCCGCGTCGATCCGCACCAACGAATTCTCGTGCAGCAGCATATGTTCGGCGTAGCTGCCGATGGCGGCAAACTGCCGGAACGGCTTGCCGTTCTGCGACACGCGCGGTGTCGCGGATTCGTCGCGCGCGACCACGCCGCCGGTGCAGAGATTCGGATGCCCGCCGAGACATTGCGGACAGGTGCCGCAGAATCCGGACAGGCAGGCGACCACGTGATCGCCTGGCCGCACCGTGGCGACATCGGCGCCGACGGCCTCGACGATGCCCGCGCCCTCGTGGCCCAGCACGAAGGGACGATCGAGCGGGAAACGCCCGTTGCCGTCGACCACGTGCAGGTCGCTGTGGCAGACACCGGTGGCGACCGTGCGCACCAGCACTTCGCGGCCCCTTGGTTTGTCTATCTCCACCTGCTCGATCGTCAGCGGTTCGTGCACCTTGCGGAAGACCGCGGCTGTCATTTCCATGGCGTGCGCCTCGTGTGAAGGGCTGGAAATACCAGGCAGACTATAGCCTCAGTCGGGCCTGTTGCCACCGGTCTGGCCTCCCCTACACTTCCCGCGTAAGAACACCGGCGCGGAGCTGGCGCCGGGGCGCGGCCGAGACGAGGACCACGTTGATACGAATTCCTGCCGCCGCCGTCGTGCTGCTGCTTGCGGGTTGCACAGTTGGGCCGAATTTCGAGACGCCCGAGTGGCTGTCGCCCGCATCCTGGTTCGCCAGCAAGGCGGAGTCGATCCAGCGACCGCGAAGCCTGCCGGTCGCGGAGCCGATCGACCCCAACTGGTGGAAGCTGTTCAAGGATCCCCGAGCTCACCGCGCTGGAACGGCGCGTTGCGGGCGAAAACCTGGACGTGCAGGTGGCCACGGTCAGGCTCGCAGAGTCCCGGGCGCAGCTCGGAATTGTCGGCGCGGCGCAGTTTCCCAATCTCAATGCCAACGGCTCCTACACACGGCAGAAGGCGAGCGATGTTGGCGTATTCTCCAGTGCGCCGAAGCGCGCTCGGCGCCAACGGCGCGTCGGGCAATACGACGGGCGGCATCACCAGCACGCACGCTCAGTGCGTTCGACGTCTACCAGGTGGGTTTCGATGCCTCCTGGGAGGTCGATCTGTGGGGCCGGGTGCGGCGCTCGGTCGAATCGGCGTCCGCATCGGTTGAGGCCTCGGCCGAGTTCAGGCGCGCCACCCTGATTTCCAGTCTTGCCGAGCTTGCGCGCGACTACATCCAGTTGCGCGGCAACCAGCTGCTGCTGCAGATCGCTCGGGACAACGTCAAGACGGCGCAGCAGAACCTGGAGCTCACCCAGCAGCGTGCAACCGGCGGGGTGACCACCGATCTCGATGTGGCGAACGCTGCCGCCCAGTTGCGCACCACGGCGGCTGAAATCCCACGGATCGAGCAGCAGATCTCGGAGTTCATCAACGCCATCAGCCTGCTGCTCGGCCAACCGCCGAACACGCTGCAGGCGGAGCTGATCAAGCCGAAGCGAGTGCCGCCGATACCGCCGCGCATTCCCGTGGGTCTGCCCTCCGAGCTGGCACGGCGACGGCCCGACATCCGCCAGGCCGAGGCGCAGCTGCACGCGGCCACGGCGGACATCGGCGTTGCGGTGGCGAATTTCTATCCGTCGGTGACGCTGACCGGCAGTGTCGGTCTGCAGTCGCTCCAGCCGTGGCAGATGTTCAACCTGAATGCACGCAATTTCGGCGTCGGGCCTGGCGTCACGATCCCGATCTTCGAGGGCGGCCAACTCAAGGCGACGCTCTACCTGCGCAAGGCACAGCAGCAGGAAGCCGCGATCTTCTACCAGAAGACGGTACTGAGCGCCTGGCACGAGGTGGACAACGCGCTGACCGCCTATCAGACCGAGCAGGCGCGGCGCGATCAGCTTGCGCAGGCGGTGGCGCAGAACCAGCGCGCCCTGTCGCTGGCGCAGAGCCGCTACCAGGAGGGCGTGGCCGACTTTCTCCAGGTGCTGACGGCGCAGCAGAACCTGTTGTCCACCCAGCAGCAGTTTGCCCTGGCCACGACGAACGTCTCCGCCAACCTCGTCGCGGTGTACAAGGCATTGGGCGGTGGCTGGGAAACGCAGATGCCGCGGGCGAACGACAATCTGAAGCCGCTCGGCGCGCCCTCTCTGTAGATCGCCGTTAACGCGATCGTAGGTCGTATCCGTCATGGTCGCCCGCCATGGACGGATGGCATGTTCGTTCGCCACACCTTCGTCGCGTCGCGGCCGTGGTCGCGGGTTGCGCAGTTGCATATGGCGGTGTGCACGCGGAGCTGCTGTCTTCGTATTTTCCCGCGGGCGTGCCCGGCTACGGCACCGCGCCCGGCGTCACAGTCGCCTCGCGGGAGCGGCCGGACTTCGATCCGCTCGGCACGCGCATTGGCGGCTTCGTTCTCCATCCTCAGGTTGAGGAAGGGATCGGCTACGACGACAATGTGTTCGGCGGAACGAGCAAGCTCGGAAGCTGGATACTCGGGACGCATCCGTCGCTGCTGGTGAACTCCGACTGGTCGCGCAACAGCATCGGTGGCTATCTCGGCGTCGACGACCTGCGCTACCTCGATCAGCCGCAACAGAGCCAGACCAACTGGACGGCATCGCTGGGCGGGACGCTGGCGGTAGGCCGCGATGAGCTCACGCTGGCTGTCGCCCATCTCGGCCTGCATCAGGACCGCACCGAACTGGACGCTCTGCCGACCGACACGCCCGTCGCGTATCAGGTGGACGACGTGCGCGCTGGCTACACGATCGCGCTGAACCGCGTCTCGGTCACGCCCAGTCTCGAATTTTCAACCTACCGCTATGACAGCACGACGATACTCGGCGTGCCGACGCCACAGGCGTACCGCAACCGCGACGTGCTGCAGGGCGCGGTCACCACGCGCTACGAGCTGACGCCGCAGCGCAACCTGCTGGTGGTCATTCGGGCCCTTGGGTCGAACTACGTCGCCCCGCAACCGGGCCAGCCGACGCGCAACTCCACCGGGTATCAGGCGCTGGTCGGGTTTGGCGATGATTCGGATGGGTTATGGCGCTATCGCGTGCTGCTTGGCTGGGAGGTGCGCGATTTCGCCGCCAGGCAATTCGGGTCACACCAGGCGCCGTTGGCCGAGGCGGAACTGATCTGGAACCCGAGCGGGCTGACGACGGTCACCGGCTCGCTGACGCGCAGCATCGAGGACGCCGCCCAGGAGGGGATCGCCGGCTACACCTACACGAGTGCCCGGCTGACGCTGGATCATGAATACCGGCGCGATGTGCTGCTGCGGGTTTCCGCCGGCGTGCAGCGCGCCGACTACCTGCAGGGTGGTGGCCAGTCGAACGGGTTCTCCCTCGGCGCGGGCGTGACCTGGCTGCTGAACCGCAATTTGCGGCTGTCGGCCGATTACAATTTCACCGATCAGACGAATACCAGCAATCCGACGCTGCTGACCACGGGCAGCTACACGCGCAGCATAGGCTTGCTGACGCTGCGGTTCGCGCTGTGATCCGGACGATAAGACTGCTTGGGCTGGAATTCGCCGACCTCGACGTCGAGGCCGCGGCAGACTGGCTGGCGCGACGCCCCGCCACGGCGCCGTTCGGCTATGTGACGACACCGAATGCCGATCATCTGGTGCGGCTGAACCGGTGTCCCAGGTTTGCGCCGCTCTATCGCGACGCCCTCATGTGCCTGCTGGACTCGCGCGTGGTTGGGGGAGTGGCGCGTCTGGCCGGGCTGCCGGTGCCACGCGTTGCGCCCGGCAGTGACCTGACCGAGTTGCTGCTGACCCGGCATGTCGCTGTCGGTGACCGGATCACGATCGTCGGCCTGCGGTCGGAATGGCTGCCGGCCCTGGTTGCGCGCTGCGGCATCGCATCACCGGCGCACTACGATCCGCCCATGGGCTTCATGGACGACATGTCCGCGCTGCGTGCCGCTGTCGAATTCGTGGTGGCACATCCCGCGCGTTTCGTGTTCCTGGCGGTAGGTTCACCGCAGCAGGAGATACTGGCCGGGGCGATTGCAAGGACGCGGCGGGCGACCGGCGTTGGCTTGTGCATTGGTGCCAGCCTCGAGTTCGTCGCGGGCGCCGCGCGACGGGCTCCGCCATGGGTTCAGCACGCAGGTCTCGAGTGGCTGTATCGGCTCTGCGGGAATCCACGGCGGCTGGCGCGACGCTATCTACACGATTGCCCGTTGGTGTTTCCGATGCTGCTTCGCGAGCGTCTGCAGCTGTCACGGCAGGTTGCCGTTTCCGGAGTCCACAGGCCGGGCCGCTCCGGGGGGTCGAGCCCGACAAGCCTTGGCTGAAGCGAGAGCTGCGCGCGGTGCTGCGGTTGGATGAGAGGCGGGCTGGACTTGAGTTAGACGGTGGATAAATCGGCGAAAGGAAACCGCCCGCATCATTTTGACCGGGCACCCATGGTCCTTAACGTTTCATTCACCAGCAGGTCGATACTCTTATGCCGACAATGGTGTTCGTAGAACACGCGGACACTGGCAGAGTTCCGCTTCATGCGAATCTACTCGAAGACCGAATTGCCATCCTCCGCCGTTCGATGGCGTTCTGCTATGGCGTTACGAGCGCCTTATTGGATCGGTCGCACCCTTTTTGTCGCAACCGTTGCAGGGGTCTCCGGTGAAAAAATCCAATGGTCGCGCCGGTTCGGGTACTGAAGAATTCTCCCAACAAGGTAACGGTGCGCGGCCGCACTGCTTCCGATACGAGTGTGTCGGCGACGAGTATTGTCCCACACCCAACTACAGTTGAAACAGATGTCCGTCTGATCGCTTTTTACCTGCCACAGTTCCATCCGATTCCGGAAAACGACCTTTGGTGGGGGAAGGGATTCACGGAGTGGCACGGAGTAGCCGCGGCACGGCCGCTGTTCGCATCGCATTATCAGCCACATCTGCCTGCCGACCTCGGCTTTTATGACCTACGTCTTCCCGAGGTACGTACCGCCCAGGCGGGGTTGGCCAGGAAGTACGGTATTCACGGGTTCTGCTACCATTATTATTGGTTCTCTGGCCGCCGCGTGCTGCAACGGCCGCTGGATGAAATGCTCCAGTCAAATGAACCAGATTTTCCATTTTGCATATGCTGGGCCAACGAGCCGTGGTCCCGCCGTTGGGACGGCTCGCAGTCCGAGCTGCTCATTGCCCAGGAACATGATCTCCAAATCGACAAGAAGCTGATCCTTGACCTGCTGCCGCTGTTCTCGGACCGGCGCTACATCAAGGTGGACGGCAAGCCGCTGATGGTGATCTACCGTATAGGGCTGCTGCCAGACTCTCAGGCGCTGTTCGCTGCCTGGCGGGATGTTGCCATGAAGCATGGTTTTCCCGGACTGCATATCTGCATGGCTGAGACGTTCGGTTTCGACGACCCCTTCGAAAAAGGGTGCGACGCAGCGGTGGAATTTCCGCCACATCGGCTGGTCGCGGGCCGGCTCAACGAAACGGCCGAGGGCCTGAGCAAGGATTATTCCGGCAGTCTATACAGCTACGGCACCGCCGTCATGAACGATATCGTGGCCTTGCCGGCGGATTATCCGCGCTACAAGTGCGTTATGCCCGGTTGGGACAATACACCGCGCCGCGGACCCGCCGGAAATGTGTTTCACGGCAGCACCCCCGAGCTCTACGAGTTGTGGCTGCGCGAGGCGATAGCCGTCACCAGGCGGCGCCTCCCTGTTGCGCAGCGTCTGGTATTCATCAACGCGTGGAACGAGTGGGGTGAAGGCGCGCACATCGAACCTGACATGAGATTTGGTCGACAGTACCTGGAGGCGACGCGGCGGGCGCTGGCAGGCTTGTCCTCGTGGCAGACGATAATGGCGGGGGCAAAGGCCACACTACCGGATGCCCAAGACGTCCTGGCCGAACTGGAGGCCTATCTCGAATCATTCGATACCTCTCTCAAATACCTATCTGACAGTTACCTATTGCTGGAGGAACACAAGCTCTATGCACAGGCTTCATTCGTAAACTATGTGGACTCTGTTCTGGCGCCCTTGGACGTGAAATTGAATGGGACATGCCACATAGAGCGCATCAATCAGTTCACCGACAGTAACCTGGTTTGGCTAGAGCAGGCAGGACACCTGCAGATCTCGGGCTGGAACGTAATCGTCGGACACGACATGATGTCGGATACGGAAAGCTACATGACACTGATCCCAAAGGATCACAATGAGATTTTCACTGCCCGGATCCTGCAACGCATCCCTCGCGCAGACGTGGGCGACTACTACAAGTTGCGCAAAGAGGAGGCCGCCTGGTCCGGTATTCGATCATCCGCCAGCCTCGGCGGGGTACGTCCTGGTTCGTACGCGCTGGGAATAGATACCCGAATTGGGACGGCCTGCCACCGGACAATGTCGGACAAGGTCATCGTCGTTGCCCCCCACTAGTCATATTCCGGGTCTGATCAGCGTCATAATGCCGAGCTTTAACCACGCGATGTTCGTGGCGCAGGCAATGAAATCCGTGTTCGAACAGTCATATCGGGATGTCGAGTTCCTGATCGTGGACGACTGTTCAACCGACCCGACCTTCGAGATCATTCAGCGCATGGCTGCCAACCCGCAATTCAAACGCCGGTTCCGCAGACTCATCATCAGCAGAAATCACACGAATTTGGGAGCCCATAATGCTTTGAACCTGGGCATCGAGGCAGCGGCAGGGCAATACATCACCTTCATCAACTCTGACGATGTCTACGAGCCGGAACGGCTACGACTGCTGCTTTCCCACCACGACGCCACCGATGCCGATGCCGCCTACCTTGCATTCAGCGCGGTGAAGTTGATCGACAGTCGCGGAAGTCCGGTAAAAAGCCATGAGCTCAAGTCTGTGCTCGAACAGAACCCGAAACGGCTTGGCTTGGAACTGCCATCCACGAGCTTTGGCTTCCTGCGGCACCAGTTGACTGGATCCACCGGCAATATCTTCGTCAATCGGACGCTGCTGAACGAAATAGGCGGGTTCGCCGCGCTTCGGTACTGCCATGACTGGGAATTCATGCTTAGAGCCATCACCATCGCGGAGCCCTGCCGTGTCCCGGAGACTTCGTACAGGTATCGGATCCACGGGGCAAACACCTTTGCGGGCTTGCAGATGCTTGCCGCGGAGGATACGGCGGCAACGCTCGCAAGCTACTATGGGCGCGTGGCCAGTGGACGCATCCGGAACCGAAAAGCGCCGACGCCAAGCAACTGGCCGTACGTGTTCGACATGATTGCACGCGAGTTCGGTGTGCACGATGCCTGGGTTCGGGAGGCTAGCTACTATCCGCGCTATGCATTGCGACAAGCGACCCTTTCTAACGAGCCGGAACGCGGCATGACATGAGTGCCAACATTGAGGACCTTCCCGACGTGTTCCGCGCGATGCCGGATGATGCGTGGCTTGAAATACTGCTGCGGGGCACGGAAGTATCAATAGTCGAGGGGTTTCGGTTTCCCGACTATCCGAGCCCGGAAGTGCAGGAGGTATTTGTCGGCTCCGCCGGCAAGGCGGCTGTCCGGGAGGCTTTCAATTTCTACACCGTTGCCAAGGGGTACTCGAGTGCCTTGGGAATGCCTCTCCATCAAGAAATGAAGTTTTTGGACTTCGGTGTCGGATGGGGCAGATTTCCACGGATTTTCTGGAGGGATATCCGGGCCACGAACCTATATGGCTGCGATGTCGACCCGGACGCCATTGCCATATGCAACGCGACCGGAGTTCCCGGCACCTTCGACCGTCTGTACCCGCGCGGCAAGCTGCCCTATCCGGATAACTATCTGGGCGGCGGAATCGCCTACTCCGTCTTCACGCACCTTTCGGAGCCGGCTCATGTGCACTGGATGCGCGAGCTCGCGCGTGTGCTGCGACCGGGTTCAGTCTTTTGCATGACGCTGGAACCGCGGCGGTTCATCAACTTCGTTGAGCAGATACCGGACAGTCCAGGGTCGCCTTGGCATATGGCACTGAAAAAGTTTGCCGGGCAGGCTGAGAACCTTCGTAAGCAGTTTGATGAGGGCCGTTTTGTCTATCTGCCAACCGGCGGTGGGGCATACCGGCCTGCAACGGAATATGGTGACGCCGTAGTTCCATCGTCATTCATCGAGTACGAATGGGCACAAAAATTTGCCCTACGAGCCTACATCGACTGCGCGTCGCGATTCTGGCAGGCCATCGCTGTAATGCAGCGTATATAGGTAGTGCAAGCCGACAACACGACGGAAAGCCTCATCAATCTGGACAGAATTGGAACCGGAGAAGGTCTGTCACGGCTCCGACCAATTTTACATCCCGTCTGACCTTGAGCAGATGCATTGATCCAACGCACTTGACGGTCTCGAAGTACTTGAAGATATGATTGTACTGAGGTCGAGAATCGAAGAGGTCATGGATTAATACCAATCCGCGTTGACGTTGACTCTCCGGGGTTCCGAATCCCTCGGCAGTTCGATTTGATAGCCCGGGGGCGATTCTCGCCCAAGGGGGCATCGGATGAGCGCGGCGATCCCAATCACTCGCCTGGACCGGACGGCGTCGGAGCTTCGGGGTTTCGCCAGCAAGTGTGGCGATGGCGCGCAGGTGCGCCGCGTTCTGGCGATCGCGTTGGTACTGGAGGGCCGTTCGCGCGCCGAAGCGGCGGAGCAGAATGGCATGGATCGGCAAACGCTGAGCGACTGGGTGCATCGCTACAATGCGACGGTAACACACGGGGGAATTTGCCAGTGTCAATTTCGGTCGCGCAGGATGCCAAGACAGAAAGACAGCAGGCAACTCGAAATCTCCCATCGACGAACACGAGATCCGGCACGCTTTTTCGTCTGGCCCATTCGTCCCAGGCTGATCGAAGATAGTTTGGCCACATCGCGACTGAGGTGCAGCCAATAGGATGTCCCCATGTTGCGACAGGGCCAATGTTCGCATGGATGACGGTCACCCTCTGTGAAATCAGCAAGGGTGCCACTTCGTTGTGAGATCTAACCGCTTCCACCCACTTATTGTCAGAAGTTTATCGCGACAATACTCGGTAATCCGAGACGTACAGCAACCAAGGTTGATCCGCCTATGCCAAATTCTAAATATTGTTGGACATCTTTGAGAGAATCCTCAAAGAGATCAAGCTCACTACCAAAGAAGTGCGGTGGCCCGATTTCAAGGACTGTCTGCGCTGATTCCATGGTACTTCAGTCAACCGGTTATTCCAAGAATCTGCATCGCCGCGTCGCTAGAGTTGGTTAGATAATTGGCCATTACGTCCCGCTCTGCGTTACTATAGAAGGAGACTAGTCCGTCCTGGCACAATTCGAGGCAACCCTGAGCCAATTCTGGGTCTCTGAGATTCGGAATGCCAAGCTTCGGAAGCAGCCGTCCTATCTCAGAAACATACAGGCGGATATTCTGATCTGTCACACGAGAAATGTCCATATCGGCCACGCGCTCGATACTCTCACCTGGTGAGATAAACTTGCGGGCGACTAGCTTATAGAAGTTGGCCATGATACGCTGTTTAGGAGAAAGCTGAACCATATGTAGGACAAAGAAGTTGGTTAATATGCGCGGCCGAAAGAGAGTCCTTTCCAGTTGGATGTTGTGGTTTATGAATCCCTTTATGGCAGCATTAGACCGAATAATTGGCTTGCCCCACTTCAGCCCGTCCGCAAGGCGGTCCATATTCTTACCAACCCAAAACTTGGTATCGCTGCCAGCCATATTCAGGAGCCAGGCGGCAGGGAAGATATCGATATCGTGGTTGCGATCAATAAAACGTAACAGGTTTGTGGCTTGGTGATATACTGAATTGTCTATGAGGATAAGGGACTCATCGGTATCAAGAAATATGAAATACTCGCACGATCGGGATAAGGCTGCGTAGAGCTCGGGATAATAACCCGTATTATGTAGATCGTTATGGAAGCCTTCAAATCGTACAATTTCTATCTCGCTGCTATATTTTTTGTATATTCTTAAGACTGCTTGGTCGGTCGACATATTGTCGAATATTATTATATTATTTAGTCCAACTATTTTAGCGTGATGTTTGATCCATCTTTCCAAGAAAAACGGGTCGTCTTTAGTCTTCAGGAGAATTTTAAGTGTGCCTGAATTCTTTCCGATCCTAGCGCACACCCGATCCTTATCCGCCTCCCACGCTTGCACTGTAGCCTCCCGTGAAGTCACTAGATAACCTGATTGCTCCGTCGCAGTTATCACGAACGTGGCGACGCCACGTAGAAGTCTAGGCAGTGGGGATACTTCACCTTGAAAAATTAGTATGGCCGCTATACGCGCACAAACACGATTGTGTCCTGACCGGGCTGCTTTCTAGGCCAACCGCCGAACTGCGGAGGCCGCCTTGGTACTAGTCCGTGGCGTGCTGCAAGAAGAATGATTCCGTCGGCGTCATGCGCGATCGCTTCGCTGTAAGGCTTCCCCTTTAGCGTGTAGGTCGAGCCCTCGTGACGAAGGTCGAAGTCGAATGCGGCTCCGCCGCCTTCAATGGCTGCTCGGGACTTATCGTCTATCAGGAACCAAGTTGTGTAGGCGAAGGCCCCCTCCTTAAGGTGCCTTGCAATATGCTCGATGTAGGATCTCCTCCACATCCGGTCGGAGAAGGTGGGTGAACAAGGATGTGGCGATCACCGCGTCAAACTTCCGCTCCGGATGCAGCGGCAGTCCCACCTCTCGCATCGCAGCGCGCCCATATTCATACTTGTTGCCATAGTGCTGATTTCGTGCATTGACTACCGCGAACTCAAAATTCGGATAGACCTGTGTTATGTACTCGTGGCACCAGGAGATCGCCGACAGGTTGATATCAATGCCAAAGTATGCGGATTCGGGGCCCAGGAATTGCGTCAGCGGTATTGCGACCCGGCCAACTCCGCACCCTATATCCAACACGTGGGATGCTTCGGACACGCCCTCTTCCACCAGGGCTTGGAGCAGGACGAAGCCCATCTCCAGGAAGCCTCCCAGGTTCGAGCCAGACTGATTTCGATGGCTCGCTGGAATTGGTATGAACCTATTTTTCAACGTGTGGCGACGCAGGCTCGCAAGCTCATCAAGGGTCGCGATGATGGTCGTTGACGTCAACATAGTGTATAAGAGGTCACGTCATGGAGACGCGATATTTGGAGAAATGACATTGGCACATATACTACCCTGGGTAAATTCTGACCACGCCCGGCATTCCTCTTGCTTTATGCCTTCACTGAGAGGCAGGTGATTTGACTAGCAAACCATCACGAGCGCGGTTAAGATGTGGTTAACCGCTGGTTCTTTTATTTGCTGGAGCCAGTGGATGCCGGTTGGTACCCGGGGTCGAAAAGTGTTGGCTGCGGTGACTTCCATCCAACCATTCAGGAGCACCACCATGCGTCGCATTCTCTGGGGCCGCGCCACGTCCAGCAACGTGATGAAGGCGATCTGGACGCTGGAGGAACTGCACCTCCCCTACGAGCGCATCGACGTCGGCGGCTCGTTCGGCAAGACCGACACGCCCGACTACCGCGCGATGAACCCGACGGGCCTGGTGCCCACCCTCCAGGAAGACGACTTCACCCTGTGGGAGAGCAACGCGATCTGCCGCTACCTCTGCCACGCCCATGCGCCGCACTCGACGCTCTGGCCGCAGGACCCGCACGCGCGCGCCAACGTCGACCGCTGGATGGATGCGCAGCAGACGCTGCTGGGCCGGCCGATCGGCGTGGTGTTCTGGGGCCTGGTCCGCACCCCGCCCGACAAGCGCGACATGGCGGCGATCAAACAGGGCATCGAGGATGCGGCGCGCATCTGGGGCATGGCATCGGCGGAGCTTGCGAAGCATCCCTACCTCGCCGGCGACGAATTGACGCTGGCCGACATCCCCTGGGGGCCGCATCTGCACCGCTGGTTCAACATGGACTTCGACCGTCCGGAGGTGCCGCATCTGCGCGCGTGGTACGACCGGCTGCTGGAGCGGCCGGCCTACAAGCAGCACCTGGCGGGCAAGGTCGTGTAGCCCGCGCGATCGTTCAACGCGCGGCGCGCAGCCAGACCGTCTGCCCGACGGCGAGGCTCGGCATCGGCCCCACCGGATCGAGACGCAGAAAGAACGTGTTCAGATCGTGGTCGCCGCTCGCGCGGGCGGCCCGCCATGCGGCGAATTCCCCCCAGTTGCGCATCTCGGTCAGTGTGCCGGACGCCGGCGCCGAAGATCCCGGCATATCCACCGAACGCGCGATCCGATCGCAAGCGGCCCCAACGCGTCCTCGCGCAGGTTGAACCCGAACCAGCGTCCACCGTCGGGAAGCAGGGTCAGAACCGGTTCGCCGGGGACGATAGCCTCGCCGATCTCCGGAACGATCGACCCGACCACGCCGGCGGTGGGCGCGCGCAGCAGCGTCTTCGCGGCCCTGGCCTCCACGACGTCGCGGGCCGCTTCGGCGGCTTTGACCACGGCGTCCGCCAACGCGCGTTCCTCCGCTGTCGGACCAAGCTGAGCCTCGGCGTAACTTGCCTCCGCCACCGCAACGTCCGCTTCGGCATGCGCCGTTTCAGCACGCGCCTCATCCAGGTCCTGCTGCGAGACATCCGACCGCGCGGCCAGCACGGACTTCCGGTCAACCTCTTGTCGCGCGTACACCAGGACCGCCTGCGCCTTGAATATCTCGCGCCGCAGGGCTTCCACTTCCTCCTGCCGGACACCCGCATACACGCGGTCCCTGTCGGCGGCCGCCTTGTCGGCCTGGGCGCGCGCTTCGGCGACGGCTGCCCATAACTCGGGATTGCCGAGCAGCGCGAGCGGTTCGCCGCGCTGGACCGATTGCCCCGGCTGGACCAGCACACGGGCCAGGCGCCCGCTGATTTCCGGCGCAATGTGGATCTCCGTCGCGCGCACCACGCCGGCGACTGCAGCGGAGTCATCGGAACGGCGGAACCGCTCATACCAAATCCCAAGCGCGACGATGGCCACGATGACCACGCCGACGCCGAGCATCCTGGCGCTAGGCAGTCGGCGCATGGGCTGGAATCCGAACCCGGCGCGATAGGCGAGAAGACCCGCCAGCGCGAAATACAACGCTGTCAGGACCCACAGCGTTTCCCAGCGGTGGCGCACCTCGAAGAGACTGGCACCCATCTGGCCGATCCGCACGAAACCGTCGATCGCGCTGACGCTCGGCAGTATCTCGCGCGCGGACCGCAGAAACGGCGGGATGGCCTCGTCCGGCCACGACGCACCAACCAGAAAGAACTGCGGCAGGCTGCTCGCCAGCACCAACAGAACCGCCGTTTCGCGGTGGCGGAACATCAGGCCCAGGGCCTGACCGAGGAAGCTTGTCGCGAGGATGAACGGGAAGGACAAGGCCGCGATCTGCCAGATGCTGCCCAGCGTCGAGAAACCGTACACGCGAGGCATGATCACGAAGTAGAGCAGAAGGGCAGGCACGTAGATGGTCCAGTGCGCCAGGCCCTGTCCGAGGATCGCCGCACCGGAAGCCCGCGCCCGGCGGCCGGCGGTTCCGCCCTGTTCGTATGCGGCGCCGCCCAACATTGCCGAACCCATCAGCAGGGTCTGATGCAGGATCAGGACAAATGCCGCCGGCACGACATAGCTGGAGTAGGACGCCGTCGGATTGAACAAGGGCACCATGACCAACTGCACCGGATCGCGGGCGGCGGCAGCGGTCTGGACGGCCGCGCCTTCAGGGCGACTGCCACGCTCGATGGCGTCGGCCGCATAAGCCTGCACCGATTCCAGGATGCCCTGCAGCGTGCGATTGAACAGGATGAAGTAAGTTGAATCCGCATAGATCGGCAATCTGGCCTGGACGCCCTTCAGGACGTTGCGCTCGGTGTCGGGCGGTATGCCGACGACGCCGAATGCCCGGCGCGCGAAGATGGCGTCCTCCGCTTCGCGATAGCTGGTGGCTTGCAGTGCGATCGACAGATTGCCATGCGCGGCCATGGCCTGGACAAGTCCGCGGCTGAGTTCAGTGCCGTCCTGATCGACCACGGCGATCGGAATGTTGCGGACGATCTGGCCGAGGTACGGCTGCGGATAGAAGAATGCGTAGAACACCGGCGCGAGTATGAACAGGGCGAGCACGGCGCGGTCGCTCAGCACGCGCCGCCACTCGGCTGATAAACGCGCCGGCGACACCGAACACCGCACGGTCCGGCGCCGGTTCCTCGTCGGGTGGAATTCGGAAGCCGCCGCGCGCAAGCGAGCGGAAGCGCAGCCATACCAGCAACACCAGAACGAGGGCGAGAATACAGAGAAATGTGAATGGCAACGCAGTGTCGCGAAGCGGTGCACCGCGGGAAGCCTGATCGAACAGGATTTGGACATACCAGCGCAGCGGCAGCATGGCGCCCCAGGCTCGCGGGAACCACCCCATCGCGGTCACGGGAAAGCCGACGCCCGCGTAGCCAAAGGCGGGCGAGACGATGATTGCCGTCAGGCTAAGCCCCACGGCCAGATTGCGGGTCAGCAACTGCATCAGGCAGCCAACCATTTGGTACGCAACGATCAGCAATGTGGCGGAGACGGCCGTCAGCAGCACGCTCCCGCGGAACGTCACGCCGAGCGCCACGTCTAGGATGCCGACCATCAAAGCGAACATTGTGAACAGAACAAGCCAGTACGGCAGCAGCTTGCCGACCAACGCGGTTGCGATGCTGTGGCCGGAGATTTCCCACCACGCCCGGATGCCGCGACGACGGAACTCCGAACCCACTGCGTAGGCCGCGGATATCGCGATCACCACGTGGAGCACGGTCGGCAGCACCGCCCGCAGCAGGAACTCGGCGTAACTGAGCGCCGGGTTGGTCAGGACGTATTCCTCGGGCACCAACCCCGGCGTCGTCTCCCCGGTGTGCGGCATGGCCATTGTCGCTGGGGCGACCGCGGTGGACGCCGCTGTCATCGCGTCGCTGATGCTCTTCGACGCGCTGTTGCCCGGCGTGAAGTACTGCGTGTTGTAGTAGGCGACCGGGCGCGGCCTGCGGCCGGCCAGCAGATCCTTCTCGAAGTCGGGCGGCAGGTAGATCGCGGCGATCGCCTCTCCCGACCGGATCGCACTGGCCGCCGCGCCAAGATCGTCGGCGCGTTTGGCAACCGCGATTCCCGGCGCTGCCGCCACGGTCTGGATGAACATCCGCGACATCGCCGAATGGTCCATATCGACCACGACCACGCCAAGACCGCGCACGACGGCGGAACTGAATGTCAGCCCCAGCAGCGTGAAGGCAATCACCGGCACGCCGAACAGCAGGAAGCCGGCGACGTGATCGCGCCGAATCCAGCGAACCTCCCGCAGGATCACCGCGAACAGTCCCGGACGCGGCGCGATCATGGGTGCAGGTCCGACCAGTCGGTATAGACGCTCATGCCCGGCCGAAGGCCTTCGACGGCCTGCGTGGGATACGCGCGAATCTCAAACGTGCGGAGGTCGAAATCGCCGGTTGCGCGCGTCGCACGCCAGCCGGTGTATTCCCCCTTGGCGCCAATGACGCGAACCTCCAGCGCAACGCGCCGGTCATGCAGGGCTGGCACGCGAACGCTGAGCTTCGTGCCGACCTTCAAATCGCGCAGCAGATCCTCGCGAAGATCGAACTGGACCCACATGTCGGCCAGATCGACCAGCGTGATCAGGGGAATGCCTTGCAGGACGAACTCGCCGTCCTCGATCGGGATGCGGAACACCTGGCTGTCGGCCGGCGCAAACACCACCATCTGATCGACCAGTGCCTTCAGCGTCTCGACGTTGGCCTTGGCGGTCTCGACCTTGGCCTGGGCGACCCCTTGGTCCTCCCGCGTGAATCCGGCGACCGCCTCGTTGTAGGCAAAGCGGGCCTGTTCCAGGCCACGCTGCGCGACCGCAAGTTCGGCGGTGGCCTTGTCGAGATCGGCCAGCGGCGCGTCGTGGCTGGCGGCGAGCGCGCGCTTGCGCTCGTAGGTCTGCTGCGCGAGCGTCACATCGGCGGATGCCCGATCCACCTGTGCCTTGCGGACTGCGATCGTCTCGGCGCGAAACCCTGCGTTGACGCGGGCCAACTCCGCTTCCGCAACGGCAAGGTCGGCCTCGCTCTGGCGATACTTCGCGATCAGCTCGGGATTGTCGATCCGGATGATCGGGGCGCCCTGTTTGACATTCTCGGATCGCGAGACCGCGATCTGCGCCACGCGTCCGTCGACCCGCGCCGCCATGTCGAAGGTTCTGCTCTGCACTTCGCCCTGTACGACCAGTGGTTCCTGCCGCGTCAGGTACCAAATGGACAGGCCAATCATCGTTATGAACAGAACGCTGACGATAGCCATGGCCGCAATCGGGGGAGCCTTTGAGCCTTGCATGGCGCCCTCAGTTCAGGAGATGCCCGAACGCGGCCCAGAACGCGGCACCCGTCGCGGTCAGCGCCGCTGCCGCATCGGTCACCGCCTTCACAGTTGTGGCCTCTCTCGCAATTCGGTCCGATTTGATCCGCCGGATCGCCGCGGCAGCGGCCGTGAAACCAAGCGGGGTTGGGCGGTCTTGTTCTGTTGCTTCTTCCGGTGCGTGCCGCTCGGCACGGTTGCGCCGGAAGCTTGCGAAGAAGCTCCCCGCCAGATGGCTCAGGGCGATCACGGCCACGGATGCGACGATGTCCTGCACACCGAGGCCCGCGGGCACGCCGCCCGCCAGCGCCATGTCGAGTATGCCTACGACCAGAGTGCCGAGACCCCCAAGCGCCAGCGCTGCCAGCACCCGGCCGGAGGTCCCGGTTCGGGCGTTGGCCTCAAAGCGGAACCCGAACGGCATCGCGATGGCAAGTGCCGCCAATCGAAAGACCGTCCGATTTGCGTCGGGAAGCGTCGTTGCCAGCCAGTGGGCCGCCAGTAGAGCCGCCAATCCCAGGAAGAGGTTGTCCGCCATATGCGGCCACCCGAATGCCACAGCCTGGGGCTGGACCGGCGCGGCGGCCGATGAGACATCCGCGGTCGCGAGTACCTCCGCCGGTGTTGGTCGCAATGCCGCAACATCCTGTTCAAGTGCGGCCAATCGTGCCTCGAGCGACGCCTGGTCAACGAGCAGGCGCTGGAACGGTCCGAGAACCCCGCCGCAGTGCGGACAGACCGACGCACCCGGCCTTATGTCCTCGAGGCAGAAAACGCAGGTCGCGATTGCCGCCGTCGCGCGACTTTCGACGATTTCCTGTCGGGACGATTGGGCTGAGGTGTCGGTCATTGGCGCCCCCCGGCGCGCGCGCTGAACCGCAATTGCCGTTTCGCCGGCTCTCTGGAAGAGTTTGACCAGCTTGCCGGCTTCTCACAAGGTTTCGGCTACCCACATTTCACCGATCAGGCAACACCGCGGTCACTATGGGTCCGAGGGGAAATAAGTGCTTCGTTTGACGGTGACCTTGCCCCCCTCTGTCGTCATCCCCGCGAAAGCGGGGACCCAGGCGGCAACTGGGTCCCCGCTTTCGCGGGGATGACAACTTGGATCGCTCCATGAGTGCGGCAAGCAGTTCAACGAGCGTGGCGACAGTGTACTCAATAAGGCGTCGCTGCCGGGTGACACTTGAACCCATACACAAAATTCACCCAGCGGACCCAGGGCAAACCAAGCATCTGCGAAGAGGAGCTATCACCCTATTGGCCTGCATGAGTTTGTGCGGATGCTTCAGCCTTGGTACCACGCGGCTCTACGAGGATCAGCTCGGCTATTCCCGCGCGTTGGGGGATGCGGAAAAGAGCGACACTCTCCTCAATGTTGTGCGGATACGCTATGCTGACACGCCGATATTCCTTCAAGCGACGCAGGTCATCTCCGGCTACCAGCTCCAGCGCAACGTGACCGGCGGCTTCGAGGCGTTCCCGGCCGCAAATCCCAGCACCTTCCTGAATGGCAACGCATCGGCGCAGCTTCAGCAGAGCCCGACCTTCACATTCCAGCCGCTTTCCGGGGCGCAATTCGCGCAAAGCTTCATTCGTCCCCTGTCGCCGGCTGACCTGCTGCCGCTCGCCATGGGCGGTCTGCCCATCGACGTCCTGTTCCGGCTGGGCGTGCAGTCGATCAACGGGCTTAGCAACGCGGTACCGCTGACGCAAACGGGCGCCGCCGGTTCGCCCGATTTCTTTCTGTTGCTTCGAGATCTTCGCCGTTTGCAGATCGCGGGTCTGCTGAGCGTCAGGCTCCGGCGCGACACTCGCGCCCCCAGGCAGTCACGGCATTTCCGATCCTGGTCGTGTGTACGTTTCTGTCGCCACGACACGTGACCCGGCTCTCCTGGCGACGGCCAATGAGGCAAGGCGATTGCTGGGCATGCCGCCGAGCGTGCGCGAAGCCGAGGTCGTCTATGGTCTCAGCCCGGGGCCCGGGCAGGTGGCCCTTCTGACCCGCTCGATGCTGGGCGTGATGGCCCAACTTGGCCTCCAGATCGATGTCCCGGCGGACGATGTCACCCGGCATCGGACTTTTCCCACCGTGGGCAACGTCGGACCGGAACAGCGGCCGGTGGTTATCATCCGGTCGGGTGCTGCGGCACCGGCCGAGGTCTTTACCTCGGTGCAATATCGCGGGACATGGTTTTGGATTGCCGAAGACGACTTCGACAGTGAACTGGCCTTTTCCGTCCTGCAGATTCTTCTGGCTCTCGCAAGGACGGAACCCGCGCCAGGTGCGATCGTGACAATTCCCGCTGGCTGAACGGTGATACCGATACGAGAAGCCGAGTGGCGGGTCATCCCCCTTTCCGGGGGAAATGGCCGGAGGTTGGCTGACGTGCCGCTACCATTTCGGTCGCGCACGCCACCGCGTGGTTGAGAAACCGGTGAACGTCACGGCGAGCGCGCGGGCCAGTTCCTTGCCGCTGCCGTCGCCTCCAGCCAGGCTCGAACGCCGGCGGCATCACCGAACGACTCGGGCACGCGCAGCCCGACGCCACCCAGCGCCAACGCCTCGGCGATCCCGTCCTCATCCGTCACGTCATCGCCGATGAACACCGGCAACCGGCCAAGGAACGGAGCGCGGGCCATCAGGCGGGCCACCGCCGTGCCCTTGTCGACGCCGCGGGGCCGCACCTCCCACATCATCTGCCCCGCCAACAGTTCGAAATCGGCGGAGCCCGCCAGCAACACAGCCAGTGCGTCGTGCAGTGCGGCACCAGCCTCCGGCACTGCACGGAAATGCATGGCGAAGCCGCGCGCCTTGCGTTCGAGCAACGCGCCGGGATGCGCCGCCGCGATGCGCTCCGCCCCGGCAAGCCACGCCTCCGGCGGCGCCGGCAGGTTCGGCCGCTCCAGCGCCAGCCCCGGAGCGTAGCGAATGGCGCCGCCATGTTCCCCTGCCACCGCGAACGGCGCGTCCCCCAGCAGCGCATCGATGGTCTCGACCGGCCGCCCGGTGACCACCGCCAGCGCGTCGCCGAGCAGCGGCCTCAAGGAATGCAGTGTGCCGATAAGGCCTGACGGCACCACCACCTTGTCGGGCGCCGGCGCGATATCCAGCAGCGTGCCGTCGAGATCGAGCAGCAGGGCGGTGCGTTCGATGGGGGGGAGCGACGGCGCCATCGGTCAGGCCCTGCAGCCCACCACCCGCACGTCATAGATCGGGTGTTGCAGCATCGACACCGACGGATGGTTCGCCAGGAGCCAGCCGCGGAAGCCCGGCGCGTCCGCGTGGCTGTCGGTGATCGTCAGAAACGCGGTGGCGTCCTGCGGCTGGTCGGGTGGGCGTATCTGGCAGGCCTGAACCTGGATGGTCAGCGACCCGAACTGCGCCGACTGGCCCACCCTCACCGTCAGCACCGCGTTCTGCGCATTCACCTTGTCCAGCACCTGCAACATCGCGGTGGTCTGCGGCAGCCAGGCGCTCGGTGCCGCGGCGGTGGGCGGCGCGCCAGGCGGTGCGGCCTGTGCCGGCGGCGGTTGCGCGGGATACTGCACGGTGGGAGGCAGCAGCGGCGCCGGGGTGATCGGCGCCTGCAACTGCGCCGATGCGGCGACCGGCACGTGAGTGATTGCCGCCAGCGCGGCCAGCGCGTGCCTCATTGTCCCGAACGTTTCGGCAATTCCAGGCCCTCGACCATTCCCGTCAGGATCCGGCGCATGGCCTGTTCGTCCACACCCATCAGCACCGCATCCTCGAACGCATCCTGCAGCGCCTGGGCGAGTTCCGCGTGGTTCTCGGCCAGCATGCGCAGCTTCTCGCGGCAGGACACCGGTGTGCCGTCGGGCTGCGGCCACGTGGCGGGTGGTGCCGGAATCACTTCGGCGGCACTCCAGGCTGCGTTTCGCCGGGATTGGCGCCAGCGGCCGCGGGCTTCTGCACATTCGTCATGCTGAAGATGAACTTGCCCAAGAGTTCCTCGAGGCTGACCGAGGACTGGGTAATGGTGATGGTCTGCCCCGGCTGCAATATCGCCTCGTCGCCGCCCGGTTGCAGCGACAGGTATTTGCCACCCAGCAGGCTCTCGCTCGTGATGATGGCCGCGCTGTCCTTCGGAAGCTTCAGGTCGTCGCGCACGCTCAGCCGCACCACCGCCATGGAAACTCTGCGGATCGATGCGCTCGTCGGTCACGCTGCCGACCTTGACGCCCGCCAGGCGCACGTCGGCCCCGGCGCCTAGTCCGTCGATGTGCTCGAACCTCGCAAACAGCGGATAGCCCGAGGCGCTGGAACGCCCGGAATTCGCCACGGCGTAGGCGAGGAAGCCGGCGGCGACCAGAAGCACGACCGCTCCGGTCAGCACCTCCGCGATGCTGCGACGACGCATGCGATCCGTCTCAGCTTTCCGGGGTCCAGGCTTCGTAGTCGCCTGTCGCCCGGTCGCGCTTGCCGCCCTGGTAGTCATGGCCGGGGGGGCGATAGCTTGCCGGCGTGCCCGTCGTGTTCGGCAGGTGTGGCTTTTCCCAGGGGCGCCGGGACCGCTCCACCAGCGGGGCGTCCGTCGTGTAGTGCAGCCAGGCGTGCCATTCCGGTGGCACGAGGGATGCCTCCGGGGCACCGGCATAGGCCACCCAGCGACGCAGCCGATGGCCCGCACGGGGACGCCGCTCGTCGTAGTAGACGTTGCCGTAGGCATCGGCGCCGACGCGCCGGCCCTTGATCATCGTGAACAGCCAGGTGCCGAGGTTCATGCCGGGTGATATACGAACCTGCGGAGGACCTGTCATCCACAGGATTTTGTGGTCGGACCCATTGAAACCCCCAAAATACGCTTTCCGAGTCGCTGCGGTGGTCTTAGCATGGCAGCCATGAAGACGAACCGGACATGGCAGGGCGTGCGGATGCGGCGCGTGACGACGGGCGCCGACCCGGACGCGCCCCCCCGGCTGGTGACCCTGCCAGCGGTCTGGGACGATGCGGCCGCCTCCGCTCTGGCAGCCCTGGCGCCGGGTGACGGGCCGGTCACGCTGCCGGCTGCGGCCGATGCGTGGGTCCGTCCGATCGCCGAACGGGCCTTGCGGGCCGGGATCGAGGCGCGCCTGGCAGAGCGGCTGCACCGCCTGCTGTTGCTCCGGCGCGGCGCACCGACGGAGCCGATCTGGCACGGCCACGCCGGATCCGTTCCCGGCTTCGTTCTGAACCTCGTCTCATTCCACGATCCGGCCGCCGGCTTCGACTCGGCCGACTTTGCCGAGGCGGTCGAGACAGCGGTCACCGCGCTGACCCTGGCTTCGCCATCGGCAGGTCGGATCGCCGTGAGCATGGCCAACTTTGCCGGCCTGCTGGCCTTGCTTGGCATTGAGTATGGCTCCGATAACTCGCTTGCCGTGGCGCGGGCGCTGGCTGCCATTTTGCGCGGCCGGGCAGAGGCGGCGTCAGGCGCGCTTGCGCGGCTGTTCGGCCCCCTCGCGCCAGCCTCCCCCGAGTGGCCGGCGCCACCGGCCGAGACGCCCGTGGCCGGCCTCGCCGAAGCGGCCCAAGCCGCCCGACAGGCTGCTGCCCACGGGCGACGGATTGCGGCACATCGCCTTGACGTCGATAGCCGAACCCGAACCGGCGGATGCGCTCCTCGGCGTGGAGACCGGCGGCATCTCCCCAGCGTTCTCGCCGCTCAATGAGGCTGGCCGACTGACCCGCGGTGCGCAGGCCTGGCTGGCGGCGCGCGGCGTCACGGCCGAGGCGGCGCTGGCGGAATTGCTTGCCGGTCGCGATCCCTTCCCGACGCCCGGCGCGGCAGCACACGTCGCAATGCACGACGCGGTGGTGCCCTTCGTGCACACCATGCCGGCACGACCCGAACTGACGCGCCAGCCGGCCCATGCCGCCCGCAGGCGCGAACTGCCCCCCCGCCGTGCCGGCTACACGCAGAAGGCAGCAGTCGGTGGACACCGGCTGTTCCTGCGCACCGGCGAGTATGATGACGGCGCTTTGGGCGAGATGTTCATCGCGCTTCACAAGGAAGGCGCGGCATTCCGCGGCCTGATGGACAATTTTGCCCACGCCGTGAGCCTGGGCCTGCAGCACGGTGTACCGCTGGAAGCCTACGTCGAGGCGTTCACCTTCACCCGCTTCGGTCCCGCCGGAGCGGTGGAAGGCGATCCTGCCGTGGCGCAGGCGACGTCGCTGCTGGACTACGCGTTCCGGCATCTGGCGGCGAATTATCTGGGCCGGCGCGACATCCCGGAGGCCGAGGTCGAAGAGGCTGACACCGTGGGCAACGGCAGCCGCGACAATGCGCCTTTGCTGCCGTTGGACCTGCCGGCCGAAGCCTCGCCGCGCGCGCGACGACGGGGATTCAGGGTGGTTTCCAGATAGGCGGCTTGCGGGTTACGTTGGTGCCTCGGCTGGGACCATCAACCAACCAAAAGGACCCCCCAGAAATGCCCGGTCGCATCGACGTAAAGCTGGCGGAACTCGGCATCACTCTCCCCCGCCCGATGCCGCCGATCGCCAACTACGTCCCGTATGTGGTCACCGGGAATCTCGTCGTCGTATCCGGCCAGGTGCCGGCGGTGGACGGGCGAATCGCAGTGACCGGCAAGGTCGGGAACGGCCTGTCGCTCGACCAGGGGGTCGAGGCGGCGCGACTCTGCTTCATCAATGTTCTGGTGCATCTGAAGACGGCGTGCGGCGGCGACCTGGATCGGGTGAAGCGCGTCGTGCGGCTTGGTGGCTTCATCGCCTCGTTGCCCGAGTTCACCTCCCATGCGCAGGTGATGAACGGCGCCTCCGACCTGGCGGTGGCGGTGTTCGGCGAGGCGGGCCGCCACGCACGCACGACGATCGGCGTGCCGGCCCTGCCCGCCAGATGCCGCCGTGGAGGTAGAGGGACTGTTCGAGATCAATTAAGCTCGCCCCATGCCCGACGGTTCCGCGACTCTCACGCTGACCCTGCACACCAAGATCGCCGAGGTCTCGCCGGCGGAGTGGGACGCCTGCGCCGGGGCGGACAATCCGTTCGTCAGCCACGCGTTCCTGAGCGCGATGGAGGACAGCGGGTCGGCCAATGCGCGCACCGGCTGGCTCCCGCAGCATGCGGTGCTGCGCGGCGAAGCGGGCCAGGTGGTCGCCGTGGCGCCGATGTATGCCAAGTCGCACAGTTATGGCGAATACGTGTTCGACCACGGATGGGCGAACGCGCTGGAACGTGCCGGCGGCGACTACTATCCAAAGCTGCAGGTCGCGGCGCCGTTCAGCCCGGCGCCTGGGCCGCGGTTGTTGCGCCACCCCGATGCTGGCGTGCCGATCGCCGCACTTGCCTCCGCGCTGGAAAAGGCCTGTCGCTCGCTCGATCTGTCGTCGGTGCACGTGACGTTCTGCTCGGAAGCAGAATGGCAAAGCCTGGGCGAGGCTGGCTGGCTGCAGCGAATCGGCTTGCAGTTCCACTGGGAAAATGCGGGCTACACGACCTTCGACGACTTTCTCGGCGCGCTGTCGTCGCGCAAGCGCAAGGTTCTGCGGCGCGAGCGGCGCGATGCGAACGCGTGCGGCCTGACGTTCCATGCGCTGAACGGCGCCGACATCAAGGAGGCGCACTGGGACGCGTTCTACCGGTTCTATCGCTCGACGGTGGATCGCAAATGGGGTTCGGCCTACCTGTCGCGCTCGTTCTTCTCGCTGCTCGGCGAACGGCTGGGCGACCGCGTGGTGCTGATGATGGCCGAGAACGGGGGAAAACCGGTGGCGGGCGCGCTGAACCTCGCGGGCAGCGAGGCGCTGTACGGCCGGAACTGGGGGTGCCGCGGCGACTGGCCGTTCCTGCACTTCGAACTTTGCTACTACCGCGCGATCGACTGGGCGATCGAACACGGCCTGCAACGCGTCGAGGCCGGCGCACAGGGTCGCCACAAGATCCAGCGCGGCTACCTGCCAAGGCCGACATACTCGGCGCACTGGATCGCGCATTCCGGGCTGCGCCGGGCGATCGCCAACTACCTGGAGGACGAACGGCCCGGCATTCGCGCCGAGATGGCGGCGCTGGCGGAGCAGTCGCCGTTCCGCAAGGACTCCGAGCCCGACTGACGGTGCTATCAGCTCCCGTCGTCGGCGTCGTTCTGCTGTCCGCGATCCTGCATGCCGGTTGGAACGTCGTCGTGCGTGCCGGCGGCGACCGTCGCCGTGAGACGGCCCTACTGGTCACCGGCGGTTCGCTGATTGCGATTGTTCTGCTGCCGTTCCTGCCGCTGCTGCCCGTGGTGGCGCGGCCCTATCTGCTCGTGTCGTCGGCGTTGAACGGGCTGTATTTCGTGCTGATCTCCGAAGCCTATGCGCGCGGCGGCGTAGCACTTGCGTATCCGCTGATGCGCGGGGTTGCGCCGATGCTGACGCTGATCGCTGCCTGGCTGCTGTTGGGCGAGGCATTGCCCGCAGTGGCGTGGCTTGGCGTGGCGACGATATGTGCCGGCGTCGGACTGCTGGCGCGCCGCCGCGGTGACGCGGGCGAGGCCTCGGCGATGCGATTTGCCCTGGCCAACGCCGTCGTGATCGCCACCTACACGCTGAACGATGCCGTCGGGGTGCGCATCTCGCACGCGCCGTTGGTTTATACGCTGTGGATGTTTCCGCTCTCCGCGGTGCCAACGCTGCTGTGGCTGCATCGGGCAATGCCACTGCGCTGGCCGAGCCCATATGAAACAGCGCGTGGGATTGGCGGAGCGGGCGCGAGCATCGGCGCCTATGCGCTGGTGCTGTGGGCGATGGCCCGCGCACCGGTCGCGCCGGTGGCCGCGTTGCGCGAGACCGGAATTCTGTTCGGCGTGGTGCTGGCCCGACTGTTTCTTGGCGAGCGGCCGGGGCGGCGCGGCTGGACCGGGGCGGCCACGATCGCGGCAGGGGCGGCGATCCTGCGGCTGGCGCCGGGTTGACCGCGATGGCGCCTTCCGCGACCGTGCCGGTCGCCGTCGTCACCGGGTTTCTCGGCAGCGGCAAGACCACGCTGATCTCGCGTGTCCTGCGCGACCCCGCATTCGCCCGCACCGCGGTCATCGTCAACGAATTCGGCGAGATCGGTCTGGATCACGAACTGATCGAGAGCAGCGACGAGACGTTGATCGCGCTGACCACCGGCTGTCTGTGCTGCGCGGTGCGCAGCGACCTGGTCGCCACGCTGCTCGATCTGCAGCGCCGCCGCGAGGCGGGCGAAATCGCCTATGACCGCGTGCTGATCGAGACCTCGGGGCTGGCCGATCCGGCGCCGATCCTGCACGCGCTGATGACCGATCGCGACATCGCGCAGCATTTTGTCATCGACGGCATCGTTGCGGTGGTCGATGCGCTGCATGGCGAGGCGGCGCTCGACCGCCACCCCGAGGCGCGTCGGCAGGCAGCGCTGGCGGACTCTCTTCTGCTGAGCAAGACCGATATCGCAGGGCCGGCGACGTTGCTGCGCGAACGCCTCGCCGTGCTCAATCCCGGCGCGGCGCAGCATGTCGCCGGCGATGTCGCGCCGAGACTGCTGTTCGCCGGTACCGATGTTGCGGCGCGCTTCGCTACTTTGCCTGCCGCTCCGGCGAGCAATCCGTTCGCCCGCGCGCAGCACAGCGATGGGATCGAGACGTTCGTCCTGCAACGCGACCGCCCTGTTCCCGCACTGGCGCTGACGCTGCTGCTCGAAGCACTGGCCGAGCATTGCGGCGCGCGCCTGCTGCGGTGAAGGGACTCGTCCACATCGAGGAAATGCCTGACCAGCCTGCGGTGATCCACGGCGTGCAGCACGTCTTCTCGCCGCCCGAGTTCCTCGATCGCTGGCCATCGGCCGATCACACCACGCGCCTCGTCTTCATCACCCAGGGCGTGCCGCGCCATTTTCCCGCACGGCTGCTCGATGCGATCGAGCACGAGGTGCGCGACGCGATGGAGGATCGGGCGTCGCTGCGCTAGGCTCGGGGCAATACCAGGAGGAACCACAGGAAATGCATCGACGCAGCCTCTTGCTGGGGGCCGCTGCCGCTGTCGCCGCGCCATTGGCACGGCCCGCCATCGCGGGAAACACGAAGACCCTGAGCATCGTCCCGCAGGTGGCGCTGAACAGCATCGACCCGGTCTGGACCAGTTCGCAGATCGCCCGAAACCTGGGGTTCATGGTGTTCGACCTGCTCTATGGCCGCGACGAGGCCATGAACCCCAGGCCGCAGATGGTGGAGGGCGACCTGATGGAGGATAGCGGCCGGCGCTGGACGCTGCGGCTGCGCGAGAACCTGTGGTTCCACGACCGCGAACGGGTCCGTTCGCGCGACTGCATCGCATCGCTGCGGCGCTGGATGGTGCGCGACCAGGGCGGCGTCACGCTGTCCGAGCGGATCGATGCGATGGAGGCGCCGGACGATCGCACCATCGTGCTGCGGCTGAACAAGCCGTTCCCGCATCTGCGCACGCTGCTGTCGAAGTTCATCATCCCGGCGGTGATGATGCCGGAGCGGCTGGCGCAGACCGATCCGTTCAAGCAGATCCCCGAGGCGATCGGCAGCGGCCCGTTCCGCTGGCTGGCGGACGAGCATGTGCTGGGCAGCCACGCCGCCTTCGCGAAGTTCGACGGCTACGTGCCGCGCGACGAACCGCCGAGCTACACCGCGGGCGGGCATCGCGTGCTGGTGGATCGGGTCGAGTGGAAGATGATCCCCGACGGCGCCACCGCGGCCAATGCGCTGGTGACCGGCGAGGTGGACTGGATCGAGATCCCGCTGCCGGATCTGCTGCCGATGCTGAAGAAGGCCCCAGGCGTAAGGACCGGTGTGCTCGACGAATACGGCCAGATCTGCTTCCTGCGGCCGAACCACATGGCCGCGCCCACCAGCAATCCCGCGATCCGTCAGGCCATGCTTGCCGCGATCGACCAGCAGGAGGTGATGGCGGCGTCGATGGGCGGCGATCCGAGCAACATGTTCACCGGCGTCGGTTTCCTGAGGACCGGCAAGAAGGACGTGGACGATGCCGGCATGGAACTGGTCGGCACGAAGCATACGCCGGACCAGATAAAGGCGATGCTGGACAAGGCCGGCTACAACGGCGAGCGCATGGTGCTGCTGCACGCCACCGACCACTGGTTCTTCAATCCGACCGCTTCGGTAATCGCCCATAGCCTGTCATCGGCGGGCATGAACATCGACGATCAGGCGATGGACTGGGCCACGGTGCAGGCGCGCCGCACCAGCCGCGAACAACTGGACAAAGGCGGCTGGTCGATGTTTCCGTCCGTCGTGGCGACGCCCGATTACCGCGACCCGCTGCTCGCCAACTTCATCCGCAGCAACGGCAAGGAAGCGTGGTTCGGCTGGCCGACCGATCCGAAGATCGAGCAGATCTATGATGCGTGGCTCGGCGCGACCGATCCGGCGGAGCAGACGCGGATCGAGCGGGAGTACCAACTTCAGGCGTTCACGTCGCTGCCGTTCATTCCGCTCGGCGGATACCGGCAGAGTGCGGCCTGGCGCGACAATATCCAAGGGATCCTGAAGGGCCCATCCGTGGTCTTCTGGAATGTGGCGAAGGGATGACACACGAAACCAACGGCCCGAACCAATGACCTTCCATTGCCACTCGTTCCTTCCGTCATGGCCGGGCTTGTCCCGGCCATCCGTCGTGACAGGGTGCCGCTTCTGATGGCCGGGACAAGCCCGGCCATGACGGTGTAAGAGCAGCGGGGAGAGTCAACAGAAGCAGCGCCTCGTATGAAACGACGCACTTTCCTTGCCGCCGCCGCCGCGACACTGGCGCGCCCGGCCATCGGCGGCACCGCGAAGACACTGATGTTCGTGCCGCAATCGCCGTTGGCCAGCCTCGATCCGGTGTGGACCAGCGCCATGACGACGCGGAACGTCGGCTTCATGATCTACGACGTGCTGTTCGGCCGCGACGCCGCGATGAACCCGAAGCCGCAGATGCTCGAAGGCTACGTCATCGAGGACGACGGCAAGCGCTGGGTCATGACGCTGCGCGAGAACCAGTGGTTCCACGACGGGCAAAAGGTTCTGGCGCGCGACTGCACCGCATCGCTGCGGCGCTGGATGAAGCGCGATCCGGGTGGCGCGACGCTGGAGGCGCGGCTCGATGCGCTGGAGGCGCCGGACGATCGCACCATCGTGGTGCGGTTGAAGAAGAAGTTTCCCGCGCTGCCGACGCTGCTGTCGAAATTCCAGACCGCGGCCGTGATGGTGCCGGAGCGGATCGCCAACGGCACCGATCCGTTCAAGCAGATGACGGAAACGATCGGCAGCGGCCCGTTCCGGTTCCTGGCGGACGAGTATGTGATCGGCAGCCACGCCGCCATGGTGCCGTTCGAGCGCTACGTGCCGCGCGACGAACCGGCGAGCTTCACATCCGGTGGCCACCGCGTGCTGGTGGACCGCGTGGAATGGAAGATGATCCCCGACGCCGCCACCGCGGCGAACGCACTGGTCACCGGCGAGGTGGACTGGGTGGAAATGCCGCTGCCCGATCTGTTGCCGGTGTTGAAGCGGGCGCCGGATGTGGTGATCGGGCGGCTCGACGATTGGGGCTTCATCAGCCAGTTGCGGCCCAATCACGTGACCGCGCCGACAAGCAACGAAAAACTGCGGCGCGCGATCATGGCGGCGATCGACCAGCGCGACGTGATGCAGGCCATCATGGGGAGCGATCCCGACGGCGTTATCACGCCGATGGGCTTCCTGGCGACCGGCAATCCCGACGTGGATATGGCGGGGATCGAGGCGCTGACGAAGCGCCGCAGCACCGCCGAGGTGAAGGCGATGCTGGACGAGGCCGGATACCATGGCGAACGCCTGGTGATGCTGCACACGACCGACCAGCCGTTCTACAATTCCGCGTCGCTGGTGGTGGCCGATGCGCTGTCCCGGGTCGGCATGCAGATCGACGATCAGGCGATGGACTGGGGCACGGTGCTGCAGCGCCGCTCCAGCAAACAGCCGCTGGACAAGGGTGGCTGGTCGTTGTTCGTCAGCGTGACGCCGGTGCCGGAGTATCGCGATCCGCTGCTTGGTTCGCTGCTGCGCGGCAACGGCAAGGACGCCTGGATCGGGTGGCCGGAGATCCCGCGCATCGAGGCGGCCTACAACGCGTGGCTGGACACCGACGACAAGGCCGAGCAGGCGCGGCTGGAGCGTGAGATCCAGTTGGCGGCGTTTGAATCGGTGCCGTTCATTCCGCTCGGGCGGTATATGCCGCGCGCGGCATGGAGCAAGTACCTGTCGGCGCCGCTGAAGGGACCGGCGCCGGTGTTCTGGAGTGTCAGCAAGGGTTAGTGTGGCGCCTTCGACCACTTGCCAATAGCTATGGGTTGTATAAGATAGGCTATAGTCTAGGTTAGGTTGTATTACCCGTCGGCTCCGGGACGGCCCGGGAGAAATCAAACCTTGCAATGCCCGATCTGCCAGGCCGTGGCGACATCGTTGCGCGTGGTCGACGATGTGGAGTTCTTCTGCTGCACCGGTTGCGGCTCACTGTTCGCCCATCCTGATTTTCTGACGGCTGTCGATGACGGAACAGCAGAGAACTATCGCGATGAATACTGGGCCAAGGAACTTGCCGCGACGCGGCAGAGGTCCTGGGGCGCCGGCATCGTCCGTGTTGCGGAAATCCTCCGTCTGTCGCGAGTTCCCGTGCGCCGGTTCCTGGACGTTGGCAGCGGTCCGGGCTACCTGCTCGATTCGCTCGCCGGCTTGGTGCCCAGCATGGCGGGAATTTTCCACGGTGTTGAACTGTTTCCGCCACCGCTTCCGCATCGCAGCGCACATCCTAACTATCATGTTGGCACCATCGCTGCCCTGACGGAATCTTTCGACGCCGGCCTGTGCATGGAGGTGATCGAGCATTTGACCCCGACAATGCTCGGCGACATGGTCCGGCAGCTGGCGGCACGCTCCAACCCTGGTGCGCTGTACTTTTTCAACTCTGCCCAGCCGTCGTTCGTCCAGACCATCGATCCTGACTACCTGGATCCGAAGACACGCGGCCATATCGTGTCCTGGTCCCTCGCCGGCGCACGCGCGATGTTCGCGCCGGCGGGATTCAACGTGATCCCGCTGCCCGGACGCGACTGGGCGTTTCTTGCGGAGTTCGGCCCGGCGCGACGGGTTTCGGCCGACGATCTGCTCGCGTGGTTGTGGCAGCCGGTGCCGGAGAATCTCGCGCTGATGCAGCGTGACGCCTACGGATCCCTTCTCGCAACGATCGGTCTGGAAGCCGGCACGCTGCTACCTCGAACACGGTATCGCGGTCGAGCGCACACAGTGGGCGCTGTCGCTCGACCAGCAATTGCAGGAGCTGCACGGATTGCCTGCCGAAGACCGCCGGGGCTATCGCCGTTGGCTGAGCAGGCTGAAACGATAGCCGCGCTCCTCCCCCTCCCCTTGCGGTTCCGCCTGTGCTGGCGCTACCCCTGGCTACCCCCTCCCGCAAGGGGAGGGGGAGGATACCGCCCGAGCGAGCACTGATTCTGATTGTTATTATGCTATCAACCCGATCCTCCATCCCCGTAATGAGGACCGAAATCAGGATGAACGTGAGTCAAAGGCAAAGAACAGGCAGAAACCGCCAATGTGGTCATAAGCAGCAATGCAACGGCTTTCATTTGGTCCCCTGAAACTTCTTCCGTTAGCCGTATTGACGTGCAAAGCGATCGATCACGCACGCGCTGTCCGATGATAGAACGGATGCGGCTGCCCGGGTGTCCTGACGCGCAGCGTGTAGACCGACGTGCTTGCGGTGAACAGCAGCGTCCGCAGATCGCCACCGCCGAACGAGATGTTTGCGCAGACCTCCGGTGTCTCGATGATGCCGATGCGCGTGCCGTCCGGCTCGAACACCCACACGCCGCCGGTCCCGGTGCAGAACACGCGGCCGGCCGCATCGACCTTCATCCCGTCCGGCACGCCATTCGTCCCGTCCGAGGACATGTCGGCGAAGATGCGCCGCCGCACCATCTCGCCCGCGGCATTCAGCTCGATCGCGTGGATATACTTCGTCCAGCGCGTGTTCGCGACATACAGGGTCCGTTCGTCGGGCGACAGCGCCAGGCCGTTCGGATACTCGAACGCGGCGACCATGCCGACCGCTCCGTCGGGCGCGATGCGATAGACCGCCGCATGTTCCACCTCGCGCTCGGCGAACGGCACGCGCAGTGATGGATCGGTGAACAGGATCGCACCGTCGGAGGCGCAGATCACGTCGTTCGGGCGGTTCAGCCGCTTGCCCTCGAATCGATCGATCAGCGTCGTCACCGTTCCGTCGAGCGCGGTGCGGGTGACGCGCCGTCCGTCGCCCTCGCAGAGGATCAGGCGCCCCTGCAGATCGAACGTCGTGCCGTTGCCGCCGATCGTTTTCCGAACTTCCTGATGCGCCTGACCCAGCGTGATGCGGTACAGCATGCTCGACCGGACATCGACGAAATAGAAGAAGCCGTCGGGGTGCCACAGCGGACCCTCGGTGAAGACAAATCCGTCTGCCACCTTCTCGAAAGCCGTCGTCTCCAGAATGTCGGACAATGTCGCCATGGTTGCTTCCTCCCGCTCGACGCGGGATCGTAGCACCGGCGCACACGGGCCGCGAAGGGGAGGCGACCACTATGGAACTCATCGACCTCAGCCGCGAACTGTTCCACCGTACGCAGACCCATCCGTCGCACCCGCCGGTCATCGTCACGGTCTGGGGCGATCACTCGGAGAAGAAATTCGCCGGCAACACGGTGTTCACATCAAAGGCGCTGTCGATCGCGTTGTCCGACCACGCCGGCACGCATGTCGACGCGCCGGTGCATTTCGATCCGCGGCCCGGTGCGCAATCGATCGACGAAGTACCGCTGGAGAACTTCTACACCTCGGCGATCTGCCTCGACCTGTCGCATGTGCCGCTGAAGCACGCGATCACCATTCCCGAGATCGAAACGGCGCTCGCCAGATCCGGCCAGGAAATCCGCCCACGCGACACGGTCCTGCTTTACATGGCGACCAACGACCGGCTGCTCGGAAAACCGGGGTATCTGCACGATTTTCCCGGCCTTGCGCTCGAATCGGTGCACTGGCTCGCCGACCGTGGCATCCTGATGTTTGGCGTCGAGGCGATCAGCCCCGCACCAGAAGGTGAGCCGAACTACCTCGCCCACATGGCCTGCGCCGAACGCGGCATCACCCACATGGAATGCCTCGCCAACCTCGACAAGCTGATCGGACGTGGCCGCTTCCGCTTCATCGGCTTCCCACTGAAGATCCGCGGCGGCACCGCCAGCCCGATCCGCGCTGTCGCGGTGTTTGAGTAAGTGGTCAGCCGCCGCGTTTCGCCAGAGGCGCGACGAACTGCGGTTCGGTGTCCCACGGGAACAGGATCCAGGTGTCCTGCGACACCTCGGTGATGAAACTGTCCACCGCGTCGCGTCCCGCCGGCTTGGCGTAAACTGCAGCGAAGTGCGCGCGCGGCAGCAACGCACGCACGACACGCGCGGTCGCACCGGTATCCACCAGGTCGTCCACGATCAGAAACCCTGTTCCATCACCAGCCGCGACGGGTGACTTGATGACCATCGGCGGGCCGCGCCTTTCCTCCTCGATCAGGGTGCCGCTGCTGCCCGCGGCGTAGGTCGCGATGGACACAGTCTCCACCAGCCGCACGTCCAGTTCGCGGGCGACGATCGCCGCCGGGATCAGACCGCCGCGGGCGATCGCCACGACGCCGGCAAATGGCCCCAGATCCATCAGCCGCCATGCCAGCGCGCGCGCGTCGCGGTGCAGCTGGTCCCAGGTGACGGTGTAGTAGTGGGCCGCCATCAGAACAGCTTGCCGCCGTTCGGAACCTTGAAGTCGGGCCTGACCAGCACGACCGAGCCATCATCGTCGGGCATCCCCAGCGTGAGCACCTCGCTCATGAACGGGCCGATCTGGCGCGGGGGAAAATTCACCACCGCGCAGACCTGCCGCCCGATGAGCTGATCCGGCCGGTAGTGCACGGTGAGTTGCGCCGCCGAACGCTTCGTGCCGATGTCCGCGCCAAAGTCGATGACCAGCTTGATCGACGGCTTGCGCGCCTCGGGGAAGGGCTGTGCATCCACCACAGTTCCGACGCGGATGTCCACACGCTCGAAGTCGCCGAATGCGATGGTCTCGGACATCGTCGTTGCGCTCCAGTGGCCAGTGGTCGGTTGCTGCGCCATACTGGCGGAGTTGCCGACACCTGACCACTGGAGCGAACCAGGAATGCGCGATCACCACCTGCCGGGCCGCAGCCCGGTCTATGCGAGCCACGGCATGGCCGCCACCTCGATGCCGGCCGCCACGCTGACCGCGCTGGATGTGCTGCGCAGCGGCGGCAATGCGCTCGATGCAGCGGTGGCCGCGGTCGCCGTGCTGTGCGTGATCGAGCCACAGTCGACGGGGATCGGCGGCGACTGCTTCTGTCTCTATGCGCCGGCCGGTGCGGGCAAGGTGATCGCGCTGAACGGTTCAGGCCGGGCGCCGGCCGCCGCCTCGATCGACTGGTACGAAAGACATCGAATTACGGCGCTGGAGAACACCTCGGCGCATTCGGTCACCGTTCCCGGCGCGGTCAATGCGTGGGAGACGCTGCTGAAGGCGCATGGCCGGAAGGATCTGCACGAACTCCTGCAGCCGGCGATTGGCTACGCGGCCGACGGCTGGCCTGTGCATCCGGTGGTGGCCTGGGCCTGGAAGCGCCTGGAGGCGAAGCTGCGCAAGAATGGCGCGCAGCATTTCCTGCCAGGCGGCGCGGCGCCGAAGGCCGGCGACAACTTCAGGCAGCCGGCGCTGGCCGACACGCTGCGCGCCATCGCGACAAACGGCGCCAAGGCATTCTACGAAGGCCCTATCGCCGCCGACATGGTGGCCACGCTGCGCGCGCGGGGCGGGCTTCACACCGAGGAAGACTTCGCCGCCGGCCTCGACAATGCCGAATTCGTCGAGCCAATCACGCTGAACTGGCGCGGCTACGACGTGTTCCAGTGCCCGCCGAATGGCCAGGGCATTGTCGCCTTGATGATCCTTGGCATGCTCGGCGGCCTGCCATCTGCCGGTGACGGCCCGCTCGGTACGCTGCGCTACCATCGCCACATCGAGGCCGCGCGGCTGGCATATCGCGACCGCGACGCCTTCGTGGCCGATCCGGCGCAGGCCGATGTGCCGGTGAAGAAGCTGCTGAGCCCGGAGTATCTCGGCGGTCTGCGCGCGCTGATCGACGATGCCAAGGCGCTGGGTCAGCTGCCGGCGGCCGGCGAGACGCTGCTGCCGCCGCACAAGGACACGGTCTATCTCTGCGTGGTGGACCAGGACGGCAACGCGTGCAGCTTCATCAACTCGCTGTTCGAGGGCTTCGGGTCGGCGATCCACGCCGAACGATCCGGCGTGATGCTGCAGAACCGCGGCTTCGGCTTCCGCGTCGAGCGCGGCCACCCGAATTGCATCGCGCCACGCAAGCGGCCGATGCACACGATCATCCCGGGCATGGTGATGCAGGACGGCCAACCGGTGATGCCGTATGGCGTGATGGGCGGACACTTCCAGCCGATGGGCCACTCGCTGTTCCTCACCAACCTGCTGGAATACGGCCTCGACATCCAGGAGGCGATCGACCTGCCGCGGCTGTTCCCGCTGCGGGGCAAGGTGCAGATCGAGCATGGCATCCCGCTTGCGATCTGCGACGGGCTGGCGCGTCTTGGCCACGAGCTGGAGACGGTGGAGCGACCGCACGGCGGCGGCCAGGCGATTTGGATCGATCGCGAACGGGGGTGTCTGGTGGGCGGCTCCGAGCCACGCAAGGACGGACTCGCTCTGGGTACTGAATATCAAGAAGGTTCACCACAAA
The DNA here is from genome assembly GCA_963780095.1 of uncultured Alphaproteobacteria bacterium. GTDB lineage: Bacteria > Pseudomonadota > Alphaproteobacteria > Acetobacterales > Acetobacteraceae > JAMXLO01. Next base: position 348,312 of record CAWABH010000030.1, read on the forward strand.
GAGATGAAGACACGAAGCTGCCAGCTGCTTCGTGTCTTTGTGGTGGAAGCTGGCTTCCTGCGGAGCGGCCATGACCGAACCCTGTGACCTGACAGCCGTCGATGCACGCCACATGATCGGCCGCAAAAGGTTGGCGCCGACCGAACTGCTGGAAAGCTGCATAGCCCGCATCGAGACGGTTGATCACGCGGTGAACGCGATGGTCGCACGCGATTTCGAGCGCGCGCGCAGTGACGCGAAGGTGGCCGATGCGGCTGTGGCACGCGGCGACGACCTGCCGCCGCTGCACGGCCTGCCGATCGGCATCAAGGACCTGCAGGAAACCGCGGGCCTGCGCACCACCTACGGCAGCCCGATCTTCCGGGACCACATCCCCGCGGCGGACGAACGACTTGTGGCGGCGGTGCGCGCGGCCGGCGCGATCGTCATCGGCAAGACCAACACGCCGGAATTCGGCGCCGGCGCGAACACGCGCAACGCGGTGTATGGCGCCACCGGCAATCCGTTCGATCCGACGCGTTCCGCGGCCGGTTCGTCAGGTGGTTCGGCGGTCGCGCTGGCGACCGGGATGGCGCCGATCTGCTCCGGCTCGGACACCGGCGGCTCCTTGCGCAATCCCGCCGCGTTCTGCGGCATCGTCGGCTTCCGCCCGACCCCTGGCCTGGTGGCGAACGAGCGGCGCGGTCTCGGCTGGAGCAATCTGTCGGTGGCGGGTCCGATGGCGCGCACCGTGCCTGATCTCTGCCTGCTGCTGTCGGCGATGGTCAGCGACGACGCGCGCGATCCGCTGGCCACGACGGTGCACGGCCACACGACGCGGCGGCCGGAGGACTTCGCGCGACCGGCTCGTATCGATCTGTCGCGCCTGCGCGTGGCGATCACGCCGGATTTCGGCTTTGCTCCGACGGAGCGGCATATCTCGGATGTGTTCGCCGAGAAGACCGGCCTGTTCCGTCATGTGTTCGCCCGCGCAGAGGACGCCACCCCGGACTGCGCCGGTGCCGACGAGGCGTTCGAGGTGCTGCGCGCCGTCGGGTTTCTGGCGACACACGCGGACAAGGTGCGCAACCGGCCGCAGGATGTCGGTCCGAACGTGCGCGCCAATGTCGAGGAAGGTCTGCGCTACACGGCAGCGGATGTTGCGCGGGCGCAGGTGCTGCAGACGGTGTTGTATCGAAGCTGGCAGGACTTCTTTCGCGACCGGGACGTAATCCTGACCCCATCGATCACGATAAGCCCGCGTCCGTGGCGCGAACTTTATCCGCCGGAGATCGATGGCAAACCGACCCGCACCTATTTCCATTGGCTGGCGCTTGCTTATGCCGTGACGTTGTCGGGCCATCCCGCGGTTTCGCTGCCGGTGGGTCTCGACCGGCATGGCATGCCGTTCGGCCTACAGATCGTCGGCCCGCGCGGCGGTGATGCGTTCGTGCTGTCGGTTGCGGCGGAATTGGAGATACTGCTCGACGGTGATGCCCGCACCGCGCGGCCTGTGCCGGACCTCGCACGCCTGAAGGCGGCGCGGCCGATCAGTGAGATGCAGGGGTTTCTGGGGTTCAACTGATCGGTTGCGCAGAAGCCGGTTATGATCCGATGTAGTCCACCGTGAACGCATCCCTATCGTCAGCCAGCAGTACCTCGGCTTCGACAGCATGGAGATCCGCTGTGGGTCGCCGAGCCGTTCGTACATCTGGATGAAGCGCGCACCGCGCAGAGTTCTGGAACCTCGTGGGCGGATTGAGCGCTAGCGCCTCCTCCGCAGCGCAGGCCGTGAAAATGACCGGATCGAACCGTGGCAGCCGGTACAACTCATCCGACCCCAGAACCGTTGGGCGCTCCACCACCCATTCGGCGGTCGCACCGGAGATGACAGGCAGCTGCTTGGTGTACGGCGACGGGTCTGGAGCGATCGGCCAGCTCCAAAATTGCGGCGACATTCCGAACTTCGTCATCGAGACGACTGCCGCGGACGGACCGGTGGCCTGTACTCTGCAAAGCACCACGTCTCCTTCGGTAATACTGATCGGAACCTTCGGTAGTGACTTAGGTGACGGTACGCCGCGCACCCACCATTGGTACCATGCGAAATATGTCAGGGTGCCGCCTGCATCGATTTGCTGCCACGTGCCGATCTGCGGCAAGGATGAATTGATGTACAGTCTCTGACCATCCAGACCGACCCAGATGCTGCAAGTGGGAGGCGATACTCCCGACAATCCCCCATGCGTCCCGATCTTGGGTATCCTCCAGACACCAGCAACGTCCAGAAGCATGTTGCCGTCTCGTGGCTGGACGTAGGAACCTGACCAATTGCGACTGGTTTCATACCGCGTGGCAAGCGGCACCTGCGCCTGCTGAAACCGCGGGTTCGTTTGATTCTCGACCTCAATCGTCAGGCTCGGCGCATCCTCGTAGATCAGCTCTCGCCCCTCGAACGTATCGCGCCAAAGGGAATATACCGGTGAGGACTGAAGCGGCGGTCGCGGCAGATCAAATTCACGCAACTGATCCTCAGACGCATCGAACGGGTTGATCTTGGCGGCTCTGAGTCTCTCGAATTGTCTATTGTAGATGATTGTCGGTCCTCGAGGGGTATCGCCCCGCGGCGGGTTTTGACCCTGCGCAAGCGCCACGCCCAGCGGCGTTGCGACGAAGGTTGCCGCGGCGCCTTGCAGGAAGGTTCTGCGTTGCATATCCGACTCATCTCCGAAAATTCATGACCCGCACAGGCCGGACTCCGCCTGTTACAGCGTTGGCGGATTGGTGATAATCCATTCCGACCGCGCGGCAGTCAACGCGTCCTTATAGCTTTTGACAGGGGGAGTGGCGCTGGTATCGTCGGACAGTATCTTGGAGAACACCTGGTCTGCCAGTCTTCGCCCTCCCACGGAGTTGGTTGGATAATGCAGCCCGGCGATCTCACGATTCCGCGCTATTCGCCTGGCCAGTTGCCTTAGGCCTGGCGTCAGTGCCTCGCACAACGAGCCCGGTTGGGGGTCGTCGGGAAGCTTGGAGGAGGTCTTCAATTGGAAGCCGGGCAGCGCTTGTTGCATGCACAATGAGACCAGCCATGACTGCGTGGCATGTCCGCTCGGGAACGAGGCATGCCCAGGAATAGAAATCGGCGGCATCAACGCCGGCATCAGCTGCGACGGTCGGACGCGGGTATAGAATCCCTTCCAATAGAGGCAGGTATACAGGGCGATCAGGCTGCCGATGTTCATCAGTCGCACCGTATTGGGATGCGACGTCGGTGTGATCGACATGAGCTCCATGAAATAGGTGAGGAATTCGGAGCTCTGCCCGACGATCTCGCCCAGCGCGTCCGTCCGCTCGTCGCGCGCTGCTCGCGCCAGGTAGTGGAGTTCGTCGCGCACCTGGTCATTGGTGAGCGGTGTGGCTGAAAAGTTCCCGAAGAGCGCCGCACTCGCTGTGGTCGGCTCCGCGATCGTCAGTTGTTTGTCGACGGTGCCGTCGTGCCACGTGATCAAATGGGTGGATAAGTCAATCGGCTTGGCATTCTTCCATCCCGGGTTCCCGCTTCCATCCTGATAGGAGGTGAAGTCAGCCAGAACCAGCCATGCCTTCCAGAACGGGTCCCATTTGCGATCAGCGTAGGACGCCTGGGTAACGAATATCTTCGAATCCAAATCGTCGACGGTGATGAATGGAAGATCGACACGGTCGGCGAAGAACATGCTTCCGCCCGATCCCGCCGTGTTGCCCGTGTTTCCCGTGTTGCCGGTGTTGCCCGTATTCCCCGTGTTGCCGGTGTTCCCCGTGTTCCCGCCCATGATCTCGTCCCCGCTTCCTGTCCATTGGCGCAAGTTCGGCAGTGTCGCGCGTCAGTCCGATTGGACCGTTCGGATAGAATCGTGTGTGCGTCAATTCACACTTCGACAATCAATTTTCTGGTGCCGCGGTTCATTCCGGCAGCCCTGCCGCGCGCAGCCGGGCGAGCCAGACAGACAGCACCTCGCCCTGGAACGGGCACGACTTCTCGTAGCTGCTCATCCGAAAGCCGGGCTGCACGCGCATCAGCTGCTGTGCGGCGGCGAGCGCCTCGTCGGTCTTCCCGAGCGCCACGAGGCTCGTGATCAAAGTGCGCAGGCTGAACACGACCGCTCCGTTGCGCCCGACCGCGCGGCGCGCCCAGATCGCCGCCTCCTCGTAGTTGCCGTTGACGTAATGAGCCTGGGCCAGCATCGCCTCCTGCCAGAACCGATGGGCGTCCTGCGGCGCCAGCCGTATCCCTCGCTCGGCCCGCTCCACCGCCAGCGGACCGTTGCCAAGGTAACCACACGTGGCGCTGCTCATCGACCATGCAACCCCCGAGCTTGGCCCCGCCGCGATCGCGCGATCGAGGAACAGCATCGCACGCTGCAGATCATGCAACAGGAACGCCTGCACATGGCCGTAGATCGCCAGTGCCAGCGGGTCGTTCTCGTTCAATCGAATCGCCGTTTCGGCGAGTCGCGCGCCCTCCAGAGCATCGGCCTCCCGATTGGTCGAGCGGCCCTCGCCGACATGGAACACATACCAGTAGGCGGCGTAGGAATACGCCGGCCCATAGAACGGGTCGTGCGTCATCGCCTGCTGCAGCAGGCCGCGCGCGCGGGCATGGGATTCATCACTCATTCGGTAAAGCTGATCCAGTGCCTGGAGCAGGAAGTCGTAGGCGGTCATGTTGCGTGGGTGCTTGCGCTGCGCCCGCAGCAACTCGCGCTCGAGCACATGCGGAGCGATCGTGCCGACGACACTCGCCGAAATGCGATCCTGCAGGGCGAAAAGGTCGCCGAGCTCGCCCTCGTACTTGTCGGACCGGATGATGGCGCCGGTCTCGGTGTCGCTCAGTTCGGTGCCGATTCGCAGCCGCCCGGCATCGCGCCGGACCGAGCCGTAGAGGTACATAGCGCACCCCCAACGCCCGGCCGACAGCCCGCGTATCGATTGCCTCCCCGCTATAGCCGAGCGTGGAGCCGCGTGAGACCACGAACAGCTCCTTCAGGCCGGCGAGAGCGTAGATGATGTCATCGACGATGCCGTCGGCGAAGTACGCCTCTTCCGGGTCCGTCTGATTCTGCCGAAACGGCAGCACCGCGATCGACGGCCGGTCGTCCGCGCCCAACGCCGAGTTGCCGACCAGCCTGGCTTCCGTGCCCTCCACGTGCAAGGTGAACATGCGCACCGGGCGGGCCATGTTGTGCAGATAGAGGTCGCCGAGATCCACAGTGCGGATCAACGGATCGCCGCCGATCTGTTCCGCCACGCTGCTGGTCACTGCGATGCCGCCGGGCTCGGCGTAGGTTTGCAGGCGGGCAGCGATGTTTACCGCATCACCGTAAATGTCGTTGCCTTCGACGATGACGTCGCCGACGTTCAGCCCCATGCGCATGCTGATACGCTGGGTCGGCGCTTCTTCCGTTTCGGCCGCGGCAATGGCGCGCTGCATTTCCATTGCGCAGGCGATTGCCGAACCCGTGTCCTCGAAAATTGCCAGGAATCCGTCGCCCGTGTGCTTGATCAGGGTGCCGCGATAGGCAGCAATGCGCGGCTCAAGCACCAGCGTGCGCAGGCGCATGAGTCGCGCGTGCGTGCCACGTTCGTCCGCCGCCATCAGGCGGCTGAATCCGACCACATCAGCGACCAGAATGGCGAACGTCCGGTACTCGGTCTGCGTGGTATTCATTGCGCTCCGCACGACTGGTCCACGTTGACAACCTAACACGCTCAGTTGCGTGAAAAAACTGACGTATTCTCCAGCGGTAAGTAGGAATTCGTGGCGGAGGGCCCATGCTCCGCTACACTCGACCTTAATGCAGGGGGCCTTTGGCAGTCCAGCAAACGTTGCCTACCCGGTCGTAGCCATCGCCCGCATCACGATCCCGATGAACCCGCTGACCGCCGAGGGGTCCATCCAGCGCATCACCGCTACCAGATCGTGCGCCGGATCGATCCAGGTGACGTTGCCGCCGGCACCGGACGCGAAGCAGCTCACCTCGGTCGCACTGGGATAACGCCGTCCGCCGGTGTTCAGCCACCACAACAATCCATAGTTCGGATTGAGCATGCACGGCGTCAGTGATTCCGTGATCCAAACCTCCGGCAGCAGGCGTCGGCCTTCCCACACACCCCGATGCAGCATCAGCTGGCCGATGCGCGCCTGGTCCTCGGCATGGATCGCGACGCCACCGCCCCAGTGACTGCCGCCGGAAACCGAGCAGATCATCCGCCCGCCGATCTCCACCCTCGACGTCCGATAGCCATGCCAGCTCCACTCGCTCGATGCGCCGATCGGACCCATGATGCGTTCGGCGAACACCTCGGGCAGTGGCCGGCGGAAACGGCGCAGCAGGGCCAGGGCCAGCCGGTTCACCCGCACGTCGTTGTACTCCCAGAAGCTGCCGGGCGCCTGCAACGGCCGCGCATCGCCTTTGCGGCCCTTGCCCTCCACCGCGAGATTGCGGTTGCGATCGATGATGTCCGGCTTGCCGAACAACGAGCCCTCCCATTCGGAGGTCTGCTGCAGCAGATGGCGCCAGGTGATGGCGCCGTTGTGCGGCCCGTCGAACCCGCCGTCGTGCACGGTGCGCCCGACAGGTTCGTCGATCTCGGGTATCAGCCCATCGCCCACGGCTATGCCCGCGAGCAGGCTGAGATAACTCTTGGCGACCGAGAAGGTGAAATCGACCTGCCGCGTGTTGCCCCAGCGCGCGACCACGTCTCCATTGCGCATGATCAGTCCGTTCGGCCCGCCGCGCGGACGAATCGGGCCAAGAATCTCGTTGTGCGGTGGCGGCTCGAAGAAGCCTGACTCGAGATGCGCGCGCAGGTCCCGTGGCCACGGCGTCTCGTGCGACATGGCATAGCGCTCAGCTTCATCGTGTGCCGGCATGAGCTCTCCTTCCAAAATTACCGGCCGGGATACCACGTCTCTCGCAAGGCGGGCATACTGCCCCCGGAAATCGCCTGTCGCGGAACCAACCGCGGGGCGGGGCAACGGGACCGGGAGACGGCTGTGGCGAGGCTTGATCGCGATGCGAAACGTGCTGCCCTGATGGTCAGCCCGCTATTTGAGGCCATGCAGCCGACAGAACTGGACGGCATCCTGAATTTTGCCTCCGAGCGGCGTGTTCGCCGTGGCCAGATGATCTTCCAGCGCGGTGACAGCGGATCGGCGCTGATGGCGGTGCTGCACGGCCGCGTGCGCATCAGTTCCGTCTCCGGCGACGGCAAGGAAGTGACACTGAACGTCATCAGTCCCGGCGAGATATTCGGCGAGATCGCGCTGCTGGACGGCCAGCCACGCAGCGCCGATGCAACGGCAATCGAGGACACGCTGTTGCTGGTGGTGGAACGGCGCCACTTCCTGCCCTTTCTGCGGCAGAACGAGGATCTGTTCCTGCGTCTGCTCTCGGTGCTGTGCAGTCGGCTGCGGCGCACCAGTATGGCGCTGGAGGAGATCGCGCTATTCGATCTCCCGGTTCGCCTTGCACGCGTGCTGCTGAAGCTTGCGGAGGATTACGGCAGGCCAGGCCCGGGGGGCACCCGAATCGACCTGAAGCTGTCGCAGCGCGATCTCAGCAATCTCGTCGCGGCAACGCGCGAAAGCGTGAACAAGCAGCTGCGCGCATGGCGGGAACACAAAGTGGTGGACCTCGAAGACGGCTTCATCGTCCTGCGCCGGCCAGCCGAACTGAATCGGCTGACGGACGTCAGGTGATGCCTGCTGCCTCGGGCATTGACACGGCGCGGTGCAAGTCGGTGTTCTGGCTTCATGCGCTGCACAGGCCTGATCGCGGCTCTCCTGCTTTCGTCGCTGCTGGGACATTCGGTGGCAGCGGAGAGCGAGTCCGCGGCACAGAGCCGTTTCTTCGTGACCAGCGACGGGGTGCGGCTGCACTACCTGGAGGCAGGGCCGTCTGGCGGTCATACGATCGTCTTTGTGCCGGGCTGGACCATGCCGGCGTGGATCTGGGGGCCGCAGATCCAGGTCTTCGCGCGACACTATCACGTCGTGGCGTTCGATCCGCGCGGCCAGGGTGATTCGGATGCGCCGCCATCCGGCTATGAGCCAGGGCGACGTGGGCAGGATATCGCGGAGCTGATCTCGAACCTCGCACCCGTGCCGGCCCTTCTGGTGGGCTGGTCGTTGGGTGTGCTCGACACGCTCGCCTTCGTGCGCAGCCATGGCGATCTGGAAGTGGCCGGTCTTGTGCTGGTGGACAATTCGGTAGGCGAGGAACCGCCGCCGCCGCCCACGCCGAGGCATCACGTCGTGCCGGTGCTGCCACGGGATGTGGCGATGCATCGCTTCGTGACAGGCATGTTCCACAGCAGGCAGAGCGATGCCTATCTGGACCGGCTGACGGAGGCGACGCTGCATACACCGGAGCGGGCCAGCAGGGCGCTTCTGAACTACCCGTTCCCACGCACCTATTGGCGCGAGGCGCTGTATTCCACCGACAAGCCGGTGCTGTACATCGTGCGGCCGGGCTGGCTGTCCGAGCAGGCGGCGAACCTGGCGCACAACCGGCCAGGGACCCAGGTCGCGGTATTCAACGACGTGGGCCACGCGCTTTTCGTCGATGACGCTGCCCGCTTCAACGCGCTGCTGGCGGGTTTCCTGGCCCGGACCGTCTGGCCGTGAGGTTGCGTCTTGCGGCAATGCCCGCGGGCCTGGTGTCACTGTTCCTCGTGTCGCTGGCGGCGGTGGGGTACGAAACGGCGCTCACCCGCTATTTCGCAGTCGCCAAGTGGTCCGAGTATGGCTACTGGGTCATTTCCATCGTCATGGTCGGGTTCGCGCTGAGCGGGGTGATCCTGGCGCTGTTCCGTGACGCCTTCGCGCGCAACGGCGATGTGCTGCTGGCCGGGCTGCCCGCTCTGCTCGTCGCTTCCGCCGCGATCGGGTTCCACTTCACCACGACAAATCCGTTCAACCCGCTGCAATTGCAGAACCCGGCGACCTGGGTGCCGCAGATCTGGAACATTGCCGCATATTACGCCTGCCTGTTGCCGTTCTTCTTCCTGGCCGGCGTGTTCGTCAGCCTGAGCTTCGTGCTGAATGCCGATCGCATCGGCGTGGTTTACGCGTTCGACCTCACCGGTGCGGGCGTCGGCGCGGGCGTCGTGCTGGCGGCGATGTTCGTGGTGCACGCCTTCTTCCTGGTGCCGCTGCTGCTTGTCCCGCTGGCGGCGAGTGCGTGGTTCGTCGCGGGCCGCTGGCGCTGGACGGGTGCGGCGGCCGCCGGCGTGGCGTTGCTCGGCGCCGAGGCGCTGCTGATGCTCGATAATCAGGCGCAATTCAACGACTTCAAGGCGATCTATGCGCCGCTGCATACGCCCAATGCCCACGAGGTGGCGAGCATACGGGCGCCGCGCGGTGACTACCTGCTGTTGGACGACTTCACCGAACGGGTCGACACCGACATCTCCAACAACGCCGGCATGCTGGGTGTGCCGGGACCGCCGCAGACCTTCGGCCTGTATCGCGACGGCAACCGGATCGCGGCACTTCCCAGGCCCGGGCCGCTCGATGTCGGCTATGCCGCTGCCGCACTGGACGCACTGCCTTACCGACTGATCCCGCATGCGAGCGTATTGCTAGCCGGCGCTTCGGGCGGTTTTCGCCCCGCGGAGGTCCTGGCGCTCGGTGCGTCACGAGTGCACGTGCTGGAACCGGAGCCGGTCCTTTTGCGGGCGTTACAGCAGGGGCTGGGGCCGTCGCCAGCCTGGGCTGGTGATCCGCGCGTGAGCCTCGCCGGTGAAGGACCCATTGCGGCGACCCGGCTTGGCGGCGCGTATGACGTGATCGATCTGTCAGCCGACTTCCTCGATACAGCCGACGCGAATGCAACGGCGCTCAGCGTCCAGGCAATGGCCGGTTATCTGCGCGCACTTTCGCCCGGGGGGATCGTGTCCATTCCGGTTTCGATCCGCGATTTTCCGGTTTACGCACTGCGCATGCTGGCGACCGCAAGGGCCGCATTGCTGGAGGCGGGCATCGGCGATCCGCCGGCCCATACGGTCGTCTATCGGTCAGCCTGGGGCGTGCGCATCCTGCTGTCCAACCGGCCGTGGGACGCAACCCGGATCGCGAGCCTGCGGAAGTTCAGCGACGAGCGTTCGTTCGACGTGTCGTGGTATCCGGGCATCGACGTCGAAGCCGCGCGTGCCGGCATCTACAACGACCTGCCGGCGGTGTCCTTCTCGAGCGGCGAGGTGACTTCGGACGGCCCCGAGGACTCGATCGCGGACGAGGCCGGGGCCGTGCTGGGCGGGGGAGCTGCTCCGTCGAGTTCGGCCTTCAACCTGACACCTGTCACGCTGGACCGGCCGTTCTTCTATGCCGTGCTGCGCCTGGATCAGCTTGGAACAATACTGAAGCGAATCGAGATTTTGCCCCAGGCGGAGGTCGGCGCGCTGGTCAACCTGGCGGTGCTGGCGCAGGCGGCAGTGTTCGCCCTGCTGGTACTGCTGGTGCCTCTGGTCGCGCCGCGCCGGCTGCGTCTGCCGGCGACCGGTCTGGTGCGTCCGATCGTATATTTCCCGGCGCTGGGCCTCGGTTTCCTGTTCATCGAGATCTTCCTGATCGAGAAAGCCAGCCTGTGGCTGAACGATCGCACCTCCGGCTTCGCCGTGGTCCTGACCGGCATGCTGGTGTTCTCCGGCCTCGGCAGCATGACAGCCGACCGCATGACGGCTTCGCCGCGTCGCGGTGTCGCTATGGCCTGCCTTGTGGTCCTGGTCTGGTCCGCCGTGGTGCTGTTCGGGCTGCAGCCGGCAATCCTGGCGACGCTTGACCTGCCCTGGCTGGCGCGGGCGGCGCTGGTTCTGGCGGTGCTGGCGCCGGTATCGCTGGCACTCGGTCTGCCGTTTCCGCTCGGCCTCGCGCGTGCAGGCTCCGGTGGGTTGCTGCCCTGGGCCTGGGGGTTGAATGGCGCCTTCTCCGTGGTGGCGACGCCACTTGCCAACCTGATAGCACGAGAAGCCGGGTTCAGCCGGGTTCTGCTGGGCGCCGCGGTGTTGTATGTGATCGCGCTGGTGTCGTTTCCAGCAGCGAGGAAGAGCCGCGCGTGGCAACTGTTTTCGGTCCGATCACGCGCCGCGGAGTGATTTCCGCCGCCGGTGCGCTTTGCCTGGCGCGACCGGGGCGCGCCACCCCGCCCTGGACAAGAGCCGCGTTCGAGACGGCCATGACGGCCTCTGGCCGGCCAGCCAGTCTCACCGAGGCGCAGTTCGACGCCATCCAGAAGCGCAAGCCGATGGCGCTGAAGCGGATCGATGAGTATCTGAAGGAGCGCCTGGGTGCGGCCGATCCGGCCGTGATGGCGGCTTTCCAGGCCGTGCCGCGCGAGTATTTCCACTACCTGTATTCCGAGCATCGGGCCACGCCCGGCGATGCCTATGAGGACACCCCGAAGCCGTGGGGCCTGGGCTATGGGTCGGCGCTGTCGGACTATCTCGGGCAGGCCTACATGACGCAGGTCTGCAAGCCGTCGCCCACGGACGTGACGCTGGAGATTGGCACCGGCAGCGGCTTCCAGAGCGCGCTGCTGTCGCGCATCGTCAAGCAGGCCTATTCGGTGGAGATCATCGAGCCGCTGGGCAAGGCGGTGAGCAAGATCTTCGCGCCGCTCGGCTACGACAACGTGCGCACGCGGGTGGGGGACGGGTATTACGGCTGGCCCGAGGTGCAGGGCGGCTTCGACATCATCATCGTGACCTGCGCCGCGCAGTACGCGCCGCCCGATCTGTTCAAGCAGATGAAGCCCGGCGGGCGGCTGGTGATCCCGATCGGCCAGCCGTTCAAGCGCGGGCAGGTTCTGTATGTCTATACAAAGGATGCAGAGGGCAAGATCCACTCGAAGCGCGATATGGGGGTGTTCTTCATTCCGATGACCGGTGCGATCGACAAGACACCGGCGCCACACGCGACGCCGGCCGCGACGGCTCCGGCGCCCGCTGCGACGGAGAAGTCGTCGGGCGGGTGAGCCGGATAGGCAACAGGTTACGGGTGACGCTGGACAAATAAAGAGTCTCCCCTCCCCTTGCGGGAGGGGGTTGGGGGAGGGGTCTCTCATCACTCAATGCGCCGATACCGTGCGGCTGCGTCCCCTCCCCCCAACCCCCTCCCGCAAGGGGAGGGGGAGTATATTTTGCGATATTTCGCGCGCACTTCCTCGTCCTGAGCCTATGGGGACTGATCCACGGACCCAAGAATCGGGCGCACGAATTCGGCCAGATCGCCGCCCTCATATCGTTCCGCCCTGATCCCCGCCGCCACCGCCGCGGCCATGTCGCTCGGCTGGTCGCCGATCAGCACGCACCGCGCCGGATCCAGTTCCCATGCGCGCATCAGGTCCAGCAGCATGCCGGGTGCGGGCTTGCGCCAGTCGCTGGCGCGGCGATAGGCCGGCACGACGGCATCCTCGTGGAACGGGCAATAGCGGATGTCGTCGATCGTGCCGCCGGCGCGGCGCACCTCGTCGGTCATCCACGCATGCAGCGCGGCCACCGCCGCTTCGTCGTAATGCCCACGCGCCACGCCTGACTGGTTGGTGACGACGAACACATGCCATCCCGCCTCGGTCGCCGCGCGGATCGCCTCGCGCGCACCCGGACTCCACTCGAAGCGATCGCGCGTGCCGACCCAGCCATGATCGACATTGACCACCCCGTCGCGGTCAAGAAACAGCGCACGCCGGTGCAGCACGCGCGGAATCTCCTGCTGGGCGCGAGCGAAATCCTCCGGGACACCGATGTCGCGGAAATATCCCCCGCCGACAGTGCCCCGCAGCGCGCCCCGCGCGGCAAGACGCGGCATGATGTCGGCTTCCAGCGAACAGGTCGGCGCAAGTTCGTCGACCAGACAGCGGTCGAACAGATAGATGCCGGCGTTGATCATCCCCGGCGTGCTGGACAACGGCCGCTCCCGGAACGCGCTCACCCGGGCGCCGTCCAGCACGACGACGCCATAGCGCGACGCATCGTCCAGCCGGCGCAGCACCATCCGCCCCACGACGTCTGGCTCATCCTCGGCGGCGGCCGACAGCAACGCGGCGAGGTTGAAGTCGAACAGCAAATCGCCGTTGCACAGCAGGAACCGTCGGTCCAGCCGCTCGCGCGCATGAAATACGGCACCGCCGGTTCCGGCACGCACCGGTTCCTCGGAAACCACAATGCCCACCTGGCGCGGCAGCAGAGCCGCCAATGCGTGCACGCTGGCCTCCATCTCGGCGGACATGTGCCCGGTCAGCAACAGGAATTCCTGGACGCCGAAGCGGACGAACTCGCGCAACAGCCACGCCAGGAAAGGCCGGTCGCCGCAGGGCAGGATCGGTTTCGGCGTGTTCGCCGTCAGCGCGCCGAGCCGCGAGCCGAGGCCGCCCACCAGGACGGCGCATTGGCGAATTGTGACGCTCCGCACCTAGGCTTCCGCCGCCAACTCGCGGCTGGCTCGCACCTTGTCGACCCGACGCCCGTCCATTTCCAGCACCTCGAACCGCCAGCCGGCGAACACGATCCGATCCCCCACCCTGGGCACCCGACGCAACAGTGCCAGCAACAGTCCGGCAAGCGTGTGATAGCTGCCCTCAGCGGGCAGGTCGGGCAAGGACAGGCGTGACTTCAGTTCATCGACCGGCATCATGCCGTCCATTACCAATGCGCCCTCCGCCTCGCCTGCCTCGCCACCCGCCTGGGTCTCGGCATCGGTCGGATCCCCGACAATCGCCTCAAGCACGTCAGCCGCGGTCACCACGCCCTCGAAACTGCCGTACTCGTCCATTACCAGGGCGATCCCGAGGGGATCCGACTTCAGTCGCTCCAGGGTGTCCAGCGCCGTCACCGTGTCGGGGACCACCATCGGCTGGCGCAAGGCCGCGGCCAGCGAAAGTTCCCCGCCGCCGAGGATGCGGTCCAGGATGTCCTTCGCCTGCACCACGCCAACCACATTGTCCACCGAGCCGTCGCACACCACGAAGCGCGAATGCGGCGTGGCCTTCAGCGCCGCTGCGATCTCCTTGGGTGAATCGGTCCGGTCGATCCAGTCGATCTCCGTCCGTGGCGTCATGATCGCCCGCACCGGCTTGTCGGCCAGGCGCAGCAGGCGCTCGATCATGTCGCGCTCCTCGGTCTCCAGCACGCCGGCTTGCGTGCCCTCCGCCAGCAGCGCCTTCAGCTCCTCCTCCGTCACCGTCTGCCTCGCCGCGCGGTGCAGGCCGAACAGGCGCAGCACCGCCGCAGACGATCTGTCGAGCAGCCACACGACGGGTGCGCTCGCCCGTGCAACCCAGGCGATCGCTGGAGCGACCCGTGCCGAGATATGCTCGGGCCGGCGCAATGCGAGGTGCTTCGGGACCAGCTCGCCCAAGACCATCGTGAGGTAGGTCGTCACAACCACGACCAACCCAAGCGACAGCATTTCCGCCACCGGCTCCAGCACAGGGATGCTGGCGAGCCAGTCCTGCACATGCACCGCAATCCGCGCGCCGCCGAACACGCCGGTCAGTACGGCCACCAACGTGATCCCAACCTGAACGGTAGGGAGAAAGAGCTGAGGATCCTCGGCCAGGCGGCGTGCCAGCGCAGCGCCGGCGACACCCTTGCGCTCGAGCACCGCAAGCCGCGCGCGGCGCGCCGACACCAGCGCGAGCTCGCTCATCGAGAACAGTCCGTTCAGCGCGATCAGCAGCAGGACGACAAGGATTTCGAGACCAAGGCCCATGACGCGAGCATACCGGGGGCCATGCTCCGTTGCACATCGGCAGCCTGTGCCCGCGTTCCGGTCCCAATGGCGAACCTGTCAGACCGGATGGTGTGCGAGATGCTCCAGCAGCAACGCGTTGACCCGCTCGGGGACCTGGTCCGCGGCATAATGTCCGACACCGGGCAGAGCTTCGAACCGGTATGGTGCGGCGATGAACTCGCCGGTCCCCTCGGCTGCTACCCGCCCGACGGTGTCATCGGCGTCACCCCAAATGTACAAAGTTGGCACCGATATCGGACCGAGCGGCTGGTGACGTACACCGCGCGCTCGATACCATGCCAGCGCCGCTTCCATGGCCGGCGGATTGCCTATGACCGAGAGATGCGCCTCGATCGCCGCGGGCGGCACGCCGTTGGCAGCCAATCGCGTCCGCAGCCATTGGGCGTCGTCGGCCAGAATGTTCGGCCCTGCGCCGGGATCGAGGAATGCCGTGTGATGCTGCGAGCGCCGCGCCTGCTCGCCGTCAGGCAGGTTCAGCGCGCGAGTGAAGGACAGCGGGTGCGGACGCGACAGGATCGTCAGTGAGCCAAGTCGCTCGGGATGCTGATCGGCAATCTGCCACGCAAGGCTGGCACCCCAGTCGTGACCGACGAGGTGGAAGCGCCGGTCGCCGTGACCGAGCGCCGCGACGATGTCGAGTGCGTCGCCGATCAGACGATCGACCCGGTAATTTGCATGATCGCTCGGATCCGGTCGCGCATCGACAGCATATCCGCGTTGATTTGGTGCCGCCGCAAAGAACCCGGCCTGCGCCAGCGCGAGCACCTGCGCGTTCCACAGATACCGTGAAACGCCGAACCCGTGCAGCATGAGGACAAGAGGCGCAGCATCGGCGCCGCCGACCGACGCGTCGAACACCATGCCGGGCGCCGTTTCTATTCTGCGAATGTCGATCATCGGGACCTTGACGTGCATGCTGCCGGTGCGAAGGTCGGGAGGACATCATCGATCGTCCAGCCGGTCAATCAGCGGCGCGCGGCCTCGACCAAACAACCGATAACGGGAGAAACAACCTTGAGACGAATTCTTTTCGCTGCCGCCGCGTGGCTGTTGCTGGCGTCCGCGGTATTTGCCGCCGACCTGCCCACCGCTGCGCCGGCCGACGTCGGTATCGGAAGGCTCGATCGGATCACCAGCTTCTTCAAAGCCGACACCGATGCCAAGCGCATTCCCGGCGCGGTGATCATTCTCGCGCGCAATGGGAAGGTGGTCTATCACGAGGCGTTCGGCGTGCGTGACCCCGCGACCGGCGCGCCGATGCAGAAGGATAGCATCTTTCGCATCTATTCGATGACCAAGCCGATCACCGGTGTCGCCGTTCTGATGCTTGTGGAAGACGGCAAGATCCGGCTGACCGACCCGGTCTCGAAGTACCTGCCGGCGCTAAAGAGCCCCAAGGTGATGGTTGAAACCGTCGATGCACAAGGCCGGAAGGTCACCTCCACGGTTCCCGCCAACCGCGAGATAACCATCCAGGATCTGATGCGCCACACCTCCGGCATCACTTACGGCGCCGGCAGTTCGGCGGCCGAACAGGCGATGACGAAGGCGGGGATCGGCATCCAGTTGGCCGGAACCGACAGCAAGCCGCTGTCCGCGCGGATGACCGACCAGCAGATGGTGGAGGAACTGGGCAAGCTGCCGCTGATGTTCCAGCCCGGGACGAGTTGGGAATATGGCCGCTCGATCGACGTGCTCCTGGCGCTGGTGGAGGTGGTCTCCGGCCAGCGCGCGGACGCGTTCATGGAGGAGCGGATCTTCAAGCCGCTCGGCATGACCGACACGTTCTTCAATGTGCCGAAGGACAAGCTCGACCGTGTCGCGCAGCCGGGACCCGATCCCGATACCGGAGAGACCGCAAAGCTGACCGACGTGACCCAGCAGCGCATCTTCCTCGGTGGCGGCGAGGGGTTGCTATCGACCGCGTCCGACTACATGCGATTTGCGCTGATGCTGGCCAACGGCGGCGAAGGCAACGGCGTGCGTCTGCTGTCGCGCAAGACGATCGAACTCATGGCATCCGACCATCTGGGTCCGGCCCTGTCGCAGGGGCCGAACTTCGCGCCGGGTCCGGGCTATGGGTTCGGGCTGACGGTGGCTGTGCGGACCCAGCCCGGCATGGCCGGCTATCCTGGCAGCGTCGGGGAATTCAATTGGGGCGGGGCGGCGGGCACCGCATTCTGGGTCGACCCGAAGGAGAAGCTTGTCCCGATCATGCTGATCCAGGCGCCGGGACAGCGGTTGTATTACAGGTTCGCGTTCCGAGGGCTGGTGTACCAGGCGATCGTGGATTGATGCGATTTGGGAGGGGATCGTCCCCTCCCAGACCTGCAGCCGCGCACCGGCGTCGGCGCTGCTGCGAGGCCGCTCAGCGCGTGATCGGAATGCCCTCGACCGGTTCGCCACTGCCTGCGAGGACAGTCAGCTTCTGCACGGACTCCGGTGGCGCCCAGAACTTTGCCCACAAGACCTTCCGACCCGGTTCGAAATCAGCGTTATAGATCAGGTTGGTTGTGCAGAGGCACGAACCGTCGTCAAATTCGATCACGCCATATTTCTTCTTCGCCTGGTAATCCAAAAGCGAAACGCGCCATCCGCTCCCGTTCATTCCGGGAAACACGCTGTCCTTCACAGGCGCACCGGAGCCATTCACGAATGCGGCGCGCAGCGTCAGCATGTTCCCCTCGGAGCGCTTGATGCTGAGAATGTCGATATGGACGCCCGGCGTGTCGCTCGGGATGGTGGCAAGCGGCTGGTCGGCAGCATCCTCGGCACGTACGGCACAGGGCGGAAGGCCAAGGATCAGTCCAAGCATTGCGATTTGGATGAAGCTTTGTCTGCCTGTCATGTCAGGTCCTCGTGAAGCGCCAGAAACCATTTGTTCATATCTCACGGGCGTAGATTGCGCTGTGAGTTGAGTCACACGCGGCGGTGTCGGACGTCGCGGTGGCAATGGGTTGCCAATCGGGTCCGCGATATGTAAGCCTGATGTCCATCGTATCGGGACTGTTCTCGTGATCGAAGCCGAGCAGCCCGTGCAGGGCCAGATCGCAGGCTGTTTGGATGAACACGACCGGGTGGTTGACGACCATTTCCGGTCGGCTTGTCTGGCCGACGATGGCGACATGGCCGAGTTGATCCGTGTCCGGGGACTGGTGCAGGGCGTCGGCTTCCGTCCGAACGTGTGGCGCCTGGCGCGCCGCTATGGCCTGTGCGGTTGGGTCAGCAACGACGGCGACGGCGTCAGCATCAGGGCGCGCGGCTCCGCTTCGGCGATCGCCTGCTTTGTTGACAGCCTTGTGCGCGAAGCTCCGCCGCTGGCCCGGATCGACCGGATCGAACGTGCGCCGAGCCTGCCGGCATCGGAGGATACCGCTTTTCGAATCGCTGACAGCGTTGCGACCCGGCCGCGCACCGGCGTGGTGCCCGACGCCGCAACCTGTCCGCAATGCCGCGCCGAAGTGTTCGACGCCGGCGAACGGCGCTACCGCTACCCGTTCACCAACTGCACCCATTGTGGTCCGCGCCTGTCGATCATCGAGGGAATTCCGTACGATCGGCGAGCCACCACGATGCGGCTGTTTCACCTGTGTCCCGCGTGCGCCGGTGAATACCAGGCGCCGAACGACCGACGGTTCCACGCGCAGCCGATCGCCTGCCATGTCTGCGGCCCGCACGCCTGGCTCGAATGCAGCGATGGAGGTTCATTCGTCAGGGATGCCATCGTCTCACCCGACGACATCGACGCTGCGGCAACGCTGCTGATGCGTGGACACATCCTTGCGATCAAGGGTCTCGGGGGATTTCAACTCGCCTGCGACGCGACCGACGCGGCGGCCGTAGCACGCCTGAGGAAACGCAAGCGGCGCGCACGCAAGCCGCTCGCCATGATGGTGCGCGATCTGGATGTCGCTCGGGCCTTCTTCGGCATCACCGAACGGGAGGCGGCCGTCCTGTGCAGCGCCGCCGCGCCGATTGTCATCGTCGCGGCGCGTGATGGCGGGAGTTCGGCTTATTGCCGAGAATGTTGCACCGGGTGTCGGCACGTTCGGCGTCATGCTGCCGAACACGCCGCTGCACCATTTGATGCTGCGGCGGATCGACCGGCCCATCGTGCTGACCAGTGGAAATCTGTCCGACGAACCGCAATGCATCGATAACGAGGAGGCGCACCGGACCCTGGGCGGCATCGCCGACTACTTTTTGTTGCATGACCGTGATATCGCGCGCCGGGTCGATGATTCCATCGTCAGGATCATTGGCGGCAAGCCTCGCATCATACGGCGCGCGCGCGGCTACGCCCCGGCCCCTTTGGAATTACCGGATGGATTTGCCGACGCACCGCCGGTGCTGGCGATGGGTGGTGAGCTGAAGGGTGCGTTCTGCCTTTTGCGCGACGGTCAGGCAATAGTGTCGCACCACATGGGCGATTTGGAGAATGCCAAGACTTTCGCCGACTACACACGCTCGATCGACGAATATCAAATTTTGTTCGAGCACGTACCGGCGATCATCGCGGTCGATTGTCATCCGGAATACCTGTCCACCAAGTGGGGGCGCGACCTGGCGGCACGGCGGCAGTTGGACATTGCCGAGGTGCAGCACCATCACGCCCATATCGCCGCCTGCCTTGCAGAGAACGACGTAGCGGTGGATGCCGGTCCGGTGATGGGAGTCGCGCTGGACGGGCTCGGTTATGGCCTCGACGGCACGTTATGGGGCGGCGAATTCCTGCTGGCCGATTACCGCGACTGCCGGAGACTGGCGACCTTCAAACCGGTCGCCATGCCGGGTGGCGCCCAGGCGATCCGCGAACCTTGGCGCAACACCTACGCGCATCTGATGGCCGAGATGGGCTGGACGCGTCTCACGGAGGACTATGCCGCGACGCCACTGTACAAGTTTCTGCAGTCGAAACCCCATACAGTGCTTGCCGGCATGATCGCGCGCGGCGTCAACAGTCCACTGGCAAGCTCGTGCGGCCGCCTGTTCGACGCTGTGGCAGCGGCGGCCGGCGTATGTCGCGAGCGCGCGGACTACGAAGGACAGGCAGCCGTGGAGTTCGAGGCGCTGGTGGATGCGGATACCCTTGCGCATGAGGTTGAGCGTCTTGCCTACCCGTTCGCGATTGCACTGCCTTCAGGCAACCTTCCCTATGTGGAACCGCTGCCGATGTGGCGCGCACTGCTCAGCGATCTGATGAGGGACACGCCAGTGCCGGTGATCGCCGCGCGGTTCCACAAGGGGCTCGCAATGGTGGTCGCGCGCATGATCGACAGGTTGCGACAGCGCCATCCAGAGAGGGAGCCGATTTCGACCGTCGCGCTGTCCGGCGGCGTGTTGCAGAACCGCGTGCTGCTTGAACAGCTGATCGGCCGATTGGAAGCCCTGGGCCTGCGCGTTCTGACCAATACGCTTGTGCCTGCCAACGACGGTGGGCTTGCACTGGGCCAGGCAGTGATCGCCGCGGCGCGGGCATTGGCACCGCCCTGATGGATGCCTCGCAATGACCGAAGATCGCACGCTTCAAACGTTGTACCCGTTCCTGCGTGGCGACAAACAGGATGCGGGCAAGCTGCGCGGTGCGTTGCTCGAGTCGGTCCGCCAGAAGGCGCGGGACGGCATCGAGGCCAAGGAACGCTTCTTCTCTGCGAACGGCGAGGCCGTGGTCGCGGCGGCCGAGGCGATCGCCGGGGTGTATCGCAAACGTGGCCGGCTGTTCAGCATGGGCAATGGCGGCTCGAGCTGCGATGCCGCGCATTTCGCTGTTGAGTTCCTGCATCCTGTCACCGCCGGCCGTCCAGCGCTGACCACGATCAACCTGACCGCCGATGTCGCGATGCTGACGGCGGTCGGCAACGATGTCGGCTTCAGCCACATCTTTGTCCGCCAGCTGATCGCGCAGGCCAACCCTGGCGACGGTCTGGTCGGCTTCTCCACCAGCGGAAATTCCGAGAACCTGCTGGCGGCGTTTGCCAAGGCAAAGGAACTCGGCGTCGTGACGATCGGCTTCGCCGGCAGCGACGGCGGCAAGATGGCGCGCGGCCACAACGTCGATCATTGCCTGGTGGTGGAGAGCGACAGCATCCACCGGATCCAGGAGACGCATGTGGCGATCTATCACATCCTGTGGGATCTGGTGCATACGCTGCTGGCCGACGACCGCGGCGGCCTGGTGAGCGGGGGCGCGTGATGAGATACGTCGATGAGTTCCGTGACCCGGTCAAGGCGAAGGCGCTATTGGGCGAGATCCGCGCGCTCACCGCCGGCATCAGCAGGACGCGGACGCAGCCGCTCCAGATCATGGAGGTGTGCGGCGGCCACACGCACTCGATCTTCCGCTACGGCATTCAGCAGATGCTGCCCGACGAATTGGAGTTCGTTCATGGGCCGGGCTGTCCGGTCTGCGTCCTGCCGATGGGCCGGGTGGACGACTGCGTGGCGCTGGCCGAACGGTCTGATGTGATCTTCACCACATTTGGCGACGCGATGCGCGTTCCCGGTTCGCGCAAGAGCCTGCTGAAGGCGAAGGCGGACGGCGCCGATGTCCGCATGGTCTATTCACCACTCGACGCTCTGGCGATCGCAAGGAAGCAACCCGAACGCGAAGTGATCTTTTTCGGCCTGGGGTTCGAGACCACGATGCCGAGCACCGCCTTGACCGTTATCGAGGCACGCAGACAAGGCATTCGGAATTTCTCGCTATTTTGTAACCACATCACCATCGTCCCAACCATCAAGGCGATTCTGGATTCGCCCGATCTGCGCTTGGATGGCTTCCTTGGTCCCGGCCATGTCAGCATGATCATCGGCACAACGATTTACGATTTCGTTGCCCGGCATTACCGCAAGCCGATCGCCATCGCGGGATTCGAGCCATTGGACGTGCTCCACGCGCTATGGATGGTGCTGAAGCAGATCGCCGAGGGCCGCTGCGAGGTAGAGAACCAATACGGCCGCGTGGTCCCGGAGCAAGGCAATCCGCGCGCGCTGGCCGCAATCAACGAAGTGTACGAGCTGCGCGAATTCTTCGAGTGGCGCGGCCTCGGTTCAATCGATCACTCCGGTGTCCGACTGCGCGAGACCTACGCCGAGTACGACGCGGAACGAAAGTTTGGCGTGCCCAACATCAGGATCGCCGATCCCAAGGCGTGCCAGTGCGGAGAAGTGCTGAAAGGCGTCATCAAGCCGCGCCAATGCAAGGTGTTCGGCACCGCCTGTACGCCGGACACGCCACTCGGCTCGTTGATGGTCTCCACCGAGGGCGCCTGCGCGGCCTACTACCACTACGGTCGAACCGACGCCCCGGAACCGATCGCGCACGCGAGAGAGGGCGCATGAACGTATTGGCGCACACTGGTCCGCGGCGGGCCGGCAGGTTGAACGATGCGCGCATCAATATGTCGCATGGCAGCGGCGGCAGGGCGATGCGCGCCCTGATCGAGGACGTGTTCGTCGCGGCTTTCGACAATCCCTTGCTGAGCGCGCTTGAGGATCATGCGCAAATTCCCCTGGCGGACCTCGCACGGCACGGCGACCGCCTCGCGTTCACCACCGACACCTACGTGGTCGATCCGCTGTTCTTTCCCGGCGGCGACATCGGCACGCTCGCGGTGGCAGGCACCGTCAACGATCTGGCGATGAGCGGCGCGCGTCCTC
Organism: uncultured Alphaproteobacteria bacterium; assembly: GCA_963780095.1. Taxonomy (GTDB): domain Bacteria; phylum Pseudomonadota; class Alphaproteobacteria; order Acetobacterales; family Acetobacteraceae; genus JAMXLO01. Next base: position 370,744 of record CAWABH010000030.1, read on the forward strand.
TGTTTCTGTCATGCAGTGTGGTACTGGAAGAAGGGCTCGACGTCGATGTCCTGCGCCGGGTGGTCGCAAGCATGAAGCGGGTCGCCGACCAGGCTCGCGTTGTCATCGTGACCGGGGACACCAAGGTCGTCGAGCGCGGCGCTGCCGACAAATTGTTCGTCAACACCGCCGGGATCGGCGTCGTGCCGCACGGCGTGACGATCTCGGCAAGCCAGGCGCGGCCGGGCGATGTCGTCATCGTCAACGGCGTGCTCGGCGACCATGGCACCGCGATCCTGATCGCCCGCAATGAGCTTGCGCTGGAAGCCGACGTGACCAGCGACTGCCGGCCGCTGGACGGACTGGTCGCGGCGATGCTGGCGGCCTGCCCTGCGATCCACTGCCTTCGCGACGCGACGCGCGGCGGCGTTGCGACGGTGCTGAACGAGTTTGCGCAGGCCTCCAACGTCGGCATCCGCATCCGTGAAGACGCGCTGCCGCTGCGTGAGGAAGTCAGAGGGGCCTGCGAAATCCTGGGCCTCGATCCGCTGTACCTGGCGAACGAGGGCAAGCTGGTGGCGGTGGTCGCGGCGGCCGATGCCGACCGGGTTCTCGCGGCGATGCGCACGCATCCAGCCGGCAGTGGTGCGGTGGCGATCGGCGAGGTGACCGAACGCCCGGCCGGAATGGTCGTGCTGCACACGGAATTCGGCGGCGAGCGCATCGTCGACATGCTGGTCGGCGAACAGTTGCCGCGGATATGTTAGCGACCAGCTGCGATGCATGAACTCAGTATTGCAAACGGCATCGTGGAGTTCTGCGCCGAACGTGCCGGCGGCGAACGCGTGACGCGCGTGCGGCTGGAGATCGGACAGCTGTCCGCGTTGCTGCCGGACGCGGTGCGCTTCTGTTTCGACGTCTGCGCCAGGAACACCGTGGTCGAGGGCGCGCTGCTGGAGATCATTGAAACGCCGGGCCGAGCGATCTGTCGTGACTGCAACGGCGAAGTGGTGATGACACAGCCGTTCGGGCGCTGCGACTGCGGCAGTGCCAATATTCGCGTCGTCGCCGGCGAGGAACTGAAGATCAGGGAAATGGAGCTCGCGTGATGTGCACGATTTGCGGTTGCTCGGATACGCAGGAAGTCGCCTACACGGTGCCAGGCGCTCCTGCCCATGCGCATGAGCACGATGGGCACACCCATGGTCATGATCATGCACATCCGCATTCGCACGACCACGCGGACCCGCACGTCCACGACCACCTGCATTCGCACGCACAAGCCGCCGCCGTACATGCCGCCATGCACGGCCGGACCATCGCTTTGGAGCAGGACATTCTGGCCAAGAACCATGTGCTGGCGGAACGCAATCGGGGCTGGTTCGAGGGACGCGGGGTACTGGCGCTGAACCTGATGAGCTCGCCGGGCTCCGGCAAGACCAGTCTGTTGGAACGCACCATCCGCGCGCTGAGCGACGAGGTGAGCATATGCGTGGTGGAAGGCGATCAGGCCAGCACCAACGACGCCGAACGGATCCGGGCCACCGGCTGCGCCGTGATCCAGGTCAACACCGGCACCGGCTGCCACCTGGAGGCCGACATGCTGGCGCGCGGTGTGCAGCAACTCAATCCGCGGCCCGGTTCGCTGGTGTTGGTCGAGAATGTCGGCAACCTGATCTGTCCGGCGCTGTTCGACCTCGGCGAGCGGGCGAAGGTGGTGATACTTTCGGTGACCGAGGGCGAGGACAAACCCACCAAATACCCGCACATGTTCCGCGCCTGCCGGCTGATGCTGCTCAACAAGATCGATCTGCTGCCGCATGTTCGTTTTGACGTCGATCGATGCATCGCGCATGCCCGCGAGGTCAATTCCGACATCCAGGTGTTGCAGGTATCGGCGGAGACCGGCCAAGGCATGGAGGCGTGGTACCAGTGGCTGCGTCACGAACTTGCAGGCCAGCCGACTCTTGCACCAACGTAAGCTGGTCCGAGACGGAATAGGGGCTCCCTGCTCCTCGTCATACCCGCGAAAGCGGGGATGACCATAGCGGGGGCCGCCCCCCACCTGCCGCGGTAGGCTTCAGGCCCGTCAGGAATCAAGCGGTCTTTCCGAGCCCGCCATAAAGGCCAGCCCGGATGATGTTGATCGCGGCCATGTCCTCATTAGGGCATGTTCACCGTGACTGGAAACGCCAAGCCGCAAAATACACCTCTCCCGCTTGCGGGAGAGGTCCAGTCGCGTCAGCGACGCGGGAGAGGGTGCGACCCAGCGGTACTTGCCTGCGCAGGCACCCTCTCCCGGCGCTTCACGCCGACCCCGGTTCAAGCCCGCGGCAGGCTCTCTCCCACTTCGTGGGCGAGGTGCACTGAGGCGCAACGTCTTCAGTCATGGTAAACACCCTCTAGCCCGCATACTATGCGCCCACCCATCCGACGTCCGTCTCGTCCTCCAGGTTCTGCAAGCGCTCGAACAGTTTAGCAGCCTCGGCGTCGTAGCGGGCGCGCGTCAACATCATGAACTTGTCGCGCAGTTCGGCGCGATCGAGAGGCCGCGCTGGCGTGCCGTTGAATTCCTCCACTTCGCGCGAGAATGATCTGCCATCTTTGAGCAAGATCGTGACGATACTCGCGCCGGTGACCTTCGTCGGCGGATCCGCAACCGTTATCGCAACGCGCCCGCACATCGCGCGAATCGCCACGTCCCGCAGCGCCGTGTCGTCGAACGATGCCGGATCGCGAGGATCGCGGAACAGCGCCAATGCCACGCAGAACGGGATTGAATACTGGGCCATCATGATGTCAGTGGGATCGGGGATGTTGTTGATCGTCGCCATCCGCTCGGTTCCCGCCACCATCACTCGGTCCACATCGGAGCCGTTGAAGCCGTGTTCCGTCTGCAGCTCCAGCACGGCCTGCACCGCCGTCTGCGCGGTCATGTGCACGGGAAAGCGCTTCAGACATAGATTCAGCGTCGCGAACTCCCTGCCGAGCCCGCGCGTCACATCGCCCAAATCCCATTCCGTGCAGAACACCTTCAGGAACCCGGCCTCACCTTCGATCACACTTTGCGGGCCGGTAAATCCGTCGGCGGCCAGGCTGGCCGCCAGCACGCCGCTCTCGGCGGCGCGACCCAGGTGCAGCCGCTTTACCATCGCTCCCGTGCCGGAACGGGCAAACTCCATCAGCCCGCACGCCAGCGAACCGGCGATGCCGAGCGCGTTGGTCATGCGCGGCGCGTCCAGCCCCAGCAGAACACCGGCCGCCACCGCGGCACCGAACGGACCGGTGGTGCCGGGCGCATGAAAGCCGCGTCGCTCGTTGCTGTGTTTCGTCGCGTAGCCAATCCGGTACATCACCTCGAATCCGGCAACCACGGCGGTGATCAGCTCACGCCCGCTGCTGCCGCGTTCCTGCGCCACCGCCAACCCAGGTGGCAGCAGGGTGGCGCCGGGGTGCACGCCGGCACCCGGCTTCGTCAGGTTGTCCGACTCGAACGCATGCGCCAGCGCACCGTTGGCCAGCGCCGCAGCCGGTGCATGCAATGTTGGTCCATCGACGCCGAGGATGCGACTGCGTCCGCCAGCGCCGATACGCTGCGCATAGGCGGCGACGATGCGACTCCATGGCAGAGCATTGCCTTGCACGATCACCGCGACCGTGTCGGTGATGCAGTCCTTGGCGCGCTGCACGACGTTTGGCGGCAGGTCTTCGTAGCGCAAGCCCGCCGCATACTCGGCAAGGCGAACCGTCTCGTTTGCCATGGCTGTTTCCCGCTTTGCCGCGGAAGCTATCGCGTTGCGCGCGTCAATCCCAGACTTGGGCGTTGGTTGCGCGAGCGGATGGTCGGCGTTGCCGCCTATCGCCGCAGCAATCGATCGAGAATGCGCCCTTCGATCGCTGCCGCCCGAGGATCGCCGCGGCGGCGCGGACGCGGCAGGTCCACCGCCACGTCCATCGCCACCAGGCCGTCCTCCAGCAGCAGGATGCGGTCGGCGAGCGCCACCGCCTCGGACACGTCGTGCGTCACCACGATCGCGGTGAAGCCCTTGTCCTGCCACACGGTCTCGATCAGGTCCTGCATCTCGATGCGGGTCAGCGCGTCGAGTGCGCCGAGCGGTTCGTCCAACGCCAGCAGACGCGGATGGCTGACCAGCGCGCGTGCCAAGGCGACACGCTGCTTCTGACCGCCGGACAGCACCGTCGGCCAGTCGTGTTCGCGCCCGCCGAGACCTACCTGGACCAACGTGTCCTCGGCCTGCTGGCGGCGGTCGCGGCGATCGTGCGCATGCGTCAGCCCGACCTCCACGTTGGCGACCACGCGTTGCCAGGGCAGCAGACGCGGCTCCTGGAACATCAGCCGCACGTGGTCGCGCCATTCTGGCGCCTGGTTATCGACCGCGATACTCCCGGCGGACTGGCGTATCCAGCCCGGCGATCAGCCGCAGCAGCGTGCTTTTGCCGCAGCCGCTGCGGCCGACGATGGCGACGAACTCGCCGGGCGCGATGTCGAGGTCGATGCCGTGCAGCACGCGGTGTGCGCCGAACGCCTTGGTGACGCCGCGCAACGTCACGGCAGCGCCGGTCGAACTGACGTGCGGCAGCGGATCGGCGACGCGCTGGTGAACCGCTACGTTCATCGTTCAGACCTTTGCATAGACAGGGTTCCAGGCGAGCGTCGTGCGTTCCAGCAGCCGCGCGGTGCTGTCGGCAAGCTTGCCCAGTGCGGCGTAGACCAGGATTGAGAACACCACCACGTCGACCTGCATGAACTCGCGCGCGTTCATCGCCATGAAGCCGATGCCGGACGATGCGGAGATGGTTTCGGCAACGATGAGCGTGAGCCACATGATGCCGAGTCCGTAGCGCAGCCCGACGAAGATCGACGGCAGCGCGCCCGGCAGCACGACGCGCAGGAACAGTGCGCGTTCCGACATGCCATAGGCGCGGCCCATCTCCAGCAGGTGCGGATCGACCGAGCGCACGCCGTGCAGTGTGTTGACGTAGATCGGGAAGAATACCCCGAGCGCGACCAGGAAGATCTTCGCCTGTTCGTCGATGCCGAACCACAGGATGACCAGCGGGATCAGCGCGAGGTGGGGGACGTTGCGGATCATCTGCAGACTGCTGTCGGTCAGGGTTTCGCTGAGCGACGACAGACCGTTCGCCATGCCGAATGCGAAACCGATGCCGCCGCCGATGGCGAACCCGAGCAAGGCGCGCGCGGCGCTGACCTCGATGTTGGTCCAAAGTTCGCCGGACCGCGCAAGGTGCCAGCCGGCCGCGGCGACGGCGCTCGGCGCGGGCAGCACGTTGGCCTGGATCACGCCGAGGTCCGAACCGGCCTGCCAGGCGAGGAGGACGAGTAGCGGCACAAGCCAGGGGAGGGCGCGGGTCATGTCACTGTCCTCCCCCTCCCCTTGTGGGCGGGGTTGGGGGGAGGGGGCCGGGGTTGGTGGCAGGGTGCGACGCGGGCCCCCTCCCCCTACCCCCTCCCACAAGGGGAGGGGGAGAATGTTGGCCATCGTTGGTCATTCCGCGGCAATCCGCGGCGCCGCCGCACGGAAGTCGTGCCCGGGTTCATGGCGCTGCTCGCGGATGCCCAGCACGGGGAACAGCAGTTCGGCGACGCGGTAGGCCTCCTCGAGATGCGGATACCCCGACGCGATCACCGTGCCGATGCCCAGCGCCTGGTATTCGCGCAGCCGCTCGGCCACCGTCTGAGGACTGCCGACCAGAGCGGTGCCGACGCCGCTGCGCACCAATCCGACGCCGGCCCACAGGTTCGGGCTGACCTCCAGCCGTCGCGCTGCCCGCCATGCAACTGCATCTGGCGAAGCTGACCGACGGAATCCGAGTCCGCGCGCAACTTCTCCTGTGCCGCCTCGATCGTCGCGTCCGACAGCCGGCTGATCAGCCTGTTCGCCGCCTCCCAGGCCTCGGCGTCGGTCTCGCGCACGATCAGGTGCACGCGCAGTCCGAAGCGCAGTCGGCGCCCGAACGTGGCCGCGCGGGCGCGAACCGCGGCGAGCTTTTCCGCCACCTGCGCCGGCGGTTCAGCCCAGGTGAGATAGGTGTCCACGTGCCGCGCCGCGACCTCGATGCCGGCCGCCGAGGAACCACCGAACCACAGCGGCGGGTACGGCGTCTGCACGCTGTCGAACTGGCCGAGCTTCGCGTTGCGGGCGGTCAGATGGCGTCCGCTGAAATTGATGCCGCCGTTGAACAGGGCGCGCCAGATGGTCAGGAACTCGTCGGTCTGTTCGTAGCGCTCGTCGTGGCCCAGCAGCAGACCGTCGCCGGCGAGTTCCTTCGGCAGTCCGCCGGTCACGATGTTCAGCAGCAGCCGGCCGTCGCTGATCCGGTCCAACGCCGCGGACTGGCGGGCGGCAAGCGCCGGCGTCAGCAACCCCGGACGCAGCGCCAGCAGGAACCTCAGCCGTTCGGTCAATGGCGCCAGCGCGGCGCCGGTGATCCACCCGTCCAGGCAGTTGTTTCCCGTCGGCAGCAGCACGCCGCCGAACCCCAGCCGATCCGCGGCGACGGCGATATCGCGCAGATAGCCGAACTCGGCGGGGCGATGGCCGTCCTCGGAGCCGATGTAAGGCCCGTCGCCGCTCGTCGGCAGGAACCAGAACAGGTCGAGCGGCGCGTTGGAATGGGGCATCGATGACGCTCCGTGTTTCGTGGTCATGCGCCGGCCCGCCAGACTTCCTCGCCGACCTTGATGTCGTTTGGAATGAGGCCAAGCGCGCGGAATCGGTCCGCCACCTTCTGCTGGCTGGCGGCGAGTTCGTCGTTCATCGGCAGCACCTGGAACGGTGCGCGATCCACCGCGCGCTGCACGGCATCCAACGGCATGCCCGTTGCGGTCGCGAGCGATGCGGCAAGTTCGGGCCGGTGCGACCGCGCCCACTCGGCGACGGCTGCGAACTCGGCGACGAGCTTCGCGGTGACCTGCGGGTTGGCCTCGACATAGCCCCGACGGCCCATGAAGAACGAGTTCTGCTCGACGATGTCGGTCCACTTCGCCAGCACGCGCACGCCGGGCCGCGTCTCGAACAGCGCATAGTACGGGTCCCAGATCGTCCAGGCGTCGATGGCGCCACGCTCGAACGCCGCTCCGCCATCGGCGGGGCCGAGATAGATCGGCTGGATGTCATCGTACTTCAGCCCGGCCTTCTCCAGCGCGGCGAGGGTCAGGCTGTGCGCGGCGGAACCACGTCCGAAGGCGACCTTCTTGCCCTTCAGATCCTGCAAGCGTCTGCAGCGTGGAGCCGGCAGGGACCAGGATCGCCTGGCCGCCGGCGCGTTGCGCCGCGATGTACAGCAGATCGCCATGCGCCGCCTGGGCGAACACCGGCGGCGTATCGCCGACCGCGCCGATATCGACGGCGTTGACACGCATCGCCTCCAGCATCGGCGGGCCGAACTGGAATTCGATCCATTGCACCTCGATGCCGAGCGGGTTGAGCAGCGTTTCCAGGCTGCGGTTCTGCTTCGCGGCCAGCAGGATCGGCTCGCCCTTCTGGAAACCTACCCGCACCAGCTTGCCCGGCGCGGCGAAGGCACGCGCGGTACCGATGCCGATGCCGGCTGAGGGCAGACTCCCGAGCAATGTCCGTCGTGTGATCATGGCGATGCCGTAGCCGATGCCGGCTCGGGTGCGGTGGGGCCGGCGAAACTGCCGGTCAGATAGAGGCGGCGTGCGAGGCGCTGCACGTCGGCCAGCGTGGGCCAGATCGTCGAGTCGAGTTCCTCCATGCGGAAGTCGATCGCGACGAAGCGGTAGCCGCGGTCGATGCGAATGGCGGCGCCGACGAACACGCCGTCGATGTCGATGATGTGGGATTGCAACATGGACAGGTTCCCTTACGGAACGAAATTACGCCTGGGCAGTCAGGCTCCGTTTAGCGGTGGCGATCCTGGTGCCACCGCAACATCGCGATCCAGGGGTGTGGATACCGCGGGGGCATGTTGCGGGCGCTGAGCGCTTCGGCGTCACGCTGCTGGTCGGTCCGGGCATCGGTTCCTCGACTTCCAATGGGTTGACCGTGGCGGCGGAGGTTGCCAGCGATCTTCGGACAGGTATGGAATATATTTCTTCAGATATGCAATAGAGAGCCGATGGAAAGATTAATATTCTCCGACTCGGCGCAACTTCGCCCGCTAGATGTCGTTTCGCGCTTGATGTTTTGGTAGGATTTTTGTGCTGCCATACGGCGCATGCAGCTTCCGCTTCGACATCCGCCGCAGACGGTTCGATCGGGGCCCGCCGACTGGGGTGGCGCGGTCGGTATGGGTGCGATCGGCCTGTTCGCCGTCAGTGCCGTCCTTGCCGTGCTCGCGCCGTTCTGGTTCTGGCTGCCGTTGGCCGCGGCGGCGGCGGGCGGCATCGCCGTCCTGGCGTTTCGGCACACAGTCGTGTTCTGCGTGGCCTGGCTGCTGATCGCGGGGGCCACGCTGGAGATGACCCTCAGCGATCTGCTCGGCCCGGGCGCGTTCCAGACCACGATCGCGGCGGTCAAGGGCGCGGAACTGGTGCTCGCCGCGATCTGCATCCTCCGCTACGGCCTCGAGCCCGACGTGTTCAACCCAGGCCTCGGCTTCCTGGCGATGTTCGTCGTGGGCCAGGCGCACGGCCTGCACCATGATCTGACGCAGGCCGAAAGCCTGCGCTCGCTCGTCGGCTCAGTCGCGCCGTTTGCCTTCGCGTTCAGCCGCCTGTCGCGACGCTGGGCCCAGGCGGTGATCCGCACGACGGCCTGGATACCTCTGCTGAGCGTGGCAGCGGGGGCGATCCTGGCCATCGCCGGCCTGCGTCCGCTGTTCTTCGAAGGCGGCGGCGAGCGGCTGGCGGGGCTGGGCCATCCCGCCTTCCTCGCCGGCGTCTGCCTCGCGGCCATCTACGCCAATCTGATCGAGCTGTATCGCGAGGGGGAATCGCGCACGCTGCTGCTGCTGGTGGCGAATTTCCTGATCCTGGTGCTGACCGGTGCGCGCGCGCCGCTGGCCTATGCCGTCGCGGTGACCGGACTCACCCTGATCTTTGTCCGCTCTCCGGCGTTCCCCGGCCGACGCCGGATTCTGCCCCTGCTGCTCGCCGCCTGCCTGGTGCCGCCGCTGGTGATCCTGGCCAACGACCTCGCGGCGGTGCGGCTGTTCAACGTGCTGAGCAACGAGGCCGGCAACCTCAGCGGCCGCGACCTGCTGTGGCCGGCGTTCGAGCAGGCGGCCGCGACCTCACCCTGGTTCGGCTGGGGGGTGGGCGCCGGCAATGCCATCATTCCGCCGGACAGCGAACTGGCGCGGCTGATCCAGACCTCGGCCGCACACAACGAGTATCTGCGCGTGCGGGTGGAGGGCGGCCTGATCGGCCTCGGTCTGCTGGTCGTCCTGTTCGTGCTGTGGGTCGTGCAACACACCAGCCGGTTGCGCCGCACCGACCGGGTGATCATGCGGCTGGCCTTCATCGCCTTTGCCGCGCACGCCTATACCGACAACGTGCTGATCGCGACCACAGCGTGCGTGTTCTTCGCATTCGCGACCGCGGTGTTCGCACGTGGCGCACACGAGCGTGCGGCGCTTGCTGGACGCGGGCGAGGTGGCGTAGGCACGCGCATCTCCGCCGGAGCCGTGCCTCATGCGATTGATTGATACCATCGTCTCATCGTCATGGCCGGGCCTGTCCCGGCCATCCACGTCTCCTCCAGACGCCTGCGATAACGACGTTGATGGCCCGGACAGGCCCGGCCATGACGGTTGGGCCCGCGTGCCCGTGGTCGCGATCATGCTGCTGGCGCTGTTGGTTCCGTTGCCGGCCGCCGCGTCCGGCCTTGCCTTCGTGGTCAACTCGGGTGGCGCGTCGATCAGCCTGGTCGACATGTCGGCGGAGAAGGAGCTGCGCCGCATCCCGGTGCTGCGCGAGCCGCACCATCTTGCGCTGTCTCCCGACGGCAAGAGCCTGCTGGTGGGCGATACCGTCGCCAACGAGATGCTGTTCCTGGACCCCGCGACCGGGGCGCTCCAGAAGCGCATGCCGGTGGCGGATCCGTATCAGCTCGGGTTCAGCCCGAACGGCAGGTTCCTGGTGGTGAACGGCCTGGCCCGCAACCAGATCGACGTTTACGACGCCGCCAGCATGCAGCTGCTGAAACGCTTTCCGGCCGCGTCGATGCCGAGCCACCTCGACTATGCACCGGATTCCTCGCGGGTGTTCGTCAGCCTGCAGGGCACCGACAGCATGGTGGCGATCGATCTCGACAGGCTCGCGATCCTGTGGACCGGGAAGGTCGGCAAGACGCCCGCCGGCGTGTTGTGGCACGACGGCAAGGTGCTGGTCGCCGACATGGGCACCGACTATGTGGCGGTGGTCGATCCCGCGGACGGACGCGTGATCAGCCGCATTCACACCGGCAAGGGTGCGCACAACCTGTTCCTCTCGCCTGACCGGAAGATCATCTGGGTGAACAACCGCGTCGGCGGCACGACCACGTCGCTGGACGCGGCCACGCTGGCGCCGATCCGCAGCTACGCCATTCCGGGCGGCCCCGACGACATCGCCTTCGCGCCCGACGGCAGGCTGTGGATCACGCGGCGCTTCGCGGAGAAGGTCGCGGTGCTCGATCCGAAGACCGGCGAGTACCAGACGATCGATGTCGGGCGCTCGCCGCACGGGCTGTTCCTCAATCCGAACGGCACCGCGGCACCGAGTGTCGCGTCGCGCTGAACCATGGGTGATCCGTTCGATCTCGCCGCCGGCTGGCTGCAGGAGCATCTGCTGATCCCGCTGCTCTATGCGCTGGGCCTGATGCAGTGGGAGGACGTGTCGTACGGCTGGGCGCTGTTCGCGGTGTACGGCGCCTGCCAGGTGGCGATCACCTTCGCCGTTTGCGTGCCGCTGGAACGCTGGCGGCCGGTCGAGCGCTGGCCGGATGCGCGCGCCGTCACGGTGGACGTGCTCTACACGATCATCTCGCGGGTCGGCGTGCTGCCGCTGTTCACCTTCGTGCTGTTCTACCGCGCGCAGGTGGCGCTGAACGGGTTCCTCGCCGACCACGGCTTCGTCCCGCCGACGCTGGAGCGGCTGGCCCCGTTCCTGCTCGGCCAGCCGGTAGCGACGTTCGTGGTGTACGCGATCATCCTGGACTGCGCCGACTACTGGCGGCACCGGCTGTCGCATCGGTTCGGCTGGTGGTGGGCGCTGCATTCGCTGCACCATGCGCAGCGGCAGATGACGTTCTGGTCGGACGACCGCAACCACGTGCTGGACGACCTGATCAGCGCGCTGTGGTTCGGGGTGATCGCGCTGGCGATCGGCGTGCCGCCGCTGCAGTTCCCGCTGCTGGTGCTGGTGCTGCGCTTCCTGGAGAGCCTGTCGCACGCCAACGCGCGCGTCGTCGTTCGGGGCGGTGGGCGAGCGGCTGCTGATCTCGCCGCGGTTCCATCGCGCGCATCACGGGCTGCTCGCGGCGGGGCAGCGGAGCTGCAACTACGGCGCGGTGCTGCCGTGGTGGGACATGCTGTTCGGCACCGCCGAGTTCCGCCGCGACTATGTGGCGACCGGCGATCCGACGGGCGAGGAGGCGCTGGCGAGCGGGTCCTACCTCCGCCAGCAATGGGCGGGGCTGCGGCGGTTCGCCGGAACGTTCGCGCGGCCGGTGGCGCGGCGCCAGCCGGACAGCCGGACCTCCGGCTAGAACACGGGCATCATGGGAACCGGCACGATGTGCTCCTCGACGCCGCGCGCGCCGGGGACGTTTTCCGCCGCGACCCGTATCGCCCGTCGCCTGTCCTCAGGCTCATCCGAGCCGAACCAAAGATGGATGACGCCGCCGCTGACGATGATGTCCTGCGCCCACAGCCTGGCGGCCCATGGCTGCCGTCCCAGTTCGGCCAGCAGCCTTGTGCGGAGCGCGCGATCGTCGGCGGTTACGTCCGCGCCGGACGAGGCGGCGGCCGGCGATGCGACCAACGCCCGCACCAGGTTGGACCGGGTGACGATGCCGACGATCTTGCCGTCACGGACGACCGGCAGGCGCTTGATCCGGTTGGTTTCAAGCAGCGTCGCGATCTCGGCGAGATCGGTCTCCTCGGTGACGGTGACGACATCGCGTGACATGATGTCCTTCACCGTGCGGCCATGCGATTTGACATAGTCCCTGGCCTGGCCCGACGCGAAATGGTCCAGCCACCACGAGTGCCGGCGTTCGGCGCGACCTTCGGTGCCGAGTTCGGCGCGGTGCAGCAGGTCGCCCTCGCTGACGATGCCGATCATGCGGCCGGTCGCATCGACAACCGGGGCGCCGCTGATGCCCCGCTCCGACAGCAGTGCCGCCAGACCCTGGACTGTCGTGTCCGGGTCGACGGTAATCACGGTTGGCGTCATCACGTCTGTTGCACGCATTGTTACCCCCCGGTGGCGGTGCGGCTTCTCTGTGGCGCTGATAATTGGACAGAGTGGTGCGCCTGTCATTGATCTGGGTCAATCCATGGCCACGGCCCGTCGTGGCGCGCGCGCAGGCTGATGCCCCGGCGGATCCTGAGGGGGCGCCGGGGGCGAATGCGCCGGGTGTGCGGGTGACATGATCGGCGCGTCTCGGCAGTGTCTCGTTTCGCTGCTGCGGAGACTCTGACGCATGGGGTGAGAGGGGGCGGCGGCCGGTTACTATCGTCATGGCCGTCCCCGGACGTGATCCGGGGATCAGTCCCCGCCATCTCGTCCAGCATGGTGCGGCGAGGGATGGCCGGGTCGAGCCCCGGCCATGACAATGGAGACACGGTCGCACCACCACCGTCATGGCCGTCCTTGTGCCGGCCATCCACGCCTTCTTTTTGTGCGGGCAGCGAAGTCGTGGATGGCGGGGCCCCCGGCCTTCGCCGGGGCATGCTTCGCCTGCCATGACGACGGCAGCTCCTCTCCACCTTTTCCTGCCGCCGCGTTCGTCAGTCCGCCGCGGCGCTGACCTCGGCCGGACTGTCGAGTGTGCGCAGGATCGGGCTGGTGCCGGTGACGATGGCCTGCACCAGCTCGGGCTTCGGCGGGGCCAAGGTGCACGGCGCCGGCAGGCAGCCCAGCGAGCGGATCAGTGCGGCGCGGCGCGGGCAGGTGATCGCGTAATGATCGGCCCCGGCGGCCGAGTCGGGCTGCGGCCACGCTTCCTCCGGCACGATGGGCGCGGGTTGCGGCGGCGGTGGTTCCGCCATCGGCGCGGGCGCGGCGCGGCCCAGTGCGTCCGCCATCAGGCGCGCGCGGCATCCGACGGGCGCTCGCGGGCCAGCCGCAGGCTGTCCAATGCCTGGGCGCTGGCGGCGACCACCGGGTCACACCCGGTCGCAGGCTCTGGGCGATGGCGGCATTGTCGCGGCGGGTGCGGTCCTCGGGCGAGGCGCTGACCGGCGGCGGGAGCGAGCCGCACAGGGTGTGGATGACCTGGTAGTACATGTAGCGGGGGAGTTGGAGGGAGAGGTCGGGCTGGGGGCTGAAATGGTCCATCGGAGGAGTATGTTAGTTAGTTGGACTAATAGTCAATGGTTGACTATACTAACTGGATCGTCAGCGTCCAATTCTAATGGGGTGGGTCCGGCTGGACGTACGGTAGCAGCGGAAAGGCGGTCGGTCCGGGGTTGTCGGGCCGATCCGGTCTTGCAGGGCGGACACCATGAGCTGAGCCGATTGGAGCCTGGATGGTGATGCTCAAGGTATCCGTCCCCTTGGTCCAGGATTCCGATTTCGTTTCGAACCGAAGAAGTCATCCGGAGCTTTGGCCCTGCATCGAACCGTGCATCCTCGTCTGGCGCCCCGATGGGCATGATCCTGTGTAAGTGGCAACCTGCCTGATGCGCTGGACATTGCGCGATCCCCGTCGAGGGAGCCGTCCGATATCGAAGGCAGCGCTAGCCTTCTTGCAAGGCAACCAGTAGTAGGTTGCAGGGCAGCGTGGTATCCGCACTCCCGAGGATTCCGTCGCATAACGATTGCTGCGCCGCGTCGGCCAGGGGAATAATGCCGCAAATTCAGGTTTCGGACCATGTCCGGCTGCCCGCCCACGCCACGAGATGATGGAGTGATCCGTCGCCGTACTCTTGTGGCCGCCCTCGCTGGGGTGACGAGGGCGTGGCCCGTCGCGGTCCGCGCGCAGCAGAAGGCGATGCCGGTAATCGGCATACTCTTAAGCGGTTTAACCCCCTGGGACTTTTCGCCCGGTCCCCATCCTCTGAACAACAATTCGGTGAAAAAGGGACTGAGGGAAACCGGCTACTTCGATGGACAGAACGTAGCGTTCGAGTACCGGTGGGACGAGAACCATTTGGACCGTCTGCCGGCGCTCGCCGCCGACCTTGTCAGCCGCGGGACGGACTTAATCATAACGGCCAGCGGCACCCCGGGGGCACTAGCGGCAAAGAACACGACCTCGACGATCCCAATAGTCTTCGTGTTTGTTGGCGACCCGGTTGGGGTGGGCCTTGTCGCAAGTCTCGCCCGGCCGGGCGGCAACGTAACGGGCTTCAGCAGCATCACCATTGATTTAATGTCCAAACTGTTCGACCTGCTTTCCGAGCTGGTTCCGCAGGCCAGAACGATCGGTATCCTGGTGAATCCGAACAATGCAATTACCGATCACGTGATCACAAACATGCAAGAAGCGGCCCGTGCGAATAGGGTCAATCTCTCTGTTCAGAAGGCCAGCACCGAGGGCGAGATCGACGCCGCCTTCAACTCCCTCGTCCAGCTGCAAGTCGACGCGCTCGTCGTGGCGAGCGATCCGTTCCTCGCGGACTGGGGCCGCTTGAGGCGAATCGCGGTGCTGGCATCGCGCCACGCCATTCCCACTGCATCGCCGGAGCTAGCATTCGCTTCGGTCGGTGGCCTGATCTGCTATGGACCGGACAATGATGATCTACTTCGCCAAGCTGGCATTTATGCCGGAAGGATCCTGAAAGGCGCAAAGCCGGCCGACCTGCCAGTCCAGCGGCCGACTACATTAAAGCTGGTCATCAATCTTAGGACCGCGAAGGGGCTCGGCCTGACCGTCCCCCAATCGATCCTTGGCCGCGCCGACGAGGTGATCGAATGAGCCTGTCGCCTGCGCCCCCAGTCCTTGTAGGCACGACGGCTTCGGCTCACGCCTTTCGTGCGCAGCAGAATGCGGTGGCGGTGATCGACAATTACGGCGGAAAGATCCTAAATGGCGCAAAGCTGGCCGATCTGGCGGTTCAGCAGCCGACAACCTTCGAGCTGGTAATCAATCTTAAGGCCGCCAAGACACTTTCTGTCTCTGCACCGCATACGTTCTTTGTCCAAGCCAACGAGGTGATCGAGTGAGGCGGCGCCAATTTGCGACGCTCAGTGTGGCTGGGGCGGCAGCGCTCCATGCCCTTCCGAAAGGCAGCCGCGGCCAGCAACCGCGGAAGCTGCCGCTGATCGGATGGCTGTGGCCGGGGCACTCGACCGGAAATCCGCAGGAGGTGGCAGGATTCCAACAGGGGCTGAAAGATTTTGGGTACAAAGACCGACAGAACGTCACCGTTGATTACCGCTTCGGCGAAGGCCATTACGACCGCCTCGCTGGCGAGGCTGCCAAGTTGATGCAAATGCGACCCGACGTACTGGTCGCGATTGGTCCAGCGGCGATCACCGCGATCAACAATACGCCCGGCAACATTCCTGTTGTTTCGTTGTCGGGTGACCCGGTCGCGGCAGGCTTCGTTACCAGCTTGGCGCGGCCGGGTGGAAACATCACCGGCGTGTCGATGATCCAGGGTGCCGAAGGCCTGACCGGCAAGCGCATCGAGCTTCTAAAGGATGCACTGCCGGCGGCTACCCGAATAGGAATGATGTTCAATCCCGACATGCCGGATGCCGTGGCGAGCATTGGACAGGCGCAACAGGTGGCGAGCCGACGGGGGCTGATCCTTGTTCAAGCGCCGGTGCAGCAGGTTATTGAGATCGACGCAGCTATCACGACACTCACACGCGAGCGCATCGATGCCGCACATATTGAGCCCGGCTCGCCGGTGACCGGCTATCAGCGGGAAATCGCCATGCTCCTTCTGCATCATCGAATTCCCGCCGTCTCGGAGCTGAGGGTGCTAATCGAGGCCGGCGGGCTCTTCTGCTACGGACCAAACATTTTCGAGGCCACAAGGCGAATGGCATATTTCGTGGATCGGATCCTAAAGGGAGCCAAGCCCGCCGATCTGCCAGTGGAACAGGCAACCAGGCTCGAAATGGTGGTGAATTTGAAAACCGCGAAGCTGCTCGATATCGAACTGCCGCCAATCTTTCTAGCGCGCGCTGATGAGGTGATCGAATGAGGCGTCGCCAATTTGCGACGCTCGGCATGGCGGTGGCTGCACTTCTAGTCGTTCTGAAGACTAGCCGCGCCCAGCAATCGCCGAAGCTGCCGCGGATCGGCTGGATCTGGCACGGGCGATCGGCCGGATCTCCAGACGAGATGACGGGGTTCCGCCAAGGACTGACGGAGCTAGGCTACCACGACGGGCAGAACGTCATCATCGACTACCGCTTTACCGAGGGGCAGCCAGATCGCATCGCTGGCCTCGCCGCTGAGTTGATACAGTCGCGGCCGGATGTGCTGGTCGTGCTCGGGTTGCTGACGATGGATGCGATCAAGGATGCGACCGGAAACATCCCCATCGTTTTATTGACGGGCGATCCCGTAGGTGCGGGCTACGTCGCCAGCCTGGCGCGGCCGGGTGGCCACATCACGGGCGTGTCGCTGATGCAGGGCGCCGGAGGACTGACCGGCAAGCGCATCGAACTACTCAATGACGCATTGCCGGCGGCCACCCGCATAGGATTGATGTTCAACCCTGACTACTCGATTGCAGCGGCCAGCGTCGAACAGGCCCAACAGGTGGCGAGCCGACGCGGGCTGATGGTTGCCGGCTGGCCGAACCGGTGCATCGCGTCCCGCAACGCCTCGACGCAGAAATCCGCTTCCAACGTGATCGACACCCGCCATGCCAGGATCCGCCGACTGAACCAGTCCATCACCGCGATCAGATACGCGAACCCTTTGGCCATCGGAATATACGTGATGTCAGCGCACCAGACCTGGTTTGGTCGATCAATGGTCAAATTCCGTAACAGATAAGGGTACACCTTGTGATCCGGATGCTTCCGGCTGGTATTGGGCTTCTGGTAGATCGCTTCCAGCGCCATCACCCGCATCAATCGCCGGACGCGCTTGCGATTCACCGCCCAGCCCTCGCGACGCAGCACCGCCGTCATCCGCCGCGATCCATAGAACGGTGACGCCAGATACAATTCGTCGATGCGGCGCATCACCGCCAGGTCGTCCGCACTCACCGGCGCCGGCCGGTAATACAGCGTCGAACGCGCGACTTTCAGCAGCTGGCATTGCGCCACCACCGGCATGGCCTGGTCATCATGGTCCACCAGCGCCAGCCGTTCAGGCCTGCTCATGGCCCAGACCTTTTGCGAAAAAAATCCCGCTCCACCGTCAACTGACCGATCTTCTCATATAACGGTGCCAACTGAGCCTCGGCCGCCGCGTCGCCACCATTGGTCGCGGCCCTGTTTGGCGCGAACAGCGACGCCGTTCCGTCCAGCAACGTCTTCTTCCATGCGTGAATCTGGCTGGCATGCACACCGAACCGGCCCGAAAGTTCGGCGACCGGACCTTCCTCCCGGACCGCCGCCAGCGCCACCTTCGCCTTGAACTCAGGACTGTGCTTCTTCCGAGTATTCGACAAGTCTCACCTCCGGCCAACCGGCCGCTCCCAAGCGGAGACTTCTCTCAGCAACCTGTCCAGTTTTCGGGGGCCACCTCAGTTGTTCCAGCGCCTGTCCGGCAGGTGAATGAGATCGATGCGGCGATCGCCAGGCTCGCAAATGAGCACGTTCATGCTGTCGACGTCGAGCCGGGAGCCCCTATTATCAGCTACCAGCAGGAAATCGGCAGTCTTTTGCTGCAATACCGCATTCCCGCCATTTCGGAACTGCGGTTGCTGATCGAGGCCGGCGGGCTACTCTCCTACGGGCCGAGCATCTTCGAGTCTGCGCGGCGCATGGCGTATTTCACGGATCGGATCCTCAAGGGAGCCAAACCCGCTGACTTGCCGGTGGAACAGGCGAGCAAGCTCGAGTTCGTCATCAACATGAAGACCGCAAGGCTGCTCAATATCGAGCTGCCGCCGATCCTGCTGGCACGCGCCGACGAGGTGATCGAATGAGACGCCGCGCGCTGGTTCTGGTCCTGGGTGGCGTGGCTGCTGCGTGGCCGTTCGCGCTGTGGGCGCAGCCGCAACGCGGGGTCTGGCGGATCGGATACCTGGCGGCGTCTCCCCGTCCGACTGACGACGCATTTCGCCAGGCCCTGCGTGAGCTGGGCTACATCGAGGGGCACAACCTCACAATCCTCTACCGATGGGGAGAGAGCGGCAACAATGATGCGATGGCCCAGGACCTCGTACGGCTGAACGTCGACCTGATCGTCGCGGTTGGGTCGCCAGCCGCCCGTGCGGCCAAGAATGCGACCAGAAGGATCCCGATTGTTTTCTATCTAGTCGGCGATCCCGTCGGGTATGGCATCATCTCAAGCCTTGCTCACCCTGGCAGTAATATTACCGGGATGTCGTCGCAACTCTCGGAATTCGCCCCCAAGGGACTGCAATTCATTAAGGAAATCATCCCGATCGCGGCCAAGCTCGCCATACTAGGGGACCCGAGCAATCCGGGGACCGACGCCACGATATCGGCCGTTGAGGCGGGCGCGCTCACCCTGGGATTCAAGACCGCGTTCTATGGTGACGCAATTTTGGATGAGTTAACCACGACGTTCACCGCGATCCTTCGCGAACGGCCTGATGCGCTCTTCGTTATTCCGAATCTCTTCCCCCGCACGCAGCGTCTACGGATCATCGAATTTGCGCTGACCAACCGGATCCCAGCATTATACGGATTGAAGGAGTACGCTACCGACGGCGGTTTGATCTCGCTCGGCCCGAATCGTGACGACATTGCCAGGCGCGCCGCGGGGGTCGTGGACAAGATCTTAAAGGGCGCCAAACCTGCCGACATCCCTGTCGAACAACCCACGAAATTCGAGCTTGTCATCAACCTCACGACCGCCAAGGCGCTTGGCCTGACGATCCCGCAATCGATTCTCGTGCGCGCCGACGAGGTGATCGAGTGAGGCGGCGCCAATTTGCGACGCTCGGCGTGGCGGGGGCAGCGCACCTTGCCTTTCCGAAGCGCGGCCGCGCCCAGCAGCCGCAGA
>CAWABH010000031.1:0-12208 GCA_963780095.1 uncultured Alphaproteobacteria bacterium
CCTAGCGCCGATGCTAAGCCGAACGGCGCTTGCAGCCAACCGACGGATCGGGTGTGATCCGGCGCAACGACACCGAGGGAGGCTCGCATGGCAGAACTCCGCACCGCGCATCTGATGACTTTCACCCTCGCGGTCGCCGGCATGCAGGCGATCGGCGCGACGCCCAACGGCAACCGCCGCATCGGCCTTGTCGCCGGCGGCACGTTCCAGGGCGAACGGCTGCGCGGTACCGTGCTGCCCGGCGGCGCCGACTGGATCATCGTTCGCCCCGATGGATCCACCACGCTCTATGTGCGCCTGGTGCTGGAGACCGACGACAAGGCGCTGATCGGCATGACCTATCGCGGCATGCGCCACGGACCGGCCGCTGTGATGGAGCGAGTGAACCGCGGCGATAACGTCGATCCGTCCGAGTATTATTTCCGCACCGCGGTAGCGTTTGGAAACCGCGGCGACGAAGTTACGACTCGGCGGCACCGGACGACGTCCGCCTGAAGGTCCAGTGTACCATGTATTTGAGGTGCTGTGATGGCGACGATCGGCTTCATCGGGCTGGGCAACATGGGTGCGCCGATGGCGGCCAATCTGGTGAAAGCAGGTCATCGCGTCAACGGCTACGACGTCAACGCCAAAGTCGTGCAGGTGCTCGCCGCCGCGGGTGTGCAGGCGGCGGACAGCGCTGCAGAAGCGACGCGCGGCGCGGATGTCGTCATCACGATGCTGCCCGCGGGCGAACATGTGCGCGACGTGTGGCTGCATCAGGGTGGGCTGATCGAGGTGGTTAAGGGTAGTGCGCCGTTGCTGATCGACTGTTCCACCATCGACGTGGAGAGCGCGCGCGTGGTGACCGAGGCGGCGCGCGTGGCCGGATTGGAAATGCTGGATGCACCCGTGTCGGGTGGTGTCGGTGGTGCCACGGCGGCGACGCTCACCTTCATGGTCGGCGGCAGCGAGACGGCGTTCGCGCGCGGACTGCCTGTGCTCAGGCGATGGGCAAGAACATCGTGCATGCCGGCGGTCCAGGGGCAGGGCAGGCGGCGAAAGATCGTGCAACAACATGATGCTCGCCATCAACATGGTCGGCGTGTCCGAAGGTTTTTTGCTCGCGCAGAAGTCGGCCTCGACTGGGACAAGCTGTTCCAGATCGCATCCACATCGTCTGGGCAATCCTGGGCACTCTCGAGCTACTGTCCCGCGCCGGGCCCGGTTCCCGCAGCGCCGTCCAATCGTGATTACGCGGCGGGCTTCACGGCGGCGCTGATGCTGAAGGATGTGAAGCTGTCGCAGGCCGCCGCGGATGCCACCGGATCCCCCACGCCGCTCGCCGCCCACGCCATGTCGTTCTATCAGGCGGTCGTCGATGCTGGCGACGGCGGCAAGGACTTTTCCGTCGTGTTCCGCCGGCTGGCAAACTTGACCCGTCAAGGCCAGGCATGACGGATAGGGGAGAGCCACACCTTCCTGGCTTTCTTGCCTTCGGCCGCAGCCTGCAGAACACTCGCCGTCCTTTCAGACCGGACAGGAGACCAAGCCATGCAACCGATCGTCGCGGTGATCGCGCCCGGCATGATGGGCAGCGCCGTAGGCCAACGTCTGGTCGAGAACGGCATCGAGGTCCGCACAGCACTCGCCGGCCGTAGCGCGGGCACCATCGCGCGCGCCAAGGCTGCCGGCATGGTCGGCGTATCGGACGAGCAAATCGCCGCCTCCGACATCATCCTGTCGATCCTTCCACCAGGGGATGCGCTCGGGCTGGCTGAGCGGCTGGCGCCAGTCCTGCGCGCCGCATCGAAGAAGCCGATCTTCGTCGACTGCAACGCGCTCAATCCCGGCACAGTCCTGCGCATCGCGCGGGTAATCGAGGAGACCGGGGCCACCTTCGTCGATGGCGGCATCGTCGGCGGTCCGCCAAAGGCGGGGTACAGCCCCAAGATCTATCTCTCAGGTCCGGCGTCGGCGCGTGTGGCCGAACTGACGAAATACGGCCTCGCGATGCCGATCCAGCCCGGGCCGATCGGCGCGGCCTCGGCGATGAAGATGTCGTATGCCGGCATAACCAAGGGCTTCACCGCGCTAGGCGCCGCAATGATGCTGGCAGCGTCGCGCGCCGGTACCGCAGATGACCTGAGGGCGGAACTGTCCGCCAGTCAGCCGGCGCTGTTCGGTTGGCTGACGCGCCAAGTGCCGAACATGTATTCGAAGGCCTATCGCTGGGTCGCCGAAATGGAGGAGATCGCGCAGTTCGTCGGCGAGGACCCGGCCGCGCGGCAGTTCTATGAAGGCGCGGCGCGACTTTACGAACGCGTTGCCGCCGACTTCGAAGGCGACCGCAAGGAAGTTACCGCACTCGACGCGTTCTGCAAGCCCAAGAGCTGACCGCCATGCAACAGGGCATCCACCGCTACCCGCCGATGGAGCGGGTGATCTACGGCATCCCGCTCGTCGAGGCGCTGGCGCAGGAGATCGAGCGGATCGGCGCCAATGCGGTCTATGTGCTGGCGAGCGGCACGCTCGCCCGGCAGACCGACGTGGTGGATCGGGTGCGCGGCGTGCTCGGCAACAAGCTGGCGGGCGTCTGTGCGAAGATCGGCGCGCACACGCCGCGCATCGACGTGGTGGCGGCGGCGAATGCCGCGCGCGAGGCAGGGGCGGATGCGCTGCTGACCGTCGGCGGCGGGTCGGTGACCGATGCCGCGAAGATGGTCGGGCTCTGCCTGGGGAACGATGTGACCGACCCCGAGCAGCTCGACAACTTCCGCGCCCGCATCAGTGCCGATGGCCGCACCGAGCGCCCGCCTGTGAAGCCACCGGCGGTACGCTCGATCGCCGTGCCCACCACGCTCTCGGCCGGTGAGTTCAACTCCCCGGCCGGCTGCACCGATACGGTGCGGCAGGTGAAGGAGAGCTACCTGCATCCGCTGATGATGCCGCGCAGCGTGATCCTGGACCCGGCCGCGACCATCCACACGCCGGAATGGCTGTTCCTGTCCACCGGCATCCGCGCCGTCGATCACGCCGTGGAGGACATCTGCTCAACCAACGCCCAGCCGTTGTCCGACGGCACGTCGCTCCACGCGCTGCGCCTGCTCGGCCGCGGCCTGCGAGCGGTGAAGGCGGACCCGGGCGATCTCGAGGCACGGCTCGACTGCCAGCTCGGTTCCTGGATGTCGATCATGGGTTCGCAGAACGGCGTGCAGAAGGGCGCCAGCCACGGTATCGGCCACGTGCTGGGCGGCACCGCCGGCGTGCCGCATGGCTATACGTCGTGCGTGATGCTGCCGGCCGTTCTGCGCTTCAACGAACCGGTCAATGCAGAACGCCAGGCATGGGTCAGCAAAGCCCTGGGGCGGCCAGGCGCGAACGCAGGGGACGTGGTCGCGGACCTTGTTGCCAGCCTTGGCCTGCCCGGCAGATTGCGCGACGTCGGCGTAAAGCCGGAGCAACTGGACCGGATCGCGGAAGAATCGATGCACGACCGGTGGGTACACACGAACCCGCGCAAGATCGATGGTCCAGGCACAGTTCGCGCGCTGCTAGATGCGGCATGGTGAGCCGACAAAACCGGCTGGTTAGTTGACGGTCAGCTTTTGCAGCAGCGTGATCAGTTCTTCGCGGCGAAACGGTTTGCGTAGCACCGAGACATCCTCGTTGTCGTGAAACCTTGCCACACCCTCAGCGAGGCGAAGATAGGAATCGCTGAACCCGGAAGTGAGAATGACCTTTACCGGTATACCGGTCAGTAGGATTTCGTTCAACACGTCGATGCCGTCCTTCTCCGGCATGATCATATCGAGCATGACAACGTCGGGCTTGAACGCGATGAAGACCTCGGTCGCGTTCGATGAGCTGTTGAGTGACTTTGCATTGAGCCCGAGTTGCCTGGCGATAAGTTCCACGACCTTCGTGATGCCTGTCTGGTCATCGATCACAAGAAGCTTCTTCGCCATCGAAGGCTCCTTCCCCGCAGGGCCCGGGCTCCTGGCCGTGCATCGGTTGAGTTGCAAGTTGCAGCGTCGTCGATCGCATTTCGATAGGAATGCAAGAAAAGCAACCAGACAAGCAGTATTTTTGTTCGGTGTGCTCGTTGTGACTACGTACATATTCACCTTTATCGCAGAACTGATTGGAAAGTCGAATAGGCCAAGTGTAACTTTTTGCTAGAGATTCTCATCTGCGCGATCCAATACAGGGCAGGTTTCTGAGTCTCACATTTCGAGACCGCAGCGTGCCATGTCTCGCACAGGCCAATGCTCGTATTCATGCGAAATTTTATACCGCGGTCGGGCAGATCCGTCGTGCAAGTCACGCGAGCGTGCGGCAGCCGTTAGCGAATTTTTACCGATTTGCCGTCACCTGTCTCCGCAACAACGCAGCCCCATCAACCATGCCGTCGAGTCAGGCCGCTCTCGCTCCCTGTGAGGACCCGCAACGACTCATGGAGTCGTTCATCGCTGCTGTTGGCGACTATGCGTTGCTGCTGCTGGATCCGGACGGTCATGTCCTGTCCTGGAACCGGGGGGCCGAACTGATCAGCGGCTACCCCGCCGGCGAGGTCATCGGCCGGCGTCTCTCATGCCTGTATCTTCCCGAGGATGTCACAGCCGGGAAGCCTGAGCGTGTGCTGGAAGTTGCGTTCCATGAGGGGCGTCACGAGGAAATCGGCGAGCGCGTCAGAAAGAATGGATCGCGTTTTCTAGCGAATGTCCTGATCACGGCGATCCCCGGGCCGGACGGCGTGCCAACCGGCTTCGGCGTGATCATGCGCGACATCACCGCGCGGCTGGCTGCCGAGGACCTGGTGAAGGCAGGCGCGGCCAGGCTCAGAAGCCTGATCGATACGGTGCTCGACACGGTTGTAGACGGCCTCGTCACCATTGATCGCCACGGCATCATCCAGTCCTACAACAAGGCCTGTGTGAGCCTGTTCGGCTATGCAGTCGAGGAGGTGCTCGGCCGCAACGTCAACATCCTGATGCCGAAGCCAGATCACAGTTGGCACAACCGCGAGGTGCCGGCGAAACTCGAAGCCGGCATGGCGAAGATCATCGGCACCGGCCGCGAGGTCATGGGGAGGCGCAAGGACGGCTCGACTTTTCCGATGGAACTGGCGGTCGGCGAATTGCCGCAAGGTGGCAACCAGGCCTTCGTCGGCATCATCCGCGACCTGACCGAGCGGCGCGAGGCGGAGAAGCAACGCGACCAATTGCGTCAGGCCCAGAAGATGGAGGCGGTCGGACAGCTCACCGGCGGCCTCGCACACGACTTCAATAATCTGCTGGCCATCATCATCGGCAACCTCGACCTGCTGCGTGAGTTACGTCCGGACGATCTGGTGACTGAGGAACTGGTGCGCGATGCGCTGGAGTCTGCGCTGCGCGGCGCGGATCTGACTCGGCGCTTGCTGGCGTTCGCGCGGCGCCAGCCGTTGCAGCCCGAGCGCGCCGACATCAATGAGGTCATCGGCGGCATCGTCAAGCTGTTGACCCGGACGCTGGGCGAGAACATCGCCATCGAGCTGGCGCTATCTCCCACGGTCTGGCCGGTGCAGATCGACCGGGCTCAGTTTGAGGCGGCGATCGCCAATCTCGCCACCAACGCGCGGGATGCGATGCCGCGAGGCGGAAGCCTGCTGATCGATACCCGAAACGGCCAGCTCGACGAGGATTATGCAGCGGCGCACAGCGATGTGACTGCCGGCGACTATGTGGTGATCGAGATCAGCGATTCGGGCCGCGGCATGCCGCCGGAGATTCTCGCGCGCATCTTCGAGCCGTTCTTCACCACGAAAGGGCAGGGGAAGGGGACCGGACTCGGTCTCTCCATGGTCTTCGGATTCATGAAGCAGTCGGGCGGCCATATCACCGTCCATAGCGAGCCCGAAAAGGGGACCACGTTCCGGCTCTTTCTGCCACGCCTCGAGACGGTGGCGCTCGTCCAGGGCGAGCGAAGTACCAAACCGGCTTGGCGCGGCGGCAGCGAGACGGTCCTGGTCGTGGAGGACAATGTCGGTCTGCGACGCATCGTCGTGCGGCAATTGAGCGAGGCTGGCTACCACGTGCTGCAGGCGCCGGACGCTGCGGTGGCTATGGGGTTGATCGAAGGGCCCGAGCCGATCCATCTGCTGCTCAGTGATATCGTAATGCCAGGCGACATGGATGGGCGTGATCTTGCGCGTGCGGCGGCGCGGCGGCGGCCAGCGATTAATGTCCTTTTGACGTCCGGTTTTCCCGATGTGCGGATTCCCGGGCCTGGCTTGCGCTCGCCGGGCAGCCGCCTGCTCATCAAACCCTATCGCAAGGAGGAGCTGCTCCGAGCGGTGCGAGAGGCGATAGACGATCCGATATAGGACGCCGTGTCGGCAATTCGGCAGATGGCCTCGCTCTGTCGGGCGGCCGCGTGGTATCGGAGGCCAGTCGCACGAGAGAGGAAACATGCCATGAGCGAAGCTGGCACGGTACGGATATTGGGGATTGCGGGCAGCCTGCGGCGTGGTTCGTTCAACGTAGCCACGCTGCGCGCGGCGCAGGAGCTGGCACCGGCGGGCGTGACGATCGATATCTTCGACATCGCGCCGATCCCGCTCTACAACGAGGACGTTCGTCAGCAGGGGTTCCCGGCGCCGGTCGAGGATCTGCGGGCACGGATCAAGAGCGCCCACGGGCTGCTGATCGTGACGCCCGAATACAACTATTCGATTCCCGGCGTGCTCAAGAATGCAATCGACTGGGCGTCGCGCCCGCCCGAGCAGCCGTTCAACGGCAAGCCGATCGGCGTGATGGGTGCGAGCGCCGGCACCCACGGCACCAGCCGCGCGCAGTATCACCTGCGACAGTGCTTCGTGTTCCTCAACGGCCTCGTGATGAACCAGCCGGAGGTGATGATCCCTACGGCGCAGAATCAGTTCGATGCCAGCGGCAAGCTGACTGATCAGGTGACGCGCGATTTCATCACGGCGCACCTCGCGGCGTTCAAGGCGTGGGTGCTGCAGTTGAAGTAGGAAATTCACCACAAAGACACGAAGGCACGAAGCTTCGTGTCTTTGTGTCTTTGTGGTGAGCATTCATTCGCGCGCGGCCTTGTGGTACTCGCGGTTCGGCATCATGTCGGTAGCCGACGCCATGCGGTTCGACAGATTGAAGAACGCAGCGGTTTCGGAAAGATCGAAGATGTCACGCTCGGACAGACTGGCCTTGTGCAACGTCGCGCGATCGTCATCGTCGATCAGCCAAGGCGTTGTCGTCAGCTTCCAGGTGTAATCCAGCATTGCGCGTTGGCGCGGATCGAGCTTCGCGACGCGGTAATTCAGCGCCATCATCTCGCCGAGTTCCGCGTCGCCGGATAGCGCGCGCACTGCCGCACCATGCGCAACCAGACAGTAGTAACAGCGGTTGGCCGAGGACACGACGACGGCAATCATCTCGCGTTCGAGCTTCGACAGCCCGGAGTCCGAGAGCATGATCTCGTTGTACATCGCCATGAAGTTGCGGAGTTTGCGCGGGTTCAGGCTGTAGGTGCTGAAAACGTTCGGCACGAAGCCAAGCTTATCGACGCATTTCTGCCAGATGGCCTTCAGGTCTTCGTCCAGCGTGGCCGGGTCGGGCACACCGAGTTTGGATATGTGATCAGGCTGTGGCATGGCGATTCACCCTGTATCTAAACCGTCGAGCCCGGCTATGACAATGAAACGTCAATCCAACACCTCTTTATTGGTAACATTGTCGCGGTTCGGTTTGTCATCCAACACGCTCAGGATGTTTTCGGCCGTCACTATCGCCATTCCCGCAAGCGATTCCGTCGTGACGCCGGCCATATGCGGCGAAGTGATCACGCTATCGAGCTCCAGCAGCGTGTTGTTGACCGGCGTCGGCTCCATGTCGAACACGTCGAGGCCCGCACCGGCGAGCTGTCCGGAGGTCAGCGCGTCATGCAATGCCGGTTCATCGACAATCCCGCCGCGCGCCGTGTTCACGATGAATGCACCCCGCTTCATGCGGGACAGGCGGCCCGCATTGAACATCCCCATCGTCTCCGAATTCTTCGGGCAATGGATCGAGACGAAATCGGCGCGCGGCAATGCAGCGTCCAGGTCGGTCACGCGTTCGCATCCGTCACCGGTGATCTTCTCGGCCGGCACGTAGGGATCATAGATCAGGACGTTCATGTCGAAACCCTGACAGCGGCGGGCAGAACGTGTCCCGATGCGGCCGAAGCCGACGATCAGCACGGTCTTTCCGGACAGCTCCATCGGCAGCCCGGCATGACGGTCGCCCCAATTGCCCTTCCGCACCATCGCATCCAGTGCGGGAGTGCGCTTGGCCAGCGCCATCATCAGATGGAACGCATGCTCGGCGACGGAGGTCGAATTCGCGGTTCCCGCCACCATCAGCGGCACGTGGCGCGTGGTCAGCGCCGGCACTTCCACCGTGTCGTAGCCGACGCCGATGCGTGCGACGACCTGCATCGCAGACGAGGCATCCATCTCGGCCTGTTTGTACGGCGTGCCGGACAGCGCGATGCCGGCTACGTCCGACAGCATCGGCAGCAGCTCGGCCTGTTTGATCCCAGCCGGATAGATCTGCACCTCTATGTCGTCACGGCGCCTGAGCAGGTCGACGCCTTCCTTGCCCATGTTGTGCGGCACCAGCACCTTCTTGCGATTTGAAGCCATCGTTGCGTGCGTCCTCAAAGTTTGCGTTGCAGGTTGGCGACGTAGGTGCGATTCCAGGTCGGCGCCAGCATCACCTCGCTCATCACCACGTGCTTCGGCAGACACGCAATGTAGCGTATCAGGTCGCCGCAATCCTCCGACTGCACCATGCGCGCCCGTTCTTCCGGACCCACCGGGTTGGGCCGCTTGTCGAGGATCGGCGTCGCAACCTCGCCGGGCAGGAATACGGTGGAGCGGATGCCATTGACGCATTCCTCCTGGTTGATGGTGTGGCTCATCGCGACAATGCCGTGCTTCGCCGCGCCATAGATCGGCCCGGAGAATCCGCCGATGAACCGGCCGGCCATCGAAGCCGTGTGGATCAGCACGCCGTCCTTCTGTTCCCGCATCATCGGCAATGCCACTGTGACGCAGTAAAGCGCCTGCGACAGATTGCCATGCACCAGTTCGTTGATGCCCTCGGGCGTTAGCTTGTCCCAATGCCGGTCGGTTATGTTAAGCCCGGCGTTGTTCACCAGGATGTCGAGCCGGCCGAGCGTGGCCCTGATGAATTTTCCGACGCTCTGCACCTGCTTTGCATCCATCAGATTGGCCGGCTGCACGTGCGCGGTGCCGCCCTTCTGGTGGATACGCGCCGCAACGCCTTCCAACGGCTCGCGGCGACGTCCCGTCAGAACGGTGGTCGCACCCTCCTCGGCAAGTGCGAGAGCGGCGGCCTCGCCGATGCCGCTGCCGGCGCCCGTGATCCAGGCGATCTTCCCTGCGAGCCTCGGCATGGACGTCTCCCCTCGTTGCGAACTTGCGCGCACGCCATTGAACGTGTTTGCCTGCGGCGGGGCAAGAGAGGAGCCGCATGATGGCAACCGTTCTGACCGACACCGGCGAGGCGACAGTCGCCGCGACTGACGGCCTATGGCTATCGGCTGACGACGCTGCGCGCGCGACCGGCTGGACGCTGAAACCCGAGGGCATGTGTCAGGCCGATATCTGCGTGCCGCTGCACGCAAATGCCGTGCGCGACGATCGCATCGACGTTGCGGCGTTCTGGCAATTGCTGCTCGGACGGCCGGTGGTGCACGATGCAGCCAACGAGACCTGGGTGCTCGGCGCCGGTGCGGACGAACGCAACAGCGGGCTGGCCGGACTGATTGCGCCGGACTTCACGCTGCCTGATCTTGCGGGCGTGCCGCACACGCTCTCGGCATTGCGGGGGAACAAGGTCTTCCTCAGGTACATGGGCCTCCTGGTGAGGCTGTCGCTTTGACTTGCCCGTGTGGCAGCAACTGTTCGACAGCCTGACGAACGAAAAATTCATGATCGTGGCGGTGGCGGAGGAGAGCCGCGGCGCCGAACATGCGCGGCCGTGGATCGAGCAGGCGGGCGCAAAATACTGGTGTCTGATCGACGAGGATCATCGCGTCGCCGATCTGTACGGCATGGTGAATGTGCCGCAGGCCGTTTGGATTGATGAGACGGGCCGCATCGTCCGTCCGCCGGAGACCGCCGGCTCGACCGATCATTTCCGGCTGATGGACCCTGCAACGCGCACACTTGCACCCGAGCACCAGGCGGCACGGCAGGCTGCGCGCTCGGCATATCTGGATGCGGTGCGCGACTGGGTGTTGACCGGCAGGCACGCACTGCCGGCTGACGCGGCGCGGGATGCACTGCCCCGCGTCACGCCGGAGATCGCACTGGCTCAGGCGTATTTCCGATTGGGCGTTTGGCTGCGCCGGCATGGCAACGCCTTCGAGGGAGATGCGCATTTGGCGGAGGCAAGTCGGCTGCATCCGGATTTATGGAACATCTGGCGCCAGGCCGCCGATCTTGACGAGGTGGGCAAGGCAAGCGGCGAGGCATTCTGGCAGCGGGTTCAGGCGTTAGGGGAGAAGCCTTACTACCCGCCACCGGACCTGAGGTGAAACAGCACTACCGTCGCCTAAAGGAACCTCTCAATAGGCTCCCCTCGGAAGCCTAATGCCGCAGAGATAGTGCCTATCATCGCCAGTCGCGGCCGGCCATTTCAAGCAGCCGGGTCGAGAACGGTCAACTGTTCCGACCGCGCCGCTTCCAGCAGCAAGTGATCCGAGCAGACGAATGTGTATGCTTCTTCGGCTATCGCGGAGAGCACGAGGCATCCCGCCAATTGGACGGAATTGTAGGCGCGCAGAGCGTAGCGGTCAATCATCTCCAGTGCGGTGTCGATCACGGTCTCGTTGATCATCTGTCGGATAAATCGGGTCTCCATGTGGCTTTGCACACTTTCGAGAATTGCAGTGGCAGCGCTGGCGTTGATGTCCCCCGCGCGCTGACGGCGTCTGATCGCAGAACGGAATTCGACTACCGAAATCGCCAGAACTGCAAACCGATTATCTGGCTGATCGCTGAACAGCGGCAGGAGCCGGTCTGTGCCCGGCTCCTGTACGTATAGCTTCACCAGCGCGCTGGTATCCAAAAAAAACAGAGCCAAGTCATCGCCTGTCGCGCAGTACCGTTGCCGACAAAGGCTCACCACGTATGGAGACCGGGCGAAAATCCGGGAGACTGGCGGTGCGGCTCCCAAGCACCGCATTGACGTCGGGCATCTGTCGATTCAACCGGATTGCCGTAACTGGATATTGCGGTGGTCTCGGATTCGCAACCTTGGACGTTAGAATCCAACGCCTGTCGATCCCCTCGCGCAGAACATAGTCTCGGGCAAACTCATCCATGGCCCAAGGGAATCCCTCGTGCGTCAGCGCGGTATCGCGAAACCACTTCAGCGAGACGAACTGGTAGCCCGGACGTCTTTCCGCTCGATCCAATGCGAGAATGAGATCCGAAAGCCGATCCGCCGCGGGAGCCAGATTCGCCGTTTGGGAGGGAGCCACGAGCTTGCTGGTCGCAGCCTCGATTTCCTCCTCCATCGGCGAACACACAATCCGAATTGAGTCCGTATCGGGATCCCAGTTGTCTTCGAATCCGGCGCCCCTCCGCTTCTTTCGATTTCCGCGATGGAGATGCACCTCGCATTGATACCCGGGCCGCAATATCCGGACTTCGCGCAGAAGCTCGGCGATTCGCTGCGCCAGTTTTTGCTCGACGTCGGCGTTTGTTATCACACCGGTGTTCCTATCTAATTTACGAAGCACTATGTAATATAGACGCCTAGAAATGGGTTGTCAAGAGGGAAACGCCTGGTTCCCGCAGTCGCGGCAAAGTGACCTGACATGCGCCCGACCAGTCCCATGGCCTCGTTATCCCGGTCTGGCTTTACTGTCCCAGGGCAGGTTGCGTGCCGCGCCGCTGATGATCGCCGACGCAGCATGAACTGATCGGCCAGCAGTACCCCTAGGCGACGCGTGCTCTTCGCCCATCCCGAGATCTTCGCCCACGCCACTGACTTCGTTGACGGCGCCGATCGGCAAAATCATCGGCGCCCGGGCGGCCCTGCGCGACTACGCTGGTGATCCGCTACCTATGGATACCGGCATCGGCACTCCGAGTTTCTCGGTGACCGCGGAGTGCCGTTGAGCAGCCAAGTCACCCACCCACGCATGT
>CAWABH010000032.1:0-109074 GCA_963780095.1 uncultured Alphaproteobacteria bacterium
CATGGGCATGAGTTACCATCGCGGCCCCGCCCCCGACAGGAATGCAATGATAGCGCTGATTCGCAAAGCAGTGGAACTCGGCGTTACCTTTTTCGATACCGCAGAAGTCTACGGTCCTTTCATCAACGAAGAACTTGTGGGCGAAGCGCTTTTTCCTTTCCGCAAGGAGGTGGTCATTGCCACCAAATTCGGGTCCGATATTGAGAACGGAAAGTCGACCGGTCTGAACAGTCGACCGGAGCATATCCTCCAAGTTGCCGAAGAATCGCTCAAACGACTCAAATCCGAAAGCATCGACCTTTTCTACCAGCACCGCTTTGGCCCCAACGTGCCAATTGAGGACGTGGCGGGGACGGTGAAGAATTTAATTCAGCAAGGCAAGGTGAAGCATTTCGGTCTTTGCGAAGTGAGCGCACAAACGATCCGTCGCGCCCATGCCGTTCAGCCTCTTACCGCTGTTCAAAGCGAATATTCCCTGATGTGGAGGCAGCCGGAAGAGGAGGTCCTGCCGACAGTAGAACAACTTGGCATCGGTTTCTGTTCCTTACAGTCCGCTCGGCAGGGGTTACCTCGCCGGCGCTTTGAACGAACAGACGAAGTTCGACAGCCGGCACCAATCGCGCCACCTTGCCCCGCTTCACCGCAGAGGCAATGAAAGCGAACCGAGTTCTGGTGGATCTGCTCAATGAACTTGGTCAACGGAAAGGAGCGACTGTGTCCCAGGTCGCGCTCGCCTGGGTGCTTTCTCAAAAACCTTGGATCGTTCCCATTCCGGGCACAACCAAGCTGGAGCGTCTGAAAGAGAATCTGAGATCGGTCGACTTGGAATTCACTCCCGAATAATGGCGCGACCTTAACCACGCCGTCTCGAAGATTGAGTTACAGGGGGATCGATATCCTACAGATCAGGAAAAATTAGTCGGACGCTGAAAACCAGTTTGACGCTTCTTTTCCAGAAGGACGAGGGCGGTCACCCCATTTTCATAGCGTTATAACCCCAGAACTCATGCAAGCCCTAAGGACCTTGAAAACTAAATGCCCACTGCATTCGAAGGAAAAGTAGCACTTGTCACCGGAGCGGCTGGCGGCATCGGACTCGCCACCGCAAAAGCGTTCGCCCTGGCGGGTGCCTCCGTAGTGGTCACCGATCACAACCAAAAGCTGTCGGTGGAGGGGCTCGAATCTCCGGGTGGAGATTGCGTCTACAAGCGGTTCGCCGGGATGCACCATGATAAACAATGTTCTCAGGCCGCTACAGCTGACCCAAATCGCAAAGAAAATGCGAAGGAATGACCGACATTGACCGAATTGTTCTCCGAGATTGCGACACAGACGGCCAATTTGTTGAAGAGTGAGCGCCCCGGCGGATCGTGCGTAGGGGAGGGAGACGGGACTGAGCACTGGTCAGTCTTTATTTCGACTAGGGTTCAACGGCGATCTTTTGGTCATTTTCCAGGCAACACACCGGCTCGATTAATAGCGCGGTCTTTACCTGTTGCCTTGAAGCAGTTCGAAACGGCGGGACATGCGACGCCTGTCAGTAGGTTTTCACGAACTCGTCCAGTCGACCGTTCCACAGGATGAAATAGTTCGATGGTATCCAGCGGGACAAAAACTGCCGCCGCGAGGCTTTTCACGTTCATCCGGCGACGGTGTCGCGGATATTGGCTAGGGCCGGTGCCGGGAGTATCAGGGCGGCGGCGTAATACATTTGACGAGGGGCTTCAAGCTTTCCGCTATCGGATAAAATAAGCCTCAACGTCCGATCGACCCAGATGATGATCGGCCTCTAAGGTCATTTCACAGCGACTTGGGTCTCACGTCACGCCCAACGCCTTCAACGCCGCCATTATCAGGTTCGGAGAAGAAGACGGTATCAAAGTAAGCGAGTTGGTGCCAGGGAGAAGACGATTCTCGCCAGTAGAAACCACACCGAACAGATGTCTATGCCAATACGGTCTCCCCACTAGCTAGCCAGAAAATGTGCGGCGGTTCAAGGAGGCACATGAGCCTTGACTGGTCTTTCGGTGACCACAACGCACGAGTTCAGGAAGGCGCACGTAACGCTACGCTTGTCGATCAGAACGGCGCATGGCACTTGAGAATCAAATACGATCCACCAATCATTGCAGGGGAGCACTGGGACGTTCTGATAGCCTGGAAGCTGGATACACTCCCTCATTCACAGAGGCTATTATCAAATCCAGCGATATACTCAAAGCAGGAATGGGAAATTAAGGTCTGACGAGTTTCGAGTTTAAGTGGACGACCGTGCCCTTTGATAAGAACAAGGCCGTTGCCGATGAAGCAACAAACCTAGTCTCGTTACTGTGGAGGCACTAAGAAATTATTCTATGCGAGTGCGAGATATTCAAGTCTCCTCCGCTAGGTCAAAAGTATCAATCCGCTCCATGATCGCCGGAGATCTCGAGAAAGTTTCTTTTGCTTTGCTGCACTGAGTGACAGACCTCCTTCGTCGTGTGCGTCCCGAGAGGAAGTGTATTTTGCTCTTGTTTACTGTTTCGTGACTAGTGCAGGAGTGGGTCCAGTTTCGATTGCCACGAGGTTCCCGGCCTTATTTGGTCTTCGTCCGAAGGTTTGATGCCCGCTCCTTGACCAACAGTTGAGCGATCTTAGGGACGCTGGCTTGCCCCGGCGTTATGGACAGAGAAAACATCAAGATTTCCGCTTTGGAATCCTGTCCGTTCACCCAGACGCAATTTAATAGGGGAATAGGGGAGCAGGCGTCCAAGACAAATCAACTTAGCTGTCCCGTTTAGCTCGCCATCTCTCGAATCACTTTCGTCGCATTCTTGTCTTCCCTGATCCCGAAGAAGACCCGCTGACACGGACTCCCTGCAAGATGCCACACTCGGCAGCATTACTCGGATTAGCCCGATCTTTGGTGGACCAGCCTCGGTTACCCTCGAGAGCTCCGGCGGCGAATGGACGTGCACGCTTCATGCTGCGGGTGCGGTTGTCTCTTCATTGTGGTTGCGCTGCTTTTGCTACTCGGGTTCGGTTTGATCATCTTTTCACGGTAGAATCGCCCGCCGCGCTAAAGAGGCTGTCGATCCGACCGATCCACCTGCGGGAGGAGGCGTAGAAAGTAGAGAACGAAGCACTTGCTGAAACACGGAGGTTGGCGCTCCTGAGGAGCGGCGCCTCGAGGCGTGCAGGGACGTCAAGCCAAAAAGTAACGGAACAACAGAGCATTCTGTTTTTCAAGGGCTGGAGGAAGTCCAGTTTTCATGTTGGTATGTTACGCGAGCTGACCGGCAGAAGGTCGGGCGATTCAGGTTTTAGCGAGCTTGCGCGACTGAGGACACCGATCGAAGAACAATCCCAACAGGGCCTAATCAATCATTTCAACAAGGATGTCTCGACCCCGATACACAACTTGTGACAATACCTCCGGAAGGTTTGTCACTTTCCGATTAATTGCCATAACTTTTTCTGTTTATTTGTATATCTCACGGCCGTAAAAGAGCTCACCCTAGGAGAAACCGAAAGCGATCAGTGCGCAACGTCTGCCCAAATATCGCCGAAAGAATTCGGGCAGATAATTCCGAAAGTAGCAACTCACAATGACAATCACAAGTTCAGATTCCCCTATTACCCCACATAACCTGGAGTCGAGTAGTTACTCCGCTGCCGAGAGTGTGATTTCAGATGAGGCGACCGCGGAGATCTACTCGAGGGTTGGACGAAGCCTCACCCCTGATGTTGCTAGAGCGTCTGGGAAAAGTACCGCGGGACGATGAGGCGCAGAACGAGGCAAAGAGCGATTTTGATGCGTATGTATTCTTAGCGTGCCAGCAGCCGGCAGCTTTGAAAAGCAGGATTCAACTCGCGCCAAAAGAATCGAGAGCTGTAATTGTGCCCCGCCGGCACCTCGGATCGCGAGAATGGGGCCTCGCAGGGACACGAAGACAGCGGCGAGGGCCGAGCGTACCCAAAGAGGGTTTTGCTGGAAACTCATGCATCAGAAAGCTCGGTCTTGGGTATTCGGAGGAGTGTTCATGAGAAATCGGACGGCATTGGTCCTGCGCCGATCATGTGCAGAACGCCGACGGCATCGGTAAAGACCACCAAACGAATTCCGGCTTTTCCGCACAGCGGACAACACGTTCGGCCATGGGCGGATCCACGACGCTCTGCGGCTGAAGCTCCACGGCACACCCGCGGCGCTGGTCATAGGTGGGCTGCGCGGCTGTTTCGACGACAGTACGCAAGTCAGGCGTCCTCACGGAAAAACCGATGCACCGGCAAGACGCCTACCGCATGATCCAGAGGCGCGCGAAAGCCGCCGGCATCGAGACGAAGATCGGCAATCATACCTTCCGTGTACCCGCATCACCGCGTAACTTCAGACAGTGGCAAGCTGGAAGTGGCGCAGCATATCGCCAATCATGAGTCGCCCCGGACGACGAAGCTGTACGACAGGCGGCAGGATGAGATCTCTCTCGACGAGATAGAGCGTATTGCGATGATAAACGGATGAGAGCAGCAACATGGAAAGTTGTGGCAAGCACTCATGCCATTTGCCTTAACGAACCTCCCTCACCCGGCGCGCGGGGATCACGCCGCGGGCCCACTTACATCCGAGTCCTGCTTTTCCGGTTCCAGGTTTCTCGAGCGTCAGAATCTTAGCAACGATCCTCGCTGACTTGTCGTGCAGCAGAGAAAGCCACTCGGGCGGCTTCACAGTTTTATGCTCTGCGTCCCCGGACAGCTTTACTTCATACCTCGCCTCATCCTCCAGAACACGATGGCGAAGAGGATGCAGGTTGATATCCTCGCCTTCCAGGCGTTGCCTTATTTCTATGCGGTGCTTCCAGGAGCGATCTCTCGTATGTAGCTGGCGAGTTCCGGATATTTGGCGCGATATTTCTCGAGGACGGCTGTTCCCTTCTCGAATGTCACATCAGCCTCTTTGAGCTCGGCAAGGTAGTCTATTGCGAGGTTTTCGACTTTGTCGGGGCCGGGTTTTTTTGAACAGGGGAACTTTTCAACGTTTCTTTCAAAAGGCGAAGGTCCTTCGGTTTGTCGGGGGCAGGCTTTTTCTGGACAACATTCTTCTGGGCGGGTTTGATGGCTTGGGGTTTGCCAGGGATTGGCTTTTTGGCGATCGGTTTGCTTGGCATGGCAGGGAAGACATCTGTCCTAATAGAGGCTGAGGCTGCAAGAAGATCTCGGGATCGCATTCGAAGAGATTCAGCGGGCGGCAACGGACCGGAGAATTTAGCTCCCGCACCGCCGTCCAATCCACGCCGGCACGATGAGAATTTGCTTTCGTCTCGTATCTTTGTCGGAACTTAACGACTTTTACGATATCCGGTGCCGCCAATAATCCGGAGCCCGCCGATTATGCTTGACTGCGATAATGTATATTCGATCTTCTTTGAGCGTAAAACTCTGGGCCAAGCGCCGGCCTTCAGCAATCACTTGATCAGCGGGGATCGTTTCGCGTTCTCCAGATTCGATGCCTCTGACTCGCTCCTGAAGAATCGAAAAGAATCCGGATTGTATTCATCAAGGCGTGAACGTGATTCGTCGCGTTCTTCTTCGGTGAGCTTCGGTAGTTCTTCCGAGAATTTCGGCTAAGCTCATACGTTTCAGCACAAACTTGCTACAATTCAGAACGACATCAACCAATCGTTGGCTGGCTTTGCAGGATTGGGTTTAGAGGTGCTTCAAAAGTTGACGTGCCTTGAATGAGCACTGCTTCAGGCCAAAGGAACCGTACGATCGCCGGAAAGAGGGCCTTCCTGATCAGAGTCAAGCTGCACCCCGTGATTTCGTTGATCAGCCGGTCAGCCGAAGGACGATTCGGCCGCATCCCGCGATATGTTGACGGCTCGGACACGATCGAGAGAAAGAGGGCTGCGTCACGATGCGTTTGTGCGAGGGCCCTAAAGTGAGCACGGGTTTTCTCGTGCAGGGTTTCAGAAGACGGCCTATCCCATCGAAGTAGTTTCCTTAAAATGAAAATTACTCCCGATGTGTTTGAAGCCTACCTGAAGTGCCCGACCAAATGTTGGCTGCGAGCAACCAACGAACCATCCGTCGGCGGAACCTACCCAGAATGGGTGAAGGCGCAGAATGACTCTTACCGGGTGAGCGAAACACGGCGGTTGGTCGCCGAGTTACCGGATGACGAGGTCGTGATTTTCACCGGACATGAAGAATTTCAAAGCTGCCAAGTGGCGGCTGGCTTCCAGCTTGGCGGTGCACGCGCAGATGGACTCCGTGCCCTGGAATCCGAACTTCACGCGTTGAAACGCGTACCCGCCAAGGCTGGGGAAAATGGACGCGATTCGTCCCTATTCGCTTCGTCTCGAACAAGCTAAGCAAGGACGACAAACTGCTGCTAGCCCTCGATGCCTTCACGCTCTCGAAATCGCTGAGACGTGAAATCAGTATCGGTAAAATTGTCCACGGTGACGACCATACGATGCTGAATGTGAAGACCTCGGCTTTGACAAGCGAGGTGCGAAAACGCCTCGAGAGTATCGCCACGCTGTTGTCAATCCTGCGCCGCCAGACCTCATGTTGAACCCGCACTGGCCAGAGTGCGAATTTCAATCCCGTTGCAGGCAGAAGGCGCAGGAAAACGATGATCTCAGCCTGTTGTCGAATGTCCGCGAAGGAGCGCAAGAAATTCCAAAATAAAGGCGATTTCCACGTCACCCAACTTTCTTATACGTTCCGGCCTAGAAAGCGCAGCAGGCGCTCGGCAAACAACGACGAGAAGCACCATCACTCTCTCCAAGCCGTAGCGATTCGTGAGAAGATGATCCACATAGTCGGCGATCCAGACTTAAGGCTCAAAGGAACGGCCATTTACCTGGATGTGGAAGGGTTGCCGGATCGCGACTTTACTATCTTATCGGCGCACGGGTCAGATGCGGCGACCTGGTCCAGCAGCACAGCGCTTTGGGCTGAACACTGCCGATGAGAAAGAGATTTGGAACAGATTGTTAGACATCTCGCGACCGTCCAGGACCCCGTTTTGGTCCACTACGGGAGCTACGAAAGGAGCTTCCTGGAAGCGGATGTGCGGACGATATGGAGGTCCTGCGGCAGACTCGATCGTAGACCAAACATTGAAATCGCCTGTGAACCTACTGCCGTTTCTTTTCTGCAAAAATCTATTTACCGACATACTCCAATGGACTGAAGGACACCGCAGCCTTTTTTGGCCAGCTTGGCAGTCACCGAATATCACAGGCATCCAAACGATCGCTCCCCGTTGCGAGTGGGAACGCACCCGGTCGGTGAGGCTTAGAGAAAGTCTCCTGGAATACAACCGGATCACTGCGCCGCATTGGAACTGCTCAGGCTGGAAATGGAAAGATTAATAGCTGAGTCAGAATCGCGATACGACGTAGATTTCGTTTACACACCAAAGAAGGTCGCGACTGAATATGAATCCGGAATCCATCGCACGTTGGACGGTTTACCGAAGTTTGCATGGTTAGACTACTCCCGGAGTAAGATCAAACTTCACAAATAGGAAGTGGATAGCTCCCCGACACCAACCATACTCATCGGTGAGGCCGAAATTAGCACGGCGCAAGCTTCTGACTAGCGAGGCCCAAATCGTACGCGTTCCTCGGAAGCGAAAATTCCCGGGCAGCAGGCTTTCCTATCCTTCTCTTAATCCCTTTATTCCTAAGAATTAAGAATTGCATTTATTTGCAATGGTTGATCCCGGCTCGTCGGCCACGGATACAAATGGCGTGGCCATTCTTCTGAGAACGCTACAGTATTGATAAACAAGACAGCAATTCTTATGAGCAGAAGCGGATTTTGGTCACTGGGGCAGGCTCGGGTTTTGGCGAGGGCGCCGCTTTAATAGTCCGGTAAACTCAACGGTTTAGACCGGATACTGGGAAGGCCGGATTTTCAGGGTAGCGTGGATCTCTACCCTCTCTACCGATGGTTGAACCGAGAGTTGAGAAGAGGCTATTGTTTTCGGGGGACGCAGCCGATCACCGGGGAAGATCGTTTCCATTACCTCGACGGCCTACTTGTAGAGAAGTGAGAAAAGAGTCGGCTTGAACTCAAACCGTCGCTCCTGAAGGCAACAAGTTCGTACCGGCTTCGAGAAAGCAGGGGTCAAACTCCATCAGAATCACATGGGATGAAGTCCGTATTTCTCGTCTAGAGCCCTTAAGCGGTTCATGTCGGGTTCTCGATGCGCCCACTCCTCTGCTGCTTCGACGAAGAGCCCTTCAATTCCCGCAGGAGTGAAATTGATGAACACGCGGATAGGCTCCATCCGTATTATTTTTGAAACCGTGGACTGAGCCACGCGGTGAGGTTCCCCGTATCAATACAAACATAGGCGCAGTGCTCGGACAGTGAGCCGGCGCTCACGAACTCGAACGCGTCGCGCAATTCAACGGCGCTGACCGAGACCGATCCAGTGGAAGCCATTGGGCAAGTTTCCCCCAAATCGCAGTGTTACGGCAAATCGATGAATGTCGGCGCAGGCGGTTGGATTGGCGGCAGCGTCGCGGCGATCCTGTCCACCAGGCTACCATGCCGGCAGCGCCGCACAAAAGCGATCCGAAGTGGGTGACGCCCGTCATCCTGCTGATTGCTCTGGGTAACCAGCTGCGTGCGTGCCGGGTTCGCGCAAGATGGCGAAGCATACCAACGTCGAGCAATGGATGGCGCCGCGCCGCGGGGCGTGCAGTATTGACCGGCAAAACCAGGGCATAAGGCAGACGACGCATGACGCGCGAGCACAACTGGGCGGACAATTACACGTTCAAAGCCGTTCGCATTCACCGTCCGACCACGATAGACGACGTGCGCCGTCTAGTCGCCGGCTCGGCTAAGATCCGCGCGATCGGCGCGCGCCATTCTTTCAACGGCATTGCCGATTCACCCGGCAATCTGGTCGATCTGGGCAACCTCGACCCCGAGTTCGTCATCGATCGTGAACAGAAGACTGTCACGGTTGGCGCGGCGACCAGCTACGGAATGCTTGCCAGCCATTTGCAAACCCATGGCTGGGCGTTGCACAACATGGCATCGCTGCCGCACATCTCCGTCGCTGGCGCCATCGCGACCGGAACGCACGGCTCCGGCGACAAGAACGGCAATCTCTCAACCGCGGTTGCAGGATTGTCGCTTGTCACCGCAACCGGCGATCTCGTTGAAATTCATCGCGGCGCCGCAGGCTTCGACGGTGTGGTGGTCGGGCTCGGCGCGTTCGGTGTGGTTGTTCGCGTGACGCTCGACATCCAGCCGACGTTCGACCTGCGACAGGATGCCTTCGCCGACCTGCCCTGGATGGCAGCCCTTTCCAACCTCGATGCGATCATGTCGGCGGCCTACAGCGTCAGCCTTATGACATCGTGGGCGGGCCGCACCGTAGGTCGCCTTTGGCTCAAGACGCGCCTCGCTGATGGTGCGCCGATCGACGTGACGGCGGCGCATCTGGGCGCCACTCCGACAGCCGATGCAACTGCGACCGGCGCGGCCGACGCCATCGGCCGGCTCAACCTGTTCGGCATCCCGGGCCCGTGGTCCGAACGACTGCCGCACTTTCGGCCCGACGCGCAACCGGGGCCTCTCGAGCAGATCCAAAGTGAATACATGGTTCCGCGCACGCAGGCCCGGGCGGCGTTGGCGAAGCTACGGACGATTGGCGATCGCATCGACCGGCACCTGTATATCACCGAGATCCGCTCGATCGCGCGCGATGGCCTGTGGCTCAGTCCGTCCTACGGCCACGATAGCGTCGCTATTCACTTCACCTGGAAGCGAGAGCCCGACGCGGTGGATGCCATCACGACCGAGATCGAGGAGATCCTACTGCCGCTCGGTGCGCGTCCCCATTGGGGCAAGCTGATGCACGCGCGCGCTGACCGACTTGCCCGGCTTTATCCGCGCATGACCGAGTTTCGCACCGTTGCCCGATCTTATGACCCGGATGCAAAGTTTCGCAACGAATTCCTGGATAAACACGTTTTCGAATGAGTTGGTTCCCGGTCCAAATCGCCGGGTTGACGGGTCACATCATAAGGTCAGTCCGGGCTCAGCTCCCGGAGAGCCACCGGTTGCGCGGTAATTTCGCCGGCAGCGAACGGACGGTCATTGACCATAAGAGAGAGGCAGGCAGCGACTGCTGTTGACAGAACCAACAGGTTGACCGCAACGGTGGCAGGCCTGTCGATATGCACCATGGCGATCGTCAAAAGCATCCGGCGTCGGTCGATTGGCTCGCTGCGATGGAATGGATGTGGGACGCGCTCCACCGCGGAGACAACACGCCGAACCAAGCGCGACTTGCCGTCGCGGTTGCGGGCGAAGCCCTTCCTGAGAAAGGCGTGCTCTACTCACTGCTCAGCAAACTTGAAGTGATCATCGGGTAGCCCGTTCCGGAGTTTGGAAGAAGCTCGATGGCAAAGGTTTGCGAAGCGGTCGTCTGACCACTCGGGTAGACCCCGAGCATCGCCGCTTTAGACCTGATATCCGCATATTCCAACTCTGCTTTGTGAATAAGCGCATCCCACTGTTTCCTTTGTGGCAGTGTAAGATTGCGCTTGCGCTCGGCATCTAGCTTCAGTTCGATCAGAACTTTAACCGCGTGGCTTGCACGAGGTAGCTGTTCTCTAAGACCCTGTCGCTTTTCCTCGTCTTCCCGAGCCCGCTTTTCCACTGCCAGACGTGTGCTTGCGTCTTGTTGCCGCTGTTTTGTTTTGGCATCGAGCTCGTCCTTGATCCAGGTCCTGATGAAGGTACGGACCTCAGAAAATATACCCAGACCGGCCGCCACTACGACAATGAGCGTCACGACGGTCTTGAATAAACCTGACCCAGGCAAGACTTGATCGATGAAATCGATCGCGCTCCCACCCCCTGCCGCGAATGCAGTCGTCCGAGCCTCAGTAGTCTCCCCGTCCAGCTCCGAGAAATCCATGCCAATCCAACTTCAGCACATTATGATACCAGGATATCGCCATAACAGACCATGACATAGCGCCTGGAGACGTCGATACGCCGCCCATCTGATATGGGATCCAATTGCCGCCGCAAGCAAATAAGAGAGCGCAAATACCAGCACGGCAATGATGACCATGTCTTGCGACTCAATCCACGGGATCATGCCGTCACCCTCCGATTTGGTGAGTTCGGCCAAAGCGCCTCTGCCATGGTCCCGGAAAGCCGTGCGGTTGTGTTCATCGCGGTTGCAGGCAATGCGAGTGTTGCCTGCGGTCCAATCGATACTAGCCGGCATGCAAAGGGTCTTGCATCGGCAATCCTGGCCGGATTTGGTCGATCCATGCGATGAGCGCATCGAGCATGGTGCCTCTGACCTCCTCATCGGAAGGCGCGGTGCGCCCCGCTATATGAAATGAATGATCCGCCCCTTCAAATAGCCTCAGCATCGTCCTCGCACCCAGCTTTTCGACAAGCGGAGCAAGCAGTGACAGGTCCGCCAGCGCGTCGCGGGTCCCTTGCATGAAGAGCATCGGGATCCGCACGTTGAACAGATGTTTGGCGCGATCGTCCGATGGCTTTTTGGCTGGGTGCAACGGAAACCCGAGGAACGCGATACCACGGACGCCACGAAGAGGAGCAAGGGCCTGCGCCTGGGATGTCATGCGCCCGCCAAAGGACTTGCCGCCTGCAATGAGAGGTACCCCCGGAACGAGCCGGATCGCCTCGGCGACCGCGGCGCGAACAGTGGTATGGCAAAGCCCGGGAGCATCCGGCCGCTTCGAACCTCGCTCCATGTACGGGAACTGATAGCGCAGCGTGCCCACCCCTCGTTCCGCGAGCCCTTCCGCGATCGCCGCCATGAATGGATGGTGCATCCCAGCGCCCGCGCCATGCGCAAGCACATAGCAAGCACGCGCGCACGGAGGCATTTCCAAAAGGCCTGAGACGTGATGTGTGTCGTCGATCCGGATCGTGGCCGGCATTTTGCTTGCGGCGTTCGCTGCCAGCACCGTCGCCGCCTACTCCGCCGCCACTTCCAGCCGGGCCTCCTCCTGCAACATCCGCTCGACCGTCCGCCGCATGTGCAGACGCGCAGCATCGGTCGCGATGTCCACCAGCGCGCTCTCGCCCAGCTCAGCCAGGCGGACCTGCTGGCCCTCCACCACCGTCTTGTCCTCCATGAACGCAGCCGCGACCTGCTCGAAGAACTGCTCCGTCGCAGCCGGTTCGTCCTGGCGAAAACCGTTCGCGGCCGACCAGAAGTAGAAGCACGTCGTGTCGGTCTCCGGCGTCAGCGCATGGAACAGCCGGAACTCCAACGGGCTGCCGCTGGTATCGCCGTTACGGTAGGCCCCCGCCTCGGCAGCACCTGTCCATTGCAAGACCGATCCCGGGGCGACGAACTCGAAGCGCTGACAACGGTCGATTCGGCCCTGAAACCCCACCGCCCTCACATAGGTCGGCGGCGGCAGCGAATTCAGCATCCAGCGAGTGAATTTCAGCCCGAGCGGCGTGCGTTCGGTCTCCATTTTCGCATCGACATGCTGCGCCGGATTGCCGCCGATGGTCGAGACATGGACGTAACCCAGATGCGTCAGGTCCATCAGGTTGTCCACCATCAGCATGGCAGCGGCCTTGATGGGATACATCGTGTGCCGGTGCGGCCAGTTCTTCGCATCGTTATGGTAAGGCCAGGGCACGATCGTAGATACATCCGCCTTGGCCGGATCGCCCATCCAGATCCATACGAACGCGTCCTGTTCGACCACGGGGAAGCCACGGACGCGGGTGCGTTCGAGGATGTGCGTCTGGCCGGGGACACGAACGCAGGCACCCGAGCGGTCGAAGACCAGCCCATGATAGCCGCATTGCAGGCCTTCCTCGACGACCTTGCCCATGTGCAGCGGCGCGCCGCGGTGGCAGCACATGTCGAGCAGAGCGGCGACGCGGTTCTGCTGGTCGCGGAACAGCACGACGGGTTCGTTGCAGATGCGGCGGGCCAGCGGCGCCTCGCCGATCTCATCGGCCCAGGCAGCGACGTACCAGGCGTTGCGGATGAACAAGGTGGTTTCCTCCTGCCGGGCCTTTGTTGCGAGCCTTGTCCATGTCGGGGATTTTCGCAAGGCGGGGAGGAAGCAAGGCGCTCTCTGTGCGGAACCTAGCTTGCTTCCTTACGACCGCCCGGTACGCCATGCTGGCCGTCAGCACCGGACAGGGGGAAACGGCAATGAAGGTCGGCTTCATCGGCGTCGGCAACATGG
Source organism: uncultured Alphaproteobacteria bacterium (assembly GCA_963780095.1). GTDB lineage: Bacteria > Pseudomonadota > Alphaproteobacteria > Acetobacterales > Acetobacteraceae > JAMXLO01. The sequence goes on from CAWABH010000032.1 coordinate 13,227, forward strand.
GCGGACCCATGTGCCGCAACATCATCCGCAACACCAACCACGAAGTCGTCGTGTTCGACCTCAATCCGGCGGCGATCAAGGCGTGCACCGACCTCGGCGCCGCCGCCGGCACGTCCGTGGCCCAGGTTGCCGCGGGGTGCGACGTGGTGTTCACCTCGCTGCCGATGCCGCGCAACGTCGAGGACGTGGCACTCGGCCCGGACGGCATCGCAGCGAATGGCCGCCCCGGCATGGTCTACATCGACCTTTCCACCAACGCGCCCGCCACCGCGCGGCGGGTCAACGACGGCATGCGGGCGAAGGGCATCGCCATGCTGGAGGCGCCGGTCTCCGGCGGCACACCGCGCGCTACCGATGGCACGATCGTCATCATGGTGGGGGGCGATGCGGCGGTGTTCGAGAACCAGCTCCCGCTGCTGATGTCGTTCAGCGGCGAGGTGGTGCATGTCGGCGAGATCGGCATGGGCTCCGTCGCCAAGCTGGTCAACAACATGCTGGCATTCTGCAATGCGGCGGCTGCGGCCGAGGCGCTGATGATCGGCGCGATGTCCGGGATAGATCTGCGCAAGCTTCAGCAGGTAATCAGCAATGCCAGCGGCAATTCCTCGGCGTTCCGCAACATCTCGGAGAAGGCTTTCAAGGGCGAGTTCCAGGCGACCTTTGCTCTCGATCTGGCGCATAAGGACCTGCGGCTTGCGCTGGAGTTGGCAGACGAGCTCGGCGTGCCCGGCATGATTGCGCCGCAGGTGATGAACCTGATGCGCATCGCACGCGCCAAGGGCATGGGCGGCGACGACAGCAGTTCGGTGATCCGCGTTTACGAGCAGGCGCTGGGTCGCGAAGTGCGCGCCTGATCCGCCTGGAGGCACGAAACCGTGATTCTTCAAACGGAACCCACTTTTGCGTCGCACACATAAAAATAACGCGATCAGGCGATCCGCCACTTTGGAAACTTTCCGCACTCTTGTATGCATTAGGGCGTTCGGGTGCGGTATACGTCGCCGCTAATGAATTGAGGACGGAATGGCATACCGATCGCACATCCTCGTCGTCGAAGACGATCCGCTTGTATCTGAGGTTGTGGTGGACGCGCTCGACGACATCTACCAGACCAGTTGCGCGGTGACGGCGGCCGCGGCCCTGGAACGTCTGCGGGCGGGCGGGATCGACGCGATGCTGCTCGACTGTACTCTCCCCGGAGGGCTCGATCCCCATCTTGTGCCGATGGCCGATGAGTCGGGCGTGCCGGTCATCCTGATGTCGGGCCACCCGGAGATGATGGAAAGCGTCCCCGGCGCGGGACGTCCGTTCATCCTCAAGCCATTCAGCCTGACCTCGCTGCTCACGATCGTTCAGCGCGTCATCGAGGCCAGTCCAAGCCGCGTCACTTCCGGTTAGCCGGCGGGGTGCGACGGCGGGGCTGCCAGCAGGTGCTGCACGGCCGAGACCAGCGCACTCCGCGGAAATGGTTTCGGCAGGAACTCCTCGCTGGCCGGCGGGTGCTGCAGGCCGCTGACAAACAAGACCTTCAGATCGGGATGCTCGCGCCTTGCCTGCCGTGCGAAGCCGATCCCATCGAGGCGCGGCATCGCGATATCCGTGATCACCACGGAAATGTCCGGGTGGTGTCCCAAGACCTCAAGCCCCTCGAGCCCGTCGGAAGCCTCGTAAACCTCGTCACACAGTTCCTCCAGAATTGCGACCACGGTTTCGCGGACCAGAATGTCGTCGTCCACCACCATGCCCACGCACGGCGGCCAACCTTTTTCGTGATCCAGAGTTTCAGCCATCACGACCAAGTCCCCTTGCTGACGCCATGTTTTGATTCAACTAACCATGCCTGCCGTACGTTCCGGGCCGGCAGGATCAAAGCCAATGAACAATCTTGCGATGGGCGGAGGGCGTGGCGATGCGGCAAAGTGACCTGTATCGATGGGTAGCGCCACGATCGTGCGGCAGGGCACGGAATTGCCGGCCTACCGCACCGATTGCGGGCCCGGCTGATGTCGCACATCCTCGGTCCTCGCACGGCACTTCTCCACCACTATCGGGCAGCATTGTCTGCCCATCACGTCTTCGAGCGGGGTAGCGGCTGGCCATGGTTGTCATAGCGGCTGGGCCAGATCTCCTGCGGCGTCACTGCCAGCGCGGCGGCAACGATCTTCTCCATGGCAGGCCATGGCTGCTTCAACGCCTTGCCGGCGGCGGTCGGGTGGTACCCGTTCGCCATTGAAAGACCGGACAGACTGTGGCCGCGCTTCTTCAATGCGGCGAGCACATCGGCTGGATGCCAGTCGACCGGGTTCCACACATTGCTCTCGGAAGCGTTCATTGCATCTCGCTTATTCTCTCTAGAGAATCATTTGCCGGAAAGTATCAATCTCCCTGCGTCAACGGGCGGAAAGGTGCAAGAACCTGTCCCAAAAGTGTTGGGACTTTGATCGGATCGACGGAACATGTCACGTGTCGGAGAGATCAATAACACCACCGAGGCAGCCGACAGCGGCACAGACCGTGCGGCCTTCGTCTCGCGCCTGCACACGGTCCTTCGCCACTGGCCGAGCGCGGATCGCCTGGCGCGGGCGGTGGGCGTGTCGCCGTCCGCATTCCGCAAATGGCTCAAGGGCGAGGCTGAGCCTAGCCGGGAGCGGCTGGTTGCGCTGGCCGAAGCTGCATCGGTGAGCGTCGGCTGGCTGGCCGGCGGAGAAGGGCCGGAACCGCGGCTTCAGGGCGTCCGCAGACCGTTGCGGCAACGCGCCGATCCCGCCCGCGAAAGTGAATTCGACACCCAGCACTTTGTCCTTCTGCCGAAGCGCCCGGAGGCCGCGGCCGCGGGCGCCGAGACGCCTGCCACGCCGGCTCGCAGCGAATACATGGCGTTACGCGACGATTGGATCCGTGAAACCTTCGGCATTCCGCCGGACAAGCTTCTGCTCGAAACCGCGCGGGGCGAGTCGATGCTGCCTCGCATTCACGACGGGGACCTGCTGCTGGTCGACACCACGGAGCAGCAATTCCACAGCTTCGGTGTCTATGTGTTGGCGGTCGACGGCGAACGCCTGGTCAAGCGGGTCCAGCGCAAGCTGGACGGCAGCCTGACCTTGATCAGCGACAACCCAGCTTACGAGACGGACCACGTTCCGGCGGAGGACGCGGGCAATGTCAAAGTGGTCGGCCGCGTCCTGTGGTCCTGCGGCCCGGTCTGACGGCAAGGGAGGGTGCCGGATCTTCTCCCGCCCGACCGTCTTGACCTCGTTCTGCCGCGTTAGAACCGTGGCGATGTCACCGCGCCCCCCACAGCACCGACACCGCCGCCGATCAGGGCGCCCGTCGCGGGCCTGCCGCCTGTCACCGCCGCAACGCCCGCACCGGTGCCGGCGCCCAGCAGGCCACCCGTCACCGCCCGTGTTCCTGGGTCGTAGCCGCAGGCCGCGAGGGCAGTCAGCATACTTCCAAGGGCCAATCCCAAAGCGATCTTGCGTGTCATAGACAAACCTCCCATGGCTTGGAATGAACCTGACGAATGCCCCGATCAGGGGGAAATCGAGTGGCGGGAATACGGCGCTCGAAGGGCACGCGCTCAACCTCTTGTTAACGAAGAAGCGCGGGGCCAAGCTCAGCGGTTCCCCGGCCGTCGTGCAAAAAGGTCCCTTTGATGTTCTCTCGGGTGCTCGGTTTCATGTCAGCCGACATGGCCATCGACCTCGGCACCGCCAACACGCTGGTCTACGTCAAGGGACGCGGCATCGTGCTGGCGGAACCGTCGGTTGTCGCCATCGCCGATGTGCGCGGCAAGAAGCAGGTGGTGGCAGTCGGTGAGGAAGCCAAGCAGATGCTCGGCCGCACCCCCGGTTACATCACCGCGAGCCGTCCATTGCGCGACGGCGTCATCGCCGACTTCGAGGTCGCCGAGGAGATGATCAAGCACTTCATCCGCAAGGTGCACAACCGCCGCGGCTTCGCCTCACCGCTGATCATCGTTTGCGTTCCCTCCGGGTCCACCGCGGTGGAGCGCCGCGCCATCCAGGAGAGCGCCGAGAGCGCCGGCGCGCGACGGGTTCAGCTCATCGAGGAACCGATGGCGGCGGCGATCGGCGCCGGCCTGCCGGTGACCGAGCCCACCGGCTCCATGGTGGTCGACATCGGCGGCGGCACCACCGAGGTGGCGGTGATCTCGCTCGGCGGCATCGTTTATTCGCGCAGCGTGCGCGTCGGCGGCGACAAGATGGACGAGGCGATCATCAGCTACATGCGCCGCCACCATAATCTGCTGATCGGCGAGCCCACCGCCGAACGGATCAAGATGGAGATCGGCGCCGCAAGCCAGTTGGCCGATGGCGACGAGGGGCCCTACTGCGAGGTGCGCGGACGGGACCTGATGAACGGCGTGCCGCGTCAGGTCCTCGTGAGCCAGCGCCAGATCGCCGACAGCCTGGCCGAACCGGTCAACGCCATCGTGGAGGCGGTGAAGATGGCGCTGGAGAACACGCCGCCCGAGCTGGCTGCCGACATCGTTGACAAGGGCATCGTACTCACCGGCGGCGGCGCGTTGCTGTTTCGCCTCGATCAGGTGCTGCGTGATTCGACAGGCCTGGCCGTCGTGGTGGCAGAGAACCCGCTGCAATGCGTTGCGCTGGGCACGGGACGCGCCCTTGAGGAGCGCAAGCGGCTGTCAAATGTGCTGACCAGCATGTACCTAGGGTCGGTCGATCTCGTCTCACAACGCTTGAGTGGGGACGATCGAGTTGCTGTTAATTCTATTCGCTACTCTTAAACGGTCATGGCCGGGCTTGTCCCGGCCATCTCCTCCGCACTGCCGCCGCGACAGATGGCCGGGACAAGCCCGGCCATGACGGAAGGAACGAGCAGCCACGGAGTTCATTCGTCAAATCATTCTGCCGCGTCGCGCCGCCATCCACCGACTGCGCCATCCCCTGCTCTCCGCGGATCATCCGTCGCGCTCGAGCACTTCCCGGACGCGAGCCGGATCGACCGCGAGCGGCTCGATCCCCGACCGCTCCTCCTGCAGCTTCATGCCGACGCGGCTGTCGCGCTCGCTCCAGCCGCGGTTCAGCGCCTCGTTCAGTTCGGCCAATGCCAAATGCGACAGACGCATCGGCACGCCAACCTCGCGGCCAAGCTGACACGCCAGCGAGACGTCCTTGTGCAGCAGACGCAGCGCGAAATCCGGCGGATCGTAGCGGCCGGTCAGGAACTTGTCGCCCATACGATCGAACATACGCGCGCGCCCACCGGCGCCCTGGCGGATCGCCGCCCACAGCGCCAGCGGCTCGATGCCCGCCTTCACGCCCATGGTGAACGCCTCGGCCAGCGCGACATTCACCGCCGCGCCCGACAGATTGTGCACCAGCTTGGCGACCGAGCCGGCGCCGATCGCACCGATATACCGCGCCTGGTCGCCCATCGCATCGAGCACCGATTTGTGCTTGTGGAACAGCGCCTCGTCGCCGCCGACCCAGATCGCCAGCTTGCCGGAATTCGCCCCGCGCGGCCCGCCGCTGACCGGCGCATCCAGCAGCGCCACGCCCTGTTCGGCCAGCCTCGCGTGCATCTCGCGCACCAGGCTGACCGAATTGGTGGAAAGGTCGAACCACACCGAGCCCTTGCGGAATCCGTGCACCATCCCGTTGTCGCCGAAGCCGACCGCTTCAACGTCGGGCGGCGCGGGAAGCGAGGTGAATACCACATCGCACGCCTCGGCGACGGCGCGCGGGCTGTCCGCCCAGTCGGCGCCGGCAGCAAGATGATGCGATGCGGACTGCCGCTTCAGATCGTGCACCACCAGCTTGTGCCCCGCCTTCTGCAGGTTGCTCGCCATGCCGGCGCCCATCATGCCGAGGCCGATGAATCCGATTGGCATTGCCGTCTTCCCCCTTCGATTGTCCGATCAGACTTTGACGGCCTGCCGCGCCAGAAGCTTCCAATGGCCGTCCTGTTTCAGCCAGACCATCAGTACGCCGATTTTCACCGCATTGATCTTGCCGTCGCTTTCGTTCTCGCCCGTGAAGATGAATCGCGAAATCGCGTTGCTGCCGACGATATGGGTGGTCTCGTCACTCACGCCGATGGACTTCCAGTGCGACTGGACCGCGCCATCGAGGAACTCGGACTTGTTCTGCACCTTGCCTCCCGAGTGACCATAGCTGAGCTGATCGGCAGTGAGAGCATCCAGTTGTGCGCGATCATTGCCCAGCATGGCCTTTCGGAAAGCCTCGACGGCCTGCCTGACGGCGGCCTCGTCGCCGGCTTGGGCAGCCGCCTGCGGGATGCGGCCCATGATTGCGACGCTGAGCGCACCCGCGCCACCAAGCGCCAGACTGCGGCGATTGAACGTCATGTTTTTCCTCCCTTGCGAACCGCGGGTTTGCTTGCCCGCCGAACGATCCGACGCTGGCACGGCATCGAAGCGCGTTCAAGAGAGCGATCCGGGCAGCATGTCGCCGGGCGCCGGCATGCATCAGCGCAGGCGGTGCTCCTCGACCACGAAGTGCGCCGCAGCCGCATTGTCGCCTGCCAGCGCGCATTCCAGATCGACCAGGCTGGCGAACGACAGTTCCGCGATCCCGGCGGTGCTCACCGGCAAATGCGGGATCGTGCTGTTCGGCGCCGGCCCTTGCTGCACGACACGATACAGCACCAGGCCGCGCAGCCCCGGCAATTCCCGGACATGCGCCGCGTACCGTTCGAGCGCGGCATCATCCGCGGCCTCGCCCGGCAGCAATGCGATAAGCTTGATCCGGCCTGCATCCTGCGCCTGCGGCACCACGATCCGCGGCTCGCATATCACGCGCGAGACCGCGCCGATGAATAATCGGGAGTCCACGTTGCACGCTGCCATCTCGGCCGACCGGTGTGCACGCAGCCGGTCGTCGTCGTTGTCGAACCACAAAATCGGAAAACCATCGATCCGCATGTCGCGCGCCGGCGCATTCGTGGTCGACGATTCGATGACATGGTCCTGAACATAGGAGCGCAGGCCGGGGAACCCGCACACCAAAGGACCGTGCACATCGAGCCAGTGCCGGCGGAAATCGGACAGCGACACATCGTCACGCCTGCGCATCAGGCTGATCGCAGCGATCATCCATCACCTCCGACGCAACTCCAGCCTCAAACGAACCGCCGGTGGTGTTGACTTGCCACTGCGCTCCCACCGTCATGGCCGGACTTGTTCCGGCCATCCGTACCGGCACCGGTATCGCGAGGGATGGCCGGGACACGCCCGGCCATGACGGCGAACACCCGGCGATCGTCGAAGGTCACATCGTGGTCTGCATGTCCGCATCGACGCTGATCGCCTGGCCGCTGATGGTCGCGCCGAACGGACTCGCAAGATAGAGCGCCATGTTGGCGATGTCCTGTTGCGTGACGAAGCAACGCAGGCTGGTTGTGGCAACCGTGCGCTCCGTCATCTCGTTCTCGGATATCGCCGCCGCCGCGGCTTTCGCCTTGATCACCGCGCGGATGCGCGGGCCGTCCACCGGACCGGGCAGGATGGCGTTGACACGGATGCCGTCGGGCCCGAGTTCGATCGACAGCGATTTGGTGAAGCCGACGACGCCCCACTTCGCCGCCGAATAAGGCGCGCGCAGCGGAAAGCCGAACCGCCCAGCAGCCGATGACAGGTTGATGATCGCACCGCCGCCACTGACGCGAAGCGTCGGGATGGCACGGCGCGCGCAATGGAACATGCTGGCAAGATCGATGCGCAACGTGGCATCAAGCTCTTCGGGTGCAACGTTCTCCACCAGGGCGGTCGGTCCCGCGATGCCCGCGTTGTTGACCAGCACGTCCAGCCCGCCGAGATGCCTGACGGCTGCATCGATGAAGCCCTCGTTGTCGGCGGCCACACCGGCGTCGGCGCACATGCCAGGATGGCCGCACGCAGCAACCGCCGCTCCGTCGATGTCGGATATGAACACGCTCGCGCCGCACGCGACGAAACTGTCGGCCATGACCTTGCCGATGCCATTGGCACCGGCGGTGATCGCCACCCGTTGGCCGGACAGGTCCACCGTCAGCGGCGTCCGGGCACCAGTCACCATGGGAGAATTACCAAGCGGGGCGCGTCCTACCGCAGCGAATTGACGATCTGGCGATAGGCCTCCTCGGGGAACGCCTTCATCGACGTGGTGCGCACGTTGCCCAGCTTGCCTAGCATCAAGCGTGAACCGCGCCGCCACCGCATCGTCGGGCGCGTCGTAGATCATGATCAGATCGTAGTCGCCCATCGTCATGTAGACGGAGCGGAACTGTCCGCCCATCTCCTCCAGCGTCTTCTTCGCCGCGTCGATGCGCTTCGGGCTGTCGTTGATCGCGCGCATGCCCTGTTCGGTCCAGTTGGCGAGCATGACATAGGTCGGCATGGCCAATCCCTCCTACTCAGTCCTTGGAACCCAGCCTAAGGTGACGACCGATCAGGGAGAGAAGCAAGCCATGATTGTCCCGGAAGGCGCCCGCAACATCGAATTCCTCGGCCATACCGACCAGGGAGGCCGCGGCGACGGCGTCCAGGTGATGGTCTCCCGCGGCCATGCATACATCGGTACTCGGGTAAGCCGCGGCGTCATGGTCACCGACGTGCGCGACCCGCGCAACCCGAAGCCGGTGAACTTCATACCGACCCACCCGAAGTCCGTGTCCATGCATATCCAGGCGGCCGAGGACAAGCTGCTGTGCATCCAGGAGGCCGATCAGCGCGCGCTGCTGACGCAGCAGGAGTACGACGGCGGCTCCAACAAGGTGGACAGCAGCCGCTTCGGCAAGCGCGGCGAGGACTACGCCGCGGGCATGCGCGTCTACGACATCGCCGATCCGGCCAATCCGCGACAGATCGGGGCGATGGAGGTGCCGGGTCTCGGCCTGCACCGCATCTGGTGGGTCGGCGGGCGCTACGCCTATGCATCGGCTTTGCTCGACGGGTTCACCGACCACATCCTGATGGTCATCGACATGGCCGACCCGACGCACCCGCAGGAGGTCGGCCGCTGGTGGATCCCCGGCATGAACGCCGCCGCCGGCGAGACGCCGACCTGGAAGAACCGCCACGCGCTGCATCACGCGGTGGTGGCAGACGATGTCGCCTACGGCGCCTGGCGCGACGGCGGACTGACCATACTGGACGTGAAGGACAAGTCCGCGCCGAAGCTGATCGCGCACCGCAACTGGTGCCCGCCCTATGGCGGCGGCACGCACAACGCGCTGCCGCTGCTTGACCGCGGTCTGCTGGTGGTCGCGGACGAGGCGGTGCTGAACATCGACCAGGAGGGGCAGCACAAACGCACCTGGGTGTTCGATATCCGCGAGAAGAGCAACCCGGTGTCCATCGCCACGCTGCCGACGCCGGCTGATCAGGACTACGTCAAGATGGGCGGGCAGTTCGGGCCGCACAATCTGCACGAGAACCGCCCCGGTTCGTTCCAGTCCTCGACAACGATCTTTGCGACCTGGCAGAGCGCCGGCGTGCGCGTGTTCGACATCTCCGACGCGTACCGGCCCCAGGAGGTCGGCTATTTCGTGCCGCCGCAGCCGACGCAGTGGGCGGAGCCGATGCGCGGTCGCGCCAAGATCCGGCACACGGCGGATGTGTTCGTTTCGCAGGATGGGCTGATCTACGCCACCGACTACGACGCGGGGCTTTACATCCTGCAATGGAAGGGTGCGTGAACGTCGGCGACTGCCGTGACTGACGTGGTCATCGTGGTCTGGGTCTTCCTGCTGATCTTGGTCGTGGTCACCCTGTTCGCCGGGGTGAAGACGGTGTCGCAGGGCCAGGTCTGGACGGTCGAGCGCTTCGGCGCCTACACGCGCCTGCTGCAGCCGGGACTGAACTTCGTGCTGCCCTACGTCGACCGCGTCGGCCGCAAGCTGAACGTGCAGGAGCAGGTCGTCGAGATTCCGGAACAGAGCGTCATCACCCGCGACAACGCGACCGTCTCGGTGGATGGCATCATCTACTACCGGGTGATGGAGCCGGAGAAGGCCGCGTATCAGGTCAGCAACCTTTCGCTCGCGCTGAACACGCTTGCGATGACCAACATCCGCGCGGTGATCGGCGAGATGGAACTGGACGCCACGCTGTCGTCGCGCGAGCGCATCAACACCGCGCTGCTGATCATCCTGGACGGCGCGACCGAGCCGTGGGGCGTGAAGGTCTCGCGCGTCGAGATCCGCAAGATCGAGCCGCCGGAGAACCTGATCCGCGCGATGAACCTGCAGATGACCGCGGAACGCGAGCGGCGAGCGGCGGTGGCCCGCGCCGAGGGCGAGCGTCAGGCGGCGATCCTGCGCGCCGAGGGCGAGAAGCAGGCGCTGATCCTGTCCGCCGAGGGTCGCCAGCAGGCCGCCAACCGGGACGCGGAGGCGCGGGTGGCGTTGGCCCGCGCCGAGGCCGAGGCGACGCAGATGGTGTCCGACGCAGCGGCGCGGCATGGCCTGGCGGGGTTGCGCTACTTCATCGCCGACCGCTACGTGCGGGCGTTCCAGGCGCTGGCCTCGGCGCCGAACACGCGGCTTGTCGTGGTGCCGATGGAAAGCTCCGCACTCGCCGGCGGCATCGTGCAGGCGATGCAGTTGTTTCGCGGCGACGATGGCACTCCGGGGAGCAGTCCGCCCGAGATGCCCCCGCCGCCAAGTCCGCCGCCACCGTCGCCGATCGTGCCGCCGTCGATGCCGCCGCTCGACGCCATGCCGCCCGCGAACCCATGGGGGATGGGCACGACGGGATGAGCAGCTGGATCATCTGGGTGCTCGCCGGACTGGCATTGCTGATGCTGGAGGTCCATACGCCGGGCGCATTCATGATGTGGCTCGGCCTGGCGGCGTGCGGCACCGGACTCGTTGTCCTGGCGAGCGGTATGGGTTTCGAAGTTCAGGTCGTCACGTTCGGCGTGCTGGCGGCGATTTCGCTTGGCATCGGACTGCGCTTTCGCCGCCGCCCCGTCAGGCTGAACACACAGCAGGCTGGACTGGCTGGCCGCTCTGCCACCGCCTTGGTGTTCCAGGGCCGGGAGGGACGCGTCCGCCTCGGCGACAGCGACTGGGCTGCTCGCGTGCCGTCTGATGTCGCCGAACCCACCGTCGGAGCCAGGCTGCGCGTGGAGGGCGTCGACGGTACGGTGCTGATCGTCCGGCCCGAGGGATAGAGGAGTGATCCGATTATGACAGACACGCTGACGACGACCCTGTCCTGGGATGCAGCGAAACGCCTGGTGCAGGATGTGGAGGACGCATTCGGTGCAGCCGACCTCGCGCGCATCGAGCAGGGTTTCACCGAAGACGCGGTGGCGCGTTTTGCTGATTTCCCGGAGATGCGCGGTCGCGAGGCGGTCATGCGCTTCCTTCGCGCGCGCTTTGCCCGGACCAAGGGCTACAAATTGAAGAAGACGCTGCATTGCCTGATGGGAGACGTGCTCGCCAACACCTGGGATGCGAGCTGGGAGGATGCGCAGACCGGCAAGCCGATGTTGGGTCGCGGCACGGAGATCTGGATCGTGCGCGACGGCCGTATCGCGTTGTGGGATGCGACGTTCAACGTCTGGGAAAAGGGCGGCCCGCCGAGCACCCCGGTGGTGTAAATGCCACGCCCGAACCACTGCCGGGCGTCGCCGTGTCTCACGCATACCGTCAGGATAAGTCGACGGCTGGAGAGAAGCCCTCCCCCGGCCCCTTGCGGGAGGGGGTTGGGGGGAGGGATCGCGTACCAGGTCAAGCTTTGGATTCATCCGACGCGTGCCGCAGTGCCGCGTCAGCGCCTGCCCTGCTGGGCATCGACGAAGGCGCGCAGCACGGCATTCATCCGGGTCTGATAACCCGGACCGCGATCACGGAACCAAGCCAGGATGTCCTGGTCGATGCGCAGCGAGATCGCCTGCTTGGGCTGCGGCCACGCGACCTTGAGGTTGACGAAGTCCGCCCGCTTCGGCTGCGATCCCCGCACCGAACCGCCCGTGGCGCCGGCACTGCCTGACTTGCTCTTGGACGTTTTGCGCGATTGCTTCGTGGCGGAGCGGGCCATGCTGCCTCCAAGGGGAGCCATGGCATTGTCCATACGAGCGTATAGAGCCGACGGCAAGGAGCCGTCTTTCGCGCCTAATCCCCGCCCAGCGCGGCCTCCGCCGCCCGCACCGCCTGCAGCGGCACCGTGGCACGGCCCACCACCTGGCCGCCGATGCAGGCCAGCCAGCCGGCGCCATCAGGCGGCGTGGTCGGGCGCAGTTCGATCACCTTGGCATCCTGGTCCAGCGCCACCGCGCGGTAGGAGCGCCAGCCGGTCCACACCGGCCCCAAAACGCGAACGACGCGGGCAATGGCCTCGCCCGCGTCGTCGCGTCCGATCCATTCGAGGGTCCGGTGGACGCCGGGCCCCTCCTCCTGCCGTCCCCGCATCCAGTGGAGGCGGGGGGGTTGCACCTAGACTGCCTCCGTCATGCGCAACCCACCGTCATGCACCTGGCCTCACGCGCTCTTGGCCATGATTTCGTCCGCGATGTTGCGCGGCACCGGATCGTAGTGATGGAACTGCATGGTGAACGAGGCGCGCCCCTTGGTCATGCTCCGCAGGTCGGAAATGTAGCCGAACATCTCCTTCAGGGGAACATGGGCCCGGACGATGATCGTGGAGCCGGCACTCTCCTGGTTCTGGATCATGCCGCGGCGCCGGTTCAGGTCGCCGACCACGTCGCCCACATGATCCGCCGGCGTGGTGACCTCCACGTCCATCACCGGCTCCAGGATGATCGGCGCCGCCTTCTTCATGCCGTCACGGAAGCAGGACTTCGCCGCGATCTCGAACGCCAGCGATGAGCTGTCCACATCGTGGTACTTGCCGTCGAGCAGGGTGTACTTGAAGTCCACAGTCGGGAAGCCGGCGAGCACGCCGGTCTCGGCCTGCTGCCTGATGCCCTTCTCGACCGCGGGGATGTATTCCTTCGGCACCGAGCCGCCGACCACCTTGTTCTCGAACACCACGCCCTCGTTGCGCGGCAGCGGTTCGAACGCGATCTTCACCTCGGCGTACTGGCCGGAACCGCCGGTCTGCTTCTTGTGGGTGTAGATCTCGGTGTGCGGCCGGGAGATCGTCTCGCGATAGGCCACCTGCGGCGCGCCAATATTCGCATCCACGTTATATTCACGCCGCAGCCGGTCGATGATGATCTCCAGGTGCAGTTCGCCCATGCCCGACAGGATGGTCTGGCCGGTCTCCTGGTCGGTGCGCAGGCGCAGGCTGGGGTCTTCGGCGGCCAGCTTCTGCAGGCCGAGCGACATCTTCTCCACCGCTTCCTTGGTGCGCGGCTCGACCGATATGTCGATCACCGGCACCGGGAAGGCCATCCGCTCCAGCACCACCGGATCCTGCTGCGAGGCCAGCGTATCGCCGGTCCCGGTGTCCTTCAGGCCGACAAAGGCGGCAATGTCGCCGGCCACCACCTCCTTGATCTCGGCGCGCTTGTCGGCGTGCATCTGGAACATCCGTCCGATGCGCTCGCGATGTTCGCGCGTGGTGTTCATCACCGTGTCGCCGGACTTCAGCGTGCCGGCATAGACGCGCACGAAGGTCAGCGTGCCGTACTTGTCGTTGATGATCTTGAACGCCAGGCCGGCGAACGGCGCGTTCGGGTCGGCCTTGATGCGGCGACGGTCGGAGCGGTCGCCGTCTTCCTCGCCCTCGCCGGCGGCGATGCTGATGCCGGGCACGTCGATCGGCGACGGCAGGTAGTCGATCACCGCGTCGAGCAGCGGCTGCACGCCCTTGTTCTTGAACGCCGTGCCGCACAGCACCGGACGGAACGCGCCGGAAATCGTGCCGGCCTTGATGCAGCGCTTCAGCGTGGCGACTTCGACGTCGCCCTTTTCAAAGTATTCTTCCATCGCCGCGTCATCGACCGAAAGGGCGGTGTCGAGCAGAAGCTGGCGGTATTCTTTCGCCTGCTCGGCGAGGTCGGCCGGAATCGGTTCGTCATGGTACTTGGCGCCGAGCTCGCCGCCCTCCCAGATGATCGCCTTCATTTCCACCAGGTCCACCACACCGAGGAACTTGTCCTCGATGCCGATCGGCAGCTGCAGGGGCAGCGCCACGATGTCGAGCTTCTCCTTCAGCGTCGCGAACGCGCGGAAGAAATCCGCCCCGGTGCGGTCCAGCTTGTTGATGAAGATGATGCGGGGCACGTTGTAGCGGTCAGCGAGACGCCAGTTGGTCTCGGACTGCGGCTGCACGCCGGCGACGCCCTCGATGATGAAGATTGCGCCGTCCAGCACGCGCAGGCTGCGGTTCACCTCGATGTTGAAGTCGATGTGGCCCGGCGTGTCGATGATGTTGATCCGGTGGTCATGCCACTCGCAGGTCACCGCAGCCGATGTGATGGTGATGCCCCGCTCGCGCTCCTGCTCCATGTAATCGGTCGTGGTGTTGCCGTCGTGCACCTCGCCGATCCGGTGTGACATTCCGGTGTAGTAAAGGATCCGCTCGGTCGTGGTCGTCTTGCCCGCGTCGATGTGCGCGGTGATGCCGATGTTGCGGATCTTGTCGAGCGGCGTGACGGGCACGGCGAACCTCCATTACCATGACGGGCGCCCCGGAACCCCTGCCCCGCGCGCCCGCCAGCTAACCCCGGCTCAGCGCAGCCGGTTATCCCGTAGCTTCAGATGCTGCACCGCGGCGTCAAATGCAAGGATTATCGGTCGGTGCGCGGGTCAAGGCACGCATGCGCAACCCGATTGACGGCCTGTGTGGCTGCAAGTCATCTGCCGTCGGCGAGAGGAGCGTGGCGATGAACCAGGCAGCGGCGGCGGTGGATGAACAGCGGCAGTGGGACCGGCTGATGGCGATGGCGAAGCTCGGCACCATCCCCGGCGATGGCGTGAACCGCGCCTGCCTGACCGCGCTGGATCGCCAGGCACGCCGTCTGCTGATCGACTGGGCAAAGGAGATCGGCGCCGCGGTGTCGGTGGACGCAGCGGCAAACCTCTGGCTGCGGCTGGAAGGGAGCGATCCGCGCGCCGCCCCTGTTGTCACCGGCAGCCACATGGACACCCAGCCGAATGGCGGCCGGTTCGACGGCATCTACGGCGTGATCGCCGGACTGGAGGCGCTCACCGCCTTGCGTCAGGCCGGCGCGACGCCGCGCCGGCCTGTCGAGGTGGTAGCCTGGACCAACGAGGAGGGAGGGCGGTTCGCGCCCGGCTGCATGGGCAGCATGTCCTGGAGCGGCTTCCGCCGCATCGAGGATTTTGCCGAGATCATCGATCCCGACGGTGTCCGCTTCGCCGAGGCGCTGGCGACGCACCTGGCCGCCGAGGCCGACCTGCCGCGCCGCCCGCTTGGCAGCCAGCCGCACGCCTACGTCGAGGCGCATATCGAGCAGGGCCCCAGGCTGGAGGCGGAGGGGCTGGATATTGGCGTCGTCACCGGCATCCAGGGCAGCCGCTGGTTCACCGTTACGCTGACCGGTGAGACCGCGCATGCCGGCACGACGCCGCTGGCGCTGCGGCGGGACGCGGTGCAGGACATGGTGCGGGCGATCGGCGCGCTGAACGCCCTGATGCACGATCCGAAGGACGTGCTGCGGTTCACCGTCGGGCGGATCGTGGTGGAGCCGAACACGTCGAATTCAGTGGCGGACAAGGCGAGCTTCACAATCGACTTCCGCCATCCCGACAAGGACGTGCTGGCCGCGCGCGGGGATGCGGTCCGCGGCGTGGTGCAGGCCGCCGTGCGCGATGCGGGCGTCGTGGTGCAGGAGACGTTCCACGCGCTGCCGGTCGGAGTTCTCGCCGCTGGTGATCGAGGCGGTGGAGCGTGCCGCGACCGAGCAGGGGTTTTCCCGGATGCGCCTGCCGTCGGGTGCGTTCCATGATGCGCAGTTCGTCGTGCCGGTGTGTCCGACCGGGATGATCTTCGTGCCGTGCCGCAAGGGGATCAGTCACAATCCGGCGGAATATTCCGAACCGTCGCAGTTGGCCGCGGGAACCCGCGTGCTGACGCGGACGCTGGTTGAACTGGCCGACAGCTAAAGCAACTCCCGTTGCGCCCCCCGTCATGCTGACGAAGGTCAGCATCCACGTCTTTGCTGATCGCAGCGAGGAAAGACGTGGATGGCCGGCCTTCGCCGGCCATGACGAGGTGGCGGCGACCGTTGGGTCACGTTCAGGGGCCGTTGGCTTAAGGTTCCTCTGACGTCCGCGCGCCCGCGCGCAGGCCGCCTGCGGTCTCGACGAAGTCGGCGATCTGCGGCACGCCGGTGCCCGCGCGGATGTTGGCGAACACGAACGGCCGGTCGCCGCGCATCTTCCTCGCGTCGCGGTCCATCACCTCCAGGCTGGCGCCGACGAACGGCGCGAGGTCGATCTTGTTGATCACCAGCAGGTCGCTGCGCGTGATGCCCGGGCCGCCCTTGCGCGGGATCTTGTCGCCGGCGGACACGTCGATCACGTAGATCGTCAGGTCGGCCAGCTCCGGGCTGAACGTGGCGGCGAGATTGTCGCCGCCGGACTCGATCAGGATGATGTCGAGCGTCGGAAAGCGGCGGTTGAGGTCGGCAATGCCGGCGAGGTTGATCGAGGCATCCTCGCGGATCGCGGTGTGCGGACAGCCGCCGGTCTCGATGCCGAGGATGCGCTCGGGCGGCAGCGAGCCGGCGCGGGTGAGGAATTCGGCATCCTCCTTGGTGTAGATGTCGTTGGTGATCGCCGCGATGTCGTAGCTGGCGCGGAACCGCTTGCACAGCGCGTCCATGAGCGCGGTCTTGCCGGTGCCGACCGGCCCGCCGATGCCGATGCGCAGGGGTCCGTGGCGCGAATGCATCATGAGCGGAACAGCCTCGTGTATTGGGTTTCGTGACGCATGGCGGCGAGGTCGGAGCGGAACGCGCAGCCGCCAAGATCGTCCAGGGTGGCGGTGCGGGATGCGCGGGCGACCTCCAGGATCACCGGTTCCAGTGCGGCGAGCACGCGCAATCCCGTGCTCTGGCCGAGCGGCACCAGACGCACGGCGGCCGAGATCAGGTTCGTGGCGAAGGCCTGGACGTAGGCGGCGGTGGTGGCGTCTTCCGCAATGCCGTGCCGGCCGGCCATGGCGCCGACTGCGACCGGATAGGCGACGCGCGGCGGGAGGTCCGGTGTATGCCAGGCGGCGGCGGACGACGAGGAAGGCGCTGCCCTGATCCAGCGTTTCGGCCCGCCGCTCGCGCGACGGCGCCAGGGCGGCGGCAAGTTCCGCGATTTCGCCTAACGTGTTGCTGTCGCCGGAGGCGCGATGTGCATGCCGCAGCAGGATCGCATCGTTGCGGCCGGAACCTTGTGCCAGGACATCCACAAGCCAAGCGCGCAGGGTGTCGCCGTCAGCGATGTCGCCTTGTTCCGCCGCATATTCCAGGCCGTGGGAATACGCGTAGGCGCCGGTCGGGAATGCCGGCGACAACCAGGCGAGCAGGCGAAGGATGGCTTCGTCCTGCATGGACAAACGCGCCTGCTGTACCCACCGTCATGGCCGGGCTTGACCCGGCCATCCGCGCATCACCAGTCGTGCGCGGATGGCCGGGTCAAGCCCGGCCATGACGGGAATACGGTTACTCGTGGTCATGGTGATGATGCCCGCCCGCATAGGCGCCGGGTTCGGGATCGAACGGCGCCTCGATCTCCTCCACGTGGCCGCCGAGCCCTTCCACCATGTCCCTGATCACGTGATCCGCACGGATGCGGATGCGCTCGCCCAGCAACTGCACCGGCAGATGCCTGTTGCCGAGATGCCAGGCGATGCGAACCATCTCGTCTTCGTCGTGCGCATGAATTTCCAGCAGCGGTTCCGGTTTGGCGCAGACGCGGATGACACCTGTGTCCACCGCAAGCCCGTCGCCATGGCGCAGCCGCACCGCCTGCGGCAGGTCCAGCAGCACCTCCTTACCCTGCTCGGTGCGCAGCAGGATGCGGCGGCGATGGCGGCGATCGAAGTCGATCAGCACGCGATCGACCTCGCTTGCGGCGGCCCATGTGCCGGCCGGCAGTACGGCCTCGGCGCGCATCAGAACAGGAAGTAGCGCTGCGCCATCGGCAGCACGGTGGCGGGTTCGCAGGTCAGCAGCACGCCGTCGGCGCGCACCTCGTAGGTCTCCGCATCGACCTCGATCGCCGGCGTCGCATCGTTGTGGATCATCGAACGCTTGCCGATGCCCGCGCGCGTGTTGGCGATCGGCACAAGACGGCGTTGCAGCTTCAAGGCAGCACCGATGCCGGCATCGAGCGCGGCGGTCGGAGACGAAGCTGATGCAGTTTTCCGCCAGCGCGCGGCCGAAGACGCCGAACATCGGCCGGTAGTGCACCGGCTGCGGCGTCGGGATCGAGGCATTTGGATCACCCATCGGCGCGCACGCGATGCTGCCGCCCTTGATCACCAGATCGGGCTTCACGCCGAAGAACGCCGGCGACCACAAGCACGAGGTCGGCGAGCTTTCCTGCCTCGATCGAGCCGATCTCGTTCGCCATGCCCTGCGCGATCGCGGGATTGATCGTGTATTTCGCGATGTAGCGCTTCACCCGCGCGTTGTCGTTGCGCCGCGCCGTCGCCGGGCAGCGCGCCGCGCTGCTGCTTCATCTTGTGCGCGGTCTGCCAGGTGCGGATGATCACCTCGCCGACGCGGCCCATCGCCTGGCTGTCCGACGACATCATCGAAAGCGCGCCAAGGTCGTGCAGGATGTCCTCGGCCGCGATCGTCTCCTTGCGGATGCGGCTCTCGGCGAACGCGACGTCCTCGGGGATCGACGCGTCGAGGTGGTGACACACCATCAGCATGTCGAGATGCTCGTCGAGCGTGTTCGCCGTGTAGGGGCGCGTGGGGTTGGTCGAACTCGGCAGCACGTTCGCCAGCGATGCGACCTTGATGATGTCGGGCGCGTGCCCGCCGCCGGCGCCTTCGGTGTGGAAGGCGTGAATGGTGCGGCCCTTGAACGCGGCAATCGTATCCTCGACGAAACCGGATTCGTTCAGCGTGTCGGTGTGGATCATCACCTGCACGTCGAACCGGTCCGCGACGGACAGCGCGCAGTCGATCGCGGCCGGCGTGGTGCCCCAGTCCTCGTGCAGCTTCAGGCAGGCGGCGCCGGCGCGGATCATTTCCTCCAGCGCGGCGGGGCGCGACGCATTGCCCTTGGCAGCGAACGCGAGGTTCACCGGCAGGCCTTCGGCCGCCTGCAACATGCGCGCGAGATGCCAGGGACCCGGCGTGCACGTGGTGGCAGCGGTGCCGGTGGCGGGGCCTGTGCCGCCGCCGATCAGCGTGGTCATGCCGGCGGCGATCGCGTCGTCCACCTGCTGCGGACAGATGAAATGGATGTGGCTGTCGATACCGCCGGCGGTGAGGATTTTCCCCTCGCCGGCGATCACCTCGGTGCCGGGGCCGATGACGATATCGACGTTCGGCTGAACGTCGGGGTTGCCGGCCTTGCCAATGCGGAAAATACGACCGTTTGTTATGGCGACATCGGCTTTGACGATGCCCCAGTGGTCAATGATCAGCGCATTCGTGATCACCGTATCGACCGCGCCTTCCGCCTGCGATGCCTGCGACTGGCCCATGCCGTCGCGGATCACTTTCCCCCCGCCGAATTTGACCTCCTCGCCGTAGGTGGTGAGGTCGCGTTCCACTTCGACGATCAGGTCGGTGTCGGCGAGGCGCACGCGATCACCGGTGGTCGGACCGAACATGTCGGCATAGGCGCGACGGGTGATGCGGGCCATCAGTCGAGGGCTCCCATGATGGCGCCGCGGAACCCTTGCACGATGCGTTTGCCGCGATACGGCACCAGGGTCACTTCGCGCGTCTGGCCGGGCTCGAAGCGCACCGCGGTGCCGGCCGCGATATCCAGCCGCTGGCCGCGTGCGGCGGCGCGGTCGAACGAGAGTGCGGGGTTGGTTTCGGCGAAATGGTAGTGGCTGCCGACCTGGATCGGTCGGTCGCCAGTATTGGCGACGGTCAACGTAGTGCGTGCGAGGCCGGCGTTAAGCTCGATGTCGCCGGCAGCCGTGAGGATTTCGCCGGGGATCATCATCGGATTGGCTCGTGCACGGTGACCAATTTGGTTCCGTCGGGAAACGTCGCTTCCACCTGGACGTCGTGGATCATCTCCGCGACGCCTTCCATCACCTGCGCACGGCCGATCACCTTGCCACCCGCTTCCATCAGATCGGCGACGCTGCGGCCGTCGCGCGCACCCTCGACGACGAAGTCCGTGATCAGCGCAACGGCTTCGGGATGGTTCAGCTTCACGCCACGTTCCAGACGACGCCGCGCGACCATCGCGGCCATGCTGATCAGCAGCTTGTCCTTCTCGCGCGGCGTCAGGTTCATCTGAGGCGTCCTGTCATGCCAACCTGGCCCGACCGTCATGGCCGGGCGTGTCCCGGCCATCCGTGCACCACCGATGCTGCGTAGATGGCCGGGTTGATCCTCGGGTCAGGCCCGAGGACGGCCATGACGGGAGGGGAGTGTGTGGCGTCAGGTCCATGTGACTTCCCTCAGCAATTCCACACGCGCGGCAGCGGACGCCCGGCCCGCAGCACGAGAAGCACGGCGACGACCGCCTTGCGCAGCGACGCGCCGTCGGGCGCAAGAACGCGCGCTATCAGCATCCCGTCCCAGGCACTGACACCACAGTGGGGTGACGCCGCACGCACCAAATCCAACGCACACTCGGCATCAGGCGCGACATGCACCAGAGTTGCGACCGCGCGCGCCCCGCCGGCAATCGCCGGTCGTTGCAGTGTGGCTGCCACAGCGCCGTACAGACGGATCGCGTCATGCAGCAACAAGCACCCGGCGCGGCGCACCTGAATGACATCGCGCAGCGACGCCCGTTCCACCGACTCTCCCATCGCGGCGCGTCCAAACACCAAACATTCGACACCGAGGAACCAGGCATCCGCGGCAAGCTCGACGTGCAGGCGCCGGTCGAGCGCGCAACGGTCGAACAGGATGGTCTCCTGCGGCAACCACTCGACCGCGGCACCTTCAGCCACCTCGATCTGCGTGCGCACCTGCGACGGCGCGCCGCCGGGCAACGAGCGATAGAACCGCTCCGCCGCCTGCGCCGCTATCGTCGCCCGTGCACCGGTCCCCACCGTGAACGCACTGTCCAGCCGATCCCCGCCGGCGATCCCACCGGAGGTATTCAGCGTGACGACGCTCGACCAACCGTCATGCTCCGGTCGCGGAAAGCGCGCCTTGAGGCAGCCCGCCTGGCGCAAACCCTCCAGCACGGTCCGCCCGTCTCGCGCGCGCAGGTCCACGCGCAACTCTCCCACCGCGCGCTGCAAAGTCGGGGCGTCAGACAGACAGGCGGCGTCGTACATCCTCCTCGTTCAACTCCTCCCGCCGGCCTGACAGCACGACATCGCCGCGATCCATCACCACGATCGTCTGCGCAAGTTCGCGGGCAAAATCGAAATACTGCTCCACCAGCAGGATGGCCATTCGGCCCTGCGACCGCAACAGCGCAATCACCCGTCCGATGTCCTTGATGATGCTGGGCTGAATGCCCTCCGTCGGCTCGTCCAGCACCAGCAGCCGCGGCTTCATCACCAGCGCCCGCGCGATCGCAAGCTGCTGCTGCTGCCCGCCCGACAGATCGCCGCCGCGCCGGCGCAGCATCGTGTTCAGCACCGGGAACAGCTCGAACACCTCGTCCGGCACGCGACGCTCGCCGCGCGGCAGCACGGCAAACCCGGTCTCCAGGTTTTCCCGCACCGTCAGCAGCGGAAAGATGTCGCGGCCCTGCGGCACCCAGGCGATGCCGCGCCGCGCGCGATCGTGGATCGGCAGGCGCGTGATGTCCGCACCCTCCCAGCGGATCGCCCCGGCACTGATCGGATGCGCACCGGTGATCGCACGCAGCAGGCTGGTCTTGCCCACGCCGTTGCGGCCGAGCAGACAGGTCACCGCACCGACCTCCGCGGTCAGCGACACCTGCCGCAGCGCGATGGCGGCGCCGTAGTGCAGGTCGACGTGATCGACTTCAAGCATCGCCAAGTCCGTCATCCCCGCGGAGGCAGGGACCCAGGGGGTGACAGCACTGGGTCCCCGCTTTCGCGGGGATGACGTGCTGGGGAATCATCGCCCCAGATACACTTCGATCACGCGCGGATCGTTGCTGACGTGGTCGATCGAGCCCTCGGACAGCACCGACCCTTCGTGCAGCACCGTCACCTTCACGTCCAGCGCGCGCACGAACGCCATGTCGTGCTCCACCACCACCACGCTGCGCGTCCGGTTGATCTCGCGCAGCAGTTCGGCGGTCTGCTCGGTCTCGGCGTCCGTCATGCCGGCCACCGGTTCGTCCACCAGCAGAAGCTGCGGCTCCTGCGCGAGCAGCATGCCGATCTCCAGCCACTGCTTCTGGCCATGCGACAGATCCGCCGCCGGACGATGACGCTGGTCCGTCAGGCGCGTGGTCACCAGGATCTCCTCGATCCGCCCGCGCTCCTCGGCGGTCTCGCGCGCCCACAGCGTGAAGCGCGGCCGACGGTCCTCGGCCAGCGACAGCAGCAGGTTGTCCCACACCGTGTGCGGCTCGAACACCGTCGGCTTCTGGAATTTTCTCCCAATTCCGAGCGAGGCGATCGCCGGTTCGTCGAGCCGAGTCAAATCGGTATCCTTGCCGAATACCACCTTGCCGTGATCCGGCCGCGTCTTGCCGGTGATCACGTCCATCATCGTCGTCTTGCCGGCGCCGTTCGGGCCGATCACGGCGCGCATCTCGCCGGCTTCCAACACCAGCGACAGAGCGTTCAGCGCACGGAATCCGTCGAAAGCTGACGGTGACGCCATCCAGATAGAGCAGCGTATCGCCGCGCTCGGTGACCGTCGCGCTCATCCGGTGACCTCGCGCGCCGCGGCCTGCGCCGGTGTCGGCTCGGACACGTCGGTCGGCCTGCGCCGGCGGACCAGGCCCATGATGCCGCGCGGCAGGAACAAGGTGACGAAGATGAACATCGCACCCAAGCGCGTAAAGCCAAAGCGACGGCAGGGCGCTGGTGAAATAGGTCTTGCCGAGATTGACCAGCACCGCACCGAGGATCGCGCCCGACAGCGTGCCGCGTCCGCCGACCGCCACCCAGATCACCGCCTCGATGGAGTTGGCAGGCGAGAACTCCGACGGATTGATGATGCCGACCTGCGGCACGTACAGCGCGCCGCCGATGCCGGCCATCACCGCCGACAGCACCCAGACGACGAGCTTGTAGGATTCCGGCCGGTAGCCGAGGAACCGGGTGCGCGACTCCGTGTCGCGCACGGCGATCAGCACCTTGCCGAATCGGGAGGTTACCAGATAACGGGCGATCAGGAACTGCGCGCAGAGGAACAGCGCGGTGATCACCAGCAGCGCGCAACGCGTGGCCTCCGCCTGCACGGGAAAGCCGAGCAGGTCCTTGAAGTCGGTCATGCCGTTGTTGCCGCCAAAGCCCATGTCGTTGCGGAAGAACGCCAGAAGCAGCGCGTAGGTCAGCGCCTGCGTGATGATCGAGAGATACACGCCGGTGACGCGCGAGCGGAACGCCAGCCAGCCGAACACCAGCGCCAGCAGTCCGGGTACCAGCACGACCATCAGCGCGGCGAAGCCGAACCATTCGAAGCCGTGCCAGTACCACGGCAGTTCGTGCCAGCCCAGGAACACCATGAAGTCGGGCAGGTTGGCATTGCCGTAGACGCCGCGCGCGCCGATCTGGCGCATCAGGTACATGCCCATGGCGTATCCGCCGAGCGCGAAGAAGGCCGCATGCCCGAGCGAAAGGATGCCGGCGAAGCCCCACACAAGGTCGACCGCCAGCGCCAGCATCGCGAAGCATAGGTACTTGCCAGTCAGTGCTATGACGTAGGTCGGCACATGCAGGGCGGCGGATGGATCGGTTGCGATGTTCAGTATCGCAAGCAACATCGCGCCGCCGAACACGAGCGCCAGCGTCACCAGTGATGTGCGATCGAGGATCATCGTGTCACGTACAACATCTTCTCCCCCTCCCCTTGCGGGAGGGGGTCGGGGGAGGGGGCGACGCCAGTATCGCTCGTCCCCTCCCCCAACCCCCTCCCGCAAGGGGAGGGGGAGAATATGCATATGATCGACAGACTGCTCATGCCTCCGCCGCGCGTCCCTTGAGCGGGAACATGCCCCTCGGCCGGCGCTGGATGAACAGGATCAGCATCACCAGCACGACGATCTTGCCAAGCACCGCCCCCGCCACCGGCTCGAGGAACTTGTTGACGATGCCCAGCGTGAGCGCACCCATCACGGTGCCCCACAAATTGCCGACGCCGCCGAACACCACGACCATGAAGCTGTCGATGATGTAGCCCTGTCCCAGATTGGGCGAGACATTGTCGATCTGGCTCAGCGCCACGCCCGCCATGCCGGCAACGCCGGAACCCAGCCCAAAGGTCAGCGCGTCGATCCACGGCGTGCGAATGCCCATCGCCGCCGCCATCTGCCGGTTCTGCGTCACCGCGCGCATCGCAAGACCCAGCGAGGTGAAGCGCAGCGCGGCCATCAGCGCGGCCACCACCAGGAACGCGAACAGGATGATGTAAAGCCGGTTGTAGGTGAGCGTCAGACCGCCGAGTTCCGTCGCACCGCTCATCCAGTCCGGCGTGCTCACCTCACGGTTGTTGGCGCCAAAGATCGAGCGCACCGCCTGCTGCAGCACCAGCGACAGTCCCCAGGTCGCCAGCAGCGTCTCCAGCGGCCGGCCGTACAGCCAGCGGATCAGCGTGCGCTCGATCGCGATGCCGATCGCGCCCGCGACAAGAAACGCGAGCGGCACGGCAATCAGCAGACTGCCGCCGAACAGCCAGGGCGCGCTGTCGCGGATCGCCTGCTGCACCATGAAGGTCACGTAGGCGCCGATCATCACCATCTCGCCATGCGCCATGTTGATCACGCCCATGACGCCGAAGGTGATCGCCAGCCCCGCCGCGGCCAGCAGCAGCACCGAACCGAGCGACAGCCCGTAGTAAATGCTCTGTGCGACGCTCCAAATCTGCAGACGGAAATCGATCGCGGCGATCGCCGCCTCGGCTGCCGTTGCGACGGCGGGCGGCTGCCCGGTCAACCCCGCGATCAGGCTGCGGCTGTCGATGTCGGCGCGACCGCTCAGCACGGTGATGGCGGCAAGCCGATCGGCCTCGCTCGCATCGGGCGACGACAGCAACGCGGCTGCTCTCGCCTGTTCCATTCGCAGTTTGACGCCCTGGTCGCCTTCCTTGGCAATCGCACGATCGAGCGCCGGCAGCGCGGCCGGATCGTGCGACCTGAACACCGCTTCGGCCGCGGCCAGCCGGGTAGTCCTGTCGGAAGAAAACAGCCGCAGGCTGCCCAGTGCCGCGTCGATGGCGCCGCGCACCGCATTGTTCATGCGCACCAGCCGTAGCCCGCTGGCCATCACGTCAGGCGCTGCCGCACCGGTTGCCGCGTCGACCAAGCTGCCGTCGTCCTGCTTGATGAACAGCGCCTTGTCCGCTCCCATGAACAACCGCCCGGACTGCAGCGCCGTGATGATCGCCGCCGCGCGCGGCTGGCCAGACAGGGCGAGCATTTCGACACCGCGACGCACACTGTCGAAACTGGTCGACGCGAGCGCGGTCAACGCTTCGTCCGCCGATTGCGCAAGGCCCAACGCCGGCGCCAACAACAGGGCGGCCATCAACAGCAGACCGGCGAGACGTTTCATCGGCGAACTCTCAGCAGGCCGTCTTGGGTGGCCCGGGGAGGAGACGGGCCACCCAAGCACAGCGTTCGACGGCTCAGGCCATCAGGCCTTCTTGCCGCCGCCCGCACCGCACTTGCCGGTCTTGACGTTGAATGCGCCGCACGACAGCGGAGCACGCCAATCACCGATCAAGTCCTTGGTATCCTCGACGTAAGGCGACCACTCCGCCGCCACCACCAGCCCCGGCGTCTGCCAGACGGTGTTGAACTGACCGTCGCCCTGCACTTCGCCGATCAGCACCGGCTTGGTGATGTGATGGTTTGGCATCAATGTGGAGTAGCCGCCGGATAGGTTCGGCACCGAAACGCCGATCAACGCATCGATCACCGCATCCGGATCGGTGGTGCCGGCCTTCTCCATGCCCTTCACCCACATGTTGAAGCCGATGTAGTGCGCCTCCATCGGATCGTTGGTGGTGCGCTTCGGGTTCTTGATGAATGTGTGCCAACCGTCGATGAACGCCTTGTTCTCAGGTGTGTCCACGCTCTCGAAGTAGTTCCACGCGGCGAGGTGGCCGACCAGCGGCTTGGTGTCGATGCCGGCGAGTTCTTCCTCGCCGACGCTGAACGCCACCACCGGGATGTCGGTCGCCTTGATCCCCTGATTGCCGAGTTCCTTGTAGAACGGCACGTTGGCATCGCCGTTGATGGTGGACACCACGGCGGTCTTCTTGCCGGCGGAGCCGAACTTCTTGATCGACGCCACGATGTTCTGCCAGTCGGAATGACCGAACGGCGTGTAGTTGATCATGATGTCGTCGGGCGCGACGCCCTTCACCTTGAGGTAGGCTTCCAGGATCTGGTTGGTGGTGCGCGGATAGACGTAGTCGGTGCCCGCCAGCACCCAGCGCTTCACCTTGTTGTCGTTCATCAGGTAATCGACGGCCGGGATCGCCTGCTGGTTCGGCGCGGCGCCAGTGTAGAACACGTTCCGGCTGCACTCCTGGCCTTCGTACTGCACCGGATAGAACAGGATGCCGTTCAGCTCCTCGAACACCGGCAGCACCGACTTGCGCGACACCGAGGTCCAGCAGCCGAACACCGCTGCCACCTTGTCGACCGACAGCAGGCCGCGCGCCTTCTCGGCGAACAGCGGCCAGTTGGAGGCCGGATCGACCACCACCGCCTCGAGCTTGCGGCCGAGCACGCCGCCCTTCTTGTTCTGATCCTCGATCAGCATGAGCATCACGTCCTTCAACGTCGTCTCGCTGATCGCCATGGTGCCTGAGAGCGAATGCAGGATGCCGACCTTGATCGGCCCGGTGCCCTGAGCGCTGGCAGGCTGGAATGCCGCCCTGGCACCGCCGAGGGCGGCAAGCGTGGCGGCAGCGGCGCCAATTCTGCCGAAGCGGCGGCGGCTGAGCGTGAAGTCGGCAGTTGCCATGTTGTTTGGTCCCCCAGTTCGTTTTCGTGGCGAGGCGGTTGCCTCGGATCACCGCCGTTGCGGGTGCAACCACTGTGCCACGAAATTGTGAGGCCGGATGGCCGCTGTGCCGCAAACTGCTGCGGATTATTGAGGCAGGGAACCTGTTTCTGACCAAAAACTAGCCAAAGGGGACGCGAGTGCCGTGCTTGCTGAAATCGCCAGTCTGGTCTCCGATGGCGGATCGCAACACCCCAGGAGCAACGACCGATGATCCACGTCCTCGCCATCATCACGGCCAAGCCAGGCATGCGCGGAGCGATCCTGAACGAGTTCCATGCCAACATCCCGGCGGTGCGCGCCGAGAACGGCTGCATCGAATATGGCCCGGCGATCGACACCGAAAGTTCTCCGGCGAAGTTCGGCGACGACGCCTTCGTCGTAATCGAGAAGTGGGAAAGCCCCGAGGCACTGAAGGCGCACGCCGCCTCGCCACACATGGCCGCCTACGGCGCCAAGACGCGCGAGATGATCGCGAGCCGCGTCATCCACGTGCTGTCGCCTGGCTGACTGAGGACCCCTCACCCCAACCCTCTCCCCAGAGGGGAGAGGGAGCTGGTACCGCTGTACCTACTCCCTCTCCCCTTTGGGGAGAGGGCCGGGGTGAGGGGCGTCTTCCACCGAGTTTTCCACAGCATCTGACGAATTGTCCACAGGTCTTTCTTCTTGCAGCGTAATCTCTGAACAGTTCTGGTTGACCCGGACGGCATCCGCTTGGTACGCCCGACGTGTGCCCACGCCCAATTCGCCCCCGTTCATCAGAAGTCCGCGGCCGTTCTTTCATGGCGCTCGTCCTCGCGCCGGAACCGCCCGTGGCAAGCTGGCTCGATGCGCTCGATGCGCAGATCGAGCGGTCGCCCGCCTTCTTTGAAGGCCGTCCCGTGGTGTTGGATCTCGGCGCGCTGCCGAGCGAACAGCCCGACGTCGCCGGCCTGCTGCAGCGGCTGCATGGGCGCGGCATCCGCATCATCGGCACCGAGGGCGCACATCCCTCGTGGCAGGGCATGGAGGCCTGGGCGCCGCTGCATGCCACCGGCACGCGCCCGGCGCGCCCGATCGACGTGCCGGACGAACGCGCCGCCGCTCAGACGCCGGCCACGCCGGAGAGCAACGCGCTGCTGGTCGATCACTCGGTGCGATCGGGCCAGTCCATCGTGTTCGAAAAGGGTGACGTGACCATCGTCGGCTCGATCGCTTCGGGCGCCGAGGTGATCGCCGGCGGTTCGATCCACGTTTATGGGGCGTTGCGCGGCCGTGCCATCGCCGGCCTCACCGGCAACAATCGCGCGCGGATCTTCTGCCGCCGGCTCGAAGCGGAGCTGCTGGCGATCGATGGTGTTTACCAAACTGCCGATGACATGAGCGCCGCGCTGCGGGGCCGGCCGGTACAGGCGTGGCTCGCCGGCGAGGCGATGATGCTGGCAACGCTCGACTGACTACCGAAAAGGAGAAAGAGATGGCCACGGTACTTGTCGTGACATCCGGAAAGGGCGGCGTCGGCAAGACGACATCGACGGCGGCGCTCGGTGCCGCGCTGGCAAAGCAGGGCCAGAACGTGGTTGTCGTCGACTTCGATGTAGGGTTGCGCAATCTGGACCTGGTGATGGGCGCGGAGCGGCGCGTGGTGTTCGACCTGATCAACGTCGTTCAGGGCGACGCCAAGCTTCCCCAGGCACTGATCCGCGACAAGCGAATCGACAACCTGTCGCTGCTGCCGGCCTCGCAGACGCGCGACAAGGATGCGCTGACCGCCGATGGCGTCGAGCGGGTGATCCAGCAACTGCGGGAAAGGTTCGACTGGGTGATCTGCGACAGCCCGGCCGGGATCGAACGCGGCGCAACGCTCGCCATGCGGCACGCCGACGCCGCCGTGGTGGTGACCAATCCCGAGGTGTCCTCGGTGCGCGAACTCGGATCGCATCATCGGCCTGCTCGATTCAAAAACGGCAAAAGCCGAGAAGGGCGAGCGGATCGAGAAGCACCTGCTGTTGACCCGCTACGATCCCATCCGGGCAGCGCGCGGCGAAATGCTGAAGACCGAGGACGTGCTGGAGATCCTGTCTATCCCATTGCTGGGGATCATCCCGGAAAGCGAGGAGGTGCTGCGTTCGTCGAATCTCGGCACCCCGGTGACCATCGGCAATCCGACGAGCGCCCCCGCGCGCGCCTATTTCGAGGCGGCGCGGCGGCTCAGGGGCGAGACGCTGGTCGTCTCCGTACCGGCCGAACGCCGCAGCTTCATGGGACGACTGTTCGGCCGGAGGGCCGTTGCATGAATCTGCTGAGCATGATGTTCCGCCGCAACGGTTCCGCACCCGTCGCGCGCGACCGGCTTCAGGTGCTGCTGGCGCATGAGCGCGCCTTCGTCGGCAAGTCCGATCTGCTCGCCGTGCTGCAGGAGGAGATCATCGCGGTCATCGCCCGACATGTGACGATCGAGCGCGACAAGGTGCAGATCAAGCTGGACCGCGGCGATACCGTCTCCACGCTGGAGATCGACGTGGAAGTGCCAGGCGCCGCCGCGGCCGCGGCGAAACTCGCGCTGGAGGGTGCGCGCCCGGCGATGGCCGGAGGGTGAAGGGCGCAGACCAGCCTTATTCCGTCATGAATCCGTCATGGCCGGGCTTGACCCGGCCATCCCGCGCACCGGCGGTGCGGCAGATGGCCGGGTCAAGCCCGGCCATGACGAAGTGCACGAAGTACACGAAGTACCTGATTGGGTTTCAGTCCGTTGTGAAAAGCGCGACAGGGAAGATCGACAGCAACCGATCCAGCCGAATCGCCGCATCGTCCACTTCGACACACTCACCGCTGAACGCATCGCGCATCTTCCGCCCCAGCAGATCGTCCGGCAGATGCACGGCGGTGTCCCGCCACGCATCAGGCGGGATCACGATCGAATCGCCGCCGCCTAGCACTCTACCCGGCATGCGCGGTGCGACGACCAGGCAATGCGCACCGGCGTGCGAGCGCAGGAACGCGACCACGTTTGCCGCTAACGCGCCAACGACTTCCAGCGGACGATAAGTGCCACGCGCGAACAGCTCCGGCAGCCTGCCGCGCAGGGCCAGCACGCACCGGATCACCGCCTGCTTCACCCGTACCGTCGCGCCAATGCACCGCGAGCGCATCCGGCTTCCCGGCCGCGTTCAGCGCATCGATGCGCCGGTCGAAATCCACCGGCCGACGGTTGTCCGGATCGACCAGGCTCTGGTCCCAGAACTCGTTGCCTTGAAAGATGTCGGGGACGCCCGGAACGGTCAGCTTCAGCAGCGTCTGCGTCAGGCCGTTCACCGCACCGGCCGGGCCGATGCGCTCCGCGAACTCCGCGGCCTGCGCGAGAAATCCGTCGCGATCCGCCATGATCGTGTAGAGGAACGACCGCGCGGCATCCTCGTATTCCAGGTTCGGCGCGGTCCAGTCCGTCGCCAGCTTCGCCTCCCGCAGCGCCTTGAGCTGCCAGTCGGCAAGGCGCTCGGTGAATTCCGCCAAACCTTCCGCATCACTCGCATCCAGTTGCATCGGCCATGCCGCCACGATCATCTGATAGAGCATCGCCTCGTCGCCGGGCGACGGCATCGGGCAGTTCTCAACACGACGGTGCGGCGCGTTCAGCGCCAGCCAGCGGCGCACGCTCGCGGCCCATTGCTCCGGCATCTCGCTCAGCACAGCCAGCCGCGCGCTCACGTCCTCGCCACGCTTGTGGTCGTGCGTACCGGTTGTCAGCATCGCATCGGGAAACCGCTCGCGCTGCTCCAGGCATCGCGCGTGAAAGTCCGCGGCAGTCATGGCGAACCGCGCGAGGTCGGCGCCCACATCGTTGCGCGAGAGCAGGACGCCGTAACGATAGAATGCCGTGTCCTCCACTGCCTTCGCCGCCAACGGCGCACTCAGTTGCTGGAAGCGGGTGATCGCGATGCAGCGCGCCTCGCGATCGAGCGCGTCCACCCCTTCGCCACCAAGCCAGCTGTCCAGCAAACCGACGATCGGACGATCGGCGGCCCGGCATTCCGCGGTCGCTCCCACCACCGCCTTGGCAAACGCAGCATCACCGGCCGCGGACCGTCGCCCGCATCCGTAGCTGCGATAGACCGGAAAATGCGCCAGCAGCGCGGTGAGCGCACGACGGATTGCGGCAAACGTGACGTCGCGTGTCTCGAGCCGCATCCGGCCAATGCGGTGCAGTGACGCCGCCGCCGCGTCGAGCTGCGAGGTGAAGCTGCGATCCAGCATCTCACGCCGCGCTGCCGCCTCCTCGACGGCAAAATTCGCCGGCCGGCCGCTTACCGAACCCCAGAGTTCCCGCAGCGGTGTCTCGCCGGACGGATCGTGCAACAGTGCGTTCACCTCATCCATGAAGTCGTAGCCGCTGGTGCCATCGACATGCCAATCGTTCGGCAATCTCTCGCCGGGTCCCAGGATCTTCTCGACGACAAGCCAGGCTCGATCACCGAGCCGCTCGCGCAGCCGCCGGCAATAGCCGGGCGGATCGGCGAGGCCATCGACATGATCCACCCGCACGCCGTCGATCAAACGTTCCTCAAAAAGCCGGAACAGCGTCGCATGCGTCGCCTCGAACACCGCATCGTCCTCGATCCGCAGCGCGGCCAGGCCATTGATGTCGAAAAAGCGTCGCCAGTTGATCTCGTCGCCCGCCGCGCGCCACCACGCAAGCCGGTAGTGCTGGCGCTCGAGCAGAGCATGCATGCGCGCCCTGCCCGCCTCGGTCGCCGGATCGTACGCATCAGGCGCGGACGCGGCGATCTCGGCATGGTCAGCCACGCGGATCGGAAAGCGGTTGTCGAAATACCGGACGAACGGCGCACCGCCATCATCGCGTGCGATGGTGATCGCACCGGATCGCAGCGACTCGCCGTAGGGTTCACCGAGGAACGGTGCCAGAACCTTCCTGTACAATGCCGGGTCGGCACTGTTCCAGTCGATGTCGAAGAACGTCGCGTAGCGGCTCGCCTGGCCGTGCTGCAGCACATCGCGCCACCAAGCGTTCTCCGTACCTGTCGGCCGCCATATGGTTCGGCACGATATCGACGATGATGCCGAGCCCCGCGCCGCGCAGAGCCGCGACCAGGGATCGCAGACCCGCCTCGCCGCCCAGCTCCGGGTTCACCCGCGTCGGGTCCACAACGTCGTAGCCATGCATCGAGCCGATCCGCGCCGTAAGGACCGGCGAAGCGTACAGATGGCTGATCCCCAGCGACGCCAGATACGGCACCAGACGCGTTGCATCAGCGAAAGTGAAGCCGCGGTGCAATTGCAGCCGCATGGTCGCGCGCGGCGCAGTCATTGTCGGGGCCGCTTCGCCGCCAGTTTCGCCACGCGGGCGGCGACGTCCGGTGCATCCAGGATCGACCCGGCGTCGCTCGGCAGCCGCCGCCGCCAGTTCGGATGCTCGTCCATCGTGCCTGGCAGGTTCGGCTGTTCCTCCTGTCCAAGCACATCCTCGATCGGCAGCAGGAAGAGCGGCGAATCAGTTTGCGCGACGAACGCGAGCGCAGCATCCACCGCCGGCGGCGTATTCTCCGGTTGCGGTGCATCGCCATCGGCCACGCCCTCCCGAACGACGGCCTGCCACAGGGCGCTACGGTCCCTGACGCGTTCCGCCGCCACATCGGCCTCGCTGACGCCCTTGCCAAGCCGGCCGCATGCCGCGCGCGTCATGATGTCGGTGCCGTGCCACCAACCCGCGACCGTGGGCAGGTCATGCGTTGAAGTCATCGCGACGGCACTGTCGTCCCACCGCTCCGGAACGGTGAACGCATCGCCATCGCGCTCGAACCAAAGCACGCGCATGCCGTGCACGCCGGCCGTCTCCAGCGTGTCGTGGAAGCCCTGCGGCAACGTGCCGAGGTCCTCGCCGACGACGATCGCCTGGCGTCGCTGGGATTCCAGGGCGAGCAGCCGCAGCAGGTCCGTCAACGGATAGGCGATATACGCGCCATCCGCCGGCGAGGCGTCATCCGGTATCAGCCAGAGGCGGGCCAGACCCATGGCGTGGTCGATGCGCAGGCCGCCGGTGTGGCGCAACGCGGCGCGCAACGTCGCCAGGAAAGGCGCGAAGCCACCCGCAACCAGGGCGCGCGGCGAGAACCCCGTCAGGCTCCAGTCCTGGCCGCGCGGATTGAGCAGATCCGGCGGCGCACCGATGGAGAGGCCGGCGAGAATGTCTGCCTGTCGGCTCCACGCGTGGCTGCCGGCAGGGTCCATGCCGACGGCAAGGTCACTGATCAAACCGATGCGCATACCGGACTCTCGGGCCCGCCGCTGCGCCGCGGCGAGCGATCGATCGGCCAGCCATTGCAGGAAGATGTGGAACAGCACTTCGTCCCGACGCGAGGCAGCGAACACGGCGACCGTGGCGCTCGTTGGATCGCGGAGATCTATCGGCCAGCGCCGCCAGTCACCCGTTCCATTGGCGGACTGTTCCGCATGCAACGCCTCGAATGTCACATGCTGCGCCAGCAGGTCGCCGCCATCGGCGCGAAAGCGCGCAAAGTCGGTCGCGAGGGCGCCGTGCGCTTCGGGCTCCGCCATGAACCAGTCGAACAGCGCTCGCAACAGCGCGAGCTTGGCCGCGGCGGCTGCCGGCCAGTCGATCAGCTTCAGCGCTTCCAGCCGTGCGAAGGCTTCGCCGACACCAGCTTCCGCCATCGCCTGGGCGACATGTTGCGCGTCGAAGACCAGGCCAGGCGCTGCATGCAAAGGGTTGAGGAACAGCCGCGTGGACGGCGAGTACGGGCCGAACCGGGCGGGGTTCGAAGTGAACAGTGCGTGCAGCGGGCTGAGCGCCAGCGCATCGGCCCCGCGCCGGCCAGCCGCTTCCGCCAGTGCGGCGATACCGGCAGCGTCACCGATGCCCGCGTCGCCCGATTGCCGCAGCGAATAGACCTGCGCCGCAAGGCCCCAAAGGCGCGCGTCCGGCACCGCATCGTCGATCATGCGGCAGCGGCCAGGCGCCACGGCCAGCACGATGTCACGATCGTCGACCAGCAGCCGATGATAGCCGGTCTCGGCGATCGCAGGCACGCGCAGCCGGCCTCGTACCGGCAACAGGGACATGTCCCGCCGGCCGCCGGCCTCAAGTTCAAGTCTCGCCGCGTGCGGTTCGCTTGCTCCGACATCGAGGCGCGTCGGCCTGCCGGCGGTCGCGGTGACAAGGGGCGGCAGCGCCTGCAGGTTCGTGTTGCGCACGAGTTGCCGGCGGCTTGCCGCCAGGTCGCCGCGCGTCTCGCAAGGCAGCCCGAGCGCGGCAAGAATCCGGCGGAGCACGTCCAATCCGACAACCTGAGGTCGGCCGGCGAAATCATGCCATTCCACGGCAATTCCGGCGCGCCGCGCCAGGTCCTGCACCGCCTCGTCACTCATCGGCGGGTTTGCGTTCGAGATATGCGACGGTCGCGTGCCGCGCCAGGCAGCCGGCCTGCGCCTGCTGTGCGGCGTCAGGCGGCGTCGCGAACAGCAGTTGGCCGACGGGAGCCGAGATTGCGGCGGGCTCCCCGCCAAGGTTGGTCCCGATCATCAGCACGGCGCCGTCGCCAAGACGCCAGCGTGCGACGACCGCCTTCGCGCCAACCGCATGCGCCCCGATCGAGCACGTTCCGTCAAGACGCGGCACGATCTCCGCGTGCCGCAGCGCGATCAATCGCCGGTACAGCGCATTGCGTGCTGGACCGGCTTGCTGATCGGCATGCGGAACGGATGCCTCGAACGTGCGCACCGCGTTGGGATCCGGGATGCGTTCCCGCGTCGCCGGATCGGCAAATGCCGGGAAGCGGGCGAATTCATTCCGCCGTCCCTCGCGCACGGCCTCGGCCAGTTCTGCCTGATGGTCGGTGAAGAACAGGAACGGCGTGCGGCTCGCGTCTTCCTCGCCCATGAACAGCAGCGGAATTTGCGGGCACAGCAACAGCAATGCGATGGCCGCCTCGAGCGCTGCCGGCTCGGCCAAGCTCGTCAGTCGCTCGCCGAACGCACGGTTGCCGATCTGATCGTGGTTCTGCAGGAACAGCACGAACGCGGTCGGCGGCAGATGCGCGCTCGGCATGCCGCGCGGCGCGCCAAGATACCTGCAATGTTCGCCCTGGAAGATGAAGCCGTCGGCGAGGCAGCGCGCCAACTGCTCTGCCGGCCGGTCCGCATAGTCGGCGTAGTAGCCGCCGTGCTCGCCGGTCAGCAGGACGTGCAGCACATTGTGCCCGTCGTCGTTCCACTGCGCGTCGAAGTCCCTTTCCAGATGGGAAACATCGTTGTGATGCTCCAGCACCAGGTGGACATGCCGCCCCGGCTCGACGGTGGCGCGCACGGCGGCGGCCATTTCGTCGACCCAATCCTGCTCCTCGATCGCATGCACGGCATCGAAGCGCAATCCGTCGAACCGATACTCCATAAGCCAAAGAAGCACGTTCTCGGTGAAGAAGCTGCGCACAACCGGTTGACGGAAATCGATCGCCGGTCCCCAGGGCGTCTTGTGGTCCTGGCGAAAGAACTGCGGTGCGTAAAGCGACAGGTAGTTTCCGTCGGGTCCGAAATGATTGTACACCACGTCGAGGTAGATCGTCAGGCCGAGATCGTGCGCCGTGTCGATCAGCGACTTCAGTTCATCCGGCGTGCCATAGGCCGCATCGGGCGCATATGGCAGCACCCCGTCGTAGCCCCAGTTGCGCCGGCCCGGGAAATCGTTGATCGGCATCAGTTCGATCGCGGTGATGCCGAGTTCCTTCAACCGCGGCAGCCGCTTCGCAACACCGGCAAAACCGCCGCAGGTGCCGACATGAAGCTCGTAGAACACGGTTTCGCGCCATGGCCGCCCCTGCCATCCGGGATTGCGCCAGGCATGGGCACGCGGATCAACAACGACGCTCGGGCCGTGCACGTCACCGGCCTGCGCGCGTGCCGCAGGGTCGGGCACCAGCGTACCGTCCGACAGGCGGTAGCGATAGCGCGCCCCGGCGGCGCACGGTGCGGACGCTTCGAACCAGCCATCCTGTGAGCGCTCCATTCGCAGCAGCGGACCGCCCTCCAACGCCACGCTCACGGTCTCCTGCGCCGGCGCCCAGAGCCGAAAGCGAGCGTGACCTTCTGCCGACAGGTTCGCACCCCACGTCTGATCGCGGGCAAAGCGATCGCTCATTGCGCCTCCTGCTCGTAGATGGAGTGAAGCAGGACCGCGCTGTGAGCCGCAACCGCCAGCTTGCTGCCCTGGACGTCGCACCCTTCGCGTTCCGGTGCCGCGCTGTCGAGCAGGACACTCGTCGGCAGATGCGGCGCGGGCAGGCGGAATTGCCTGTGCTCATCGGTAGGATTGAGCAGCAGTGTCAAAATAGCGATCTTTCCCTCCGGGCAAGCCGCGGCGCGGCGAAGCACCAACGTCCGCTGCTCCAGATCGTTCCAAACCTCGGCTGAAAGTGTTCCCCCGTTCTGGTCGAACCATGCGATGTCGGCGACCCCTGGCGCCGGATGCACCGTGCCGTGAAGAAAGACCGGGCTGCGCAGCACTGGATGCTTGCGCCGGATCTCGGCGAGCCGGGCCACGTAGGCAGTCAGCGCGGCCCCGGGTGGCGAACCTGCCAACTGCCAGTCGAGCCATGTGACCTCATTATCCTGGCAGTACGCATTGTTGTTGCCGTGCTGCGTGCGGCCGAATTCGTCGCCGGCGAGCAGCATCGGCGTGCCGGCCGCGAAAAACATGGTGGCCAGCATGGCACGCCGTATGCGGTCACGCACGGCGTTGATCGTGGGGTCGTCGGTCGGCCCCTCCACGCCCCAGTTGCTCGTGAAATTGGCGGGATGCCCGTCATGGTTCTCCTCGCCGTTCGCTTCGTTATGTTTCTCGGCGTAGCTCACCGCATCGGCCAGCGTGAACCCGTCATGCGAGGCGACGAAGTTGACGGAAGCCCACGGTCGCCGGCCTTGCCGCGCGAATATGTCGGCTGAACCGGCCAGCCTTGCGGCTATCGCCGGGCGATGCCCGGAGTCGCCACGCCAGAAGCGTCGCACGCCGTCGCGGAACAGATCGTTCCATTCGGCAAAGCCGGGTGGATGGTTGCCGAGTTGATAGCCGCCCGGCCCGATATCCCACGGTTCCGCGATCAGCTTCACGCCCGTCAGCATCGGATCCTGGCGCAGCGCGTCGAAGAAGCCAGCGCCGGGGTCGAACCCATTCGGCTCACGCCCCAGGGTGGAACAGAGATCGAAGCGGAAACCATCGATGTGGAACGAGCTTACCCAGTAGCGCAGCGAATCCATGACCATTTGCAGCACGCGCGGATGCGACAGGTTCATCGTGTTGCCGGTGCCCGTGTCATTGACGGGACGGCGCGCATCGGATGCCTCCAGCCGGTAATAGCTGGCATTGTCGAGGCCCCGAAACGACAGCGTGGGTCCCTCCTCGTCACTTTCGGCAGTGTGGTTGTAAACCACATCCAGAATCACCTCGATGCCGGCGGTATGCAGGCGTCGCACCGCGACGCGCATCTCGTTCGGCGTGCCGTCCGACAGATAGGTCGGCTCCGGCGCGAAGAAGCCGAGCGTGTTGTAACCCCAGTAGTTGCGCAGCCCTCGTTGCTGGAGGGCGCGGTCCTGCACGAAGGCGTGCACCGGCATCAGCTCGATCGCGGTGATGCCAAGCCGGCGCAGGTGATCGATCACAGCGGGATGCGCCAAAGCCGCGAACGTGCCGCGCTCGGCGTGGCGGACGTCCTTGCGCAGCATCGTGAGCCCGCGCAGATGCGCCTCGTAGATCACAGTATCGGACCATGCGATCGCGGGTGGGCGATCGTCACCCCAGTTGAATGAATCGTCGGTCACGATGCCTTTCGGCATCGCCGGAGCACTGTCCCGCCGGTCGAATGACAGATCACCGCGCGGCGAGTTCAGCCGGAAGCCATGGAGCGCATCCGTCCAGTGCACGCTGCCCGCCAGTCCGCGGGCATATGGATCGAGCAGAAGCTTGTTGTAATTGAAGCGGTGACCGCGTTCCGGCTCGTAAGGGCCGACCGCCCTATAGCCGTAGAGCAGGCCAGCCGTGGCGTCGGGCAGGTAGCCGTGCCAGATCTCGTCGGTGTACTCCGGCAACGTGTAGCGCGCGATCTCGTGCCGCCCGGACGGTTCGAACAGGCAAAGATCGATGCGCTCGGCATGGGCGGAGAACACCGCGAAGTTGATGCCCAGCCCATCCCAGGTCGCACCAAGGGGAAACGGTTGGCCAGGCAGCAATGTATCGGGAAGGCGCTGCATCGGCTCAGGCCGCCGAGTGCACCTCGCCCGCCTGCGGGAGAGGTCGCCACGCAAGGCGTGGCGGGAGAGGGTGCCCCGGTAGGCAAGTGCCGCCAGATGCACCCTCACCCGCGTCGCTGACGCTCCGCGACCTCTCCCGCAAGCGGGCGAGGTGTACGCGCATCCGTTCAGTCTCCAAAGCGGAGATACAGAGCAGCAAGAGGCGGCAGCGTCAGTTCCAGCGATTGCGCCTCGCCGTGGCGCTGCGCTGGGGTGGTCGCGATCTCGCCGCCATTGCCCATGTTGGAGCCGCCATAGAATGCGGAGTCGGTGTTGAGCAATTCACGCCAAAGGCCAGGACGCGGCACGCCGATGCGATACCCCGACCGCGGCACCGGTGTCATATTGCAGACGACCAGAACGGGGGATGCGGCTTCGTCACCGTAGCGCAGGAACGCGAACACCGAATTCTGCCGATCATCGCCGATCACCCAGCGGAAGCCGGTGGACACGGCGTCGCGTTGATGCAGCGCCGGTTCGCTCGCATAGATGCGATTGAGATCGCGCACCAGACGTTGCACGCCGAGCCGCGACGGATCGGCGAGCGCACCCCAGTCGAGCTCGCCGTCATGGTTCCATTCGTGTTCCTGCGCGATCTCACCGCCCATGAACAGCAGCTTCTTGCCTGGATGCCCCCACATGAAACCGAAATAGGCCCGCAGATTGGCGAAGCGCTGCCAATTGTCGCCCGGCATCTTGGCGATCAGCGAGCGCTTTCCGTAGACCACTTCGTCATGCGACAGCGGCAGCACAAAATTCTCGGCAAATGCATAGAGCAATCCGAACGTCATGTCGTTGTGGTGCCACGACCGGTTGACCGGATCCTCCTCCATGTAGCGGAGCGTGTCGTGCATCCAGCCCATGTTCCACTTGTAAGCGAAGCCGAGGCCGCCTTCGCTGATCGGCCGCGACACGCCTGGCCACGCCGTGGACTCCTCGGCAATGGTGATCGCACCGGCGCAGCGCTCGCCGACGACGGCGTTGAAGTGCCGCAGGAAGCCGATCGCTTCGAGGTTCTCGCGCCCGCCATACACATTGGGAATCCATTGCCCCTCTTCGCGCGAGTAGTCGCGATACAGCATCGAGGCGACCGCGTCGACGCGCAGGCCATCGACGTGGAAGTGTTCGAGCCAGTAAAGCCCCGACGCGATCAGGAACCCCTGCACCTCGCGGCGCCCCAGATTGTAGATGTAGGTGTTCCAGTCCTGGTGGTAGCCCTCGCGCGGATCCTGATGCTCGTACAGCGCGGTGCCGTCGAACCGCGCCATGCCATGTGCATCCGTCGGAAAGTGCGCCGGCACCCAGTCGACGATGACACCGATATTGGCGCGGTGACACGCATCGACGAAACGTGCAAAGCCTTCTGGCGGTCCGAATCTGGCGCTTGGCGCAAACAGACTGAGCGGCTGATAACCCCACGAGCCACCAAATGGATGCTCGGCCACCGGCATCAGCTCGACATGACTGAAGCTCATTTCGCTGAGATAGGGCACCAGCCGTTCGCTGAGCTCGTCCCAGTTGGGGATGCGCCCATCAGGATGGAACCACGATGCGGCGTGCATTTCATAAATCGTGATCGGCGCGTCAGTGCCATGGCGACGCCCACGCTGCTGCATCCACGCCTCGTCGTGCCAGACATGGGGCGTGGGATCGGCGACGACGGATGCGGTGGCCGGCGGCGGTTCGGTCGCACGCGCCAGCGGATCGGCCTTCAACGGCAGGCGTGCGCCATCCGGTCCCACGATGGCGTACTTGTAACGCGCGCCCGGCGCCAGGCGGGGAACAAAAAGCTCCCACACGCCGGCCGGAAAGCGGAGCCGCATCGGATGGCGTCGCGAGTCCCAGGCGTTGAAGTCGCCGACGACCGACACCGCGCGCGCGTTCGGCGCCCAGACGGCGAAGCGCACGCCGCGCACGCCGTCCACCGTCACGACGCCGGCGCCAAGATGCGATGCCAGCTCGAAATGCCGCCCTTCATTGAACAGATGCAGATCGAGCTCGCCCAGCAAAGCGCCGAAGGAGTATGGGTCTTCGGTCTCCTGCACGGCGCCTGGCCAAGTGATGCGCAGCAGATAGGGCTCCGCGCTGTCCACCCTGCCGGCGAACAGCCCATGCGGCGCGACCGGCGCCAGCCGACCGAGCGAGGCGCCGCCGGCGCGCGCCATCACCTCGACCTCCAGCGCACCGGGCAGGAATGCGCGGACGACGCGACCCATGGCGGTGTCGTGCGGACCCAGCACCGCGAATGGATCCCGCAGCGTTCCGTTGGCGAGTGCCTCGGCCACGCCTTGCGGCAGGCCTGGCAGATCGATCATATCGTTCATGACGGCACCTGCTCGCCGACCAAGTGCGTGACCAGCTGCGCCATGCCGTGCAGTGGCACGTCGATCCAACTCGGGCGGTTGGCCGCCTCATAGGCGATCTCGTAGCCCGCCTTTTCGAGTAGGAACAGTTGCAGCAGATTCTTCTCCGCCGTCACGTCGGTCGACGGGAAGGCATCGAGGTAACCGTTGAGGAAACATTGGGTGCCGCGTTCGACGAAGCTGCGCAGAAACGCATCACGGCTCGGATCGGCGACGTGCGCATGGCTGGCAAGGCTTTTTCTCTTCACCACGGCGGCGGCGTAGTCGAATGAACGGATCATGCCGGCGACATCGCGCAATCGATTATTCTTCGCGCGACGCAACGCCATCGGCTTCGCTGGCTCGCCCTCGAAGTCGATGATGTAGACATCGCCGTTGGCCACCAGCACCTGGCCGAGATGCAGATCGCCATGAATGCGCGTCAGCGTCGAGCCGGAACCGGATCGGGCCAGCTCATGCACCGTCTCGACAAGCCTCTCACGCACCGAATTCACGGCGGCGAGGTCCCGCGCCGCTGCCTCGTCCCACTCCTTCTGCGCATCGAGCGCGGCGAATGCGGCGGCCAGTTGCTGCTCCGCCTGCGCTGCCCATTGTTCCGCGGTGTCGATGCCCGACATCTCCGGCGCGAATGACGGATCGTTGGTGTCGCGGGCAAGTATCGCGTGCATCTCGCCGAGGCGACGTCCGAGCAGCGTGGCGATGGTGTCGTAGTCTTCATGCTGCTCGGTCGATGACGCCTGCAACTCCTCCGCGCCGCCGGTCAGATCCGACAGCCCGCGCATCAGCAGATCCAGTGTCCAGGTCCACGCGTCGCCCTGGTTGCGGATGAACCCCTGGGCGATCGCGAGGGCGTGGCGTTCGCCGTCGGGATCGACCCGAACGATCTCGCCCAGCAGCGGCGCGATATTGGCAAAGCCCTGCTCGGTCAGGTAGCGACCCATCTCCGCCTCGGGATGCGGTCCTGTCGTGATGCGGCGGAACAGCTTCAGCATCGCGACGTCGCCGATGATCATCGAGGAATTCGACTGCTCCACCGAAAGCCACTGCATCTCGGCGTCAGGGGGAACAGTCGTCTCGGCCATACGCGAGGTCGGTTCGAAGCGGATCTCGCCTGCCTGCGTGGTTATCGTGGTGCCGGCGGCCAGCCCGGCAAGGGCCCCACTGGCGCACTCGGGCAGCGAAAACCCATCGGTCAGTAGCCCCACGTGCGCCCCGCGCCGCACGCGCGCCAGCGCAAGCTGGGCCGGCAACGGACCCGTCGGCCGTTCCTCCCAGACGATCGCCATCGGCAACAGCCACCGTGCCGTGCCGCCTTGCGTAACCGTTTCGATCTCCGCGAGCAGCAGTTCATTCTCGGCATTCGGCAGCGCGATGAGGGAGGCAAGCCGCACCGCATTCAGTGCCTGATCCTTCATCGAGAACCAGCGACGCTTGGCGAGGTAGGCCGGCAGGATATCGCGCTCGAGAATGGCGCGCCCAGCCTGCAGCGCATCGGCCAGACGATTACGCAGAACGATGGTTTGATATTCGGGCATGGGCTCTGGTGCGGGAGTGTGCAACGAAGGCCAACCACCCGCCTCCTCATCTGCTAACAGGAACCAGTAGAAACCATAGGGCGGCAGCGTGAGCAGATAGCTGAGCTGCCCGATCGGTGGGAAGATCGAGCCGCCATCCAGCTCGATCGGCATCCGTCCGGCAAACTCGGAAAGCTCGAGCTCCACCGCCTGAGGCGTGCGCGCCAGATTGGCCACGCACAGGATCGTGCGGTTTTCGTACTCGCGCAGATACGCAAGGACTTTCCGGTTCTTCGGATACAGCAGCCGAAAGTTGCCGCGCCCGAATGCACGGTACTGGCGGCGGACCGCTATCGCCCGACGCGTCCAGTTCAGCAGCGAATGCTGGTCGCTGGATTGCGCTTCGACGTTGACCGCCTCGTAGCCGTAGAGCGGGTCCATGATCGGCGGCAGCACAAGACGCGAGGGATCCGCGCGCGAGAATCCACCGTTGCGGTCGGGCGACCACTGCATCGGCGTACGCACGCCGTCGCGATCGCCGAGATGGATGTTGTCGCCCATGCCGATTTCGTCGCCGTAGTAGATCACCGGCGTGCCCGGCATGGAGAACAGCAGGTAGTTCATCAGCTCGACTCGTCTTCGGTCGTGCTCGAGCAGCGGCGACAGCCTGCGCCGGATGCCGAGGTTGAGCCGCGCGCGGCGGTCGGCCGCATAGGTCTCCCACAGGAAGTCGCGCTCGCTCGATGTCACCATCTCCAGCGTCAATTCGTCGTGGTTGCGCAGGAAGATCGCCCACTGGCTGTTGGGCGGAATCTCCGGCGTCTGGCGCAGGATGTCGGTGATCGGGAAGCGGTCCTCGCGCGCGATCGCCATGTACATGCGCGGCATCAGCGGGAAGTGGAATGCCATGTGGCATTCGTCATCGTCGCCGAAATAGTCCTTGGCGTCCTCGGGCCACTGATTGGCCTCCGCCAGCAGCATCCGGTCGGGATAATGCTGGTCGATCTCGGCGCGGATCCGCTTCAGCACCGCATGCGTTTCGGGCAGGTTCTCGTTGTTGGTGCCCTCGCGCTCCACCAGATAGGGCACGGCATCCAACCGCAACCCATCGACACCAAGTTCGAGCCAGTAGCGCAGGACCGAGAGCACCTCCTTCATGACGCGCGGGCTGTCGAAATTGAGATCCGGCTGATGCGAATAGAACCGGTGCCAGTAATAGGCGCCCGCGACCTCGTCCCAGGTCCAGTTGGAGCGCAGCGTATCGACGAAGATGACGCGCGTTCCGGCATACTTGCGATCGTCGTTCGACCAGACATAGAAGTCGCGATACACCGAGCCCGGCTTCGCGCGCCGCGCACGCTGGAACCACGGATGCTGGTCGGATGTGTGATTGACCACCAGCTCGGTGATCACCCGCATGCCGCGCGCATGGGCCGCGGCGATGAAGCGCCTGGCATCGGCGAGTGTGCCATAGTCCTGATGGACGCCGCGGTAATCGCTGATGTCGTAGCCATCGTCGAGGCGCGGCGAAGGATAGAATGGCAGCAGCCAGATCGTGTTGACACCGAGATCGGCAATGTAGTCGAGCTTGGCGATCAGGCCGGGAAAATCGCCGACCCCGTCGTTGGTGGAATCGAAGAACGATTTGAGATGCAGCTGATAGATGATTGCGTCCTTGTACCACTGCCTGTCCTCGTTCAGCGTGGGCCGAACCAGGCGCGGCCGGGCAACGGTCATATCCATCACACTGCTCCCGCGGGAGCGACCCGCCAGATGGCAAATGGCAGATCGGCGGGATCGAGGCGAATGCGCTGGTTCTTGCCGGTCCACACGAAGCGCTGGCCGCGCATCAGATCGGTCGCCGCCAGTGCCTCATGGTCCGGCAGGCCCCACTCCCAGAGCGGAATTTCGATTGCTGCCTCCTGCGGGTTGTGTGGATCGAGGTTGACCGCGATCAGGACCATGTCATGTCCCTCGGGCCGTCGCTTGCCGTAGAGCAGTATCTGGTCGTTGAACGCCGGATAGAATGTGACGCCGAGATGGCTCTGCAATGCAGGATTCGCCCTGCGGATACGGTTGAGCGCGGCGATCTCGCCCACGATGTTGCCCGGCGCCGCGAAATCGCGCACGCGGATCTGA
This sequence comes from uncultured Alphaproteobacteria bacterium, assembly GCA_963780095.1. Taxonomy (GTDB): domain Bacteria; phylum Pseudomonadota; class Alphaproteobacteria; order Acetobacterales; family Acetobacteraceae; genus JAMXLO01. Next base: position 57,725 of record CAWABH010000032.1, read on the forward strand.
TATTTTTCGGAGTCGAGATATTCCTCGCGGCCCGGCAGCGGCGCTGCCTCGCAGAGTTCGAAACCTGAATACATGCCCCACAGCCCGGACAGAGTGCAGGCCAGCGCCGCGCGGATCAGGAACCCCGGCCGGCCCGAGGTCTGCAGGGGGATCGGATTGATGTCGGGCGTGTTGACGAAAAAGTTCGGCCTGAAGAACTCGCGCACCGGCGGCGCATTCAGTTCGGTGAGATATTCGGTAATCTCCTGCTTGGTGTTGCGCCAGGTGAAGTAAGTGTACGACTGGGTGAAGCCGATCTTTGCCAGCCGGTACATCAGCTTTGGCCGGGTGAACGCTTCGGCCAGGAATATCACATCGGGATGCCGTCCGCGTATGTCGGCGATCATCCATTGCCAGAACGGCAGCGGCTTGGTGTGCGGATTATCCACTCGGAAGATGCGCACACCCTGGTCGGTCCAGAACTGCACGACATCACGCAGCGCGATCCACAGCGCTGGCATCGCCGCATCCGCGTAGAAGTCCGGATTGACGATGTCCTCGTATTTCTTCGGCGGATTCTCGGCGTACCGCAGCGAGCCGTCGGGTCGCCAGCGGAACCAATCGGGATGTTCGCGCAGCCAGGGATGGTCCGGCGAGCACTGGACGGCGAAATCGAGCGCGATTTCCAGACCGTTGTCCTTCGCCGCCGCGATCAGCGCGCGGAAGTCGGCGAGTGAGCCGAGCGCCTTGTGGATTGCGTCGTGCCCACCGTCGGGACCGCCGATCGCATACGGGCTGCCGAGATCATCCGGTTCGGCGCGCAGCGCATTGTTGCGGCCCTTGCGATTGGTCGTGCCGATCGGATGTATCGGCGGAAAGTACAGGACGTCGAATCCCATGGCGCGAATCGCCGGCAGACGGCCGATCACGTCGGCGAACGTGCCGTGGCGCGCCGGATCGCTGGTGGCGGATCGCGGAAACATCTCGTACCAGCTTGCGAACCCGGCCTGTGGCCGATCCACATCGATCGGAATTTCCGGGGCGTGACGGCAGGCGAATGGCCGCTCGTCGGCGGCACGCATCGCATCCGCCGCCTCCGGCGAGAGCAGGATCGCGATCTGCTCCAGGGCCGATGCCGACTTCAACCGATCGGCGATGCGCAGCAGGTCGGCTCTAACCTCGGCCGACGAACGGGTCGCGGCCGTTTGCAGTATGTGCCGGCCTTCCTCAACCTCCAGCGCGACGTTCTGTCCGGCTTCATGCTTGGCGGCCAGGTCGTGCCGGAACGTGCCCCAGACGTCCCACCAGGCTTCGGCGGTGAAGCGGTGCCGGCCGATCCGGTCGGGGGCGAAGCTCGCCTCCCAGCGATCGTTCACGATCGGGCGCATCGCGACGCGGTGCCAGCCCGCTTCGTCATCGGCGCGCCAGAGAAGTTCGGCCGCGAGTACTTCGTGGCCATCGGCAATGATGTCGGCACTGACCGTCACCGGCTCGCCCACCAGCCGCTTAACCGCAAGATTGCCGTAGGGCACCGAAGGTTCGAGCGCCTCGATGGCAATCCGCGTGGTGACCACCGCCACCGGATCGGGGACGCTGGCTGCGCCCGTCGGTTGGATCACAGGCTCACTGGGCACATAGGCGAGCACGCGGACCTCGCCTGGACCCATCAGTGTCGGCACGTCCGGCGCGTTCAGCGGCTCCGGCATCGCGAATGCGGCGCCGGCCTGCGGCGGCAGCGGCGATAGCGACAGGTCGAGCTGCGCGCTTCGTACGGTATCGGGATTGACCAGCACAACGACCGCCCGCGTTGCCGCCCTGACATCCGGCGTATCGGCGCGCAACAGAGCCGTCACGGGGTCCCGCGGGCTGGTCAACGCCCGCATCTCGCCATCGACGGGCTGTGCGGCGATACGGTCGACCAGCGCATTGGCTGCCCGAACGTCGTCGCTCAGATCGCCAGGCGCTTCGTCGCGTGCGCGATCGAAATCCTCCGGGCCGGCGCGAACGGCATCGAACGCACGGCGCGTCGCAAACTCGAACCCCATCGGGATGAAAATACCGCTCGCCGAGGCCGCGGCCAGGCGCAATGCGAGGCGACAGCCCGCCGCAATATCGCTGCCAGGTTCCAGCCGGGCAGCCCGCCGTTCGAAGAACGACGGTTCCGGCGAAGCGATCGCCGGCGCGATGCGACGGAGCGCCTCGAATTCCTCCACCAGCCAGCTCGCGCGTCCGTCCCACCATGCAAGCGAGGAGCACACCTGATCGAAGCCGACGCCTTCCAGGCAAGGCAGCGCGGTGCGTTCCACGTCAGGCGTCCACGCAAGGAACCGGCATTGTGCCGCCTCGGACCGGACCGCGCCGATGATCTGCCGCCACAGAGCCGGTGGAACGCGATCGGGCTCCAGGCAACGGAAGCCGCCCACGCCTATCCGCACCAGGCGTCCGAGCCGGTCTAGCCACCACGCGGCCATCGCCTCGGCGATCTCGGTCTGGTCCAGCCGTGCGTAGGCGACATCCAGCCGGTACGGCGCTCGCCGCGGGTTCGGCAGGGCACCGCAGCCGCCGGAGGAGAACCATCGCTCCTCGCGTTGGCGGATGGGGGCATCGATCGCGACCCGATCGATCGCGACGTCCAGCCAGATGCGCAACCCTTGCTCGGCTCCTGCCTGCGTCATCCGAGCGATGCCGTCATCGGCGCAGCCCTGCCACCCCAAGGCCGGATGCAACGTCTCATAATCGGCGGTGATGAAAATGTCCCCACCGGCTCCGGGGGCGAATGGCGGTGCGACGCACACGGTGTCGAACCCCATCGCGCGGCAGCGCGCGAAATGGTCCGGCCAGTCGGATAGCTTCCCGGCGACCAGCGGATGCAGGTGATAGATCTTAGGTGCCATACGTCGCGTGGTTCCGGTTGTTCATGCCGTCGCCTGTTCTGGATTGCGAATGCGTCGGAATGACGATGCCCTATCTACTTTGGGGCGGCCGGACGACAGGCACTGTAACGTCTGCCGCCCCACACATTCACTTAACCGGGAGCCACGGCACCGCTCAATTGTCCGTGAAGCGACGCGAGGCGTCGTAAGGGTCTGCACCGCGATCGCGATTCCATTGGTGCTTAGCGCGATGAGCTCGAAGCAGTTGCAATGACGATGGAACGAGCACGCGTGAGCAGATAGCGATCGCCGAGCGCCGATACGGCTTGGCCGGTCGGTTAGTGGAACGTCAGAAGTCCGCGCTGGCTAGCCCACCTCCCAAGGCCGTCCAGCGTTGCCATGATCCAGTAGACGCGGGGGCCAGCCACCACGGCAAGCATCCCCGGTCGACCCACCCAGACGTTCCCCGGGCAGCACCGACGTTCACTGCCGATCCACGACGTGCGAGACCCCAAGCGGCAATTCCAGCGATAGCCGGTCGTCGCCCCCTGCGCAACAGGCAACGCCGCACGCGAGCCCACCGTCGCGTGGGACGGCAACGGTCTGGGAGCAGCAGCGCCAGTGGTCCGTCGCGGCCCGATCACGCCCTGTTGGCGGCAGTAGACGACCTTCGGCAGCTTCGAGCCGCCCGCCACAATGTGGCCTGAGATTCGTGGAGGACATGGAACGCGTTCCCGCACTTTGCCTCAGCAGTGCTCGTCAGCAGGGCAACGTGCAGACACACGGCCGAGCCGACTTCGTGTCAGGCTACAACGAATGAGCAAGACAGGCAGCAACAGCCACAGCCCACAGAACAGAGCCCGCGAGCACCAGATGGGCCAACGCACGTATCAGCTGGCGCACGCTGGTCGGGAGGTCTACCTGACCGTCAGCGGCCGACGCGTTCTGGTCCGCACGCACGCCGAGGATCAAATCGGTTTGGTCGTCATTCATCGGCCCATTCCTGCGGCGGCATCTGCGCCGCCAGACGTCTGTGTAACGAACTTATAACCCGATACGCAATGTTTATCTGTACGTTATCAGAATGACTGTGGCCACACGCCATCCGTTGGCCACGCTGCCATGCGGCCCGCTGCCTAGGTCGCGATTGGGTTGCGCGCGCTATACACCGCGAGCAGAACGCAACACTTCACCAGGCTCGATATCCTCGACCTGCTCAGCGGTGCCCGGCCGACCAGGCGGCCATTGCGGAACATTCACGCGCAGGAGCGGGAGTTTGTGGATATTCCTGTGGCCAGGTTTGACCAGCGAACACGATGCCGGCGCCGCAGCGTCGCGTGCGTATTGTTAGCCGTGCACCGCAACTTGTTCGGAGATAACAATATTTCTGGTTCGGCTATGAAGCTGAGCAGCGACGTGGACACTGATCGCATACGCCAATGTTCTCTGTGGACGAACCGGCGGCAGCTACCGATAGGGCCTCTATCCTCGCTTAGGGCTTGTGCGGAGATAACCGCTTCGAGGTGGTTGTTGATTATGTGGAATGGTATAATTCCACTCGCCGTGGAAATCGTCGCGCATGATGTTGATTGCCTGCATCTCGTCGTCAGGCGATGCTCGATCTTGTTCCACTTGCTGGTTCCGGGCGGCAGGTGAGTCACCGAGATCTTCAGGCCAATCGCATCGGCGAGGCGCTGGAGTTCGCGCTTCCATAGCTTCACCTGCGGCCCGTTGCTGCCGCCGCAATCGGCAGGCAGACCCTAAGCGGCTGGTCGCGGCCTCGGCAAATCGGTTTGAAGTACCGTGGGCAGAAGGAGCGCCTCATGCAACAACGCGCTGCTGTCAGCCCAGGAGCGCGTCGTAGATGCGACGACCGACCTGCTCCAACTGCGCCGGTTCGAGGGTGCCACTGATCGCGCAGGCGAGATCGTCGTCCTCCCACGCCACCGTCGGCACGCCACCGCCGGCAACGCGCCGGAACGGCGTCTCCTTGGCTCCAGGGCGACCCTCGAGATACATCGTGATCACCTTGTTGTCGTGGGCGTCGCGGAACGCAAGCTGCACCGCCTGCCCATTGGGTGCGGGCAATACCCAGCCGCTGACGAGCGTGAAGCCCGCCTCCGCGGTATCGTGAAATTCCACAGGCACGCCCAACGCCTTGGACACGCTCGTGGAGAGGTTGCCGATCGAAGCGACCTGGAGCGGCTGTGGATTGGCCTGTGCCAGCGTGAGATACGCGGCAGCGGCCTGTTGGCCGAACGTGTCTTGATGGCGCTGTTCGAAACGGTCGTAACCCACATGCAGCCCCCAGCCGCCGGCGCCGCCAAGGCCCAGAAGTCAGCAGTATCGTTGCCGCCATGCGCCATACGATCTGGCGTTCGCTGCGGCGCTTTTGGAACATGAGATGCGGGTTAAGTTGCGGGGGAATCGGCTCGCTTGCCGGACCAGCCAGCGCCGCGCGAAGTGCCTCCCGCTGGGTGATGTAGGCACCAACGCGCCGCGCGGGTTCGGAATGATCCTGCAGGTAGCGCTCGACCACCGGCCGGCGATCCGGTGGCAACTGGCGGTCCACATAGGCGTGCAGATCCTCTTCGATGACCGGACCGCTGAGTTCGCCGCCTAGACCGCTGGCGTAGCTGCCCACTTGAGCCTCCGTAGTGCCGGACCTGCGTCCGTGTTGGTGAACTGGCGCAGCCGCTCACGGCCTCCCGCCAGGAGCGACATCATCATGCGAGCAGGCATGCCCAGCACCGTGGCTGCTTCCGGGTATGACAGATCCTCCACCGAGACCAGCAGCACGACGCTGCGTTGTTCGTCCGGCAGACGCTCCAGGCCCCGCAGCAGATCGCGCCATTGCAGGCCATCCTCCTCGGACGGACACTGGCTGTGTGCCGCTTCGTGGGTGGTCTCGTCGAGGACCTCCGACCGCACGCGGAAACGGCGACGGCGCATTCGGCTGATGAACAGATTGTGCATGCTCGTAAACAGCCACGCCCTCACATCGGTCTCGTCGCGCCTTGAGGGCAGTACGTCGAGCGCGCGCACCAGGCAGTCATGCACGAGGTCGTCCGCCTCGTCACGGCTTCGCAGCAAGGCCACCGCATAGCGCCGCAGCGCGGGAATGCATGCCTCGATTTGGCTCAGCACACTCGCCCGGGTCACGGCAGTCTTGCCGTCGCCGAGCTGCCGCGGGCCTGCCGCCCCCAGCCTCTCCGTCTTTATCTCGGCCGTATGGTGGAGGGTCGACATTGGCTTGACATCACGAAAAAGCGAGTGCATTTATAAAACGGTTTTCCAACCCAAGTCAATCGGTAAGAACCGGCCGCGCACGCAAGGGGTTCGCATTTTTCTCAGGGCACGCCCCTCGGCGCGAGGATCAGGGCCGAGTGGACGACGGCCGACAGGGTTGTCCGTGGCGGAGTCCGCCGCGGCCGCCGCGAGGCGTTGCCGGATCAGGCGTTGCGGGTTGAGCAGCGGGGGAATCGGTTCGCTCGCGAGCCCGGCCAGCGCGGCACGCAGCATGTCCCGTTGAGTGGCGTAGGCTTCCACGCGCCTCGCAATCTCAGGGTGTGCCAACAGGTACCGCACCACGGCCGGACTGCGGTCGGGCGCCACCTGGCTGTCCACATAGGCGTGCAGTTCGTCTCCGGTCACTGGCCGGCCCGTCTCGCCCCGAAGATCGCTCACTTTATCCTCCGCAACATCCGACTCACGTCCACTCGTTGGCCTGCCGCCCGAGGCCGCATTCCGCGTGATGAGGAGCGCGAGATATTGCCAGGGGACGCCGCCGAAACAGGAATCATCACGGGGGCAATTCAGCATCCGAGCGAGGGCGCAGCATTGATTCAGATCAAAAACGATCAAGTTTTTAGCGTGAGCGCATAAAATACTGCCGAAATCCCGTCGTGAGGCGCCCCGACCCCCGGGAAGCCGTTCGCCCGAGGCCGCACATGACCCGACAAGCCGGACGGCGTATCGCACAACGAGTGGGTCGCGACGCCGGTGGCGCAGAAGATCGGCGTGGAGACCGCGGCGGAGTCTTCGCCTCTGCGCCGGCGATGCGCGCCCGGAGGAACTGAAAGCGGACCTCGCCAGCGCACCGGACGTGCCGCCGGAGCGCGGCGACGAGATCCCGGAGCCGTCGCAAGGGAGGCTTGGGCGGGAGGTGAACGTCGTGCACACGCCGCCAGCTAGTCATGAGGCATGGCCGCCCCGGCTACAGCGACGGGAGCAAAACGCTCATTCTCATTACGATTTAGGTTCCGGTTCGACGAGCAACCGGTCCACAGCCGCCTTCAGCGTCGGGAAGTTCATTCTCGATCACATCCCATACCAGATGCAGATCGATGCTCCAGTAGCCATGGATGAGCCGATTGCGGAACGCGATGACCCTGGCCCAGGGGACGGTGCTGTCCTCGCGCAAGGCGGGGGAGAGACGGCCGGCGGCTTCAGGGTGGGCGTTCATGCTCGATCGCGTCCCATACCCGATGCGACGCAAGTGGCCGCATATCGAACTGCGCCGAGCCCGATCGGATTTCACAGCGGCTTGGCGTCGGCATCTATGGAGCGCCGGAAGCGCGGGCTGAGGTTGCGCGCCAATATGACATCCACCTTTGGTGGCCCGCTCATCATCCTGGAGCAGCGGCAACTTCTTGACCGGTCGGCGTGCAGATCAGTCCCCAACGTCGCGGCGCTACCGCCCTGCCTCAAGCGATCTGTCGAGAGCAAATTAAGTTGGCCGGTTTAGGTGACACATCATGTGGCCGCTCGTTCACGCTTCGTCCGTCGGAGGAGCGGTGCAGCACCAAGGTGCAGCACCAAGAGGTAGAATTGCAGGACGATGACCCAAGTGACTCGACAAGCTGATCTCTTCGCCACTCAGCCCGATCTGTTCGACGGAGCGCCAACGCAGCCGACAGGGCCTTCACCGGAGGCCATACGCGCGCGCCTCGACGCGCTGCTGGCTACTGCGCGCGACGCCGAGCGCATGCCTTGGGATAGCCGGCGTACACGCGTGAACGAGGTGCTGTTTCATCAGATGACGAACTGGCTGGCGGAGGCTGATCGCGATGCGCTGCGCGAGGAATTCGCCCAGGAGCTTTGCCGTTTGCGCGCCGCCGGCTGAACCGCCTGGGGCGGTGCGAAACCTCCTCCAGTTCTTCTCATACAGGATAGGAAGACAAAAAAAAGCGACAGGGCGGGCACGTCCCGATCGCCACCAAATTCAGCGCTCGACACGGATCGCGGAAGAGGCGGGGGCAATTCACGGCGGGGCGATTCATGCGAGCGCCAACGAGCAACGGCACGCCGAAGACCCCTCACCCAACCCTCTCCCCCAAGGGGAGAGGGAGAATTTGAGTACCGCCTTCGCGCCGCCATCCGCCGCCGCCCGCCCACCGCATACTTGCATTCGCTTGCAATCCGCATCACCCTTCAGCCCATGCCACAAACACGCAAGACATCCGCCCTGCCTCGCCGCCCCGCGCGCCGCAGCACCCCTGCCGCCGGCAAGCCACGCGCCAAGGTCGCCATCACGCTGCGGCTCGACGCCGACGCCGCGCGCCGGCTCCAGGCCATCGCCGAAGCGGAGAACCGCTCCCTCACCAACTACGTCGAGACCGCCCTGTTGCGTGACCTGTCGCGCCGCGAAGAAGCCGACCGCGTCATCACGATGTACGTCGCACCGGGCGCTTCGACGAGCATCCGGCCGGAAGACGTCGTCCGCGCCGAAGGCGAGTCGGATGAGGCATACGCCGAACGACAGGCGCTGACCGTCGAGTTGTGGTCCATTCCGGACAACGCCTGATACGGCGTGATCCGGCCGGGCACCTTCGTGCGCGTGCTGTTTCCGACACGCGAGCAACCACACGTACCGGGCCTGCTGCACATCGGCTACGTGCTCACTGTGGCGAACCAGGAGGCGATCGTGGCTTACACCACCTCGCAGCCATGGCCGGCCGGAACCCCGTTGTCTGCCGGCGTGCGGCTGTTCGATGCTTCGGAAGCCGCCCGGCTGAACCAGTCGCGCGCATTCATTCTGCGCCTCGACGTGCTGGCTCGACTGCCGCTGACGCGCGCCTGGTTTCCCGACATGGAACAGCGCGATCGGGGTATCATTGCAGTTGCGTCCGCATCGCTGCGAAACGAACTCACCCACTTGGCAACCAACCTCGTCCGTCGCCACCGCGACCTGCTGCAAATGCGTGGCCCATAGCCGCGAGAATCCGCGCTCCCGCTTGCAAACTCCCCCCCACCCGCCTATGTGGGGCCGCCAAGGTAGCGGAAAGGCCCACCCGCCGATGGCGTTCGACATCCCCAGAACACAACCCACAAGCCGCGTCGAGGAAGCCCTCGCCTTCGACGACGTGCTCGTCATCCCCGCCTACTCCCAGGTCCTCCCGTCCGCCACCGACACACGCACCCGCCTCACCCGCGCCATCCCGCTGAACGTCCCGATCATCTCCGCCGCGATGGACACCGTCACCGAGGGCTCCATGGCGATCGCCATGGCCCAGCTTGGCGGCATCGGCGTCATCCACAAGAACCTGGAGCCCGCCGAGCAGGCCGCGCAGGTCCACCGCGTCAAGAAGTTCGAATCCGGCATGGTGGTGAACCCGCTCACCATCCACCCCGACCAGACCTTGGCCGATGTCAAGGCGCTGATGGCCACCAACCGGATCAGCGGCATCCCCGTGGTCGAACGCGACACCAACCGCCTGGTCGGCATCATCACCCACCGCGACGTCCGCTTCGCCACCGACCCGACGCCAGAAGGTCTATGAGCTGATGACGCGGGACAGGCTGGTCACCGTCACCGCCGGCGTCAGCCCGGACGAAGCCCGCCGCCTGCTGCACCACCATCGCATCGAGAAGCTGCTGGTGGTGGACGACGCCTACCGCTGCGTCGGCCTGATCACCGTGAAGGACATGGACAAGGCGGAGACCCACCCGCTCGCCAACAAGGACGAACTCGGCCGGCTGCGCGTCGCCGCCGCGACCGGCGTGGGGCCCGCGGGCCACGCCCGCTCGCGCGCCCTGATCGAGGCTGAGGTGGACGTGATCGTGGTGGACACCGCGCACGGCCACTCGCGCGGCGTGCTGGACGCGGTGGCCGCCATCAAGAAGTTCTCCAATTCGGTGCAGGTGATCGCCGGCAACGTCGCCACCCCCGAGGGTGCGCTGGCGCTGATCGAGGCCGGCGCCGACGGGGTGAAGATCGGCATCGGTCCGGGCTCCATCTGCACCACCCGCGTGGTCGCCGGCGTCGGCGTGCCGCAGTTCACCGCGGTGCTGGAATGTGCCGCGGCCTGCCGCGAGGCCGGCGTCCCTGCCATCGCCGATGGCGGCATGCGCACGTCGGGCGACATCGTGAAGGCGATCGGTGCCGGGGCGGATGCGGTGATGATCGGCTCCCTGCTGGCCGGCACCGACGAAGCACCGGGCGAGGTATTCCTGTATCAGGGCCGGTCCTACAAGTCGTATCGCGGCATGGGCAGCATCGGTGCCATGGCGCGAGGGTCGGCGGATCGCTACTTCCAGCAGGACATCAAGGACCAGTTGAAGCTGGTCCCGGAAGGCGTTGAAGGCATGGTACCTTACAAGGGGCCTGTCGCCCAGGCGATCCACCAGCTCGTCGGCGGCCTGCGCGCCGGTATGGGCTACACGGGCAGCCGCGACATTGCCGAGCTGCAGCACAACACCCGCTTCCGCCGGGTCACCGGCGCCGGCCTGCGCGAGAGCCATGTCCACGACGTGGCGATCAGCCGCGAGGCGCCGAACTACCGCCAGGACTGACACCTGACTCCCGCCGGGCAAATCGCAGCCGCGATCGAGCTGCTGGCTGCAATCTTCGTATCAAGCGCCGACACTGTGCCGGATTCGGGACAACGCCCTATCCCTCCCTCTCGCCCTTCCGTCATGGCCGGGCTTGTCCCGGCCATCCGTCGCGGCACCGATACAGACGCGGATGGCCGGAACAAGCCCGGCCATGACGGGAAGGGCCGGGGGAAAATCCCGGCGCGGCCGGCCGATGCCATCGCCAACGATTTTTTCCGCGCCCGCCGGTTCATCGGGTCGGGCGACCGCCGCGCGGTGGCGGACCGCGTGTGGCGTGTCTTGCGCACATACCGCCGGCTTAGCTGGTGGCTGGCCGGCCAGCCGACGCCGCGGCTGCTGGTCGCAGCCTCGCTGCTGCTGGAAGGGAGCACGCTGGCGGATCTGGCGTCGGCGTTCTCCGGCGGTCGCTTCGCCCCAGCGGCTCTGGCGCCATCGGAGCAGGCGGCGCTCCATCGGCTTGGAGGGCGCACACTCGAGCACGCCTCCATGCCGGATGCGGTGCGGCTGGAGATGCCGGACTGGCTATTGCCGCTGCTCTCCGGGCGGCTCGACACCGCAGAACTCGTCGCCCTGCTGGAGCCCGCCGCGCTTGACCTGCGCGTCAACCTCCTGAAGGCAACGCGCGAGGACGCCGCCGCCGCGCTTGCCGCCGAGGGGCTGGAGGCCACACGGACACCGTTCTCGCCGTGGGGTTTGCGCATTGAGGGCCGGCGGCAGGTCACCACCGGTCCGGCCTTCCGCGCGGGCCTGGTCGAGATCCAGGATGAGGGCAGCCAGCTTGTCGCCGCACTCACCGGCGCACGGCCGGGGACGCGCGTCGCCGATCTGTGCGCCGGGGCCGGGGGGAAAACCCTGGCACTGGCGATGATGATGCAGAACCGCGGCCAGTTGGTCGCCTGCGATGTGTCCGCCGTCCGATTGGATGCCGCGGTCCGCCGCATGCGCCGCGCCGGCGTGCACAATGCGGAGCGCCATCTGATCGAGGCCGGCGACAAATGGGCCAAGCGCCGCGCCGGTAGTTTTGATCGCGTGCTGGTGGACGCGCCCTGCACCGGCACCGGCACCTGGCGGCGCAATCCCGATGCGCGGCTGCGCCTCACCGAGGCCGATCTGACCGAGCTGCTGCCCAAGCAGGCGGCGATCATGGATCAGGCCGCCGCCCTGGTTCGCATCGGTGGCCGTTTGGTTTACGCTACCTGTTCCCTGCTCTCCGAGGAGAACGAGGACCAGGTGACCGCATTCCTCACCCGCCACACCGGCTTCGCCCTGGTTCCGCTCGCGCGCGCCTGGGAGGGCGGCGCGCCACCGAACCCGGGCGATTTCCTCTCCATCACGCCCGCCCGCCACGGCACCGACGGGTTCTTCGCGGCCGTGCTCGAGCGGCGCCCATGATCTCGATCCGCCGCGCCCGCACCGCGGATGCCGTCGCGATCGGCGCGGTGCACGTGGCGACCTGGCGCAGCACCTATGCCGGCATCCTGCCGGATCGCTTCCTCGCGCGAATGTCCGTCCCCCGCCAGGCGGCGCACTACGACGCGGCGATCCGTTCATCCACGGCGGTGTTTGTCGCCGCCGCGTCGGGATCCGATGTGCCGCCCGGCAGCGGCTCGCGCATAGTCGGGTTCGCCACCGCCGGCCGCGCCCGCAGCGGCGGCGAGATCGCCGGGCGGCGCCTGGCAGAGGGTGAGGTGGAGACGCTCTACGTGTTGGACGACTGGCGCGACCGCGGCGTGGGGCGGAAAATGATGCGCGCCGCCGGGGCGCACCTGGCCGAGACCGGCTGCAAGTCCTGCTTCGTCTGGGTCCTCCGCGAGAACCCGAGCCGCTGGTTCTACCAGCGCCTCGGCGGCAAGCCGGTAGCAGAGGCGATGATCCAGTTCGCCGGCCAGAAGGTGCCGCAGATCGCGTTCGTCTGGGACCCGATTGAGCGGTTGTTGACCGCCTCGCCGCAGGCGTCCTGAGAACCGTTGGGCTCGTTCCACGTTTCCGGTTCCCAACCGGGAAGAGGAAAACGCCCATGCGGTATCCCGTTATCCTGGCCGGCAGCATGCTTGCCGGCATCGTGTCTGCCCTGCCGGTCGCGGCACAGACCGCGCCGCCGCTCGCCTACGTCCAGCCGGTAGCGCCGCAAGTGGTGCAGGACGTGCAGAACCGGCTGCGTCAGGCCGGTGCATACAACGGCCAGATCGACGGCATCTGGGGCGCGGACAGCCAGGCGGCGCTGGAGCGCTATCAGCAGTCGCATCAATTGCAGGTCACCGGACAGCTCAACCAGGCCACCGCCGCGACGCTGGGCCTCGACCAGGGCTCGCTGCTGACCGTTCCGACGGCCGCTCCCGCACCGCCACCGCTGCCCGGCGATCAGCTTCGTTCGGCCTCGGTGCAGGCCATCCAGGCGTCGACTGCGCTCGCTTGGCTTCTACAACGGCGCGGTCGACGGCGTCTGGGGCGGAGGCACCCAGGCGGCGATCGAACGCTTCCAGCAAGGTCGCGGTCTGCAGCCGAACGGACAGCTCAATCCGGCAACGGTCGCCGCGATGGGCCTGGCGCCGGACGCGCTGGCTTACCGGTAGGCCTCTCCGCTTCAGCCTCGGCCGTCCCAGCCACCTCGCTGCAGCATACCGTCACGCCGCCGGTCAATGCACTTCTTGGGTGATGGGTCGGCTGCGGTGATCCTTCAGCCAGTCCGCGCTTTCTGCCAGTGCCTCTCGTCCCAGATCAAAGACCAGTCGTTTGTACTCATCGGCACCGTTGCGGCATTCCGACGTGTCAGCTTCCCGCCGGACATGCGCGAATAAGCGGCCCATTGTGGCATAGGAGTGGGCGTGCGCTTCATAGGCGCGTGTATGTCCGTAGAACGCGAACGCAGCACCGATCGTCAGCGCCGTCGGCACCAGGAACAGCATTGCGTCACGCAGCCATTCGACTGCAGCCTTCCCGCCAGACCGCTCGGCCTGCTCGATCGCGTCCTGCCCATCAATCATCGTCGGAGCCAGCGCGGCCCCTATCAGCACCACTGTCAGAATCAAGCCCAGCACGATCCATTCTCTCGAGGATTTCTCGATCTCCTCGTTTGCCCTGAGGTCCTGCAACGCCTTGCCGTGCCGCTCTGTTTTCCCCACAAAATAGTTCCGCTGGTCTTCAATCCAGCACTCGTTGATCAGGTCTCTCGCCGGTTCGTCCAACCGCAACGCCAATGCGGCCGCCCACAGCGCGGGCCCACGCAAGGCAAATTGCACCCAGCCCAGCTCGTCCTTTTGCATCCGGAGATAATGATCCGATACCGCCCGCGGTGCGCCGGACAGCGCCCAGAAGATCTGCACCCGCATCGCCTCGGCAAGGGCGCGATAGTCCTGGAACCGGTTCTGCCATTCACCGCGCCTGGACAACCGATAGTACGCTAACCCGACGCCAACCGAAACGGGATACAGCGCCAGCAGCCACCACCGATGCAGCAGATGCGCGTAGCCGCTGAACAATCCCACGGCCATTGGTCCCAGCGCGACAAATACAAGCAATGCGCCGACCGGTGGCCAGCGCGGATTTCGCAAACCGTCCTTCCAGGCATTTCGCCAGAGGTTCGCCAGCATCTCGGCCAGTGATCCTGCCGGCGACCACACGCCGAGCAGGCGACGCTGATAAACCTGCGCCGCGGTGTCCGCGCTCGCCTGCAGGCGCCGCAAGATGGCCAGCAAATTGCCGGCGTCGTCGGTCAGGTCGGTCGCATGCCGCGGACACAGATACCCGACCTGATCGCGATGGGTGTCCCGATCTCGCCGACCGAAGCGCCTGATGCACGCGTTGAGTTGCTCGATCCGGTGAAGCTCCAGCGCACCGTTCTCGCCGAACAGGGCTTTCAGGTCGTCCGTGCCTTGCGGACTCTCTCCCGCCAGCTCTTCCCGACTGACCAGCCGTCCTTCGGCGGCCCCCACCCGCAGCATGATGCAATCGCCCGCGGCGGTCTTGCGCCGGGCAAAGTGGGCCGTCTCCCCGCCTGCCCTGAGCCGCGGCGTGACGATCTGCAGCGTCGGACCGCCGCGGGCCATATCCAGCCGCGAGTCCGCATCGGCGAACAATCGGCTGTGCCGGAACCCCTCCGCCTCCCGCTCCGCGTGGGCACGCAAATACACGACGTGCGCGGTACCGCCCCGCGAGCCCTGCCGCTCCGTCGGGTTCAGCGCCTCCCACCTCTGCGTGCCATCCCACAGCGCAACCAGGATGTGGCTGTAGCGGGACAGCACCGCGCCGAGTTGCTCGTATTGCAGCTTGTCACTGGTCGGCCTGTCCGGTGGCGTCACCCATGGCAGCACGAGTTCCAGCGCCGCGCTCCGCCGCAGATGTTCAAATTCGCACAAGGCCCCGGGGTCATTCGCCATCGTGGCGCGGTAGTCATCGAGCGGCATCGGCAACGCCGCGATCAGTTGCAGCCCGTTGGCCACCGCCGCATTGGCGACGAGTTGATCGGCCCCCTGTGCCAGAGCCGACAGCACATACACGGCATCCGCGCCGAAGCGCTGTTTCAGGTGTCGCAGCAGTCCACAGACCGTATCGGCAATCGCGTCCCGCGCCTCCGGCGTGATGTCCCGGTGCCCCGTGACGCCGACGATCAACGGAAACGTCGGTGCACCCGCATCGTGCGCGGGCTGATCGAGGCCGGTCATCGTGACAACGCGGCGATCCGCCGCTCGAGTTCCGCCGGCATCCATGCATCCACCGGCGCCAGCCGGCCCGATGCGGCCAGGCTGCGCGCGATCTCCAGCGCCTGTGTCAGCGGCGCGTGCGCCTGGGCGGGATGGGCCTCCGCGAGTTTCACGCAGGACACGATCACGTCGCGCTGCCATTCGGCGTTTCCCGGGTCGGCGGCGGCGAGGCGGGCGCGGATGTCCATGCCGGCGCGATAGGCCTCCAGCGCGCCCGGCAGATCGCCCTGCGCGCGGACCACGTCGCCAATCTTGTTGTGGCTGACCGAGAGGTCGCGCTGCCATTGGGCGTTTCCCGGGTCGGCGGCGGCGAGGCGGGCGCTGATGTCCATGCCGGCGCGATAGGCCTCCAGCGCGCCCGGCAGATCACCCTGCGCGCTGAGCACGTCGGCGATCCTGTCATGGCTGACCGAGAGGTCGCGCTGCCATTCGGCGTTTCCCGGGTCGGCGGCGGCGAGGCGGGCGCTGATGGCCATGCCGGCGCGATAGGCCTCCAGCGCGCCCGGCAGATCGCCCTGCGCGCGGACCACGTCGGCGATCTTGCTGTGACTGACCGAGAGGTCGCGCTGCCATTGGGCGTTTCCCGGGTCGGCGGCGGCGAGGCGGGCGCTGATGGCCATGCCGGCGCGATAGGCCTCCAGCGCGCCCGGCAGATCGCCCTGCGCGCTGAGCACGTCGCCGATCTTGCTGTGACTGATCGAGAGGTCGCGCTGCCATTCGGCGTTTCCCGGGTCGGCGGCGGCGAGGCGGGCGCGGATGGCCATGCCGGCGCGATAGGCCTCCAGCGCGCCCGGCAGATCGCCCTGCGCGCTGAGCACGTCGGCGATCCTGTCGTGGCTGACCGAGAGGTCGCGCTGCCATTCGGCGTTTCCCGGGTCGGCGGCGGCGAGGCGGGCGCTGATGGCCATGCCGGCGCGATAGGCCTCCAGCGCGCGCCGGCAGATCGCCCTGCGCGCGGACCACGTCGCCGATCTTGCTGTGGCTGACCGAGAGGTCGCGCTGCCATTCGGCGTTTCCCGGGTCGGCGGCGGCGAGGCGGGCGCGGATGGCCATGCCGGCGCGATAGGCCTCCAGCGCGCGCGGCAGATCGCCCTGCGCGCGGAGCACGTCGCCGATCCTGTCGTGGCTGACCGAGAGGTCGCGCTGCCATTGGGCGTTTCCCGGGTCGGCGGCGGCGAGGCGGGCGCTGATGTCCATGCCGGCGCGATAGGCCTCCAGCGCGCCCGGCAGATCGCCCTGCGCGCTGAGCACGTCGCCGATCCTGTCGTGGCTGACCGAGAGGTCGCGCTGCCATTCGGCGTTTCCCGGGTCGGCGGCGGCGAGGCGGGCGCGGATGGCCATGCCGGCGCGATAGGCCTCCAGCGCGCCCGGCAGATCGCCCTGCGCGCTGAGCACGTCGCCGATCTTGTTGTGGCTGACCGAGAGGTCGCGCTGCCATTCGGCGTTTCCCGGGTCGGCGGCGGCGAGGCGGGCGCTGATGGCCATGCCGGCGCGATAGGCCTCCAGCGCGCGCGGCAGATCGCCCTGCGCGCTGAGCACGTCGCCAATCTTGTTGTGGCTGACCGAGAGGTCGCGCTGCCATTCGGCGTTTCCCGGGTCGGCGGCGGCGAGGCGGGCCGCAATCGCGATGCTGTTGCGAAAGGCGTGCAATGCGACCTGGGTCTGGCCATCGGTCAACTGGATGTCTCCGGTCTCGACTGCTGCCCAGCGTCTGAAAGCAAGGCCAATATCGCCGGACGCGTCGCCTAGCCGGTCGAGCAGGGTGAGCCAGTCGAGGGCGGTGCGGCGGTCGAATTTTCGTTTTGATATAGCTACGATATCGACCACCTGCGCCGCCACCGGCTGCCAGCCGCCGGCCGCCTCGATCAAGGTGCGCTGTGCGGCCAGGTCCCGATGCAGCATCTGCGCCGGCAGTTCCGCCAGGGTGAACGCGTCGGGCAGCGTGCCGGCCGGCGTGGCGAGCAGGGAAACCAGCCGCGGCCACAGCGCGTTGCCCAGCACGCGGCTGCCGCGCGCCGCGTCCACCACGAACTCGGCGCCGGACTGTCTGCGGTCGGTCAGCCAGTCGCGCAGCGAGGCGTGGAACGGCGCCATGCCGTCGGCGCGCTCCTCGAACAGGCTGCCGAGGCCTTGCAGCAGGCGCGCCTCGGTGGGCAGGTCCCAGCCGAACATCGAACGCAACAGGTCAACCGGCACCGGGCGCCGGGCGGCGACCAGGACCTCGATCAGCGGCGCCCACTCCGCGCGATACGCCTTCGGGTCGGGGAACTGGCGGCGGAACCACAGGCGATACAGGCCGGTCAGGCCCTGCGGCAGGCCGGGCGCGTTGAGATCGAGGCCGAATTCCGTCCACCGCATCGCGCAGCTTGCGCAAATACATGAAGTTGCCGGAGGCGGCAGCAACGACGCGATCCACCAGCGCCGCGGCCTCCGCGGCTGGCCGTTCCGGCGTCGCCAGCCAACTGGCGCGCGAAGTCCCGCAGGTCGCCGGCGTTCGCAGCCGAGCCCTCGGCGTCGAGGCGCAGCGGCGCCACGTGCGAGAAGCTGGCGGCGATCGGGAATTCCGGCCGGCTGGTCACCACGACGGCCATCCAGGCCGGCAGCTTCGGCGCCAATTCGGCCAGCAGGTCGGCCAGTTCGCTGACGCCGTCGCGCAGCGTCTCGTCCAGTGCGTCGATCACCAGGACGTAGCGATCGCCGCGCCGGCCGCCGTCGATCAGGAACAGCGGCTCCGCCAGCAGCCAGTTGAACATCGCCGCCGCGCCCTTGCGGGCCAACTCGCTGCCGTCCGGATCGTGCATGCGCAGCTTGTCCAGCAGCCGGCGGCGGTAGTCGGGCAGCCTCGCCGCGATCAGGAAGCCGAGCGTGCGCAGCACGCGGCGCGGATCGTGGCGATCCTCGTCGTTCCACCTGCACAGGTTGAGGCCGACGACGTTGGTGCGCTGGTAGTGGGTCATCCAGGCGGCGAAGGCGCTCTTGCCGGCACCGGGTCCGCCGGTGAGCCAGAACACGCGGCGCTGCGGCTGGGTCCTGCGCCAGGCCTCCACCGTCGCCACCACCCATTCGCGGCCGACGAAGCCGTCGATCAGCGGCGGGATGTCGGCGGCCTGGATGATCGGCTTCAGCCGCCGTTCCAGCTCCTCGATCTCGCCGGTGAAGCGGTGGGTCTCCGGGTCGGCGAGCAGGTTCAGGATGGCGTCCAGCCTGTCGCGGTACCACGCCTCCCATGCGGCTGCGTCGCCGGCCTTGCGTCGGCCCAGTCCGACATGTCGAGCCACTGGATGTGCCCGATCGAGACCGGTGGCTGCGCCTCGTGCTCCGGCTCGACCAGTATGGTGGCCAGCGCGCCGTACCGCACGCCCATCGCCAGCGCGATTTCGTCCAGGCACACGCCGTTTTCGCGGACCGCGTGGCGCGAGAGGAAAGCCAGCGTCCAGTCGGTGTCGTTCAGATCCGTCGAGGATCTTCCGCCGCCAGTCGTCGCCGGACCTGATCTCGGACGTGTCGATCCATGGTGCGTAACCCGCCGCTTCCAGGTCGCGCTTGATCCGCAACACCAGCTCGGTGTTCGCGTCGTGCCCGTAGCTGAGGAAGATCTTCAGCCCCACCGCCGCGCCTCCGCGATGATTCTGCGAAGGCCGCGACCGATGTGCAAGCGGATGTTCGCTGCCAGGCACTTGGTCAGTATCGGTTGCAGTGGTCATTCCGGCGCATCGGGACCGAGCGTCGCTGGACCGGTCGTCGGTGCCTGGGTGCCCGCTTGCACGAGCATGACGAGAAGGCGGAATGTCCCCGCGGGACTGCACGAAGGGGGACGCCATGCAACGCAGCGAAACGCGCATTCTGACCACGCATACCGGCAGCCTGCCGCGTCCGGCGGAGCTGGTCGGTCTATACCTGCGGAAGAACCGCGGCGAACCGGTCGATGCGCAGCTTGCCGAAGCCGGGCGCGCCGCACTGGACCACGTCGTGCGCAAGCAGCGACGAAGCCGGCATCGACATCGGCAACAATGGCGAGCAGCAGCGGGAGGCGTTCTTTCTCTATGTACGCTCCCGCATGAGCGGGTTCGGCGGCGCATGGACGCGCATGCCGCGCGCCGATGTCGAACGCTATCCCGACTACAAGGCAGCGATGGACCGCGATCAGCAGCACACGCAGCAGGTGTCAAGCCGCGCGGAGATTCCCACCGCGATCGGCGAAGTGCGCTATCTCGACCGTGCCGCCATCGAGCAGGAATGCAGCGACTTCCGCGCCACGCTCGACACGCAGAACAACCCGTTCGTCGAACCGTTCCTCACCGCGCCCTCACCGGGCATCGTCGCCACAGCGCTGCGCAATGACTACTACCCGAACGAGACCGCCTACCTGGAAGCGCTCGGCGAGGCGCTGCGCGTCGAATACGAAACCATCGTCAAGCACGGCTTTCTGCTGCAGCTCGACTGCCCGGATCTCGCAATGGAGCGCCACATCTCCTACCAGCATCGGCCGCTTGGCGATTTTCTCGGCTTCGTCGATCGCGTCGTTGCCACGATCAACGCGGCGCTGGTCAACGTTCCGCGCGAGCGCGTCCGCCTGCACGCCTGCTGGGGCAACTACGAAGGCCCGCATGACTGCGACGTCGAACTGCACGAGATCATGCCCATCCTGCGCAAGCTGAATGTCGGCGGCTTCGTGCTGCCGTTCGCCAATCCGCGCCATGCGCACGAATACGCGGTGCTGCGCGATTTTCCGCTCGATGCCGACCAGACGATCGTCGCCGGCGTGATCGATTCCGTCACCAACTTCATCGAGCATCCGAAGACGATTGCAGAGCGCATCGAGCGCGTCGCCGAGGCGGTCGGCGATCCCACGCGCGTGCTGGCCGGCACCGATTGCGGCTTCGACACATCGGCCGGCCAGCGCCGCGTCGCAGAGGACATCGTGTGGGCCAAACTTGCCGCGCTCGGCGAAGGCGCGCGCATCGCCTCCGAACGGCTGTTCTGAACCCACTTCCGCATCACCTGCATTACGGCCATCGTGACGGCACGAAGCAGGCCAGGGGGATCATCATGGCCGCCACCCAGGAGTTCGATTACATCGTCGTCGGCGCCGGTTCGGCTGGCTGCGTGCTGGCCAACCGGCTGACTGCCGATGGCAAGACCACCGTCCTGCTGCTCGAGGCCGGCGGCAAGGATCGCGATCCATGGATCCACATTCCGGCAGGCTTCTACCGCAACATCTACAATCCCAAGGTCGCCTGGTACTACGAATCCGAGCCGGTGCCGGAGTTCAACAACCGCCGCATTCCGCTGCCGCGGGGCAAGGTGCTGGGCGGATCGTCCTCGATCAACGGCCTGATCTACATCCGCGGCCAGAAGCAGGATTTCGACATGTGGCGCCAGTTCGGCAATACCGGCTGGTCCTATGACGATGTGCTGCCGTATTTCCGCAAGGCGGAGGATCAGGAGCGCGGCGCGGACGAATTCCATGGCAAGGGCGGACCGCTCGCGGTGTCCGACCTGCGCACCGATCATCCGCTGCACGATGCCTTCGTCGCCGGGGCGAGACAGGCTGGCTATCCATACAATCCGGATTTCAATGGCGCCGAACAGGAGGGCGTCGGACCGCTGCAACTTACCGTGCGCAACCGGCGCCGCTGTTCGGCGGCTGCCGGGTACCTCAAGCCGGTGATGCAGCGGTCCAACCTGAAGGTCGAAATCCGCGCCCTGGTGCATCGCGTCACGACCGAAGGCAAGCGCGCCACCGGCGTCGAATACAGCCGCGATGGCGTCATCCACCAGGTGTGCGTGCGGCGTGAGGTGTTGCTGGCAGGCGGGGCGATCAATTCGCCGCAGTTGTTGCAACTATCCGGCATCGGACCCGGTGCGCTGTTGCAGCAGCACGGCATCGACGTGGTACATGATCTGCCTGGTGTCGGCGAGAACCTCCAGGACCATTGCGGCGGGCGTGTTATCTATCGCTGCACGCCGAACGTCACCACGATGAATGAAATCTACCACAACTGGCTGCGCCGGATTCACCACGGCATGCAGTACATCATGTCGATGAAGGGTGCGCTGATGACCGGCGCCGGACCGATGGGACTGTTCGTCCGCACGCGGCCCGAGCTTGCCTCGCCGGATGTGCAGTATCAGTTCCTCGCCGGCAGCGCGCAGAAGACCGGCGACCCGATGCATCGCTTCCCTGGATGCACGCTGGTTGCCATCCCGTGCCGCCCGGAGAGCCGCGGCTGGCTGCGCATCACTTCGCCCGATCCGGCGAAGCCGCCGGCAATCCAGCCGAACTATCTCGCCACGCAGGGCGACAAGGACACGATGGTCGCGGGGCTGCATGTTTCGCGCCGGATTTTTGCAACCGCGGCGATGCGCCGCTACGTCATCGAGGAGTTCATGCCCGGACCTCAGGCGAAGACGGACGAGGATCTGCTGCACCACGTGCGCGAGACCGCAGGCACGACGTTCCACCAGACGAGCACCTGCATGATGGGGCCGGGACCGATGGCGGTGGTGGATGCGTCGCTGCGCGTGAATGGCATGGAGCGGCTGCGCGTGATCGACGCCTCGATCATGCCGACGGTGGTTTCGGGCAACACCAATGCAACCTGCATAATGATCGGAGAGAAAGGCGCAGACATGATCCTGCGCGCGGCCTGACCCCCTCCCCGATCCTCCCCTGCTTCGCGGGGGAGGGCGTTTTGTGCCCTGTACGCAGAAGGGCCGGCAGACCGCCGGCCCCTTTCGCGAGATCGGTGCAGTTGGATCGTCAGCTTCCGTTGCCCTGGTTCTGGTTCGGCGGGAACAGCGAAAAGTACCGGCTGTGTCCCGTCACGTAGGCGGCCGTCGGCACGCCATACTGGTTCCTCGCCACCGCAGTTCGCGTCTGCTGCGGAGCCTGGGCCTGCGCCACCACGCCCGGTATCTCGGTGAACCGCGTATTGGGCACCGTACCCTCGCCGTCGCCGGCATAGGCAGAACCGATTCCGATGCCAAGCACCGCGGCCGTGGCAGAGACCTGTTGACCATCGGATATAATCCGGGCTTTTTTGATTGGATTTTTGCGCCTAATGGTGGAATAAATGGACTTGATCGGGGGTCTTCGTTGCTTCATCCGCGTGGTCGAAACCGGGTCGTTCTCAGCCGTCTCGCGCGAGAACCAGGTCAGCCAATCCGCCGTGACCCGCCAGATTGCCCAATTGGAGCAGCATTTCGGTGCCCGCCTGTTCCATCGGACGACGCGCCGCCTCAGCCTGACCGACGACGGCCAGGGACTGCTCTCCCATGCCAGGCATCTGATAGAGGCGGCCGACGAGATGGAGATCGCGCTCGGCCGGCAGAGCAGTTCTCCCACCGGCCTCGTCAGGCTGGGCACGTCGATCGCCGGCGGGCACTACCTCGCGCCGCGGCTGCCGGCGCTGCTGGAGCGCTATCCGGGGCTGCGGGTCGAACTGGTGATGCGCGATCAGTTCACCGACATGGTGGACGAACGGCTGGATCTGGCATGGCGTTCGGGCGAGATCGCCGATGCCTCGCTGGTGGTGCGGCGGATCGGCCAGCTTGGGCGTGCCGTCGTCGCCGCCCCGATCTATCTGGAGCGCCACGGTGCGCCTGCGGTGCCCGCGGACCTCGTGGCGCACACCTGCCTGATCCACGACTACCTGCCGGACGCGGACCTTTGGCGCTTCACCGGGCCAGATGGTCCGGTGTCCGTACGCATCAGTGGTGGCTTCCTCGCCAATGACAGCGCTGCGGTGCGTCTGGCGTGCCGTGCCGGCCATGGTATCGCATTGCTGCCCGAGATCCAGCTGATCGACGACCTGCGCGCGGGTCGGCTGTACCGGCTGCTGAACGACTACCCGTCGGAGATCGTGCCGGTCCACGTCGTGTATCCGTCGCGCCGCAACCTCGCCCCCCGCACGCGCGTCGTCATGGATTTTCTGGTGGAACAGGCACGCGAGATATCGGCGTTGCTGTCGGCCGGTGCGGAGGTGCTGACGTGACGTGGGTCAGCCTTATCCGCGTCACAGTGGCGCGATGTCGGCAACATTCGGTCGAAACCAATGACCTTCCGCCACCGCCCGTTCCTGTCATCATAACCGGGCCTGCCCCGGCCACGACGGTGAAAGAGTACCTGGGCGAGTCAACGGTATCGGCCGCTGGCAGTATTTTGGGTGTCTCTTGGGCGTCGCCTCAATCGGCCTTCACGAGCTCAATCTCAACGACGCTTGTCGCGCCGGTCATCGGAATAATCACTCCCGGTGACTTCATCATCAATTTGTTGCCGTCAACCCGCATGAAGTAGACCCGGTCGGTGCCAGTGATCGCCTGGCTCGATGCGGTATCTACATGCGCGATTGTCTTGATTCCGTCGGGTGTCTGATCCGCCGTCGCATATCTGCCCGTCCAGGCCACGTGCGATTTCATCGACGCGATGGCTTCAGCATCGGTCAGCGCCGCCGCGGCCGGCGCTTTTCGCGTCGAGTCAACGAACATCAGCCAAATCCGGGTGGGGGTAACGCTAACGTAGCCAGCAGGCTGCTCCCCGAGCGGATAGCTGACCTTGTCGCCACTCGTGGCTTTGAGCGTAACGACCCTCCACGTCCCGACAAGCTGATCGGTGGTTGTCGCCTGCTGGGCGGACGACGACGCCGATGCGGCGATCAGTGCTACGGCGGTGCTGCCGAGCAGCATCTTGTTCATAATTATCCCCCTTGGTTACCTTCCGCGCCAGCTGATTTTGTCCAGCTCTCCCCGCTGCGTCGTACTTCTGAACGTTTTCACCCAGTCGGCGATGCATCCAATGGGTGGTTACGCGCTACTGTGGCAGCCCCTCAACTACGTAGAGTTGCGTTTTCGCTGCCTTCTGTCGCTCCGGGATCAACGAACTGTACGGCGGCGTCGCATACCATTTCTCGGCGTCCGCCAAACTTTCAAAGGCAATCACCACGATGCTCCCCCGCGGAGCTTCCCCCTCCTTTGGGAAGGGCCTACCCCGAACGATAATCCGTCCATTGTAGGGTTTCAGCGTGTCCGGAACCTTCGCCACGTAGGCTGCGAAGGCCGTTGGATCAGTCACCTCGACATCGGCGATGACAAAGGCAGGCTTCTTGGCCCCCTGCGCCCGCAACGTGTTGATCACGCCGGCCCCGATAGCAAGCCCAACCAGTAAACTCATCGCCAGCTTCGCCGTCTGTTTCATTATCCCGTCTCCCCGGTCTGACGTAGCCCTCCATCGTTGCACTCTTCGGCGTCGCCAGAAAGTCCCCGCAATTCTTGCAAATAAAACGGCGCGCCGTTGCCCCCCATCGCAAAACCCGCTTTGCAACGGTCATCCAACCCGGTTGCGACTGATCAAAGAAGGCGTTCCATTGCTTTGCAGAGATTCAGGCTGACCCACTACACAGGGCCCATGGCGGGAAGCGCCAAAGGCCCGGTCGGCCGTCGACTACTTCGGCGACCGGGCCCGATCGACAAGATTGATCTTGCCCATTGGAGTGATCACGTCGCCGGGACGCATGTCAGCCGCGCAGGGACCGAGCCACTTGCCGTCCATCTCGCTGGTGCTGTCCGCCCTGCCGAATAGCGGCGGATCGAAATGCGTGGCCGCCACATGGTGATATGTGGTGTCGCTGGTGAACGTGATGACCGTATGGTTCGTCACCCGTGAATGGTCTAGCTGACAGACGGATTCGACACTGACGGCATTGCCGGACACGCTGACCGCGGCCTTGCTGCAAATGCTTTTGGCAACACTGGCGCCCATGTCCCGCAGCATGGTCTCGGTCGCCGCATCGATGCAGATCTTGCTGGTCCGGGCTGGATTGTTCGCATCCACGTTGATGCGCGTGATCTCCCACAGGCCCGGCCGGCGATGCGGCAATTCGTCGGACAGCACGATCCCCGCGGAGCAGGTCATGGCGACGCATAGAAGGGCGATGCCGCGTATGGCCGTCACGGTGCTGCTTCCGCGGCGGCATGATCATGCAGTGGGTCCCACAGCCGGATGCCTCCGGTGATGCCCGCCTGATTGGAGACGATCTGCACCGTGGCGGGCAGGTCAAGCTGCACGTACTTCGAATTCCCGCCGCCGATAAACAGCGTGTCGCAACTCGTCAGCGTGTTGATGTGGCCGATCGCCCTTTGAACATGCTTGTTCCAGCGTTTGCGTCCGACCGCACGCAGCACCGCATTGCCGATATACTGGTCGTAGGTCCGGCGGCCATGCACCGGGTGCTGGCTCAATTCGAGATGCGGTGCGGGCTTGCCATCCTGGAACAGCGCGAACCCCATGCCGGTGCCAAGGGTGATGACGCATTCCAGGCCACGGCCGGTGATGACGCCGAGGCCCTGCACGGTCGCGTCGTTCTCCAGTCGCGCCGGCGCTCCCAGCTTCTCGGCGAGCGTGTCGGCGAGCGGAAAGCCGTGCCACGCCTGGGTCCCGAGATTGGGCGCGGTGAGCACACGTCCGCCGCGCACCACACCGGGGAAGCCGATCGACATGCGGTCGAACGGCCGGAGCGGGCCGACGAGGTTCACCAGTGCGGCGACCACCGCGGCGGGGACGGCCGGATGCGGCGTGTCGACACGTTGCGGGCCGGCGGACATCATGCCCGTGGGAGCGAGGATTCCGGCTTTCAGGTGCGTCCCGCCAATGTCGATCGCGAGCACAAGGGGCCCGGCCGGTCGGTCGGTGCTGGTGCTCGGAGTAACCTGGCTGCTAACTGATGCTGGCATGGCGGATCGGACTCACTCGCGGGTTGGTCGGGTTGAAGCTGCCATGAGGCGCGCCGAACGGCGAAGGAGCGGCGTTGCCTGCAATTATGCCGCTTGACGCCGAAAGCATAGCAGACGGCTTATCCCATGCCATGACCACGATCTATATCGACGCCGACGCCTGCCCGGTCCGCGAGGAAATCTACCGCGTGGCGACGCGCCTCGGCCTGCCTGTCTTCGTCGTCTCCAACGGTTCGCGCCCGATCCGCCCGCCCGGACTGGCAAATGTACGGATGGTCATCGTCGGCGCTGCCCCGGATGCGGCTGACGACTGGATCGCCGAACGCATCACCCAAGCCGACGTTTGCGTGACCAGCGACATACCACTCGCCGCGCGCTGTCTTGCCAAGGCCGCGCGTGCCGTGTCGCCCACCGGCAGGCACTGGACGCAGGACAACATCGGCAATGCCCTGGCCGGCCGCGAGGTCGCGCGCCACATGCGCGAGATTGGCCTGACCACCGGCGGCCCCGCCGCGCTTACCCGCGCCGACCGCTCGCGCTTCCTCGGTGCGCTGGACGCTGCCGTGCAGGCGGCTCTGGCAAATGGACGCTGATGATTCACCGAGCTGTACGCGGCGACGGCGGAGCCGTGGCCCGCCTGCGCCGGGAAGTCCGCACGGGGTGCGTTCACAACCCGCAGAGACTCGCACTGACAACTTCGGAACGCACGCTCGTGGCTGAGCTACGGTTTGCGTGCGTCCGCCTGCTCAAGTCTCTCAGCTTGGCGATCGTAGTCCAGAGCGAGTGCAAGCAGCTTGCTTTGGAAATCTCCCGGAAGTGCTTCACCGGCAAGTTGGCGCATTCCTGCAGCTTGCTGTCTGATGGTTTTGCCGAGGGCCTCAAAGTTTATATTGAGATAGTCGGTCATGGCACACCTCAAGAAGGGCAAGGTCCGGCACGATCTTCCTGGCCACAAGTACTGGACGACGGCGGCAATTTCTATGATTGCCGATATGGTTCCGGCGCCCGCATGTGGCCGGTCGTCGAGTTGCTCCTGAGAATTGAGTGTATTGCCAGCTCGCGTCGAGACGAATCCATTGCGCGGCAAGCAGCGATTCCGTCAACAAATACCGCTTGCTCTGGCCTCAATTCGGCGGCCATCGTCCGATAACCCTGGAACTCCAAAAATTACGGAACTCGGCTAATCGTTGCCAAGTGGATCAGACAAATGCCTTTTAGCAAAATCTTAAGTCTTGTGCTATAGGAGAAATTCCGACCTCACGCCCGCGTGAGCACTTTGACGCGCAATCGATATCTATTGTACCGTATCGTTCCGACCGATCGAAGAGTTTAATCTCATGCATGTGGACGGATTGCAGCCAAGCTCCAAATGGTGATCTCGGAATACTGTTTTTATTGGTTAACAAACCCCAGTCTCGACATCGTGAATAATTTCGAGAATTGTTCCGCGCCGCATGGTCCATTATTTTTCGTGGGAATCCGCAGTTCTCGATACAGAAGTGGCGCCAACAAATGACATGGTTCCGATACTGCATTGAAGGACGCGGCAGCAGGTCCGGACCGTTTTGACTGTCGGCGGGACAGTGAAGGTCGATCGTGATAGTGCGCGACCGGCCAGCGACATGATCCGGCGGCATGATGGTGTCAACGGGCTGACAGGGCGGGCGAGATGCTCTCTGCCCGGAGCCGCGGTTTATCAGGACGTCACGCCGGCGGAGATGGGGACATCCATCGCATCCTTTGTGTTGCTTCCCTAGGCCCTGACGAGCTTTGCCACCGTCGTGGAAACCAAGTTCGTCTTCAAGACGCCGGGCCACTCCACATGACACTGCATAACGCTGCCGGGGCCAGCATCGCGTCGTCGAGTATGTCGATG
Organism: uncultured Alphaproteobacteria bacterium; assembly: GCA_963780095.1. Lineage (GTDB taxonomy): Bacteria > Pseudomonadota > Alphaproteobacteria > Acetobacterales > Acetobacteraceae > JAMXLO01. The sequence continues at coordinate 85,720 of CAWABH010000032.1, forward strand.
CCACCTCGTACATTCATGACAGCGACCTCGGTGGTGATCAACGGGCTGACATTCGACTGGCATATGACCAACCATGACAACCACCTGGCGCTTTCGACCGGCGACCCGGCGGACACCCTGACCACTTGTTGGCAGGTACTCACCGACGGTGCCGGCCCCGACAGAGCGCCTATAGCTGCCGCGCCAGCTTCCGCGCCAGCAGCCAGCCCGGGATTGCGGAAACCGGTGCGCCAGGCAGCATGAGGAGCCAGCCCAGGGGCTGGCCGTTGACGATGAGGTCCATGCCGATGCCCAGCATCATGCCGCCGATCAGGCAGCCGGAGACGCCGGAGGCAATGCCGAGCCAGATGATCTCGCTGCGATCGACCATGCCCGCCCTTACACAGGCGCACCGAGGTTTGACAAGCCGCGCCCGCCCGCCCTATAGCCCCCGGCTTACTGCCGGGAACGTGGACGGAACCTCGGGTTCCGCGCCCGCCACGCCGCGCGTGGCCTACCGGTGCAACAAGAGCCACGCGAAAGGGCAACGCGCACCATGACCAAGCGCGCCGAGAGCAAGTACAAGATCAATCGCCGCCTGGGCGTCAATCTGTGGGGCCGGCCGAAGTCGCCGATCAACAAGCGCGAATACGGGCCCGGCCAGCACGGCCAGCGCCGCAAGAAGGCCACCGATTACGGCACGCAGCTGATGGCCAAGCAGAAGCTCAAGGGCTACTACGGCAACATCAGCGAGAAGCAGTTCCGCCGCTACTACCAGGAGGCGGTGCGGCTGCACGGCGATTCCAGCCAGTATCTGATTGAGCTGCTGGAGCGCCGGCTGGACGCGGTGGTCTACCGCATGAAGTTCGCGATCACCCCGTTTGCGGCGCGGCAGTTCATCTCGCACGGCCACGTGCTGGTGAACGGACGGCGGGTCAACATCGCCTCGTACCGCGTGAAGGAAGGCGACACGATCGAGGTCAAGGAGAAGTCGAAGCAGCTCGCCATGGTCCTGGATGCGACACAGAGCACCGAGCGCGACGTGCCCGAGTATCTGGAAATCGACCACCGCGCCATGAAGGGCCGCTTCGCCCGCGCGCCCAAGCTCTCCGACGTGCCCTATCCGGTGCAGATGGAGCCCAACCTGGTGGTCGAGTTCTACTCGCGATAGTCAAAGAATAGTTCACCACAGAGACACAGAGTTCACGAGAAAACAGAAGAAGTGCGCCTCGCGCCAAGCGGCTTGGAGGCTCTCAGTGTCTCTCTGTGTCGGTCTGTGGTGAACGCCTAGAAATCCTTCCCGGATCACATCGCGGGCGAAATAGGACAGGATCAGATCGGCCCCGGCGCGCTTGAAGGCGCCGAGCGTCTCCCGCACCACAACCTGTTCGTTCAGCGCCCCGGCGGCGGCTGCGAACTTGATCATCGCATACTCGCCGCTCACCTGGTACACCGCGATCGGCAGCAGCGTCTGCTCGCGCAGCCGCGCCAGCACGTCGAGATACGCCAGCCCGGGCTTGACCATCAGGACGTCCGCACCCTCGGCCTCATCCTGCAGCGACTCCCGCAGCGCCTCGCGCCCGTTCATCGGGTCCATCTGATATGTCTTGCGGTCGCCCTTCAGCTCGCAGCCCGCCGCCACGCGGAACGGCCCATAGAACGCAGAGGCGAATTTCGTCGAATATGCCATGATCGGCGCGTCGGTGTGCCCGGCGGCATCCAGCGCGTGGCGGATCGCGGCGACCTGTCCGTCCATCATTGCCGAGGGAGCGACCATGTCGGCGCCGGCCTCGACCGCGACCACTGCCTGGCGCGCCAGGTTCTCGATCGTGATGTCGTTCGCGACGTGGCCGTGCTCGATCACGCCGCAATGGCCGTGGTCGGTGTATTCGCAGAAGCAGATGTCCGGGATCACCACCAACTCCGGCACTGCCCGCTTGGCTCGCCGGACCATGCGCGCGACCAGGCCGTCGCTGTTCCAGGCGTCGCTGCCCGAGGCATCCTTGCGGTGCGAAATGCCGAACAGCATCAGCGCCTTCACCCCGTCGCGCGCCAGTCCCTCCACCTCGCGTTCCAGCTTGCGCTCGGGGATTCGGGAGACGCCGGGCATTTCGGCGATCGGCAGGTGCTCGTCGATCCCCTCCTCGATGAAGATCGGCTGGATCAGGTCGGTGGCGGTGACGGCTGTCTCCCGCACCAGGGCGCGGAGGGTCTCGGATTGCCGCAGCCGGCGCAGGCGGGTGGTGGGGAATACTGGGGACATGGTGCCTCGCAGTGACCGATCGTGAGCTCGGTTTAGGCCAGTCCGGGACAGGACACCAGGAAACGCAGGTCACGCGGGCGTCGGTTTACCATGGCAGCCGCGCGATCTAGACTGTTTTGGATATCCTTATAGCGTATCAGGTATAGATCATGGCGTTCCACATCAAAGACAGTGCGACCGATCAATCCGTTCGTCGTCTGGCCCGGCTCAAGGGCAAGACACTGACGCAGACGATCCGTGAGGCGGTCGAGCACGAGTACGAGCGTGAAAGTGCCGGGATTCCGCTGCGCGAGCGGCTGAAGCCGATCCAGGATCAGTTCGCCGCAATCTCCCGTCCCGGCGGTTTGCCGGCGGACAAGGCGTTCTTCGACGATCTGTCCGGAAATTCCTGATGTTCCTCGATGCGTCGGCAATTATCGCCATCATTGCGGCCGAGGACGATGGTGCCAGCCTCGCGGCGCGCCTCGGGCGGGCCACGCGGGTCTACGTTTCGCCAATCGCCATCTACGAGGCCGCGCTTGGTCTGGCGCGCATCGGCAATGCCAGCCTGTCGGACACAGTCGCCGTGCTTGAGCAATTCCTCGCGGAAGTGGGCGCAGAGGTCGTCCCGATCGACAGAGACATCGGCCGCGATGCCGTCCATGCATTCGACAGGTTCGGCAAGGGTCGGCACGCGGCCGGTCTCAACCTCGGTGACTGCTTTGCGTACGCGTGCGCGCGTCGGTTGGACGCGGCGCTGCTGTGCAAAGGCGAGGACTTCCCCCGGACGGACGCAATTCTCGCCTGATGACGGCGAGCCCGCAGCCGGATGGCACGGATAAGCGCGGCCGCCTATGCTGCGATGTTCAACGAAGAGACAGGAGACGAACGCGATGGCCTTCTATGAACTCCGTCAGTACCATGTGCGGCCCGGCAGGATGGATGAATGGGTCAGGATCATGGAAGAGGAGATCATCCCCTTTCAGGTGTCCAAGGGCATGGTGATCTGCGGCAGCTTCCGCGGCGAGACCGACAATTCCGCCTATGTCTGGATACGCCGCTTCGACAGCGAAGCCCAGCGTGAGGCGCTCTACAAGGCGGTCTACGAGACCGACCACTGGAAGACCAAGATCGCGCCGCGCGTTCCGGAATGCCTGGACCGCGAGAAGATGGTCATCACCCGGATCGTCCCGACCCCAAGGTCCCCGGTGCAGTAGCAGCCCAGCGCGGATCGAGCGCCCGCGCGCCCGGTTCCGCGCCGTGGCGAGGGACGGGGCAGCCCCCGCCTCAAGCCGTCACGTTGACTTTCGCCGCCGCCGCTCCCGCTGTCGGGGTAGTCGGATGTGGGCCGGAATTGGCGGGACCACGTGGCAGTGTCACGTGCTGGCCGAGTGTCTTCGCCGCCGCAATGATCTGCTTGCCGATTGCGGACAGAATTCGCGTGTCAGCACCCTGAGATTGGTCATATGTGTACTTAGCCAGCAATTGGTTCAGCGCGGCCTGTTGCTGCCCTCTTGATGCGGCCGCAGAGGCCGCGGATGGTTGCGCCGCAGCTTTCGGGAAAGAAGCGACACTCGGTGGAATGTGGGTGGCCGCCGAGGCGGCAGTGATTGTCAGTGCCATGACGCGTCCGTTCGGCAAAGGATGAGCAACGCCGGCAGCTGTTTTGGCGGCGGCTCGGACATAGGCGCACACAATGGATAACAAATCGTGATCATCGACCGCGCTGCGTTCGGCTCGCCGGGATGCACTTGTCTCGTCGCGGTCTTATGCTGCCCGCATGACACTCCGTAACCCCGTCGATGCCGTGATCCTGGACATGGACGGGACACTCCACGACACCGAGTGGGTCTATCACCTCGCGCTCAAGCGCGCCGTGACCGCGGTTGGTTTCGAGGTCAGCGACGGTTTCTGTCATTCGCTGATCGGCATACCCGGGAGGGAATGCGATCAAATGCTGCGGGAGCATCTCGGCCCCGACTTTCCGTTCCCCGAGTGCGACAGGCTGTATGCTGAACACCGTGAAGCCCTTCTCGTGGAGGGAATACGTCTGAAGCCAGGCGCCCTGGAGCTGCTGGACTTTCTGGCACTTCGCGATCTGCCCGCGGCGGTCGCCACCTCGGCGAGCCGCCTCGCTGCGGAGCTCCATCTCGGCCGCTCGGGCTTGCGTGCCCGGCTGCCGATCGTCGTCACGCGCGACGACGTCGCCCGTGGCAAGCCGCATCCGGACCTGTTCCTCAGGGCCGCCGAGGCGATCGGGGTCGCACCCGAGCACTGTCTCGCGGTGGAGGATTCATTCAATGGGATACGCGCGGCGCACGCTGCCGGAATGATGCCCGTGATGGTGCCGGACCTGCTGACGCCGACCCCGGACATCCGCGCGCTCTGCGTCGAGATCGTCGTGGATCTCCATGCGGTTCAACGGCTCATTCCGACCCGCTGACCAGCAAAGCCGTGCGGGCGCGGCCGATATCGGCTGTGGAATGTGGCGTCGCCTCCCTATATGAGGCGACGGACACTGCAGGTAGTCACCCGGCGCTTTGCGTGAGATCCTGATGACGCCCCCAGTTTGTAGAGTGACGCCATGAAGATCCGTCTGTCCCCCCAGCACGAGAAGTAGCTATCCGAGCAGGTAGCGGCCGGCGCGTTCGAATCAATTGACGCTGCCCTCGCCTGGGCAATCGAGGGCATGATCCATCTCGCCGACAACGATCTCGAATGGGCACGCCCCTATCTCGAGACGGGCGACGCCTCGCTGGCCCGGGGCGAAGGCATCCCGGGTGATGAGTTTCTCGCACGGGCTGAATGGCGCGGCTGATCGTCTCGCGAGAGGTTTCGTGCTGCATTCCGGTACCTCGTGATGGATATTCCCCGCGACCGGAGCCATGCGGCCTTGGCTCGATGCCGACTTGCGCATCTGGGTTGTTGCTCTCTATGTCGTATTTTACCGGTTCGACATTGATGACGATATGTCAGAGTGGTGCGGATTTTACACGGCCGGCGCAACGTCACTGAGTGCTTGTTCAAGATCTGAGGCAAATGGAGGTCGCAATTGCGGCCAAAAGCGTTGGTAGCGCTGTTAGGACCGACCAGACTACGAGCGCTACACCGCATCGCCCACTCCGGTGCAGCGTGTGCGAGAGACCTTCTGCGGTACCTAACTTTCGGCCTCACTCACGCCGCGACTGAATCGAATCTGCATACCGACGGGCCGGGCTCGGCGACTGGCGTCATTGCGTGCGGACGAGAAGCAGCGGGTCCGCCGGTTGTGCTGACTGACACCACAGGGCACGGCGAGGTACGGCGGAGAAAGGCGACGCGCGACAAGCTGCGGCTGGGCCAGACGAGGCATAGAGCCACGCTGGTCATCGGCGAGTTTGAGCGTACTGCTTTGAGCTCAGGCTCGGTGCCGACTGGCACCACGGGGTGTGGCTGGACCTGATCGGGTATTGCCCGGCCGACGCGACTTCTGGTGTCGGCCAATCGCGCGCATCGCGCAGACATGGCGACAGCAACGACTATACCGCCCTGACGAATAATGCTTCGGATGGACCATCGTGCCACCTTCGGCCTTAACTTTGGCGCGCGTGAGACAGAACTCGGAGAAACGGCGAGATGACTGACCTTATGGATACCACTGTGGCCGCCGTTCACGACCCGCTGGTGGCGGCACTGGCTGTCTTTACCCTTGTCGGGTTGCTGACGCATCTGCTGTTTCGCATGCACCCGTTGGGTCGGGCCGCGACCCGCGTGATCCTCTTGGTAGCGCTTACGATCGTTCTTCTGAAGGCAGACGTCGTTCCCTATCGGCCGCTGGTGTGGACCGGCACGCCATTGCGCGACGGTGTTCACGGCGCCCTGGAAATCGCGTGGTGGCTGTGGGCGGCGTGGTTTCTGGTCAGTGTATTGCGCGCCTTCATCGTCACCGAGCACAGGCCGCGCGAGGGCAAGCTGATCCAGGATCTGCTCGCCGGCCTGGTTTATCTCGCTGCCGTCTTTGCCATCATCGCCTATGTGTTTGATCTGCCGATCCAGGGCCTCCTCGCCACCTCGGGGGCCATCGCAATCATCCTCGGCCTGGCACTGCAAAGCACTCTGAGCGACGTATTTTCCGGCATCGTGCTCAATTTCAGTCGCCCTTATCGTCCAGGCGACTGGATCAGCATCGACAGCAGCACCGACGGCAGGGTCATCGAGATGAACTGGCGTGCAACACACGTCCTGACCGCGAAGCGAGATTTGGCGATCGTACCGAACAGCGCAATCGCCAAAGCGAAGATTGTTAATGCGAGCTCGCCCTCCGGCATTCACGGAATGTCCGTGACGATCCAGCTCGATGCCAAAACGTCGCCCGCTGCGGGCATCAAAATCCTCAAATCCGCGATCCTGAACTCACGGATCGTCATTGCAACGCCCATTCCCTCGGTCACAGTAAAGTCAATTGCCGCGAACGGCACCGAATTCGAGATAGCGTTTTTTGTCCAGGAGCTGGCACAGGCCGCGCGAGCGCAAAATGAGCTCTTTGATTTGATCTTCCGCCACCTCGCCGCCGCCAATATCGGTCTGGCGGCAAGCGCGAATCCCCCATATTTGGGGCCGGAGGCCGTCGAACCGCAAAAAATGACGAACGAAGCCGAAAGGATACTAGGGCTCGTCGCGATCTTCGCGGCATTGACGGCGGACGAACGGCGGTCTCTGGCAGAGAAATTGAAGCAAACGACTTACGATCAAGGGGACGTTTTGGTCACACCTGGAAAGGTGTTGCAATCGCTCTTCGTGGTTGGCCCTGGTGTTCTGTCGCTCCGCCGAATCCAATCGGTGGGCGAAATCGAGCTGATGCGTCTCGGACCTGGTGACCATTTCGGCGAGATCGGGCTGCTGACTGGTGCGGCTGCCACGGCTACGATCTCTGCTCTGGTGCCAACCACCGTGTACGAGCTGTCCAAGGACGACCTGGCACCGATCCTGGAGGCACGTCCATCAGTCGCCCAGGAGCTGGGTCGTGCCCTCGCACAGCGTCAAGCCGCGGGCGAGCTGGTTGCCTCGCCCGAAATCGATGCGGCTTTGTCACCCAATCGTGTCGCAACCTGGTTTTCCGATCGGTTGCACAGACTATTCGATCTTGCAGGCGCTTCATGAGCGATCGGCATGCCGATGCTCCGTCGATTACGGCTCCTCGACATTCCGATGCGGGCCAGCAGAGTAGTTGCTCTGGGTTCCGAGCTGCGCTGCAGGTCGCAAGCTCGCTGTCAAACTGATCCGCGGCTGAGAGAACGGATGCACGCCCTGATCGCAGCCATCCATATATGCCCTCCTGTTATCGGCCCCGCCTCCCTATATGAGGTGCACGGCGCCGGGCGGTCCCTCCCCCCGGCGCCATTGCCATGAGGCCCCGATGCTGGCCGGGACAGGCCCGGCCATGACGAGTGAAGGCCGGGCTGACGCCCGGAACAACGCATGACCGACCCCGCCGCCGAGATCGCCCGCCGCCGCACGTTCGCGATCATCTCCCACCCCGACGCCGGCAAGACCACCCTGACGGAACACCTGCTGCGCGCCGGCGGCGCCATCCAGCTTGCCGGCAACGTCCGCGCCAAGGGCGAGCGCCGCCGCACGCGCTCCGACTGGATGGGCATCGAGCGCGACCGCGGCATCTCCGTGGTGACCTCGGTGATGACGTTCGAGCACGCCAGCTGCGTGTTCAACCTGCTCGACACGCCCGGCCACGAGGACTTCTCCGAGGACACCTACCGCACGCTCACCGCGGTCGAACTCAGCGGTGATGGTGATCGACGCCGCCAAGGGGATCGAGGCCCGCACCCGCAAGCTGTTCGAGATCTGCCGCCTGCGCGACATCCCGATCCTGACCTTCATCAACAAGATGGACCGCGAGAGCCGCGATCCGATCGAATTGCTGGACGAGGTCGCCTCCACGCTCGCGCTCGACACCGCGCCGGTGACCTGGCCGGTCGGGCGCGCGGCCGAGTTCGCCGGCACCTATGACCTGACGCTCGCGCCAGATGCACCTGACGGCGGAACTGTCGCAGTCGGACGCACGGATGCAGTCGCTGGCGGACGAGGTGGACCTGATCCGCGCGGCCCTGCCGGAATTCGATCCGCGACGCGTTCAACGGCGGCCATCTCACGCCGGTCTATTTCGGCAGCGCCATCAAGGGCATCGGCGTCGGCGACCTGCTCGACGCCATGGCGGAATACGGCCCGCCGCCGCGCGCTCAGAAGGCGGACGCCCGCACGGTGGATGCCGCGGAACCGGGCCTGACCGCGCTGGTGTTCAAGATCCAGGCGAACATGGACCCCAACCACCGCGACCGCATCGCCTTCGCCCGTGTTTGCTCGGGACGCCTCGCGCGCGGCATGCGGCTGAAGCAGGTGCGCACCGGCAAGTCGATCCCGCTGCACGCACCGCAGTTCTTCTTCGCTCGCGAGCGCGAACTGGCCGAGGAGGCGTTCGCCGGCGACGTGGTGGGCATCCCGAACCACGGTACGCTCCGCATCGGCGATACGCTGACCGACGGCGAGGACATCAACTTCCTCGGCGTGCCGTATTTCGCCCCGGAAATCCTCCGGCGTGTTCGGCTGGACGACGCGATGAAGGCGAAGAAGCTGCGCCAGGCGCTGTCCGAACTCGCGGAGGAAGGCGTGGTGCAACTGTTCCGCCCGCAGGACGGCGCCGCGCCGCTGGTCGGAGTGGTCGGCACATTGCAGCTCGACGTTCTGGCCGCGCGACTGTCCGCCGAATACGGCATCGGCATCGGGTTCGAGGCCACACCCTATGCGCTCGCGCGCTGGATTTCGTCCGATGACCGTGCGGCGCTACAAAAATTCATCGGCGAGAACCGCAGTGCGATGGCCGACGACGTGGATGGCGATCCGGTGTTCCTCGCCACGTCGGTGTTCATGATGCGTCGCGCGGCGGAACTGGCTCCGGCGTTGAATTTCCGCGACATCAAGGATGTGCGGGCAGAGAAGGTGGCGGCCTGAGGATTCAGGCCGCCACCCCACTCATATTCTGCCGACCAGCAATAGTACGATCACGATCAACAGCACAAGGCCAAGACCGCCGCTGGGGTAGTAGCCCCAGCCGGCGCTATATGGCCACGTCGGCAATGCGCCGAGAAGCAGGATGATCAGGATGATCAGCAGCAGTGTGGACACCGCGGTTCACTCCTTGCCGGAGACCTTGTCCATTGCGTCGCGCGCCGCGTCCTTGGCGCCGCCGACGGCGTTCTGCACCTTGCCTTCCGCCTTGTCCGCCTTGCCTTCCGCTTCGGTCTTGGCGTCGCCCGTGACCTTGCCCCAGGCTTCCTTGACGGAGCCCTTGGCTTCCTTGGCGGCACCCTTCACGCGATCCTTGTCCATCTTCTGTCTCCTGTATGTTGGTTAATGATCAGGGCCGGTAGGTCGTATTCTGATCGGCCGACCGTTCCAGCCCGTGCCCTGCCGCCTGAAGGTCCTGGCCCGCGCCGGCGGCCGTGTAGCAGGCCGTCAACAACGGCGCGGTGCCCACTAGCGCGAGCAAAGCCAGGACTATGGCAAGCTTCCTCTGCATGGTGTTCCCTTTCGTCGCACATCAGCCGAGACGGCTGATTTCGTCGCTCAGGCCATAACGCGTTTCGGCAGCGTTCGATCAAACGCGTGACCGACGAAACGGGTCATATAAGTTTGATTTCACTCCTTATTGAGGTGCCCTGGACGCGCCCTGTGGAACGGAGCTCGATATCGTCGGCCTCGCCACCGTTCGCGGGCGGTCGGCGTTGACTTGCACTGCCGCCGTCGATACCAAGGCCGCTGCGACCAAGAACAGAACAACACCAAACGCACGTCACAGGGGCTGCGTCGGGGAGGGGTATTGGCACCACTCCTGGAAGTCAGGGATCTGCACACCGAGTTCCGCACCGGTGCGGGAGTCGTGCGCGCTGTCGACGGCATCTCCTATACGGTCGAGCGGGGCGAAACCGTGGCGATTGTCGGCGAAAGCGGGTCCGGTAAGTCGGTCAGTGCGCTATCGGTGCTGCGCCTCATTCCGGATCCGCCCGGACGCATCACCCACGGCGAGATCCTGTTTGTCGGGCGCGACATCATGCAATTGTCCGATGAAGCGATGCGCGAGGTCCGCGGCGGCGAGATCGGCATGGTGTTCCAGGAGCCGATGACCTCGCTCAATCCAGTGCTGACCATCGGCCGACAGATCACCGAGACGCTCGAACAGCACAGGGGTCTGGACCGGGCGGCGGCGCAGAAGCGGGCGATCGAACTGCTCGGCCTGGTTGGCATCGCCGATGCGACGCGGCGACTGAAGCAGTACCCGCATCAGCTCTCCGGCGGGATGCGCCAGCGCATCATGATCGCGATCGCGCTGGCGTGCGATCCCAAGCTGATCATCGCCGATGAGCCGACCACAGCTTTGGACGTCACAATCCAGGCGCAGATTCTCGAACTGATGAAGGACCTGACGCGCCGGCTGAACGTCGCGCTGATCATCATCACGCACAATCTCGGCGTGGTGGCGCGCTATGCCAATCGGGTGAATGTGATGTACGCGGGGCGCCTGGTCGAAAGTGGGCCGGCGGCGGATGTCTATCACAACCCGCGGCACCCCTACACGATGGCACTGCTGCGCTCCGTGCCGCGGCTCGATCGACCGCGGCAGGAGCGGCTCGATCCGGTTGAAGGCCAGCCGCCCGATCTGACGCGGCTGGATGCCGGCTGCGCATTTCGTCCGCGCTGCCGCTTCGCCGTGGACGTCTGCGCTGCCGCGCGGCCGCCACTGGCAATGGCGGGGGGAGCGGGGCATCTCGCCGCCTGCTTCCAAAGCCATGTCGTCGGACGCGAGACGGGAGCGGCGGCATGAGCGCGGCAGTGAGCGAGGCCCGTCCGCTACTGGAGGTGAAGGGGCTGCGCATGCATTTCCCCGTCACCGAGGGGCTGGTCTCGCGTCGGCTGGTCGGCGAAGTGAAGGCGGTCGACGGGATCGACTTCACCGTCCGCCGCGGCGAAACGCTCGGCCTGGTAGGTGAAAGCGGCTGCGGCAAGACCACGACCGGCCGCTGCATCCTGCGGCTCGAACGGCCGACCGCGGGCGAAATCCTGTATGACGGCGTCGACGTCGCCAGGATGGAACGCAAGGAGCTGCTGGCGCTGCGGCGCCGCATCCAGGTGATCTTCCAGGACCCGTACAGTTCGCTGAACCCGAGGATGAAGGTCGGGGACATCATCGGTGAACCGATCAAGGTGCATGGCATCGAACCGGACGCCGGGCGCCGCACGACGCGCGTGCGCGAGCTGCTGTCGGTCTGTGGGCTCGATCCCCGGTTTGCCGACCGCTATCCGCACGAGATGTCAGGCGGCCAGCGCCAGCGGGTCGGCATCGCGCGCGCGCTCGCGCTGAATCCGGAATTCATAGTCTGCGACGAGGCGGTTTCCGCGCTCGATGTGTCGATCCAGGCGCAGGTGGTGAACCTGCTCGAGGACCTGCGCGAACGCTTCGGCCTGACGTATCTGTTCATCGCGCATGATCTGTCGGTGGTTCGGCATCTCTGCCAGCGCGTGGCGGTGATGTATCTGGGCCGCATCGTCGAGCTGGCGGACAGCGACGAGCTGTTTGGCCATCCGCTGCATCCGTACACACAGGCGCTGCTCGCGGCGGTGCCGGTGCCCGATCCGTCCGTGGAGGCGCACCGCACGTTCCGCCCGGTGCAGGGCGAGGTGCCGAGCCCGATCAATCCGCCATCAGGATGCGTGTTCCATCCGCGCTGCGCCATCGCGGTGGCGGGTTGCAAGCAGGCACGGCCGGAACTTCGGGAATTGCGGCCGGGGCATTTCGTGGCGTGCAGCGAGGTCCGTTAGTGGTCATGCCCCATTCCGTCATGGCCGGGCTTGACCCGGCCATCGCCTCCGGCACTGGCGCCACGTCAGATGGCCGGGTCAAGCCCGGCCATGACGATTTGAGAACATGACCAAAGGAAGGAAACGCTGATGCGTTCCGCCATGACGGCAATTATCCTTGGGACCGTGCTGGCTTTTCCAGCGGTGGCCAACGAGGCGCCGAAGCGAGGCGGCACGCTCACCTACATGATCCCAGCCGATGCGCCGCCGAGCCTCGACGGCCATCGCGAAACCACCTACGCGACGGTGCATGCCGCCGCGCCGTTCTACAGCGTGCTGATCCGCATCAATCCGATGAACCCGTCATCGCCCGACGACTTCGTGTGCGACCTTTGCACCGAGATGCCGAAGCCGACCGATGCCGGCAAGACCTGGACATTCAAAATTCGCGACGGCGTGAAGTGGCACGACGGCTCGACGCTCACTGCCGCCGATGTGGCGGCGAGCTGGCAGGAGATCGTCCATCCGCGGCCGGGTGTCTCCAGTGCGCGCGCGAGCTACTTCATCATGGTGGACACGGTCGATGCGCCCGATCCGTCGACCGTGGTGTTCCATCTGAAATTTGCCACCAGTGCATTTCTGCCTGCGCTCGCCGATCCGTTCGCGTGGATCTACAAGAAGGCGATTCTCGACAAGGACCCACACTGGTACGAAAAGAACATCATGGGCAGCGGGCCGTTCAAATTCGCCGAATACCAGATCGGCCAGTCGATCAAGGGCGTGCGCAACCCGGACTACTATCATGAGGGACTGCCGTATCTGGACGGGTTTGTGGGCATCTTCGCCGACAAGCAGTCGGTGCGGATCGATGCAATCCGCGCGGACCGCGCGGCGATCGAGTTTCGCGGCATGCCGCCTGCGGCGCGCGATCAGCTGGTGAAGGAGCTGGGCGGCAAGATCGCAGTGCAGACGGGAGACTGGAACTGCGTGAACATGATCACGCCGAACCACCAGAAGAAGCCGTTTGACGATGTGCGCGTCCGGCGGGCGCTGATCCTGGCGATCGACCAGTGGCACGGTGCGGAGGCGCTGTCGAAGATCGCCAACGTGCACACGGTCGGCGGCATCGTGTTCCCCGGCTCGCCGCTCGCCGCAACCAAGGATGAGCTGCAGAAGCTTCCGGGCTACTGGCCCGATATCGACAAGTCGCGCGCCGAGGCGAAGCGCCTGCTGAAGGAGGCCGGCGCCGAGGGGCTGACTTTCTCGCTGATGAACCGCAACGTCGATCAGCCGTACAAGTACATCGCCACCTGGGTGATCGACGAGTGGAGCAAGATCGGCGTGCACGCCACGCAGAAGGTGTTGCCAACCGGTCCGTTCTTCGAGGCGCTGCGCAACAACGCCTTCGATGTGACGGTGGACTTCAACTGCCAGGGTCTCGTCAATCCGCTGATGGACGTGGGGAAATTCCTGCCGCATTCGGTCTATACCGAGAACTACGGGAACTACGAGGACCAGAAGGACATCGACCTCTACCAGGCGCTGCTGCATGAAACCGAACCGACCAAGCAGCGAGCCATGATGCGCGAGTATGAGACTTATGTGCTCGATACGCAGGCACACATGTACATGATGCCGTGGTGGAGCCGGATCGTGCCCTACCGTTCCTATGTTAAAGGCTGGAAGATCAGCCCGAGCCACTACATCAACCAGGACCTCGCGACCATCTGGCTCGACGAGTGAAGCGCTTCCGCCGGTGTCTGCAAGACGTTCAGGCACGGCCAACAGCAACGGACATCAGTCCAACTGAGGAACACGTACCAATGGAGGCAGCAACATGCGATCAGCCCTGTTCAGTGCCTGGTTCGCTGCGGTTGTCGCGGCCGGGCCCGCCATGGCAGCCAGCACGGAGGAGGCGACGCCGAAGCGCGGCGGCACCCTGACCTACATGATCCCGGCCGATGCCCCGCCGAGCCTTGATGGCCACCGCGAGGGCACGTTCGCCATGCTGCATGCGACGGCGCCGTTCTACAGCGTGCTGGTGCGCGTCAATCCGGAGAACCCCTCGGATACCACCCATTTGGTCTGCGATCTCTGCACCGCGATCCCCACGCCCGCCGATGACGGCAAGACCTGGACGTTCAAGATCCGCACGGATGTGAAGTTCCACGACGGCTCGCCGTTGACCGCCGCCGATGTGGCGGCAAGCTGGCACGAGATCATCTTCCCTCGGCCAGGGGTGCTGAGCGTGCGGCAGAACTGGTGGTCGGTGGTGGACTCGGTCGAGTCTCCCGATCCGACCACGGTGGTGTTCCGGTTGAAATTCGCCACCGCGACGTTCCTGCCGTCGCTCGCTGATCCCTTCGCGTTCATCTATCCGAAGGCGATCCTCGACAAGGATCCGCGCTGGTTTGAGCAGCACGTGCTGGGCTCCGGCCCGTTCAGGTTCGTCAGCCTCGACATGGGCCAGTCGATCAAGGGCGAACGCAATCCGGACTATTACCACAAGGGACTGCCCTATCTCGACGGCTTCGTCGGCATCTTCGCCGACAAGCAGGTGGTGCGGGTAGAGGCGATCCACTCCGGCCGCGCGGCGATGGAATTCCGCGGCCTGCCGCCCGCCGCGATCAACGATCTTCAGCGGGAACTCGGCGACAAGATCAAGGTGCAGACCCACGACTGGAACTGCGGCAACCTCATCACGCCCAATGAGAAGCGCAAGCCGTTCGACGACGTGCGGGTGCGCCGGGCGCTCCTGCTGGCCGTCGATCAGTGGAACGGTGCGCCGGCGCTGGCGAAGATTGCCAACGTGCATACGGTGGGGGGCATCGTGTTCCCAGGCTCGCCGCTGGCGGCGACCAAGGAGGAACTGCAGAAGCTGGCAGGCTTCTGGCCCGATATCGAGAAGTCGCGGGCAGAGGCCCGGCGTCTTCTGAAGGAGGCCGGGCAGGAGGGGTTGCATCTCGAGCTCCTGAACCGGAACGTCGATCAACCATACAAATATGTTGGCACCTGGCTGGTCGATCAATGGAGCAAGATCGGTGTGACCGCAACGCAACGCGTGCTGCCGACAGGCCCGTGGCTGCAGGCGATGCGCACCGGCAGACTTCGACATCGTGGTCGAGGCCAATTGCAACAGCGTCGTGAACCCGGTGCTGGACACGCAGAAATATCTGCCCCGCGAAAAGTTCGCGGCGAATTACGGCGGTTTCAGCGATCCGGAGGAGGTCGATATCTACGAGAGGATGCTGCGGGAGACCGACTTCGACAAGCAACGCGCGCTGATGCGGCAGTACGAGACGCGCGTGATCGATACCGAGGCGCGCGAGTTTCCGATGCTGTGGTGGAACCGCATGATCCCCGAGCGGTCCTATGTGCACGGGTGGAAGATCGGTCCCAGCCACTTTATCAACCAGGATCTGTCCAATATCTGGTTGGATGAGGGCCCCAATGGATGATCCGTCCTGGCAGGTGAGGCCACCGGCTGCCAAACGCCAGACAGGTTGAGAGAACGCAGCGATGTACCAATACATTGGAAAGCGCGTGCTGCTGGTGATCCCGACGCTGCTCGGCGCGGCCGTGCTGGTGTTCGTGCTGATGCGCATGATCCCGGGCGACATCTGCGTCGTGCGCCTCGGCTCCGGCGGCGGCAGCTTCGATCCACGCGCAGTGACGCAGTGCCACACGGAGCTTGGGCTTGACCGGCCGCTGATCATCCAGTTCCTCAGCTTCGTCTGGGGGTTCTGCCACTTCGACTTCGGCATCTCGATGTGGTCGGGCAAGCCGGTCTCGCTTGAAATCCTCACGCGACTGCCGATCTCGCTTGAGATCGCGCTGCTTGCGACCGTGATCGCCATCCTCATCGCGATCCCGCTCGGCACCATCTCGGCATTGAAGCAGAATACCTGGACCGACGTGGTGGTGCGCACGATCGCCATCGGCGGCATCGCCACGCCTTCGTTCTGGTTGGGCATCATCTCGATCTTGTTCGTGCTCGACGTCACCAACGCGCTGTTTGGCACGCCATGGATGCCGCCGATCGAATATGTGCCGATCTGGCGGGACCCGATCCGCAATCTCTCGATGGCGTTCCTGCCGGCGGTCACAGTCGGCTACCGCTACGCCGCGGTCAGCATGCGCATGACGCGTTCCGCCATGCTGGAAGTGCTGCGCGAGGACTATATCCGCACCGCCCGTGCCAAGGGCCTGCTTGAGAAGATCATCATCAACCGGCATGCCTTGAAGAACGCGCTGCTGCCTGTCGTCACCGTGATCGGCATCGAGTTCGCGTTCCTGATCGGCGGACTGGTGGTGACCGAGCAGGTGTTCAACCTGAATGGCATCGGACGGCTGTTCGTGCAGGCGGTGCAGAACCAGGACTACACGCTGACCCAGGCCCTGGTGATGCTGACCGTCACTGTCTTCGTCCTGACGAATCTCGTGGTCGATCTGCTGTACGGTTGGCTCGATCCGCGTATCCGCTTCGCCTGAGGGAGACCGCAACATGTCCACCACAGTGCACAACTACCCCGCCGTCCCGGCCGTCGCGGATGTCGAGATCGAGCTTCGGCGCTCGTTCTGGCATGCCACGCTGCACTTCTGCCGTCGCGAACCATTGGGTGCATTCGGCATGCTGATCGTGCTGATCATGGCAGTGACCGGCTTCTCCGCCGAACTGATCGCGCCGTACAGCCCCACGGCCAATGATTTCGCATCGATGACCGAGGCGCCGAGTTGGGCACATTGGCTGGGCACCGACCAGTTCGGTCGCGATCTGCTGTCGCGCATCATCTACGGCGCGCGGACGGCACTGATCGTCGGGCTGACTTCCGCCATCGTGGGCGGCTTCGCCGGACTGGTGCTTGGCGTCGCGAGCGCATATTTCGGCGGCAAGTTGGACCTTGTGTTCCAGCGCATCTTCGACGTGGTGATGGCGTTCCCGCTGATCATCATGGCTTTGGCCGTGGTGTCGATCTTTGGCACCGGCGTGCACAACGTGATCGTGGCGATCACCATTCCGCTGATCCCTCGCTGCGCACGCGTGGTGCGGTCAAGCGCGCTGGCGATCCGCGAAATACCCTACGTCGATGCGGCGCGCGCCTGCGGCTACAGCCATGCTCGCATCATTCTGCGCCACATGGTGCCGAACGTGATGGCGCCGTTCCTGATCATGCTGACCGCGTTCGTTGGCCAGGCGATCCTGGCGGAGGCATCGCTTTCGTATCTTGGACTGGGCGTGCAGGAGCCGACGCCGGCGTGGGGTTTGATGCTGCAAGGGGGCGCGGAGGAGTACGCATCCACCGCCCCATGGATCGCGATCTTCCCAGGTCTGGCAATTGCTCTGACCGTGTTCGGCGTCAGCCTGTTCGGCGACGCGCTGCGCGACGTGCTGGATCCGAAGATGCGCGAGCGGTAGGGAGTCCAACCGTCTCACCGGCCTCCATCGTCATGGCCGGCCTTGTGCCTGCCATCCATGTCTTGCCTTTGTGTCGGCTGTAAAGGCGTGGATGGCCGGCACAGGACCGGCCATGACGACGGGCGTCAGCCGCGGCATTTGATCATGCGCAGCGGCGTGTAGGTCAGCGCCACCGTGCCGTCTTGCTTCACCACCTGATTGCGCGTGCGTACCAGCCCCCTGCCCGGCCGGTTGCGCGACAGACGCGCCTCGATCACCTCGCATTCCACGTGGATCGTGTCGCCGGCGAATACCGGCTTCTCCACGTTGAAGTCCATGTGCAGGAATGCGAACCCGGTGTGCTGCATGGTCGCCTGCACCAGCAGGCCCTCTGCGAAGCAGTAGCTCAGCGCCGCCGGCGCGAGGCGGTCCTTGATGTCGGACTCCTCACGCAGGAACTCGGTGTTGGTGAACAGCACCTCCACCATGCCGGTACAATTGACGAAGTTGGTGATGTCCGCCTCGGTCACCGTGCGGCCGATGGTGCGGAAGCGCCGACCCAGCGGCAGGTCCTCGAAGTAGAAGCCCAGGCCTACGACTTCCATCGACGGTCCCCTTCAATCGCCCTGAAATGCCGGCCGCTCCTTGGCGACGAATGCTCGGTAGGCGCGGCCGAAATCCCTGGTCTGCATGCAGATCGCCTGGGCCTGCGCTTCGGCCTCGATCGCTTCGTCGATCGACATGCTCCATTCCTGGTGGATGCAGCGCTTGGTCATCGCATGGGCGAATGTCGGGCCATCTGCCAGCGATGCGGCGAGCGCATGCGCCTCGGCCAGCACGCTCGCCGGTTCGCACAGGCGGTTGAAGAAGCCCCAGCGTTCCGCTTCCGTGCCGTCCATCGATCGGCCGGTGAATAGCAATTCTGCCGCGCGCCCGGCGCCGATGATGCGCGGCAGGATGTTGCACGCACCCATGTCGGCGCCCGCAAGTCCGACGCGCACGAACAGGAATGCAACCCTGCTTGCAGCCGTGCCGAGGCGCAGATCGGACGCCATCGCGATGATCGCGCCTGCGCCCGCGCAGATGCCGTCCACCGCAGCCACGATCACCTGTGGGCAGGCGCGCATCGCCTTCACCAGCTCTCCGGTCATGCGCGTGAAGTCGAGCAGACCCCGCATGTCGTCCGCTTCCTGCATGCGAACCAGAGGCCCGATGATCTCGTGCACGTCGCCGCCGGAACAGAAATTGCCGCCGGCGCCGACGATTACCACGGCCTTCACCGAATCCGCGTGCGCGAGATCGCGGAATGTGTCGCGCAGCTCCGCATAGGACTCGAATGTCAGCGGGTTCTTCCGCTCCGGCCGGTTGAGCGTGATGGTGGCCACCTTGCCGTCGAGCGACCAGAGGAAATGCTTCGGCTGGTAGCGGCTGAAATCCGTCCGAATTCTGTCAGCGCTCGATGGCATCACAGCACCTGAAACACATCCCAGGACTCGCGTGCGGCACTGATCAATCGATCCGCGTCCTCCTGCAACAGCAGCCGATCGGCGACAAGTCGCGCCGCAGCCTCACCGAGCCTATTCGCCCACGCCTCGCGCGAGGCATAGCGTGCCGCGATCGACGGTCGCGGATCGCCGGCGCGCTGCCGCTCCGCCTCCGTCGCGGCAAACGGAATCATCGAGCCGTTGACAGTGAACAGATCGCCCTCGGCAAAGCCCGTAGCGCGCAAGGCCCAACCGGTATGTGTCGCCAGCGGCGCGTCCAGCAACGGATGGCGAATGCCACCTACGGCGTTGCCGTCCGCATCGACACTGGGAACGAACACGGGGTACTCCGCACTTTCTGCCGGTGGCTCGACGGAGTGGTCGCGCAGCCGCAGTTCGTTCAGCACGGTCGGAAAGTTCACACCTGACAACACGGGAAATCCGGCCGGCGCCTCCGCCAGCGACACCAGCGTGCCTGCTCTGCGCGAGGGAAAGCGGCTATCGGGCGGGGGAACGCCATGTTCCACCCACTCGACCAATGCAATCAGCAGCGATCGCATGAACGCGCCATAGCCGAGCGGATTGCCCGGCAGCTGAGTGACCTGCTTCGCCATGGGCCGAGGCGCGGCATGCTGCACGCCGCTTGCCAAGTAGACGCGCACGTCGTGCGGCATGGCAATATCGTCGCCGCCGGTGTCGGTGACAACCAGCGAACTGCGTGCCTGCCAGGCATCGCTTTCGGTATCCAGATGCATCACCTTCGGGCACACGCCGGCGTCGCGTGCACGTTGCAGGATGCCAGCCGTGCGGCCGCTGATCGGATCGGTCAGCGTGGGATACGTAAACGGGAACTGATCGTCGCCGTAGGAATGATCCTCATGCTGCCTGGAATAGCGTCCGGGCTGCGCGAAGGCCGAGTTCACACAGGTCCGCCGCGATCCGCCGACCACCGGCAGCATCGCATCGAACACCTGGCGTCCGGCGAGGTCCTGGTTGAACCCATAGTACAACAGATCGCGCAGCACGCGGCCGCTTTGTGATATTCCAAACCCCAGCGCATGGTGGATGCGCGGCTTTTCCCCGGGCGCCATCGGGTTGGCGTTGCCCGCTTCGTCGTGCGTCGCATGGCGCAGGAATGCTACGATATCGCGGATCGCGGCGAATCCGATCCCCATGACCATCGGGTCGCGCGCACGATAGATGAATTCGTAGATTGCGCCGCGATCGAATCCAGCTGCTGTCGTCCTGGTGATCTCGACATGTCGGTCATCGATGAGCCGCCAGGTCAGTCCTCTCGGCGTAGCGCGCGGATCGGCTTCGCGCTGGCGTACGGTAAGCGTTGCCTCCGCGGCATGCAGATCAGCGACAGGATATATCAGTGTCCCTATGAAGCGGTCCTCGGATACCTCCTGGATGTTGGCATCGCCGAGCAGACCGGTCGCTTCGGCGATGAACTCCTCACGAACCATGCCCGTCAGTGGACCATCCGCGCCGGTAGCGATCGGAAATCGCGCAACGAGACGATCCGCGCCCGGCGGGACATCGCCTTGCCATGCGCTCCAGACGACCGTGAAGCCGTGGCGCATGAGAAAGCCATTGCCGGCGGTTTTGGGATGGCCGCCTTCAGGCGCGCCGTTCAGCCGCGGCATCACAGGCTGGTTGCCACGATTGGGCACATCGTACAGCAGCCAGCCATTCCCGCGATCGAGATCGATAGGCTTCAAAATGCGGAAATCGACCTGATAGTCCACAAGACCCCGCGCATTCCGCGGCGCCTTGTCAAGATTGACGATGCCTGCATTCAAGGCATGCGCGGGATCCAGTTCGCAGAACGCGGTGCCATGCAACCGCTCATAGGCTCCCACCTCGCCGAACTCCGCACCGTCGAATACCGGTGTTTCACGTTCAGTGATTTCGATCCGACGTACGCCACCGCCATCACCCATGTCGTCCTCCGCGCACGACGCAGCAATTCGACCAGCACGTGCTGGGGCTGCCGCTGTTCATTTTGACGCAACCGACTGGCACCCTCCCACCCGGTCCTCAAGGGCCGTGTGAATTTCCCCTAGCAGACCGTCGAGATCATAGCGATAGGTCCAGTCCGGATAGTGGCTCTGGAACTTGCGAACGTCCGACACCCACCAGATGTGGTCGCCCGCGCGGTTGTCCTCGCTGTAGCTCCAGTTCATCGGCCGGCCCGTCAGCCGTTCGCAGATCTCGATCGCTTCCAGCATGGAGCAGTGGGAATGGCGGCCACCGCCCATGTTGTAGACTTCGCCCACCCGGGGCTTCTGGAAGAAATGCCAAAGTGCAGCGACAAGATCATAGGAGTGGATGTTGTCGCGCACCTGCTTGCCCTTGTAGCCAAACACCGTGTAATGCTCGCCGATAACGGCGCACTTCACCAGCCAACTCAGGAAGCCATGCAGCGGCGCGCCTGAATGCGCGGGGCCCGTCAGACACCCGCCGCGAAAGCAGGCAGTCGGGATGCCGAAGTAACGACCATATTCCTGCACCATCAGGTCGGCGGACGCCTTCGACACGCCGAACAGGCTGTGCATCGACGTATCGATGCTCATGCTCTCGTCGATGCCATGGATGCCGTAGCGGTGCGACGGATTGCACTCCCAGCGGGTCGCCTCCTCCACGAGGGGCAGGCCATTTGGCGTGTCGCCGTAGACCTTGTTGGTGCTCATGAACAGGAATGGCGCGGTGGGAGCGTGGCGGCGAACCATCTCCAGCAGAACCAAGGTTCCATTGGCGTTCACGGTGAAGTCGGTGATCGGGTCCTTCGCCGCCCAGTCATGCGACGGCTGCGCCGCCGTGTGAATCACCGTCGCGATCGATCCAGCATATCTTTGGAACACTGCTGCCATTGCATCGGCATCGCGAATGTCCGCATCCACGTGCGTATAGCCACGCACGCCGTCCTGCAGTCGACGACAATTCCACGCCGTGGATGCATCGGCGCCGAAGAAGACACTGCGCATATCGTTGTCGATGCCGACGATTCGCAGCCCCTTGTCGGCGAAGAAACGCACCGCTTCCGAGCCGATCAGTCCGGCTGATCCGGTTATGATCGCCACATCCATCCTGGTTTTCCTCGCATGATCAGGCAGGCCTGGTGGCGCTGACGAACATCAGGCCGATCGGCAGCTTGACGTTGACGTTCGCCAGGAACGGGGGAGCCGGGGGCACCCATGCACCGTAGGTCTGGCGGGCCCGCAGGAAGACAGTGGCCAGATCGACCGGATAGCCCATCGCCTTGATCGTGTCGATACCGAAGCCGCAACGCTCGAGGAACCGCGTCAACGTCGTCGGATCGAAATACCACAGGTGTTCCAGCAGCAGCATGTTCCACTTCTCGCCTGACAAGCGGGCAACCCAACTGGCGCTGTTCGGCACCGTAAGATAGAGCCGCCCCCCCGGCTTCAACAAACCGTTCAACCGCTCCATCTGCCGCGTGGGCACCGCGAGGTGTTCGAGCACATCCCAGGCGACGATAAAGTCGAAGCTTGCGGGCGCGAGGCCAAGTTGCTCGATGGCATCGGCCAGAATGTCGCCGGTAACGATCCGGCCACGCCGCGAAGCGCCGCCCGGAACATCTGCCTGCACTTCGAAGCCGACGCCGTCATAACCTTCCATCGCATCGAGGAAGGCGCCGCTCCCGCAGCCGAAGTCCAGAAACCGGCCTGCCGCCTCCGCCTGCCGAATGCGTTGTGCCAGTGCAGCGAAGCGTGCGCGCGGAGGGATACCCTCGTCGCCGTCCGCGTGAACGGTCTCGTATATGCGGGCGTATTCTTCCGGGGCGAACTGCGGCGATGTGAAAACAAAGCCGCAATCGCTGCAGCGGACGATCCGGCCGTGGACCGCCTTGTTGCGACCGGTGAGAAAGTAGGGCACCGCGTCGCGCCAAGCGCCCTCGAACGTTGCAGGATAGCGCTCAACGAACGACCGTCCCTTGCAGACGAGGCAAGTGCTTACGGATTGCATAAGGCGGCAAACCGTCCGGTTTCGAAGCGCCGGCTGCCGAAGCGCGTCGTCCGGGCGAACCGCCACAGCACGCGCGCGTAGCCGGCACCGGACTTCAGTACTTTGAACGAGCTCTGGCCCATGTCGAAGGTGCGGTTGATCCACGAGATCGGCACCTCGCGGACCGCTCCTCCCAGCAATGCGAGCTGCAGGCCGATTTCGGCGTTGGCGGCGAACCACGGTTCGCTGATGACAAGCTGCTTCGCCAGATCTCCACGCATCAGCTTCAGGTTGTTGGTCACGTCACGCAGGCCGCCGAGTCGGATCACCAGATTGGCAAGCACATGGAAGGCGCGGTTGGCGACGATCTTGCCGAAGGGGTAATTGATCAGCACGCTCTGACGCGAGAACCGGCTGCCGAAGACGACATCGACGCC